>NZ_JCASNH010000002.1:0-1283331 GCF_059683565.1 Williamsia sp. Y721 | reverse complement strand
CCGGAGATGACACCGTGACCATCCATGAATCCGGGATTGGTTGCGGTTCCTTCCAAGGTCGGCTGGTCGGTGATCACGTGCAGCACGATCTTCACGTCCACGCCTGAGATGACTTGTCCGGCAGGAACAGTGACGATTTCAGCGGTACAGGGATGTTTTGGGTCGTTCGGGCATTCACAACGGAATTCGCGACCCATCACCGTGGCAAACAACGCATCGGCCATCCGATCAGACTTCTTCCGCGGATCGGCCTTACACGTGGCCATCGCCAGCTTTTCGAGCCGCGCCATAATCAACGTCAATTCCTCGGCCGTGGAATGGGCATCCAAAACCGCCATGCCGTGGTCGGTGTTGTTGGCCCACACCCCACGGTTGTTTTTCGCATCCTCCCGGTTCTTACGCACCAGGTCCGGGTCTCGGCGGAAGATGATGGCATCGACCATGTCTCGCATCCGACCCTTCGACCACGACCCACGCCGACGCAGTGCTTCGGCGATCGCGCGATCGATATCGGCCACGTGGGCCGAACCCTCGATCAGTTCGGTGCGGGCGATGATGTCGGGGATGTGGTGCGCGGCGATGCGGCCGGCTTTCAACAACGCATTGACCGCTGGCAGGCGATCGCGCAGCGCGACCCCGCGATTGATCTGCAGCTCCGCGGTCCGCTGCGTCAGGCCCTGTGCGGCAGACAATCTCGCCGCACACTGCGCGAACGGATCAAGCGCCCGCATCTCCGCCTCGGTCCCTACGGTCGGCTCTACGAGATGTCGATGCAGCATCGCTGCAGCGGCATACCGCTCCCACTCCATCCGCGACTGCTGGACCATCGCGAGCTCGGTGTTACGCAACAACTCGTTGACACCCAGCGACTCGACAGGACCGATTTCATCGTCCCCACCTGCATCTTCGATCTCCCCCTCGAACATACATTTGAGTCTAGATGAGGGGTACGACACCACTCCTCAGGCAGCCGCAACTCAAGTGTCACTCGCCGTCGAGCATCGCCGTGGTGCCATCTGGTCGATGTTCGACAAGCCGCCCCACCTCGTCGAGTGAGACAGTTGTGACACCGCGATCGGCGAGGGCTTTACGGTAGTCGGCCGTCGCGAGGCCTTGGAGGATTCGCGCCCGGATGTTCGCGTCGACCGATCCACGCTCTGATTCGCCAAAGTCGGCGTCCGCGTGCGCCGCCTCGTCTGCAGGTTCTGACATACCGACCCCCAGGTTGCCGTGCTCCATGAGCGTACCAATGCCGTAAGTCACCTTGACGATTCCAGCGGGATCACCAACCGCCGTGCTTCAGGCTCCAGTCCACACAGGCGCCCGTTTCTGCGAAAACGCAGTGGGTCCCTCCTGTGCGTCGGCGCTGTTGTAGCAGTCTTCGGCGGCGGCCCTGGCGGCAACCAGCGCCTCCGACCGGCCCATCTCGGTTGCGATCATCACCGTGTCGCGTGCAGCTTTCACGGAAAGCGGCGCGCCGGCGAGGATGTCCGCGGCAAGCGCGATCGCCTCGCTCAGCAGATTCTCCGGCTCTGTGATCCGGTTGACCAGACCGATCTCGTAGGCACGCTGCGCGCTGATCGGCTTTCCGGTGAGCAGGATTTCCATCATGATCCGTTGCGGGATCATGTGGATCAGCGGCGACGCCCATGGCGAACTCCGGCCGACCTTCACCTCGGTGACCGCGAACTTGGCGCTGGTACTGGCCACACACAGGTCACACGCCTGCGCGATCATCCAGCCGCCTGCGAAGGCGTATCCGTTAACCGCGGCGATGGTCGGTTTCGACAGTTCGACGGTGTCATAGGGAAGCGCGAACATGTCGCGTGGCGGCACCGCCATCCCGGTCGCGACCATCTCCTTGAGATCGCCTCCGGCACAGAATGTCTCACCGGCGCCGGTCAGGACCGCGACCCGCAGCGCGGTGTCGTTTTCAAAGCGTTCCCAGGCGTCGCGCAGACCCTCGCGGACCTCCAGCGACAGGCAATTACGGGTGTCGGGACGATTGATCGTGATGATCGCTATCCCGTCGTCGCGGGCGTCGAACAGGACGGCGTCGCTCACTAATATCCCCTCTGCTGAATGATGTGCGCCTCGCGCGAAAGTTCTTCCTGAAAGTCCGGATGCGCAATGGCGATAAGGCGTTTGGAGCGCTCGGCCAAGCTCTGGCCACGGAGCTGCGCTGCGCCGAACTCGGTGACGATCACGTCGACGTCGCTGCGCGGCGTGGTGACCGGACCCGACAGCCGAGCCGTGATCCGGCTGATCGTTCCCTTCTTCGCGGTCGCCGGGAGCGCGATGATCGCGTGCCCACCCGGCGACCGTGCGCCCCCGCGAACAAAGTCGAGCTGACCACCGGTGCCGCCGAGGTAGGCGGCGCCGCTCTGCTCAGCGTTGACCTGCCCGGTCAGATCCACTTCCAGGGCCGAATTGATGGTCACCAAGTTCTCGAGTTGCGCCATCACCGCCGCCTCATGGGTGTACGCCGTATTGCACATCCGGAGTTCGGGGTTCTGATGGGCGAAGTCGTACAACCGCCGGGTACCGATCAGGGCGCCGGCGATACTCACGCCGCGGTCGATCCTCTTGCGGGCGTTGGTGACTGCGCCGGCCTCGATCAGGTCGACCAACCCGTCCCCGACCATGCCGGAGTGCACGCCCAGGTCGCGGCGATCGCGCAGGAGCCGCAACATCACCTCCGGGACCGCGCCGATACCCATCTGGATGACCGAACCGTCGCCGATGAACGCAGCGGCATGTTCGGCCATCGCCAGATCGGTGTCGTTGATCGCAGCGGACGTCACCTCGACCGGGGTCCGCGAGACGTGCACGGCGTAATCGATCGCCGTGGCGGGCACCTTCTCGCCGCAGGTGTAGGGCACCTGATCGTTGACCTCGGCGATGACAACGCGCGCCCTGGCGACGGCTGCCTGCACGTAGTCGCTGATGAGTCCGAAGCTGTGGTTGCCGTCGGCATCGGCCGGACTGACCTGGATCAATGCGATGTCGCAGCCCATGTCACCACCCGCGATCATCGGGGCGATCTGGCCGACGTGGCACGGAACGACATCGAGCTCATGGGCTTTGCTCATCACCCGCAACGAGCCCATGGCACCCATGCTCGACAGCGAGAAACTCTTGGCCGTCTCCGGCGTGAAGAGCCCGGAGAAGCTGGTCGAGATGAACGCTGAAAGCCCGCCCACCTCGTGGCCCTGCTCGATCAGGGCTTCGATGAGTGTTGTGGGTTCACCACAGGCCTGCCCGATGACAATCCGATCGCCGGGGAGCAGGTACCGCTGCAGGTCGATCGTCGCGGATACCGCCATCAGGACCAGGCCCCGTCTACCGAGCGCACCTGGGCCTTGACCTCTTCGGTGTTCTCACCGAGCCTGGGTGCCGCGCTGTCGATCCGGCCGGGTGTTCGGGAGAACCAGGTGGGCGGACCGGGGAAACGGACTGAACCATAGGGTGATTCGACCTCTTCGAAGAAGTCCACCGCCTCCAGGTGCGGGTTGTCGAACAGTTCGTCGAGTGACCGGACGGGCGCAGCCGGGATGTCCAGCGAACGCAGCAGGTCGAGCCATTCCTGGGTGGTGCGCTCCGAAAATGTCTCTCCCAGAAGCGAGTACACCTCGTTGATCCGTGCGGCGCGCTGCCCGAGGGTGGCAAAATGCTCACCAGCCCATTCGGGGGCGACGGCTGCAACAAACGCGTCCCATTGCTTGTCGTTGTAGACCAGCGCCGAGATGTGGCCGTCCTTGGTGCGGTACGGCTTTCGGTTCGGCGACACCGCGCGGTGGTAGGCCGCCGGTCCCAGCGGCGGCGTGAACATCGCGCCGCCGGCATGTTCGACCAGCATGAACGCGGCCATCGTCTCGAACATCGCCACCTCCACCTCTTGACCTTCGCCGGTACGTTCGCGATGGAACAACGCCATCGTGGTGGCGTAGAGCGCCGTCATCCCGGCGACCTTGTCGGCGATGATCGTGCCGACGTAGCCGGGCTCGCCGGTGAGTTGCTCCTGGGCGAACGGCAGGCCGCATTCGGCCTGGATGGTGTCGTCGTAGGCGGTGAGATTCGCATCCGGGCCGCGGCGGCCGTAGCCGTAGCAGTTGGTGTAGATGATCGACGGGTTGATCGCGGCGACCTCGTCGTAGTCGAAGCCGAGTTTGGCGATCGCCGTACCGCGCATCGAGTGGATGAACACGTCGGCGCCGCTGATCAGGTCACGCAGAACCTGTTTGTCGTCGTCGGCGCGCAGATCGAGGACAACGCTGCGCTTGCCGCGATTCACGTTCACGAACACGCCACCCATGCCCGGCTCGGGACCCACCGATATGTATCGGGTGTTGTCCCCGGCCGGGATCTCGATCTTGATGACGTCGGCGCCCATGTCTGCCATCACCTGAGTGCAGTAGGGGCCCATGACCATTGCCGTCAGATCGACCACGCGTACGCCGACCAACGGACCTGTGTGTTTCATCCCTAACCCGCCTCTTCGACAACGAACCCAAGCTATCAGGTCAATGTTTACAAGGATAGTGGTATGACTAGCAGGTGGAGATTTTCAAGCCGATCGGAAACGTCCTCGACCGCGCGGTCACGGACCGCCCGGATGCCCCCGCGGTCGAGGCCGCCTCCGGCATCTGGACGTACACCGAACTCGATGATCAGGCCCGGCGGGCCGCAGGTGCACTGTGGTCGCTGGGCGTACGTCCGGGCGATCGGGTGACCGCCTGCCTGCCCAATGATCTCGACATCGTGGCGGCATTTCATGGCGCCCAGCGGATCGGCGCGATCTGGGCCGGAGTCGGCGAGGCGTTGTCGGCAGGCGAACAACAGGACATCGTCGACCTGTGCGGGCCCACTGCGGTGCTGTCGGGAACGAACGGCAAGGTGACCGGCCCGGAATGTGTTGAGCCCGAACGATGGTCCGAGTTGCTTCGCAGCGACTTCGAGGCACCGGAGGTGGAACCGGACATCGACGCCCCGGCCGGGATCGCGTTCACCAGCGGTACCTCGGGTCGCGCCAAGGCCGTGGTCCACAGCCACCGAAATCTGCTGCTGCCCGGTGCCGTGCTCAACAGGACCCGCGGATGGGGTCCCGACCTGCGCAAGGGAGACAGCTTCCCGCTGACGATCCTCAACCTCATGGTCTTGTCGACACTGCTCACCGCCCAGGCCGGCGGGTGTGCGGTGGTGATGAACCGTCGTGACGTCGACGGGCTCGTCGAGTGGATCAGCACCCGGCGCGTGACGGTGTGGAACGGCGCACCCGCACAGCTCTACGACCTCGCCCGTTGTCCCGACGCCGATCTGAGCTCGTTGCGCGAGGTCTGGAGCGGCGGCGGTGACACGTCAGACGCCCTGCGCCAGGAATTCGCCGACGCCCACGGACTGATCCCGCGCGTCACCTACGGCCTGACCGAGGCACCCACCGTCGTGTCGATCGATCCACCCGATGGCCAGTGGCGGGTGCGGGCCAGCGGGCAGGTACTGCCGCACTTCGACGTCGCCGCATACGACGACGACAACCATCGGTTGCCCGCAGGCAAATCCGGCGAGCTGAAGTTGACCGCTGCTTCCGGCGGAGAATGGGCCGGGGCCTGGCGCCCCATGCTCGGCCACTGGGGCCCCGATGGGCTCGACGAGGCAGCGCCGGGCCCGCTGCCGACCGGCGACATCGGAACCGTCGACGGCTCCGGGTGGCTGACGGTGATCGACCGCAAGAAGCTGGTGATCATCCGTGGCGGGGCCAACATCTATCCACTCGAGGTGGAGCGAGCAATCAGCACGCATCCGGATGTCGAGAAGGTGGCGGTGTACCCGATCCCCGATGACCGCCTCGGACAGCGCGTGGCGGCGGTGGTCGAGAGTTCGTTCTCCACATTGGATTTCGACGATCTCACGGCGCATTGCCGTCGCGAGGTGTCGTCGTACAAAGTCCCCGAGGCCTGGACCCAGGTCGATGCGCTGCCGGTGAACGCGATGGGCAAGGTGCAGCGGGCCGGACTTGCCGAGTTCGTTGAACAACAACGCATTTCCGGCCGACAGGCGACCTCGAAGGGAACCACCGCGTGAGCGAGCTGTTCAATCTCAAGGGCAAAGTCGCAATCGTGACCGGCGGATCGTCAGGACTGGGGGTTGCGGTCGCGGAAACCCTGGCCGAGGCCGGCGCCCGCGTTGCGGTGGTCGCCCGGCGCAAAGACAGGCTGAGCGCGGTCGCCGAACGGATCAACGGCCTTGCGGTTTCCTGCGACCTGTCAGATCTCGAACAGGTCGGCACCATCGTGCCCACCGTGGTGGACGAACTCGGACCACCGGACATCATCATCAACGGCGCAGGCAGCATGTTCACCGAGGAGAAGGCGGAGTCCGAACCACTGGAGGCCATCCGGAACACCCTCGGCCTGAATCTGATGGCACCTTTCCTGCTGGCCCAGAGCGCTTTTCCCCACCTGGTGGAAGCCGGCGGCGGCTCGATCGTGAACATCTCGTCCATCAGTGGTCAGGTCGGCATCCCCGGGATCCCGCAGGCGTCCTACGCCGCAAGCAAGGCCGGGCTGTCCGGGCTGACAGCCGAACTCGCGGTGCAGTGGGCCAGGCACTCGATCCGGGTGAACACCGTGGCACCCGGCTTCTTCCGCAGTGAGATCACCGGGCCGCTCTACACCAGTGAGCGCGCATCGGAGTACCTACGTCGCAACACACCACTACCGAAAGAAGGTTCCGCGCAAGACATTGTCGGCGCCGTGCTCTGGCTCGCCTCCGATGCCGGGAGTTATGTCACCGGCCAGACCATCGTGGTCGACGGCGGATGGACAGCACGCTGACTCCCAGCCAATAGCACCTGCAAGCATTGCAATCCTTACGAGGATTGACGTAATGTCGGCCACATTGTTGCCCCGCTTTGGGGCGGTTGAAAGGACTACTTCTCTCATGTTTTCGGCAGTTGTCATCGAAAAGGGCGAAGCGGGGCAATCCGTTGCCCTCCAAAACGTCGAAGAAACCGAGCTTCCCGAGGGAAACGTCCAGATAGACGTGGACTACTCCTCACTCAATTTCAAAGATGCCCTTGCCATCACCGGCAAGTCCCCGGTGGTCCGCAAGTTCCCGATGGTTCCCGGCATCGACCTGGCAGGCACCGTCACGGCCAGCTCGCACGCCAAGTGGTCCACCGGCGATCGGGTCGTCCTGAACGGCTGGGGCGTCGGTGAAACCCACTGGGGCGGCTTCGCCCAGCGCGCCAGCCTCAACGGTGACTGGCTGGTACCGCTGCCCGCCGAGTTCACCGCCAAGCAGGCCATGGCGATCGGCACCGCCGGCTACACGGCCAGCCTCTGCGTCGAGGCATTAGTCAACGCAGGCGTGCGCCCCGAGCAGGGCGAGATCCTGGTGACCGGAGCCACCGGCGGCGTCGGCAGCGTTGCGATCGCACTGTTGACCAAGGCCGGCTTCACCGTGGCCGCCTCCACCGGTAAGACCTCCGAGGTCGAGTATCTCCGGGCGCTCGGTGCGTCCACCGTCGTCGACCGGGCCGAGCTCTCCGAAAAGGGCAAGCCGATGCAGAAGGAACGCTGGGCCGGTGTTGTCGACTCGGTCGGCAGCTTCACCCTGGCCAACGCCTGCGCGCAGACCCGCTACGGCGGCACCGTCGCCGCCTGTGGTCTCGCGCAGGGCATGGACTTCCCGGCTTCGGTCGCGCCGTTCATCCTGCGTGGGGTATCGCTACTGGGCATCGACAGCGTGATGGCACCCATCGAGCGACGGATCACCGCCTGGGCACGCCTGTCCCGCGACCTCGATCCAAGCGCCCTGGAGTCGATCGCCACCGAGATCTCCCTTGCGGAATCGATCAAAGCAGCCGACCAGCTGATGGACGGCACCGTGCGTGGCCGCATCGTTGTCGACGTCAATCGCTGAATCAGGAGTACACACATGACCACAAGCGAGACCGAAGCCGTCCAGCTCGACCTGACCGACGTCGACCACCGGGTGGGCAAACCCGTTGGCGGCGGGCAACTCTGGGACCCCTGCAGCACCTCTGACATCCGCCGGTGGGTGATGGCGATGGACAACCCGAACCCCCTGCACTGGGATGAGGAGTTCGCGCGCAACTCGAAGTTCGGTGGGCTCGTGGCACCGCAGTCCATCGCGGTGGGCCTGGACTACGGACACGGGGCGGCGCCGGCCTGTGTGGGGCACATCCCGAACAGCCACCTGATCTTCGGCGGCGAGGAATGGTGGTTCTACGGAACCCCCGTGCGACCGGGTGACAAACTGTTCCAGGACAGGTGGTTTCACGACTACAAGGTGGCCGAGACGAAGTTTGCCGGACCCACCATGTTCTCCCGCGGCGACACCGCCCACAAGAATCAGCACGGGGCGTTGGTCGCCAGGGAGCGGTCGACCGCCATACGCTATCTCGCGGCCGAAGCCACCAAGCGCGGTATGTACGACAACGAGATCGGCGTGGTCAAGAAGTGGACCAATGCAGAGCTACTCGAAGTGGAAAAGCTCCGAGACGACTGGCTGATGTCCAACCGATTGGGCATCTCACCGCACTTCGATGAGGTCAACGTCGGCGACAAACTCCACCGTCGGGTGATCGGTCCACACACCATCGCGAGCTTCACCACCGAATACCGCGCCTTCCTGTTCAACATCTGGGGCACCTTCCAATGGGTTGCACCCGAAGGGGTCGACGATCCCTGGGTCTATCAGGATCCGGGTTGGGTCGAGGGCTTCGGCTTCGACGAGGAGGGCGCCAAGATCGATCCACGCAAACGGGACGGCCTGTACGTCGGCCCCTCGCGTGGACACATCGACGCCGACAAGGCCGGTGAGGTCGGCATGGCACGCGCCTATGGGTACGGCGCCACGATGGGTGCCTGGTGCACCGACTTCCTCGCCAACTGGGCCGGCCACGACGGCATGGTCCGGCACACCAAGGCCGATTTCCGCGGACCCGCGTTCGAGGGCGATGTGACCTACTTCGACGCCGAGATCGTGGACAAAAAGGCCGACTCCGAGTGGGGCGTACCGCTTGTCCAGATCAAGTTGAAGCTCACCAGCCAGGACGGCACCACCCTGGTGACGTGCACTGCCGAGGTCGAACTACCGCTCTGACAGACCCGCACCCAAAGACGACAACGAGGTCAGCCTTGAGTACTCAGATCACCACCGAATCGACCGCCGCAATCTCGGTGGTATCTGGTCCGCCGCTGAGCGAAGAGCCCGGCCTCGGCACTCTCACGATGCCGGGCTTTTTGCGTGAGGTGACCGAGTTGTACGGCGACCGTGAAGCACTGGTGATGCACACCCCCGAGGGTGTCATCCGCTGGTCCTACACCGAGCTGTGGGAACGTGCGGTCGAGGTGGCCCGGGCGCTGCATGCGTCCGGCATCGGCAAGGACGGTCGGGTCGGCGTGCTCATGACCAACCGACCCGAGTGGATCACCGCGGTGTTCGGCACCGCACTCGCCGGTGGTGTGGCCGTCACCCTCAGCACGTTCTCGACCGCCGCCGAGCTGGACCACCTGCTCGGGGTCTCCGGCGTCTCCGTGCTGCTGTTCGACCGCAAGGTGCTCAAAACCGACTACGCGAAGGTGTTGAGAGACCTCGAACCGCAGATCGACGACGCGGCCCCCGGCGAACTCCATTCGTCGAAATACCCTTTCCTGCGCCACCTTGCAGCGGTTGGCGATGGTTCCGATCTACCGGGTGCGATCGAGACCTGGGATGACTTCGTCGCCAGGGGCCAGGCCTCACCGCGCGAGCTGGTCGAGGCCACGGCCGCAGCGGTGAAGCCGAGCGATACTGCGGTGCTGTTCTTCTCGTCGGGATCAACCAGCAAACCGAAGGGCATTTTCAGCGCCCATCGTGGGGTGTCCATACAACTGTGGCGATTCCGACAGCTCTACCACTTCGGCCCGGAAGACAACATTCGGTGTTGGAGCGCGAACGGATTCTTCTGGTCCGGCAATTTCGCGATGGCACTGGGCAATACGCTGTCCAGCGGCGGCTCACTCGTACTGCAGACGACCTTCGATGCCACCGAGGCGCTGGAGCTCATCGAGTCCGAAAAGGTCAACTTCCCCTTCGCCTGGCCGCATCAGTGGGCACAATTCGAATCCGCACCCAACTGGGCCACCGCGGATCTGAGCAGCTTGCGATTCGTCGACCATCGCACCCCGGTGGCACGCCACCCGTCGGTCACAGCGGAGTGGATCGAACCCGGCTACGCCTACGGCAACACCGAAACCTTCACCATCTCAGCCATTTACCCGGCAAACACCACCGAGGAAGAGGCCGGCGGCAGCAGCGGCAAACCACTACCGGGCGTGACGTTCAAGATCGTCGACACGTTGTCCGGCAAGACCGTGCCGGTGGGCGAACGCGGCGAGATCTGCGTCAAGGGGCCGACACTGATGCTCGGCTACCTCGGCACACCACTGAGCGAGTCGGTCGACGACGAGGGCTTCTTCCCCACCGGCGACGGAGGGTACGTCGACGGCGAAGGCCGGTTGTTCTGGGAAGGCCGCCTCACCGACATCATCAAGACCGGTGGCGCCAACGTCTCACCCCTCGAGGTCGATGAGGTTCTGGTGGCGCACCCCGGGGTGAAGGTGACCCGTACCGTCGGAGTCCCCCACGAGACGCTCGGTGAGGTGGTTGTTGCGTGCATCGTCCCGCATGCCGGCGCAGACCTGAAGCCCGACGAGATCCGCGCATACATCAAGGGCGAATTGGCGAGTTACAAAGTGCCCCGCCATGTTCTGTTCTTCACCGATGACGAGATCACTCTGACCGGTAGCTCCAAGATCAAGACCAGCGACATCCGCGACCTCGCAGCGAAAAGGCTCGCCCCCGCACCCCGATGATGTGGGGTTCTGGCGACGTCCAACCATTCGGGTCGAGCTTCGCCTGCGGCTTCGTCTCCGCCTGCGGGTTTCGTCGCCAGAACCGCACACTATCGGAGTCTGGCGGCGAGCGCCTCACGGTGTTGTGCGGGCGAACCGAACAGTGATCGATTCAGGATGGCCCGCTTGAGGTAGACGTGGATGCCACTTTCCCACGTGTAACCCATTCCGCCATGCAGCTGCATCGCACTACCCGCCACCTCGACGGCCATGCCACCGGTGAACGATTTGGCCATCGCGACGGCCACTGCGGCGCCTGGCTGGTCGGTGGCCAGTGCACGTACGGCCGCATCGACGAGCTTCTGCGCGACCGTCACCTGGACGAGCATGTCTGCACAGGCATGTTTGACGGCCTGGAACGACCCGATCTTGCGGCCGAATTGTTCTCGCACCCCGACGTATTCGACAGTTGCCGCCATTGCTGCCTCGCTGAGCCCGAGACTGTCGCAGGCCACACCGAGTGCGGCGCGATCGTGAAGATGTCGCAACGCCTCTGCCCCATCGGTTTCGAACTGCCACACCGAGTCCACCGACACCACCACGTCCTCTGCGGTCACACGACCGAAGCCACGGGTGAGGTCGACGACCGGCTGATCGACAACGAGCAATCCGGCGGTGTTGCGATCAAGGGCCACGACGACGGTCGTGCCGGGTTCATCCGAATCGAGCGCCGGGATCAGAAGCCGGTCGGCAGCAGGTGCACCCAGGACCAGGTCGGCCTCACCGCTGAGCTGCCATCCGGCCTCACTACGGGTGATCCGGAACGGAGTCTGATCGACTTCGTCGAGGTTGTTCTCGCCTTCGACCACAACGATGGGAACCACGTCGCCGGATACGGTGTCGCGCAACAACTGGTCACGACCAGGAGTCGGCGCCAGCAACTCCAGCAGTCCCAGGCTCAACGTTGCGACGGCCGGGTATGGGCCGGTCGTCACCGCCCGGCCCGTTTCTCGGAGCACGACGGCAACCTCGGCAAAGGTCGCATCGGCACCGTCGAAGTCCTCGGCTGCCTCCAACCCCAGCCACCCGGATCCGGCGACCAACTGCCAATCGATCGGCGTACCCACCTCGGCTTTGGCAAGCAGATCGCGTGCCACCGCGCGCAGTTCCCCGTGCAACTCGGAAAGGCTGTGTGGGTCGGAGGAGCTGTGCAGATCGGATAGGTTGTCGGTGGTCATCAGGTTCCTGCCGGTTCTCGCGGCAGGCGCAGGCCTCGCTCGCCGATGATGTTTCGTTGTATTTCACTGGTCCCACCGGGAATGGTCCACTCCCACGATCCGATGAAATCCAGGACCCAGGAACCCGATTCCCATCCGCTCGACAGCGGTTTGCGCAGGTGTGTCTGCGCGGACAGCCCGGCGACCTCGGCGCCGAAGTCGGTCAGCTCCTGCAGCAACTCGCTGTAGAACAGCTTCACGATCGAGGCATCCGCGGGCCCGGGGTGATCATTGGTGGCAAAGTCCGAGCAGAGCAGACGCAGTCCTTCGATCTTCGTCTCCAGCATCGCCAGCCGATCCGCAACCAGCGAATCATTCAGTGGCACAGATCCATCGCGTCGAGGTGTGGAACACTCTTCCACCAACCACCGAAACCCGCCGTGCGCCAGCCGCTCCGACAGTTCGAGCATCGTCATACCGCGTTCGGCACCGAGGGTCTCCTGGGCGACCTGCCAGCCGGCGTTCTCCGGCCCGACGAGGTTCTCGGCCGGAATCACCACATCGTTGAGGAAGATCTCGCAGAAATGTGATTCCCCGGTCGCTTGACGGATGGGCCGGACCTCGACGCCGGGTGTCTGCATGTCGAGCAAAAAGTACGAGATACCGCGCCGTTTGGGGGCATCCGGATCCGTACGGGCCAACAGCAGACACCAATCCGCGTGCAGCGCACCGCTTGCCCAGAGTTTCTGGCCGTTGACGATGTAGTTGTCGCCCCCAACACCATCAG
This sequence comes from Williamsia sp. Y721, assembly GCF_059683565.1. Lineage (NCBI taxonomy): Bacteria > Bacillati > Actinomycetota > Actinomycetes > Mycobacteriales > Nocardiaceae > Williamsia > Williamsia sp. Y721. The sequence continues at coordinate 1,270,465 of NZ_JCASNH010000002.1, read as the reverse complement.
AGACTCTGCGCGCGGATGTCTTGAGTGCCGCCATATCCGAACCCGCGCCGGGTTCGGAGAATCCCTGACACCAGATCTCGCCGCCGAGGATCGCCGGAAGGTGGCGCTGCTGCTGTTTCTCGGTGCCCGCAGCCAGGAGCGTCGACGCCGCGTGGTGGATCGACACGAACGGCAATACCAATCGTGGTGCGTCGTGGGCGGCGAGCTCCTGATAGAGCACTACCTGCTGCTCGACAGTCATGCCGCCACCCCACTGCGCAGGCCAGTGCGGCACGGCGTAACCGGCCTCATTCAGCTCGGCGAACCACTCCTTCTGGAAGCGGACGAACACCTCGTCCGAAACGCCGGTCTGCGCCGCCCGCCAGTCCGCCGGAATATGTGTCACACACCAGTTCCGGACCGTCGCCCGAAAGTCCCCGTTCTGAAAGTCACCGAGTTCCGCTGCCATCAGGGACGCGCCCGTTCCACCAGTGCGAGAAGACGTTTCCGGTGCTCTTCGGTCTGCATCGTGACAACTTCGGCGGCGAACCCGGCCTGCAGTGGTCCGGCCAATGCCTGGCTCAGGTGCATGTTGACGATACGTTTTGTGCTCTGTAGCGCCTCGCGGGGTTGCGCTGCCAGGCGCTGCGCCAGGGCGCCTGCCTGATCGACGAGATCGTCGGGGGCGCAGATTCGGGTGGCGAGCCCGAGTTCGACCGCTGTGGCCGCCGGGATCCGATCGCCGGTGTACAGGTACTCCCTCGACCTCAAGATCGGGGTGAGGAGCGGCCAAAAGGCGGCTCCCCCATCACCGGCGGCCAGGCCGACGGCCACGTGAGGATCGGCGAGATAGGCCTTCTCCGAAATCAGGACGATGTCGCACAGCACCGCGATGCTGCATCCCAGGCCCACGGCCGGGCCGTTGACGGCAGCGATGATCGGGAGTGGGAAACGCAGCATCTCGTCGATGATCTCGGCGCCTTCGCGGATGCTCTCATCGCGGCCGACGGGGTCGTCGAGGAATGAGGTGATCCAGGCGAGATCCCCACCGGCGCTGAACGCCCGGCCGGCACCGGTGAGAATCACGACGGCGGCGTCGCGATCGGCAGCGATCTGCCGCCAGACGTTGGCCAGGGCCCAGTGCAGGTTCTTGTTCACCGCGCCCAGGTCATCGGGACGATTGATGGTCACCGTACGGACCGGGCCTTCACAGGTCACTGTCAATTCGTCGGGCAGGTCGTACTTCACCGGTCCCCCAATGTTTTTCATTGAATGATCGCCACCGGCTCTGGCACCGCGGCAAGGGTGTTGCCGAACAGGCCGGTCAGGCCTTTGCGCCCCACGCGAGAGGTGAGCGCGGCACCGGTTGCGGACAGGCCCAGCGGCAGTCGCCGCAACGGCAGGCTGTACCGCGAGAGCCACGAGAGGGTGGTCTCGTCGCAGAAGCCGGTGGCCCCGTGCAGCTGATGAGCGACGCGGAACACGACGTCGGCCGCCTCCACGACGGCCAACCGTAGCGCCAGTGCATCGTCGACGGCCTCGGCCTGCCCTGCCTCGATGCTCCACAGCGCGTACTTGGCAAGGACTTCCACGCCACTGCGCTCCACCTCAGCATCGGTGAGCTGGAACTGGACACCCTGGAGCTGGGCCAGCGGTCGGCCGAACTGTTCACGCATGAGTACGTGCGCGCGGGTGAGTTCGAGAGCCCGGTCGAGCATGCCCAGAAGCGTCCAGCAGGGCAGCACCAGCCCGAGCGCCAGATCCTTGTCGCCGTTCTTGTCGATCGGTGTAAGCGCCAGCGGTGCAACAAAAGCCGACGTGCGCGGCGGCGCTATCGCAGGCAGCACGGTGACGGCACTGCGCACACCGCTCACTGTGACTGCAGACCATCGCAATTCGATGTCGGAGATCGCAGCTGCCGGACCATGATCGGTGACCACCACCAATCCGTCGACATCGAGGTCAACCGGCTTGGAGAGACGCTCGGCCACGGGATACGGGATCCCCCAATAGCCGGCGCTTCGACACAGCGCAGCAGCCGCCTCGAGCTCATCGATATCTCCGCGAGGATTGAGTTCCCAGGCGCCGAGGCCCGCGAAAACCGAATCCAGGGATCGTTCCCGGCCCGCCGGATCGACCTCTGCTCCTTCGAGAAGCCGGTCACCACCGGCCGCTTCGAAAGCGCGCAACGCCGCAGTGCCGTATTCCGTTGCTTCCGGGCTCAAGTCGATGTTCATGATGCCGCCAGCAGGTTGCGGGCAAGCAGGATCCGTTGCATCTCGATGCTGCCCGACGCAACTGTCGCCGCCTGCGAGTAGCTCCAGTGAGCTTGCACGTCCAGCCGGAATCGTTCTGCCTCTTCACCCGTCAGGGGCGCGTAGGTGGCGAGCTCCGTCAGTACATTGGCGCTGGATTGGTCGAGTGTGGTCACCGCGATCCGGTACAGCGCCGCGTCGGCCGGACGTACCTGCCCCTCGTTCTGCATCGACACCACCCGGTACGCGAGCAATCTGGCCCGTCGGCAGTGGACCAACATCCGGGCCCAGCGGGCGTGGAGTTCGGCAGGCAGATCATCCCATGCGTCACCCAGCACCGCTGGTGCTTCCTGTAGCAAGCGCTCACACCGGGCATACCGGGCGATGCCCACCCGCTCGAATGCGAGGACCTCCTGGACGACTTTCCATCCCTCGTCCACAGTTCCGAGGACATGGGCCTGCGTGACCTTGAGGTCGTTGAAGAAGACCTCGTTGAGGTGGTGAGGGCCCAACATCGCACGGATGGGCCGGACCTCGATGGCCGGATCGGACATCGGCACCAGGAAGACGGTCAGACCGTGCTGCTTTCGCTCACCCGACGAGGTGCGGGCGAGAAGGAAGCACCACTGGGCCATCGTGGCGTACGAGGTCCAGATCTTCTGCCCGGAAATGCTCCACCCGTCGCCCTCACGTCGCGCTGCGGTGCGCAGTGAGGCCAGGTCCGAGCCGGAGCCCGGTTCGCTGAACCCCTGACACCAGATCACCTCACCGCGCGCGATCGGCGGGAGATGCTGCTGCTGTTGCTGTGTTGTCCCGTGACGCATGATTGTCGGCCCGACCCAGTTGACGCCCATGTACTGGGCACCGCGCGGTTCGTGATGTGCCCACATCTCCTCGCGGACCACCGTCTGCTCCCAGACCGAGGCACCCCGCCCGCCGAACTCCTCGGGCCAGGCCATACAGAGCAGGTCACGGTCGGCGAGAAAGCGACAGAAGGCCTGCGCGGTTTCGAGGTCGTCCGGGTCATCGGTGAACGCACCCCGAAACTCTGCCGGAACATTTTCCTTGATCAGCCAGCGGAGGTCGTCGCGGAGCGCGTTCGCCGCCTCACCCAACGTGAAGTCCATGAGAGCACGGTAACTCAATCCTCATAAGGATTGGAATACTTGAATGGTAAGTCTCGGCAGATTAAGCTGGCCGAGTGAATATAAGGTGGCGAGCGTGACATCTGCCCAGAGCCGCCGTGTTCCTCAGCGTCGGATTGCCGAAACCGTTGCCGACGAGCTGCGGGACAACATCCTCGCCGACGACCACTACCGTCTCCCGACCCAGGAACAACTGGTCAAGGATTTCGGGGTCAGCTACCCCTCGATCCGCGAAGCCTTGCGCATCCTGGAGACCGAAGGCCTGGTCACGGTCCGGCGCGGCAACATCGGCGGCGCGGACGTCCACCGCCCCGATGAGACCTCCGCCGCCTACCACCTCGGGCTTTCGCTTCAGGCCGGTCGCGTCACCCTCAAAGACCTCGCCGACGGGCTGCAGATGCTCGAGCCGATGTGCGCCGCAGAATGCGCCAAGCGCGAAGACCGCCTCGAGGTTGTGGTCCCGGCGCTGACCAAGGCCATCGACGAATCCGTCGAGCACATCACCAGCGGCGTCGACTTCACCAACTCCGCCCGCGACTTCCACGACCTCGTCGTGGCGTTCACACCCAACGCGACCATCCGTTATGCCGTCGGCAGCTACGTCGCACTGTGGTCGGCACAGGAAGAAGCCTGGGCAGAAGCCCGCACCCGGCACGGCGAATACCCCTCCCAGATCGAGGCCGAAGGTGCGGTCCACGCCCATCGCCGCCTCGTGGAAGAGATCGCGGCCGGACGGGCCGAGGAGGCCGCACGCTTTGCCCGCGCCCACCTCGCGGCAACACAGGCACTGGTGCTGGAGCGCTATGGCGATCGCGTTGTCAACGCGTCGGCAGCCATGTCCCGACAGACGATCCAGTCGAGCCGGCGGTCCCGCATCTGAGTTTGCCAACGGATGCAGCTCACACCGTGAAGTTTCAAACGTCAGCCCTGACCCACAGCGGCCGAAACAGAATCGAGCTGAAGTAGTTCAGTATCAGTCAGTTCCAGGTCGACCGATGCCAACAGAGCGCCGAGTTGCCCCGGAACCCGGGCGCTGGCGATGGGTGCGACCACGGTCGGTTGTTGGCGTGTCCACGCCAGAGCGACAGTGGCGATCTCCACGTCCCGAGCTTGCGCGATGACCGCCAGCTCGTTGACAACGGCCAAGCCTTCAGCACTGAAGTAGCGGTCGACGATCTTGCTGCGTGCAGCGGCGTCCACGTCGGACTGCGTCCGGTACTTGCCGGTCAGAAAGCCACTGGCCAAAGCCCAGTAGGGCATCACACCCAGGTCGAACCGCTCGGCAAGGGGACGCAGTTCCGACTCGAAGGGCTCTCTGGCAACCAGACTGTAGTGTGGTTGCAGGGCAACCGGTTTCGCGAAGTCGTTCGTTTCGCAGATCGACAACCACTCCGTGATGCGCTCCGGCGAGTAGTTCGAAATACCGAGATGTCGGACCTTGCCGGCTCGAACCAACGCATCGAACGCGCCCAGCGTCTCCTCCAGCGGCACATCGGGATCGTCGTAGTGCGCGTAGTAGAGGTCGATGTGATCGGTCTGCAGGCGGCGCAGGGATGCCTCAGCTGCCTTGGCGATGTTGTCCGGCGCCAATCCCAGAAACTCTGGATGCCGACTCACCTTGGTGGCGAGCACCACGTCGTCTCGCCTGCCACGTGTGGTGAACCACTGCCCGAGGATCGTTTCGGACTCACCACCCGAGTTGCCCGGAATCGAGGCCATGTAGCTGTCCGAGGTGTCGATGAAGTTGCCACCTGCGGAGACGAATTCGTCGAGCACTGCGAACGACGTATCCGCGTCACTGGTCCAGCCAAAGGTGTTGCCGCCCAGATTGAGCGGGAATACGTCGAGGTCAGAGCGTCCGATCCGAGTCATGCCATCTCCAAGGTCATTGGGGGTCGCCCAGGACGATACCCTCGCGACGCGGGTCGGCTCCGCCAGACCAACCCTGGTCCGTGCGTACCAGCGCACTCAGGCCGCTGGACTGATCTGCGACATCCACCTGATGCCCCAACTGCCGAAGCCCCAGGACCAGAGGATCTGCGGCACCATCGTCTGCGGTGTCGATATCCGGGTGCTCGCCGCCGACATTGGTCTTCGGGGTATTCGCGGCACCGAAGTCGACCATTGACACGGCCTGCTGCGGATCCAGGCCCCAATCGATGAGTCCCACCAGGGTTTTCACCACGAACTGAATGATCACCGAGCCCCCTGGCGATCCGAGTACCATCTCCAGCTCGCCGCGTTGATCGCCCTGCGGTTCAGCGAAGACGAGCGTCGGTGCCATCGAGCTGCGTGGTCGCTTGTTCGGTTCCACCCGATTCGCCAACGGAAGGCCCTGCCCGTCAACCGGTTCCGCTGAGAAGTCGGTGAGCTGATTGTTGAGGATGAAACCATCGACCATGTGGAATGACCCGAACGCCGACTCGACCGTGGTCGTCATCGACGCCGCGTTCCCATCCTTGTCGACGACGGAGACATGACTGGTGCCGTGTTCGACTCCGGCGTACCAGCCCATGGGTTCACCGGCGTCGAATGCACCGGCGGTAGCGGTACCCATGGATCGTTCCGGATCTATCAGCGCAGCGCGGTCTTTGAGATACGCGGGGTCGAGCAGCGCATCCGAGTTCCCACCCGGTAGCGGCACAAAATCTGAGTCGGCGATGTACTTGTCCCGATCGGCATAGGCCAGACGCTCGGCCTCGGCGATCAAGTGCACCCCTGACACAGAGGGCTCGCCACCATTGGCGTCGACTGCGGTCGGACCGTACTGGTCGAGGGGAAAGTTCGAGAGAATGCCGAGCGTGGAAGCCACGGCCAGACCGCCGGAGGACGGGTTCGGCATTCCGCACACCTGGTTGTCGCGATATCCGACACATATCGGTTCACGAACCTTGGCGTCGTAGTTCGCCAGGTCGTCGAGTGTGATCAGCGACGGCGTCATCCCGTTCTCGGTCGAGCCCGCCTTCGCAACAACGGATTCCGCGATGGGACCGGTGTAGAACGCGTCGGCTCCCTCTGTTGCGATAACGCCCAGGGTTTTCGAGTATGCGGGATTCGTCAACACGGTCCCGGCGGGCTTGGCGGTCCCGTCGGGATTCAAGAAGTACTCACTGGCGGCCGGGTCGGCGGCCAGTTCTTTGGCCGAGGCAGCGATGGCTGCAGCCATCCGGGGACTGATCTCGAATCCGCTGTCGGCCAATCGCGTCGCGGATCCGAACAGGCTCTGCCAATCGGCACTTCCGTGCTCGTTGTGGACGTCTTCGAGGAGTCGCAACACCCCTGGCACGCCGATGGATCGGCCACTCGCACGCGTATTCGGCACGGGTTCGGTCTGGTTGGCGTCGTCGACCCAGCGAAGATAGTTCTCCGTGGCGGCGGCAGGCGCCACCTCACGACCGTCGTAGGCCTGGACCGATCCGTCTTCTGCGTCGTAATACAGCGCGAAAGCGCCGCCGCCGATACCCGAACTCTGCGGCTCCACCAGACCCAGCATCATCTGGGCTGCGACCAAAGCGTCACCCGCGCTTCCCCCGTCGGCCAAGACCTCGCACGCCGCCTCGGTGGCCAGCGGATTCGCGGTGGCCGCGGCGAACGACTCCGTCTGCACCGCGACCATATCGCTGCGATAACCGGTGGCGACCTCGGGATTTGTCGAAATATCCTGCGTTGCAGTCGCGCCCGGGTTCGGCGATGCGGCAGGGGCAACCGAATCGGGTGCCGAGTCCGTCGGGATGGCGCAGACGTCAGCGGACTGGGCGTCTTCGTTCGACGGCGTCGAACAGGACACCGTCAGTAAGAGTGCGACCACCGCCGCCGTAACGCCGCCGACCCGACGGACCCGAACCACCGGCGGTTCTACCTTCTGACCTTCTTCACGATCCACAACAGGATCACCGAACCGAGCAGCGCCGTGAGGAATGTGAAGAACCATCCACCGCTTGCAGTGTCAAAGGCGAAACTCAGGAGGAAGCCACCGAGGAAGGCGCCGATCACACCGACGACGATGTTCAGCAGGATGCCCATATCCTTGTCGGTTCCCATGAACTTGCTGGCGATCCAACCGGCGAGACCGCCGATGATGATGTAGCCGACGATGCCCACCGACGTGGTGGTTGTCGACCGCTCGGCCAAGACCTCGACTGCTTGATACGTGGTACTCACGATTCTCCCTACTTCGGTGAGGGGCTTCTGGTTGCCCACCGCGGGCGACCAGGCCTCCCCCGTGGACTGCCCGCTGGCCCAGAATCGTAAACCTCGGGCAGGCGAGACAGTGATTCCCAGTCTGGTCTACGGGATCGTTGTCCGTCCCACGACTCGCAGAACCCGTCAGACCGCAGGCCTGAACCCATCCGCGTCGCAACCCCGTCGACGCCGGATCACACACGACTTCAGCGCAGCGCCACCAGGTTTGCCACCGAACTGCGAACGTCGGAATCGATGACCCTGGCGACAAGATTGCCGATCGGGCCGTTCAGCACGCCACCGCTGATCGATGCGCCCAGGTCGAAGACCGAGCCGTCACCTTCAGGAGTCACCTTCAACTCGATGTCGATGTGAACACCACCACGTCCACGCCCGGAGAGTTCGAGGAGTTGAGGTTTCTCGTACCGCGTCACCGTCCAATGGATCGTGTTGCGGAAACCTTTGACCTTTATCAGGGACGAGACCTTCGTCCCCAGCTCGACCTCTGCAGGCACCGGGCTCTTCCATCCCGCAAAGATCGTCATCCACTCGTCGAACCTGCTCAGATCCGACGCCATCGCCCACGCGGCATCCGGTTTCAGATCGGACCGCACCGAGACATCCACACCAGCCATATACAAACCTCTCCATCATCGTTGTCGTCCCGAGCGCCGGGAACCGGTATCAAAACAGCTGTGGCAGAACCAGAACCATCACTATCGTCCATAAGACATGGGTGAAGATCGGAGCCAGGACCCCGGCTGTTGCCCGACGTTCGAGGGCACAGACCAGACCCAGCAGAATCGCCGCGAAACCCAGCATCGGATTGCCACTGGCGAGCGTTGCGATCACATAGATGACCGTCGAGAAGATCACCGGTGCATAACCTTTGAGCGCGGAGTAGACAGCGCCCCGGAAGAACATCTCCTCGGCGATGCCGTTGACGATCGCGGTCGAGAGCACCAGCGCGATACCACCGCTGTCGGCATGATCGAGAACGTCGGCGATGAAGTCGCGCAGCGGCGGGATCTCCCGCGTCACGAGACCACCAACCACAAAGATCGCACCGAGGACGAGGCCGGCCACGGCCCCGATCACGGCCGCACGCACCGGACCACCACGCGGCGGCGGGTACGCACCGAGCCGTAACCGGCCCGACAACAGCGCGCCCACCGTCCATACTGCAGCGAGGGCAAATGTCATGGGATAGAAAGCCGAATCACCCGGTTCGATCGACAGGGAGATACCCAGGAATACGCTGCCGACGATCAGGACGACGACAACGACGATTCGACGCCACAGCACGGCCCGCCGCGACTCCGGCGGTTCTGCGGAATCGTCTTGGACTGTGCCGACCAGGAACTCGAACTTCTCTGGCAATGCGATCACAGCGCGCGCCACAACTTGTCGAGGCCGGTGGTGCCGGCCACTGCACCCACCACCGTGCGGACCGGTGCGACGACACGGTCGCGCACAGCCCTTTTCACCCGCATCAGATCTCCACCGGCCCAGGAGGGGTCGGTGTCGGCGAGGTGGTGGATGTCGGCCAGTTCGTCCACCGGCCGAGGCATCGGGCTCTGGACCGACCGACGCACCGCTTCTCGGATGGTCAACAGCCCTCCTGGCGGATCGGGGACGTGATCGCGAATCGTGTGCTCCGAGGCTCTCATCGGATGGTCCAACGAGCGCACGAGATCCGAGGCGAGACCACTGGGCACCGGCACCAGAAGACCCCCGATGAAACCGGCAAGCCGGACATCGACGCCCGGCATCACCACCCCCACCCGTGGCGACCCGGTCGCGCGCAGGTATGCGAACAACAGTGAGCTGTACGACGAGTTCTCTGCGCTGGCGATGTCGTAATACCCGGGCGGCACCGTTTCAAACGCGGAGGCTGCGAGGTAGTGGACGGCGTCGCGCACCGAGATGGGATCCATCGGGTTGTCCACCCACGAAGGGAGCGGGATCACAGCAAGCCGATCGGACATGTAGCGCACCATCTCGAACGAAGTCGAACCGGCACCGATCACCACGGCGGCCCGCAGCCAGACCAATTCGGGGCCGCCCTCGCTGTCGAGCGCGCGACCTACTTCGGCTCGACTCTCCAGGTGTTCCGAAAGCTCGTCGTCATGAGGTACGAATCCGCCGAGATAGACGATGCGCCCCACCTGGTGATCACGCGCCGCCGCTGCCACATTCTGCGCTGCCGACTCGTCGTCTCTGCGGAAGTTCTTCTGTCCGATCCCGTGGACCAGGTAATACACGACGTCGATCGGTCCTGCCGCATTCAGTCCGGCGCGCACCGATTCGGGATTCATTGCGTCCAGTTCTATGGTGCGGACGTCGTCGGACCACCCGAACTGCTTCAGCCTGTTCAGATTCCGCGATGCGGCCACCACGTCGTGCCCGGCCGCGAGCAGCGCCGTGACCAGTCGGGCGCCGATATAGCCCGTTGCTCCCAGTACAAGTATTCGCATGTCATGGCCGTCCGTTGGATCTGCGCGGTCTTTCGATGGCGTGCCCCTGTACTGGAGCCGATGTGCCTCATGCTTAGCATCCGAACCCACCGAACGCAGAACTCGAAGGATCCGTCAGGTCCCGAATCGGCGCCACCGACGCCACCCGATGCGGTAACGCAGCTCCCAGTCCAACTTCGCCAGCCCCCGATCCATCCGGTGGGACCGCCCCTCCAACCGCCGTTGATATGCGCGCCATTCACGCGACTGGCGCACCGGTGGCCACAACTCCGCGGCGACCCGAGTATATTCGGCAAGCAAACCGTCCGAATCATCTGCCCCGCAGTCGAGTTCGTGGTTGGCACGGCGAACCGCCTCTTTGGCCTGCGCCCGCCTACTCATGTTTTCCAAGCCCGCGATCTCGGGGATCGCGGCCCCTTCTTCTTCGAAAAATGTCGCAAACGCGCGGCGGCGTTCTCGAAGATCGGTGAGATCGCCCTTGAAATCAGTCAGGTGCATGTTCTGACCATGAACTCGATAGAACGCCTGATCACTCCCGTTGACCCGGCCGACCGAACCTCGCAGTGCAGCGTGCAACCAGATCTTGAAGTCCGCGGCGTGCGGATGATCGGGATCGAAGCCCCCGAGTTCGTCCATGACCGTGCGGCGCATCACCACTTCAGGACTGACGACGAGTCCGTTCCCACGCCGACAGACCCGTTCGATCCATTCGGGCCCCGACCACACCGTCCAGCTGCGCACGTCACTGGTCACAGGAGGAGGGGCGTCTTCGAAATACTGCGGAAACCCGTACACGAAGGCAACATCCGGGCGGGCTTCGAGTAGTGCGACCGCGCGAGTCAACGCGCCGTCCGGCAGCAGGTCGTCGGCTGACAACAGCACGACGTATTTTCCGCGTGCGACCTTGAGTCCGTCGTTGTACGTCGCGATGTGTCCTTGGTTGGTCTCGTGCACCAGGCAACTCACCCGAGAGTCACCGACCGCCAAAGATTGTGCGACAGCCGCACTGTCGTCAGGCGATGCGTCGTCGACGATCAGCACGTCAACATCGATCCCGGGTTGGTTCAACGCAGAGTTCACTGCATCGGGCAGGTATTTTCCGTATTTGTAACAGGGAATCACCACCGAAACCGTTGGCGCACCGGTCAGCAATCTCGGTTTCAGACGCTCAGCCATGCACTAGGCTCCCATCCCCCGGTCAGGCCTTTGCTCCGCGGCCGATAGGGCCCTGACTCATCGGTCGGAATACTACAAGACGAATCGATGCGATGGTTGACGCCGCTTTACACGTAGGTGCACTGGTCACACCAACATTCCAGGCACCGGACGCGTGAGCATTCGGTGCCTGGAATGGAGGTGGTTGGTACGCGTGGATTACGCCGCTGCGAGCGCCTTTGCCTTCAGGTGCTGGAACTCATCCTCGGTGATCGTGCCTGCATCCAGTAGCGCCTTCGCGGACGCGATCTGATCTGCGGGCCCCGCGGTTCCGGCGGTCTGCTTGATGTAGGTTTCCGCCTGCTTCTGTGCCTCGAGCTGGGCCTCACGCGCCCGCTCAGACATTCCGCGACCACGCGCGATGAGGTAGACGAAGAGGGTTATGTACGGCAACAAGACCAAGAACAGAATCCAAACTGCCTTGACCCAACCGGACGTCTTGTGGTCACGAAACAGATCTATCAAAACGTTGAAAAGAATCATCAAATACGCAATGAAGGCGAAAATCACCAACGTGTACCAGATGAAGTCCCAGAATGAATCCCACATAGCCCGCGTGCTCCTTGCTCGGCAGATCGCCGGCTATCGGCGACCAATGAATCATCGCACGTCAGCGATCGAAATCCACGTTATAACGCGAGCAGATTTGTGCCCTATTCGAAGCTTCGCTAATCAAATGGTGAACGCTCTGCAACAAATCGGTCAACGCGTGGTGGATATGCCACCATCAACGGGAATCACCGCGCCGGTGAGATAGGCACCCGCCCGGCTCGTCAGGTAGACGACGGCACCGACCACGTCGTCAGGACGACCGATGCGGCCGAGCGGGGTACTCGACTCGATCTCGTCGCGTCGCTCTTCCAACATCGCCCGCATCATGCGGGATTCGAAAGGTCCAGGCGCGATGGCGTTTACGGTGATGTTCCGAGAACTCAGATGACTCGCCAGATGACGGGTGAGCTGGTGTACCGCGGCCTTGGCCGCCGAGTACGAATACGACGGGGTCTGCGGCACCCGGATCCCGTCGATGCTTCCGATCATCACAACCCTTGAAGGGTCCTGCGACGTGGCGGCCCGGTCCAGCGCAGGCAACAAAGCCTGCGTCAACAGAAAGGGCGCACGAACATTCAGCCCGAGTACCTTGTCAAAGGCCGACGACGGGAACTCGTCTACCGGAGCACCCCAGGTGGCTCCGGCATTGTTCACCAGGATGTCCAGCGAATTCACCTGACCCAGAACATCTTGCGCGAGTTTTGTACACCCCTCGGGTGTCGACAGATCAGCCTTGATGGCGATCAACCCTGCTTCGGAAGCCTTCTCGAGCGCATCGGGCTTGCGGCCGGCGATGATCACCCGGACCCCACGCTCGTGGAGACCATGGGCGATCATCGCGCCGATCCCGCTGGTACCTCCGGTGACCAGGGCAGTTTTTCCGCTGACGTCGAACAGATCGGTAGTCATGCTCTGTTGATACCAAGCCTGCCCCCACAAAGTGCGGGAATCAGCCTTGCACACCAACCCCGTCACGTACCGAGTCGTCGATGGTGGAATTGACCCCACCCACTCGGTAGGTGGCGGCGCGGTGGTGGTCGGGCAACAGGTCGCCCTTGCCGAAGAGCTTGTGCCGCAATGTACCCGGCACATACTCGCGGTCATAGGCACCGCGCGCCTCGAGAGCCGGGACCACGTGGTCGATGACATCGGTGAAGGTACCCGGGGTCACGGCATACGCGAGGTTGAAGCCGTCGACGTCGGTGAATTCCGCCCACTCGAGCAATTGCGCGGCGACACTCTCACCCGAGCCGACCAGCACGGGGCCCATACCGCCGATGCCGCCCCAGGCCGCGATGTCGCGGACCGTCCATTCCTTGAGGTCACCGGAGGCCTGGCTGAAAGCGGCCACCGCCGACTGGATCGCATTGCTGTGGACATTGCCGATCGGCTCGTCGAGGTCGTACTCCGACAGGTCGATTCCCATCCAGCCCGACATGAACACCAACGCGCCCTCGGCGCTGGCGTAGCGCTGGTATTCCTCCGCCTTCGCCTGCGCGGCGTCGTCTGTCTCGTCGGTGATGATGGTCAGCAGCGTGTAGATGCGGGCGTCGTAGGCATCGCGTCCGGCAGCGACCAGCTCCTGTCGGATGTTCGTAACCAGTGTGCGCAGAAGCTCTTTGGTGGGTGCACCGACAAACACGGCTTCGGCGTTCTGGGCGGCGAACTTCACGCCGCGCGGTGACGCCCCGGCCTGATAGATCACCGGCGAACCCTGCGGCGACGGTTCAGACAGATGGATGCCCGGCACGCTGAAATGCTCACCGCGATGGCCGATGTGGTGAACTTTCGCCGGATCGGCGAACACGCCGTGGTCTTTGTCGCGGCGCACCGCATCACGCTCCCAGGAGCCCTCCCACAACTTGTAGAGCACTTCGAGGTACTCGTCGGCATGGTCGTATCGGGCGTCGTGCTCGAGTTGATCGACCTCGCCCATGTTCCGGGCCGCCGAGGGCAGGTAACCGGTGACCACATTCCAGCCGATCCGACCGCGGGTCAGGTGATCGAGGGTCGAGAGCCGACGCGCAAACGGGTACGGGTGCTCGAACCCGGTGCCCGCGGTGATCCCGAAACCGAGGTGCCCGGTGGCGTGGGCCATCGCCGAAACCAGAAGCAGCGGATCGGCGACCGGGATCTGAGCGCCCTGACGGATCGCCGCCTCATCGGTACCGGCGTAGACGTCATATGTGCCGAGAACATCGGCGATGAAGAGGCCGTCGAAACCACCGGTCTCCAGGACTTTCGCCAGGTCGACCCAGTAGTCGAGTGTGTTGTAGTCCCACGACCGGTCCTGCGGATGACGCCACAGGCCTGGCGATTGGTGGGCGACGCAGTTCATGTCGAACGCGTTGAACCGGATCTTGCGGGACATCGGTAACCGACCTCTCAACTCGTACATGGCCGAAGTCGGCCGGCTCGATCTTCTCCCCGCCGGAGCGTGACCGGAAACACTTACACCCACGCTGAGCTGAACACCGCGCTAGATTTGACGAGGTGACCTCGCCCGCGATCGATCCCAATGACCGTCTGACTCCGGCGATTGTGCTGGCAACCACCGAACAATCCCGCAACACCGTCATCGACGAGATCCGCAGCCGCTACGGCCGCGACTACACCGTGAAGTTTGCCGACAGCGGCGACGCCTGCCTCGATATCGTGAAAAGCCTTGTGGAACACGCTGTCCCAGTGGCGTTGATACTTGTCGAACTCGAACAGCTCGGTTCGTGGCAGGGTTCTGACCTGCTCCAGAAGCTGCGGTTCGTCGTACCCAGCGCCAGGAGGGTCGCCCTCATCCCGGCCATTCGGTTCGGGACCTCGTATGACGAGTTGCGAGCCGGTGTCGCCGAAGGACGCTACGACACCTACCTCGGTATCCCTCGTGGCCAGCGCGACGAGGAGTTCCACACCGCGATCGTCGAGTACTTGTCGGACTGGGGTTGGTCGGTCGCCGCACCCGAGGTCGCGTTCCTGCAGATCGTCGCCGACGGCCCGTCGCCCGAACTGGCCGAGATCCGCGATTTCCTCGACCGGATGGGCATGCCCGTCCAGATCCACGATCCCGAGTCCCCGGCGGGCCGGGAGATCCTCCAGTCGGTGACGGGCGACTCCGAACTGCCGATCCTGCATCACCCCGGAAAGCCACCACTGTCGCGGCCGACGGTCAGCGACGTCGCCGCCAGCATCTACGGCACCCCCGACAACATCCCCGAAGGCACCGTCGCTGATCTGCTCGTGATCGGAGCCGGCCCCGCGGGCCTGGCCGCTGCCGTCTACGGCGCCTCCGAAGGTCTGTCCACCACGGTCATCGAGACCGGGGCCATCGGCGGACAGGCCGGAACCAGTTCGATGATCCGCAACTATCTCGGCTTCCCGCGCGGGATCTCCGGAATGCGGCTGGCACAACGGGCCAGGATTCAGGCAGGCCGATTCGGGGCGCAGTTCTTCTGCGGTCGCGGCGTCACCGAGGTCGAGATCGATTCGCGGTTCGACCACCACCACGTGATGGTCGACGAGGCACGGATCTGCGCACGCACCATCGTCATCGCCACCGGTGTCGCCTATCGCCGATTCGGTGTCCGCGGCTGCGAAGACCTCGTCGGGTCGGGTGTCTATTACGGTGCCGCCACCAGCGCGGCCCGCGAGATGACCGGCCGCGACGTCGTGGTGGTCGGCGGCGGCAACTCGGCCGGACAGGCAGCGATGCACCTGTCGCGGTTCGCCCGGTCGGTGACGATCGCGATCCGCCGTGAATCGCTGACAGAAACGATGTCGGACTATCTGATCCGGGAGATCGAGGCCAGTCCCTGCATCACGGTGCGCGGACACACCGAGGTGGTCGACGGCGGCGGCGAAGGCCATCTGGAATGGCTGGAGCTGTGCGACAACCGGACCGGCTCATCGCAGCGCATCACCGCGTCGGGCCTGTTCCTGCTCCTGGGAGCGGCACCGACGTGCGACTGGATCCCCCCACAGGTCAAGCGCGACGAGCACGGCTTCCTCCTGACCGGACGGTTCATTCCCAAGGAGTATTGGCAGGCCGGCCTGCCACCGGCATTCCTGGAGACCACGGTGCCGGGGATCTTCGCCGTCGGCGACGTCCGGAGCGGGTCGATGAAGCGCGTGGCGGCGGCGAGCGGCGAAGGGGCTTCCGCGGTCCCGCTGGTCCACGATCGGCTACAGCAACTCCGACTGGAGAACCTGCCACCGGCGCACTAGATCAGCCCAACTTGTACACGCGGCGAGCGTTGTCTCGGAATACCTTCCGGAGCAGATTGCCGCCGTAGGGTTCCAGGACCTCGAGCTGGCTCCCGACGATCATCTGGAGCGTCGCGTTCGGTTTGTCTCCAGGGAAGTTGGACCCGAACATCAACCGGTCCGGCCCGAACGCCGTCACCGCGTGCTCGATCAGCGGGCCGGTCATGTTGGTCAGCGTCTGCTGGGTGCCGATGTTCCCGGAACGCTGATGGCCGTAGCCGAGCAACGGGAAGGCGATACCCGACAGTTTCGCGACCACATTGCGGCAACTCGCCAATGCCGAGATGTCCTCGCGCCAGGCCCGCAACAGCTCATGGCGCTGCGCTGCGGTACTGCCGGTTGTCTGCCCCATCGGACCGAACAGCCCGACCGGGGTCCCGAGATGGTTGAGGACGATGGTGGTGTCCGGGAACTCGCGCGCCAAGGCCCGCACGTCTCGGAGCTGATGTGAATACACCCAGGCCTCGAAGACCAGTTTGTGCTCTGCGACCGCGGCGAACCCGGCCAGGAACTCCGGGTCCATCAACACGCCCTCGGCTTCGACCCAGCTGCGAACCTTGGGATCGGGGTGCCAGGCCGACACACAACGAATACCGCGAACCTTGTCGCTGATGTCGATGTGCCGCTCGATGAGCTCTCCGAATGCCGGGCTGCGCGGATCGCCCCTGGCGACGATCGCAGCGAGTTCGGGAGCACCATCTGTTCCGAACGGAAGGTTTGCCACCCAACGTGTTTCGTCGGTTGAACCAAAGGGTTGGTCGAAGACCCAATCGGTCTGCATGTACACGACCGATTCGACCGGGACACCCGCCGTCGGCTCCGCACCCCGGAAGTCGGAGTGATAGTGCTTCGGCAGGTATGGCCGGGCCACGATCCGGGGATCGAGGACGAGTTCACGATCGCCCTGCGCCACCGCATACCGGAAGATGGCCTTGCCGAGCACCGGGGCCGCCCGAGAGAGGCGAGCCCGCCGCGTGGACTCCCACGGCGAGTGCAACGGATCCCAATGATGGACGTGTGTGTCGATGATGCTGGGGACAACCCGCCCCAGTAGGCCGGAATCGTCGGCAGGCGCTACGCGCGCATGTGCCCCGGACCATTCGGAAGGACCGGCGAGCGCACTGTCGCGCACATAATTACTGGCGCGCTCCTTTGCCATAACAAGACTGTACCCAGCTGACCGCCATCACTTGATCGTAAGTGGGGGCAAAACACAATAAACTGTGGCACGGGTGGCGAGGCCGACATGATTCGCTCGATGAACTGCGCGGTGCGCAACCATTGATCGTGCCTCTCACCTGGCAATTGTAGGCAAATCAACGGAGAGGCCAGGGCTGAGCGTGGGTACCCATACGCGGCACGTGCTGCTACAGGTGCGCGATGTGCTGGCCCGGGATCCGGAAAAATTCACGGCCAACTTCTACAACCGGCTATTCGCAACAAATCCAGCGCTCCGTGAACTCTTTCCGGCGAATATGGCACGCCAGCGGGAAACCCTGTTCCGGGTCATCGATTATGTCTTTGAAGCGGTCCCCGACCGCGAGAATCACGCACTGCTGCTGGAGTTTCTCGGCCAGCTGGGTCGTGATCACCGGAAATACGGTGTCACAGAGGAGAACTACAACGAGTTCTTCGTCGCGCTGATGCGCGAGATCGCGTCCGTCATGGGTGATGCCTGGGACGAGGAGGCAGCAGGCGTCGTGTCCCAGGCGTTGATGCTGACGACCGGCGTCATGCGTGGTGCCGCACATTCGGCGAAGGGCCCGGCAACCTGGCCCGCGACCGTCGCCGAAAAATATCGACTGTCAAGAGATCTCGCCGTGGTCCGGCTACACACCGACGAGCCGCTGCGATTTGCGTCCGGGCAGTACCTCGAAGTGCAGATCCCCCAGTGGCCGCGGATCTGGCGGCACCTGTCACCGTCGATCCCGCCGAATCCCGACGGCGAACTCGAGTTCCATGTCCGAGCGGTCCCCGGCGGAACCGTCAGCAACTCGATCGTCACCGAAACCCAGGTCGGTGACGTCTGGAATCTGGCGCAGAGTCACGGCACCCTCCATGTCGATCCCACCGGTCACGATGTGCTGATGGTCGCGGGCGGAACCGGGCTGGCGCCGTTGCGCGCGATCGTCATCGACCTGTCCCGTCTCGTCGCCCCACCGGCGGTGCATCTGTTCTACGGAGCGCGGTATCCCGCCGACCTCTATGACCTGTCGAGGTTGTGGCAGATCGCCGCCATGAACCCATGGCTCAAGGTCACCACGGTGGTCGAGGACACCGACGACCCCTGGTGGAGTACCTCGAGCGAACATTCCGGGCGGATCACCTTCGAACGCATCCAGGGAACGCTGTCTGATGCGGTCCTCGAGTACGGCAAAGACTGGACCTCACACCAGGTCCTGATGGCCGGATCCCCCGAGATGCTCGTCAACACCCGTCGACGATTCCTGATCGCGGGGATCCCGGCCAGCCGCATCCAGCACGACCCGTACTGAACAACGGACTACTGCGGGATCAACGGAGGTAGTAGCTGTGGGAGTTGCGGCAGTTCCGGCAGCAGGTCCGCACCTTCTCCCGGATCGCCGCTGGTCGGCGGTGTCGACACGCTGGGTGACGTCGGCGTCTCGCTGGGCGGCGTGGACGTCTCGCTCGGCGGCGGGGGTGAGGGCGACGGCGGTGGCGGGGTCTGCGTGATCGTCGTCGGCGGCGGGACCACGGTGACAGTGGCCGGTTCCTCGATCACCGGCGGAGCCTGCGTTGTGGTCTCGGGCACGGGTGTGGGTGAGGAAGTCGTCGTCCGAGGTGCCGGTTTTGTTGTGGTGGTGGTGGTCGTCGTCGTGGTCGTGGGCGTCGACTCGGCAGAGGTCGAATGGTCTTCGACGGCGGTGGTGGGCTCACTGGAATTGCCGGTCATCACCACTGCGGTGATCACACCGATCGCCACGAGCAGTGCGGCCGCAGCCGCGGCCGACAACAGCACCCAACGGTTGTTGTCGCTTCCACCGGTCGCGGCAGCTGCGACCATCGCGGCGCCGTAGGCAGTTGCGTACTGGCCGTCATCGGCGACCTGCACGGGCAGTTGCAGTGCGTATTCAAGGGATGGCGCGACACCGGGTATCGCTGCTCCGGGACCGAGTACCACGATGCCCTGCAGCGGGCCGGACGCGTTGGCGATGACTCCCACCGCATCGCCGACGAGCTGCGCTCCATCGGGTTCGGTGACCGGTGGTCGCGCCCCGATTCCGGAGATCTCACTGGCACCGACGACCACGCGGGTGTTGGTATCGACAAGGGCAACGGACTGCCCGGGGAACAGTGCACCGGAGCGATCGAGGTCGGCGACGAGCACCAAGCCACTGCCGCCGAATATGGCTGCCGCGACCTCCGCGTAAGCCACCGGGGACCCAACCACGGTCGTGCGGGCGAACCAGTCCGGTTTCGATCGTGCGGTATTCGATGATGCAACCTCGGCAGCGCTCTGCGGCGGCAACAGATGTGCCGGAAGCCGCCCCGAATCGATGGTGTCACCGATGGCGAGGGTGGTCGCGCTGTCGGCACAGGCAATTGCGATCGCCCCGGGCATGATCGGCGCGGACTGCACGAGCTGGTAGATCGCGTCGAATACGTCGTCGGGGGTCGAACTCTGCAATTCCACGAAGTTGCGGGCCAGCACCTCGCCGGTGCCCGCGTCGGCCACAACCGACGCGATCTCCAGGTCGGTGACAGATATCCCGAGTACCTGGCTCATGGCTGATATATCGCCTTACCGTTTGGTCTTGTTACCTCTTGTTACCTGTGGACACGAAGCGTGGTGGAACTCGGTCCACCACGCCGGCTGGTCACCGATTGCCGCGTTCTCGTCGCGGTTTCCACACCACCAGCGCGTTGGTGCGCGGGACCGGGACAAGGTCGCCTCTGCGCGGCGAACGCTGTTGCGCGAGCTCGGCTTCGAGTTCGCGTACGCGGCTCTGGAGCGCGTCCACCTGATTGGTCAATTCGATGACCCGCTTGATCCCGGCGAGGTTCACACCGTCGTCCTGGGACAGACGCTGCACCTCACGCAAGAGCTCGACGTCGCGGCTGGAATAGCGGCGACCGCCGCCTGCCGCCCGCTGCGGGGTGACCAGTCCGAGACGGTCATAGGTCCGCAGCGTCTGGGCGTGCATCCCGGCGAGTTCGGCCGCCACCGAGATCACGAACATCCGCGCCGATTCCGTGGCTTCCCTGTCTCGGGCTTCTCTGTTTCGATCATCCGGCGGCGGCTCGGTCATGATTTACCCCAGTTTGCACGCGGGTCGAACCCGCTGGCTTTCTCTGCGGCGGCGTATTTGTTCAACGCCTCGATCGCGGCGTCGTCCAGCGTCGGCGGGACGGCCACCTTGACGGTCACCAACAGGTCACCGGCACCGCCCGCCCGTTTTGCCACACCGCGTCCGCGAACCCGGAGGGTCCGTCCGTCCACGGTGTTCGGCGGGATCTTCAACCCGACACTGCCCTCGAGCGTCGGCACCGACACCGTGGTGCCGAGTACCAGCTCCGAGAAGCTGACCGGCAACGTCACCTTGATGTCGTCGCCGCTGCGGGTGAAGGTGCGGTCGGGTGCCACGTTGACGGTGACATAGAGATCACCGGACGGGGCGCCGCGCAGACCGGCCTCGCCCTGACCTGCCAGTCGAATGCGGCCACCGTTCGAAACACCCGGGGGGATCCGCACGGTGATCGGACGGGTCCGGATGGTTGCGCCGTTGCCTTCGCAATCGGGGCACGGATCGTCGATCCGCGAGCCGGTGCCACGGCAATCCGTGCAGGGCTCGCTGAATCCGAATGCACCCTGGTTACGGCTGACCACACCGGCGCCGTTGCAGGTCGGACAGACCCGCGGGCTGGTGCCGGGCTTGGCGCCGCTGCCATGACAGCTGGTGCATGGCGCAGAGCTGGTGATGGTGAGGGTGGTCGAGGTGCCCAACGCAGCTTCTTTGAAGCTGAGCGTGGTCTCGGTTTCCAGATCGTTGCCGCGTCGGCTCCGGGTCTGTGTCCCCCGTGATCCGCCGCCGCCGCGGTTGAACAACCCTCCGAAGAGGTCGCCGAGGTTCGCGTCGGACCCTCCGCCCGATCCGTCTCCGAACAGGTCGTTGATGTTGAATTCCTGGCCACCGGACGATCCACCGAAGCCACCGGGGTAACCCCCGCCGCCGCCTCGGGTGCCACGTCCACGTGCCCCGGCGAACATGCGCCGGGTGTCGTCATAGTCTTTGCGTTTTGCCGGATCGGACAAGACACTGTGCGCCTCGGAGACGAGCTTGAATCGCTCTTCTGCCGCGGCGTCGTTCGGGTTGGCGTCGGGATGCAATTCCCGGGCCAGCTTCCGATAGGCCTTCTTGATCTCATCGGCGGACGCACTGGGCGCGACGCCCAGCGCTTTGTAGAAGTCCTGTTCCAGCCACTCACGTTGTGGGGCCACCAGGCGTCACCTCCTTTTGTAGATCTTCGCTGTTTTTGTCTGCGTTGTATTCATTGTGTGCCGAAGATGCCGGCCCAGGCACTGAAAAGTGCCTGGGCCGGTCAGCTCCTATTCCTGCGGCGACGTCGTGTCTGCGGGCGCCGGCCCGTCGACAACAACCACCATCGCCGTGCGCAGGACGCGATCACCGAGGCGGAAGCCCTGGCGATAGACGGTCCCGATCACCGGGCGAGCGCCTTCGCCCTCGTTTTGCACGGCCTCGTGCAATGCGGGGTCGAACTCGTCGCCCTCGGCCCCGAAGGCCGCGAGGCCGGCGGAACTGAGCGTTTCGGTGATCTTATCGGCCACCGCGCGCAGCGGTCCGGCTTCGAGATCACCATGTGCCCGCGCCCGGTCCAGGTCGTCCAGCACCGGCAACAGCGACCTGATCAGGTCACCCTTGCCGTACTGCTGAGCCGAGATCTTCTCCCGTTCGGCACGCTTGCGGTAGTTGGCGTACTCCGCATGAACGCGCTGCAAGTCGGCCAGCAATTCAGCCTCCTTGTCCGAGCCCGCCGCGTCAGCAGCGACCTCATCGATTGCGGCATCCACTGTGTCCACCGAATCCGGTTGCGCCCCTTCTGTCTCCGGAGCGTCCGTGTTCTCGCCGGGGCGCACCTCACCCGTTTCGGGATCGATACGCCGCTTGTCGGTCACGGTCACCGGTTCGGATTCGGGACGGGTCACTTGTTGTCTCCGGCGTTTTCAGAGCCGTCGACACCCTCATCGACAACCTCTGCGTCGACGACGTCATCGGCGCCGCCGGGCGTCGGTGCACCCTCTTCAGCAGCGGCGTTGGCGTAGATGGCCTGACCCAGCTCCTGCGAGTCGGTGGTCAGCTTCTCGACGGCCGACTTGATGGCGCCGAGGTCGCTGCCCTTGAGTGCTTCGCGAACACCTTCGATCGAACCCTCGACCTTGGTCTTGAGATCGGCGGGAACCTTGTCGTCGGAGTCCTTGAGGAACTTCTCGGTCTGGTTCACCAGCGACTCGGCCTGGTTGCGGGTCTCGGCCTCTTCGCGACGCGCACGATCCTCGTCTGCGTGAGCTTCGGCATCCTTGATCATCCGGTCGATCTCGTCCTTGCTCAGGCCCGAGCCGTCCTGGATACGGATGGTGTTCTCTTTGCCGGTGCCCTTGTCCTTCGCGGTGACGTGCACGATGCCGTTGGCGTCGATGTCGAAGGTCACCTCGATCTGCGGGACACCCTGCGGGGCAGGAGCGATACCGGCGAGTTCGAACGATCCGAGGAGCTTGTTGTGCGCAGCGATCTCGCGCTCACCCTGATAGACCTGGATCTGCACCGAAGGCTGGTTGTCTTCGGCCGTTGTGTAGGTCTCCGACCGCTTGGTCGGGATGGTGGTGTTGCGCTCGATGAGCTTGTGCATGACGCCACCCTTGGTCTCGATGCCGAGGCTCAGCGGGGTCACGTCGAGCAGCAGCACGTCCTTGACCTCACCGCGCAGGACACCGGCCTGCAGTGCGGCACCGACGGCCACGACCTCATCGGGGTTCACGCCCTTGTTGGGCTCGCGTCCACCGGTGAGCTCCTTGACCAGTTCGGTCACGGCCGGCATACGGGTCGAACCACCAACGAGCACAACGTGATCGATGTCGGCAACCGAGACGCCGGCGTCCTTGATCACGGCCTGGAACGGCGCACGGGTGCGCTCGAGCAGATCGCCGGTGATCTTCTGGAACTCGCTACGGGTGAGCTGTTCGTCGAGGAAGAGCGGGTTCTTGTCCGCGTCGACGGTGATGTAGGGCAGGTTGATCGAGGTGCTCTGTCCCGAGGACAGTTCGATCTTTGCCTTCTCGGCAGCCTCACGCAGACG
This sequence comes from Williamsia sp. Y721, assembly GCF_059683565.1. Classification (NCBI taxonomy): domain Bacteria; kingdom Bacillati; phylum Actinomycetota; class Actinomycetes; order Mycobacteriales; family Nocardiaceae; genus Williamsia; species Williamsia sp. Y721. Next base: position 1,247,071 of record NZ_JCASNH010000002.1, on the reverse strand, counting down.
CTGCAGGGCCATCTTGTCCTTGGTCAGATCGATGCCGTTCTGAGCCTTGAACTTGTCGACCAGCCAGTCGACGACACGCTGATCCCAGTCGTCGCCACCGAGGTGGTTGTCGCCGGAGGTCGCACGGACCTCGACGACGCCGTCGCCGATCTCCAGGAGGGACACGTCGAAGGTGCCGCCACCGAGGTCGAAGACGAGGATGGTCTGTTCTTTTTCACCCTTGTCGAGGCCGTAGGCCAACGCAGCCGCGGTGGGCTCGTTGACGATACGCAGGACGTTGAGGCCGGCGATCTGGCCGGCTTCCTTGGTCGCCTGACGCTGGGCGTCGTTGAAGTACGCGGGCACGGTGATCACGGCGTCGACAACTTCGTCGCCGAGGTAGGCCTCTGCGTCACGCTTGAGCTTCATCAGCGTGCGGGCGCTGATCTCCTGCGGGGTGTACTTCTTGTCGTCGATCGCGGTGGTCCAGTCTTCGCCCATGTGGCGCTTGACGGAACGAATGGTGCGGTCGACGTTGGTCACAGCCTGGTTTTTGGCCGGCTGTCCGACCAGGACCTCGCCGTTACGGGCGAATGCGACCACCGATGGGGTGGTGCGGGCGCCTTCGGCGTTGGCGACGACGGTGGCTTCTCCACCTTCGAGCACTGACACCACCGAGTTGGTGGTGCCCAGGTCGATTCCTACAGCACGAGCCATTTCTTGCCTCCTATAAGCAGTGCATCCGCAGCAGCGCGGCGCACGGACGTTCACGTTTGTGGTTGTAACTGAAACCTCAGCGCGATCGACTCAACTTCTACCGAGTCTCGACGTCTCAGTCAAGTCGGGTTGAGTCGGTGCCGCTCAGGTCTCACAAGTCTTCTAACGGTGGCCGTCGCGAATGTGTTCCCGATTTCACAAACAAGTTGAGCGTAAGCGACTCAGGTATGACGACGCCCAGGGCGATCGCCCTCGCTCGGCAAGTGGTTCCGATCACCCGAATCGGATTCAGGTGAGGTCTGTCACGAATAGCGCGCCAAGTTTTGCGGATGCCACATGGTTGCCCTAGGCTAACTAAATCGTGTGACTTAAATATGCACAAACTGTTGCAAGCGTATGGAGAGCCTTTGATGTCCGCACCCACCAATTCGCCACCATCGGCGAAGACCCCACCAACCGGGCCGATCGTGGCAGTGCTGGCATTCGCCGGCATCGTGGCCTCACTGATGCAGACCCTGGTCATCCCGATCATCCCGCATCTGCCCGAATACCTGAACGCCCCGGCCTCCGACACCGCGTGGGCCGTGACAGCCACCCTGCTGGCCGCTGCCGTGGCAGTGCCGACGATGGGCCGCCTCGGCGACATGTTCGGTAAGCGTCGCATGATGCTGATCAGCATCGCGCTGCTCGTCGCCGGTTCCGTCGTCGCCGCACTCTCTTCGAGCGTCATCCCGATGATCGTCGGCCGCGGCCTGCAGGGTCTGGCCGCAGGCCTCATCCCGCTGGGTATCAGCGTGATGCGCGACATCTTGCCGCCGCAGAAGCTTGCAGGCGCAGTTGCCATGATGGGCGCTTCGCTCGGTGTCGGTGGCGCACTGGGACTTCCGATCGCCGCGATCATCGCCGAGTACGCCGACTGGCACATGCTCTTCTGGGCCTCCGCTGTTCTTGGCCTGATCGCAGCCGCACTGGTCGTCCGCGTGGTGCCGGAATCCCCGGTGCGGACCGGCGGCAAGTTCGACTTCGCAGGCGCGATAACACTCGCCATTGCCTTGATCGCGCTGCTCCTCCCCATCTCGAAGGGTTCAGACTGGGGCTGGACCAACAGCAAGACGATTGCGCTGCTTGTTGTTTCGCTCATCGCATTCCTCGTCTGGGGCTGGTGGGAACTCCGCACCGCCAAGCCGCTTGTCGACCTTCGGGTGTCCGCTCGCCGACAGGTTCTACTCACCAACGCCGCGTCGATCGTGTTCGGGTTCGCCATGTTTGCGCAGACGATGGTCTTCCCTCAGATCGTTCAGCTACCTGAGGCCACCGGCTTCGGACTCGGCGGATCGATGCTCGTCTCGGGTCTGGTGATGGCACCGTCCGGCATCATCATGATGCTGATCTCGCCGATCGGATCGAAGATCACCAATGCGGTCGGCCCCAAGATCACGCTGATGATCGGTGCCGTGATCGTGGCAATCGGATACGGCATGGGTGTCGTTGCGATGCACTCGATCTGGCAGCTCATCGTGATCGCGCTCATCATCGGCGCCGGAACGGGTATGGCCTATGGCGCAATGCCGGCTCTCATCATGGCAGCGGTTCCGCCCACCGAGACCGGTGCAGCGAACAGCTTCAACACCCTGATGCGTTCACTCGGCACCTCGTTTGCCAGCGCCATCGCCGGCGTCATCATCGCCAACATGACGATGACACTCGGCTCCGCTTCCCTGCCCTCCGAGGACGGATTCCGGATTGTCATGGCACTGGCGGCAGGCTCGGCGATCGCAGCGTTGATCATCACCGCGTTCCTGCCCAAGTTCCGGGCACCGAGCACCACAGAGGGATCCGATGCCGTGGCCGATCATGAGGCTGCACTCACATCGTCCAAGTGAGCATCACCAGATAGCAATCCGATCTCCCGAAGGCGCTGCAGCTGCAGCGCCTTCGGGCGTCATCGGGTCACGAGAACAACCAAGAAGAGAAGGCGAGAATGTCGAAATCACCTGTGATCGTCGGAGTCGACGGTTCGGAAAGCTCAGATCAAGCCGTCGTGTGGGCCGCGAACACCGCCCAGCTGACCGGCAGTGACCTCGTAGTGGTCGGCGTCTACGAACCGCAGGTCGGCGGATACGCCGCATCGTCGTTGGCATACACCGGTGACCTTGTCGCCATTCTCAAGAAAGCGGCAGAAGACACCGTCGCCGCCTCCGAGCAGCTGGCCCGGACCACCGCCCCGTCGGTGCAGGTGACCGGACGGGTCGTCGCAGGGACCCCCGCTTCGGTGTTGACCCACGAATCGGCGGGCGCCGCAATGGTTGTCGTCGGTAGCCGTGGACTCGGTGCAGTCCGTGGCCTGATCGCCGGATCTGTCAGCACGGGTGTGGCGGCGCACGCCACCAGCCCGGTGGCCGTCATCGCCCATGCCCCGGGCAACGGGCCGGTGGTGGTCGGCATCGACGGTTCCGAGATCGCAGATCGTGCGCTCACAGCAGCATTCGAGCAGGCAGCACTGCGGGGTACGAGCCTCACCGTCGTCCACACCTGGACGGACATGGCCACCAACACGTTCGGCGGATTCGGAATCACCGACGAAATGATCCAAGAGGTCCGTGACGAGGCCAACAAGCTTGTCGCCGAACGGGTTGCGGCCCACTCGGCCGAGTTCCCCGGCGTCGGGGTCTCGACCGTTGTCGCTGCGGACGGACCCGCACACCAGCTGCTGACCGCTGCTGCCGAAGGAGCCCAGCTCCTGGTCCTCGGCAGTCGCGGACGCGGTGGTTTCACCGGACTGCTGCTGGGCTCTGTGAGCCAGACGGTGCTGCACCATGCGCCGAGCCCGGTCCTGATCATCAACTCGCACAACAGCTGATCTTCCGCGCGCTGCACTCGGCCCCGCATACTCTACGGAGTGCGCGGGGCCGAGTTCTGCAATTGGCGCGCTCGGTCACGAGCTCAGAGCGCGGTCAGATCACAGAGCGGTGAGGAGCCGCGGTCCGTCCGCGGTGATCGCAACCGTGTGCTCGCAATGTGCGGCGCGAGCACCGGAAGCGCTTCGGAGCTCCCACCCGTCGGCGGCATGAACGTATCTGTCGTCGCCACCCCGGATCAGCATGGGTTCGATCGCAATCACCAGTCCGACACGGAGTTTCATACCACGGCCCGCCCGTCCCTCATTGGGGACGTGGGGGGCTTCGTGCATCGCCCTGCCGATGCCGTGACCGCCGTGATTTTCCAGCATCCCGTATCCCGCTGCGCGGGCCGGTCCTTCGATCGCATGTCCGATGTCACCCATCCACCCGCCGGGTTGGGCGGCTTCGATACCGCGCAACAGCGCGGCCTCGGTTGCCGCGATCAGGTCGACGTCGGCCGGATCGGCTTCACCCACAATGAAACTGACCGCGGCATCACCACACCAGCCGTCGAGGAACGCTCCGCAGTCGATACTCACCAGATCACCGTCGTGCAACTTTCGCCCATCGGGGATGCCGTGCACGACCGCATTGTTGACGCTGGCGCAGATGACGCCGGCAAACGGCGACGGAGCCCACTTCGGGTGATAGTTCAAAAATGCCGACTTCGCTCCCGCCCCGGAGATGACGGCAGCTGCCGCATCGTCGAGTTCTTTGAGAGTCGAACCGACAGCGGCGTGCGCCTCAACCGCGCTCAGCGCCCGCGCCACCACCCGGCCGGCCTCGCGCATCATCTCGATCTCACCGGGTGACTTGAGTTGCACCATGGCCACTCCCCTTTCGTCGTCCCCGCCATGATCCTCTACACCGAAGCCCGGAAAGACGCCTACTCGGCGTCGATCGCATCCATCGACGGGTCTGGCGCAGACGAAACGGGCGCAGACTGGGCAGACGCAGAAGGGGCAGACGCAGAGGGGACCGACGCCTGGGTCTCGGGTTCGGTCCTCAGGATTTCCGGTTCAGCGCTTGCCTTGTCCTCAGATTCCGCGACGTCATCGAGGGCGGTCCCGTCAGCCGTGTCCGTCGTAGCGGTGTCGGTTGTAGCGGTGTCGGTTATATCGGTGTCGGTTATATCGGTGTCGGCGGCGATATCAGAGGCCTCGGGCGCCCGGTGTTTTCCGACGTACTCTGCCGGCGCCGCTGCTGTCCGGGCGGACGTCGAGGACCCGGACGAGGACTGGAACAGGTCGGTCTCGACCCGGATACCTGACGGCCCACCGACACCGACCCGCACGATGTCGCGGTCGAAGTTCGGGATCGGCAGCGGGATCAAGCCCTCGTCGTCGTTGAAGAACTCGAGGGATGTCGGGTCCGCGATCGCAAAGACGTACTCGGGTGAACCGGCTTTCTGGCTCACGCTGAAGATGAACAGCACTCCGACGCAGCTGCCGACATCTGAATGGGAGGCCTTGGCAAAGATCGCCATGCAGCTGACGTTCTCGACGAGTCCGAGCGGGACATCACCGATTGCCGTCGCGAACCCACCCAGGGCAAGAGCTGAAGCGTCGCCCTCGCCGGCAAATGCAATGGTGACCCCGAGCGGCAGCGACGTCGCCTTCGTGGTGCCGGGTTCCTGGTTGAAGCTGAACTGCGGAAGGTTGACCGCAACCGCCGCAGACAAGAAACCCCAGGCATTCGCCTCGGCGGTGCTACCTGCCGAAGCGAATTGCGAGTCCGCGTAGGCCAGACCCAACCCGGAAATCTTGGCTTCGGTGCCGCCCAATATGAGCGTGCCGAATATGGGCAACCGCAGGTCTTCGCGCGCGGCTGCCGTGCTGTTGAGGTCGACCGGCAAGCCAAGCGTCGGCAACAATTGCCCGACCGGCGGATCGATACTCCGCGTGCAATCGAGATTGTCGGTGGCTTTGCCGCTCCCCCCGGCGCATTCGACAAGCGGTCCGAACTCGAACGCGGACGCCTGGCCGCCGCCGAACGTGACAGTGGCACCCATCGCCGCCGTCATCAGAGCTGCAGTGGCCACCCCGGCCCGTTGTTTCTGTCGGCGAGCCCTCTTGGACTTCTGTGAACCTGATCTTGCGCCACGCGACATTGCGGACCGCCTCTCTGCTGGACTGCATCGAAATTACAGTCCGGTCGGGGCTTCGAATCCCGAATCGCTCGATTACCCAAAAGTGGACATAACGGGCGCCTGGCCAGGGCAACACCCTCAGAACCGTGGTGTAACGACACAGCTGGGAGATCTGGCTCATAGAACCGGGTTGTCGGCGCCGGGTTTCGGCGTCCCATCTGGAAGAATCTGCCGCGTGAGTGCGACCGTGACCGACCCGTCCGTCGCATCACACTCTCCTCATACCGCCCCCGGCAACGAATACCGTGTGGATCTCGACGGCCTACGCGGCATCGCGATCACGCTGGTGGCGGTCTTCCATATCTGGTTCGGCCGGGTCTCCGGCGGAGTCGATGTCTTCCTGACCCTGTCGGGCTACTTCTTTGTCGCTTCGCTCCTCAAACACGTCCTCGCGACGTCGCCTGCCACCGTCAGCTGGACGAATGCCTTGAACCCGGGGCCGCGGCTATGGCGCCTGGCCCGTCGGCTCCTGCCCGCCCTGCTCACGGTGCTGCTGTTCATCGTGGTCATGTGTCTGGTGTTGATGCCGAGAACCCGGTGGGACCCGCTGGGCAGTGAAGTGATCGCGTCGGCGCTCTATTACCAGAACTGGCATCTGGCGCTGGCAGCGCAGGACTACGCGGCTGCCGACTCGGCAAACAGCCCGCTGCAACATCTGTGGTCGATGTCGGTGCAAGGCCAGTTCTTCGTGGTGACCATTCTCGCCGCGCTGGCACTCGGCGGGATCCTGAAGTTGCTGGCGATGCGGTTTTCCTCGTTCCGCCAACCAGTGATGATCAAGTCGATCATCGGGGCGGCGTTGCTGGGGGTCGCACTCGTGTCGTTCGCGTGGGCGCACCACCGCCACGGCATCAATCAGCCGTTCAATTACTACGACACCATCGCCCGCACCTGGGAACCGATCGCCGGCGGGTTGCTCGCGGTCGCGATGCCCCGGATCCGGATGCCCCAATGGTTGCGCAACACCATCGGACTCGCTGCCCTGGGCCTGATCATCACCTGCGGCTGGTGGATCGTCGGAGTTCAGCAATATCCGTCGACGATGGCACTGGTGCCCGTCGGCGCAACGCTTCTGCTGATCTGGAGCGGTTCGCGGCAGACCGCGCCCACCGCCATCACCGGACCCGCCGCGGTCAGCTCCTGGCTGGCCCACCCCTCGATCGTCTGGCTCGGTTCCATCGCCTATGCGCTGTATCTCTGGCACTGGCCACTGCTGATCTTCTACTTGACCTGGCGGTACAAGGACAGCGTCAACGTCCTCGAAGGTGCAGGCGTCATCGCGGCCTCACTGGCACTGGCATGGGCGACAACCAAATTCATCGAAAAGCCGCTGCGCCAGCCCAATGAAAAGCGAGTGCCCCAATCGAACGAGGCCCCTGTAGCCGCGCAGCGCCGCCCGCAATGGGTGAGCTACGCATCGGTTCTCACGTCGGCGCTGGTCGTGCTCACCGCAGTTACCGGGGTCGGCATCGTCGCGTGGAACAACCACGTCAAGAACCTGACCATCGACACCGAGAATCTCGATCCCCGGCTCTATCCGGGTGCGCGCGCCTACCTCGACGGTGTACCGGTTCCGCGCGTCGAGGCAGAGCCCACTCCGGATGTGGCCGACAAGGATTGGCCGATCACGTCATACGACTCGGTCATCTCCGGATGGAAGGACGGTTCGATCAGGGTCGGGGTCTACGGCGATCCCACCGCGCAGCGCACCGTCGCTCTCGTCGGCGGGTCGCATGCCGAGTACTGGATCACGGCTCTCGACGCGGTCGGAAAACAGCAGGGCTTCAAGGTCACGACGTACCTGAAGGTCGGATGTCCGCTGACCACCGATCATGTCTTCACCTGGTTCGGACAGAAGTACTACCAGTGCAACGAGTGGTCACGGGACGTAATGGACCGTCTGGCCATCGACAAGCCAGATGTGGTGTTCACCAACAGCACTCGGCCGGTTGAAGGTGAGGTCACGGGCGACTTCGTCCCACAGGACTACATCGACATCTTCAGCGAGTTCCGTGACCGCGGCCAGAAAGTCATTGCGGTCCGCGACAATCCGTGGACTGTCGGCAAAGAGAGTCCACCGGAGTGCCTGGCGTTGGGTAAGAAGCCGTCGGTCTGCGGCGTCGAGCGGTCGCTGGTCATGGCGCCGACTGATCCGGCACTGGCCGTGGCAGCCGACTTTCCCAACATGAGCTTCCTCGACTACACCGACGCGATGTGTGACGCCACGTACTGCCCGGCGGTTGTCGGGAACATCCTGGTGTGGCACGACTTCCACCACTTGAGTGCGACGTTTGTGCGCAGCCTGATCCCGGCGCTGGGCACCGACGTGCAAAAGGTGTTGTCCGGCTGGTGGTGAGCACGCAGCAGGCTGGGGCCGCGCGCGGCTATCGGCTCGATCTCGATGGTTTGCGCGGGCTGGCGATCACGCTCGTGGTCATCTTCCATATCTGGTTCAACCGGGTCTCCGGTGGGGTGGACGTCTTTCTGACGTTGTCCGGCTACTTCTTTGTCGCATCGCTGCTCAAACACATCCTGGCAACCTCTGCCGGATCCGGCGCCACGTGGGCCGCGGCGTTGAACCCGTTCGGCCGGTTGTGGCGCCTTGCCCGACGATTGGTGCCTGCGCTGGTCGTCGTGCTGGTCGCCATCGTTGCGCTCGCCGTGGCCGTACTGCCGCGGGCCCGCTGGGAGGGGTTGGGCGACGAGGTGATCGCCTCGGCGCTCTATTCCCAGAATTGGCACTTGGCACTGGCCGCACAGGACTACGCCGCCGCCGACTCGGCAAATAGCCCGATGCAGCATCTGTGGTCAATGTCGGTGCAGGGCCAGTTCTTTGCCGCCACGCTGGTGGCAATGCTGCTGGCCGGCGGAGTGGTTCGGTTGATAGGCGTCCGCTCGGAAGCCTTCCGGCGACCAGCGGTGATACGCGGCGCACTGGCCGGTGTCATCGCCCTCGCGGCGCTGGCAGCGTTCGCCTGGGCGAGGCATCGACACGGGATCGACCAGCCGTTCAACTATTACGACACCTTCGCCCGGGCGTGGGAACCGCTACTCGGTGGCCTACTGGCGTTGTGGATGCCCCGTGTTGCGTTGGCGCAGTGGATCCGCAACGTGATCGGCGTCGCGGCGCTGGCTCTCATCATCAGCTGTGGGTGGTGGATCTCCGGCGTCGACGAGTATCCGTCGACGATGGCCTTGGTACCCGTCGGAGCGACGGCGCTGCTGGTCTGGATCGGATCGGCGTACACCGCTCCGGCCGTGTCCAATCCGTCCGCGACGCCCGAGACGGCGCAGGTGAGTGCGTGGCTGGCCCATCCTCGGCTCGTCTGGCTCGGATCCATCGCCTATTCGCTGTACCTCTGGCATTGGCCCGTCTTGATCTTCTACCTGGCCTGGCGTTATCAGAGCGACGTCTCGCTCCTCGAAGGTGCGGGAATCATCGCGGTGTCGGCGGTACTCGCTTACCTGACAACCAAATTCATCGAAGTTCCACTTCGGGCCGGCCGAGCGAAGGTCAAGCCGGCGCGCATCAACGTGCGCCACACATTGGTACCGGGTTACGCCACGGCCCTCACCTGCGTGCTCGTGGTCCTCACCGCCGGCACCGGTCTGGCGATCCATGCATGGCAGTCCCGTTCGGCAAACCTGATCATCGACGCGCAAAACCTGGACCCGGAGCTGTATCCGGGAGCCCGGGCATACTGGTCGAATGCAGCAGTTCCACGGGTGACGCCACAGCCGAATGCACTTGCAGTCAAGGATGATTGGCCTATCTCATCGGGTGATGGAGTCGTATCCGGATGGACTGATGGTTCGGTGCGGGTGGGTGTCTACGGTGCTCGTGACGCCGGCCGGACGATCGCGCTGGTCGGTGGCTCACACTCCGAACATTGGCTGACAGCTCTCGATGCGATCGGCCGGGAGCAGAACTTCCGGGTGACGACCTACCTGAAGGTCGGGTGTCCGTTGATCACCGACACGATCCTCACCCCGATCGGCGACGAGTACCCACAGTGCAACGCGTGGTCGCGGATGGTGATGGATCAGCTGGCCGTCGACCAACCCGACGTCGTGTTCACCACCAGCACCCGCCCCACCGACGGCGAGGGGTCCGGCGACTACATCCCGTCTGACTACCTCGACATCTTCACCGAGTTCCGCGACCGCGGTCAGCAGGTGATCGCGATCCGCGACACCCCATGGGCGCTCGGCCCGGAGCTGACCCCACCGGAGTGCCTCGCCGAAGGCAGATCAGCCATCGACTGCGGGGTCGACCGCCAGCAGGCACTGTCCCCGGAAGATCCCACCCTCGCCATCCGATCGCAGTTCCCGAACATGTCGTTCCTCGACTTCTCCGATGCCCTTTGCGACGACACCAATTGTCCGGCGATCGTCGGAAACATCCTGGTGTGGCACGACTATCACCACCTGACCACAGCCTTCGTCACAAGCCTGACCCAGGCCATGTCCGACGGCCTACGGGATGCGCTGCCCGGCTGGTGGTGAAGGGCTGCACGACTACCTGTCCGCACCCCATTTTGCGATGTCTTCATCGGTGATCTCGACCGGCCCGGTGGCCGGTTGGGTGATGCGGATGTGGTTGCCGAAGGGATCTCGCAGCGCACAGTCGATTCCGTACGGCTGGTCCGTCGGCTCTTCGGTGAACTCCACACCCTTGGCCAGCAGTTCTTTGTAGGTCTTGTGACAGTCGTCGGTGGTCAGAGTGGCGGCCATCCCGAGCGCCCCTTTGGTCAGGACGTCACGAACCTGCGCAGCCACGTCTTCGGTCATCGAAGGCGGTGCAGGAACCTCGAGGAGGATATGCCGGCCGGGGTCGGACGGCAGTGCGATGGTGAGCCACCGCATGAAGCCCATGTCGACGTCGTCCGCGACTTCGAAGCCGAGCTTGCCGACGTAGAAGTCAAGCGCTTCATCCTGATTGAGAACCATGACCGAGTGGATTCCGATTTTGTTGAACATAGGCAAACAGTAGAGCCCGTCAGCGTGGTGGCGCTTCTCCGAAACTGCTCGGTTTCGACCAGGCCTTCACAAAGCACACCGGCACACGCAACGGTTGTGCGCGAGCGCGGAATTCGCTGGGTGAGCTACCCGTGATGGTTCGGAAGGTCCGGCTAAACGTGCCGAGGCTCTCGAACCCGACTTTGCGCGCGACGTCCGTCACCGATGCATCCGGACCACGTAGCAGCGCCATCGCACGCTCGATCCGTCGCCGTTGCAGGTGCCGGTGGGGTGTTTCACCAAACGTCGCCCGAAAGGTGCGGATGAAATGGGCAGGCGACATATACGCAATGGCGGCCAGCTTTTTGATATCCAACTCGTTCGCGTACTCGCGATCCATCGTGTCTCGGGCGCGCAGCAGGCGCCTATTCTGATCTTCCACAGGGCTCATTGCCACACCAGAAGCCTAATGGTCCGTTCACCCGCAGGTCAGGCGGCGCTGTATTTGACGCGGCGCCAGCAGAAGTCGACAGCGAACACCTGTGCCTCTACGGTTTTCTCCTCGAACACTGCTCGAGCACGCTCGATGAACCACTCGGCGTCGGCGTCGCTGTTCGGGTTCCACATCTCCGGGTTGGTGAAGTACTTGTCCGGGAAGTGAGTGTTGTTGGGCTGCGGCAAATCCAGGCTTCCGCGTTGGCGCCAGCCGATCCGGCCCTGCCAACCCGGCGGACCGGTATCAGCGTTGATGATCTCGGTGATCCATCCTGTTTCACCATCATGAACCTGCCCATGATCGGAATCGCACACCAACGTCAACACAGTGATGTCGGTCCACCCACCTTTGGACCATTCCCGCGTGTGATGGACCGCAACCTCAGTCGCGGGAGCATCACAACCCGGCCGCGAACAACCCCGCTCAGCGGCAATCAACGCCATCCGCTGATCAGCAGTCGCCAACCGTTGTTCACGACCTAGGTATAGCGGACGGTGCTTGTCGTCGAGCAACGCCAGAAACTTACGATTCACCCCGGCCAACCGGATGGCATCACGCACCGGCATCACCCCGCCCGAGGCGGTGGTCGCAACCCCGGTTTCCTTTTCGAGCTGATCCAGAGTCATGGTCACGATCACCCGCGCAGGCAAACCCCGGTGCCGACCCAGAGTTCCTTGCCCGACAGCCAACTCCAGCAACCGTTTGAATGCATCATGATTGCGCTGCCCCGGCGCGCGATTGTCACGTTTGGCTGCAGCCTGCACCGTGGCCCTATCGGCTTTATCGGCTGGTCCGGACGGCGATTCGGGATCGTTCGGGTTGTTCATCCCCGCCGCAGCCCACTTCGCGGCCACCACATCCCACAACGCCTTGGTCACCGGATCCAGGGTGCCGGCGATGGCGGCCATCTTGTCCGCACCCTGCTTGGACACCGACAACTCCCGTTTCTGCTGCCGATCCAGGTCATCAAAATCATCGAAATCACCATCCGGATCCAGATGATCACGCAAATACAGCCCGACCTTCTTCAGTTCGTCAGGATCCATCGTCCGAGCGGCCTCGGCCATCAATTGCTCCCCCTCGGACCACTTCTCGAGGTCGCCGCGAATCGACCCCGGCAGACTGCGCAAGGTGTCGTGAATGACGGTGTAATGCGCCACCCCGATCGCACCATCACGCAACGCCAACCACGTATGCGGGTACACCGGAGCGATCACCTCACCCGACGGGGTATGCCACTGGCCCACGCGTTCAGCCCTTTTCGATCGGGCACTCGCCTGGGTCGCCGAAATGCGCAAATGATGGCGCAAAAACTTGTTGTGTTTGAAACCCTGCTTCGCGGCGACCGAGCGTTCTCGGAGCTCGACCGCCACCCGTACTTTGACGGCTTCATCACGGCGACTCTGGGCTTCGATCACTTGGGCGAGTTCGACAGCCTCCTTGTCCGACAAGTTCGCCAACGAAATATCAACAAGCCTGCGGGACAACACTTCACGGACAGCAACGATCTCCTCCGCATCAAGAGCCATACCCTCGATACGGTCGATCAGATCTGCCACCCCCGCGGTCATGAAACAGTTCTATCAGCACCCACCGACAAGTCCTTGGCCGTCCCGACCGCCGTGCACTCAAGGCCCAGTCGACAGCGTCAGGCCCATTGATCCCACGCGAGTTTGATCGACATCACGACCACCACTGACAGGAGCGCTATCCGGATCACACCGGTGCCGCGGTTGAGCACTGTCCGCGACCCGAGGATGGACCCACCGACGTTGGCAACGGCGAGCATCAAACCGAGTGCCCACCAAATGTTTCCACCGATCGCAAAGACCACCAGCGCACCGAGGTTGGTGGCCGTGTTGGCGATCTTGGCCAGCGCCGCACTCTCGATGAAGTTGCGCGACAACAACGCGGTGAGCGCGATGATGAGGAACATGCCGGTCCCGGGACCGAAAATACCGTCGTAGTATCCGATCACGGCGAACGTGATGCATCCACCGATCATCTGCTTGCCGGTCAGCGGCGGACTCTGGCCACTGTTACTCCCGAACGACGGCCGGACCGCGACAAAGATCCCCACCGCCAGCATCAGCACGATCACCAACGGCCGGATCACGTCGGCCGAGATCGCTGCCGCCGACAGCGCACCGGCAGCAGAAGAGACAAAAGCGATCGGTACCGACACCAGCGCCAGCTTGCGAGGAACCGTGACCGCTCTCGAATAGTTGAATGCGGCCACACTCGTCCCCGCGATCGCCGCGAGCTTGTTGGTTCCCAGCGCCGTCGCCGGCACCGCACCCGGAAAGGCGATCAGCATCGCTGGGATGAGGATCAGCCCGCCACCGCCGATGACAGCGTCGATCCAGCCCGCCACCCCCGCCGCCGCGAGCAACAACACCAGGACGTCCCAGTCCGGAATCATCGCGACCACCTGTCATGCATCAATGCACCGTAGATTGCACGTCAATGTGATCCGAATCTCCCGTCTAGCAAGTGAACAGTTGGTTACGGCATGCTGTACGCGATGCTTTCCCCGAACTCCGCGACCGCCTCGGTCGCCACGACCGTCACCGAGACGGCTCGCCAGCGGACTCGGCCTGCCTATCTGCACCATGTCGACCTGATCCGCGCGGCCACATTTTCCCTGGTCATCTTCGTGCACTGCCTCACCGCGACCACGGATGAGTTCAACAGCATGCCGGTGAACTCGACGACCCTGCTGCTGCATTTCACCCGGAACACGTTCTTTGCACTGACCGGATTCGTGTTGATGTATCAGAATTTCGATCGGGCTGATTTCCGGACGGTCGACTTCTGGCGCCGCCGGATCAAGCTCGTCATCATCCCGTATCTCATCTGGTCATTCATCTATTGGGTGATCGAGGACATGTGGGACCACGGCCGCCTCAGTGAGGTTCCGGGAAGCCTTGACGAGTTCTGGGATCTGCTCAAGTGGGGCCTGTCGGGCTTCCACATGTACTTCCTGTTCGTGATGCTGCAGGTGTACCTGCTGTTCCCGCTGGTTCTGTGGATTGTCCGCGCGACCAGGAACCACCACGCGGCGCTGCTCGCGGCCAGTTTTGCGGTCCAGGTCGCAGTGGTCTCGATCATCACGTACTGGCAGCCACCGGCCGACTGGGCCGGCGTCTGGTGGCACTACTACGCCACATTCGTTCCGTACCAGTTCTTCATCTTCCTGGGCTCCGTCGCGGCGGTACATCGCGAGCGAATCCGGCTCTGGCTGCGGGGCAAGGGCTCGTTGCTGTTCGCGGCACTGCTGCTCACCGCGGCTTTCGCGCTCATCACCTTCTGGCGACGGGTCTGGGGCCTTGGCCAGATCCCCATGTACGCCAGTGCCGCCTTCCAGCCCACGCTGCTGCTCTTCCTGGTTGCGGCCATCGCCTGCCTTTACGCGCTGGGCCAGCACTGGACCGACACGTACCGCGTGCACACACCCGTTTTCGACCGTGTGGTCAAGTACGCGTCGAACCGGTCGTTCAGCGTGTTCCTGTGCCACGCCATCCTCATCTTCGCGATCCTGCACCCGCAGAAGAACGGGCAACCGTGGATCAACACCCTCGGTTCCCCCTGGGCGCCGGTCCTGATGTACATCGGCACGATCGCGGGCTCGTTGCTGCTGGTGGAGATCCTGCGCCGCCTCCCCGGTTCGTCCTACCTGACCGGACGCCCACGTCTTCCGATGCCTGGTCAAGGCACCAGCACACCGCCTATGTCGTCAGGCCGGTCAACAACGCTCGCGGCCGCGCCAGAAACGTCTCGCGAATGACGTTTCGGGCCACGGTCCACACCGCGCAATCGCAGTCGGCGTAGACCCCACGGGCATCGACCCCGACGTCACGACACAGCGCGATCGCACGACCGAGGTGGAAGTCCTGCGTCACGATGAGAACGTCGTCGAAGCCGAAGATGTCCCGGGCCCGACGACAGCTGGCCGCGGTGTCGAAGCCTTCCGGGTCGTCGACGATCGCGGTGGCCGGGACACCTCGTTCTTCGAGGTAAGCCCGCATCACGGCCGGCTCGTTCCCGGCCTCGGGCCGCCCGTTGCCCGAGTTGAGGATGCGCTCCACCCGGCCCGCTCGATATAACTGAAGCGCGGTATCGAGGCGGCCGCGCACATACGAGCCCGGCCCCTGATCGTCTACCTTCGATCCCAGCACCAGGGCAATCGGTGCCGACGGTGCCTCACGGGCCGTGAACTCGCGGTCGAACGCCATCACGTAAATCCACGTGGCAGCCACTGCGATGACAAACTGGACAGAGACCGCGATCACACCGATCAACGCAAGGATTCTGACGCGATTTATGGCAGACATCACAATGAACCTTACCGATTAGTAACTTAGGTCTACCTGCGCAATAGTGCTGTGAAGCGAAGCCTTAACGTACCTATCGGAGAACACTGCGTGCACTCTGCGCTGTGTACTGCCATCCCGGTGAACGCCCGCCTTCTGTTTCGAAGTAGCTGCAACGGAAGTCGGGGAGTTCGGTAAGAGAAAGGTCGAGACGCCGTGAATGCCACGACGATCACCCTCGGAACCATCGGGGCGCTTCTGAGCCTCGTGTGTTGGGCCCTATTCCTCCGTGGAGTCGGCCGCATCTTCCGAACAATCATGAAGGGTCAGCCGGCGCCAGATCGCTGGCGCCCATTCATCCCGCGCTTCAAGACGATGATGATCGAGTTCATCGCCCACACCCGGATGAACAAATTCCGAACCGTCGGCTGGGCGCACTGGCTGGTGATGATCGGCTTCCTCCTCGGCGCGCTGCTGTGGTTCGAGGCCTACGGACAGACGTTCGATCCGAAATTCCACTGGCCGATCTTCGGTGACACCTTCGCCTGGCATCTGCTGGACGAGATCCTGGGCCTGGGCACCGTGATCGGCATCGTCACGTTGATGGCGATCCGCCAGATCAATCACCCCCGCGTACCCGAGCGTCTCTCCCGGTTCGGCGGCTCCAACTTCAACGCCGCGTACTTCGTCGAGATCGTTGTGCTCCTCGAAGGCCTTGGCATGATCTTCGTGAAGGCCGGCAAGATCGCCACCTACGGCCACGCCAATGCCGGCTCGGACTTCTTCACCATGCAGGTGGCCAAGCTCCTGCCCGCGAGTGCGGTCATGGTCTCGATCTTCGCGCTGATCAAGCTGATGAGCGGCATGATCTGGCTGGCGGCCGTCGGCCGCAACATCACCTGGGGTGTGGCGTGGCACCGCTTCGCTGCGTTCTTCAACATCTACTTCAAGCGTGAGGACGACGGCGGCGTCGCCCTGGGTGCGGTCAAGCCGATGATGTCGGGCGGCAAGGTCCTCGACATGGAGACCGCCGACCCCGACGTCGACGCGTTCGGTGCCGGCAAGATCGAGGACTTCTCCTGGAAGGGCTGGCTCGACTTCACCACGTGTACCGAGTGCGGTCGCTGCCAGAGCCAGTGCCCGGCCTGGAACACCGGAAAGCCGTTGTCACCCAAGTTGCTCATCATGTCGCTGCGTGACCACGGGAACGCGAAAGCGCCGTACCTGCTGGCCGGCGGCAAGAAAGATCTCGGCGGCGACGAGATAGGCCTGGTCGACGCCGATGGAAACGTCTTGCAGGACAAGCTCGACGCCATTCCGGCTGCGGCGCGTGCCGAGGCCGAGCGCAAGCTCGTCGGTGAGAGTGAAGGCGCCACCGGTGCCGTCATCGACACCGAGACCCTGTGGAGCTGCACGCAGTGTGGCGCCTGCGTGGAACAGTGCCCGGTCGACATCGAGCACGTCGACCACATCATCGACATGCGTCGCTACCAGGTGCTGATCGAGTCGGACTTCCCGACCGAGCTCGCCGGACTGTTCAAGAACCTCGAGAACAAGGGCAACCCCTGGGGCCAGAACTCCAAGGACCGCACCAAGTGGATCGACGAGATGGACATCGAGATCCCGGTGTTCGGGCAGGACGTCGAGAGCTTCGAAGGCTTCGAGTACCTGTTCTGGGTCGGCTGTGCCGGCGCCTATGAGGACCGCGCCAAGAAGACCACCAAGGCCGTCGCCGAACTGCTCGACATCGCAGCCGTCGACTTCCTGGTCCTTGGCGAGGGCGAGACCTGTACCGGCGACTCCGCTCGCCGCGCGGGCAACGAGTTCCTGTTCCAGATGCTGGCGCAGCAGAACATCGAGATGCTCGGAGAGCTCTTCGCGACCGCTCCGCAGCAGAAGAAGAAGATCGTCGTCACCTGTGCGCACTGCTTCAACGCACTGGGCAACGAGTACCCGCAGGTGGGTGGCAAGTACGAGGTCGTGCACCACACGCAGCTGCTGAACCGGCTGGTCCGCGACAAGCGACTGATCCCGGTCGCCGAGGTCAACGAGGACATCACCTACCACGACCCCTGCTTCCTGGGCCGGCACAACAAGGTCTACGACGCTCCCCGCGAGCTGATGGCCGCTTCGGGCGCCACTCTCAAGGAGATGCCTCGCCACGGCGAGCGGTCGATGTGCTGTGGCGCCGGTGGCGCCCGCATGTGGATGGAAGAGAGCATCGGCAAGCGCATCAACATCGACCGGGTCGACGAGGCCCTGGGCACCAACCCCAAAAAGGTTGCCACCGGTTGCCCGTTCTGCAAGGTGATGTTGACCGACGGTGTCACCGCACAGACAGCAGGAACCGAGAACGAGGGCAAGGTCGAGGTTGTCGACGTCGCTCAGTTGATCCTGGAGTCCGTCAAGCGCGGCGCTCCCGAGATCAAGCGGGGTGGACGGTTCCTCGGAGCCGCGTCGCTCGGCCTCTCTGCTCCGACGATCGAGCCCGAAGTCAAGAAGGCACCTGAGCCTGCCAAGGTCGCAGCGCCCGCAGCTGCAGCCACCGCCTCGGTCGACACCATCGAGAAGCCGGCCGAGAAGCCGAAGGTCGGCGGCGGCCTGGGTATCGGCGG
The DNA here is from genome assembly GCF_059683565.1 of Williamsia sp. Y721. Classification (NCBI taxonomy): domain Bacteria; kingdom Bacillati; phylum Actinomycetota; class Actinomycetes; order Mycobacteriales; family Nocardiaceae; genus Williamsia; species Williamsia sp. Y721. The sequence continues at coordinate 1,228,943 of NZ_JCASNH010000002.1, read as the reverse complement.
CGGCGCAAAGAAGCCCGGCGGCGGAGCACCCAAACCAGGTGGAGGCGCCCCCAAGCCCGGCGCAGCCAAGAAGCCAGGTGGACTCGGTATCGGCGGCGGCGCGAAGAAGCCCGGCGGCGGAGCTCCCAAACCAGGTGGGGCAAAGCCTGCGGCGGCAGCACCCGCGGAAGCCGCAACCGAAGCACCGGCAACCGAGACCGCTACAACCGAAACCGCGGCACCCGCGGCCAAGGGTCTGTCCATCGGCGGCGGCGCCAAGCGACCGGGAGCACCCCGGCCCGGTGGCGCAGCCAAGAAGCCCGGCGCAGCCAAGCCTGCAGCAGCCGAGCCCGCAGCAGCAGAACCTGCTGAAGCACCGGCAGCCGAGGCAACTCCTGAAGAGGCCAAGCCGGCAGCCGCACCAGTGAAGGGTCTGGCCATCGGCGGCGGCGCAAAGCGTCCGGGAGCACCGCGACCCGGCGGCGCAGCCAAGAAGCCCGGCGCAGCCAAGCCCGCAGCGGCAGCACCGGCCGCGGAATCGGCTCCCGCCGAAGCCGCACCGGAAGAAGTTGCATCGGAAGAAGTTGCAACCGAAGCCGTGACCGAGGCTCCGAACGAGCCCACGGTTCCGGTCAAGGGTCTGGCCATCGGCGGCAAGGCCAAGCGTCCGGGCGCCAAACGGCCCGGAGCGCCGAAGCCTGCCGCAGTACCGGTTGCCGAGCCGGAGACGGTCGCAACGGAGGCAGCCGAGCCCGAGACGACCGAGCCCGAGACAACGGAGCCCGAGGCAACTCCGGCTGAGGCAACTCCGGCCGAGCCCGCTCAGGCCGAGGCAACTCAAGAAGTGTCGACGGAGACCCCATCGACAAACGGTGAGGCGCGGACGCTCAGCGAATCCGGCCCGGCAAAGGCCAAGGGCTTCGGCATCGCGGCAGGCAAGAAGAGGCCGGGTAAGAGCTGACCTACCCGGGTCAAAAATTAGAGAAACTTCACACTGAACGCGGTCGCGGCCGCCGGTCTTGGCGAAATACAACGCCAAGTCGGCGGCCGCTGCCGTTTTCGATGCAACGCGACGGCGTCCAATCCCCGTTACAGCTGCAATTTTTGGGGGTTACCGGACAAAAATGGGGCGATTTCGAGGGCAATACCCCTCGCAGCCTGAAACCCACTTGCCCGGTACTGGCACCATAAGGACGTGAGCAGACCACACGTTTCGCATGTTTACCGCGACCTGAAACCACTCGAACAATCGGCAAAGCTTCGCAATGTCGCCTACGAGATCCGCGGACCCGTCACCGCCCACGCGGCCCGCCTCGAGGCGGAGGGTCATCGGATCCTCAAATTGAACATCGGCAATCCTGCCCAGTTCGGCTTCGAGGCCCCTGACGTCATCATGCGCGACATGATCCACGCTCTCCCCTACTCGCAGGGCTACAGCGACTCGCTGGGCGTCCTGTCGGCCCGCAGGGCCGTGGTGACGCGATACGAGCTCCTACCCGACTTCCCCTACTTCGACGTCGACGACGTGATCCTGGGCAACGGCGTGTCCGAGCTGATCACCATGACCATGCAGGCGCTGCTCGATGACGGCGACGAAGTCCTGATCCCCTCGCCGGACTATCCGCTGTGGACCGCGATGACAGCGTTGTCCGGCGGCAAGGCCGTGCACTACGCGTGCGACGAGGACAACGGCTGGAACCCGAATATCGCCGACATCGAAGCGAAGATCACCCCGCGCACCAAGGCACTGCTGGTGATCAACCCGAACAACCCCACGGGCGCGGTCTACTCGCGCGAGGTCCTCACCGAGATCGTCGAGTTGGCGCGCAAGCATTCCTTGCTGATCCTCGCCGACGAGATCTACGACAAGATCCTCTACGACGAGGCCAAACACATCAATATCGCCTCGCTCGCGCCGGACCTGCTCTGCCTCACCTTCAACGGGCTGTCCAAGGCGTACCGCGTCTGCGGTTACCGCGCCGGCTGGGTCGCCATCACCGGGCCCAAAGATCACGCCAAGGGTTTCGTCGACGGCATGAAGATGCTCGCATCGACTCGCCTGTGTGCAAATGTGCCCGGCCAGCACGCAATTCAGGTGGCGCTCGGCGGCTACCAGAGCATCGATGCCCTCGTCCTTCCCGGCGGACGCCTACTCGAACAGCGCAACATCACCTGGGAGAAGCTCAACGAGATCCCCGGTATCAGCTGTGTGAAGCCGATGGGCGCGCTGTACGCCTTCCCCAGGATCGATCCCGAGGTGCACGAGATCCACGACGACGAGAAGTTCGTCACGGACCTACTCCTGCGCGAGAAGATCCTGGTTGTCCAGGGAACGGGCTTCAACTGGCCCAGACCGGACCACTTCCGGGTCGTCACGCTGCCCTGGTCCCGCGATCTCTCCGACGCCATCGACCGCCTCGGCAACTTCCTGGCGAGCTACAAGCAGTAGTCGGTGATCGAGTCTGCAGTTGTGAAGGCATCGGCCGAGAAGAGTCCTTCACAACTGCAGACCCGATGCCTCATATAAGGTCTGGCGGACCTCGTCCAGTGATGTTCACCGTCGTACTCGACCGCGACCTTCCACTTACGCCGGCCCATGTCGAGACGGATGTATGCGCGGCCGCGCTCATCGACGATCTCGATCTGAGTCTCGGGCATCGGTAGCCCAAACCTGATGAGCAGCAATCTAGTTCGGGTCTCGGGCGGCGACTCCGCTCCACCGTCGACCAGCGCCAGCACTTCATGCAACTGGCGCAGTCCGCGAGCGCCACGATGCGACCATCCACCTGGCAGACCTCGTCGTCGAACAGTCGGTCCTCAGAAACGATGATCCCGGAAACAGCGCGCCGCGCAGGGCGATCGAGGTCCACCGGGTGCCTTCGTCGACCCACTTGACCATGAAGCGCAGCAGCCGCGAACCCGGCCACAGTGACCGGCAAACCGGACCACACCACAGCTGCTTCGGTGCGCACGCGCAAGCTGATCGCGCGACCGCGCCGTACGTACACCCCGCGATAGACCGCCACGAAATCTTTGCGGAGCTCATGCGTGGTCAGAAGCCCGCGCGCAACAGCGTTCCTGCCCGAGAATGGCACATCCAGCTCCCCCATGATCTTTGGACGCCGACTCGGCCCACGGGCCTCCCGACGATTTGAGTCCGCAGTTGTGAAGGCATCGGCCGAGAAGATCTCTTCACAACTGCAGTTTCGACGAGATGCCCAGGTCAGGCTCCTTGATTTATATGTGACTGCTGGTAACGTCTAATGCATCACGGCGAACTCAAAGGGGAGTTGATGACCGCTATCGATAGCGAAGGGTCCGCACCACCGGTCGTATGGCGCCGACGGACGGTTGTCCGCGACGGGGTCCGACTGGCGGTTTTCGAGTTGGGGGAACCCGCGGCTGACCGTCCCACCGTTGTCCTGGTGCACGGATGGCCTGACACTCACCTCCTCTGGACATTGGTCGCGGCAGACCTGGAATCGCGCTATCACGTGGTTGCCTACGACACCCGCGGTTACGGCGAGAGCGACCGGCCGCAGGGCGATGCACCGTACCGGCTGCCTGAACTCGCTGCCGATCTGTTCGCGGTCATCGACGCGGTGAGCCCGGATCGTCCCGTTCATGTGGTTGCCCACGACTGGGGTTCGGTACAGACCTGGGAGGCCGTCACCACGCCCGATGCCGAAACGCACATCGCGTCGTTCGTCTCGGTGTCCGGCCCCAATCTCGACCACCTGGGTCTGTGGACCCGCGAACGCCTGAGCCGACCCACGCCGAAGTCGTTGGGCCAGGCCCTGTCTCAGGCCGTCTCCTCTGCCTACACGGTGGTCTTCCAGTTGCCTGTGGTACCGAATGTCCTGTTCGGCATCGGCTTACACGCTCCGGTCTGGCATCGATTCCTCACCGAAATCGAGGGGACCGACCCCAAGAACATGACCCTGGCGCCCACATTCCGCGCCGACGCAGTGTCTGGCCTGCGCTACTACCGCGCCAACATCCGCCATCGGATCACCAACCCCGACCCACGCAGCACCAGGGTTCCCGTCTTCGAGGTGGTCAACACCCGCGATGTGGCTCTGCGCAGCGCGATCTTCACCAATACGTACAAGTTCACAGATCGACTGTGGCGCAAAGACACTCCTACCGGACACTGGCTGCCCTACACCAACCCCGGATACCTGGCCGACATCGCAACCCAGTTCATCGAGTCGATACGAGGAGACGATATGTCACCGACCATCGCGCGTGCCCGCCAGAACGGTGAGCATCGATCGCTGAACGGCAAACTCGCAGTGATCACCGGAGCCGGCAGCGGCATCGGACGCGAGACCGCCTACCTGCTCTCCGAGAACGGGGCCGAAGTGGTGCTGGCCGACATTGATCTCGATGCTGCCAAAGAGACCGCCGCGGAGATCACCGCCACCGGCGGCACCGCACATGCCTACGCACTCGACGTGGCCGATACGAGCGCGTTCACCGAGTTCGGTGAGCAGATCGCCAAAACACACGGTGTCGCGGACGTGATGGTCAACAACGCCGGAATCGGTTTGGCCGGGCACGTTCTCGACGCCACCGACGAACAGATCCGGCGCCTCGTCGACATCAACCTGATGGGTGTCATCACCGGCAGCCGGGTGTTCGGCCGCAAGATGGTCGAACGCGGCCTCGGCGGGCACATCGTGAACCTCGCTTCGGCCGCCGCGTTCATGCCGCAGCAAGGTCTGGGCGGCTATGCCGCCACCAAGTCCGGCGTCTTGATGTTCTCCGAATCGCTGCGTGCCGAGCTGGCCGAGCACCGCATCGGCGTATCGGCGATCTGTCCCGGCATCGTCGACACCAACATCGTTGCCGCCACCGAGTTCGCCGGTGTCACCGAAGATGCCGAAAGGCGGTTGCAGGACAAGATGAGTGGACGTTACAAACGCCGCGGCTTCACCCCTGATCGGGTGGCCACCGCGATCCTCCGGGCCATCACCGACAACAAGGCTGTGGTTCCGGTGACCATCGAAGCAAAGATCGGTTACCGCATCTACCGCTTTGTTCCCGCCCTGTCGCGCCGGATGGCCCGCACCAAACTCTTTTAGCGCCAGCACTTCGGGAGGACCAGATGTACAACTTCGATCCGGGACCAGTCGAACTCCACGCCCGCAATGTCGAGTTCGATTGGAAAGACACACCTCTGCACTGGATTCCGGACCACCCGGTCCCCTCCAATGTGGTCAGCATGCTCAACCTGTTGCTCCCCGAGGGGGAACGCTGGTTCGTCCAGACGTACAACGAGGCCGTGCCGCTGGTGAAGGACGAAGAACTCGCAGCGGCCATGCGCGGATTCATCGGCCAAGAGGCGATGCACGCCGAAACCCACGACCGCGTGCTGTGGGAGTTCATGGAAGCGCGCGGCTTCGATCCAACACCCTTCCAAAGGCAGATGGAATGGGTGTTCCGCAAGGTACTCGGGCCATCGCAGCATCCGGATGCCGAAGTGCGGCACAAACATCTGGTGGAGCGCCTCTGGTTGATCGCGGCCATCGAGCACTACACGGCCATCCTGGGCGATTTCTCCCTCAACAACACCTGGACCGAGTACAACGCCGACCCGGCGATGGCGGATCTGTTCCGTTGGCACGGCGCCGAAGAGGTGGAACACCGCGAGGTCGCCCACGACGTGGCCACATACTTCGGTGACAGCTATCTCAAGCGCGGCCGGGCAATGCTTGCCGTACTACCTGCTCTGTTGTTCGTGATCCATCGCGGCACCCGATTCCTGTCCGTCAATGATCCGACCGGCAAGATCGGCTACCGAAAGACGATGCTCGGATACTTCCGGGGAGCCCGCAAGGGACTGCTACCCACGGTGCGATCGATCGTCTTCGCCACCTTCACCTACTTCAAACCGTCGTTCCGGCCGACCCAGGTCGGATCCACAGCGCAGGCCGTCGCCTATCTAGCGTCGTCGCCGGCAGCAAGGGCTGCGCACAAGTGAATCAGCGTCGCCTCGAGCACACCACCACGATGACCGCCGCGCCCCCACATCTGCGGGGCCGGTATCAGCACGATCCCGCGATGCGGGTTGCCAGCGCCATCGGCAAGGTCTGGTTTCCGTTGTGGGGCAGGTTCACTCACCTGAACATTCCCGATCAGACCGGTCGCGTCACCTCGCTCGAAGTCGTCGGTCGCGAGGTGGTCGCGCATGACAACAATGTGGTCGCGTTGACCATGGCCGCACCCGATGGCGGTGAACTGACGCCCTGGTATGCCGGGGCACATCTGGACCTGTTGTTGCCGTCTGGCCGAATGCGGGAGTACTCGCTGTGTGGAGACCCGGCCGACCGCCACCGGTATCGCATCGCGGTCCGGCGGATCCCGGAGGGCGGTGGCGGATCGATCGAGGTCCACGACACCCTCGGTGTGGGATCCTCGGTCCGGATCAAGGGTCCGCGCAACGCATTTCCGCTTGCCGCACCTGGCCATGGCTCACCGGCCAAGAAACTGCGATTCGTCGCAGGCGGTATCGGGATCACACCGATTCTGCCCATGCTCGGCGCGGCGCAACGTCTCGGACTGGATTGGTCGATGGTCTACACCGGCCGCAGTGCCGATTCGCTACCGTTCCTCGCAGAACTCGCCGACTACGGCGACAAGGTCACGATCCGCACCGACGACCGGCACGGACTACCCAGCGCCGCAGACCTGTTGGGGCCGATCCCGGCCGGGACCGCCGTGTACTGCTGCGGCCCACCACCGATGCTCAACTCGATCCGCAAGGAATTACTCGGACGTGGCGACGTAGAACTCCACTTCGAGCGGTTCAGTCCGCCACCGGTGGACAATGGGAGGCCGTTCACGGTCAGTCTCAACTCGATTGAACAGCAGATCCCGGTCAGCGCAACAGAATCCGCCCTGGCCGCGATCCGTCGCGAGCTGCCATCCGTTCCCTATTCATGCCAGCAGGGCTTCTGCGGAACCTGCAAGGTCCGGGTACTCGCGGGCGAGGTGGATCACCGCGACAACATCCTCACCGAACCCGAACGTGAAGCCGGCGTGATGCTCACCTGCGTATCCCGCGCCGCAGGCGACCATCTCCGCCTCGACCTCTAGACTTCAACCATCCAGCCCAGGAGGCTCTCATGGCGTCAGCCGACACCCCGCAACGTGATCACTCCGCTGCACCTGACCACACCGTCGCGATCATCGGTGCCGGGTTCGGTGGGTTGGCCGCCGGAATCAAGTTGCAGGAACGCGGTATCGACGACTACATCATCTTCGATCGCAACGACGATGTCGGCGGCACCTGGCTCGCCAATCAGTATCCCGGCGTCGAGGTCGACATTCCCTCGGTCACCTATTCATACAAGTTCGCGCTGAACCCTGACTGGTCGCAGGTCTTCGCCCCCGGATCAGAGCTCTTGCAGTATGCCCGCGACATCGCCGAGCGTTACGGTATCCGCAGGCACATCCGTTTCGGGACGCCGGTCACGGCAGCCGACTTCGATGAGGCCACTGATCTGTGGACCATCACCACCGCCTCCGGCGACACCGTCACCGCACGGTTCCTGATCTCCTGCCACGGCGCACTGTCGACACCCGCCACCCCGGATCTTCCTGGTCTGGAGAGCTTCTCGGGCAAGGTCCTGCGGTCTGCATCGTGGGATCACGACTACGACCTGACCGGCAAGAAGGTCGGTATCATCGGCACCGGCGCCACCGGGATCCAGATCATCCCCACCATTGCGCCGCAGGTGCAGCATCTGACCGTGTTGCAACGCACCGCGATCTGGGTCCTTCCCAAACCCAATGCACCCATCCCCGGGTTCCTCCGCAACATCTACCGACGAGTCCCCAAACTCCAACTGCTGCCCCGTTTTCTGATCGACACCACATTCGAGATCTCGGAGACGATCGGCGTCGTCTACAATAAACAGCTACCGGCCATCACCCGTGGCGTGGAGAAGTTGTGTCAACGGCATCTGCGCGGCCAGGTGAAAGACAAGCGTCTGCGCGAGCAACTCACCCCGCACTACGGCTACGCGTGCAAACGTCCGTCCTTCTCCAACGACTACTTTCCCACGTTCAACCGGGACAACGTCGATCTTGAAACCGCCTCGATCGACCGGATCACCGGTACGGGAATCGAATTCACCGACGGTCGCACCCTCGACATCGACACACTGATCCTGGCAACCGGCTTCAAGATCTTCGACCTGCCCTATCAGATCACCGGGGTCGGCAACCAAGACCTCTCCAAGACATGGGATTCCGAGCGGATGCATGCCTACGAGGGCATCGCCGTTCCGGGCTTTCCGAATCTGTTCCTTGCGCCGGGACCGTACGGTGTCATCGGTTTCTCGTGGTTCGACACCATCGATCTGTGTGTCACCCACGCGGTGCAGGTGGTGGCCAAGGCAGTGCAGTCGGGTTCGTCGCGGGTCAGTGCCACCGACGAGCAGACCACCGAGTTTGTGGAGAAGATGCGCAAAAAGGTGCGCAGCACGGTCTTTGCAAGTCCGCGCTGCGCCGGGTCGAATACGTATTACATCAACGCCCAGGGCGATTCGCCCTACCTTCGACCGACCTCCCGAATCGAGTCGGCACTCTCACTCCGCAAGGCCCTCAAAGAGGGTTACGAATACTCGGCCTGACGTTCAACGGGATGTCACAATCTCAGACGCCGCATCCTCTTCCACGCTCTCGGCCACAACGGCGTCGCCGAGTTGCTTGCCCCGCAGCGTGAACCATGCGATCGGCGCTGCCAGTCCGGCGGCGGCTATCGCTGCGATGACAGATGTGTGGAGCCCGTCGACAAATGCGTCCTGAATTGTCACCAGGATCTGCTGACCCGACGGGCCGCCGATGTCCGAGGCCATCTGGACGCCGGCCATCACCGAGTTCTGCGCTGCATCAACAGCTTCCGGTGGTAGACCAACATTGTCGAGTTGGGTTCCGATCTCGGCGGTGTACATCGAGGTGAGGATTGAACCGAGGACTGCCACGCCCAGCGTTCCGCCGATCTCCCGGGTCACGTCGTTGACCGCCGATCCGGCGCCGGTCTGTTCCGCGGACAGAGAATTGGTGATGATGTTGGTCGCCGGGCCCTGAACAAGTGCGAGCCCCATCGCCATCAAACTCATCGACCAGATGATCAGCCCCCAGTACGAAGCCTCCCGTCCGGCAAGCAGGACCAATGCAAATCCGCAGGCCATCGTCGCCGACCCGAGGGCGGCGACCCGGCCGGGTCCCAGACGCCGGGCCAGAATCATTGCCAGCGGCGAGAACACCGCCATCACCACCGCAAACGGGAGCGTGTGAAGGCCTGCCGACAGCGGGCCATATCCCTTGACCGCCTGGAAGTACTGGGTGATCAGGAAGATGAATCCGAACAGACTGAAGAACGCGACCGCGATCAACCCGGAAGCAACAGAGAAGTGCCTGTTGGCAAAGAGCCGAACATTGAGGATCGGATGCGCCGCGCGTAGTTCCCGCAGCACGAAGAGCGTGAGAATGACTGCCGCACCGATGAATCCGACAATCGTCGTAACTGATCCCCAGCCGTGGTTCGGTCCTTCGATGACGGTGTACACCAGCAGCGAGATACCGACGATGGACGCGATCGCACCGATTGCATCGAAGGGACCCGGCTGCGCCTTGCCGCCGCTCGGCACCACGAGCGCGACACCGATGAGTACCGCTGCCGCGATCGGCAGATTGACCCAGAAGACCGACGACCAGGAGTAGTGCTCGAGCAGCCAGCCACCGAGGACCGGCCCGATGGCCACCGCGATACCGGATGTACCGGCCCAGATGCCGACGGCGATCGCGCGCTCCTTGAGGTCGGGGAACAGCCCGATCAGCAGCGACAACGTCGCCGGGAACACCATCGCGGCAAACAGTCCGAGGCCGGCCCGGGTGGCGATGAGTTGCCCCAGCGTCTGCGATTCGGCGGCAACCACCGAGACCGCCGCAAAGCCCAGGACACCGATCACCAGCAATCTGCGACGACCGAAGCGATCTGCAAAGTGGCCGGCCGTCAGGAGCAGTCCCGCGAAAGTCAACGTGTACGCGTCGACGACCCACTGCAGACCTGAGTTGTCGGCGGAGAGGTCACGGCTGATGGTCGGCAGTGCCACGTTGACGATCGTGTTGTCGATCATCACCAACAGGACCGCGCCACAGAGGGCGACAAGTGCCCACCAGCGCTTATCGGTTGCCGGCGATGTCGCCGGCGCAACCAGGGGTCGGTCACTCATCGAAGGCTCCTCGAGTAGAAGGTCGATCTATTGTTGTAGGACATTGTTCTAGTCAAGAAGAACACTGTGCTACAACGGAGTCAAGAGTTTCCCAGAATCTCTGTGAAAGGATTGACGTCGTGGCTGTCAGATCATCGGGGCCGGCAACAAGAACTCCGGCCGGTGACGTGCGCGGATTGCTCTTGGCCGCCGCGCTGCGCGTTCTGGACGAACACGGCGAAAAAGGTCTGACGGTTCGGGCAGTGGCGACCGAGGCCGGAGTGGCACCGATGGGTGTCTACAACCATTTCGATGGCAAAGCCGGCCTGCTGACCGCAGTGGTCACGGAAGGATTCGTGCGTCTACGCGCAATGGTCGGCGGTGTGGCCGATTCTGACCCGCGAGCCCGGCTCAGAGGTTCTGGCGTGGCGTACCGCGAGTTCGCCCTACAGTCGCCCACCCTGTACCGCCTGATGTTCTCCGGCCAGTGCAAGCCGGAAGGTGACCTGGCGGAGACCGCCCTGTACGCGCTGACCGAGATCATTCGGCACGGACAGGCCGCCGGAACCATTCGAGCGGGCGATCCGATGATCCTGACACTGCAGATCTGGGCCTGCGTGCACGGCGCCGTCAGCCTCGAACTCGACAGCCGCGAGTTCGACGGCGGCGGACCTCCCGGTACCAATTCGCACTGGCCCCTCGTTTACGAGCAGACCCTTGATCTGATCAGCCGGGGCGTCGCGCCCTGACTCATCGAACCGAACCCTCAGGGCAAGATGATCGGGGGCTGCCCGGGGATCGGGTTCGGGATCGTGTTCTGCCGCGGCCGTGGTGGCGTGACGCGCCGCGTGGTCGGTGGCGGCGGCGGTGGCGTGGTGTAGACGACGATCGGGGCGAGCGCGGCCTTGGTGTTGATCGGCGGGATCGCGGGCGTCGACGGGGCGGACGACGACGCCGACGTGGAAGCCGGCGCCCTCGTGGTGGTCGTGGTGCTATCACTCGTGGCCGGTGCCGTCAGATAGCGCTGTGACTCCAGGCCGGTGGTGTCCTCCCGCCACGGTCCGACAGCGGCCGTGATTCCGCCGGTCACGATCACCGCAGCGATCGTCGCAGCGCCTGCCATCACAAATCGGTTCTGTTTGCGTCGGCGCTCGGCAGCCCGCGCATCGAACACCGGGGCGGGCTCCGTGATCGGTCCGGGAAACGGTTCTGGCAGCGGGTCCGGGAGCGGGTCGGTGATCGCCCCGGACTCCGGTGGCTGCACCGGCATCGGCGCCGGTTCGGTGCGTGTCTTCGGAACGTAGGCCGGCGTGGGTGCCCGGTTGGGGGTCAACGCCGGAACACCGTCGAGGTTGCCTGCCCCCGAATGCGAATGCTTACCCTCGCGGGTCTGTGTCGGCCTCGTACCTACCGTCAGCACCGGCAACTGGCCATCGAAGGCCTGCGACATCGCACCGAGCAGTCCCGGCCATTCGACGTGGGACATCACAACCACTGCACAGATCTGACTCGGAGAGGCCAGAGACACCGCCCGGGCCACGCTGACAGCCCGAACCGCAGCCGGGTGCAATGCCTCTTCGACATCTGCCCTGGTGACCCGGAGCAGGCCGACCTCCTGCTCGCCCATCACAAAGGTGGCCTCGGCGATTCCGAGCATCGTCCTGGCCTGCGACATCAGCCCGATCAGCTCGCGGGCCCACTCGGGCTTTGCAGGCAACTTCGTTTTGCCGGTGCGCACCAGGTGGTCGGCAATCGCGCGATCGAAAGATGCAGAGTCAAGGGTGTTGTCGTTGAGTTCGATGATTCGTTGGCCGGTTTCGGTATTCACAGCCGCCCCGCGCAAACCGCCGTCGTCGACCTCTACCAGCACAAAGGCCGGCCCAAGGGCACCAAGAGTGGCTGTGAGCAGCTCTCGGATATCCGCGAGCGCTGCTGCGTCGAGCCAGACCACCCGGCCCGGTGCCAGCGCCTCTCCCGGATCGTGATCCACCACTGCCCCCCGCCGTGACCGACTCACATTTGCGTACGTTGTCGGTCGCCATTCTGCCCGAGCCATCGGCACTGTCGCCTTCGGGACCTTCGCCGCGACCAAATCTGATGATATCTGTAGTCAGATCAGCCGACGGCATCCTGCCGTGCGAACTCAAGTCGCCGAACCAGGAAACATTGTTGCATTTGAAGCCGGCATCGGTCGGCTATCTCGTTCATCAGCCCGACTTCGAGCCTCTCATGCTCGACTGTGCCATTTGCGAACGTTCCGTTCAGCTCCGCTAGAATCAACCCTCGACCTGTCGTGAACGAATCCGAAATGCAGCTCGATCGAAAGCGGCCTGATGACCGAGTACCGGATCGACGACCTGGCGCGAGCCGCGGGAACCACCACCCGCAATGTCCGCGGGTACCAGGATCGAGGGCTGCTCCCCCGGCCCACCCGGCGTGGTCGCATCGCGATCTACTCCGACAGTCATCTGGCCCGGTTGAAGGTGATCAATGACCTTTTGCACCGTGGGTTCACCATCCGGCACATCGGCGACTTCCTGCACGGGATACAACGCGGCGACGATCTTGCCGATGTCCTCGGTCTTCGCGAGGTGGTCACCGAGCCGTGGTCGAAGGCGCACACCGAGGCGATCTCCGCTGAAGGCCTCAAGACATTGCTCAACTCCGGCAACCCAACTCACTACGACAAGCTGATCGAATACGGGCTCATCGAGCGCACCGATGACGGCTATACCCTGCTCGACCGCGAAACGGTGCGAGCGTTCGGCAGACTCACCAAGCTCGGGCTGTCCCTGTCGATGCTCCTCGATGTGCACGGCCAGGTGGAGGCGGACATGGCCCAGGTCGCATCCACTCTGATCTCGGCCGGACGCACGGTCATGGCCAAGGAACACGGCGACGGATGGATTCCGAACACCGATTCCGAATCCGAGTGGGCCGCAGAGTTGATCCGCGAAATGCGCCAGGCCGGAACGATTTCCGCGCACAATGCACTCGACCGCGCACTGGACCGCGATCTGGCCGAACAACTCGACGACTACCTCGGGCACAAAGAGCCCGAATAGCCCGTTACGGGCGCGGCCCTGCCAATGCGGGACGCAGCGACGCGGTGGGTTGATCTCGGACGGGGCCGCCAAGGCTCGAATACATCCAGCCGGCCCGACGCCACGCACCGGCGTCCAGGCATCGTCGGCCGTCGATCACGTTCATCTTGCGGACGAGCGGTGTCAGCGCTTCGGGGTCCATGTGGACGAACTCGGTCCACTCGGTCAGTACCAGTACCGCATCGGCCTGCAGACATGCATCCTGCGCAGAGCTTGCGTAGGTGAGTGTCGGAAAGACTTTGCGGGAGTTGTCCATTGCCTTCGGGTCGAAAACGCTGACCGTTGCCCCTTTCAATTGGAGCTGTCCGGCGACGTTGAGTGCAGGCGAGTCACGAACATCGTCGCTCTCCGGCTTGAAGGCCGCACCCAGAACGGCAATGTTCTTGCCCAGCAGAGTGTTACCGCAGATCTTCGTGGTCAGGTCGACCATCGCGGTACGACGGCGCATGTTGATGGAGTCGACCTCACGCAGGAACGTCAAGGCCTGATCAGCACCGAGCTCACCGGCACGCGCCATGAATGCACGGATGTCCTTGGGCAGGCATCCACCACCGAATCCCAGGCCCGCATTGAGAAATCGGCGTCCGATGCGATCATCGAACCCGATCGCGTCGGCCAGCATCGTCACGTCGGCACCGCTGGCCTCACATACTTCACTGATGGCGTTGATGAACGAGATCTTGGTTGCCAGAAAGGCATTCGCCGAGACCTTGACCAGCTCGGCGGTCGCGAGGTCGGTGACCAGCAGCGGGGTTCCGGCGGCCAGGATCGTGCGGTAGAGCTCGCGCACCTTCACTTCGACAGCACCGGCTTCTGCGGTACCCGCGGCATCGTCGGCGTCGACCCCCAACACGATCCGGTCCGGACGCAGAGTGTCGTCGACGGCATGGCCTTCCCGAAGGAACTCCGGATTCCAGGCAATCGTGATCGTGGCGCCGCTGTTGATTTCGGCGCCGTTGCCCGCCGCACTCTGCGCGCGACGCTTCAGTTCTTCCGAGGTGCCCACGGGAACGGTCGATTTGCCGATGATGAGGTGCTCACCGTGCAACCGCGGCACCAATTCGTCGATCACGGCGTACACGTGGCGCAGGTCCGCCGCGTATTCGCCCTTCATCTGCGGGGTGCCGACGCCCAGGAAGTGAACGTCGGCAAAGGCCGCCGCCCTGTCGTAGTCGGTGGTGAACTGCAGGCGCCCGGCGGCGAGGTTGCGCCGCAGCACATCCGATAGCCCTGGCTCGTAGAACGGGAGGTCACCGTTCTGCAATCCGGCGACCTTGGCCGCATCGACGTCGACGCCGAGCACGTCATGCCCGAGTTCCGCCAGACACGCAGCGTGGGTGGCTCCGAGGTAGCCGCATCCAAATACCGTGACGTTCATACCCCTGTGGGTACTGAACGCGGTTGGCCATCAGGCATCGATCAGGTGGCGTGTCGGCCACCGTCAGCGGAACCCTCAGTCGTTCTGCTTCTGGGGGAAGTTCAGGTAGGCCTTGGACGGTGTCGGACCGCGTTGTCCCTGGTACTTGGATCCGGCCGCGGCGCTGCCGTACGGCGATTCCGCCGGACTGGACAGCTTGATCAGGCACAGCTGCCCGATCTTCATGCCCGGCCACAGCGTGATCGGCAGGTTTGCCACGTTCGAGAGCTCCAGCGTGATGTGTCCGGTGAAGCCGGGGTCGATGAAACCCGCGGTCGAATGGGTCAGCAGGCCCAGGCGACCCAGCGACGACTTGCCTTCGAGGCGGCCGGCGAGGTCGTCGGGCAGGGTGCAGACCTCGAGCGTCGACCCGAGGACGAACTCGCCGGGGTGCAGAACAAACGGCTCACCCTCGGTTCGCTCGATCAGGGTTGTCAGCTCGTCCTGCCGTTGAGCAGGGTCGATGTGGGTGTAGCGGGTGTTGTTGAAGACCCGGAAAAGACCATCGAGCCGGACGTCGATGCTGGACGGCTGGACCAGCGTCGGATCGAACGGATCGATGGCCAACCGGCCGTCGGCTATCTGGGCACGGATATCGCGGTCGGAGAGCAGCACACGACGAGGTTAGCCGCTCCCGAAGTCAGCTCCACGTCGTGCCTGCGGGTTCCTGAATCGTCACGTTGATGCGGTTGAAGAAATTGATGGTTGCAATCGCCAGAACGATCCCCGCCATCGCCTTTTCGTCGAAGAGGTCGGCGGCCTCGTCCCAGACCGCATCCGAAACGGCTTTGCCAGGCGAATCGGCGAGCCGGGTCGCTGATTCCGTCAGGTTCAGCGCGGCCCGCTCGGCGTCGGTGAAGAAGGGCGATTCGCGCCAGACGACAACTGCGTCGATGCGCTCGTCGGATTCGCCTTCCTTACGCAGGGCCGCGACGTGGCCGTAGACACAGGCTGCGCAGCCGTTGATCTGGCTGGCGCGGAGCATGATGAGTTCGCGCAACGTCACGGGAACGCCACCTTGATCGATCGCGCCGAGCAGATGCGGAACGGCCTTGACGGCCTGCGGCAGGATGGTGGCTGGGTTGGTCATACGTGCGGACATTGTCGGCTCCTCGGATCGGCCCGGCCGATGTGCATGTCACATCTGCGGTGTCGGGCGGTTCATTGCTCTGACACCCGAGGGAAGGGATATGTGACCGATGGACACCAACGATTTTTTGCTCACCGAGTTCGAGGCCAATCGAGGACACCTGCGCGCAGTCGCCTATCGGATGCTGGGGTCGCTGCCCGAGGCCGAGGACGCGGTGCAGGAGACCTGGCTGAAGGTCGCCGCCGCCGACACCGATGACATCGCCAATATCGGCGGCTGGTTCACCACGGTCACCTCACGCGTGTGCTTGAACATGTTGCGGTCGCGGCGGACTCGCCATGAGGAGTCGCTCGACATCGTGCACGTGCCCGATCCCATTGTGGCTCCGCTCGACTCGGCGAACGATCCTGAAGGTCAGGCCGTGCTGGCCGACTCGGTGAGTGTTGCCCTGCTTGTCGTCTTGGAGACGCTCACGCCGAGCGAGCGGTTGGCATTTGTTCTGCATGATCTGTTCGCCATGCCGTTCGAGGAGGTCGCGCCGATCGTCGACAAGACGCCCGCAGCCGCTAGGAAGCTGGCCAGTCGCGCGCGAACTCGCGTGCAGGGTGCGACGCCACGGTCGCCAAAACACTCGGAACAGCGTCGGGTGGTCGAGGCATTTCTTGCTGCGTCTCGTGGCGGCGATCTCGACGCGCTCATGGCGGTGCTCGACCCGGACATCGTGTTGCGCAACGATCATGCCGCCGACAAGGCCCCGATGGAATTGGTGGGCGCCGATCGCGTTGCCCGCGGCGCGATCATCTACCGGGCCGCGAATGCACGCAGTCAGCTGGTGCGCGTGAACGGTGGGTTCGGTGTGCTGTCGTTTGCCGGAGACGACGTGTCCGCGATCGCATCGTTCACCGTTGCCGACAACCGCGTGCTCGCAATGAACATCGTTTCCGATCCGGAACGGATTGCGCGGATGGATTTCTCGGGCATCGTCTGACCCGTCAGCCACCATTGCTTCAGGCGCTGTCACCGCAGGCGTGCAACCACGTGAAACAAGGGAAATCGATAATCTGCGTCGGGGCGGCTGATCGTGCGCCACAGTTCATCAAACCCTGCCTCAGACAGCGCTGCTGCCAGCCGGTCCGGATGCCACCGCCACGCCGGTGCCACTACGTGATCGAACTCTACGACCGAGTCCACCTCGTCGGTGGCCTGGCAGGCGACCGCGACGAGCGCCCCAGGTTCCATTCTCGCCGCCCATCCGGCGAAGACGGGCGGGATCTCTGACGGCGGTACGTGAATCAGACTGTAACGCGCCAGAATTGCGATGACGCGCTCGTCTGCCAGCTCCACAGACCGCAACTCGGCGTCATCGTGGACGAATCGGAGTTCGGGGTGCTCGCGGCGGGCGATCTGCAACATTTCCTGACTCGGATCGACTCCGATCACGTCCAGGCCACGGCGGGACAGATCTGCTGCGACGTGCCCGAGCCCGCAACCCACATCCACCACGAGGCCCCCGCGTGGACCCTGCAGTACCAGGTCAGCGAAGGCCGCGGCCGTGTGCTGCTCGAGCGGAGATTGGTACGCCGTCGGAAACGTTTCGGAGTAGACCTGCGCGAGCGCGTCATAACCAGGTTGCGTCATTGCGAACATCCTTCCCGGACCCGCGAGCCCACACAAGTACTTCCGCACAGGTCAGTCCACACATGCGTGGTTCACTCCCCCATCAGAACGGCGCCGGCGGGATACTCCGCTCTTGTTCTTCGCGCTGGCGACGATTGCGGACCCGTTCTTGTTGGCGGCGTGCGTGTTTGGCTGCGGTACGCGGTTGCGTGCGGTGTTGCTGCGGGGTCGGTGGTGACGTTGCCGGCGGCGGCCGACGCGACGGACCGCGGTGTTCGTCGAAGACGATCATCCGTAGCGCGGGAAACAAGTCCTCGCCGGTCCAGGCGGGGCCGTCGTAATCCCGCCCTTCCGGGGTGGTGAACACCAATCGGGGGCACCCGGACTTCGGATCGGGATACTGGTCGTCGAGCCAATCGGTGTATGTCTTCATCAGATGATGAAAACGGCACAGTGTCTTCATCTCTGACGGATGCGTGGAACCACCGTCGTCTGGACATTGATGGTTGTATTCGTGCGTGTGATCGAGGTCGGCGTCCCAGGCCTTCTCATCGCATCCGGGCCACCTGCAGTAGGCATCTCGGATCCGAATGTAACTGTCGAGTACTGCTGACGGCCGGTAATCATCGCCGGGCCGGGTTGCCGGGAGCGGAACCGTCTGCACCAAAGGCTCTTTGACGTCCTTCGCCGAGTCGGTAAAGTCCGCGAGGTCCGGGTTGGGCGGAGCTTGCACATGGAGTTTCTTGATCTTGTTCGCCCGCCTGGCCTTCTTCGATCGCCGCGTCTTGCGGTTTGGTTGGGGCGTGCAACCGGCAGGCTGCCCAGCGGTGGTGCCCTCGGTCTTGGCCTGCTCGGTCTTGGCCTTCTTGGTCTTGGCCTGCTCGACCTTGGCCCGCTTGGTCTTGTTGCCGATCGGTCGTACGACGACGTCTGGGCGGGCGGCGATGTCGCGAACGTGGTCACCAGAGATGACACCATGGTCCGCGATGAATCCGGGGTTGTTTGCGGCGCCGTCGACAGTGGCCTGATCGGCGATCACGTGCAGGACGATCTTCACATCCACACCCGAAACCAACTGGTCGGCAGGAATGGTGATGATGTCAGCCGTACATGGATACTTCGGGTCGTTCGGACATTCACATCGGAACTCGCGGCCCATCACCGTCGAAAACAGGGCATCCGCCAACCGGTCGGCCTTACGCCGCGGATCAGCCTTGCACACCGCCATCGCAAGCTTTTCCAGGCGAGCCATGATCATGGCCATCTCTTCCGCGGTGCCATGCGCGTCGATCGTGGCCATGCCATATTCGGCCGCTGAACCCCAGACTCCCCGATTGTTCTTCGCGTCCTCGCGGTTGTTGCGGACCAGGTCCGGGTCGCGGCGAAAGATGCTGGCATCGACCATGTCCCGCATCCGCTTCTTCGACCACGACCCCCTACGACGCAGATGCTCAGCGATATCGCGATCGATATCCTCCATATGCTCTGAACCCTCGATCAATTCGGTCCGGGTGATGATCGCCGGAATATGGTGCGCGGCCACCTTTCCGTCCTTCAACGCCAGATTGACCAGCGGTAGCCGATCACGCAACGCCAGCGCCCGATTGATCTGGATTTCGGCTGCATACTGGGTGCTCATCTGCGCCGCCCCAATCCTGGCCGCGCACACCGCAAATGGATCGGTCGCCCGCATCTCGGCCTCGGTGCCGGCATGGGGCTGCACCAACTGACGATGCAGCTCGGCGGCCACTGCGTAACGCTCCCATTCCATCCGAGCCTGCACCACCAGCGCCTGCTCTGCATCGCGCAGCAATTCGTTCGGACTCAACGACGCCACGGGTCCGAACTCGGGGATCCCGACCGGCTTCTCAGCGCTTCTATCGAACATGCATTCGAGACTAGACCAAGCCACCGACAAATCGATTTGTGCAGCGTGCGGCCGGTTTTGGGGCGTGCCGCAGGCGTCGGCACCAATGCCTGTTAATATCGCTCTCGCAGCCTTCGAGGCCGCGCGCCGATGTAGTTCAATGGCAGAACGGCAGCTTCCCAAGCTGCATACGCGGGTTCGATTCCCGTCATCGGCTCCACCAGATATCAAGCCAATGCGATCAAGCATCCTGCCCGACAATGGCGCAGACACGAATCTCGACGCGCATCCTCGGCGCACCCAACGCCGAAACACCGATCTCGGTCCAGATGGGGGCGCGGTCACCCATCCGCTTCCGGAACTGCTCCACCATGACCCGGTTGTGGACCTCTCCGATGAACTCGGAGGACTCGGGTACGTGAAACGAGTCCACAGAGATCACCTCACTCCAGGTGGCACCTGCCGTGGCGAGGGTGCGCTCGACGTTATCGAATGCCTGCACGATCTCGTCTTCGAGCGATTCCGGGAAGATCCAGTCGTCGTTCCAACCGCCCTGACCCGATATCTCGACGCGCTCGCCGACACGGACCGCCTGGTTGTAGTGCATTTCCCTGAGCTGAGTATCGCCGTAACCAGGGGTCGCAAAGAACTCCGGCTTGGTCATGTCATTCCTCTCCATTGACTTCATGTGTGAAATGACGGTAACACCATTCATTTCATACGTGAAGTCATTCCGGGTCTCGGTATAGTTCTCCCATGGCCACTACAGCGACCCCGAACATCGGGGACAGCCACGACGAACCCCCGTGGCTGAGCGCGGAGGAGAAAGATGCGTGGACCGGCTTGGTCGCACTGGTGTTACTCCTGCCGGGACGACTGGAGTCACCACTGCAACATGAAACAGGCCTGACACTCTTCGAATACTTGACCCTGAGCCACATTTCAGAGGCCCCGGAGCGCCGCCTGCGCATGGGCGACCTCGCCTACCTCACCAACGGTTCGCATTCACGCCTGTCCAACGTCGTCAAGCGGTTCGAACAGCGCGGCTGGGTGGAGCGATACCCCGACCCCGATGACGGCCGCTACACCATTGCCGCCCTCACCGACGCCGGATACGAGATGGTCGTAGCCGCTGCACCCACGCATGTACGCACGGTGCGCCAATTCGTCCTCGACCCGCTCAACTCGGCCGACCAGCGCGCACTTGCCCGCATCGCCGCCAAACTCCGCACCCGACCTGCCGACCTCGCCTGATCGTCGAGTGGGCTCTTGTCACATCCGTCGGGTCAGCTCGGCGCGTCAGCCTGCCTGAGCGAGTTCGCGCTCTTCCGACACCGCTTCGGACATGAATACGTTTGCGTCGATCAAACTTTCGGCATCTTGCTCGGGGATCGACAAAGCCAGGGATAGCTCTGTCACCACCGGGCCGAGCGCCGACCGGAGCATTGCCTTCTCGCCTACCGAAAGGTGACTGTTGCGTTCGCGCCGGGCCAGGTCCCGGACGACCTCTGCGGCGACAAAGAGATCACCGCGCCGCAGCTTCTCCTGATTCTCTTTGAACCGTCGCGTCCACGCCTCCTGCTCGTCGCCGGTGGGCGCGCGCAGCACCTCGATCAGACGTGCAACACCGGCGGCATCGCAGAGCGGCCGGACGCCGAGTTCCTCGGCTTTCAGGGCCGGCAGGTCGATGGCGAGATCGCTGTGATGAATGGTGAGCCGCAGATACTCCGTTGGCTCCATTCGGATTGTGCGACTGTATATTTCGGCAACCGTCGCGGGACCGTGATGCGGGTGGACAACAACTTGACCGACAGAGAACTGCATGTGTGTGAACCTTTTTGATCGTGCGGGCATTGGACTCAACCGCAAGGAACCCCGGGCGCACACCCACAGCACTGACGGTCATCGCACCACTGGGAATCCCTTCGGATGTTCGACCAAGTGGCGCAACCACGGGACACTGCACCCATGCCGATGAACGCATCGGAGCCCGCGAGCCAACCTCTTCATTATCCCCCTTCGCCGACCTGGCGCGCCAGTGAGTTTGCTCACGTGTTCCAGTGGCGGCCGTCATCTCGAAACACACAGTCCTGCAACATGAGTGACGAGTCCACAATCACTCGAGCCGGTAGAATTCCTGCTGCACCATGGGCCCCGGCCACCATGGGTCAGACCGGTAGCCGCCGGCCAACCGAGTGGGAGCTAAGGTCTCGGGCATGGCAGATGACCTCGTGGCCCAGAAGAACGGTTCGATCAGCATGTGGTGGCAGAACCAGACGGTTCGCGCCGGTCGCTCAGCCGATGCTGTGCGAGCCGAGAAGGCCGCGAAGAGGAAGTTGAAGGCCCACCAGCCCGAAGGTGGCGTGTACGGCGCCGACTGCCTCGGACGCCATAACCCCCCTGAGGCTTGGCCATGCGATCTCGTCCGCAGCCTGGACAACCCGGGCTTTCGTAGCCGATAGGTCCTGACGAACGAATGGCCTTGCGGCTCGGTCGCCGCATACGTTCATGCCCTCTCTCGGCTCGCGAATCATGCTGCGGCAGCGATCAGTCCGAAACAATTCGGTTGCGCTCATCACAGCGGTCGCGTTGCATTGCTGACGTTCACACCGACGTTCCGAGGAGGAGGACCCGATGAAGCTGGCAGAAGCGCTGGCCCGACGCACCGATACAAGTCGGCGTGTTGAGCAACTGCGTGCCCGTATCGCCGACAACGCTCGATACCAGGAGGGTGAGCCACCCTCCGAGAACGCCGCAGACCTACTGGCCGAGGCCGAATACGCACTCAGTGAACTGGAATTGCTGATCCGAAAGATCAACGCCACCAACTCGGCGACGCCCCTTGGAAACGGCACCATCACCGACGCGCTGGCCCGGCGTGATGTTCTGCGACTACGCCATGGGCTGATCACCAGTTCGGCGAACGCTGCGGCAGGTAAGAATCAGCAGGCCTACCGGCAACTCCGCTCAGAACTGATGTATGTCTCGGCACTGACGGTCCGGCCTCTGCGCGAGCGAGCCGACAATCTCGCCCGCGAACTCCGCGAGGTCGATCTGCAGGTCCAACAGGCCAACTGGTCCACGGATCTGATCGACTAGAGCCGAAGATCGACGAAGACCGACTGCAGCATGTACCCGATTGCAAGGCGAGCACACACCGTGCGGCGGCGGATCCGCCGCTTCTGGCGGTGCCGTGGGCGGCGCCGAGGGTTCGATTCCCTCACACACATCGCACGCTCAGAACACCGCACAGGTGAATGTGCAAAGCGCACAACACATCACCACGTGCTGATTGCCATCGGGGAGGGTAGGGCAAGGGGAACTGCATTCGCCACAAGCGTCGGCGGGTTATCCTTCGACCAGACGAAGGGAAGCGCATTGAATCTCGAGGAATTCCGTCAAATCATCCAGAACTCGGGCCCAGATGACTGGCAGGTGATCAAGCATCAGGGACCGAGCTATCACAACTGGTTCGACGGTGGGGTGACTCCCGACGGTGGCTACCGCATCGAGGTCAACAGCCACTACGCCACCGCGTCATACAAGCCTGACATCAACATCACCATCGCCTGGGGCATGGGCCTGGAATTCGAGCACGCCGGCGACGCGAGCCACGCTCGCCGATTCGAGTGGTCAAAGACCTTCTCCGACAAGACGGTCAGACTGTGCTTTGCCGACTTCTTCTGGTGCGGTGCACTCGTCGACCGGTTCAACTACGTGGTCGCCGACGGCGGCAAAGCCGTGCTGCCCTGGGCCCTGGAGATTCGCGGTCTTGCTACCACACAACATGAACACGACACCGCAAAACTCATCCACCACTTGGGCGATCACGTCGAGGGATTCGAAGAGTACTTCCGCCGAGTCGGTTTCACCGTCGAGGGTAGTTAGGCCAGTGTTTCGGCAAAGCGCATCACGTCGATGACCAGATCGGCTTGATCGCGGAGCGCCTCGATCCTCTCCGCATTGGTCTCGTCCGGACCTCCGCTCCAGGCGCGGGCCGTGGCCTCGTCCATTCCGAAACTCATGTGCCGCTGCACCAATCGCTCCAAGCGGACCTCTCGCGGCGTTTCGACGTACCAGATCTCGTCGAGCAGTGAGCGCAGCTGTGCCCACGGCTCGTCGGAATCGAGCAGGTAGTTGCCCTCGGTGATGACCACCGGAACCTCGGCGGGGACCGCGATGGAACCCGCGATCGACTCTTCGACACCGCGGACATAATCGGGTGCATAGACCACGGGATCGACGGCGTCCCGCAGGCGTTTGATGAGGTGGAGATAGCCGAACGCGTCGAAAGTGTCGATCGAACCTTTGCGGTCGGCCAGACCCAACCGGGCGAGTTCAGTGTTCGCGAGATGGAATCCATCCATCGGGACGACGACCGCTTGGCCGCCCAGTCGATCAGCCACCGCGGCAGATACCGTGCTCTTACCGCTTCCCGGGGCGCCAACCACACCGACGAGTACGCGATCGTTTCGTCGTCGGAGCGCCTCCACGCGTTCGATCAGCTCGTCCGTCTCGGTGATCACATTCGCTGCCTCTCATCGATTACCGAAGCTGATTATCAGCCATATCCGGGTTTCCCCGCAGAAGCGCGATAGACGCCGCGGATCTCTGCAACACTGAGAAATCCAGAATCGGCGCGCAACACTGGTCACTTCAGTATCTGCGTCCGGCGCGAGGAGCCTATATGCACGCATTCCGCTCGGTCACGATCGGAACCTCTGTGGTCGCACTCGCTGCCGCCGGACTCGTCGCGCTGACGTCCCCCGCCATCGCGCAACCATGTGGAAACGCCGGCAACGGAAGCAGCGGCTTTGGTAGCAGCGGACTGGGCAGCAGCGGCGGGCAACCGCCGAAGGGACCGCAAGGCGCGCTCCCGGTCATCGCCAGCGCCAACACCAACGCCGTCGAATGGGTCACCGGCCCCCGCAGCAAGAACAGCACGTACGACCGTTTCCATATCTCGGGCACCGACCTCGGCATCAGCTGGGACAACGGATCCGGACAGATCCTGATGGCATTCGGTGACACCTTCGGAAACTGCTCGGTCGCCGGGCAGGAATGGCGGCACAATGTGCTGCTGCGCTCCGAAGACACAGACCTCTCCGACGGGATCACGATTTCGAGCGCGGTTCCGGGCGAACTGATCCCCGCGCTCGGCGTGAGCTACATCGAAGCGACCAGCATTCCCACGGCCGCGATCTCGATCGGCAACACCCAGTACATCAACTACATGTCGGTGCGCGCCTGGGGCGAACCCGGCCAGTGGGCCACCAACTTCTCGGCGATCGCCGTCTCGCACAACAACGGTCAGACCTGGGCCCCCGACACCAACACCATTCGTGTCAACGCGGACATCACCATTCCCGGCATCGGGCAAGTCCGTCAAGACAACAGCAAGTTCCAGATGAACGCCTACACCAAAGGCAACGACGGCTACATCTATCAGTACGGAACCCCCAACGGCCGGTTCGGTTCCGCCTATCTGGCAAGGTTTCAGCCGGAGAACATCCTCGACCTGAACAAGTACGAGTACTACACCAACAACGTGGCCCAGCGCTGGTCGACGGAGTTCGGAAACCTCGGAAACGTTGCACCCCAACCCGTCAGCGAACTGTCGGTGGCGTGGAACAACCACCTCCAACGGTACGTGATGCTGCACACCAGCGACCGTGCCGGTGGACTCGTGATGCGGACGGCCGAGAAGCCCGAAGGCCCTTGGAGCGCAACGAAACTCCTGGCACCCGCGAAGGGACTCGGCGGCATCTATGCGCCCTACATCCATCCCGCGTCATCGGGGAAGTACCTCTACTACACCGCATCGGTGTGGAAGCACTACAACGTGATGCTGCTGCGCACCGACCTCGACCTGGTCTGACAGCCTCTAACGTCCTTGCGCGAGCACCGGCAGGGATTCGTCGCGTTGCAGCGAGAAGAAGTAGGGCGGCGCCCCGCGCTGATCCATCAGGCCGATCACCACATCGTCGCTGATCTTGCGAAAGACGTCGTTGATGGGATGCGCGTCGTAGACCATCGTGGCCGAACCCACCCCGCCGTACACGGTGGTCCGCAGCCGCGCCTTGGGCTTTTTGGTACCCATCACCGGACGCGAGGCCGTCACCAGGCCTGCCAGCGATCGCCCCTCCAGCGACGGCAGCGGCGCGCGCTTGAGCAGGTTGAACGGCAGCCGGCGCGGGTCGAGCGCCCACAGCGCCTGCCCGTCGGTGGTCGGGAACAGCAACGGATGCACCGTTTCGGCATCGACGAACTGCTTGCCCCACCACCCACTGGCGGCGAGCATTCCGTCCATCCAGTGACCGGTTCGCACTTCGGCGCCTCGCCAGGTTCCGATCATGAAGTCGGGTTCGACCGGTGCGGCGTCGTCGAAGACGGCCTGCGCCTGCTCGGTGGTGGCCTGCTGTTCGGCAATGACGTTCTCTGCGATCGACATTCCGACAATCTAGCCAGCCTTCGCGCTCCGGCCAACCCTTAGTCCGGGATCCGCGGAAGAATGCCAGGTACGCTGGACTTTGTCCGATTTCAGAATCGAAAGGCACGATCATGGAACTATTTCTGGTCATCGCCGTCATCGCTGTGATCGTGGGCTTCGTTGCGCTGAACCGAAGCCAGGGTTCCGCGCTTCGCCGCACCGAGGAGACCTCCCTGGCGGACGCGAAAGCCGATGCGCGCCAGGCAATCGAACGACTCGGCGGCCAGGTCTACAGCCTCATCGGCTCCAACGAACCGGCCAAATCGGCCATGTCCGATGCCTCGGAACGGTTCAATGCCGCCGGATCACAGATCGAACAGGCCACCACTCCCAAACAGGCACAACTTGCGAAACAAACCGCCTTGGAGGGCCTGTACTACGTTCGTGCGGCCCGCCTGGCCATGGACATGGATCCCGGACCCGAGATCGCGACGCTCGACGGCCAGAAGTCCTCCGGAGCCGTCAGTGAAGACCGCGACATCGAGTTCGACGGCCGGCACATCGCGGCATCACCGAACCCCTCCGACAAGACGCCCAACTACTACCCGGGTGGACGCGTCGCGGGCCGGCCGGTGCCCGCGGGCTGGTATTCCGAGCCGTGGTGGAAACCGGCACTGGTGGCCGGCGCCTGGGGTCTGGGATCGGTCCTGCTGTTCAACGCCATGTTCTCCGGGATGGCCGGCGTCAATTACGACAGCAACGCCTTCGAAAGCGGATACGGCGACGGTTACCAAGACGGCATCGACGCCGACCAGGGTGGTGACATGGGCGGTGACATGGGCGGAGATCAAGGCGGTGACTTCGGCGGTGGCGACCAGGGTGGAGATTTCGGCGGCGGAGACTTCGGTGGCGGAGACTTCGGTGGCGGCGGCGACTTCGGCGGGTTCTGAGTCAGCCGAAGATCGACGTCAAGGCCGGCGCCACGTCGTGATGATCGCGGATCAGGCGGCATCGTCCCCGGCCGATGGTCGCGAGGTCCCGGCCCAGGTCCACATCGTCCTCCCCTGAGGTGTCGAGCAGGACGTCCAGACGTGGCAGTCGCGCCGCGACACCGCGCGGATCAGGCCCCGCATTGTGGACACAATCGCTGAGCAGCAGCACCCGCGCATCCGCAGGCGGCACCCCGACCAGCTCCCGCGCCGCCACCTCGAGAGCGAACGCGACATTGGTCAGTCCCTGCGTCGGCAACGTCAGCAACTGATCGAGCACGGCCTGGGCGCTGACCCGCTCTCCCAGCCGAACCAGGATCGCGGCATCTGACCAAAAGGCCACCACCGCAACATCATCACGGGCGAGCTCGCCGACCATCGCACCGACCGTCGCTGCCGCGGTCCGTACCTGTTCGCCTTTGGTGGACCCCGAGATGTCGACAACCAGAACGATCGAGCGACGGTTGCGAACCCGTTCCCGCACCAGGATGTCGTCGTCGGTCGGCAACGGATTGCCTGCGATCGCCACCAGTGTCGCGTCCAGATCGATCTCATCGGTGCCACCGCGCCAACGCATCGTGGTCAACGTCCCTGTGCTGGCCCGCCGGGCCCGACGTTGCCGCATCGGCTGCGCCAGCGCCAGCCTCCGAGCGATCTGCTTGGCCCGCTGCCTACCGATCTCGTCGACGACCGAAACACTATGAGAGTCCACCAGATCACCCTCGTCGTCGGTGGCACCCGGCGCCGACGAACCGGGCAACTGCATGGGCTTACCGCGCTCGGTTCCCTTGGGGATCAGCGTGAACCCGCCACCTCCGGCCGACGGCTTGAGCAGTGCGGGTTCCTCGTCGAGGACCTTGGGTTTACGACGCAGCGGGCGCATGTGCGCGCGATCCCGGCCGTGATCACTCTTCGACCGACGCGACAGCGGACTATCGGCCGCAACGGCTCTTCAACCCGGTTCGGCAGCCGCCGGAATCAGAATGAAGTGGTCCTGCCAGATCTCCCGCAACACCGCTTCCGGAGTCTCGAAGGCGGTGTCGTCGAGATGGATTCGCCCGGATAACGCCACCAGCATGGCGTCGAGCATGGTGTTCGTGTAGTCCTCCGGCAGGCCCCTCGGCGGATCGACCGAGTCCACCACGGGCAGCGAGATCCCCCGCATCTGCGCCAGTTCCGACGCCAGCAACGCAACGTCGATGGCGCCGCGCACACTGCTCCCCTGGCGGATGTCGTCGCGCTCGCGGGTGGCTCGCGTGACCGCGACGGCATCGGCCACCACCCGAGCCGAATCGACGCCGGTTCGGCGCTTCACGATTTCGCGTTCGGCCACTGCGTCCTGATAGGTCACCACCAGTCGGCACATCCGGTCGTGCACCGACGTCGACAGCCGGGTGGTACCGATGTTGTCGTACGGATTCATCGACGCCACCACGCGGAATGTGGGGAGCGCCTTCACACTGCCCACCCGTGGGATCGTGATGACCCGCTCTGCCATCGCGGTGAGCAACGTGTTGAGTGTGTCCTCCGGCGCGCGGTTGAACTCCTCTATGTACAGGAACCCGCCCGTGCGCATCGCCTCGATGAGTGGGCCCTCGACAAAATTGTCCGCCGAGTAGTCCTCCCGCAGGACCCGGGCGGGATTGTGATGTCCCACAAGCCGACTCGGGGTCAGATCGGCATTGCCCTCCACGAACACCAGCGGGATGTCCCATTCCGCGGTGATGGTGCCCAGCAACGTCGACTTCGAGGTCCCGGGCGGGCCTTCTAGCATCAGGTCCCGTCCGGCCGACACCGCCGCCAGCAACAGGTCGACCTCGCGCTCGCGGCCCACCACCTGCTCGGCGATCCTGGCCCGGATCTGAGCGGTTGCGGCCACACCTACGAGAGCTCTTGTCATGCCATCAATCTAAGGTCGACGGGCACCGACGACAAGGGACGCTGTACGCAGCGCAGCAGCCATCGCTTTCGGGCCACGTAGGTGAGACGATGGCACACAGTCTGACAAACCGGGGGAACGGTATGGAACACGCGACGATAGACAAAGGCGGCAGACCCGCCATAACCAGCGCACGCAAACTGGCCGCCGCCGCACAGGAACTCTTCATCACCCAGGGTTTCGAGCGCACCAGCGTCGAGGACATCGCCGCCGCAGTCGGTGTCAGCCGCCGGACCTTCTTCCGCTACTTCCCCACCAAAGCCGATGTGCTCTGGCTTGAATCGAATGCCGAAATCGACCGCCTGAACGCCTTCCTCGCCGCCGACGAAGGCATCTATCCACCACGTGAGGTGCTCGAATCCGCAGTCGTCGCCGCACTGCTGTGTCGTCCTGCCGACGAGCGATGGGCCAGGTACCGCGCCCAACTGATCCTCACCGTGCCCGCAGTCCACACCCATGCCGCCAGGATGTACCGCCGGATCCACGAATCGGTCATCGCATTTCTGGAGCGGCGAGGCATCTGGCCGGCTAACGAATTGGCGGCCCTGACGTTTGCCCACGCGACAACCGCCGCCATCATGGCCGCGCACGAGTACTGGATAACGCACCCCGAAACCACACTCGCAGAATGTCTTCGGTCCACGATTCGGCTACTGCTCCCGGTCGATCCGGGAACGGAGTGGATCGCACCGCGCCTTCCGGCGACCGCGCCGTCGATCGGATTATCCAGGGAACCGGCCATTCACTCCGGGTGGTGAGATCCGCTTGCGGGCTCGGGCGTTGGTCCACACCGATCCCGCCGTACCCCGATCCCGGATCGATCGGCGGGCACGTCTCGCGTGGATTCGAGCGCGTCCAGGAGACCTTCGTCGAGAACTTCACCGTGCGGGCCGAGCTCGGCGCGGCGGTCTGCGTGGTCATCGACGGTGAGGTCGTCGTGGACCTGTGGGGCGGGCTCCGCGACAACGCGACGGGCGCGAGTTGGTCCGACGGATCGACCCGCAGCACCGCATCATCGGCCAGGTCTTCCGAGGCGACATCGCGGTGCCGTTGGGGGTGGGCGACGAGGTCTTCATCGGGACGCCGGCGTCGGTTCCACCCCGGGACAGGCTTCTACGGCGCCTTCACGTCCGCCGGTGGACCGCTCGGCCTGCGGCCGCAGACGCTTGCGGCTACGTAACAGACAAAATGGGCATCGAACTGCAGGGAGATCCCCCGCGACTTGGCGCTGCGCCAGGCACTCGCGAACTGTCTCCAGGCAGAGCCGACCGGAGGCGCTGAGGCGGAGCGCTGGGCGTCTGTCGACCCCCTGATATAACGCCGCATGCGGGTCCCCGACACGCGCGTAAAGTGACTGAGGTCACATTCTTAGCATCGCTAAATGCCTGACCTGCGATGGGTCTCGATCCTGCAACGCACCCTCCGGTTGCCGATCACGGAACGATAACGAAGGGGGTCAATTCTGGTGTAGCGTCGGCGCGGACTCAACGGGCGAACGCCCATCTACAGGAGGTTCATCGCCTTGGGTAAGCATTCGGCACCAAAGAAGTCGACGCTGAAAACAAAGTGGCGGTCGCCGTATGCGCTGGCCGCCCTTGTGCCCGTCGGACTGGTCACCGCAGTAGCCGGTGCCCATGCGGGTCAGCAGATGACGGGCGAACCGACGAAGCAGGTGGCCGAGAGCGCCGCATCGGCCGCGGTGAGATCCGCATCGAACACCGAGTCCGTTGCTCCGGCCACCCCGGTCGTCGAGCACGTCACCGCCGAAGCCGAACCGGCCCCCGCTCCCGCACCCGAGGTGGTCCCGGCGAGTGTGACCAGTGGCCAGATCCCCCGCATCAATTACGAGGCGTATCACGCCGCCGGATCGAAGCTGGCGCAGGAACTTCCCGGCTGCGGCGTCTCGTGGCAGCTGATCGCCGGAATCGGCCGCGTCGAATCGACCCACGCCAACAACGGCAAAGCGGATCCGACGGGCGCCCTGGAGTCACCCATCCTCGGTCCGCTGCTGGACGGCAGCCTGGCAGGCAACAACGTCATCCGCGACACCGACGGCGGAAAACTCGACGGGAACCCCACCTACGACCGCGCGGTCGGACCCATGCAGTTCCTTCCAGAAACCTGGAATCACTACGCCGAAGACGGAAACGGCGACGGCGTCGCCGACCCCCAGAACCTCTTTGACGCGGCCCTGACAACCGGCCGTTACCTCTGCGACGGCGGGCTCGACCTCCGGGATCCGGCTCAGGTCGTCAAAGCCGTCCTGCGTTACAACAACTCGATGGACTACGTGTCGAAGGTGCGTGGCTGGGCCGACGGTTACTGATTCGGAGGTTCCGGCTAGACGGCCGGTGCGACCGTCTCTCGCGGCAGGGTCAGCAGCGTGACGACACTGACGATGATGAGCAGGATCGCACCGACAACGAGGAACGTGGTGATCGCGGCGCCCGGCAGGAACAGCACAACGATGCCGGCGATGAGTGAGATCACCCCGGACCCGATGAGGAACCACTTGGGTGCGTACAGGGCACCGCCGAATCCGGCGGCGATCTCCTGAATTCCCTGGAAGATCCACGAGATACCGATCACGATGGCCAGCAAGACCAGTGATTCAGCCGGGTTGAACAGGCACACGATGCCCGCGATCAAGATGATCGCGCCCATCAGCCCGAGGAAGGCCCGCAGCCCGGTTGGCAACAGCTTTGCCGAAAAGGCCATGGTCAGGCGGTAGATGCCGGTGAAGATCAGTGTGATCCCGAAAAGAACCGCAACCACGACAAGCGTCGGCTCGGGCCAGATGAGGGCCACGATACCGATGATGATCCCGATGACCGCGGTGGCGATGAGCCCGGCCCGCACCGCATTGCGCAGCTGATCGGGAAACGACTGGGTGGCAACAATGTTCGTCATGGGTGGAACTTACCCCGCGAAACCCCTGGTGACACACCAAATCAAGGCAACTTTGTGCCATCTGGCCGCAGCCCGGCAAGGAAGATGGCCAGTACCCGCGGGATCAATTCATCAACCGTGGTGTTGCCCGCCACCATCGGATCGGCATCCAGTGACGACTGGGGCCGGGTGATCAAGGCCAGCCCGGCGAAGAAGTCGATCTCCGTGAGATCTTTTCGCACAACACCTTTGGCCTTGGCCCGGGTGAGAACCTCGCCAAGCATGGCGAGGTTTGCGTGACGTTCGTCGATCAGATGCTGCGGCAATACATCGACATCGCGGACGATGATCGGTATCAACGAGCCCAACCGCAGTGACACGAACATTCCACTGAGCCTTACCAGGGCGTCTGCCGGATCCGCGTCGACGTCCTCGATCAACGCTTCGAGTGTCGCGCGGGCCCGGGCCAACCCGTCCTCCAACAACGCGACTTTCAGATCGTGCCGAGTGGGGAAGTTCCGGTAGAGGGTGGCAATACCGACCCCGGCACGTTCGGCAATCGTCTCGAGTGGCACGTCGTAGCCGACTTCCGCGAACAACTCCCGTCCGGCGTCCATCAATCTGGCCCGCCGCTGCACCGCATCTGCCCTCATCTACACGCCCCTCTTCGCGACACCGCACTTGACAGCAGATTCTATACGGAGGAATATCCTCCGTATTAAGTGGAGGATATTCCTCCACATCTGACATGTGAAGGGTTTCCATGAACCGCAAGATCGTAGGGGCGATGATCGGGCTGGCCGGGGTGCTGGCACTGATCTCGCTCGCTTTTGTCCTGCCGATGAAAAACTCTGGAGCACACGATCTTCCGATCGGCATCGCCGGACCGACCTCGGCGAGCACCCCCATCGAGAGTGGATTGCGGGTGCAGTCCGCGGACACATTCGATGTCCGCCACTACGACTCGGTCGACGAACTCCGGACCGGCATCGAGGAACGCGAGGTAGTCGGTGGCATCGCCATCACCCCTGCTGGGCCGACGATGTTCGTGACATCGGCGGGCGGGGCACAGATCGCCCAGACCCTGCGGGCTACGGCGACCGCGATGTCGACGGCGAGCGGTGTGGCGGTGCCGGTCGAAGATGTCGTCGCCACCACGGCCGATGATCCGCAGGGCACCGGCATCGCCGGGCTGGCACTGCCACTGGTGCTCGGCGGCATCATCCCCGCCGTCGCCTTCAGCAGACTCCTCCCGGGAAAAACGCTTCAGCAGGGTGCGGCCGCGATCGGCATGGCAGGTCTCGCCGGATTCGCCCTCGGACTGATCCTGCGGTTTGCCGTCGGCACATTCGACAGCAACGTCATCGCGGTATCCCTCGGTATCGCACTCGGGATGTCTGCGATCAGCCTGACCCTGATCGGACTGGCAGGCAATGTCGGCATCGTCGGATTCGGTGCCGGCGCAGTCGTCATGATGATTGTCGGCAATCCATTGTCGGGCATCGCGACGAGCTCGTACTGGCTGCCGTCAGGGTGGGCCGAACTCGGTCAACTGCTACCCCCGGGCGCCTCGGGAACGCTCCTTCGTTCACTTGCCTTCTTCGACGGCCACGGCGGCGCCCACGCACTGATCGTGCTGTTGTGCTGGACCGCGATCGGTGCAGGCCTGATACTCCTTGCGCACAAGCGGACTCCGTCCGCCGACGACGACGAGACATTCGGCGTCCTCGCCACGGCCGATTCCGGAGTCTCCCCAGAGCCAACAAAAGCGAGCCCTCGCTCGGTACAGTGAGTCGAAAGGCCTCAACTTAGGAACACCGATGCCCACTCGGCACAATCAACTGACCCAAATCGACAGCAGAACATACGCTTTCATGCATCTACCCGGCGGATGGGGGCAGACCAACACCGGGTTGGTGGTGGGCGACGACGCAGCGATGGTGATCGACACGGTCTGGGACCGTGGCCGGGCGCAGGCCAACGTCGAAGCGTGGTCGTCGGTGAGCGATGTCCCGATCACCGAAGCGGTCAACACCCACTCCGACGGTGATCACTGGTGGGGCAACAACACCCTGCCCGAAACCACACGCATCACAACGTCGGTGGCCGCGCTCGCTGCGATGAAGGATGACACACCGCCGGGGGCGGTCGCCACGTTCGCCTCGCTCGGCAGGATGACCCGGTCGATACCCGGTGCGGCAGGGTATCTCGGCCGATATATGTATCAGGTGACAGGTGGCGCCGACCTGCCCAAGCGACTACCGCGGCTGCCCGACCACACCTTTTCCGACACCGAAGACATCAAGGTCGGTGGCCGCATCGCTCACCTACGTGACTTCGGGCCTGCGCATACACCCGGGGATCTCATCGTTCACATCCGCGACAGCGGTGTCGTTTTCACCGGCGACCTCTTGTTCATCGGCACCACCCCGGTGATCTGGCATGGGCCGCTGGTTAATTGGATAACCGCAATCGACCATCTCCTACAACTCGACGGCGCGACGTACGTCCCCGGACACGGTCCGGTCTGCGGTCGCGCCGAGATCGAGCTGTTGCGCGATTACTGGATGTGGTTGTCGCAGGCCGCCCGTGAGCACCACGCCGCCGGGCGGGCACCACTGGCAGCGGCCCGGGCATTGATCCGTTCCCCCGAGTTCGTCCCGTTTTCGCAATGGGGCTCTCCCGAGCGCATCGTGCTGAATCTCAGTACCTTCTACCGGTCGTTCGACGGCGCGCAGCCCGCACCGCCCACCATCGTTCGCCGGGCCCGCGCCTTTGCCGATGCAGGCAAACTCCAACACACCATGCGGTCATGAAGATCCGCCGCCTACCCGGCCCCGCGTCGCTGGCGATCCTGCACGAGCCGTCGGGACAGTGGATCAGTCTGCGCGCCGCCCTGGGTGCCAGGGACGGGCTCGAAGAACTCACACATCTGCAGTCAAATCTGTTGGCACTGCTGGCTGCCGGTGTGCAATCCCGTGCCAAGATCATCGACGTCGTCGATCAGGCCGCGGATGCGGGAATCGGGATGTTCACCGATCCGCCACCGGCCATCCCCTACTACCCCAGTTCGCTACGCTGCTTTCTCGGGTGGGAAGAACACTGGATCAAAGCCGCACACGGCTTGGTCCAACGCAACCTCCCCGTCAGCCGGCCCGTCATCCGAACCTATGAACGCTTGACGCACAAGGTTTTTCCACTGCTACGACCGGGCGCCGCCTTCTACGATCATCCCGTCTACTACACCGGCAATCACCTGACGGTGATCGGTGACGGTGAACCGATGCCTTGGCCCAACTACACCACCGAACTCGACTACGAGCTCGAATTCGGCATGATCATCGCCCACCCCGTTCGCGATGCCACGCCCAAGACTGCGGCTGCCGCCATTGGCGGATTTGTGGTGTTCAACGACTTCAGTGCACGCGACGTGCAGTGGGACGAGCATCGGCGCGGCGTGTTCGGCCCCGTGGTGAAAACCAAAACCTTTGGCAGCTCCATCGGTTCGGTGGTGGTCACCGCCGACGAGATCCTGCCCAAGATCGATCGACTCACCGCTTCGGTCCGTGTCAACGGAGAGTTGTGGTCGTCCACCAGTACCCACGGATTGCGTTACAGCCCAGGCGAGGTCGTCGCCTGGGCCAGTCAGTCAGAGAATCTGCACGCCGGTGAACTGATCACCTCCGGCACCCTGCCTGCCGGATGCGGGCTCGAACTCGACCGCTGGATCCGTCCGGGCGATGAGGTGGCCCTGACGATCGACGGGA
Source organism: Williamsia sp. Y721 (assembly GCF_059683565.1). Classification (NCBI taxonomy): domain Bacteria; kingdom Bacillati; phylum Actinomycetota; class Actinomycetes; order Mycobacteriales; family Nocardiaceae; genus Williamsia; species Williamsia sp. Y721. The sequence continues at coordinate 1,193,629 of NZ_JCASNH010000002.1, read as the reverse complement.
TCGGTTCGGTGACCAACACGGTGGCCTACCCGGCCTGACCGGATCGGTTCAGATGTTCTGACTTACTCGGGCAGCCAGTGTCGTCCGTGTTCCGGTTCGGGCTTGTCGAGTGCCACGCCGTTGGTGTTGTCGCTGTCCTGATCCTTGCTGGTGGCGCCTGCCGGCGGCCTGGTGGACAGCATCACCGCGACCGCGGTGGTCAGCGGAACCGACAGTGCGATCGCGATACCACCGACAAAGCTCCGGGCGAGTTCGATGGCCACCAACTCGGTGGTCATCAAAGTCCCGAGCGTCTGACCGGACACCGAGAACAGCAACAGCAGCGGAAGTGTGCTGCCCGCGTACGCAAAAACGAGCGTGTACACGGTGCTCGCGATGTGGTCGCGGCCCACCCGCATCGCAGCGGCGAAGGTCTGCAGCCGATTACCACCGTCGGCTGCGGAGAGCTCGAACACCGCCGACGCCTGGGTGATGGTCACGTCGTTGAGTACACCGAGCGCACCGATGATGAATCCCGCCAACAGGATTCCGTTCACCGAGATGGCGTTGTTGTAGATCTGCAGATTGATCGTCTGCTCCTGCGAGATACCGGAGATGTGCATCGTCTCGATGGCCAGCCAGGACAGAAAACCCGCAAGCAGAAGTGACGCCAGCGTGCCGAGCAATGCCGCACTGGTCCGCAGACTCAGTCCGTGCGCAAGATAGATGACCACGAACAAGATCGCCGCCGACGACACGATCGCCACCGCGACCGGCGACTTTCCGTCCAGCATCGCGGGCAGGGTGAATCCGAAGAGCACCGCAAAGGCGAAGACGAGTCCGATCACCGACCGCAGGCCCCGCCACGAGGCCACCAAGACGATCGCGAACACGAACACCAACGCCCACACGATGATCGACGTCGAGCGACCGTAGTCGAAGAACGAATAGGTGTCGGTCCCGTCGACACCGACCGAACGCGACAGTTTGATGTTGTCGCCGACCTTCAGATCCGGCTGACCGGGCAACGGCTGCGCCAGTTGCTGCGCCGTGAGCTCATCACTGCCCGAATCCTGCTCGATCCCGGCCTGCACCCGATGCGTCGGGACTTCGATCAGTGTGTTGGCGCCCTCATTGGGCCCCGAGGTCAGCCGCACGGTGTTCTGGATGCACGGGCCGTCATTGACGGACGCGACTGCCGCATCGCCGGCGAACACCTGCCCGGACTGCTGATTGAGGCAATCGGAGGTGGCCTGTGCCACCACCTCCCCCGATTCGACCTGGATGGATCCACCACCGACCGACTGGAAGTTCACCGGGACGTCGTGATCCCGGTCGCCGGGCCAGAGCAGGACGAGTCCGAGGACAACCGCGATCGCGGATGCGACCAGCAGCCCGATGACCACCTTCGCCACATTCGGATGGAGGTCCACCGGGCCAAGCTGGTGGTGGTGATGTTGGTGGGACTCGTCGCGACGAGAGGGTCGGCTCACCCGGGTCACATTAGTGGTCGCGCCCATGCGTTCGCCGAACGTCACGTCTTGGGGCCGATCCGGCTTGTCGACAGAAGAAGCCTTCCGCCCTCGGTGAGGTCGGGCCTACCGTGGAAACGGCCCATTCTTATACCACAAGAAAGGAGTATGTCACCATGAATCGCTCATTCTCCGTCGCCGCGGCAGCAATCCCCGTGGTGACGGCAGGTCTCGTCGGAGGGACCTCCGCCCCAGCGCAAGCCGCCCCAACGCCGGTCTCTTGCACGCACGTCTGGTCCGACAAGGACACCGGTTCAAGCACCGTCAAGTCGAACAATGCGGTGTTGCGCACCGGACCGGACAACACCTGCAACGTCGTCGCCCGTGTTCCGGGGGGCGTCACCCTGGACTTCGACTGCTACATCGTCAACGACGTGGGCAAGAAGTTCACACACGTCCAGTTCGACGACGCCCACAAGCAGGGGTGGATTTCACACGTCTATCTCGACAACGGCAGCAACACGCGCTGCTGATCCCAACCGGGCCGGGGCCTCGGGCACCGGCTTCGAAACTCCTCTCGGTGAGCGGAAATCAGTGAACCCGCCACAGCGGAACACCGGATGCGCGAGAGTGGACATGTGCTCGACGAAATGCAGCGCGAAGCCACCGAGCTCTTCGAATCCGGTGAATACGAACATGCACTCGCGGAATTCTCGGTTCTGAAAGAGATCCGATGCCGCCGCGAGGGTCCTTACTCGCTGAAGTGCCTCTCGAACCTGCATGACGTGATCCGGTGCCAGGTACGGCTGGCGCTCTGGGCCGAATGTGAACCACAGTGCCGCGAGCTGCTCGCGAAGTACACATTCACCCACGGACCGATCGACCCCGACACCCTCGACGTCGTCGAACACATGGCACGAACCCTCGACGCCCTCGGACGACCCGACGAGGCCGCCGAACTGTGCGAGCGCACCGCTGATTTACTGACTGCCGACGGTCAACACCGCAAAGCGCTGTCGTTCCGCGACGCCGTGGTCCGCTATCAGGCGGCAACCACAAAACCTGCAACTCGCTGACCCCCTGCCTGCACCCCGGGTTGGGTCACTGCGCGGGCTCGATGCTTAGATACAAGTTGTGTCTAAGGAGCTGTCCGCCTCGGAGCGTGCGTACCAACAGGTGAAAGGCCAGATCCTGGCCGGAACGCTGGCCGGCGGTGAGCTGATCAGCGAAGGCGAGATCGCCACCACCCTGGGAACCTCTCGCACCCCCGTTCGCGAAGCGTTTCTGCGCCTCGAGACCGAGGGCTGGATGAAGCTGTATCCGAAACGCGGCGCCCTGATCGTGCCGGTCCCCGTCGACGAGGCCGAGCACGTCATCACCGCGCGGTTTGTGGTCGAGACCGCCGCCGCGGCAATGCTCGCCTCTCGCGATCGCACATCGCTGGTCGCAGATCTCCGCAATGGACTCGACAGGCAAACCGCTCACGCCGACTCCGGTGACGTCGACGAGTTCACCATCGCCGATGCCGCATTTCACCGCATGTTCGTCGCGGCTGCAGGCAACCCGCTGCTCGAAGGTTTCTACGACACCCTTCGAGATCGCCAGCTACGCATGACGAGCACCTCCGTCCAACGTGATCGCGCCCAGGTGCAGCGGATCATCTCCCACCACACCGAGCTCACCGAACTCATCGAAGCCGGCGACGCCGATGGATTTGCAACAGCCCTTGCCGCGCACCTCAATTCGGTGCACAACCTTCGGACACCGCTACTCCCCGGCGGCACGCCGTCATGAGGGACTGGCGCGGGGTCTCCGCGACGATGTTCGCAATCGCCTGGGGCGGAAACGAATTCACGCCCCTGCTGGTCTTTTACAAGCATGAGTACGAGATGGCCGGGCCGACCGTCGATGTCTTGCTCTTCGCCTACGTGGTGGGCATGGTGCCCGCGCTGCTGATCGGCGGCCCGCTCTCCGACCGATTCGGCCGCCGACCCCTGATGCGTCCGGCCGCGTTCATCGCCGCCGCCGGATCATTGGTGCTGGCACTGGCGTCGGACTCCGTCCCCCTGCTCACCGTCGGCCGCATTCTCAGTGGCGTCGCCATCGGACTGGCGATGGCGGTCGGCACCAGCTGGCTCAAAGAACTCTCCAGCCCTCCATTCGACCCTGCCGGCGCCGGGAACGGCGCCCGCCGAGCCGCGATGAGCCTGACCGCAGGTTTCGGCATCGGAGCGGCCTTCGCCGGAACGATGGCGCAGTGGGGTCCATGGCCACACAGCACGTCGTACGTGGTGAACGCAGCGATCTGCCTGATCGCCGCGGCCTGGATGTGGTCGGTGCCGGAAACGCGACGTCCCGCGACCGAGAAGACGCGGCTGCGCCACGATCTGCGGATCCCGTCGCTCCGCCACCGCCGGTTCCTGCTGGTCGTGGTCCCGCTGGCGCCGTGGGTGTTCGGGACCGCCATCGGATGCCAGGCGATCCTGCCGACCCTGATCGCGCCCGAGGTCGAAGCCGCTCCGATGGCTTTTGCGGCATTGATCTCGGCGGTCACACTGACGTGCGGCTTCACCATTCAATCGGTCGGCCGCCGGATCGACCGGCCCGACTCGGCCAGGGCCAGCCAGGTGGCATTGCTCCTGATGATCGTCGGGATGGGCGCGGCCGCACTGGCGGCAGCACTGCTGACCATCTGGGCGGTACTGATCGCGGCGGTGATCCTGGGTGCCGGGTATGGCATCGCACTGGTCGCCGGACTGTCCGAGGTGCAGCGCATCGCCGGTCCGCGCGACCTCGCCGGTCTCACCGCGGTCTATTACGCACTCACCTATCTGGGGTTCGCCATCCCCATGACCCTGGCCTACCTGCATGAATACATTCCGGCGGTCACGTACCCACAGATGTTCGGGTTCGGAGCACTCGCCGCGACACTCACTCTGGCGATGATCACTCTCCAGTCCCGCAAGAACCTGCCGCCTGTGGTCCCCGACACCCAGGGCAACGAGATTTCCGCAGGTCTGCAACTATCAAATGGTGTCTGACCCGAGCTACTTCACCCTCGACGCCGACGGCGTCACGCTGATCCCGACAAAATGGGCGCGAAGCGCGTGGGGCCCGAACTCATTGAACGGTCCCGCAGTCTGCGCCGCCGCGGCCCACGCCCTCGAACGCGACCATGCAGATCCCGACTTCGTGCCCTCACGCATGACGATCGACTTGTTCAAGTCGGCACGCAACGAACCCACGGTGGTCAACACCCGCAAGGTCCGGTCCGGTCATCGGATCGTCGTAGCCGACGCCGAGGTGATGCAGGGCGAGGTGATGGTGGCCAGGGCCTCCGTCGTGTTCCTGCGCCGGTCGGCCCCGCCGCCCGGAAACGAGTGGCGCCCCGAGTCCACCTTCACCCCGCCGGAGAACGCCTTCGACAACAAACCCCGCCACCCCTACGTGCACACCGACGGCAGCGAATGGACCCAGAGCATCGGCGGGCACCAGAACGTCGCACGGAAGCGGGCCTGGAGCACCGGCATGGGTGTGCTTCCCGGAGAACCGTGTTCACGCCTCGTCCACGCCGTCCAGTGCGCCGAGTCGACAAGCCTGGTCACGAATCTGGGCACCGAAGGCATCGGTTACATCAACTGCGACCTGACCATGGCGTTGTCACGGATACCCGAGGGACACGAGCTCGGCATCGAGGCCGACACCCACATCACGGCGGACGGGATCTCCGTCGGAACCGCAACGCTGTATGACCGAAAAGGGCCATTCGGAACCGGTATGGTCACCGCAGTCAGCAACGCTGCGGCGCAGATCGACTTCTCGGCGCGCAAGGGACTGCTGTAGGACCGAAAGGCGCGATCCATGGAGACGGTGACGCTGGAAACCGGAGTTGTCCTGGGCTGCAAGCGGGTCGGCGAAGGTCCAACTGTGCTCCTCAACGGCGGGCTCGGGATGCCGTCGATGGTGTGGGACATCTGCGGTCTCGTTGACTCACTGGTCGGTGCCGGATTCAGCGTGATCTCCTACCACGGCCGGGGCCTGGCTCCCTCGTCCGCGCCACCCTCACCGTATTCCGTCGCCGACCTTGCCGAGGACGCCTGCGGACTCCTCGATCACTTCGACGTCCCACAGGCGATGGTGGTCGGATTCTCGATGGGCTGCTACACAACTCAGATGATGTTGCGCACTCGACCCGAATTGATCAGTGCGGCAGTATTTTTCGCCGGCCTACAACCGAGCCCAATCGGCGCCCTGGTCGGCGAGATGGAACTGGCCCTCATCGAGCAGATCGGTGAGATTCCGCGCGCGGTACTGGTTTTCGAACAACTGATGACCACGTTGCACACCACCCTCCTGCAAGATCCGGATACGGTGGCCGGCTGGCGGGACGCGCTCACCAACTCCGACGGCGGCTGGACGAGCCCGGAGGGATTTGCCGGCCAACTCACCGCCTCGCATGCCTGGATCAAGGCCGGTGAACCGCTCGCCGAGCATCTGGCCGCGATCGACATCCCCACCCTGGTGCTCGCTTTCGAACACGACCTGTTCTTCCCACCGGAGCAGAGCGAGGCGACCGCGAGACTGATCCCGGGCGCGCAGTTCGCCCAGATCGACGGGGCCGGTCACGGTGGACTCTTCACCGGACCGGGCGACAGTGTCGAGCGCATCACCGAGTTCTGCACCCACCAACGCTGAGTCAGCTCAGAGCGGCTGACCATCCCACTCGTGGTCGTGCATGAATCCTTCGGCCAGGCCCACCCGGTACCGCACAGAGTTCTGCAGGATGTTTCCCAGGGCAAACGGAATACCCAGAAATGGGCCGATGTCGTCCCTTCGGGTGATGATCTCGTCGGTGTTCCGGAAGTCCCGGATGAAGCCTCGCAACGTGTTGCCTTCGTACGCCGACTTGCGCCAGCCGTAGAGCAGCATTCCAGGGCCGACCATCTTCCGGACACCGGCGTCAGGCGTGATGACCTCCTCGTTCTCACCGAAGAACGCGCGGTCGACGCGGTTGTGCGGCTCGAACATGAGGATCCCGCTGGTGGAACGCGGATTACATTCGATGGTGAACAAACCGCCCGACGAATCTTCGATGAAATCGAATCCGATTTGTCCGGTAAAATTCGTTTCTTTCACCCTTTTTGTCACCCACTCCGTGATTCCCGGGTGCTCAACCGACTCATAGGTAAGACATGAGTGTCCATCGATCGCATAACGAACCGGATAAATCGCGTGCGCGTAAATCCGTCCCTCATGACATATCGAATACGTACAATATTTGTCGCCTTTGAGCCACTCCTGGGCCAACCATGGATTGGCGGGGTCGAATTGGATACCTTCCGGCATCTGCCCCGGTGTCACCTTGTACACCTGTTGCGAACCCCGCGAGTAGACCTGCTTCAGCGCGAAGGGCTTGTCAAAATCCAGCGCCGCGAACTCTTCAGCAGATCCCACCTGTGCGTACTTCAGCGTCGGAACACCGAGGGCATCGAGCATGACCTGATATTCAAACTTGTTGTGTAGCCGGAACTCGGTCTCGAAATCCGACAACAACAGACGGCACTGCGGCGGGAACTGATCACGCGCCATCGCCAGGATGTCGGTCTCCTCGTGCACGGGTATGACCATGTCGATGGATTCAGCTCGAACCAGTCGCGCTATTTCCGCGACATACTCTTTCGGCTCGAACTTCGGCCGCGGCACCCGAAACACTTTTTGCACCGAATTGGAGAAACGAGCAATCGGGAATGGCACCGAATCGGCGATGTACACATCGTGTCCACCGGCATTCATCAACCTGGCGAGATCGAGTGTGAGAAACGACCGACCAAACGTTATGAGGACCTTTTTACCGCTACGATCGGGCATCGAACCTCGCAGGGAAACCGAGAAATGGCTGCACTCGCAGCATGGTAGCTTAAAATTCGCTGCATAACAGTCGCATGGTGTATGCCGCCGTGCCGTGAGGGAGAGGTGTCCGAATGTTCCTGATCGGCGTCCTCTTCGCGAGCGCTGCCGCTGTCGCGTATGGCGTATCGACAGTCCTGCGGGCCTTCGGCGCCCGCAAAGCAGCTGTCGCCGCCCGCGATGCCAACAAGCAAGATCAGCTCACCAGCGAAGGCGGCCCCTCGGTCGCCTCCACCCTGGACACCTTCAAGACACGTGAGTTCATCATCGGAACATCCCTGGTGGTGCTCGGCTTCGGTGCCGGAGCGGTGGCGGCCCGATTCCTCCCGCTGTTCCTGTCTCAGACGATCGTCTCGGCCAACTTGATCGTGACCGCCCTGCTCGGGACCGCCATCCTCGGCATCGGTTTGCACGGCCGCGATTGGGTTGCCATCTGCCTGGTCGTCTTCTCGCTGTGCGCCCTGGGCGTGTCGTCGTCACACCAGAGTGGCGGCGACGAGGAAAACAGCTTCCACTGGGGCCTGTTCGCTGCCACCTGCCTGCTGGCGATCGTGGCATTGCTGGCCGTCTACCGCCTCGGTAAACGCGGGGCCATCGTCGGGGGAGCTGCTGCCGGACTCCTGTTCGGCATCATTGCGATCTCGGTCCGCATCCTGCGCGGGGTCCATCCGTTCGACATCGTCGCACTGCTCACCGATCCGGCCGCCTGGACGATCGCGGTCGCGGGTGCGGTGGGCTTCTACGTCCAGACCGTGGCCCTGCAGCTCGGCCAGGTCAACGGGGTCACCGCCCTTCTGGTGGTCGGCGAGACCGCAGGCCCCGGAATCATCGGCGTGATATTCCTCGACGACACCGCCAAACCCGGCCTCACCTGGCTCGCGTTCCTCGGATTCATCGGTGCCGTGGTCGGGGCCATGTTGGTGGCGCTGTACAGCTCCGTGGACGCCGACCACTTCGGCGAAGCCGAGCCGGACACGGGCGGCTGGAGTCTGCGACGATCCAAACCCGCCGCTTCCTCGGGGTCCGGCAGCACAACCTCGTCTACGGATTCGGGCACCGATGCCCCGGATGCCCTACGCGATCAGGGCACCTGACTCAGGCGCCCGAGAAATTCCTCTTCTTTGTTCATTTTCCGGCCTGCCAGATATTTGTCACCCAAACCGACCACGACAACTGCAAAAACGGCGAGCCCCCAGCCGAGCAGGATATCGATCACAAAATGCTCGGCCGTGTAGACCAGCGTGAATGCCATCGCAAATGCGTAGCCCACAAACAATGTTCGGGCCAACGCGCCCACCCTTGGCCACATGAACAGTGCGAGAAACATCGTCAGGCCGGCGTGCAGCGAAGGTATGGCCGCCACCAGATTCGCTTTTGCCTGACCGAGTTGCAGCAGCCCGGACGCCGCGTGGATGTCGAGAACGTCCCAGCCCCTGGCCGAGATCCGCTCCACGTACGGCTCTGCGCCCTCGTGTGCGGGCGTCACATCGCCCAGCATGCCGCCACCCTCATACGGAGCGCGGTCCATACAGTCCGGATGCCGAGGATTGTCGGTGACCTCAACTGCCGAGCACTGGGCAGCGGCCCACGGCGGCGCGGCGGGCACCAGCGTGTAGCCGACGAGCGCCAGAAACGTCGTCAGCAGAAATCCCACCGCATACCGTCGCCAGGCGTGACGGTCTCTGAGCCAGAGCAGCGCGGCCGCCGCGTACGGGACGATGAAATACGACATGTAGACAACGCTGGTGATCACCTCCCACCACGGCGGCTCGGCCTGTTTGAGGTGACTCTGCAGAAACGCCGTCGGGTTGACCCCGAACATCCAGTGATCGAAGTCGACGGCCAGCGCCCATTGGGTTGGCATGTCCAGCCACTGGGCGATATTGCGGGTGAAGTCGTAGAGCAGCAGGATCAGCGCAAACGGCAGCCAGTCGATGACCACCGTGATGACGCGCCTGCGTCCGATGCTGGCCGCTGCCAGCCCGGCACACAGAAGCAGCAACAGCCGGGTCCGGTCGAAGGCCAACCCGAGGTAGGCGATGTGCCAGATCACGACCGCCAACCACACCGCCAGCGCAACCGCACGCCACAGCCTCAGATCGCCCAGGCGAATTCGCCTCACCTCGCGCAGCCGCGTGCGCCACGACCGATCGGCGAGCGGACCACGGGCGATTGCCACGTCGGACCGATCGGCCTCCTGCGTGCTCATGAAGCCACGTTGTCACCAGAGGCCGACTGTTGGCCAAGAATTCGCGAAAACGTTCCTGCCCGGAAACAGACGTTCATCTCCAGGATTGGCTCGGCCCAAACCGGCCAACACCAGAAGTGGCGTGAGTCACACTGATTGCACACGCAACCGACTCGACTCCGGAGGCAACGTGCCCAACAAGTATCTGCGATACGGCGACCGGCGCTACATCATCAACAACGAGGCCGAGGCACGCCTGAACCGGACCTTGGAGGCGGTCTACGCCGATGGCAGCCGGGGCCACCAGTGGCTGAGCCTGTACCGCGACTCCGAGGCCCCGTGCCGGCTGCTCATCGCCACCGGCGTTCCCATCACCATCGAAACCGAGATCTGCCTGGACGACTGAACCGGCACAGTGGACGCCTGTTCGATGTGCGAACCGTCCTCGATACGCTCTGCAGTTGTGGACACGGCTGACGCGGAAGACCCTGAAGCCGCCTACCGCACGTCGCAGCTGATCACCTACATCGGCAACAAACGCCAACTCCTGGTCCTCATCGACGAGGCGTTGGCCCAGGTACAGCGGCAGATCGGCAGGCCGCTCGTCACACTCGACGCGTTCTCCGGCAGTGGTGTGGTCTCGCGGCTCGCGAAGGCACGGTCGAGCACGGTGATCGCGAACGACCTGGAGAGCTATGCCCGGGTGATCAGCGACTGCTACCTGACCAATGCCTGCGAGATGGATCCGGACTTGCTCGCCAAGACCGTCTACGAGATCAATCAGATCGTCGAATCAGGCCACCGGACAAATGGTTTCATCGCCGAGCACTACGCGCCCGCGGACGACGACCAGATCGCCCCCGGGGAACGGGTTTTCTACACCAGCGACAACGCGCGGCGCCTGGACTCCTACATCCACCTCATCCATGAGCTCGATGAACCGCTGCGCACCTTGCTGCTCGGACCGCTGCTCTCGGCGGCCTCGGTCCACGCCAACACCTCCGGGGTGTTCAAGGGTTTCTACAAGGATCGCGAAACGGGGATCGGACGATTCGGCGGCAGTGGCGCAGATGCACTGGGCCGCATCACCGGAACGATCACCCTGCGCCCGCCCGTCCTGAGCACGCACCACTGCGAGCGCCGGGTACTGCAGACCGACGCCGCGAAGCTACCGGCACTGGTCGGGGGCGTCGACGTCGCATACCTGGACCCGCCGTACAACCAGCATCCTTACGGGTCGAACTACTTCATGCTCAACCTGATCGCCGACAATCGCGTGCCCACGGCCATGAGTCCGGTCTCGGGTATCCCGGGCGACTGGAACCGCTCGGGCTACAACGTGCGTTCGATTGCCGCCGGGCTGTTGCGGTCACTGATCGACGAACTCGACGCCAGGTATCTACTGATCTCGTTCAACGACGAGGGTTTCATCGCACCGGAACAGATGCGCGACATGCTCGAGCCCATCGGAGTCGTCACCGAATTCACCCAGCGCTACAACACCTTTCGTGGCAGCCGCAACCTTCGCGGCAGGAGCGCACACGTCACCGAGCACCTCTACCTCGTGGAGCGGTTCTGAACTACAGCGGATAGCGGGCCCGGTACACCGCGTGATCTCGCCGCGCCTCGATGGCGTGGGTGTGCTCGTCGGAGATCCGCGGAATCGCACGCAACGACACGATCCCCAGCACGACGAGGCCCACCAAACAGATGCCGGCGACAGCACCTTCCACATAGTGTTCACTCGCCATCGCGAGAAGCGTCAGAGCCGCGGCCGCCGCCCCGGCCAAGCCGGAGAAGTAAGCAAGCCAGCCGGCCGGCCAGACCGCAAGCCTGCGGACGTGTAGTGAGGTTCCTGAATGCATGGACATCTCCCATCTCTGCCCGACCGTGATCCACATCACTTTTTTCTGATCCTACGCTTCGTGCAGAAGCGGCGGCAGGACCATTTCCCCCGTACCGTCGAACAGATGGAGAGTTCTTTGGTCAGGGTTCGCAATGCGATCTTGCGCCGGGTCGAGCGCGTCATCGACCCCTATCCGGTCCGCGACCTCCCCGACGGCCGCATGGTCTACCTGCCCGGACGCGGTTCGACGTACGTCACCGACTCCGGGCCGAAGGACAAACCGGCGATATTCCTGCTGCATTCGGTCATGACCAACGGGCTGCTGTGCTGGTATCCGCTGATCCCCGAGCTCAACAAGGAGTTCCGGGTCATCACGCTGGACCAGCGGTGGCACGGGCGCGGCATCCGCGACGGTCGGTTCGATCTCGACGACTGCGCCGACGATGTGGTCGCACTCGCCGACGTCCTGGGTATCGACACCTTCACCGCTGCCGGGTTCTCGATGGGCGGCGGTGTGGCACAGCTGGCCTGGCGGCGGCACCCGGGCCGGGTCAACGGTCTGATCCTGTGTTCCACCGGCCCGTTCTTCGGCAGCCACGACCCGAAACGCCAGACCAGCATGTCGAACATCGGCCGGATGATGAAGGTCATCCATCCGCCCCACGTGCAACCGAATGCCGCCAAGCTCGACGATCGAACGGTCCCCGACTCGTTGTGGGCTATTCGGCAGTTCCTGGCGACGCCGCTCTCTCGGCTCGGCCCGCTCGGCGACGGCATGGGCAGGTTCGATTCACGCCCGTGGCTGTCCGAGATCGACGTGCCCAGCGCGGTCCTGATCTCGGTCAAGGATCGGGTCATCCCCCCGTCGCGCCAGCATCTGCTTGCCGACAACATTCCCGGCATCAAGGTCTTCGAGGTCGACGGGGGCCACGCCTGCTGTGTCCTCGAAGCCCCCAAATTCATCCCGGTCTTCATGGAGGCCGCGCGCGAGGTCTCCGCGCTCGTTCTCGAGCCCGTCGAGAGCTAGTCGCAGGCTTCCAGGAGCGCCTTCACCTCGTCTTCGAAGGCCTGCACCAACGGCCACGGATCGGGGACGAGTTCTTTGCAGCCGATGACGCCGACGTTGAGGTGGCCGTCGAGGGAGAACACCGTGATGTTCATGCCTGCACCGTGGAACACCGGCCCCAGCGGGTACATCCCCTCGATCTTCGCGCCGAGGTAATACATCGGGAAGTCGGGTCCGGCCACGTTGGAGATCACCAGGTTGTAGATCACCGGATGCCGATCTGCCAGCTCCTGTGAGGCATACAGCCGCATCGCCATGCCGATGGTCGCAGGCGGCACGAATTGTGCCCAGCCCCGGAACAGGTTCGAGTCCATCGAACCATGGTGTTCCTTGGACTTTCGGACCTGATCGCCCACCGTGGTGATGCGCTCGACCGGGTCGGCGATATCGGTGGCCAGCTTGGTGAACATGCCGGTGACCTTGTTGGTGCCCTGTGTCACGAGGTCGTCGTCGTTGTCGCCGTGGACCGACACCGGGACCATCGCGACCAGCGGCTGGTCCGGGAGTTCACCCAGATCGTCGAGGTAGCTCCGCAATGCCCCCGCGCAGACGCTCAGGACGACGTCGTTGATCTTGACGCCGTAGTGATCCTTGATGCGTTTGACGTCCGTCAGCGACACCTGCGTGTACGCCAGGCTCCGGTGGCCCGTGATCGACTTGTTGAACGGTGTCCGCGGTGCCCGGAACGGCAGCGGCATCGCCTCGTTGCGGCGGGCCCGCGAGATCCAGTCGAACGGCACCTGGGCAGTCTTGGGGAGCAATCGCGCGAAGCTCAGCGGCCGACGCGCCACCTGAAGCGCACCGTCGACCGCCAGGCCGACGAGCGAGGCGTCCCCGGCGGATTGGGCCAGGTCCTCCTCGTCCAGCTCGGGTTCGTCGGGACCGATGGTGCACAGTTTGGCCAGCAGATCCGCAGCGCTCACCCCGTCGACGCTGGCGTGATGCATCCGGAGCAACACCGCGATCTTCCCGTCGAGCAGCCCTTCGATGACCCACATCTCCCACAGTGGTTTGCTGCGATCGAGCGGCACCCCGGCGATGTGTGCACAGAAATCTGCCAATTCGTGGCGTCCGCCCGGAGGCGGGACGGCCACCCGGTGGACATGACTTTCGATGTCGAAATTCCGGTCTTCCACCCACACGGGATGGTCGATGTTCAGGATCGAATCCCGGAGTTTCCGACGGAATGTCGGGAGTCCGGCGATCCGCCGGTCGAGTACATCGCGCATCTTCTCGAACGAATATCCGCCTTCGACGGTGTCCGGGTCGAGTTCGATCAGCCCGACGATGTGCATCAACTGCGATCGTGATTCGAGATAGAGAAATGAGGCGTCGAGACCGCTCAAACGTTCCACGTTTACTCCCCCAAAAACAGTTCGTCCGACAGAGTCTTACGGATCTCCACTCTGCCCCTAATTGTCGCCAAATACCTCGGGATCGCCGATGAAAAACACTCTGACAGCCCGAGCCTCCTAAGCTGTGTTCATGCGCACAGGTGCCCACGTACGACAAGACAGCGATCCAATCGGCCGCGCCGAGGAGCTCGGCGCCGAATTGCTACAGATGTTTGTGACAGATCCACAGGGTTGGGAAAAGCCGAAACCCCATCCGTTGGCAGAACAAATCCGCAACTCCCCGATCGATGTGGTGGTGCACAGCTCGTACATGATCAACGTGGCCAGCCTCAACAACCGGCTCCGGATGCCGTCACGTCAGGCAGTGATCAACCAGGCCATCGCCGCCGCGGAACTCGGCGCGTTCGGACTGGTGGTGCACGGCGGACACCTACGCGACGACGAAGACGCGAAGGACGGATACGAGAACTGGCGCAAGCTCTTCGAGCGGGCGAACGACAAGGGCGGCTTCCCCGTCCCGATCCTGATCGAGAACACCGCAGGCGGCGACCATGCGATGGTCCGCACCCTGGAGAACATCGAACGGCTGTGGGAAGCGGTCGGCGACTACGAGAACGCAGGCTTCTGCCTCGACACCTGCCACGCGTGGGCGGGCGGAGAAGATCTCGTCGACATCGTCGAGCGGGTCAAGGCCATCACCGGGCGGATCGACCTGATCCACCTGAACAATTCACGCGACGAGTTCGACTCCGGCCGCGACCGCCACGCCAACCTCACCGATGGCCACATCGACCCCGATGTCCTGGTCGCGGTAGTGAAGGCGGCGGGTGCTCCGGTGATCCTCGAGACGCCCGAGGAAGGTCTCGCCGACGATCTGATTTATCTGCGTAAGGCGCTGGCCTGACACATCGTCAGAGCTCGCGATTTCCGCTGCCGTGGATCTCCCGCCGGATCGCCTGCATCCTCTGATCGAGGATGTTGGCGGTTTCGGCGGCCTCGGTCAGCTCGTCGAGGAGATGGGCGGGCACGGTGCGGTCGTATTTGTAGTAGATCTTGTGCTCGAGGCTGGCCCAGAAGTCCATCGCGATGGTGCGGATCTGTAGTTCGACCTTCACCGGCAACTGGCCGGTGCTCAGGTTGACCGGCGTCTCGACGATGGTGTGCAGTCCGCGGTATCCGTTCGGTTTCGGATGGGCGATGTAGTCCTTTGTGTGCAGGGTTTTCACGTCAGGTTGGGCGCATAACAGCTCGGTGAGCTGATAGGCATCGGCGATGAACGTGCACGACACCCGGACTCCGGCAATGTCGTCGATCTGGCCCTGGAGGGCTTCGGGGTTCACCGGGATGTTGCGGCGACTGGCCTTGGCGAGCAGACTCTCGGGACTCTTGACCCGGGCGCTGATGTGTTCGATCGGGTTGTAGTCGTTGAGGTAGGCGAACTCATCGCGCAAGATCTCCAGCTTGGTGACGATCTCTTTGATCGCGAACTGGAACGGCAGCATGAACTTCTGCATGCTCTGACCGATCTCGACGATGTCGGCGGGCCCGAGATCGCGTTCCGGTCCGGCCTCGGCCAACCATTGCACCAGGGGGCCGGAAGGTTCGCTCTGGACACCTTCACTGCTTTTCACCGCGTCAGACATGCCATCCATGGTGCCCGACCTGCCGGACACGCCACCGGTGAGTCATCACCCCATCCAGCCCCTGAAGTGCTGCGCATCACAATTACTGACTCACCGAGCGTTTGTGCGACGTGGTAAGCGGATGTATATTCGGGTTGTTACTGGTGAGTAACTTACTGTGCAGTCCACCCACCGAGTACTCACCACAATCAAAAGCAGTTCGACGATTGCAAAGGATTCTGCAATGGGGCATTACAAGAGCAATCTCCGCGACCTCCAGTTCAACCTCTTCGAGATGTTCAAGCTCGAGGAAGTCCTGGGTAGTGGAGATTTCGGCGATCTCGACAAAGAGACCGCCATCGACATGCTGCGCGAGGTCAACATCCTCGCCCAGGGCCCGCTGGCGGAGTCCTTCGCGGACGCCGACCGCAACCCGCCCGTCTTCGATCCGGAGACCCACAGCGTCACCGTCCCCGAGTCGTTCAAGAAGTCGTACAAGGCTCTGACCGACGCCGGCTGGGACAAGCTGGGCATCGATGAGGAGCTCGGCGGCCTGCCTGCCCCCCGTTCGCTGTACTGGGCGATCGGCGAACTGCTCCTCGGCGCCAACCCGGGCGCGTTCATGTACGCAGCCGGCGCCGGTTTCTCCAACATCTTCTACAACAACGGCACCGACGAGCAGAAGAAGTGGGCCGTCATCAGTGCCGAGCGCGGCTGGGGCGCCACCATGGTCCTGACCGAGCCCGACGCCGGTTCCGATGTCGGCGCCGCCCGCACCAAGGCGATCAAGCAGGAAGACGGCACCTGGCACATCGACGGTGTGAAACGCTTCATCACCTCGGCCGACCAGGACATGACCGAGAACATCATCCACCTGGTGCTGGCCCGCCCCGAGGGCGCGCGCCCGGGCACCAAGGGTCTGTCACTGTTCTTCGTTCCGAAGTTCCACTTCGACCACGAGACCGGCGAACTCGGCGAGCGCAACGGCGCATTTGTCACCAACGTCGAGCACAAGATGGGCCTGAAGGTCTCGTCCACGTGTGAGCTGACATTCGGCCAGCACGGCGTCCCGGCCAAGGGCTGGCTCGTCGGCGAGGTCCACGACGGTATCGCGCAGATGTTCGACGTCATCGAGCACGCTCGAATGATGGTGGGCACCAAGGCAATCGCCACGCTGTCGACCGGTTACCTCAATGCGCTGGAATACGCCAAGGAGCGCGTGCAGGGCGCCGACATGACGCAGATGACCGACAAGGCCGCACCGCGCGTGACCATCACCCACCACCCGGATGTACGCCGGTCGCTGATGACCCAGAAGGCCTACACCGAGGGTCTGCGGGCGGTCTACCTGTACACCGCGTCGCACCAGGACGCCGCGGCCGCACAGCTCGTCTCCGGTTCGGACAAGGAAATGGCGTACCGCGTCAACGATCTGCTGCTGCCGATCGTCAAGGGTGTCGGCTCCGAGCGGGCCTCCGAGCAGCTCATCGGCTCGCTGCAGACGCTCGGCGGTTCGGGCTTCCTGCAGGACTACCCGATCGAGCAGTACATCCGCGACGCCAAGATCGACTCGCTGTACGAGGGCACCACCGCCATCCAGGCGCAGGACTTCTTCTTCCGCAAGATCATTCGCGACAAGGGCCAGGCCCTGGCTCACGTCGCCGGCCAGATCAGCGCCTTCATCGAGTCCGATTCGGGCGACGGCCGCCTCAAGGCAGAGAAGGCGCTCCTGAAGACCGCCCTCGATGACGTCCAGGTCATGGCCGCCACCCTCACCGGCTTCCTGATGAACGCGCAGGAGCAGCCGACCGAGCTGTACAAGGTCGGCCTCGGCAGTGTCCGCTTCCTGATGAGCGTCGGCGATCTGCTCATCGGCTGGATGCTGCTGCGGCAGGCCGAGGTGGCGCAAGCTGCTCTCGATGCCGGTGCAAGCGAAGCCGACACCGCCTTCTACAACGGCAAGGTCGCCGTGGCGACGTTCTTCGCGAAGAACATGCTGCCCGAGCTCACCGCCGTCCGCGGCATCGTCGAGAAGGTCGACAACGACATCATGGAGCTGGACGAAGCCTCGTTCTAGTCAACTGACGAGAGAGTGGGTCGCTCCACAGGTCAGGGGCGGCCCACTTTTCTGGCGGCAAACGATGAACGTATTGCACTGACCGCCGGCGTGCTCGACCGGCTACGGCACACTGGGCTCCATGGCACAACCCGATCTGCAGTCCCGCCCTCGCATCGACGCAAATATCGCACGCTCATGGCTCCTGGTGAACGCGTCGGTCCCGGCGGCCTACACGGCCGCCGCCCGCTCGCAGGCCGACCAGATCATCCTCGACATCGAAGATGCCGTGGATCCACGCAGCAAGGACGCGGCCCGCGACAGTGTCACCGCGTGGCTGCGCGCCGCAGAGGCATGGGTGCGGATCAATGACCGGACCACGCCTTTCTGGTCCAACGACGTCGATCACCTCCGGGCGGCACCGGGCCTCGGCGGAGTCATGCTGGCCAAGACCGAATATCCCGACCAGGTCGACGAGACCTACGACCGCCTCGGCGGACGCGTGCCCGTGATCCCGCTCATCGAGTCCGCGATGGGGATCGAGAACGCGGTCGACATCGCCCGGCGCCGCGGCGTCCTGCGTCTGGCATTCGGAAGCGGTGACTACCGTCGTGACACCGCCACCGACGCAGACGATCTGGTGATGGCCTACCCGCGATCGCGCCTGGTCGTCGCCAGCCGGGTGGCCGGCCTGACCGGACCGATCGATGGACCGGCGGTCACCGACGACGAGACGATCCTCCGCGAAAAGACCGCCACCAGCGTGTCATTCGGACTCACCGGCAAGCTGTGCCTGAATCCGGCCCACACGGGAGTCATCAACACCGTCATCAGTCCGAGCCCGGCCGACGTAGCGTGGGCGACCGGGTTCCTCTCCGACTTCGAAGCCCGTGGTCGCTTGGTGCGGGACGGCAGCGACCTCCCCCGCCTCAAACGCGCCGAGCGAATTGCCGAGCTCGCAGGCGAATTCGGTATCTCACCGGTGTGATGCCCGCGGTTCATCTGGCCGGGATAGATTCCCGCCGTGAGCGACTCTCTCCTGGCAATAGTGTGCGCACTGGGCGCGGCACTGTGGAGCCACATTCACCGCCGCGGAGTTCGACGCAGCCGTGACACAACTTCGTAAGGAAGTCACCGCATTCGTCGCAGTCAAGACCTACTACGCGAATTTGCAGCAAGCGATGGGGTTGGTTCGCGGCGACGCCAAACTGAGCGTCACCAAGATCGGCAACGACATCGTCAACGAGGTGTCACCGCCGCCGGCAAGCACCGCTTTCGCTGACGGCCTCAAGCTGACGAACGTCGTCATGAATACCGTGATGCTGGTCGCACCGGAGATCAAAGCGGTGTGGGGGCCCATATCGACTCTCCTCGCACTAGGCGCCTATGCCAGTGGCGAAGCCGACGCGAACGCGAACGCGAACTCGCTGGCGAACAGGACCAAGGTCCGAGCCGATCGGCTCGCGCAGCAAGTCGAAGATTCCCCCACGGCCTCGACGTACGCGTTCACCACAGTCGCATTGGTCATGGCGTCCGACTACGGCAAACTCGAAGCTGCCAATGCGGAGCTCGCTGAGGAGCACTGGATCGCGCCTATCGAACCCGGGCAACTGTTGAACAACCTGACGACCGGATTGCGCACGTGGTTCGCAACCACGCTCGTCTCGGCCATGTATCCATGGCTCATCCGCGGCACTCCCCCACCAGTGGGTCCCGGTGACGTGAACGGTCTGAGTTGTACCAAGTACGAGTTTCCCAGCGACCTCAGTTGGCATCCCTGGTCTTCCATGCCCGCGAACGCTCAGATGCGAGCGACGTGGAGTTTCGCCGGCAACGGACAGCCCGTGAAATGGAACATGTTCTTCACGCGCGAGAATCCGGGGGTCTGGGGAGACGATCAAACCGACGACTTCATCAGGCCGAACACCGCCAACACAATGTTCGGAACCGGCCAGAATCAGCTTCGGATCAATCTGTACGACTTCATGAGTCCCCGGAACTTCGGGCCGACTATGCATCAGGCCAATGATGCCGCGCGTAGGTGCAACCTCAACTGAGGCCGAACACCGTTGACCGGGCCCTTATTTCGACCGATCGGGCCGTAGGACTACGGTTTCGGGCGATGAAAAGCAATGTCGGACCCCGCATTTAGACTAGGAGCATGTTCGAACCGTGGCCCAGCGTGGACCCCGCCATCACCGGGATACAACCGGCGATGTTGTTGGGCGTCAACGATTTATTGGGTTCGGTGGAGCGTGCAATGGCCGGACAGGGGTATCTGGAGTGGGCCCGGTACGCCTATGCGGCGGAGTTGCATCGGCAAATGGATACCCAGAGCCTCGACGCCTCGGACTTCCTGAAGGACGCCTACACCCAGTGCGCGGCCCGGTTGGCGTTGGCGCAGCGGATGAGTCAGACGGTCGCCGAAAATCATCTGACGTGTGCGTTGGCGTTGCGTGATCGCCTTCCGCACGTGGCCGAAGCCCTCAAGTACGGTCTGGTGGCAGCGCATCACATCGCGGCGATCGTCGCCCGCACGGATTTGATCGAAGGCACCGATCACGCCGCCGACATCGATCGGGACATCGCCGAGAACCTGCGTCGTCGCGGATCCTGGTCGTCGAAAGCAATGCGGGACATGATCGATGCCACCATCTTTCGCCGCGACCCCACCCTGGTCCGTGAGGAACGCGAGGACGCCAACAACAACCGGGGAGTCTGGGCCGACGAGAAACAAAACGGTATGGGTGTCCTGACCGCGACGATGGCAGCTGAACACACCGCGATGATCATGCGACGCCTCGAGAAGCTCGCCGCCTCCACCTGTAAACGTGACCCGCGCCGTAAACCGCAACGGATGTCCGACGCCTTGTTCGCGATCACCATGGCCCGCGAGTTCGCCTGCCAATGCGAGGAGGATGCGGAACACCCCTGCCTGGCCGAAATCCTGTCCGTACCCAGCAGACACGTCGTCTCCGGGATTGATGTGAAGATCGTGCTGCACGCCATCGTCAACCAATCGACTCTCGACGGCGACGACGAGCAACCCGGCTACCTCGAAGGCCACGGCGTCATCACCGCCGACCACGCCCGCGAACTGGCCGACCACGACGCCACCACCGTCCGACCGCTCGGCAACAAGACCAAACCCGCACCAGCACCTGAGTCGGCACCCGCACCGGCCGGCGATTCCGAAGCCAACGATGCTGTGGCACAGCAGTGCCCGACACCACCGTCCGGCCCGAACCGCAAGGCTCGCCGCGCAGCCAAGAAGACAGTGCCGATGCAGGGCCCACCCGATCCACGACTGGCCGGGATCGACCCCGACTGGGCGCGGGTCAAAGAACCACGGCTGCAAACAATTCCACTACCGGTCGACAAACCCGGTGACCACTACCGACCGTCCGCAGTCCTTGATGCATTCATCCGCATCCGTGATTGCTACTGCACCTGGCCCGGCTGCAACAAACCCGCCTGGACCGCTGACCTCGACCACACCACCGAATACAACC
This sequence comes from Williamsia sp. Y721, assembly GCF_059683565.1. Classification (NCBI taxonomy): domain Bacteria; kingdom Bacillati; phylum Actinomycetota; class Actinomycetes; order Mycobacteriales; family Nocardiaceae; genus Williamsia; species Williamsia sp. Y721. The sequence goes on along the minus strand of NZ_JCASNH010000002.1, from coordinate 1,172,626 downwards.
ACGCCGACCCCGACGCCGGAGGCCGCACCCATCCCACCGGACTCAAAGCGCTGTGCCGTTTTCACCACCTGCTCAAAACCCACACGGCAGAGACGAAGCGCAGCGAAGCTCGACCAATCGACTGGCTCGACGACCAATACGTCGACGACAACGGCCGCACCACCACCGTTGTCATCACCCCCGAAGGCCGCATCTATCACGGACCAGCCTGGACCGGCGACGACCTCTTCCCAGCGATACGACACATCACCTGGGACGAGCCATCACCGTCAGCACCACAGCGGGCACCGGACAGACCTCCGAAAAGAAGACCCCGCACCGAAGCCAAACACAAACGCCGACAACAGGAGCGAGAACGCAACCGGAACCGGGTTCGTTCACGGGCCGATCATGGCGCCGACGAATCGCCGGCGCCATGATCGCAGCGTCCCTTCAGAAGTCCGCTTGCTACTTCGGTGGGAGCCGCACGCCGCCGTCGACGCGGACGACCTCGCCGTTCATGTAGGAGTTCGTGATGAGTTCGATGACCATCGACGCGAGTTCGTCGGGGGTGCCGAGACGGCGCGGGTACAGCACGCTCTCACCGAGTTTGGCCTTGAACGCCTCGGACTCGGGCCCGCTGCCGTAGATCGGGGTCTCGATCAGACCCGGGGCGACGGTGTTGTTGCGAATGCCTGCGGCCGCGAGGTCGCGGGCGACGGTCAGGGTCAGGCTGACGATGCCGCCCTTGGACGCCGAGTACGCGGCCTGGCCGATCTGGCCGTCAAACGCGGCAACACTGGCCAGGGACACGATCGCGCCCTTCTCGCCCGTTTCCGTCGGCTCGCCACGGCTCATCGCGGTGGCGGCCAACCTGGTGGCGTCGAAGCTGCCGATCAGGTTGATGTTGATGACCTTCCGGAAGACATCGATGTCATGCGCGGAGGAGAACTCACCGTCGCGCCCGATGGTGCGCTGCGCCGATCCGATACCCGCCGAGTTGACCAGCGCTCGTAGCGGTCCGAGCTCGAGTGCCTTGTTGACCGCCGCTTCGATCTGCTCGGTCTTGGTGACATCGACGCTGACAAAGGCTCCGCCGATCTCTTTGGCCAGGGCCTCCCCCTTGTCCGCCTGCACGTCGGCCACCACCACCTTGGCCCCCAGTGCGGCGAGTTGCCGCGCCACTGCAGCACCGATACCCGATGCCCCACCCGTCACAATTGCGCTTGCTCCGTTGATTTCCATCCTCGCACCCTATGACCGAGCGCTTGTTCGGTTCAAGGGTCAATCGCGATCAGTACAAATACGAGCGGTACAGCTCCTGCCGGCGGGGCTCGTCGGCAGGCACCGTCTCCGCGTGCTGTTCGGCGTAGATGTCGCGGACAGTCGGGACGTCGTCCGGATCGGCGAACCGCTCGGGATTCCACAGATCCGACCGCAGGATCGCCCTGGCGCAGTGGACGTAGACCTCGTCGACGTCGATGACGACGGCGAGTGTCGCCGCCTTGCCCTTGATCGCCATGGCATCCAGCAGATCTGGGTCGGTGCGCAACCTCGCCCGACCGTTGACCCGGACCACCTCGTCGATTCCCGGAACCATGAACAACACCCCGACGTGGGGATTCGCCAGGATGTTGCGGTAGGAGTCGACCCGGCGATTGCCCATCCGATCGGGCAGCACCAGGGTGTGCGGGTCGGGGACGAGTACCGCCGAGTCGACGTCGCCGCGCGGCGAGCAATCACAGTTGCCGTCGGCGTCCGCCGTGGCCAACACGAAAAACCTTGCGCGCTCGAGGTACTCGACGATCAACGGCGTCATCGACGATGTGTGCTTGTTCAGGACACCTTCGTGGGCCACTCCGAGCACCCGCTCGAGGTCCGCCGGGGTGGTGATCGCGTGGGTGTCGCCTGAGCTCGATGCTGGATGGGTCGTCACACTCCCATCAGACACCAGGTCTGCCAGTGCCCGGCAGCGGCCCCCACCATCGTGTGAGACACGCGTGAGCGCAATGATGCGGCGAAGGAGTTTCCGACGCGCTGCCGTTTCGAAAGTCGTGAAGTAACCTCACGACATGAATCTGCGCCGCTCATTGTCGACCAATTCGTCCGAGAAGACGCGGCGCGGGAAATGGGTTCCGGCAGCGGTGGCAGTGTGTGCGTCACTGACACTCGGTGGCATCGTCGCACCGGCCGCCAACGCGGTGCCCACCACCTTCAACCCTGGTTCTCGTCCCGGCGACGCCGCAGAAGTGGCGGCGGTCGTCGCCGCTGTCGGTTCGCAATTGACCGACACGACAGGGGCCGCGATCGCGATCGTGAAACCGGCTCCGGGCAACCCGAGCGCATCGATCACGACCACCTACTACTTCGGCGACGCCGACAAGGCACAGTCGTTGCCCGTGGGACCGCAGACTCAATTCGAGATCGGTTCACAGACAAAGACTTTCACTGCCTCGCTACTTGCCTTGCGGGTTCAGTCCGGCGCGGTGGCGCTGAACGACCGCGCTCAGGGTCGCCTACCCGCCACGGCCGACCTGACCCTGCCGGGAGCGGACGGCAAGTTCATCACCATGGGCGAGCTGGTCACCCATCGGTCGGGGTTGAAGCGGGATGCGATGAATCTCGGGCAGGGTTGCTATGCCGAGATGAACTACGACATCACCAAGCTCGCAGCGGGTTTGAACAACAACTACGACGCCCTTGTCCACACCCCGGGTACGGACTGGCTGTATTCGAATTGGGGGTTCGGGCTGCTCGGGTCGATTGTCAGCGGCGGGTTCAAGCCGGGCGCGGGTGAGCCCTACGGACACGTTGTGGCAAACGAACTGACCGGCCCGCTCGGGATGTCCGCCACGGAGTTGGAGCCGGGGCCGAATGCCGATCTGGCCGTGCCGTACAGCGACGGAAAGCCCGTCTGCTACCACAACAACACCGAGGCATACGCCGGCGCCGGCGGTCTGGTCAGCACCGCCGAGGACATGGCGACGTGGGCCGAAGCGACGATGGGCAAAGGCGGGAACCCGCTGGCCGCGACCCTGAACACCACCCTGGATCGGGTGGCGCCCGGAGGTTCCGGCGGCATGCAGATGGGCATGGCCTGGCAGCTGTATCCGACGTCGGATGCCAACCCGCTGCCCTACGCCTACAAGGACGGCACAACCGGCGGGTCCCAGAGTGTCACCGAGCTCGTGCCATCGACGGGGTGGGCGGTCACGGTGTTGACCAATGAGAACTCGGCGAATCCCACCGCCGTTGCCGATCAGTTGCGCCTGGCGTTGGCCGCGGGTACCGCCCCGGCGCCCGGCTCGTCGGTCACCGGGTCGTCGGGCCAGACGCGATAGCGCCGTCACGGTCCCGGGACCAGGCGGACCACAACCGTGCGTAGCGGCCACCGGCCGAGGCCAGGTCCGCGTGGGTCCCGGACTCGACGATGCGACCCTTCTCCATCAGCAGAATCCGGTCGGCCATCGCCGCCTGACTGAGCCGGTGGGCGATGATCAGGGCCGAACGTCCCGCAATGGCGGCCTGCGCGGACCTCTCGAGCGTCTCGGCACCGTAGCTGCCCGCGTCGGCTGTCGCCTCGTCGAGGATCACCACCTCCGGGTCGAGCAGAACCAACCTGGCCAATGCGACTTGCTGAACCTGCACGGGTGTGAGCCTGACCCCGGCCGCGCCGACCACCGTGTCCATACCGTCGTCGAGCGCACTGACCCAGTCCCACGCGAGCACCGCCTCCAGCGCCGACCTCAGCGCCGAATCGCTTGCCTCCGGCGCGACCATCCGCAGATCCGCGGCCAACGGTCCGGCAAAGATGTGGACGTCCTGGGTCACCATCGCGATCCGGCGGGCCCGATCGCAGCCTTCGAGATCGCGAACGTCGGTCCCGCCGAGGCAGATCCGGCCAGAGGTGACCGGATGCACGCCGGCCAGCAACAATGCCAACGTGGTCTTGCCCGCACCGGACGCCCCCACCACCGCCACCTTCTCGCCCGGCACCAGGCGGATGGAGATGTCCTGCAACACCGGATGTTCCGCCGAGTATCCGAAGCTCACCGACTCCGCAGACAATTCGGTACCACCGGTGGCGTTCGGTGCCACCGGCGCCGGTGACACAAATCCTTCGGCCTCCTCGATGACGCCGACGATCCGTCCCAGCGACGCCGCACCGGACTGCAGATCGTCGATCACCAGGAGCAGGGCCGAGATCGGCCCGAACAGCCGCAAAAAGAACAGCATGGCGGTGGTGGTGGCACCCACCGTCGACATCCCGGCACCCACCAGGTTGTAGCCCACGATCAAAATCGTTGCCATTCCCAGGAATTCGCCCAGGTTGATCTTGCCGAAGAACCGGTTCTGAACGATCCGGGCACGCAGTGCCCAGCGCACGACGTCCCATGACCGGTACGCTATCCGCCTGCTGAGCCCGGCCGACAACCCGAAGGCGTACACGGTTTCCAGGCCGCGGATTGCGCCGAGGACGTGATGGGCGCGTTCTGCCATCGCCACCCGTTCGGCCGCGTAGACCTGTGGCGCCTCGCGCAGATACATCCGCACCCCGACCACGTAGACCGGCATCAACACCACAAAGACCACGAGGTAGCGCCAGTCGAGTACGGCAAGACCGATGCCGGTCAGCACGATCGTGAAACCCGAGGTCGACAGTGCGGGAACAGCTCTGGAGATCGCCTCGCTCACCACGCTGACATCGTCGGTGGCCCGGGAGACGACATCGCCGCTACCGGCCGACTCGACCCGGGCCAGCGGCAGGCGGAGCACCGCATCGAGCATCTGTTCACGCAGCCGCGCGAGCATCGTCTCGAAGAGCTGTGACGACAGTGCCACGCCGAGTCCGGTCAGCACCGCATACCCGAATGCGGCAACCAGCATCAATCCACCGAGTTGCCACACCTGACGAAACCCGCTGTCGTCGATGGCGATGTCGACGATTCGACCGAGAGCCCACGGCGTGACGAGACCGAGCGCGGCCGCGCCGATCAGCACCACGACCACTGCCGCCAGGAACCACCATCGGCCCCGCACGGTTGCGGCCATCCGGCCACAGACCGCCTTTGGTCCGGCCACGGTCATCGGCACGGTTGTCGGCGCACTCATGCCTGCCCACTCTCATCGAGGACGATGATCTGATCGGCGAGCGCAAGCAGTGCCGGAGATCGCGTGAAGACAATCGTCGTGTGGTCGGCGCGTGCCTTCACGATGCGTTCGGCAACAAGGGATTCGGTGACGGAATCCACCGCCGTGGTCGGATCGACCAGTACCAGCACCGCCGATTCCGCGGCCAGAGCCCGGGCCAGTCCCACGCGCTGACGCTGACCACCGGACAATCGGCGGCCTGCCTCACCGACCGGGCTGTGCAGGCCCTGCGGCAGGACCTCGGCGATGTCGTCGCAAGCCGCGGCGAACACGGCCCGCGCGATCGCCGCCTCCCGGTCCGGGGACTCGGAGACATCGGCGGTGATGTTCTCCAGCACCGAGCCCTCGAACAGATCGGTGGCGTGCGGGACCACGCGGATACTGTGCCGTGCGGCAACATCATCCAGGTCGAACAGGTCGACACCACCGACCCATACGGACCCGGCTCGGGGTCGGCGCAGCCGCGCCAGCACCGCGGTCAACGCAGCTGTCGTCTCGTGATCGGCGACCACGGCAACAAGCCCGCGGTCGGGCAGTTCGAGGTCGAGCGCCTTGATCGGATCCACGGTCAGCCCGTCGCAGCGCACCGAGACGCCCTGTGCAACAACCACTTCTCCAGCGGATGACCGGGGTGCAGGTGTCACGGTCGGTGCCTGCAGCACCTTGAGAACGCGTTCGGCCGATGCGATCCCCGCCGACCAGATTTTCCCGAAGCCGGTGCCCAGATCGCTCAGTGGTTCCATCACGAACTGCGTCAGACCGACCACCGTGATCAGCTCGCCCACGCTGAGTGATCCGTCGACCGCCATCAATCCGGCCGCGACGGCGACAGCGACCACGAACAGGCCGGACACCCACTCCATCGCACCGAGGTACCAGCCCTCGGATCGACGGGCCGCCAGAACCCCGGCGAGTGCGCGCGAACTGGCCTCGTCGTACCGGTGCCGCGCCTGCGCCTCGGCGCCGATACCTTTGACGACGCGGAACCCGGCGATGAGATCCTCAGCCGTGGCAGCGGCTTCGCCCGCCAATTCCTGCTGATGCTCGCTCCGCCGGCGCAACGGCCCACCGGACAGGTCCAGGACCAGCAGGATGACCGGGGCGCCGATCAGGATCGCCAGGCCCAGTGGCCACGAGATCCACAGCAGCACAACGCCACAGAACAGGACCGCGGCGAGCTGTCCGACCGGATATACCGCCACCGCGACCGCCGCCGACAACTTCGCCACGTCCGCGGTCGCGATGGAGAGCAGCATGCCGGACATCGCAGGCGGACCCTCCATCCCGGCCGGATCGAGGATCCGGTCGGTGACCCGGCTGCGCAGCTGATGCTGGATCGATTGCATGCCGAGGAATCCGATCCGGGAACCGAAGCGGAAGGAGAACGACAACATCGCGAAGATGCCACCGAGGACCATCAGCCAGATCACCAGAGCGGTCAGGTCGTGGTCGGTGATCGCCTGATCGATCGCCAGACCCATCACCACCGGGACAAGCGCCTCACCCACCTGGTGACCGATCATCAGCCCGGCTGCGGGCAGGGTGCGCCGTTTGGCCGCGAAGATCGTCCGCAGGGTGAATTGCCGCGGGGTCGTTGTGGCATCGACCTCGATCCAGGTCGAGTCGACCGGTTCGGTTGGTGCATCGAAGAAGACCGGTAACCGGCGCCGAGTGGGTGGTCTGGGGGGCGCGAGGGAGGACACCTATCAAGAACTACATCATTCGGATAGGCTATTTCTACTGGCGTCCGACCGGAAGCACTAGGCTGTTCACAGCCGACAAGCGTTTAAGGGGTTAGTCAGACCATGTCCACCACATCCGCCGGTACACGCTCGAAGCCGGAGGCCACGACCACAAGCGCCACGGCAGAAACCACTCCGGCGTTTGTACTCTCGCGCCCGGGCTATCACCTGCTGGCGACCGGTGTCAGCGCCCACTTTGACAGCATCGCAGCGGCGCGCGAGGCACTCGAACGTGGTGGCCACAACTACATCGTGGGCGCACTCCCCTTCGACACCGACCAGCCCGCCGCCCTGTTGGCGCCTGCCGAGGTGACCCACACCGCACAGCAATGGCAGTCGCGGGCCAAGTCGCTCCCGCCGGTGGAGATCGTCTCAACGGTGCCTGCACCCGAAGAGCACGTCCGACGCGTTCGTCTGGCCCTGCGCGCTCTGACCGATCCGGCCACCGAACTGTCGAAGGTGGTTCTGGCCCGAACACTGTTGTTGCGGGCGAGCGCGCCGATCGACCCCCTCGCACTACTCGGCCGATTGGTCGACGCCGACCCCACCCACAACGGTTTCCTCGCCGACCTGACACCCGCGGGGCCCGCCTACGACGGCCATCTCCTGATCGGATCGAGCCCGGAATTGCTTGTGCGCCGGACGGGTTCGACGGTGACCTGCCATCCGCTCGCCGGCTCGGCACCGAGGTCGGCTGATCCGGACACCGATCGAGAGCAGGCTCAGCGACTGACCGCCTCGGTCAAAGATCAGCACGAGCACGCCTTTGTTGTCGAGGCGCTGGCCGAACGGCTGCGTCCACTGTGCGGCGAGGTCATCGTGCCCGCCACACCCTCACTCACCAAGACGCCTGCGATGTGGCATCTGGGAACGGAGATCTCCGGCCAGATCCGCGATCCGTCCATCACGGCGCTGGACCTGGCCCGCATCCTGCACCCGACGCCCGCCATCTGCGGCACACCCACCGCACAATCTCGCGACCACATCCTGCGCACCGAGGAAGACCGGCGCTTCTACGCAGGCGCGGTCGGCTGGTGCGACGCCACCGGCAACGGAGAATGGCTGGTCAGCATCCGGTGCGCCGAACTCGACGCCGACCGTCGCACCATCCGCGCTTCGGCGGGCGGCGGTATCGTGGCCGATTCCGACCCGGATCAGGAACTGGCCGAGACCTCTGCAAAATTCCGCACCATCCTCTCGGCGTTGGGTGTCGGTTAAACTGCGGTGTCGCGGCTTGAGTTGTCCACTCTGCTCGATATACCCGCTGCACCCGAAAGGTCGTCTTGATGCCCGCCGCGAATGCAGTTCGCCCGCTGGCACACCGCCGTTGGGGTGAGCTCCTGCCGTGGCTCGATGATTATCGGTCCGGTCCGCCGATCCTGTCCGAGAACGAACTGATCCCGAACGCTTGGATCGGCACCACTCCGGCGGAGAGCCTGACCAGCGAGAACTTCGACGCGTTCTGCGCCGTTGTTGCGGCCCGATACGTCGCCGACCGGCCCGATCACCGGCTCGCCTCCGACTTCCCGAATGCCGCTCACACCGGCCAACCTCTCGATCGGACAGTGAACCAGCTGCTCGAATCCCCCGGCATCGACCGCGACGCGGCGACCGAGATCGTCCGGAACCTGGTCGCGGCCACAGCGGTTGCCGGCGATCCATCGGCCACCGATGACGTACTGCCGGTCCCGCTGACCGAAGACCGACGCGTCAGGGAGTTCGTCGACGGTCTCGATGACCGCGACCGTCTCATCCTCGGCGAACGCATCGTCGCCTCGCGGCCTCGCACGCAGGCCCACCTGGCCACCCAGATAGGCCTGTCCCGCGAACGGGTCAACCAGCTCGACCGGAGCCTGCGCTTGCAGTTGGCCGAGATGGTCGAGGCATCGGCCACATTGCGCCCGCTGCTCTCGGAGATGATCGCTCGGGCCAACCCGATCGCCGACATCTCCGATGTGATCGCGGACATCCCCGAGCTGGGACTGCCATTCCCCACCCTGGAGATCCCACTGTGGCGCATCCTCGGCGCCGGGTCCGGCGAACTCCACATCACCGACGACTGGATCGTCAAAGGTAGTGTGCAAGAGGCGAATACCCGGGTGCGGGAGATCCTCGACGAACATGCCGGACCGGAGTCGGTGGTACCGCTCGCCCCGGTGGCGAAGGCGTTGATGCTCAGTGCCGAGACCACCGCCCGCTGGTTGGGGCGCAATGGTTTTGCCGTGATCGGCGATCATGTGGTGACCGCGTCGACCGCGACCGGCGATCTGGTCGCGGCCACGTTGTCCATCGCAGGCACCTCGCTGACCTTCGACGAGATCGTCGACTCCATGGCGGACACACCGCGGTCGCGGTCGAGCATCCGCAACGCCATCGCCACCGACGACCGGATCGTGAAAACCGACCGCGCGACGTACGGCCTGGCCCGCTGGGGTGGGGAACGCTACCTTCCCGTCCACCGGCAGATCGGCGCGATACTCGACGAGGTCGGCGGGCAGATCGGCATCGAGGACCTGATCAGCCGGATCATGGCCAAGTACAACGTCACCGAATCATCCATCCGCGCATACGCCGGGGCCGGTGAGTTCATCACGCGCGACGATGTCGTCACCCGGCGTGAAAAGCGTTACGTGAACCGAAAATCGCCGACGAAGACCCGGAATCTGTACCGCGACGGCGACATCGTCCGCTGGCGTTCGGTGGTATCCAAGGCGCACATCAAGGGGTCGGCGTTCAACATCCCGTCCGCACTGGCCGGGCATCTGGGCGTCGGGCCGGGGACGCCGTTGCAGCTACCGTCGAGACTCGGTCCCCAATCGATCATCTGGGTGTCGGTGCAAGGCCGGCTGGGCACCGTCAAACGGTTCATCGACGACCTCGGCCTGACCGAGGGTGACGAGATCTTCCTGGAGTTCGCGCCACAGCACTTCGATATCCGGCCCTACCGGCCCCAAGTCGGAGCCGAACCGGCGCAACAGATCCTGGCCATGCTCGGTCGTGCGGACAGGTCCGCGGACGTTTCGCACCTGCGAGAGACCCTGGTGTCGGCCCTGTGGTTGCCGGAAGACGCGGATATCGCGGCGGTGATCGACACACTCCGGCACCGCAGAGAAGACGCGTTGGCCGACCTGGTGAACATCGCGACCGGGCCCGCGGGCACAGACACTACGAAACCGACCTCAACCTGATCGGGCAGTTCTCCACCTCGTAGATCGCAACGTTCCCGACGCACTGGTGAACCAGCCCGTACCGGCGTTCGACCACCTCCGGCACCGCGTCCCGCAACGCCAGTGCCACCCGAAGGTTGCGCCAAAGCTGTTGTGGTGCTTGCTCGATGAATGCGCATACAGATGCGGAGGGCGCAAAAAGGACTGACGTCTGACCGCTACCGATGCCCGGCCAGGTGTTCGCATCCACCGCAGGCGGCGCGATCTGCAGGCAGGATCCGGCGCTGGCACAGGCGAGAATCACCATGACCGCCGCTGCACTCTCGCAACTTCCACAGAGCATCACCTGGGCCTGCGAATCCAGGTCGAGCCCCCTGCGGACCTCGTCGACCGCTTCGACACACCGGGGCCAGCTCCACATCGATCGATCGGACCCGCCCAGGACGAATCCGCCGTTTCGGTCGATGGGCCCGTCCCCGACGCCGATCAGTGTGAACTCATCGGCGACGCTGAACATCGGGGCGCAATCGCGTTCACCGACCAGCACGGCCACGTCCTCGACGAGGTCGTCTTCCAGCACGTGGGACACGACGTAGTGAAGGTCGAGATCACGCGCGCCGACAAGCGCTTCGTCGTCGAGAGGATTCAGCGGGACGATCACGGCGTCCATGCGCATCAAGGCGTGCAACGCGAGCACGAATTGCCAGCCCTCGCGGATACAGAGCCCCACCCGATGGCCCGAGCGCATGCCGCACGCGGACAGATCCTCACAGAGCCAGTCGACGGATTCGTCCAGTCGCTCGAAATCCACCACGTCATCACCGCAGACCATGGCCTCCAGCTGCGGATCGTCACATACAACGTGATCGAATATCGCATTCGGCGCAACAGCGAGCATGCGGCAATTTCCTCCCGTCGGTATGACGTCGGCGCACTCGGCGCCGTGCCAACCGGACACGGGCCACTCACCAACTTCATGAGGGTAGCCTTATCTTATCTGGGGCGCCAGCCTCCCTATTCGATTTGCACGGATGCCTTATCTCTGTTTAGTGACCTCAAGAATCAATATCGGACATATCTGATGTGCGGTTTATGATGGCGGATGCCCACATGTCCAGGAAATGGGCGCCGAATTCCTTCTGATCTCCACAAACCCGGAGATCAACCGATTCTTCTCGGATGCGATAGCTGAACACCAATTGGTAGAAGAGTTCGTTACTCTCGCGCATATTCGGTCGCGCGCTCGCCCCGTATTTTCTGGTGAGCAATATCGGCAAAGCCGCATATCCCTTCGCCTTCTTGCGACCCTCACGTGTTCCGAAGCGGACCAACGGATCCCAGGCCCGTGCTGCCGGGTCCGCGGGCACACCGCCGCACGCGGCCGGTCCGGATGCCGTCCACCAGCCGAATGCGTCATGGCGCTCCCGATCGTCGCCATCGACGAGTAGTCGCAGATCGGCATCGACGTCGACTGCCGAACCGAACTCGCCCCGGTCCGCCGCCTGCAGGAATGCCGCCTCCACCGCTGCGGCGTCAGCGTTGGCCGGCACCTCGCGGGTAAAGGTCTGCACCCGGTCGCCGGTAGTGATCGACGAAAGGTCCACCACAGCGGCGGACCCGGGGTCGCACAGATCGTCGATCGCCTCTGTGGCCCGCTGTGACCGGGACAGGTCGTTCAACGCAGCAGCCATGTCCACCACGGAGATCCCGGCATCGCCAGGCTCGACCACCCGCGACCCGGTGGCGAGTCTGGTCGCCAGCGTGTGCAAGGACCGGTTGTCGGCGGCCGTCCCGTGCACCGCGACCACCAGGTGGTGTCCGGCAGAGGAGGCGACCACTGCCACCCTGCACATCACGCCCTCGGCGGCGTCGAGTTCGCCACACATCTGATGCGCGACGTGGGCGACGGCGGCATCGGCGGACATGTCGAGGGTGTGGAAGGAGATGGCGTCGGCAACGGCAACGGCCGAGACCGGCAGCACCTCGGCGAGCAATACCCGGCCCCGGGCCCGAATCCGTTGGCGCAGCGCATCATATCGGTGCACCTGATCCAGTAGCGCTGCTTCGAGCTGGCCGCGGCCGGGGGCCTGCGCGAGGTCGATCACCTCGGTGAGGGCGAATCCGGCGACATCCACAGCGGATGCCCGGAGCCGATGCTGATTTGCCGTCGGAACCACGGCCGCCGCGGCTTCATCACGCGCCGCGGGACGCTCGAGATCCGTCACGGAGATCAGCGCCAGGACGGCCTGTTCCCAGAGTTCGGCGATCTCGGTGAGGGCAGATCCGTACTCCACCCGATCGGATTCCAGTGAATAGTGGAACTCCACGCCACCGGCGGTACGGCGGCCCACGATGTTGACCACCAACGGATGCGCCGGCCGTGCCGGATCTGTTGCGATCAGGCGTGGGAGCCCCGGCGGTGTCGTCCATACCTGCGCCTGCGGCGACGCGTTTGTGATCGCGCCATAGTTGAATTGGACCTCTGCAGTGGGCAATTGGTCGAACACCTCCCGGCTCTGATTGTCCAGGTACCGCAGGATGCCGTAACCGAGTCCGTCGTCGGGCACCTGATCCAGAGCCCGGTCGACGGCATCGAGCGCATCCAGTCCCACGATCGGCGAATCGAACAACCGCCCCGACACGTCGTCCGGAACCCGAAGGGCGATCGGCTTGACGGTGGTGAACCACCCCACCGCGCCCTCTGACGGTGGCGCGTCCGGTCGGCTCACCCGGCCGTGTCCTTCGACGTCGACCAGCAGACCGGCCCAGGGCTCCTGCCCGACGCGTTGGCGCCGGATCCCCAGTGCCAGTGCCAAACCCGCCAGGAGCACCGAGTTGACGAACCCGTCGCGCCCGGCCACACCTCCGGCGACCGCAGCCGAGGCCGCCTCGCCGAAGGTTCCGGTATGTGCAACCCTGTCGATCCGGTCCGGTTCTGCCACCGCCTGATTCGAACCGACCGCCCCGACGCACTCGATCCAGTACGGCAGCTGGGGACGAAACTGATCGAGTGTCGATTCGGTGTTGAGGTATTCCATCCACTCGAAATACGACAGATCCACCTCATCTGCGAGCTCTGGACGCTCGTACATCTGCGACAGGTCGGCGACCAAAATTTCCCAGGACACGAAGTCGACCGCAAAATGGTTGACCAGCCAGGCCACCACACCCTCGCCTCCACCACGGTCGAAGTGGACCATGGTGGTCAGGGCTCCGCCCCCGAGATCGAGTTCCTGCGACGCCTTCTGCTCTTCCGCACGGATCAGGTCGGTGAACTCGTCCTGCGAAAGACCCCGGGCATCAACGGTTCTGATATCCGGAAGTTCTAGGTACGCATCCCCCGCATGCACCGTGGGACGCCCATCATCACAGGTGACGCGGAGCGACAGTGCCCCGTGGATCGCGATGGTCGCGGACAGTGCCTCCCGCAACCGCACGAGATCGACATCGGTGGGTGCGGTGAGCAGAAGTGTTTGCCGTACCCCCGACTGATCACCTCCGGCACCATCGCCACCGGAGGCAAGCTGCCGGTGCATGATGGGCATCAACGACGTCGGACGGTGGGTCAGGTGCACCCGATCCGTTGCCGAATCGGCACCGTCGACCGGGTCGGCATGTGCTGCAATGTCTTCGACCGTGCGGTGGTCGAACACCTTCCGAAGACTGGTGTGGGCGCCGTGGGTCCGGGCATGACGGACGATTGCCAGCGCAGAGATGCTGTCACCACCGAGATGGAAGAAGTCGGTGTCCACCGCCACGGCGTCGAGTCCGAGGACGGTTTCGAAAGCCTTGGCCACCGCCACCTCCATCGGCCCCTCCGGTCCGCGCGCATCGGTGCCGACCCGCAGCACGTCCTGCGGGTTCGGCAATGCCCGGCGATCGAGCTTTCCGTTGGTGGTGAGCGGCAACGCATCCAGACCGATCACATGACCGGGCACCATGTGCGCCGGAAGTGAGGCCTCCAGGTGTTCGCGCAGCATCCTGCCGATGTCGCCGGTCAAATCGCCTGGGTCCTGATCAGCGCCAACCCAATACGCGGCGAGGTACTTCTCCGGCGCGTATTCCACCGCCGACCCGCCGCGTTCGCGCTCGCCGACAACGACGACCGCCGACTTCACCAGCGGGTGCGCTTCGAGCGCCGCCACGATCTCATGGAGTTCGATGCGGTATCCACGAATTTTGACCTGTTCGTCCGCGCGTGAGGCGTATTCGAGTAGTCCGGCGGAATTCCAGCGCATCAGGTCGCCGGTGCGGTACAGACGACTACCTCCGCCATCAAACGGATTGGCGACAAATCTGGTTGCGCTGAGTCCGGGACGATTCCAATAACCCTGTGCCACCTGATCACCGGCGACATATAGCTCACCGACAACGCCCGGGGGAACCGGAGACATGCGGTGATCCAGTACGTACGTGTTCAGGTTGTCGAGCGGTCGGCCGATGACACTTGCCCCGGGTTCGGAGTCACCGCTGAGTCGATGGACGGTGGTGTGCACCGTGGTCTCGGTGATACCGAACATGTTGATCAGGTTCGCTGCGCTCTCCGGATGCGTGTCGTACCATCCCCGGAGCTTCCGGAAATCGAGCGCCTCACCCCCGAAGATGATGGCGCGCAGGGCAAGTGAGGTATCACCGTCCCGTTCGCGCTCGGCATCGACAAACGCGTAGAAGGCCGAGGGTGTCTGATTGAGTACGGTCAACTGTTCTCGGCGCACGAGATCCCCGAATGCCGCCGGATCCCTGGACGTCTCCTGATCGACCACCACGAGATGCCCGCCGGTGCACAGCGCGCCCCAGATCTCCCAGACCGAGAAGTCGAAGGAGTAGGAGTGGAACAGCGTCCAGACATCCTGCGCGCCGAAGTCCATGTCCCCGGTTGCATCGAGCAGTGCAACCACGTTGCGGTGCGGGACCACAACACCTTTGGGCGTCCCGGTGGAGCCGGAGGTGTAGATCATGTACGCCGGATCGGTGTTCACGTGCCGGCGACGGCGTTCGGTGTCGGCAACCGGATCCGCCGACAGTACCTGAAGCTGCTCCGCCACTTCGGTATCGGTCAGAACGATGCACGGTGCCGCATGATCGGCAACGAGCAGGCGCTCGTCCTCGCCGTACACCAGTAGTACCGAAGGATCACTGTCGGTGAGCAGGTGATCGATCCGGGCTGCGGGATAGCCCGGATCGACCGGCACATACGCGGCGCCTGCCGTCAGCGTCGCCAGCACCATGACCACCAATTCCGGCCGCCGTGGCGCCAGTACGGCCACGCGGTCCCCGGCACCGACGCCCCTGGAGATCAGCAGCCGGCCCAGGCGGTTACCGGCCTGCGACACATCGCGATACGTCCACCGGGCCTCCTCTTGTGACAGCGCCACCGCTTCGGGGGTCGCGGCGGCCTGCTCGGCGAACAAGCCGTCGATGGTGTGTGCGCGCACGTCCACCCGCGGTGCACGTGACCACTTCTGCACCATCTCGCGCTCGCGATGGTCGACGATGTCGAGGTCGCTGATCCGTTCGGTGGTGGCGCGGGCGAGCTGCTCCAACGCCCGCAGCAGGGTATCGACGTAGCGCTCGCCGGTACCACGATCGAAGAGGTCCGCGGCAAAGACGACGTCGGCGCTCAACGCACCCGAATCGAGTTCCACCAGTTCGAATTCGAGGTCGAACTTGGCGGTGGTTGCCTGCGTCTGGATCAGCTCGATCGGTACGTCACCGATGTCGGCGGGCAGTCCACGCGCGTTCCGGTAGACGACCATCGTCTGAAACAGCGGGTGTCGCGAGGCGATCCGCTCCGGATTGAGTTGGTCCACCACCCTTTCGAACGGCACATCCTGGTTGTCGAACGCGTCGAGAACGAGCGTTTTTGTCCGCTGCAACAGGTCCTCGACGGTGGGATCACCGTCGAGGTTGTTACGGACGACAAGCGTGTTGACGAAGAAGCCGATCAGATGCTCGATCCCTGGTTGTCCGCGACCGGAGACCGGTGTACCGATGGGGACATCGGCGCCCGCGCCAAAATGGCCGAGCACCAGGGCAACCGCGGTCTGCGCAAACATGTATTCGGTGATCTCGTGCCGACTGCAGGCCGACTTGATCGCGCGCACCACACTCGGGTCGAGGACCCGGCTGACGGTGAAACCCTCTTGGCCCGCCACGACCGGCCGTGACCGGTCGGTGAGGATCGGCAGTTCGTCCGGCAGATCTGACAGGAGCGTTGCCCAGTGGCCCAGTTGGCGCCGGATCATCTGCGCCGGTTCGGTGCCGCTCGCTCCCCCACCGAGTAGTGCCTGCTGCCACTGGGCGTAATCCGCGTAGTGCACCGGGAGTTGTTCGGGTTCTCCAACACCCTCACCCCGGGACCGCCGGTAGGCACGGTCGAGGTCGGCGAACAGGATCGGTACCGACCACTGGTCGAAAGCACTGTGGTGCACAACGATGCACAACACCGATTCGCCGTCGGAGCGTTCCAGCACCGACACCCTGATGGGAATCTGCGATCCGAGGTCGAAGTGGTGCCCACGGCAACGATCCACGAAGTCCGGGTCGTCGTCACCGTCGGTGAACGCCACACCCGGATCCGCCTCGTCGACGGTGAGCACCTTCTGAACCGGGCCCGTCTCCGTGTCCAGGAAGATCGTGCGGAGCGGTTCGTGCCGGGACAGCAACTCGCGCAGCCCGGTACGGAGGGCATCGGCATCGAGTCGACCATGCACACGCAGCGGGATCACGATGTTGTAGACCGGGCTCGGGCCTTCGAGCTCATAGAGGAACCACAGGCGCGCCTGCGATGCCGACAACGGCGCCGGGCCCGATTGCGCTCGGGGCAGGATCGGCGGTGCTGCGTCAAAGCCCCCGGCATTGCGCTTGCGCTCGACCACGACGGCCAGGGACCGGATGGTCGGGTTGTCGAAGACATCCCGCAACGACAACGGAACGCCGGTCTGACCCGCGATCCGCGCCAGCACCCGGGTTGCCGACAGCGAGTGACCGCCGAGGGCGAAGAAGTTCTCGGTGGTTCCCGGATCCGCCACACCGAGAGCGTCTGAGAAGTACTCCGACAGCAGTGTTTCCGTCGGGGTGGACGGTGCGGTGGTCTCGGCATGCCGGGGTCGGAAGTCACGGAGCGTCAATGCGGCCCGGTCGAGCTTGCCCGATGCGGTGACCGGCAACTCGTCGAGTACCACCACCGCTGCCGGGACCAGATACGCGGGCAGGGCCGAAGACAGGTCGGCGATCATCGCGGCGGGATCGAGATCTCCGACACCTTCGGCGGTGACGTATCCGACCAGAACACGGCCATCGTCGCTCTGGGGATGTGCGACCACCATTGCGGTCGCCACCCCGTCGAGTCCGCCGAGCACCGACTCGATCTCACCGAGTTCGATCCGGAAGCCACGGATCTTCACCTGATGATCGGCGCGCCCCAGATAGACGAGTTCACCTTCGGAGGTCCAGCGCGCGAGGTCACCGGTGCGGTACATCCGGGTGCCGGGGTTCCCGTGCCGCGCGGCAACGAATCGCTCCGCACTCAGGCCGGCACGGCCCCAGTACCCGCGCGCCAACTGCGTGCCGCCGACGTAGACCTCCCCAACGGCATCCGGGGGCACGGGCGCCAGCCAGCGGTCGAGGATTTCGATGGTGGTGTCCGGGACCGGCCTGCCGATCGTCACCGACCCGGACCCGCGGAGTTCGGCGTAGGCCACATCTCCGGCCACCTCCGATGATCCGTACGAATTGATGACCACCGAATCCGGTGCCACCCGAAGAAGATCCACCATCAGCGATTCCGGCAGATCTTCACCGCTGGATATCCATCGCTCGACACCGGCGAGCTTGTCGGCGGCCACATCGACCATCGAGCGCAACAGGGAAGGCACCGCGGTGAGCTGAGTGATCTGATGCGTGTCCACCGCCTCGGCGAGGGCCCGCGGGTCGGATGCGATCTGATCGTCGGCCAGCACCACGGTGGCCCCCGCAACCAACGCGGCAAGCAACTCCGTGGTGCCGTCGATGAAGCCGGCCGAGCTCTTGGCTATCCGGACGTCGCGGCGACCGGGATCGACCGGCCCCCAGGCCGTGGTCGCCCATCCGATCCGATGGGCCAGCGCTCCGTGTGTTCCGGCGACACCTTTTGGCTGCCCGGTCGAACCCGATGTGTAGATGAGGTAGGCCATGTCGGCGGGTTCCACCGGCCGCCCGAGTTCACCCACCTCGATCCTCTCGCCCGCGAATTCCGAGATGCGCGAGAGTGTTTCGGGGTCGTCGAGCACGATGACACGGGTGCTGCGCGAACCCACCAGGTCTGCCCATTGCGCTAACAGCGACCCGCTGGTGACGATCACGTCGGGCTGCGCATCATCGAGCACGTACCCGATCCGGGCTCGGGGATAGGTCGGATCGACCGGGACGATCGCTGATCCGACGGTCAGTGCACCCAGCAGCGCGGTGACGTGTTCGGTTCCTCGGTTCAACAACAACGCAATTCGGCTTTCCGGGCCGGCCCCTTCAGCAGAAAGCAGCCGTGCCATCCGGGCGACGTCACGGGCCAGCTCGGAGTAGGTGAGCTCTCCGGTCCTGGTGATCAGTGCCGTGCATACGGAGCACTCGCCGGCGCGTGAGGCGAATTGGTCGGCAACGGCGGAGTGCTCGGTCGTCGGCCGGTGGCTGATTCCGGACCAGTCTGCGATACAACGGGTTTCCGCCTCGGTGACCGTGGTGACGTCACCGGTTCGGGTCGCCGGACCTGCAGCCACGATCCGACTGAAGTAATCCGCGAACCGGTCGAGCAGGGCTTCGAGTGCTTCCTGTGTGTAGAGGTCCGGGTTCGCGTCACAGTCGAACACGAAGCCGTGGATCGGGTCGTTGTACACCGACAACGCCACATCGGTGACCGGTCCGGTGGCTATGCTCTCCGGGACGACGTCGAGGGCGCCAAACCCATATCGATAGTCGAAGGCCTTGATGTTGACGAGCGAGCCGACCGGTTGCATGTCGGTGCCGACGAGTCCGTTGTCGCGAGCGACGTCCTCGACTCGGTACTCCTGGTGGGCCCGTAGCTTCTTGAGCCCTGCCACAACCGCTTTCACCGAATCGGCGATGGTTGCCCCGCCGGGAAGGTCGAGATGCAGGGGCAAGATGTTGGCGGCCAACATCGGCGTGCGCAGCGCGGCCGGGCCACGTCGCCCCATCATCGGCATACCCACGATCACCTGGTCGGACGCCATCAGGTGCCGGGTATGGGCCGCCCAACCGAAGACCACCACCTCCGCCCATGTGGAACGCGTGGCCTTGCAGAGATTTTCGATGTCCGAGATCACCTTGTCGGCCACCACACGGCGCGCATGCAGCGGGAATCTCGGGTTGACCGGTGCCAGCGCCACCGATTCACCGGCCAGTGACCGGCCGACACCACGCCCGCCAACCGTCGTCGACCAGAATTCCCGGTCGGCGGCAACAGCATCGGGCGATCGTCGGGCCGCCTCCGCGACCGCGGCCAGAGCAGCGAACGACGAATCCTCCACGGGCTTGCCGGCAACGAGCGCGGTGTACACCTGTGCGACGCGCTTCGACACCAGCGACAGGCCATAGGCGTCGATGAGGATGTGATGGATGCGCAAGAACCAGACCCACCGGTTCTCACCGAGATCGAACAGTATCGAGCCGACCAGGTCGTCACCGTGCAGGTCACGGGCGACCGCCAGTTCTGCCTCCATCGCGCGACGGACCCGGCCGTCGGATGCCTCTGTGCCGGACGGATCGGACGACAGGTCGATGACGGTCCACGGCGCATCCCGATCGGCGGGGTAAGCCATCACGCCGTCCCCGTCGGCAACAAAGCGAGAACGCAGCACTTCTGCGTCGTGCCATGTTCGCCGCCATGCGCCTTCGAGCGCCCGCGCGTCGAGCTCCCCGTGCAACCACATCGCCTGGCCGATGTTGAACACGGCGCTGTCCGGTATCAGCTGCTGTGCAAACCACACACCCTGCTGAGCTCGGAACAGTTCGATTCCGGTGACTGTCGACGTTGACATGTTCATATCTCCTAGATCGAATTACGAGTTCAGCGAAGGTGCTGCGCCCACCACGGCGCCCATTCGGTGACACCGATGGCTGACACCATGTCCTCGTGGTCGACGTCCACCCAGCGCACCTCGACGCCTTCGTGGAAGTGACGGCTCCACTGCTCTGTGGTCTGGCGGGCCAAGTCCGCGTGCTCCCGGCCGAGGACGAGCAGACCCCGGGCCTTGAGCGCACCCCTGGTAGGCAGGGCCTCCATCAACCGCAGGCACCGATCGAAGGAATCCATGAACGCGAATGCCTCGCGGTCACCGAGATTCGAGAGCGGACCGGTTGTTGCGGTGTTGAGCTCCTGGATCTCCGCGCGGGACAGTCCGGTGACATCGGGTAGTTCGGCGAAGCGTGCGAACGAGGTCCGCACCTCGTGTTCCCGTTCCTGGTCGTCCCAGATGATCACGCTCGACCCGGTCACCGGTGGGGTATCCAGGATCGTCACGGTCGCAACCTCTTTGCCCATCGCCTCGAGTTCACGCGCGATACCGAAGGCGATGTGACCTCCGTACGACCAGCCCACCAGGTTGTACGGTCCCTCGGGTGCACCCGCCAGCACAGAACCGGTGTAGAAATCGACCAGCTCGTCGAGGGTCTCGAAGTCGCGCTGATCACCCGCATGGGACGGATCCTGCAGCGCCACAAGACCCCTCCCGGGTTCGACGTACGACGCCAGCGTCGAATAGACGGTCCCGAAGCCCGAGCTCGCATGCACGGCGATGACCGGCTGCTGCCCGGCCTCGGTATCGGTCAGGCGCAGGAGCAACGGATCGGTGTCCGACCCGACGCCGCGATCAGGATCGAGGGCCTGCGCCAGAGCTCCGACCGACGGGGCCGAGAACACACTCTGCATTGTCAGTGAACTGCCGAGGTCCCGGTTCAGCCGCGTGACGAGGCGCGCGGCCAAGAGCGAATGCCCACCGAGCCGGAAGAAGTCGTCTTCCAGCGAGAGCGTCTGATCAGCATCGAGACCCAGGATCTCCTGCACCACCTGTGCCACAGCCCTTTCGAGATCCGTGGTCGGCTCAGTGCCACCTTCGTTCGAGGTGCCCGGCTCCGGCAGCGCTTTCACATCGAGCTTGCCGTTGACGGTCACCGGAATGGACTCCAGCGCGACGTATGCCGACGGCACCATATAGTCGGGCAGTCGCGCCGACAGATGCGCTCGCAGTGTGCGTTCGATTGCCACCGGATCAGCGGCGGCGAACTCGGGTCCGCCGGATGCCTCGACACAGTAGTAGGCGGCCAGGTATCGGTCCGAAGAGCCGACACCGGTCCGGTCACGGGCCACCACAGCCGCCGACCGAATACCCCGATGCTGTTCGAGAACTGTTCTGATCTCGTCGACCTCGACCCGGAACCCACGGATCTTGATCTGATCGTCCACCCGCCCCAGGTACTCCAACGAGCCGAATTTGTTCCACCGCACCAGGTCTCCGGTTCGGTAGATCCTCTCCCCCGTGGCGCCGGGCACCGGGCTCGCCACGAACGCGGTGGCCGTCAGATCAGCTCGGCCATGGTAGCCGCGGGCCAACTGCGGACCGCCCAGGTACAACTCGCCGACCACACCGACCGGGACCGGCGAGAGGTACCGGTCGAGCACCAAGGCCTGCGAATTGTGTGCGGGCACGCCGATCGGCAATCCTCCGCCGAACCGTGCACCCGATTCGAGCAACGACGAACTGACCCTTTGCGAGGTGATTCCCACCGTGGTCTCGGTGGGCCCGTAGAGGTTGAACAAGATGTCACCGAATCTCGCCAATGCCGCGGATGCGGTGGCCACCGAGAGTGCCTCACCACCGCAGAAGATCCGCCGCAGACTCGACATGTCCACGTCGTCGACACCGTATTCGAGGAGGGCGTCGAGCATCGACGGGACGAACTCGATGGTCGTGAGTTGCTCTTCGGCGATGATCCGCGCCAGGTAGGCCGGATCCCGATGTCCATCCGGATCCGCCATCACCACCGTCGCACCGATCATCAACGGCACGAAGAACTCCCAGAGGGAAGCGTCGAATGATATCGGGGTCTTCTGAAGCACTCGTTCGTCGGGTTCGATACCGGTGACCTGTTGCTTCCACCGCAGGAAGTTCACGAACCCGTGGTGCTCGATCACCACGCCCTTGGGCCGGCCGGTCGATCCCGATGTGTAGATCACGTAGGCCGCGTCGGATCCCAGTATCCGACGAGGACGCTCTTCGTCTTCGATCGGGGCACTGCCGAACTGCGCGAGTTGCACCTGAACGTCCGGACTTCCGAGGTCGATGACCGTGACGTCGTCTCCGATCGCGACCCCGTCGAGCGCGGAGCGCGTGGCGGATTCGACGAACACGATGGTCGAGCCACTCTGTGTGAGAACGTATTCGATCCGGTCCGCCGGGTTCGACGGGTCGATCGGAACGAATGTCGCACCGGCACGCACGATTCCGCTCAGCACCGAGGGAAGTTTCACGGAGCGATGCAGCAGGACAGCCACCCTGGCCTCCGGTCTCACACCCCGCGCCAGCAGGAACCGAGCCAGCCTGTTCACCGCGCCATCGAACTCCGCATAGGACAATTGCTTCCCACCACCGCGAACCGCGGGCACGGCGGCATGCGTCCGCGCGGCCTCGGCCAGCAGCACGTCCACGGTCACATCGTGATCAAGGGGTACCACCTCACCGCGCGACCAGCCGTCGATTCGCGCCAACTCTGCGGAACCGATCACCGCGACATCCGACAGCCGCCGATCCACATCGCCGGCAAAAGCCGCCAGCACCTGACGCATTCCATCGGCCAACCGTTGTGCGGTGACCTCGTCGAACAACGAGGACGCGCACGAGATGGTGCCGACGAGACTGTCACCGGCTTCGCCGATGTCGACCTCGAGGTCGCTCTTGACAGCACCGATCCCCACCCTGTCGGGAAACGGCGAGAAGCCCTCTGCCAGCAGTGACTCCACACTCGAGTCGAGCACTCCGGCAACCCGATACGTCACGAGCGTCTGGAACAACGGGTTGTGGGCGCTACTCCTCCTCACGCCGGAGTCCTGCACGATCTGGCCGAACGGCACGTCCTGATTCGCGAAACCACTCAGGACCACCTCCCGAACGCGGGCCAGCACCGTGGCCAGGGTCGGGTTCCCATCCAGCCGATGACGCAACGGCAGAGTGTTGACAAAATAGCCGACAACGTCATCCAGATCCTCATCACCACGGCCACCTACCGGCGACCCCAGCACCACGTCGTCACCGGCGCCGAATCCGAACATCATCACTGCGACAGCGGCCTGGACCACCATGTACATCGACACGTCCGACGACGCACACAGTTCCCGAAGACCCTGCGTCACAGTGTCATCGACGTCGAACTCGAGCGAGAATCCGTCAAACGCCGCGACCACAGGGCGCGGCCGGTCCGTCGCCACCATCGACACCTCCGGCGCACCGGTGAGATGTTCGCGCCAATGACCCAACTGCTCGTGACCGACTGAGCCCGGATTATCACAGTCGCCCAACAACTCCCGTTGCCACACCGCGTAGCGTCCGTATGGCACCACCGGACGGTCCCAGACCGGAGCGCGGCCATGGCGACGGGCCGAGTACGCCATACCCAGGTCACGCAGCAATACCGGCAGCGACCACTCGTCAACCGCGACATGGTGGATCGCCAGCGCCACGATGACCACCCGATCATCCGCGCTGCTGTCGACGTTCGCGAACACAGCAGCACGCACTGGGAAGTCGCGACCCACGTCGACGGGGCGCTGCACCCAGGATTCGACCCGCGCATGAGCATCAGTGCTCGCGGCACCGTCGATATCGGAACCCGAAAGAGCCAGCCGTTCAACGCCGAACCATGAACCGAGGCCACCGGTAGGGACAACCCGCTGCACCAACACACCCTCACCGGAGTCGACGAGCAGGGTTCGCAACGCCTCCTGCCGGATCAGCACATCGGTCAACGCCGCCGACCATGCATTCTCGTCGAAATCAGCGCCAACCGTGAGGACCACCGGAATCGTGTAGACCGAGCCCGCACCGGTCACCTGTCCGATCAGCCACAACGCCTCCTGACCGAAGGACGCAGGCACGACCTCGCCACATGTCACATCGGCGAGCCGAATCCGGCCGGTCCCACCGACCGCCGAATCCGCCACGCAGGCAAGCCCTGCCACCGACGGACGGTCGAACACATCCCGCAGGGACAACGCCGACCCGAGTGCGCCATTGATCCGCGACACGACCCGCATCGCCAACAGTGAGTGACCGCCCAAACCGAAGAAGTCGTCGTCGGCCGACACCCGATCCACACCCAGTACGTCGGCGAACGCGGCGGCGATCATCTGCTCGGTCGGGGTCTGCGGAAGCCGCCCGGTACCGGCAGTATCCGCCGGTGCGGGTAGCGCCCTGTGGTCGAGCTTGCCGTTTGCGGTGCGCGGCAACGTTTGCACCGCGATCACCACGGACGGAACCATGTGCGCCGGGACGTGATCGAAGAGAGCGGTTCGGATCGCCGAGGGATCGAGGTCGTCGGCCTTCCGGCGCCCGGCCGGGGTCACGTATGCGATCAGGCGGGACACGCCGTTCGGTGTATCCAGCACGGTCACCGCGCAATTCGCGATGTCGGCGATGGACCCGAGTGCTCCTTCGACGTCACCGAGTTCGACCCGGGACCCGTTGATCTTCACCTGGTTGTCGACCCGCCCGACAAAGACCAGATCCCCGGCCTCGGTCCATCGCACGAGATCACCGGTGCGATAGATCCTCGCGCCTGCTGTGCCTGTGGGAGAGGCGACAAATCGTCCGGCAGTCAGGTCGGGGCGATCCAGGTAACCGCGGGCCAGTTGGTGCCCACCCACATAGAGCTCGCCCGTCACTCCTGGGGCGACCGGCCGCAGGAGATCGTCGAGCACCAGCACGTGGGTGTTCCAGACAGGCGATCCGATCGGGACCGCACCCCGGCTGTCGGAATCGCCGCCGAAGCTGGTGACCTCCACCGCTGCCTCGGCCGGACCATAGGTGTTCCAGACCGGCACACCCCAGGCCTGCGCGATGCGCTCACGGAGGGCCCCGGACAACGCCTCGCCACCGGCGGACAGGTATTTCAGACCGGAGCCGGACAGGTCGATGCCCTGTTCGAGCATCGCCGCGATCACCGACGGGACGAGTTCGACAAAGGTGATGCCGCCCGAGTTCAGCTCCCGGCCGAGATAGGACAGGTCTTTGTCCCCGCCATCATCGGCGAGGACCACCGTGCCTCCGACGACCAAGGGCCACAGGATCTCCGGGATCGCGGGATCAAATCCCACCGACGTCTTCTGCAACACACCCTCACCCACGGTGAGCGGGAACTCCGACTGCCGCCACCGGATGAGGTTGATGATCGCCGCATGGTCGACGACGACACCCTTGGGACGGCCGGTGGACCCCGACGTGTAGATGACGTACGCGGCGTTGGACGAGCGAAGCGCAGGTAGCCCATCGTCGAGACCGGCGGCCTCCGAAGAACTCTGGTCGAGTTCGTCCAGACAGATCACACGTGCCCCGAGCCCTCCGGTGATCTCCGAGATGGCCTCGGCCAATGCGGCAGTGGTCAACACCACCGCCGGACGGCAGTCGTCCAGGATCATCCGGATGCGCTCGGTGGGGTACGACGAATCCACCGGCACCACGGCCGCGCCGGCCACAGCCGCACCGACGAACCCGGTCACCATCTCGATCGATCGCGGAACGAACACCGCGACACGGTCTTCGGGTGCGATCCCATCGGCGATCAGGCGTCGTGCCAGGCGCGTGGTGGCCTCACCCAACTCCCGGTAGGACAGCTCCCTCCCACCGCCGCGAACCGCAGTCGCGTCCGGCTGCGCGCGGACCGCATCGGCCACCAGGACATCCAGCGTCGCGTCACGATCGGTGGGCACAGCTTCACCCTGCGACCAGTGTTCGATGTGTTCGAGATCCGATGAGCTCACTACCGCGAGGTCCGAAAGTCGACGGGTCAGATCGCCGGCAAATGCGGCCAGTACTCGCGACAGACCCGCCGCCAATCGCCTGCCCGTCGACTCGTCGAACAGCGCTGCTGCACAGGCGATGACACCGGTCAGCCCGTCGACCCCATCTGCGATGTCAATGTCGAGGTCACTCTTGACCGTGCCGATCTCGACCCGCTCGGCATACGGCCCGAATCCTGCTGCCGCAAGCGAATCAGCACTCGACCCGACCACGCCAGCGGCCCGATAGGTCACCAGCGTCTGGAACAGGGGGTTGTGCGCGCTACTACGCCTCACCCCGGAGTGCTTCACGATCTGGTCGAACGGAACATCCTGGTTCGCGAAGCCGCCGAGTACCACCTCACGCACCCGATCGAGCACCTCGACCAAGGCCGGGTTGCCGTCCAGTCGATGGCGCATCGGCAAGGTGTTGACGAAATAGCCGACCAGATCATCGAGATCCTCGTCACCGCGGCCACCCACCGGCGATCCCAGCACCACGTCATCGCCGGCACCGAAGGCACTCATCGTCACCGCGACAGCCGCCTGCACCAGCATGTACATCGACACATCCGACGACGCCGCCAAAGCCCGGAGCCCCTGCGTCACAGCGTCATCGACCGAGAACTCCACCGAGAAGCCGTCATAGGATGCCAGTGCCTGCCGAGGCCGGTCCGTCGCCACCATCGACACATCCGGCGCATCCGCCAGATGCGTGGCCCAATAGTTCAGCTGCTGCGCGGCAACCGAACCCGCCACATCACCCTCACCCAACAGCTCCCGCTGCCACAGCGCGTACTGCCCGTACGACACCGTCAACGGCTCCCATGCCGGGTTCCGCCCGCGGCTGCGTGCCGCGTACGCAACACCGAGGTCGCGCAACAACACCGGCAACGACCACTCGTCCATGAACGCGTGGTGTATCGCCAGTGCCGCGACCACGGGCGCGCCCACAGCGATTCCATCGGATCCACCGCAGAACACCGCCGCCCGCACCGGAAAGTCGCGGCCCACGTCCATCGGTTGCCGCACCCAGGCCTGCACCCGCTGCGGCACCGCCGATTCCGCCGGGCCGGTCACGTCGATGTTCTCGACAACAAGCCACGAATCGATCTCGTCAGCGGCAACAAGCTGCTGTTGCAGGACTCCGTCACCGACATCGACCAGCAAGGTGCGCAACGCCTCTTGGCGTGTCACCACATCCGTCAACGCCGCAGACCACTCCGCCTGATCGAAGTCGGGACCAACCGAGAGCAGCACCGGAATCGTGTAGACCGAGCCGGCGCCGGTGACCTGCCCGATCAACCACAGGGCCTGCTGGCCGTACGACGCGGGCACCACATCTGCGCGCGCGACGTCGGCCACCCTGAGCCGTCCGACACCGGACGTTTCCGAATCGACCACCGCCGCGATGCCAGCCACCGATGGACTGTCGAACACGTCCCGCAACGACAACGCCGAGTTCACTGCCCCGTTGACCCTCGACACCAACCGCATCGCCAACAACGAATGGCCACCCAACGCGAAGAAGTCGTCATCCACCGACACCCGGTCGAGACCCAGGATCGAGGCGATGACGTCGGCGACAACCTCTTCGGTCGCCGTGCGTGGCGCCACATGGACGTCCTCGCCGGTGTCCACTGCAGGTAGCGCCCTGGTATCGACCTTGCCGTTGATGGTCAGCGGTATCTCCGTGATCACGCCGAACGCCGACGGGATCATGTAGTCCGGCAGGCTTTGTGCGACGTGCGAACGAAGGGCATCGGTGTCGATGTGTCGATCATGCTCGGCAGCAACCACATACGCGACCAGGATCGGGCCCGCGGCACCCTCCCGAACAACCACCGTCGCCTGCGCGATCGACGGTGCATCGAGCAGGACGTTGACGATCTCCCCGAGCTCGATGCGATAACCCCGGATCTTCACCTGGTCATCGACCCGGCCCAGGTATTCGATGCTGCCGTCGGCACGCCACCGCGCCAGATCGCCGGTGCGGTACATCCGCTCACCATCGCCCCAGGGGCAGGCGACAAATCGGTGGCCGGTCATCGACGGCTGTTCGAAGTAGCCACGCGCTGTCCCCGCGCCTGCAAGATACAGCTCACCGGCAACACCGGGCAGGGCCGGATTGAGGCCGGAGTCCAGGATGTGTGCACGCGTGTTGAAGATCGGGTTCCCCACCGACGACACGGTGCTGTCCGCGACGTCGGCCCCCAGTGCGTTGATCGTGTATTCGGTTGGGCCGTAGAGGTTGTAGCCCTCCACCCCGGGTGCGTCCCGCAGCGCGGTCCAGAGCACATCCGGTACCGCTTCGCCGCCGAGTGAGACGAACACGACGCCGGGCGCAGTCTCCGACACGGACAGACCCCGCGGACGATCCCGCTCCAGGAGTCCCTGCTCGATCAGATACAGCGCATACGACGGCGTCACGTCGAATCCGTCGATCACCTCGCGGTCGTAATAGGCCAGCAGTGCGGTCGGATCCCGGCGCATGTCCTCGTCGATCACGTGCACCTCGTGTCCGGCGAGAAGCCAGAACAACTGCTCCCACGACGCATCGAAGGAGAAGGAAGTGGTGTGGGCGATCCGCATTCGGCGTCCACCCTGCCCGGCGACGACACGATCGAAGATGCGCTCGGCATGGTTGAAGTACATGTTGGTCAGGCCGCGGTACGGCACCGCAACGCCTTTGGGACGACCGGTCGAGCCCGAGGTGAAGATGATGTAGGCGAGATTGTCCGGATGTACCGGCGTACCGAGTTCGGCGGCCGACAGTGGTCCGGGTGCGTATGCACCGAGTTCGGTGATCACGTCCACATCGTCGAGATCGAGGACGGCGCAGTCCACAGAGCCCAGTCGGGCCGCGAGATCGGTGGTCGTCACGATCAGGGTCGGCGCGGCGGCATCGATCATGTATCCGATCCGTTCGACCGGATAGTCCGAATCGACAGGCACGTATGCCGCCCCGACCGCAAAGGTCGCGAACATCGAGATGATCATCCGTTCGTCCCGCGGAAGCATCAGGATCACCCGGGATTCCGGGGCCACACCGCGGACGCGTAATGCGCGAGCGTATTGGTGGACGCGAGTGCTCAGTTCGGCAAACGTCAGACTCGTCCGGCCGGAGCGCAGAGCGACCTCATCCGGAGTCCGGGCCACACCAGCATCGAAAAGCTCTGCAACCGTGACGGGTTCGACCTCCCGCGTGGTCGCATTCCATTCGGAGGTGACCTGGGCGTATTCGCTGTCGGTGGCCACCGCGATACTGCCCACCGACGACGCGGTGTTCGCGGACATGTCCTGCAAAACTCCCCGCAGTCGATCCACCAGCACGGCAACCTGTTCGGCGGTCAACAGGTCGCCCCGATAGGCGCACCGCACATGGACCTGCTCACCGGGATACAACGCGAAGGAGACGGGATAATGGGTTGAGTCCGTCAGCTCGGCATCGGCGACCCGCACCTCGCCTGCCGGACCGTAGGTCTGTCCCTCTCGGCGTCCCGGATGATTCTGGATGATGAACAGGGTGTCGAACAACGTACGCAGACCCACCATGGCCTGCATGTCACCGAGCCCGATGTACGGGTGTTCGAGGACGTCCATGTTGCGCGCGTGAAGGTCACCCAGCGCCTGTGCCACCGTATGATCCGGCTGCAGCGTCATCCGCACCGGAACGGTGTTGAACAGCAGTCCCACAATCGATTCCGCACCCTCGAGATCTGCGGGCCGACCGGAGACGGTGGTACCGAATACGACATCATCCTTGCCGACCAGCCGCGACAGGGTGATACCCCAGGCCGCCTGCAGGAACGTGCTCACGGTGACGCCGGTGGCCGCGGCAGCGCTCCGGATGTCATCACTGAGCGATAAGGAGAGGTCTTCGTGGTGGTCCCTGGCCATCGCCGTGGTCGCCGCGATCGCCGCGGCGTCCGGACGCAGCAGGGTCGGCTCATCGAATCCGGACAGTTGACGGCCCCAGATCTCGCGGGCCACCAACAGATCCCGTCCGGCCAACCATTGCAGGTAGGTCCGGAAAGAGACCACCTCGGTCAGCGAACTCCCCGACGGGTCGGTGTAGAGGTCGAGGAGCGTATCCATCATCAGGCCCGCGGACCACCCATCGGCCAGGATGTGCTCGAAAGTCACACACAGTACCGAACTGCGCGGCGCGAGCTCGATCAGCACGAACCGGATCAACGGTGGTGCGGTGGCGGAGAAAGGTTGTGCACGTTCATGTTCGAAGACCTGTGCCACAGTGTCGAAGTCTCGCTTCCACACATCGCAACGCAGGTGGCGGAAGGGGACCTCGATGACGGAAGGGACCACCGACAACGTGCGGTCACCGAGTGTGACGAAGCCTGCTGCCAGGTTCGGGTAACGCAACAACAACGCACGCACTGCGTCCCGCATCCGGGCCGCGTCGATCTGGCCCTCGATGGTCAGATGGAACTGCGACGCATACAGGTCGCCTGCCTGCGAGGCCTGCGCGGACTGCAGGTGAAAGAGCAGACCCTCTTGAAGTGCCGAGACGGGCAGCACATCTCGCGGTTGCCCGAACAATGCCTCGATGCGCGTGCCGGTCTCGTCGTCGACGGACACCAGCGGCGCCGCCGCAGGTTCGGCGGCAAAAGCAGACCCCAGGCCTTCCACATCACCGAGATGTCCGGCACCCCAGACACCCAGCGAGGCCGCCACGGACGTGGCCAGATCGCCTGCACCGGGCTGGGCATCGGGGCGAACCGCCACGTCGACGACCACCGGTTGTTGCCCGTTGATCGCCGTCGCACCGATCCAGACCGTCACCACCACCGCGTACCGCCCGAACGCCGTCTGATCGCCTTCGGACCGATCTGAGGCAGGCAGTGCGTCACCGAAGCGGATCGAGGCCAGGATGTCGGCTTCGGCAAGGTCGTCGAACATGCCTTCGGCCAAGGGATTCGCGAACCGCAGCGCGCCATGCTCCGAAGCGATCGGGCCGTCGATGTCCACCACCGCGGCCAGGACGGCGAGGTACTCGGCCGTTGAACCGACCATGGAATCGCCCGTGGGATCAACCGGGGCAAAGACGAGTTCGTCGGGGATCAAGAGCGGGAACCGACGACGGATCCGGCCAGGGATCAGTGCCCAGCGCTGCGTTCGGGCGGGCTCCTCGACGTCGACGAGCACGCCGTCGGCGGTGTCGCCGTCGAGCACGCCGCAATCCACGAGTGCCCGCAGCACCGACCCGACCACCACAACCCTCGAGGACAACCCGGAATCCGTCACCGGAGCGTGGATTCGGAGGCGATGGCAATCGGGGTGCGCCGCACCGGTCTCACGGGCCGTCGGGTCGTTCCCGATGGTGGCCGGCTCGAGTTCTTCGAGCTCGGTGCCGAATTCGGCCCAGTGATCACGTTCGAGCAGTTCGGGCGACGCTGCTTCGAGGAGGTACTGCGCGAGCACGGCCCGGCCATCGCCGAGAGCAACGGAACTCTCCCGGTTCTCGAGACGGTCGTGGGCGAGTCGACGGATGACGTCGGCGGCGCCTGCGATCCATACCTCGTCGAGATCGTTGGTGGTGACGTCGACAGTCAGTTCCAGGACACCGCCGGTGGCGTCGACCAGACAGGTCATGTCCACGACGGCGCCGGGGTGCGGGGTACTCAGATCTTCATGGTCGCTGCTCACCCGGTATGCGGGCTGCGGCGAGTCTCCCGACGCGCGCAGCAGGCCCGAGTAGTCACTGAACCACCGCCGAGCGGCCCATTCGACAGCGGATTCCGGCAGACCGCGCACGCCCGGTATTGCGATCGACAGACGGACCGGCGGTTGACCGAGGCCCGCATCGACATCCGCATCGGCGAGCAGATCGACAGTGCCACCGTCATATTCACCGACGGGCGCCGCTGGGCCAACGCCTGCATTGGTTGTTTCGAACGTGTCAGTCATGTGAACCGAACCCTCCGTGACACCCCGGTCGGACTATCTGCACGACCTCACGCATACTCGCCTGTCAGTTTAGGCTATATGAAGTGTCAGGGGTTGTTCGGATGCCCCGAAAACGCCGTGAGCCACCCCGGCAGGGCCGGGGTGGCTCATATGGATTCAGACTGACGCGAATCGCCTATTTGCTTGCAGCAGCTGCCAATTGCGGTGCCAGCTGGTTCACGCCCCACTCGAGGCTGAGCGGCGACGGGAACGCCAGGGCGAACGGCACGCCCTCGGTCTTCGGCACCACGGCCACCGCACCCTTGGACACTGCGGTCAGAGTCGGCCACAGCGGCTGCGACTCGAGGACCTGGACCTGATCGGGGGTATCGGGGATCACCCACAGCAGATCCGCGTCGAGATTGGGCAGGTTCTCCCAGGAGACCTCACCCTTTCCGCCGTCACATTCGACGGTCTGCGCGTAGTCGCTGAGCACGAGCCCGAGGTCGGCCATCGCGCGTGCCATGTTGTCTTCTGTCGAACACAACACGTACACACCATCTTCGGACGGCGAGATGATCGCGTTGTAGGTCTTGCCCGCCAACGCCGGGTTGTCGGACTTGGCGGTCGCGACGGCCGCTTCAGCGGACTTGATGCTCGCCTCGGCCTCGTCGACGCGATCGACGACCTGGCCGACCTTGCGCACGTTGTCCTGCCACGGATCAGCGTTGGCCTCGGTGTCGAAGTGCAGCACCGGAGCGATCTCGGACAGTGCCGCGAAGGACGTCTCGTCGAGGCCCCAGAAGCCGGTCGCCACGATGAGATCGGGATCGAGCGCCGCAACGGCCTCGATGCTGAAATCGGTGGCAGGCGCAGCGATCTTCGGTGTATCGGCCGGGTACTTACCCTCTGCCCAGGGGTAGATGCTCGTTCCGTTGGTCGCCGCATCGGTTTGCGGCATGCTCGGGATCGCGATCGGCGTCACGCCGACGGAGAGCAGGAAATCGGCATCGGTGGCCGACATCGCGACCACGCGCTGCGGCGTCTCTTCGACGACGGTCTCGCCGTATGCACCGGTGACCGTCACGGCCGATTCGTCCGACGAACTGGCATCGGAGTCGCTCGAGCATGCGGCCGGGAGCAGGAGAGCGATGGCCAGGATCGCCACCCGCCCCGCCATTCCCGTGGCTCGACTATTGGATTTCACTTTGTGCGACTTCCTTTACTTGCAGGCAGAGCCAGTCGTGCCCTGCGCCATCCAGATGATCCTTGCGATAGTACCTTTTTAGGCACTCTCTGTATAGGATCAAATGATTGACGTGGGGACGCCGCCGGTTGATCTATGCGTCGTCCGACAGGTACCCGCCACCGTGCGGGAAGAAGTCCAGTGCGTTGTGTTCGACGTCGTCATCGGTGCGGACCCGTTCGAGCACCAGGCCATGGTTCTGGCCCCGATGCGCGTTCGGGCCGGCCACGATCACCATGCCGTGACCCTCCTTGATGAAGATCCGGCCGGGTGTACCCCCGTAGATGCCCCGCGACACCCGTGCCTTGGTGATCCGGATGCGCTGACCACGCGCAAACGTGTACGCGTTCGGGTAGGGGTCGGACAACGCCCGGACGAGCCGATCGAGATCCTCTGCGGGCCAGGACCAATCGATCAGGCTGTCACGCTCGGAGCGCTTGTGGAAGAACGTCCGGTCGTCCAGGTTCTGTGGGGTCCATGTCGCCGTCCCTGACTCGATCTGCGAGAGCGCCTCGAGCAGCACCTCGGGGATCAGATCGATCGTGGCACCGACGAGTTCGGTCGCGGTGTCGGTGGGTCCGATCGGAACCGACCTCTGCACCAGGACATCGCCGGTGTCGAGATCGTCGTCCATCCGGTGTGCCGTCAGCCCGGTTTCGGATGCCCCACTGATCATCGCCCAGATCACCGGGGAAAAGCCGGTGAATCGCGGCAGCAACGAATCGTGGAGATTCAGGGTTCCGTGCGGCGGGAGGTCGAAAAGCTCCCTGGGCAACCAGGTTCGCCAGTTGTTGGCCACGATGATGTCGGGCTCCGCGAGCTTCACGCGCTCGATCAGCTCCGCCGTCGGTCGGGTGGCGAGCTCCACATCGACCCCGTTCGACCGGGCCAGGTCCTCCACGGAATCGGCCCAGATCGACTCGTACCGCTGCTCACTCACCGGGTGGGTCACCACCAGGGCAACCTCGTGATCGGATCCGATCAGCGCCTCGAGGGTCTTGTGCCCCCACGTCTGATATCCGAACATCACGACACGCATCGTTCACCTTCCATAGAGTTCGCCCCGGCCGCTTCGCCGTCGGACGGGTATCACTGCGGGTACCACTGTGTCACCGTGACGAGCGCTGATCAACTGCCCCCGGAACCGGCTGTGCCACATCATTTCCCAGCGCCAAAATCGAGTTGTTCCCATCGACGTGGACGACCTTGGTCTCGTGTAGCAGGACCTCGGCCTCGTCGAGTTGGACGTAGGACATGATGATCACCAGATCACCCGGGTCCACCAGGTGGGCCGCCGCACCATTGATACAGACGACCCCGCTGTCGGCAGCGCCGGTGATGACATACGTCTCCAACCGCGATCCGTTGGTGATGTCCACGATGCTGACCATCTCGCCCTCGACGAGATCGGCCGCCTTCAACAGGGTCTCGTCGATGGTGACGGATCCGACGTAGTGCAGATCTGCCTGGGTGACGGTGGCGCGGTGGATTTTTCCGTTCACCAGAGTGCGCAACATCAGATCTCCTGACTCGATGCGACCTGCGCGGGCGCGAGGTCCATGGCGTCCCGAAGACTCTTCGGTCGCATATCGGTCCATTGCTGTTCGACGTGGTCGAGACACGACTGCCTCGACGTCATCCCATCACTCCCGTGCACGATTGCCCAGCCTGTCGGAACCGTCGCGAAAGTCGGCCACAACGAGTACTGCTCCTCGTGGTTCACCAGCACATAGAACTTTCCGTCTTCGTCATCAAAAGGATTTGTCGACAAGAGTGGGCACCCCTTCCGTTTCCAGGTCACCGACACGCGCTCTACCGGCCAGTGAGTTCACCAATTCGCCTGATCGCACAGCAAGATTCGAGAGCAGGGTCGATGTCAGTCCGTGCGTGTGTTCGGTATTGCCCTGAAGGTAGATGTCACCTTCGACCCCATCATTGGTCACGATGCGGTATTCGCGATCGATGAGCGGCCTGCCCTGATCGTCGATATGGCATTCACCCGCCAGCGGTCCGAGTAGGTCCACAAGGGCCACCGGCTGAAATCCGGTCGCGAATATTATCGCATCACAATCGATTTCGGTGTGGTCCCGGGTCGTCCGGTGCCCGATCCGCACGGTGACACCGTCCCCGTAGTCCGCCACGTCGGCAATCTCGGATGCCCCGTGGACGAACAAGCGCCGACTATCGGAGACCCGCTCGGAATACTCCCGCCGATAGAGCTCCTCGATCAGCGGCAGATCCACCGCGGAGTAGTTGGTGGCGCGGTGATAGTCGAGCAGCTGCTGACGGAGTTCGGCCGAGGCACTGTGGAACTCGACCACCGCCTCCGGATCGAAGATGCGATTCGCATAGGGGCTGTCGTCGGCCGGCGTGTACCCGTACTTCCCGAAAACGGCGTGAACTTCCGCCTCCGGATATGAATCATGCAGGTAAGCAGCAACTTCCGCGGCGCTCTGCCCAGCACCGACCACCACGAACCGGTGGTGCGTTGACGTCGGCAGCACGCGCAGATGGTCCAGCAGCCGATGATTGTGGAAGACCCGGGCGCTCGAGGCGATGCCATTCGGGAGCTTGGCCCGCAGGCCGCCCGCGATCACGACGTTGCGTGCGGTGACCGGCGCGCGGTCACTCATGCACACTTCGAACGTGTTCGATATCTGGCGCACGCCCGTCACCTCGGCCCCGTACAGAACCGGGACATCGACCTGCCCCGCCGCCCATTCGAGGTAGTCGTGGAACTCGATCCGAGTGGGAAAGAAGCTCTGCTGGTTGATGAAATGCGTCAACCGGCTGCGCTCGGACAGATAGTTGAGGAAGGAGTAGCGACTCGTGGCATCGCGCTGGGTGACGAGGTCCTTGAGGAACGAGATCTGCATCGTGGTCCCCGGCAACAACATTCCCCGGTGCCACCCGAATCGGCTCTGCTTCTCGATGAAGCACGAGGTGATCCGGTCGGCGGGATCCAGATTTCGGTTGTGCTCCTCGAGCGCGATCGCAAGGGCGAGATTCGAAGGACCGAAACCCACGCCCACGACGTCGAAGTCGGTGGTCATGAACCGGCCACCCATCCCCGCGCGGCCGGCATCTGTTCCCCCCTCGCGAGATCCCGTCGGGTACCGGTGCGTGTGCTGCGCACGTCGTGGACCATGAGCACTCTCCTACCTGTGGCGTCTGCTGATCGATCTACATGGGCCGTATCGGCCAATAGATCTACAAAGTTAGCCTAGCCTGATATTTCTACCAATGGTAATTGAGTTCATATAGGCTTTTTGTGTCAACTGGCTTGATCCGCACTCGGAATTCCTAGTTGTTCGACACCCCACGTCCCCGCGACCAGGCATTCCAGAGCTCGCAGTAGCGCCCTCCTCGCGTCACCAGATCTGCGTGCGTGCCCACCTCCACGATCCGGCCGCGCTCCATGAACACGATGCGGTCGGCACGGGCCGCCTGGCTCAGACGGTGCGCGACGATCAGCGCGGTCCGCCCCTTCAGGGCGGCCTGCGCCGACTCCTCGAGTACCCCCGCGCCCACACTGCCCGCGTCGGCGGTCGCCTCGTCGAGGATCGCAACCTTGGGGTCGAGCAGTACGAGTCGCGCGAGCGCGAGTTGTTGCGACTGCATCGGAGTGAGCTGATGTCCCTCCGAGCCCACCTCCGTCCGAATGCCATCGGACAGGTTGCGCACCCACCCGCCCGCACCGACGAGTTCGAGTGCGGCGGACAGCTCCTCGTCGGTGGCATCGGGCGCGGCCATCCGCAGGTCGGCAGCCAAGGTGCCGGCGAAGACGTGGACCTCCTGGGTGACAAGGGCAACCGAACGGGACAGCTCCGACGGTTCCATCGACGCGATGTCCACACCCTCGAGCAGGACCCGGCCTGCCGTCGGCCGATGGACACCGGCCACGATCGTCGCCAATGTGGTCTTTCCGGCACCTGAGGGTCCCACCACCGCGACATGCTCACCGTCGACCAGGGTCAGCGAGATGTCGTGCAGCACCTCGTGTTCGGCCGAATACCCGTGGCTGATGCCCTCCAGCTCCAGCAGCGGTGCCGATGGTTTCGGCGAGCCAGGCGCGATGGGGTCGTCCACCGATTTCGACTCTTCGATCACCCCGACGATCCGGCCGAGCGCTGCCGCACCGGACTGCAGGTCATCGACAACGAACAGCAGCATTCCGATCGGATCGAAGAGCAGCAGGAAGAACAACATCGCCGCGGTGACGGCACCGATGGTCAGGGAGTTCCCGTCGACCAAGAAGAATCCCACGATCAAAATGGTTGTCATGCCGACGAATTCGCCCGTGTTCACCCGGACACCCAGACGACTGAAGAGCACACTCGCCCGAATCGACCAGCGGACCACTTCCCATGAGTGCCGATCTATCCGCCGATTCAGCAGAGCCGACAACCGGAATGCGTGCACGGACTCGAGCCCATGGATCGCACCGAGCACGTGATGCGCCCGGTCCGCGGTGGCCTCGCGCTGCGCCGCATACAGCACAGGGGCGTGCCGCAGATACATCCGGATCCCGTTGACGTACACCGGGATCACCAACAGGATCACGATCAGGAATCGCCAGTCGAGGGCGGCCAATCCGACAAATGTGACGCCGATGGTGAAGACCGCGGTCAGGACCGCGGGCACGGCTTTGCTGATCGCCTCACTGACGGTACTGACGTCCGCCGTCGCCCGCGACACGAGGTCACCACTGCCTGCACCCTCGATCCGCGAGAGCTTCAACGTCAGTGACGCCGCGATCATCTCCTCGCGCAGATCGGCGAGGATCGATTCGAAGATCTTGGCCGACAACAGGACTCCGATTGCCGCGAAGATCGCGGCACCGACCGCGGAGGCCGCCATGATGGCGGCCAGCCGCCAGATCTCGGCAGCGTCACCATTGCCGCTGTCGCCGTTCACGATATCGATGATCGTGCCAAGCGAGCGCGGAGTGACCAGACCCAGGCCGGCGGCCAGGGTCATGACCACCGCAAGCAGCAGCAGTTGCGCGGTATGCCGGCGCAACTGCGCCCGCAGATACCGCATCGTCATCGAGAAGTCGGTGACCAGGAGTTTCGGGTTCGACATCGGAGTACTCACCGGCCCCCTCCGAGCGCTCCGGCGAGCATCGACTCGGCGTCGGCCAAGACACCCTGATAGCGCAATCGCCCGTCTTCGATGATGATCACCTGATCGGAAACCTCGAGCAATGCAGGCGAATTGGTGAACACCACGGTCGTCCGACCGGCTCGCGCCTGATGCAGGCGGGAGACAACAGTCGCTTCGGTGACCGAATCGACCGCGGTGGTCGGATCGTTGAGCACCAGGATCGCCGAGTCCGCGGCCAGGGCCCGGGCCAGGCTCACCCGCTGGCGCTGACCACCCGACAACATCCGGCCCGCCTCACCGACCGGGGTGTCCAAACCGTTCGGCAGCACGTCCGCGACATCGTCGCAGGCCGCCGCGAAGATCGCCCTTGTGATCCGCGAATCGCGGTCGGGCCCGTCCGGCACCCCGGCGCCGATGTTCTCCAGCACCGTGCCCTCGAACAGGTCCGGGGTGTGCGGCACGGTCCGGATCAGCTCGCCGCTCACGTCGCCGTGCAGATCGAACAGATCGATGTCGCCGACCGTAACCTGCCCGGAGTCGGGATGGGCTTTCCTGGACAGC
Source organism: Williamsia sp. Y721 (assembly GCF_059683565.1). NCBI lineage: Bacteria > Bacillati > Actinomycetota > Actinomycetes > Mycobacteriales > Nocardiaceae > Williamsia > Williamsia sp. Y721. The sequence continues at coordinate 1,133,728 of NZ_JCASNH010000002.1, read as the reverse complement.
ACCGCACCGATGGCCTCGGTGACCTCGGGAGGACAGACGACAACGACCACACCGTCGGTGGGCAGCGTCAGGTCGAGATCCTCGACCGGACCGATCGTGACGTGGTGGAACGACAGCGCCCCGGCAGCATCGCGGACGTCGCCGGTTCTGGTGGCCGGTTCCGCCTGCAACACCGACAACACCCGCTTTGCGCAGGGAACCGCGCTGTTCCAGACCCGGCCGAAGTTGGTGCCCAAGTTGTTCAGCGGCCCCATCATGAACTGGGTGAGGCCGACCACGGTGATGAGTTCACCCAGACTCATCTTCCCGTCGAGTGCCATCAGCCCCGCCGCGATGCACACACCCACCACGAACAAGGCCGAAACCATCTGCATCACACCGGTATATGCACCCTGTGTGCGTCCGGCACGGATGGCGGCGTCGCGGGCACGCGAGCTCGCTGCCCGGTAGCGGCGTCCGGCCTCGGCCTCGGCGCCGAGACCCTTCACGATGCGCAGGCCTGCCACCAGATCGGTGGCGGTCCCGGCCGCTTCGCCTGCCACCTCCTGTTCCTGCTCGGTCCGCGCGCGCAGCGGGCCTCCGGTGAGATCGAGAATCCACAGCAGCACCGGGGTTCCGACGAGGATCGCCAGGCCGAGCGGCCACGAGATGAACAGGAGTACACCGCCTGCCACCAGCACCGCGGCCATCTCGCCGATCGGGAACACCGCGATGAAGACCGCCATCGACAACCGGTTCACGTCGGAGGTCGCGATGTTGAGTGACACACCCGGCAGGCGGGCCGGGCCCGCCATCCCCTTCGGATTCAGGATGCGATCGGTCACGCGCATCCGGAATTGGTGCTCGACCATCGTCTGCCCATAAACGGCGAGTCGTTCACCGAACCGCCAGGTATAGGACAACAGGACGAAGTCGGCGGCCAACGCGATCAGCCAGATCACCAACGATCCGACGTCGCCGGTGGACACCGCCCGGTCGATGGCGATACCCATGATCACCGGCACGAGCGCCTCACCGACAAAATGACCGACCATCAGGATCGCGGCCGGGATCGTGTACCTACCCGCACCGAAAATCGTGCGGAGGGCAAACTGTCGCGGCGTCGTGTCCGCGTCGACCCGAATCTCTTTGCCCCGAACAGGTTCCGCGGGTGGTACGAGGAACACCGGCAACCTGGTACCGGGGTCATACCTGTCAGAATCCACCCGAAGCCTCCGGCCATTGTCGTCGCGCAGATCGGTCGTCGCGCAGATCGGTCGTCGCGCAGATCAGTCGTTTCGCAGATCGGACAGCAGCGCTGGTGAGTCGTCCGCGCCCGTGAGATGCCGATCTGCACTCGAGGCGACACCCTAGTACCACCCCGCGGCGCACAATCGTGCCGGGGCGCAGGGAGAACGTGCGCTGTTACAGCCCGACCCGCTCGAGCGCATCGTCGTATATCTCGTTGGCCACCTTCGGGCTCTTCCCTTCGGCGAGCGCCTGCGTGTACACCTCGAGCGCCTGCGCACCCTGTTCGGAGAACTTGCGCGCCCATTTCTCACCGTCAAAACGCCAGTAACCGATGATGTCGCACTGCTCGGTCTTCCAGCCGAACCGGCGACGCAGATATTTGCGCACCGCCCTCGACGCCTTTGCCTCTGCGGCGAACCAGCAGTAACCACGGCCTTCGGGATGCTCGAACTTTTCGACGGCCACGTCCAGGCGGCTGTCACCGTTGCCATTGCCGCTGCCGATCAGCGTGATGAGCTCGACGCCGTCGCGCGACGGCAGGTAGTCGAGATCGCTCTCGTCGACCACTTCCACGATTGCCGTGGCTCGCGCGCCGCCGGGCAACTCTTCGATGATGCGTGCCAGCGCGGGCAACCCGGCCAGGTCGGCAACCAACAGTTGCCATTCGGTGGTCGGTTCGGGGCAGTACCACCCGCGGCCATGTGCCATCGCCACCTGGTCACCGACCTGCGCACGCTGCGCCCACGTCGTGGCGACACCGTGGTCGTGAACCACGAAATCGACGGTCATCACGTTGGTACCGGGTTCGATGCCGCGGACCGTGTAGTTGCGTCCCTCGGGCATCGGATCGACGTCGTAGTAGCCCCAGACACCGTCCCGGCACTCCATGTCGGGAGGTGAATCCTGGCCGTCGACCGGGAAATAGATGCCGACGACCTCGTCGGCGAGCCTGGGTAGTTCAATGCCCGCCAGGTTCGGAACATCGAACCGAATCCTGAGCAGTCGAGGATTCAGGATCGTGGTCTCGACCACCATTGCGCGTGAATAACCCATGAAACGAAGGCTAGCCTAAGCAGTGATGGATGCGACAGACCCAAACAACTTCAGGCAGGCTTGGATTCATGGACGCAGACACTCAGCCACGGATCGGGATCATCGGCGGATCCGGCTTCTATTCGTTCTTCGAACCCGGTGCTCGGCAAGTCATTGTCGACACCCCGTACGGCGATCCGAGCGCCGCGGTCACCATCGGTGATGTGGACGGCGTGCCGGTGGCATTTCTACCCAGGCACGGCCTGTCCCACGAATACGCACCGCACACCGTTCCGTACCGGGCCAACGCGTGGGCTCTGCGGTCGGTGGGTGTACGCCGGATCTTCGCGCCCTGCGCGGTCGGTGGGCTGGACCCCGAGCTGGAACCCGGGACCATGGTGATCCCCGACCAACTCGTGGACCGCACCTCCGGCCGGGCGCAGACCTTCTTCGACGGACCTGCCGTCCACGTCGCATTCGCCGACCCCTACTGCCCGGCGTTGCGCCAGGCAGTGGCCACCGCCGCACCCGAAGCCGTTGTCGACGGAACGATGGTCGTGGTCCAGGGGCCGCGCTTCTCGACGCGGGCCGAGAGCCGGGCGTACGCGGGCCAGGGATTCACCCTGATCAACATGACCGGTCAGCCCGAAGCGGTGCTGGCCCGTGAACTACAGATGTGTTACGCCGCGGTCGCCTTGGTCACCGACACCGACGCGGGCGTGGTGGCCGGCGAAGGAGTGATGGCCTCACAGGTGTTCGCCGTCTTCCAGGAGGGGCTGAGCCTGATGCGGGACGTGCTGACCGCAGCGATCGGTGAGGCCGCCCGCCAACCGGAATGCCGTTGTGCGCAAGGCGAACACGAGATCGCGTCCGTGATGAACCCGATCTCCTGACCCCGCGCTGAACGCTCGGGATAAAGCGACGCCGGTTGAGCTACAGGGTCGGGGGTCATGTAGCTCAACCGGAGTCATCAGGTTCATCGCCGGGGTTCTGTGAGGCGTTACACAGTCGTCGAGCAATTCTCAAAGACCCGCTCGCGGGCGTCTGACTACGGGATTTCAGGCCTCGATGATGGCCGTGACGCCCTGTCCGCCGGCGGCGCAGATCGAGATGAGGGCGCGACCGCCACCGTTCTCGCTGATCTGCTTGGCAGCCTGGGCCACGATCCGGCCGCCGGTGGCGGCGAACGGGTGACCCGCGGCCAGCGACGAGCCGTTGACGTTCAGCTTCGACCGGTCGATGCTGCCCAGCGCGCCGTCCAGACCAAGGCGCTCCTTGCAGTACTCGTCGGACTCGAAGGCGGCCAGCGTGCACAGCACCACCGAGGCGAATGCCTCGTGGATCTCGTAGAAATCGAAGTCCTGCAGGGTCAGGCCGTTGCGCTCGAGCAGACGCGGGATGGCGTAGGTCGGGGCCATCAGCAGGCCGTCGGGGCCGTTGACGTAGTCGACCGCAGCCGTCTCGACGTCGACCAGGTGTGCCAGTACCGGCAGCTTCTGCTGTGCGGCCCACTCGTCGGTGCTCAGCAGCACCACCGAGGCGCCGTCGGTCAATGGGGTGGAGTTGCCCGCCGTCATGGTCGCGTCACCGAGCGAGACCCCGAACACGGGCTTGAGGGTGGCCAGCTTCTCCACGGTGCTGCCCGGACGCAGGTTCTGATCGCGGGTCAGGCCCTGGAACGGCGTGATCAGGTCGTCGAAGAACCCGCGGTCGTAGGCGGCGGCCATCTTCTGATGGCTGGCCGCGGCGAGTTCGTCCTGGTCTTCGCGCTTGATGCCGAATTCTTTGGCCGTGATCGCGGCGTGGTCGCCCATCGACATCCCGGTGCGGGGTTCCCCGTTGCGCGGGATCTCGATACCGAGTGAGGTCGGGAGCTTGGCGATCGCCTTGAGCCGTGCGCCCGTGCTGCGGGCCCGGTTCACGGCCAGCATCGCCTGTCGCATGCTCTCGGAGACCCCGATCGGGGCATCCGATGTGGTGTCGACACCGCCACCGATACCGGCGTCGAACTTGCCGGTGGCGATGCCGTCGGCCACCGCCGAGATCGCCTGTAGTCCGGTACCGCAGGCCTGCTGCAGGTCGAACGCCGGCGTGTACGGCGACAGGGCCGATCCCAGGACGGATTCCCGGATCAGGTTGAAGTCGCGGGAGTGTTTGAGCACGGCTCCGCCTGCAACCATGCCGAGACGCTGACCCTGCAGGTTGAAGCGGCTGACCAGCCCGTTCAGCGTTGCGGTGAACATGTCCTGGTTGCTCGCCTTGGCGTAGGCGCCGTCCTGACGGGCAAACGGGATCCGATTGCCGCCGACGATCGCCACCGGCCGCACGCTGCGGGCCTTCCGTGATGTGGCGCCGGCACCACTGGTATCTGCGGAGCCGTTGCTCGCCCCGTTGTTCGTTGCACCGTTGTTCGTTGCCACTGCGGATCTCCCAAGTTGTGGATGGCTCTTATGGCGTATTCTTACTCCCGAGTAAGTTCGTTGTCGACTCCGCCCCGGGGGTTACCCCCGATCGGGTGGCGCAAACAACACCGATGCCGTCTGACACCAAGGAGTGCACGTGCCTTCCAACGGAACCACCGACCTGTATTCGACGTTTGTGAACTCCGGCCCGGGGTCATTCCTCGCCGGAAAGATCGGCTTGCCACAACCACCCCACCTGCGTCGATACCGTGCAGGCGAACCGGCACTCACCGGTCCGGTCCTACTCGGCGGAAACGGCCGGCTGATCGAGCCGCTGCGCGAGATCCTCGGCGACCCGGACAGCGGCTACGAGCTGATCACGAACAACACCGCAGGCCGGGGAGCCGACAAGCTCGGCGCCGTGGTCCTCGACGCCACCGGGATCACCAAGTCGTCCGAGCTGTCGCTGCTCTTCGAGTTCTTCGGTCCGGCGATGCGCGCCAGCGGAAGCTGCGCCCGGTTCGTGGTCATCGGCACCACCCCCGAACTGGCGAAGACACCCGACGAGCACATCGCCCAGCGAGCCCTGGAAGGCTTCACCCGTTCGCTTGGCAAAGAGCTGCGCAAGGGCTCGACCGCCCAGCTCGTCTATGTCTCGCCCGATGCCAAGACCGGACTGTCCGGGCTCGAGTCGACACTGCGCTTCCTGCTCTCCGCCAAGTCCGCGTTCGTCGACGCCCAGGTCATCCGGGTCGATGAGAAGGACGCCGTCGCCCCGGCCAGCTGGGACAAGCCGTTGCAGGGCAAGGTCGCGCTGGTGACCGGAGCCGCCCGTGGCATCGGCGCCACGATCGCCGAGGTCCTCGCCCGCGACGGCGCCCACGTCATCGCCGCCGACATCCCGGCCGCTGGTGATGCCCTCTCGCAAACCGCGAACAAGGTCGGCGGCACATCGCTGCCGCTCGACGTCACCGCCGACGATGCGGGCAAGCGGATCGCCGAGCATGTGCTGGCGCGCCACGGCGGCCTCGACATCATCGTCAACAACGCAGGCATCACCCGCGACAAGTTGCTCGCCAACATGGACGACGCACGCTGGAGCTCGGTCATCGGTGTCAATCTCATTGCGCCACAAAAGCTTGTCGACGATCTCCTGGAAGCCGGCGCGTTGCGCGAAGGCGGCTCGGTCATCGACGTGTCGTCGATCGCCGGTATCGCGGGCAACCGCGGCCAGACCAACTACGGCACCTCCAAGGCCGGTGTCATCGGCCTGGTGGACACCTACGCACCGATCCTGGCCGAGAAGAAGATCACGATCAACGCCGTGGCCCCCGGATTCATCGAGACCGCGATGACCGCCGCGATCCCACTGGCCACCCGCGAGGTGGGACGCCGGATCAGCTCGCTGCAGCAGGGCGGGCAGACCGTCGACGTCGCCGAGACGGTGGCCTACTTCGCCAACCCGGCGTCGAGCGCTGTCACCGGCAACGTGGTTCGCGTCTGCGGTCAGAGCATGCTGGGAGCCTGAGATGCCGAATACCGTTACCCTGCATGAGTTCCCATCCACCGGCGATATCTATCGCCGGGCCGTGACCGCCATGCTCCCGGTGGTCGGCAAGTCCGGCCGGGTGTCCGCTGATGCCGTTCTGCCCGACACCACGCTGCGGTTACCGGACGTGAAGGTCGACCTCGACCAGCTGCGCGACTACTGCGCGTGCACCGGTCAGCAATACGGCGACACCCTGCCGCTGACCTTTCCGTTCGTATTGCAGTTCCCGCTCGTGATGAAACTCCTTGTGGCCAAGGACTTTCCGTTGACCGCAATCGGTTCGGTGCACATGGAGAACAACATCGAGCGGTTCCGCCCGATCAACGTCCGTGAGCCACTGACCATCGAGACCCACGCGGAGAACCTGCGGGAGCATCGCAAGGGCATGCTCGTCGACGTCATCTCCGAGTTCTCGGTGGGCAATGAACTGGTCACCCGACAGACCGCGACGTTCCTGAGCCAGCAGCACACCAGCCTGTCCGATGGTCCGCGTCCACCGGCACCGGCCGAGCACCGGCCACCGCCGCCGGACGCCACCCTGGTGGCCAACCTGGGCCTGATCCGGAAATACGCCGCGGCCAGTGGCGACCGGAACCCGATCCACACCGGCAACCTGAGCGCCAAGGCCTTCGGATTCCCGCGGGCCATCGCCCACGGGATGTGGACGGCGGCGCGGGTGGTGGCGAACACCGAGGGCCAACTCGCCGACCGGGTCACCTACAACGTGAAGTTCGGCAAGCCCCTGATCCTGCCTGCGAAGGTGAACGTCTACACCAAACGGTCAGAGAGCGGCTTCGACATTTCGGTCCTGAACCCGAAAAAGGGCTACCCACACCTCACCGCCACCCTCCGCTAGGTACCGAAATTGGTGGGTTTTGGTGAGCATTTCCCCAGGTGAGACTCACCAAAACCCACCACTTTGGGCTCGCGGGGGGTTAGGGGCGGTCTCCGGCGAGGCCGCGCCAGCCCATCGAGACCATCAGGTCGGCGGCTGAGTCTAGGTCGATGTCGCCTTCGGAGATCCGGTCGGCCACGGCCTCACCGGCGCCGACGAGCGCCACGGCCATGAGTTCGAAATCGGTGTCACTGGGATGCGGGACGGTGGTGCCGCGGCGGAGAAGGTCGGCGACCATCTCGATCAGCCGAGCCCGGCTCGCGGCGACAAGACCGGCGAACTTGGCCTGCCCGGTGGCCAGCCGATAGAGCACCCGCCACGACTCGCGGTTGTTGTGAACATAGTGCAAAAAGTCGTAGATGACCGTGCGGGCTTGATCGTGCTGCTTCAGATTCGGATCGAAGCCGGCGGTCATCGCTTCGATGAACCGGGCACCCTCACGATTGATGCAAGCGCCGAAGAGTTCATCTTTGGAGCCGTAATAGAGATAGAGCATCGGTTTGCTGATGTCCGCCTCGGCGGCAATCGCATCCATCGACGTCTCTCGGAAACCGTTTGCGGCGAAGACGTGCACCGCGGCGTCGAGCATCTGCTGCTCGCGGACGGCGCGCGGCAAGCGTTTGGTTCCTCCGGCCACGACACCAACTTTCTTAGACCTTCTGATCCCGACCACCTTACCAGCCGGTAAGTTCATTCGCGGTCAGGCGCACGCCCGGTCTCAACAGTCGAGGACACCCTTGGCGCGCAACACCCGGACCACCGAGTTGTCCACCTGATCTGCCGAGAGCTCACCACTGTCGACCGCCGCGGTCAACGTGTCCAGGACTGCCGGGACGTCGTTCGTCGAGAGCCACAGGGCGATGTCCGCGCCTGCCGACAACGCCAACGTGGCCGCCTTCTCGATGCCGTACTTCGCCGAGATCGCCGCCATCCCCGACAGATCGTCGGTGAAGATCGGTCCCTCGAAAGGTGGTGCGCCATAACCGGTACCGTCACGCAGCAGCGAGATCGCGGCCGGGCTGATGCTGGCCGGGGTGTCCGGTCCGGTCAGCCCAGGGACGATGAGGTGTCCCATCATCACACCGGCCCCCGGATCCGTGACCAGGGTGCGGTAGGGCACCAGATCGGTGGTCTGGAGCTCCGCGAGCGGCGGTGTGGCCACGGTGCCGGTGTGCGAGTCGCCCGAACCGCTGCCGTGGCCGGGGAAGTGTTTGAACACCGGCATGATGCCCGCGTCCTTCAGTCCCTGCGCGAACGCCTCGGCGTAGATGGTCACCGTCTCCGGGTCGTCGCTGAACGAGCGGTCGCCGATCACCTCGTTCGCTGACTGCGCACTGACGTCGACCACCGGGGCGTAGTCGACCGTGATGCCCAGTTCACTCATCGCCTGCCCCTGAGTTGTCGCCAGCTCCTGAACCTGCGCCGGGGTCATCGTCTGTGCCATCTCGCGGGCCGAGGGGAAATCGATGCCGAGCGACGACAGCCGCGAGACCCGGCCACCCTCCTGATCCACCGAGACCATCACCGGGAAGTCCGCGGCCTGCTGCATCGCGCCGACGCCGCCGGGAAGAATCGACAAGTCGGTCCAACTACCGATGAATACCCCGCCGATCTGTTCTGTGGTGACCACGTTCACCGCATCGTCGGTGCCGGTGACACCGACCATCAGCAACTGGGCCAGCTTGCGACGCAGCGGCATGGACTCGAGCTCGGATGCCCCGCAGGCCTCCGGGGTCACCATCGGCGTTCCCGACGTCGCCGGGGGCGCGACCGCACTCGTCGGCGACGTCCCGGAATCCGAGCTCAGGAGCTCCTCGGGTTTGTCGTCCGACCCGCTACAGGCGGCCACCATCAGCCCGACGGTGATCGTCAGGGCGGCCAGGGCACGGCGGGGGCGGCGTTCGACATACATAAACCGAGTCTTGCACGGTATTGCTGTGTGATGTCCGTTACATTCAGGCGGTATCCTCGACAGCGGAGGACCTTGCACAGGAGGCAACCATGTCCGGGCAGCAAACCAACGTGAAACCGGGACGTACCGGACAAGACACGATCATGATCGCCTACGACGGCAGCGAGAACTCAAATCGGGCGATCGACTACGCAGGCAGATTCCTGCAGTCACACATGGCGTTCGTGGTGACCGCCTGGGAGTCGGGCGTACACCAGAGCGCACGGCTCTCGGCACTCTCGGGCGGTATGCAGCCCGTGTTGCACTCCGTGGTCGATCAGGGCATCGACGACGCACTCCACGACGAGGCCCGCGACCGGAACACCCAGGGCGTCCAGCGCGCCATCGCCGCCGGCCTGCAGGCGCAGGGCCGCCTCGCCGAGGTCGACTCGACCGTCTGGGCCGCACTCGTCGACGCCGCCGACACACTCGAGGTCGACATCCTTGTCACCGGCACCAGCGGCGCCTCCGGACTGCGGGCCCTACTGCACAGCAGTGTGTCCGAGCACGTCCTCAAGCATTGCCATCGCCCGGTACTGGTGGTCCCGGCCGGATGCGATCGGCGGAACGAAGATGCACGGGCGCTGCGAAGGTCCAAGGCCAGGATGGTAACTTCGCACACATGATGAACAACCGCCTGATTGCGGGCGCTGTCGCCGGAGTTCTGGGCGTTGTATTTGCCATTGCCGCTGTCTTCCTTGGCGGCGTGCTGTCGTCCGAAGATTCGCCGGCCACTGATGTGAACAGCTTCAACGCAGAAAACGGCTTTGTCGAGGGAACTGTCGACTACGGCACCCGCGACAACGCCGGAGTCACAAACTGACCAAACGAGGACTGCTGTATGCAGCTCTCGTGGCGCTGTTCGCGTCGTTCCTCCAGTCCCCTGGCCTGATATCGGCTGACACCAAGCTCGACCTGACCGGAGATCCACTCGGATTCCTCGGCCGGGCGGCGCATCTGTGGTCGTCGATTGCACCTCTCGGGCAGGTACAGAACCAGGCCTACGGATACTTCTTTCCCCACGGCGCATTTTTTGCTCTCGGCGATCTGCTGTCGCTGCCGGCCTGGGTCACCCAACGGCTGTGGTGGGCACTGCTGCTCTGGGCCGGTTTCGTGGGGTTCGTGCGCCTCGCGGACGCGCTCGGGGTCGGCTCGCGGTGGTCCCGGATTTTTGCGGCCCTCGTCTTCGTGACCAGCCCCCGTGTCCTGACCACCATCGGCTCGATCTCTTCCGAGACACTGCCGATGATGCTGGCGCCGTGGGTCCTCGCCCCGGTGGTGATGGCACTCAATCAAGCGGTTCCGACGAAAACGCCACGTCGCGTGGCCTTCGAATCCGCCTGTGCCCTCGCCCTGATGGGCGCGGTCAATGCAGTGGCGACCCTGGCGGCGGCGTCGGTGGCCATCATCTGGTGGCTGTTGCACACACCGTTGCGCACCAACGCCGCGCGCTGGTGGCGTTTCGGACTGTGGTGGCTGCTCGGCAGCGTGATGGCCTGCCTCTGGTGGGTCGTACCGCTTCTCATCCTGTCGCGGGTCAGTCCCCCGTTCCTGGATTTCATCGAATCATCCCGTGTGACAACCGAATGGGTGTCACTGACCGAGGTCCTCCGCGGCACCAGCGCCTGGACCCCATTTGTCTCACCGGAACGGGTCGCCGGAGCCGGTCTCGTCTCGCAGCCCGCCGCAGTCGTCGCGACGGGGGTCCTGGCCGCCGCCGGACTCACCGGACTTGCGATGCGGGCGATGCCTGCCCGCGGACGTCTGACCGTCATCCTGCTCATCGGACTGCTGCTGATCTGCCTCGGCTACCCGGGGCAACTCGGATCGCCCATCGGTGAATCGGTCCGCACCTTCCTGGACGGCGCCGGTGCTCCGCTACGCAACGTCCACAAGTGGGAACCGCTGATCAGGATCCCGCTGGCCTTGGGTATCGCGCACCTGCTGGCCCGGGTCCCGACCCCGCAGACCGTCGGATGGCGTGGCATGCGGGTGGCGTTCGCGCACCCCGAGCGGTCGAAGCCGGTCGCGGCCGCGGTGGTGCTTCTGGTTGCCTTGCTCGCTGCCGGTTCGATGGTCTGGACCCGATCGCTCGCCGCACCGGGCAGTTACAGCGCCATCCCGTCGTACTGGAAAGACACGGCCGACTGGCTCGACGACAACGGCGCCGACGAAAACCGTCGTGCCCTGGTGGTTCCGGGATCACCATTTGCCAACCAGACCTGGGGGTTGACCCGCGACGAGCCGTTGCAGGTGCTCGCCGACGAGCCCTGGGCCGTCCGCGACGCCATCCCACTGACCCCACCGGGCGCAATCCGGGCGCTGGATTCGGTGCAGCGGGCGATCGCCGCGGGCAGGCCGATGCCCGGTCTGGCCGCAACCCTGGCGCAGCAGGGGATCTCGTACGTGGTCGTGCGGGCCGACCTCGATCCGTCCACCTCCCGTTCGGCCCGTCCGGTGTTGGCGCAGCACGCAATTGCCGGATCGCCCGGCATGACCCCGGTGGCGACCTTCGGCCCGGAGGTCGGCGCCGCCACCATCGACGACGACATCGTGTCCGACAGCGGCCTGCGACCGAAACTGCCCGCGATCCAGATCTTCGAAGTCGACTCGAGCGTCGCATTCCCGGGTACCCGGGCCGCAACCGTCCCCTCGGACTCGATGCCGCGCGTTTCCGGCGGCCCCGAATCCCTTGCCCAGCTTCAGAACAACGCGGCGATCGCCGACGAGCCGCCTCTGGGTCCGGTTGTCCTGCAGTCCGATGCGCAGGAGGCAGGCCTGCCCGAGGTTCCGATGGTCGTCACCGACACCCCCACCAACCGGGAGGTCGACTTCGGCCGCGTCGACGACCACAGCTCCGGCATCCGTACCCCCGACGATCCCCGTCTGACACAGAACGCCGTTGCCGACTATTCGGTCGACGGTCAGCCCCTGGTGCAAGGCGAATGGCTGCTCGACGGCCAGCCCGATCAACTTTCGGTCAGCGCATCCGGATCGGCCTCCGATGCAACACAATTGGGGCAGAGCTCCCCTGGCAGCTCACCCGCCGCCGCCTTCGACCAGAATCCGAACACCAGCTGGGTCAGCCGCGGCCTGGACTCCGCGGTTGGACAGTGGCTACAACTCGACTTCACCGAGCCCCGCGAGCGACTCGCCCTCGACATCACGCTGGGCACAGCCCTGGGTCCGGGCGTCTCCACGCTACTGATCACCACTGAAGCCGGCAGCACCGTCGCCTCCGGGGTCTCACCCGGAACCGTGACCAGAGTCGTGCCGCCGAGCGGGCCGACCCGATGGATTCAGATCCGTGCCGTCGACACCGAGAACCACACTGCCGGAAATCAATTCGTGATCTCCGAGGTCGAGTTGCGCGATGCCGCGGCCGATCGGGTGCTCCCGATCCGTCACCGCATCGTTCTCCCGGAGTTAATTGCCGGACAACAGGTCTCACAATGGGATCTCGGACCCGAACTACCCGGCCGCGCGGCCTGCGTCCCCGACGGCGATGTGACGGTCTGTTCGGATTCGCTGAGCCTGCCCACCGAAGAGCCGGGCACCTTCGGCCGGGTGCTGTCGGTCCCGTCCCCGGTATCGGTCGAACCGTCGGTGACGGTCACCGCCCGGCCGTCAGAAGCATTGACCGCCTTGCTCTCCGACCCCACCGAGATCACCGCGACCGGCGAATCGTCCATCGTCGATCCACGCGGTGGATCCTCTGCCGCCGTCGACGGCGACCCGGGTACCAGCTGGATCGCCCGCACCGGCGAGAGCGGCGACGCCGACCCCACGCTTCGTTTGCAATTGCCCACACCGCAGGTCGTCGACGGCCTGAAGATCACCGTGCCACCCCGGCAATTCCCCGCCGATCCGCTACTGGTCGGCGTCGACCTCGGCAACGGGCGGCAGGTTCGGGAGGTCGGCGACGACGGCGTCATCCGGCTCGATCCCCATGAGACCTCCGCGATCACCATCGTGATCCTGGAGAAGCAGGAGACCCTCGACGCGAACAGCCTCGGATTCGCCGACCTGGCCCCGACCGGCATCGCAGAGGTCGAGGTCCTGGGCACCGACATACCCCAGGCAGACCCGGACCGGCCGATCGTGGTCGATTGCTTCGAGGGCCCCGGACTGACCATCGCCGGGTCCGCCGCGCGCTTCTCGGTGAGGACCACCGCGGCAGCGCTGCGGTCCGGCGCGCCGATCCCGGCCACACTCTGCGGTTCTGCGGCGTTGGCACTCCCGGCCGGTGAACAGGAGCTCGCGGTCAACCCCGGCGACGCGTTCTCGGTCTCGGCGGTGACGCTGACCGCAACGGGCGCGCAGATCCCGCGCGCCGTCCCGCAGCCCACCACCGTCACCCGCTGGGACGCAACCGATCGTCGGGTCGAGGTGACCGCCGCATCCGAAGAGCGCGTCCTGATCGTTCCCGAGAGCGAGAATTCCGGGTGGGAGGCGCAGGCAGGCGACATCACGCTCAAGCCGCTGACCGTCAACGGCTGGCAACAGGGCTGGATCATCCCGGCCGGGTACGCAGGCGCCATCTCGCTGACGTTCCCGCTCGATCAGCCATATCGGTGGTCGATCGGGATCGGCCTGGCGCTTGTCGCGCTGCTCTTCGTCGCCACGCTGCTGCCGATCCGTCGCCGACCCGCGCCGAATTCGCCAGCGCTCGTCCCAGCTGTGGCGCAGCCCATCCGGGCAGGCGTTGCGGCTCCATTGCTTCTGGCCGGTGCCGTCTACCTGCTGACCGGGCCGATCGGGCTGGGCATCTCGACCGTTGTCGCCGCCGCGGCGACCGCGTCGACGCTACGTGTGCGCCGTCCACGACGGCGGAACAACGGTGCGGCCCTTGTCGCCATCATGATGTTGCTCGCGACCTTTGGTCTGGCTTCGGGCCCGTGGCGGTCGTCGCTGGGTTACACCGGCTGGGACTGGTGGGTTCAGCTACCGGCTCTGCTGGCGGTCGTATTGGTCGCGTGGCTCGCGATCGACGTGCCGCGATGGCTGATCCGCCTGACGTCCCGGCTGCGCCGGTAGCGCCTTGCGCTGGGATTGTGCCAGTGCCGCCCGAGCCTCACTGTCGCGCAACCACTGCCGGGTCGGCTCCTCGATCCAGGCGTAACTGGCCGCCGACACCCCGATGGTCAACAGCACGGTCAGTGTGAACACGACGAACATGGACCCGGAGAACGGGACGATCCCGCCCAGGGGAAAGACCCAGGCGAGCACCACCAGGTGCCAGATGAAGATGGAGTACGACCATCGGCCCAGCGCCTGCATCGGCGCCGAGTCCAGGAACCGGTGGCTCCGGGCGGGATTCAACGTCAGGGGGGCGATCAACGCGAACCCGATGATGACGCCCAACACCATCTTGACCGCGAACTGCCATGGCTCGAGCGGAGCCAGCCCGGTCGGTCCGGCGAGTTCTGTGCACGAGAGCGCGAAGGCCACCGCGGCCACACCGGCCATCAGCCACTGCCGACCACCCAGGCGTACGAGTCGCCCGCGGAGCCCGACCGCACTCGTTGTTCCCAATTCGGCCAGGACCAGACCGCACACGAACCACGGCAGGTGCCCCGGCAGCCAGTTCTTGGCCTCCACCCCGGCAGCCAGTGGCAGCGCATCGGCGACCCAGGCCCAGCCCAGAGCGATCACTCCGGTACTCACGAGCACCGGGATCCGCCATCGCGCCGAACCCCCGCGCAGACGCACCATCAACCAGGCGATCAACGGCAATGCCAGATAGAAGCTGACCTCCACCGACAGGCTCCACATCTGGGTGAGGCCTGCGGTCAGTGTCAACGGCACGTAGACCTGGGTCAGCGTCAGGTTGGCGATCCAGACGGTGAAACTCGCCGGCCGCGCATCGGGCAGCAGGCACAGGACCACCACCACGACCACCACGTAGGCGGGCCAGATCCGGACCACCCGGTGCCGCAGATATCGCCAGGTCGAGGCCACCTTCCGGTGCGGGTCCCGGGCGGCCTCGGCATGCGGACGCCACAGGAGATAGCCCGAGAGCGCGAAGAACAGGGCCACCGCCATGTCGAACCGGCCCCAGACCGCTCCCAACACGCTTCCGTCCACCGAGCCGGTCTGGAAAGCGACGTGCGTGACGATGACACCGACGGCGGCGAGTGCACGCATGCCTTCGAGTGCTCTGTTGAAACCGGCGACCGGCCGCGAAGAGCTCATGATGAGCCCAAAGTACCCGGCGCACCGGCGACCGGGGCTTCGAGGCACTGAAGGTCAAGTCCGCGACTGTTAGTCTCGCTGTGCCGTAAGCGTTGCCGCTCAGATCTGAAGGAGAACCGCCGGATGGCACCTCAGCCACGGATGTCAGCCAAGGACCTCGCCGGTCCGGTCGCGATCTTCTTCGGAGCATTGTTGCTGGTGGCCGCCATCGCGCTGCCGCTCTATTTTGTCGACACGCTCAAGAAGACCCCGATGGACCTCGACATCACCAGTGTCGCGACGAGCCAGCCGCAGCCCACGGTGTCCGGAAGTGACTCCCAACCGGCCAAGATCTTCAACAGCTGTTCGGTCGACGAGGCTCGTGCGGAGGTCTCGGACGCCCGTCTCACGCAGCAGCAGCGTGTGATCGTGGTCGATCCGGCCGACAGCAACATCGCCACGTTCCAGGCCGGCCAGTCGACCAGGATCGACTCGTACACCAGCGGCGACGAGACGATCACCCCGTCCGCGGCCGGTGGTGCCGGCGGTTGCATGTCCTCGTTGCTGACCGCGACGCGCGACCTCGTCACCACCAACCGGGAGACTGCCGAACCGGCGATCTCCGGCGGCGGACAATCCGAGGTCAAGGTCGACGCCAGCGACAACAGCGTCAGCCTCCCCGATCGCACCGGCCTGCAGTACCGATTCCCGTTCGGTGTCGAGAAGAGCGACAAGTATCAGTACTTCGATCTGACAACCCGGACCACCAACCCGCTGACCTACGTCGACGACAAGACCGAGATCCACGGCGTGAAGACCTACCACTTCACCCAGGAGGTTCCGGAAGTCGACTTGAGCACGCTCGTCGATGCCAATGACCAGCAGCTGCCCGGTACGTCCCTCGATCAGACGGCGGGTTGGTACGGCGGATTCCCGGACTACCGCAACAATGACAAGTTGCCTGCCTCGCTGGTGCAGTCCAGCACCCGCGACCTCTACGTCGACCCGGCCAGCGGCACGATTCTCAATGAGCAGCAACATATTCGGCAGGACTTCAAGCTGAACGTGAGCGATGATTCGCCGAAGGAAATGCTCGACTACCGCCTTACCGCGCTGGACGTCGTGTTCTCGTACGACCAGGCCACCCAAGAGGAATTGGCTTCGGACGCAAAGAGTTTGAGCGATCCGATCACACTGTGGGGCCGCTGGATCCCGATCATCTTCGGCATCATCGGCGCTGTCCTGCTCGCGCTGGGCGTGTGGCTCCTGTTCCGTTCCGGCGGTGGCCCGAAGCCGGCCGTGGCAACTGACGGACCCACCGATTCAGGTGATCAGCCCTATCAGCCCGGCCCCGGCGATTCCACATACCCGCAATCGACGTACCCGGAGCAGCAGTACGAACAGCAGCCCTACGATCCGGATCAGACCCGGCAGATCCCGGTCGTGCGGGACGACGGTGACGGGTTCACCGACTGGTCCCCGCCCCGCCGCTCCTGAGACAAAACCACACGGCCGCGTCATCTCCAGCTGTTGTAGCTGCTGGAAATGACGCGGCCGTGTGGTTTTGCGGGAAGCTCAGTTCACCAAGGGGGACAACGCGTTCCCCGCCAGGGTGATCATCCCCGGGACATGTCCGTTGGAGATCATGTTGATGGTGATGCCGTCGATGCCGACCTCGAGCACCCGGGTCTTGATCTGCACGGCGACTTCTTCGGGTGAGCCGACAAAGAACCGGTCCGTGGCCTCGGCCCACTTTTCGGCGCCGACATCTTCGGCGTCGAGTCCGCGGGCTTTCATCATGTCGACGAGGGACTCGCGGGCCTTGTCGCCGTCCGGGTCGAGGATCACGGTCGCCAAAAAGCTCGTCTTGAGCGTGCTGCGATCACGGCCGACCTCTTCGCAGCGCTTGGCCAGCGCCTCCAGTTTGCGCGGTAGTTCATCTGCAGCCGCAATGATGTTCAGGTGCTGGGCATAGCGCGCCGCCAGCCCGAACGTCTTCTTCTCGCCACCACCACCGAGCATGATCGGCAGGTCGGTACGTAGTTGTGGGTGGTTGCGGGTGCCGTGGGCCTGGTACCACTTGCCGTCGAGTTCGGGCTTGTCGCCGCGCAGCATCGGCTCGATGATCTGCAGTGCCTCTTCGAGACGCTCGAACCGCTCGGTGAACGTGCCGAACTCGTAACCCATCTCGTGGTGCTCGAGTTCGTACCAGCCGGCACCGATTCCGAGGATCGCGCGGCCGCCGCTGATCACGTCGAGCGTGGTGATCGTCTTGGCGAGCATCGCCGGATTGCGATAGGTGTTGCCGGTGACCAGGGTCGACAGATTGACCTTCGACGTTGCGGTCGCCAGGGCACCCAGGGTGGTGTACGCCTCGAGCATGGGTTCGTCCGGATCTCCGATACCCGGCAATTGGTAAAAATGGTCCATCACCAAAACCGTGTCGAAACCGGCACTTTCGGCTTCCTGGGCCTGCGCGATGACCGTCGGGAACAATTCGTCGACGCCACCGGGGTAGGTGAAATTGGGGATTTGATAACCGAGTCGAATGCTCATGCATCAACAGTACGACTAGCGCCGATCCTCCGATGGGTTACGAGCGCAGCAAAGGTGAGAGCGGTCCCGGCCACCGCGCAGGCCGCGGCGGTCACCGCCAGCGTGGTGATGCTGTGGGCCCACACCACGATGATCACGATCTCTGCCAGCAGGACCACCCAGCTCAACGCGGCCACCAGGGTGCGGTCGGCGGCGATGGCGGCGAGCAGACCCACCTGCAGAATCGACAGGGCGCTCCCGGTGAGCGCGAACACCCACAGAATCGGGACCACCGGGCGGTACTCGTCGCCGACGAGGACCGGGACCAGTGGCGCGCAGATGGCGGCGCCTGCCACCACCACCGCGCCGATCCCGGCCAGCCAGATGACCGCGGTCTTCAACGCGTCGCGGGACTTCGCGGAATCGGCGAACTGCGGGAACAGCACCACCCCGATCGCCTGCGGTAGCCAGAATGCAGCTTTGGTCGCGATGGTTCCGAAGGCATAGACCCCGGCATCCTGCTCCCCGAGCACCGGCCGGGACAGCAGCAGGTCGGCGGACGACAGTGCGATGAGGACCAGCTGTACCTGGGAGGCCCGCAGCACCATGCTCAGTGCCAGCGCCTGGGCCGACTCGCCAGGTGATGCCGGGACCGCGTCGGTCCGCGTCACCGCAAACCAGACCCCCGCGGCGGCGAGCGCGGCGCCACCGGCGGTGGCGGTCAGCGCTCCGGCAGCGCCACCACCGGCCGCCAGGATCACGATGCCCGGCACGGTCCGCAAGATGCCCACCGCGGCCAGCACCCAGGACAAGATCGAGAAGTGTTGCCGCCCCTGCAGAATCCCCTGGCCGGCGGCGATCAGGACCAGCAGCGGGGCGGTGGCGAACGCGGCGATGGTGGCGGCAAGTCCGGTATCGGCGATCGCCATCATCACCGGAACCGCGATCACAGCTGCGATCAGCACCGCGGCGGTGGTCCGCAGCGTGATCGAGACCAGATCGGCAGTTGCCCGGCCCCGCACCACTTCCCGGGCGATCACCACCTGCAGTGCCAACGCCGGGACACCGAGGATCAGCATCGCCTGGAGCAGGACCGCGAACTCGCCGTAGTCGCTCTCGGTCAGCCAGCGGGCAGCAGGCAGGTGGATGAGGTATCCGCAGATGTTGGCGACCATCGTGCCGACCGCAACACCCCCGACACCAGCCATCCGATTCGCCATGGCGTTCAGTCTCTCAGGACCACCTCGACCCGCGACGAAGGGCTGGTCTCATACCTCTTCGGAGGAATTCGCGCCACCTGCCTGCATACGCGCCGGTTGCAACGGGCGCGAACGCAGGTAAGTGGCGCGAATTTGCGGTCGAGCCGTGGTCCGCAGCCGGGCCCGCTGGGCGATCCAGACGAGCAGACTCAGCACGACTGCGACCAGGTAGATCCAGGCGTCGAGTCGCTCGCCGAGCAGCAATGCCGACCACACGATCGTCAGGAGGGGCTGGATCTGCTGGATCTGCCCGATCCGGGCGATGCCGCCACGGGCCAGACCGCCGTACCAGGCGAAGAATCCGAGGAACTGCGAGATCACCGTGATGTAGACCATCCCGGCGACGACGGACGTCGTCAGCGAGATCGATGCGCTCATCACCGCGACGAGCGCGACGGGTATCGACAACGGCAACAACAGGACCAGCGACCACGAGATGCTCTGCGCGCCACCGATCCGCTTGGCCACCGACCCACCGACCGCATACCCGAATCCGGCGCTGACGGCGGCCAGGAACATCCACAGGTGACCCCAGCCCAGAGCGAATCCGGCCAGGCCAGATGGACTGGTCGCGAGAAGATAGGTGATCAAGACGAGCACGCCGGCACCGGTGGCCGACCAGAACAGCCACGGCAAACGTTCACCACCCAGGAGCGCGGCAAATACCGCGGTGAGCGCGGGCAGCAGGCCGATGATGACCGCGCCGGTGGCCGAATCCATACGTTCCAGTGCCAGCGATGAGAAGAGCGGGAACCCGACCACCACGCCCAGACCCGAGCAGACCAGCGCGGCCAGATCGCGGCGACCCGGCACGGACGCCCGCACACAGAACAGATAGGCCAACGCCAGTAGTCCGGCGAGGGCCGCGCGCAGCGCGGTCACGGTGAACGCGTCCATGCCGGCAACCGCAAGTTTGTTGGCAGGTAACGAGAAACTGAAGGCCAGAACACCCAGACCGCCGAGCAGCACTCCGGCCGGGAGAACGCCAGGTCGGCGTGCGTTATCCGATATCGCCATATCTGCCGGACTGTTATCCTTGGTTCTCATGTTCAACGATAGCGGAGTATCAGTACTTCGCGATAGTCTGCGCACGCTGATCGCCGGTAGCGGCCCCGGCACACAGTTGCCCTCGGTGCGGTCACTGCAGCAGGAACATCGAGTCTCTCCCAACTCGGTGCAGCGGGTGCTCCGCGAACTGGCTGTTGAAGGTCTGGTCGACGTGCGCCCCGGCGCCGGTTCATTCGTGGCCGCCGCCTCACCACCGCGCGCTCCCGCCGACACCTCCTGGCAGGAATCGGTGCTCGGCAGCCGCATCCCACCGGAACTGACGCGGACGCTCGACCTATGGCGCATCCCCGGCTCCGACGTCATCCGTCTCAAAGGCGGATATCTCGACGACGAGCTGCTCCCCCGCGCCGCGCTCGACGCCGCGATGGCCCGGGCGATCAAACGAACCCCGAGCTGGGGCCGTTATCCGATCGAGGGCAGCGAAGACCTACGCCGATGGTTCGCCTCCGAGATCGACGGCGTGCACGCCTCCGAGGTGATCGTGACCGCGGGCGGGCAGAGCGCGTTGTCGGTCGCCATCCGCGCACTGGTCCGTCCCGGTGAACCCGTCATCGTCGAAAGCCCCACGTACACCGGCACGATCGCCATCGCGCGCAGCCACGGCGCCGAGGTGATCCCGGTGCCGACCGACGCCGACGGGATACGGACCGACCTTCTCGCCGACGCCATCGAACGCACCGGCAGCCGACTTGTGGTGCTGCAGCCCGCCTTTGCCAATCCCAGTGGTGTCACGCTGTCCCGATCCCGGCGCGAGGACGTTCTGGCCCTGGCACAACAACATTCACTGTTTGTCCTGGAGGACGACTACGCCCGCTACCTGGGCATCGACCACGAGCCACCGCCGCCGCTGATCAGCGCGGATCGGGGCGGCCATGTGGTGCATGTCCGTTCACTGTCCAAACCGGTGGGACCGGGCTTACGGGTTGCCGCACTGTGTGCCCGGGGTCCGGCGCTGGCCCGGCTGCGGGCGGCGAAGACCCTCGACGACTTCTACGTCTCGGGCCCGATCCAGGAGACCGCCGTCGAGTTCCTGAATTCTCCGGCCTGGCCGCGGCACAATCAGCTGGTCCGCCGCACTCTCGGGCAGCGCCGGGACGCCCTGGTCGCGGCCATGACCCGGCTGATCCCGCATGTCGGCATTCCCGCCGTCCCCCATGGCGGCATCCACCTGTGGGTCCGTCTGCCCGCAGGCATCGACGATCGCGACGTCGCGGCCGCCGCGTACGCCGAGGGTGTCCTGGTCGGCGAGGGAACCCCCTGGTTCCCGGCCGGGTTCGATCACTCCCATCTGCGTCTCACCTATGGCGAGACACCGGCTCCGATGATCGGCGAGGCGGTGACCCGATTGGCCCGGGTACTGCCCCCGTCCTGATCTGGTGTCACCCGATCCGGTGTCCGCTCATGGGTCCGTTAGGGTCCGTTCATGACCCGCCGGCACTGGATCACGCTGTGGCTGACCAGCGCCACGCTTTCGCTGGCGATCACCGCACCCAGCTTCCGACCCGGCTACCTGTTGATCGCGGACATGGTGAGCACGCCCCGTTCCCATCTCACCGATTCGACGATGGGTCTCGGTGTCGGTGCCCCGCGCGCGGTGCCGCAGGACTGGTTCATCGCGATGGTCTCCCACGTGGTCGACGGCGGGATCGTCGTGAAGGTGCTGACCACGCTGGCACTGGTACTTGCCGGCGTCGGCTACGGCCGGCTGGTGCGGCTTGCGCTGCCGGGGGCAGGTCTGCCCGGCATGCTGGTCGGCACCACGATTGCCGTCTGGAATCCCTATGTCGCAGAACGCCTTCTGCAGGGACACTGGAGCTTACTATTCGGCTACGCGGCGGTGGGCTGGATCTTTCTGTGCGCCAACCGGGTTCGTCGTCGCGCAGATTTCACCGGCTGGTCGATGCTTGTCGCCTGGCTGGCCGTTGCGGGGCTGACGCCCACCGGCTCGATGCTCGCCCTGTTCACCCTCGTGGCGGCGTTGGTGGTCCCCACCGCGATCGGTGACCCGGGTCGGCGTGCTCTGCGAACCGGGGCGGTGGCACTGGCACTGTGGGTCTGCTCGGCATTGCCCTGGATCATGGCGTCGCTACTGGGATCCGGCACTGCCACAGCCGATCCGGGATCGGTATCGGTGTTCGCCGCCCGAGCCGAACCCGGCTTGGGCACGGTGGGTTCGGTGCTGGGGCTCGGCGGTATCTGGAATGCCGACGCGGTTCCGGCCAGCCGTACCTCCGCCTGGGCCGCGGTTGCCACGGCACTGCTGTTGATCGTCGTCGCCGCAGGGCTACCGACGCTGTATCGCCGTCGGCGTAATCCGGTGGTGTCAGGCGCTGCCTGGCTCGCCGTGACGTCGATCGTGTTGATCAGCCTGGCCGCGACGGATCCGGGTTTTGCGGTTTTGGAGTGGGCGGTCGACACCGTTCCGGGCGCGGGATTGCTCCGCGACACCCAGAAGTGGGTTGCCCTGGCCGTGCCCTTCTATGCGTTGGCCGCAGCGGCAGCGGTACAGGCGTTGGGCCGATGGGTCCCACGGGCTTTCGCGGCGGTGGTGGTCGCAGTGCTCATCATCGCACCGCTGCCCGACCTCGCGTGGGGCGTGGGCAACAAGCTCAGCGTGAGCACCTATCCCGACGATTGGCAGCAGGTCGCCGACCTCATCGGAGCCGACGAGGGTGACGTACTGCTGC
Source organism: Williamsia sp. Y721 (assembly GCF_059683565.1). Classification (NCBI taxonomy): domain Bacteria; kingdom Bacillati; phylum Actinomycetota; class Actinomycetes; order Mycobacteriales; family Nocardiaceae; genus Williamsia; species Williamsia sp. Y721. The sequence goes on along the minus strand of NZ_JCASNH010000002.1, from coordinate 1,110,946 downwards.
TGCCGACCGGCATGAACCGGCTCTACGACTTCACCGGCCACGTCTCGCTCGACCCCGCGCCCCGGCTGCTACGCGCCGACGTGTTGCAGACCGGCGAACTGGTCGTCGGCGGCGCGGTTGTCGACCGCACCGAGTCGCGGGCCACCGACGCGGAATCGGCGTTGCGAGCGGGTGCCCCACCCGAGGAACTCGCAGAACTCGGTGTCGGATGGGTGCTCGTCGAGGGGCAACTCGACGCCGACGCAGCGGCGCAGCGGACACTGGCCGCTGCGACCGAGGTCTTCTCCGGTTCCGACCTGCAGCTCTACCGGATCGACAATCCCCGGACGTTCTCCGCCTCGACCGTGGACCGGCTACTGGTCTGGAGTGCCCACCTGTTGTGGATTGTGCTGATCGCCAATGGCTTTGTGGTGATTGTGTTGCAATGGGCGCACCGATCAAGCCGCCGGAAGAAGGTCAGCCAGTGAACGACATCGAAGCCATCAAGCAGGTCAAGTACCGCTACCTGCGGGCACTGGACACCAAGGCGTGGGACGACTTCGAAAGCACCCTCACCGACGATGTCACCGGCGAATACGGCGAGAGCCTGTCGTTCAGTGACCGCACCACCCTGGTGGATTTCATGCGATCCTCGGTAGGGCCGGCGGTGATCACCGAACATCGCGCCGATCACCCGGAGATCACGGTGGACGGCGACGAGGCGACCGGTCAGTGGTACCTACAAGATCGGGTCATCGTGGCCGACTTCAACTTCATGCTGTTCGGCGCGGCCTTCTACAGCGACCGGTACCGTCGGACCGCGCAGGGCTGGAAGATCTGCGCCACCGGATACAAGCGCACCTACGAGGCGACACTCTCACTCGAAGACATCCCGAGCTTCAACTGCAAACCCGGAGCGGCACTCAATCTTTGACGAGTCCGGAGATCGGCTTGCCTGCCACTGCCGCGGCGAGTACCTGATCGACACCGGCTGCGGCCGCCGCCCACGAGTATCCGCCTGCGCGCTCGCGCGCCTTGTTGCCGAGATCGTGGCACCACGCCGGTTCGTCGAGTAATCGCTTTGTCACAGTGCCGAGTTCGTCGATGTCGTCGACCAGCACCCCGGTGACGCCATCGACGACAGAGTCCGTCAGACCACGCGACGACCGGTAGCCGATGGTCGGGACGCCGTATCCGGCGGCCTCGATCACCGCCAGACCCCAGCCCTCGGTGCGCGAGGGCATCAGGTGCACCGCGGCGCCGGCCAGGAGTTGATGCTTGCGCTCCTCGCTGACATGTCCGTGGAACACCACCCGATCGTCGATACCGAGTTCGGATGCCTTGGCCCGCAGTTCTTCCGACCACCATCCGTCGCCGATCACATCCAGCATCACGTCGGGGTGGGTCACCGAGATCCGGGCCATCACCTGGAGGGCGTGTTCGATCTGCTTGTGCGGCACCAACCGCGACAACACACAGAGGCGGCGCGCATCGGTGTCGACCTGATCATCAGGCACGGCAACGGGCGACGGATCGGTTCCGGCACGCACCACGGCCACCCGGTCGGCGTCCACACCCATCGACACCAGATCTTCCGCCGACGGCAGGGAGACCGTCAGATATTGCGCGTCACGATGGACCCGCGGCGACAACCACGACTCGATGAACCAGCCGACCTTGCCCATCAGCGCACCGGCCACCGGCCACTGCCGCTTGTGGCAGTGATGCACCAGCACCACAACCGGCGCCCGGCTCACCAGGCGCGCGAAGAACGGGATCCCGTTCTGGGTGTCGATCACCACGTCAGGGTTGATCCCGGCCAGCGGGCCACGGCCGATACGTGCGGCCAGGATCGCCGCCATCGCGCTCGGGTACACACTCAGGCGCCCACCACCCCGCGACACCGTCATCCCGGCCCGCGACTCGGTGGCCGGAGCCCCCGGATAGCCCGCGGTCCGCAGCGTCACCTTCACGCCGCGACCGGCCAGTTCGGCGCCGACCCGTTCCAGGTAGCGCTCACTGCCCCCACCCTGCGGATGGTCGCTGTCGCGCCAACACAGCAACAGCACCTCACGCAGAGGTGCAACAGGTGTGCTGTCGTCGTTGGTTTTCACTTCAAGACAGGGTAGCGGCCACGCCCGGCAACCCACCACCCGTATCCTTTGGCCGGTGAACGCTGCCACTTCCCGAGCGCAGAAGCGGGCAACGTTGCCGCGGTCGGCTGCTCTGCTGAATCATTTCCGGTACGAACAGCCCGATCCGGACCGGTTCTACGGTGCACTCGCCGACGACTCCGTCGAGCTCATCGAAGCTCTGCATCAGGACGTCAACCACGCCGGACTCGATGGACTGACCGTGCTCGATGTCGGCGGCGGCCCCGGTTACTTTGCCGAGGTCTTCCGATCACGCGGCGCCGATTACGTATCGGTCGAACCGGACCCCACGGAGATGCACGCGGCCGGGCTCCCCCAGCGGGCCAGTGTCCGGGGCTCGGGCATGGCGTTGCCGATCTTCGACGACAGTGTCGACATCTGCTACTCGTCGAACGTGGCCGAACACGTGCGTGATCCGTGGACGATGGCGCAGGAGATGCTCCGGGTCACCAAACCCGGCGGACTGGTGCTGCTGAGCTACACACTCTGGTACGGCCCGTTCGGCGGCCACGAGATGGGTCTGACCCACTATTTCGGCGGAGCGCGGGCAGCTCGCCGGTACACCCGCAAACACGGGCATCCCCCGAAGAACCTCTACGGCACGTCGCTGTTCAAGGTCACCGCGGCCGACGGCCTGCGCTGGGCCCGGTCGGTTCCGGCCGAGCAGGCCACCCTGCTCGCCGCGTTCCCGCGCTACCTGCCCGGCCGGATGTGGTGGGTGATGCGGGTACCGCTGGTACGAGAGTTGTTGGGCAGCAATCTCGTCCTGATGCTTCGGAAGAACTGACCGGACTGTCGCCGGAAAATGCACCAAGCCCCCGCACCGGGATACGGCACAGGGGCTTGGGCACAGCGGATCAGTGATGACCCACTGTCGGGATGGCTATTCGGCGATCGCCTCCAGCGGTTTGGTCTTGGCCGCCCGCGACGCCGGCCACAACGCGGCCGCCACACCAACGAAAGCCGCCCCGATCAGGGTGATGATGATCAGACCCGTCGGCAGAACCGGATCTCCCAGGCCCCAGTACCGCAGGGTCCGCACCAGCGCCCAACCGAACGCGACACCGAGCACCACACCGAGTACCGCACCGAAGATCGCGATGAGCAGCGATTCGACGTAGATGGTGCGGCGCACCTGCGAGCGGGCCATACCGATCGCCCGCAACATACCGATCTCCCGTTTGCGTTCGATCACCGACAACGCCAGGGTGTTCACGATGCCGAGCACCGCGATCACCAGCGCGAGGCCGAGCATCGCGTACAGCACGCTCAGCATCTGATCGATCTGCGACGACTGCTCGCCCTTGAACTCCGACGGCGTCTGGACCTTCACCGTCAGGTAATCGGCGGTGACGTCCTCGATCCGATCGCTGATCTGGTCGACGTCGGCGCCCGGCGCTGTCTTGATCGCCGCGAACACGTCCTGCCGCAAGGCTTCCGGGACCAGCCTTTGATAGGCGTCACTACCCATGGCCCACGGATCGATCAGTGGGTTGTCTTCGAAGATGCCGGTGACCGTCACCGGGACAACGGTTCCGTCATAGTTGCTGAACTCGATGACGTCACCGACCTCGAAGCCGTTCTCCTTGGCCACGCGCTCACTGAAGATGATGCCGTCCGGCTCGATCGTGGTCGGACCCTCCACCATCTTGTAGGGCGTCACGGAGTACATGTCACCGATCGGCGAATAGCCGAACACCGAATCGCCGTCGGCCTCCGCCTGGATCGCACCGAACGACACCACGGACTCGACGCCATCGATATCTTGGATCGCCTCACTCACCAAGGGAGAGAAGCCACTTCCCTGCGAACCCGAGACAATCAGGTTTGCGGTCAGTCCGGTGTCGATCGCGTCGTCGATGGTGCCCTTGAAAGTCGAACCGAGGGTACCGATCACGGCAACCAGCATCAGCCCCAGCGTCAGCGCGAAAGCTGTTGCCGCAGTGCGCCTCGGGTTGCGGACCGCATTGGTCCGGGCCAGCTGCCCGATCTTCCCGAACGGTCGGGCGAGCACCGCGCCGAGGACCCCGACCACCGGCCGCGACAGCGCCGGAGACGCGAAGACCACCGCGAAGATCATCACCAAAGCGCCGAGGCCGACCGTGGCGGCCGCATTGCCGCCCTCACGGGAGGCACCGACGGCCAGCAGCACGATCGCGATGATCCCCAACACTATTCCGATGATCGTGCGCACCTTCAGCGATGCCTGACCGTCGGTCGCGCTCTCCCGCATCGCCTCGACCGGCGACACCTTGGAGGCCCGTCGGGCCGGCGCATAGGCACTCACCATCGTCACACCGATACCCACCACCAGGCAGGCGATGATCGACGACGGGCCGACCTGCAGCGACGTGCTGGGCAGACCGGTGGATGCCGTCAGTGCCCGCAGCAACGCCGCGATACCGATGCCGGCGGCCAACCCGACCAGCGCGCCGATCAAACCGACGACAAACGCCTCGAGCAACACAGACCGCGTGACCTGTTTCCGGCTCGCGCCAATCGCCCGCAGCAGAGCCAACTCTCGCACCCGCTGCGCCACGATCATCGAGAAGGTGTTGTAGATGATGAACGTTCCCACGATCAGACCGATGGCAGCGAACGCCAGCAGGATGTAGTTGAAGACATCGAGGAACTGGTTGACGTTGTCTTTCTCGTCCTGCCGTACCTGGTCGCCGGTACGCAGCTTGTAGTCGTCGCCGAGGAGACCGGCGACCCGCGACTTGAGTTCGTCAGCACTGACCCCTGGCACCGCCTGCAGATCGATCGCCTGCACGTGCGAACCATCCGTGAACAAATCCCGCGCCGTCGACTCGAGGAACTGCACATTCGTGAAACCACTTGTGGCGCCGGGAACATCGAGGATTCCGACGATCGTGACCTCCATCGGCGCATCGCTACCCCGGCTGGTCGCGACCTTGGTGGTCGAACCCACCTCGAGGTCGGCGTCCTCGGCGGACGACTTGTTGAGGGCCACCTCGTTCGGCGCCTCGGGTGCGCGCCCCTCGATGAGGTCGCTCTCGACATCCGACAACCGCTGATCCGGCGGCACGAAGGCGCTGCCGATACTCGGCGCACCTCCGGTCTGCAATGCCTTGCCGTCTTTCTTGGCGATGGTTGCCGGCCCCGAATACGTGGGCAGGATCTTGGCGATACCGAGTTCGGACTTGTTGTCCTGCAACTGGGTCAGCACTGAATCCGGGACGCCGGAGGAGTTGGAATCATTGGGCGAGATCTGGGTGTCCACCCCGAGCGCGACCTTGTCGAAAATGCCGTCGAAGGCCGACGAGATCGTCGCGGTGAAGACCATCGACCCGGCCACGAAGGCGGTACCGAGAACCACCGACAAAACTGTCAGGACGAGTCGGAGCTTATGTGCCGCAAGATTTCTCAACGACACCTTTTGCATGGTGTTCGAGGCCATCACAGCTCCCGGGGAGCTTGCGCGAAGCCTCCGGTCGACGGGGTCTCGTCGAGGTTCTTCATGTATTCGAAGATCTCGTCGGCGTCGGGGTTCCGCAGTTCCTGCACGATCTGACCGTCGGCGAGAAAAATGACGCGATCGGCGTAGGAGGCCGCCCGCGGATCGTGGGTCACGATCACCACGGTCTGGCCGAACTCACTGACCGAGGCCCTCAGGATGCTGAGCACCTCGCCGGACGAACGGGAGTCGAGGTTACCGGTCGGCTCATCACCGAAGATGATCTCCGGGCGGCCGACCAGGGCGCGCGCACAGGCGACGCGCTGCTGTTGCCCACCGGACAGTTCGCTGGGACGGTGGTCGAGGCGATCGCCGATGCCGAGGCGGCCGATGACGGTGTCGAACCACTCCTGGTCGGGCTTGCGACCGGCGATGTCGATCGGCAGCGTGATGTTCTCCCTGGCGGTCAGGGTGGGCACCAGGTTGAACGACTGGAAGACGAATCCGATCCGATCGCGACGCAGCATCGTCATCTGCTTGTCCGAGAGTCCGGACAGATCGGTGTCGCCGATGCTCACCGAACCGCTGCTCGCGGTGTCGAGGCCGGCCAGGCAGTGCATGAGCGTCGACTTGCCCGAACCCGATGGGCCCATGATCGCGGTGAACTCACCACGTACGAAGTCCACGGAGACGCCCGCGAGCGCGACCACCTGGGTGTCGCCGCTGCCGTACACCTTCCTCAAATCGGTCGCGCGGGCTGCAACTGCAGTCGGTGGGGCAGTCATGTTCTGGCCTTTCTCGATGTCGGTCAGTGGTGCACAAGCTCTGGCGTCGCAGGTGCCGAGACGGGTGGACACGTGCGGAAATGATGCCGGTAGGTCGGGCAGTACAAATAGTGACTGCTGCGGCGCCTCCGAATCATCGGGGACCACCCTGATCTTTCCCCCCACATCCTCACCCGGCCCGCCGTCGCGTCCGACCTCGATGCGTCCTGACAAGTTAAGGACGACCCGATCATCACACGCAACCGATTAACGATCCAACCCAATAATGCACAAGCACCTACAGGCTGTGCCTGTAGGTGCTTGTGCGAAAACAAAAGCGTCTGAGGAATCCTCGGACTACTTGGCGCCCAATCGCTGCTTGAGGGCGTCGAACTCATCTTGGAGACCCGTGGGCAGCTTCTCGCCGACGAACTTGAACCACTCCTCGATCGACGGGATCTCGCCGAGCCATTCGTCGTTGTCGACCGCAAGGGCCTCGGCGACATCGGCCGCGGAAACGTCGAGTCCGTCGAGGTCGAGCGACTCGGGGGTTGCCACGATCCCGATCGGGGTCTCGACACCGCCTGCCTTGCCCTCGATGCGTTCGACGATCCACTTCAGCACGCGGCTGTTCTCACCGAATCCTGGCCACAGGAAGCGCTTGTCGTCGCCACGACGGAACCAGTTGACGTAGAAGACCTTCGGCAGCTTGGACTCATCGGCGTTCTTGCCGAGGTTGATCCAGTGATTCAGGTAGTCGCCCACGTTGTAACCGAGGAACGGCAGCATGGCCATCGGATCGCGGCGGATGGCACCGACGGTGCCCTCTGCCGCTGCGGTCTGCTCGGAGCCGACCGTGGCGCCCATGAAGACACCGTGCTGCCAGTTACGGGCCTCGGTGACCAGCGGAACCGTGGTCTTGCGACGACCACCGAACAGAATCGCCGAGATCGGCACACCCTGCGGATCGTCCCACTCGGGAGCCATGATCGGGCACTGCGCCATCGGCGTGCAGTACCGCGAGTTCGGGTGCGCCGCCGGGGTGTCCGAATCCGGGGTCCAGTCGTTGCCGCGCCAGTCGAGGAGGTGCTTGTGCTCGCCTTCGAGACCCTCCCACCAGATGTCACCGTCGTCGGTCAGCGCCACGTTCGTGTAGAGCGTGTTGCCTTCTTCGATGGTCTTCATGGCGTTCGGGTTGGAGCTGTAGTTGGTGCCGGGTGCAACACCGAAGAAACCGAACTCCGGGTTCACGGCGTACAGCTGGCCGTCCTCGCCGAAACGCATCCAGGCGATGTCGTCGCCAAGGGTCTCGGCACGCCAGCCCGGGATCGTCGGCTGGATCATCGCGAGGTTCGTCTTGCCACAGGCACTCGGGAACGCGGCCGCGATGTAGTAGGCCTTGTTCTCCGGGCTGATCAGCTTGAGGATCAGCATGTGCTCGGCGAGCCAGCCCTCGTCGTGCGCCATCGCCGAGGCGATCCGCAGCGAGTAGCACTTCTTGCCCAGCAATGCGTTGCCGCCGTAACCCGATCCGAAGGACCAGATCTCGCGGTCCTCGGGGAAGTGGGTGATGTACTTTTCCGAGTTGCACGGCCACGGCACATCGTCCTGACCGGCTTCGAGCGGTGCGCCAAGCGAGTGCAGCGCCTTGACGAAGAACCGGTCTTCGCCGAGGGCGGCAACCACGTCGGGGCCGACGCGGGTCATGATCCGCATCGAGAGCACCACGTAAGCGGAGTCGGTGATCTCGACACCGAGCTTCGGGTCGTCCGAGCCGAGCGGGCCCATGCAGAACGGGATGACGTACATGGTGCGACCGCGCATGCTGCCGCGGTAGAGGTCGGTCATCGTGGCGCGCATCTCGGTCGGATCGACCCAGTTGTTCGTCGGGCCGGCGTCGACCTCGTTCTTCGAGCAGATGTAGGTCCGGGACTCGACCCGCGCGACGTCAGCGGGATCCGAGTGGGCCAGGAACGAGTTGGGCTTGCGCTCTTCGTTCAACTTGGTCAGGGTGCCCGCCGCCACCAACTCTGCGGTGAGGCGATCCCACTCGGCGTCGGAGCCGTCAGACCAGACAACCTGGTCGGGCTGGGTCAGTTCGGCGATCTCCCGCACCCAGGCCAGAAGCTCTGAATGCGAAGTGGGAGCGCTGTCGGGGTCCAAACCAGGAATTGTCGCTGAAGTCATTGTTATCTCTCCTGCTGGTGACCGGCCGGTGTCGGTAACGCCAAGGTGTGCGTCTGCGCCGGTCAGCCCCTCCGTGGGGTGCGTTGTCAGGGTACTTCGACCGCACCCGATCTGGTCAATCGGGTGCGTGCGTTACGGCACATCTCATCACGCGAAGTGATCAAATACTTAGTCGAAGTCCAAGTTACAGCTGTGACAATAATCGCGAAATCGGCCATTCGAGCGTACCGCTGTCCGCGAGAATTCACGGGCCGCTCGGTAATTTCGCACGTAAGGCGTGGTCTCGGCCACCTGGCGCCGGTTTTGTCCATCATCACTCCGGCCGCTGTCATCTGTTTTTCGTGAGCGGAAGTCGTCAGGTAACCGTCGCACCGACGGTATGCGGGAGTCGCCGCCAGGAGTTGAAAAAAACAGCAATCGGAACTTACTTCATGCAACTAAACTTATTTAATTTTTATGACCCGGATATCAACTTTTCCGCACACCCGAACAATGCCTTTGTTGCACAAATGACCTATTCGAGCCGACCGCTGTCGGTGGCCGTCCATTGGCCGCTGGCCGGATCCAGTCTCGACGTCCGGTAACCACCGTCGCGGTGGACCTCGGTGATCAGATCGACCTGCCCGTCGCGATCGCTGTCGGTGTACACCGTCATCCCCTCGGGTCCGGTGCGCGTCAGCGAGTCGGCCACACCGTCGGCGTCGGTGTCCAGATCAGCGGGACCGAGGTCCCACACCCTGTCGTTTTCGACGATCCACAGGTTGTCGTAGGCGTCGCTACTCACATCGAGGTCGGGTGTGATCGCGGCGACCTGATGAAACGTCGGTCCCCGATCCACCGGATCGTCACAGAACTCGGATCCGAACTCGCCGTCCATCTCATCCACCCCCGTTGTAGTGGTCTGCGTGTAATCGTCTTGGGGTCCGGACCCTTGGACGTATCTGACCGGTCGCTGGTTCCGTGGCGGTGAAATCAGTGACCGATGGCGACCAGAACCTCGTCGAGCCGGTCGCGAGCATCCACCGCCGCAGCGAGTCGACGCAGGTCACGCTCGCGCGCTTCGGGTGCCGCGCGGCGTCCGGCCCGAATCTGTGCGTCGAGTTCGGACACCCGGTCGGAAACCGTCTGCGCGCGACGCTCGTAGAAACGCGCCAACCGGCCGCCTATCACCGATTCGGCGGCCTGCACCTGCCGCGAGACATCCTGTTCGATACGACCCCGCGTGGTGGCAATCGCTTCACCCGCCCAGCCGGCCATGGACGTGCGTAGCGCCGACAGGCGGCGCAACCGCACCAATCCGACCGCGATCGCCGCCCCGAGCAGCAACGTCAGCGGCATCGCAATCCACTGCAACGTGTGGACGGCAGAGAGCGGCATGACAAGCAGTCGCCCCAGGCCGAGTCCGGCCGAGGCACCGAAGACCACCAACAACGCCTCTTCCACACCGCGGCGCTTCGGAGGAGTCGGTGGCAACTGAAGGGACAGGGGAGGTCGGGCCGGCGGCGGTCCCACCTCTTCGAGTCCGAGAAACGCCCGATGTTCGAGTGCACTGCGGTCCTCGTCGAAGCGCTGTTGTGCCCGATCCCGCAGGGCCGTCAGCCGGCCCGAGAGCCACTGCGCGAAATCTTCGGTTTCCGATCGGCCCAGCGCGGCCGCGCGGGCGGTCGCATCGCTCGACAGGTCGCGGGCGGCTCCATCGAGTTCGGTGAGCACCGCGGCCCGGATCTGATTCGCGCCTCCGCGTACTGCCGCCAACCTGTCGGACCGGCCACGATCGCGGGACGCGATCACACTCGTGCGCTGCACCAGCAGATTCGCGGCCGGATCGGCGCGCTCTGTCGCGAGTTCGGAGATGAGGTGGTCGAGGTGACGTTCGGCTTCGAGGGACTCGAGTCGTTCCGGACGGGCCGGGCCGTTGATCTGGTCGTGCAGCCACTCGATCAATTCGTCGAAACCGGATTCGGCCCGGTACCCCGCCAGCGCCGCGGCCGCCGACACGGCGAAGATCGGCATGCGGCCATCGGGGTCGACGATGCCCCGATTGACCTTCAGCAGGGTCGGCCAATCCCAGTGGGCGTCGATCTTGTTGCAGACCACGGCCACCAACGGCGCGAACTCACCCAACCGGCGCACCACCTCGACCTCTGTGTCCGATACCCCGGACGACGGATCGAGGATCAGCAAAGCCACCGCTGCCCGTCGTCCCGATTCAGACCACTCCCGCGCCGATACACCGTGGTCACCGAGCACCCTCGTCACCGATGTGACCCCGACCTTTCCGGTGCCCCCGACCACCACATCGGTCGCGTCGATGCCGGCAAGGCCGCTTCCCGTCAGCTCGGCGACCTCGGCGATCACAGATCGCATCTGCATCACGTCCATATGAATTCCTCCCCTACCGCACCGGCGAGCACCGACCCCGACAACAGATTCTCGATCTCGTCGCGCAGAACACCCTGCGCGGCAAGGATTTCCAGCTCTGCGGCCACCCGGCGTAACCGCACCGCCGGAGCGGCTGACGCAAAGGCCCCGAGCGGCCCCACCAGCGCGTCGAGCCCGCTGCGCTGTGTGAGCAGCTCGGAGAGTTCTTCAGCCGAGCAGCGCGCGTTGGTCAACACCGCGATCGTGGCGGCGATGCCGTAGGCGTCGAGACGACGCAGCAGCGCCATCCGCTGCAGCCGCTGACCCGGTCCGCCTGCGTCGATGAACGTGGCCTGCATCGGCGGCACCTGTTCGCCCGCCGCGGCCATCGCCGCCAACTGGTCGATCTCCTCGTCACCGAGGTCGGCGATCGCCAGCAGCGGCATCACCGGTATCACCGGCCTGCGCAGTTCCTGTGCGCACTCGGCGGCCCGGGCACGCGCAGCAGGCCACGACCCCAGACTGTCCGCCTTGCCGAGCAGCACCAGGCTGCGTCGGGGATCGCGGCCCGCCTGTGCCGCCACATCATCGGCCCGGGGCCAGCCCGCAATCACGTGGAGCCAGGCGTCGGCGTCATCGGCGTCATCGCCGGGGCCGATCGGGCTGACGTCGAAGCGGCGACGCAGCGCCCCGGCGAGCGTGTCGCGGCCGGTACCGAAGCGTCCGGCGACCGCGACCCGCAGCGGCCCGCGCAGTTCCGAGACCGCCCGATTCAGGTCATCGGCTCCCGATACCCGCGCAGACAACGCCTCCAGCCGAACCGTCAGATCGGCATACGCCGCATCCCCGACTCGCAGATCTGATTGATCCAATTCACCCTCCCGAGGAAAAACCCGCCGCCAACAGGTCAGACGCGCCCCGCGACGCTATGGTTCCGGTCACTCGCAGATAACAATCAGCAGGTGGTTGGTCAACCCCTGCTGTCACATCCGTGCCGAATGCGGGACTATGGGCCGGTGACCAGCCCACGCTCGAACCCGAATGCGGACACCGACCAGGGCGTCGATACCGAATCCGACGTCGCCGCCCTGACCCGATCGGAGCTCGCCGAGACCTCCGACTCGGCTGCCGATGACGCCCAGCTCCGCGAACGCGCCCGGCTCTATCCCCGCGTGACCAGCTTCCGGACGCGGCGCGGCAGTCTGACTCCGGCACAACAGGCCAACTGGGAGCGCCTGTGGCCAAGCGTGGGTCGTGACGTCAGTGAAACCGACCAGATCGATCCCGTCGCCTGGTTCGGCCGCAGCGCACCCCTCATCCTGGAGATCGGGTGCGGAACCGGCACCTCGACAGCGGCGATGGCGGCGGCGGAACCCGAGAACGACGTCATCGCGGTCGATGTCTACCGACCGGGCATCGCCCAGCTCGTCGGCGCGGTCGGCCGGGATGAGCTGGAGAACATCCGGATCATCCGCGGCGATGCCATCATCGTCCTGAAGAACATGCTCGCACCGGCATCGCTGACCGGGGTCCGGGTGTTCTTCCCCGACCCGTGGCCCAAGGCCCGGCATCACAAGCGACGACTACTCCAACCGTCGACCATCGAACTGATCGCCGACGTCCTGAGGGACGGTGGAGCACTGCACATCGCCACCGACCACGCCGACTACGCAGAATCGATCGCCGAGGTCCTCGCCGCGCAGAGCCTGCTGGTCCCGACCGACGAGAAGGTGCCGTTCTCCACGCAGCGCCCGGTCACCAAGTTCGAGGGACGAGCCGCAGTCGAAGGTCGCCCGGTCACTGAGTTCGTTCTCACACGGGTGCCCCGATGAGCCCCGCGTCGTACGGCGATGACGCCGCCCGCGGACCCGACAATTCGGTCGCTCACACCATCTCGGGGGCCAGCCAGGAATCGCGGGTCCTGCTGATCTGGGATGCGCCGAACCTCGACATGGGGCTCGGTTCGATCCTCGGTGGTCGTCCCACCGCAGCTCACCGCCCCCGCTTCGACGCGTTGGGCCGGTGGCTGCTCAATCGAACCGCGGAGATCTCCGCATCGGTGCCACGGATTGCCGCCGAAGGTGAGGACCGCCCCAAGACCGGGTACTCCCCGATCCCCGAAGCAACCGTCTTCACCAATATCGCCCCTGGTACCGCCGAAGTGGTCCGCCCGTGGGTCGAAGCGTTGCGTAATGTTGGTTTTGCTGTTTTTGCCAAGCCCAAGGTCGATGAAGACAGCGACGTGGACTCGGACATGCTCGACCACATCGAGCTGCGTAGGCACACTGTGGGGCTGGCCGGTCTGATCGTCGCATCGGCGGATGGACAGGCCTTTCGGGAGCTGCTGCTCGATGTTGCCTCCGATGGTGTGCCTGTTCAGGTGCTCGGGTTCCGGGAGCACGCCGCGTGGGCACTGACGTCGGAGAGTTTGGAGTTTGTAGACCTAGAGGACATCCCAGGTGTGTTCCGCGAGCCCTTGCCGCGGATCAATCTGGATTCGCTTCCCGAGGAAGGCGCCTGGTTGGCTCCCTTCCGGCCGCTCACAGCGTTGCTGTCCGGCCGCCAGAACTGAAAGCAACTATCCACAGTGGTGTGCAAGCCCGGTCCGCGATGTGACCAACTATGTGCCGATGAGAATCTGCGCGACCACAATGACGGCCTGAGTACAGAAAGGACGCTGCGGTGTTTGGTGCCATAGGCAACTTCGTGTACCGGATGCGCTTTGCGGTCATCGCGGTGATGGTCGCGTTGATGGCCGGTCTCGGTCTCTACGGCCTCGACCTGAACAAGCATCTGAGTCAGTCCGGCTGGTTTGATCCCGGCTCCGAGTCCGTCGCGGGTTCGCAGCTGCGTGACGAGATCCTCGGCCGCGACCACAAGTCGGACGTGATCCTTCTGGTCACGCCGCCTGCCGGGACCACGGTCGACGATCCCGCCTTCGGGGCCAAGGTCGAGCAGATCGTCGAAGATCTGGTGGCGCAGTATCCGGACATCATTGATCGCAACGATCCCGGCATCATCGATCCGTTCACCGCGACGACCAACGAGTTCCAGAAGGGAGCTCAGCAGCAGATCCGGGACCGTCTGTTCGATGATTCTCTGCAGCACGCCTTCGTCAGCATCGGCATCCGCGGTGACGATGACACCACGATCCTGAACAACTACAAGACCGTCGCGCCGTTCTTCGACGATCTTGCGGAAAAGTACGACCTACCGGGCACCACCTTCGAGCTGGCCGGGTTGCAACCTGTTTCCGGCGCGATGTCGGCAGGCATGGACGAGGACATCAAACGGGCGGAGATCATCGCGCTGCCGCTGGTTGCGGTCATGCTGTTCTTCATCTTCGGCGGTGTCATCGCCGCCTGTCTACCGGTGGTGGTCGGCGGTCTGACGATCGCCGGCTCACTCGGCATCATGAAAATCCTGGCCCAGGTCACCGAACTGAACGTCTTCGCCCAATCGGTGGTGACGCTGATCGGGCTCGGCATCGCCATCGACTACGGATTGTTCATAGTCAGCCGGTTCCGGGAGGAACTCGCGGAGGGCTATGACACCCCGAGCGCGATCCGGAGAACCGTGATGACCGCCGGACAGACGGTCGTCTTCTCGGCGACGATCATCGTGGCCGCGCTGGCCTGTCTGCTGATATTCCCGCAGGGCTTCCTGAAGTCGGTGGCCTACGGTGCCATCGCGTCGGTCACCCTCGCCGCGGTCTGTTCCCTCACGGTCCTGCCCGCGATCCTGTCGATCCTCGGTCCGCGGATCGACATGTGGGGCTTCTCCTTCCTGCGCCGGACCAAGACCAAAAAAGAGGTCGAGGACGGTTTCTGGGGCAAGCTCGCCAGTTGGGTCATGCGGCATCCGCTCAAGACCGCGATCCCGGTGGTCTTACTGCTCCTGGCCCTGATCATCCCGTTCGCAGGCATCCAGTTCGGCGGCATCACAGAGAAGTACCTGCCGCCGAACAACGACAACCGCATCGCGCAGCAGCACTTCGACGAGTTCTTCCCCACCGAACGCACCGAAGAGATCAAGCTCGTCGTCCTCTACGACCCCGAGAGCAACGACGACGCGGCCAAACTCCAGTCAATCGCCGACCAGGCCAACGAGATACCGGGATTCACCAAGGAGTTCACCCTCGACGGGGCACTCGCCGAAGGCAATCTCGTCGAGATGTCGGCAGGCCTGATCGACATGAACACCGCCGGTGAGGCCGTCGAAGAACTCCGGGCGATCGACACCCAGGGGCTGCAGATGTACGTCGCCGGAACCCCGGCACTGACCCAGGATTCGATCAACGCGTTGCTCTCCGATCTGCCGTTGATGGTGGTGATGCTGATCCTTGTGACCAGCCTGCTGATGTTCCTGGCGTTCGGCTCTGTGGTCTTGCCGATCAAGGCAGCGCTGGTCTCGGCATTGGGACTCGGTGCCACGCTGGGCATCCTGACGTGGATCTTCATCGACGGGCACGGTTCATCGCTCGCGAACTTCACTCCTGGGCCGCTGATGTCGGCCGTCCTGGTGTTGATCATCGCGATCATCTACGGCCTGTCCACCGACTACGAGGTGTTCCTGCTCTCCCGCATGGTCGAGGAGAGACAGAAGGGCGCCAGCACCACCGAGGCGATCAGACGGGGCACAGCGCACACCGGGCGCATCATCACCGCTGCCGCCGCGATCCTGGTGGTGGTGACCGGAGCGTTCGGTTTGTCGGAGATCGTGATGATGAAGTACATCGCGTTCGGCATGATCGCCGCGCTGATCCTCGATGCCACCATCATTCGCATGCTGCTCGTCCCGGCGATCATGAAGCTGCTGGGCGACGACTGCTGGTGGGCTCCACAGTGGATGAAGAAGGTGCAGGAGAAGATCGGGCTCGGAGAGACGATCCTCGACGACGACATCGGTGCCGGACGTTCGGCTCAAGTCGCCCGCGGCGACCGCAGTGCGGGAACCGTTGTCGCCGAAGCACCGACGTCGGCCTTCCGTTCGCAGTCGACCACCGACCGCAAACAACCGGTCGCGGTTGGTGCCGCTGCCGGCCCCACCCGGGCGTCCGGCCCCATCAATCGGCCACCGCAGAGCCCGCGTCCACCGGTCCCACCGACCGGTGCGGGACGTGGTGGCAGCCAATCCGATCCGGATCGGCCGTCGGGTCCCCGACAGCCGCAGGCACCTGGGTTCAGCACCGTGACACCCATTCGGAGTGGCCCGAATCCGGCTTCGATACCCACCGGCCGGATGCCCGCACCGCGGACCGACTCCGGTCCGGTACACCGCCCCGAGCGGCCGTCGGAGCCTCCGGTCAGCGGACCGATCCGGCGTTCACCGAGTCGTCCGGCACCCAATTCCGATCCGGTGGTCCCCCGCACACCCAGTCGGGGTGATGCCCGCAGGAACGGGCCCGACACCGGCGGCTGGAGTCTGGGTGCAGGCGGTATTCGTTTGGGCGGCACCGATGGCCCGGCCACCAACGGTTCCGGAGCCGGCCCGTCCGTGCCCACGAACGGCACTGCTGACGTGGGATCCGAACCGAGCCGTCAGCCGGGTCGTCCACCCCGTCCGCAGCCGATCCAGCCCGGTGGCACGACCGGGCCGAACAGTCGGCCCGCCGAGCCGCGCAACCCGAGTCCGGGTCCGCGCCCGGTTCCGGCAGGCAGGCAGGATCCTTCAGGTCGTGGACCCACCACGACGAGCCCGTACGACGGCGAGCAGAGCAGCCCGTTGCGGCGTCGGCCGGAACTGGGATCGCAGAGCGGAGCACCACTGATCGCGTCGCTCAATCCGGAGCAGTCGGTACCGCCGAGGAACCCGGAGCAGTCGGCTCGGCCACGGAACCCTGAGCAGCCGGTACCGCCGAGGCGGAACGGGCAGCCGCCAACTCCGGCACCGCAACAGCCGCAGCCGCAGCCGGAAGACGCTGAGTCGCAGGACTCTTCATCGAGTGGACGGCGGCGCGCCCGCGGTCGGGGTGACGGACAGATCAGCGTCCGCGATCTTCTCCGTCGCGGCAACGACTCCGACAACTGATCGAAACCCAGAGACAGGCCGGCCGTTCATCAAACGGTCGGCCTGTCTCAGGTTTTGCGACGCTTCTCCCGACTTCTGTGGCGAGATTCCCTACTGCGACAGTCGTTTCGGCAGCAGTAACCCGATCAACCCGGCAGTGCCCGCAACAGCTGCGAGGACACCGAAGTTCAAGGCCCAGTTGGTCGACGACTCCGACAGCAACAACCCCATCAGGGTCGCACCGGTGGCCGCAGTCAGCTGGACCGTGATGAACAGCGACGTGGTGGCCTGCGGCACCGCGCTTCCCGGAACCACCCGGTAGACGTTGGAGAAGGTCGGTGAGGCAACCGATCCGAAGGTCACGCCGATCAGCACGTACAGAACCAGCAACACCGGAAGCGCGATCACGTCGATGGTCAACGCCACCAACAGCATCAGCGCCGCCGTGAGCACACCACCGGCGAACACCAGCGGGCGCGGGCCGATCCGATCGCTCAGTGCGCCGGAGACACTCATGCCGAACAACAGTCCGACGCCAAGGGACGCGACGATGATTCCAGCCATCGCCCCGTCTCGCCCGAACTCGCTGCGGGCCAACTGTGGCAACATCACCAATTGCGAATACATGATGAAGCCCACCATGGCCATCACACCGAGACTCGCCGCGTAGCCGCGCGATCGGGTGAGCATCCGGAGGTCGATCACCGGCTTGGGTGTACGAAGCGCGTGCCACACGTAACCGGCCAGCAGGACGACCCCCACAAGCGCGGGAACCATTATCCGCCAGGGCGATCCGCTCCCCGACTGCTCTACCGCCAGGAGCAGGGCGGCAAAGCCCGGAGACAACAGCAACAGGCCACGGATATCGGGTCGGCCGGCGGCGCCCACGTCCCCGGGAACCCGTTTCGGAAGCAGCGTGACCGCACCCACCAGGATCACGGCACCGATCGGTACGTTGATCCAGAAGATCCAGTGCCAGGTGTCCGGATCACTCAGGAAGCCACCGAGCAGCGGGCCCGCAATGGGCGCAAAATTGATCACCAGCGAGAGCAAGCCCATCACCTTGCCCATGCGTTCCTTGCCGGCAACCGCCGCCGCCAGGCTCAGCGACGTGGGTTCGAGGAGCCCACCGCCGAAACCCTGGATCACCCGGAACGCGATCAGGCTCTCGATCGACCAGGCCGCTGTGGTCAACACCGAACCGGCAACAAAGAGCATCAGCGCACCGACGATCAGCTTTCGCCCGCCGATTCTTTCCAGCAGCCAGCCCGAGATGGGCAGCACCAGCGCGGCCGCCAGCAGGTAGCCCGAGACGACCCACACCACCGACGTCATCGGTGCATCAAAAGACTCGCCGAACTGGTCGAGAAGGGTGGTCACGGCGGAACCGTCGAGTACGGCCATGAAGGCGGCGAGCGCCAACAAACCGATGATCAGCATCGGAGCCTTTTCAGGCGTCCCGACCTCAGGCTTCTCCACGTTGACGGTCATGCCTGCCAAACTAAACTACACCGTTTAGTGTAGTCAAGAGTTCGGTGCAGGTAGAATCTGGAACCATGACATCCACGCAGGTCACCGGCGAGCAGTCCGCGGCCCGGCGGCTGCGCCCAGACAAACGTGAGGCCATCCTGCGAGCTGCGGGTGAGATCTTCGACATCGAGGGATACGAGCGCACCAGCATCGACGCGGTTGCGGCCAAATCAGGGGTATCGAAGCCGACGATCTACAACCATTTCGGCAGCAAAGAACAGCTGTTTCGTGATCACATCGCCTTCACCGCCCAGGTACTGAACGTCCGGGCCACCGAAGCCGTCCACGAGATCGATCCCGATTGCAGGCAGTGGCGGCAGGTCCTGACAAGGGCCGCCCTCCAATTGGCCGAATGCCAGCGCAGCCGCTGTTCCATCTCACTCAACCGACAGCTGCACGCGGCGGTCGGCCGAGACCCGTCGGTTTATCAATACGTTCTCGACAATGCCGCCGCGCCGGTGCTCGCCTTACTGGCGGACAAGCTCGCCCGGCTCGGCGAGGCCGGCCACCTGTCCGTCCCCGACCCTGACCTTGCCGCCCGGCAATTCCTTGCCCTCATCAGCGCCGAACTACCCGAGATGAGCCGACTGGGGACGACCCCGATCAGCGACGACGACTTCACGCGCGCAGTGACTTCCGGCCTCGATGCATTCTTGCGGGCTTACGCGCGCTGACCGGTATCCTCCACCGGGGCAGAGCGATCCCTCGTGCCGAGCAGTTTGTCGGAGAGCCTGGTGATCGGCCCGGCGGCGATCAGGCTCAGGACCGGCCACAGCCCGAGGCGCGGGATCGCGATCGCGACTCCCATCGCCAGGAGAATCACGATGACGGGCAACACTTTCGACAAGATCTGACTTGCGGTGACACCTGGGCCTGTCAGCAATCCGGCACGCGCCAGGATCATCTCTTCGACGCGCGTCATGATCATCGTGAACGCAACCGTGCCGAGGTAGTAGGCAATCGCCCCCCGATCACCCGAGGACGCGGACACATAGAGAACGGTGGCCAGCGGTATGTTCACCACACCCGCCAGCCACATCAGGTTCACCCGCAGGAGCAACGGCGTGTATCCGGTCGCGCGTTCGAACAAACGGTGGTGATCCCGCCAGAAAGCACCGATCACCGCGAAGCTCACGGCGGCGGCGATGAGCCGGGAATGGTTGTCGGCGAGAAAGTCTGCGACCGACGCCCCGTCGAGGTCGCGCACTTCGTCGACGAGAGGTAGCACCACGAGGGTGATCGCGATGGCCAGGACGGCATCGGTGAAGAACACGAGGCGGTCAAGCCCCTTGTCGGTCCACACTGGGTCGGCAGTCACCTTCTCGAAGCTAGTCGCTTCTCCGGGCGTTCGCAGGGGGCCTTCTGACCACAAAACCCCACCCGCTCCAACCACATCCACATGATGCAACGTGTGGTTTGGGCTGGAACGGGTGGATTCACGGATTCCGCAGGATCAGTGTTGCGCACCTACAGGGTTGCGGGGCTGATCGCCCGCAGAGGTCGCACCCTGCCCCAGAGCTCGGGCGTATCCGGAACCCAGCGCCAGCAGGATCAGGCCTACCACGATGAACACGGTGACCCGGAAGATCCCGTTCAGCGTCGCCAGATCGAAGAGGAACAACTTTGTCACTGCTGCCGCGGTCAACAGCAACCCGGCCCCGACAACAATGTTTCGACTGATACCACCGAACATCCTGCGGCCCTTCGCAATCGAGATCGACGTGACCAGAAGCCCGGCCGCGACCATCATCCAGCAGATGGTTGCGGCGACGTGGCCGCCGAGGAATCCTCCGGCGGGTCCACCGAGAGCGACGCCGGCGCTCACCGTCAATGCGGTCACGGCGTACAGCGAGGCCAGCGCGCCGAGGATCCCGAAGATCTGAACATTCTCCGGCGAATGGCGTTCGGACGCCTGGTACCACGACCACATCAGGGTTCCGATGGCCGCGACCACCAAGACGCTGGCCACGATCACCGAAAGGGCGTCGGACACAGCCAATTCAGAAGGTTCGAACAGTTGCTCCGGCGGCGAGATGGCCAGATAGTTGACACCTCCGAGAACCCCGATCGTCGTGGCGATCACCCGACCGACCAGATCGCGTCGAGCGGCCATGGCGATCACGATCGACATCGCGAGCAACACCGGCGCGATCACCGGCCCTTCGAAGGCCACCACCACTCCGATGACCGCTACCAGTGCAGCACTTGTCACGTAGATGTACCGGATGGTGTTCTGCTGCCCACGATCAATCAGCGCCACCGCGAGCAACAGTGCCGCCACACCCCAGATCAGGCCCGCGGCGACCGGACGGTCGAACACCATGGGCGACAACAGGACCGGAAGAACCGTTGCACAGCCGAGCAGCGCCGTCAGCGACGGAAGTCTGGTGCCGCGCACCAGGACCACCGACGTGATGACACCGAACGCGGCGTTGACAGCCATTGCGACGGCCCCGAGTACCAAGTGCGTGTCGTCACCGACGACGCTTGCCGCAACCCAGGCGAGCAACACGAACGTGCTTGCGGTGACCCGCACCCCGTGCAACCAGATCCAGTCTCTTCCGAGCTGGATCGGGAACGATCCGATTGCCATGGCCAGCATGAATCCGACCAGCAGCAGCGACGGTCCGGCGGTGAGCACCGGAGCGAGGACAAAGACCGGCACGAGTACCAGCAGCCCCAGATGCTCGGAATCCCAACGACGGGCCAACAACAGACCGGCGAACGTGACCAGGCCGGCAAGCACGAGGCCGCCGTAGTCGGGTAGCCAATCGTAGATCCGGGTGACCGCAACAACATCGAGGTAAGCGGCCGCAATACCCGTGGCGGACAGGGCGATTGCACCGACCCGACCACCAGGACGCTCGGCCATCCGAATCGCGATCACAATGAGCGCGATCGCCAGCGCGCCACCGGCTGCGACCCTGATCTCCGGCCGCAGGATGCCGGCCTGCGCGGCCAGTACCAGCATCATCACAACGCCGATCAGTGTCACCGTGACACCTGCGACAGCGAGGATCTTGCCGATCAGACCGCCCCCGGATTCGGCGGTCATCCGCTGCCACAGTGTCGGTTTGGACGGTGGAGGAGGTCCGGCCCGACGAGGCGCAGCGGCACCGTACTGGGATGGGTAGGGACCGTGCGGTGCGTGCTGGGGTGTCGGGGCCTGCTGAGGTTTCGGGGCCTGCTGGGGCTTCGGGGCCTGAGGTGCGCCATATCCATGCGCCGCGGGCCCCATCGGATGCGGTTGCCGGGCCTGTGGCGGCACAGTCGGCGCAGGCATCGGCGGAAACTGTGCCGCAAACGGCGGGACCGGCTGCAGCTGTGGCCGAGGTGGCTGCGGAGTCGGCTGAGGGGTGGTGTGCGGTGGCGGCACTGGGTGCTCTTTGAGCTGCGTGAGCACAGTGTGCAGTTCGTTCAGATCGCCCGACACACGAGCAAACTGATTCGACAATGAGTGGAACTCAGTGGACAGCCGGCTGATGACAGCTTCGTTCGGTTGGGTCATGTATCGATCGTCGCGGGACGGGCGTCCTCGCGGATGAGTAGCACTACTCACTTCACCTAGGGACTTACCGCGGGGGGACTTATCGCGAGGGGAACAACCGCGAGTCGACTCACCCCGGTTCGGTGTCGAGACCGTGTTCGATGGCGTAGCGGGTCAACTCGACCCGATTGCCCAGCTGCAGCTTGCGCAGTGTCGCCTGGACATGGTTCTCCACGGTGCGGTGACTCAGCGTGAGTTTCGAGGCTATCTGCTTGGCGCTGAGCCCTTTTGCGACATACCGCAACACCTCGGTTTCGCGGTCGGTGAGCGCAGGCGCGTCGATGGCCCGATCGGGGTCGCGGGCAATGCGCCGATACTCGCCGAGCACCAGGCCGGCCAGACCCGGGGTGAACACCGCCTGCCCCGCTGCCGTCGACCTCACCGCCTCCAAGAGTTCTTCCTTCGACGCGCTCTTGACCAGGTAACCGCTGGCGCCCGCCTTGACCGCCTCGAGTACGTCGTCGCGCTCGTCCGACGCCGAGAGCACCAACACCCGGGTGTGGGGCGAGGTCTCGAGGATTTCTGCGGTGGCCTGCGCCCCGTTACCGTCGGGCAGCTGCATGTCCATCAGCACCACGTCCGGTCTAACCGCCCGCCCGCGTGCGATCGCAGCGGCCACGCTGTCGGCGACAGCCACGACGTCGAACCCGGCATCGGCCAGGTCGCGTGCAACACCGTCGCGCCACATCGGATGGTCGTCGACCACCATCACCCGCAGAACTCCCGGATCTCCCACATCGGCCATCAGATCCGCCCCTCATTCTTGTTGCCCGCGCTCTTGTCGAAATCCGGCTTCCCGGAACCCGTCTGCTTTGACACCGTGAGTTCCCATTCCGTTCCCTCACCGGGACCGGTGTCGAGTTTTGCGGTACCGCCGAGTGCCTCGATCCGTTCCACGATCGACCGCGACACACCCATTCGGCCCTGCGCGACGGCCTCACGCAGCCGACCGTCCTCGATGCCGGGGCCGTCGTCACGGATACTCACCACGACCTCGTCACCGAGATCTTCGACGAGGACGTACGTACGCGCCTTCGGCCCGGCGTGTAACCGTACGTTGTCGAGCGCGTTGACGACCGCGGCTTCGATTTCCATCGCCCGAAAGTGGTCCAGCAGCACCGCCTCCCCCGGTTCGCTGACCGTCACCAGGTCATCGGCGTGGGGGCGTAGCAGCATGCGCAGATCCACTTCGGCCGTCTGCTGGTCGGGCAGGGGCGGTTCGATGTCGGCGATCAGTCGGCGCAGCGAGCGCTCCTGTTCGCCTGCCATCTGCGCGAGCCGGGCTGTCTCTCCGCCGATCTCGGCTCCCCGCCTGCTGATCAAGGCCAAGACCTGCAGTACCCCGTCGTGCACCTGCCTGCTGAGGCGATCCCGTTCCGAGGCCGCCGCAGCCAGACGCAGGGCGCCGGTGATCCGCACATGATTGCGACGGGCCGAGTTGGCGGCCAGCCCAACCCCCACACCCACCGCCAACAGCACAACCACGGTCGCGTCGCGGCCGACGTTCAGATCGTAACCACCCTTGGCCACCGCACTGGCCACCCGGACCGCCAGCCCGAAGACCGCGCCCACCACCGGACCACCCAGGATCGCCGCGGAGACAACAGCATTCGTCGCCCACAACGTCGTCGGAAAGGACTGGTTGTCCGCGGCCCACTGCGCCGATGCCAGCCATCGGGTCATGGCGATCAGCCCGCAGGCCACCACCAGGTCGGTGATGACCCAGAACCAGCGGCGCCCAGGCCCCTTCAAATAGAGAATGGTGCTGGCACCCGTCCACAGCGTCAGCAGGGCGAAACAGAACCAGCTCCAACCCACACGTTCGTAATCATCGCGGACAGCGAGCTGAAAGCCCAAGGCGTAGAGGTAACTCAGGAGACGAAAGACCTGCGCACCACGCCACAGCGGCGCCACCGGATCGTCGTCGGTGCCGGATGACCGCAGGGGCGCACTCGATGATCGGGTCACGGTCACCCTCAGCTGGGATCGCCGGTGTGGTCCTGGTTGTTGTCCGGTATCGGATCAGAGGCGCTGGCATCGATTTCGTCCCACTTCGGCTTGTCCGGAGCAGCCTCGTACATCCGATCGTGTCCGCCGCCGGTGACGGTGGCGAACTCTGCAAGATCTGGATCGGATTCGACCAGATGCGATTTCGCCACCAACGTGCGAACCGCGGTGTTCACGAATGCGATGACCGGAACGGCCAGCAGACCACCGACGATGCCCGCCGTGATCAGTCCCGCGGCGATACCGAGCACCACTGCCACCGGGTGCAGCCGCACGGACCGTCCGAGCAAGAACGGCTGCAGCACATGACCTTCCAGTTGCATCACGCCAACCACCACAGCGAGTGCGATCAAGGCGGCAACCCAACCCTGCGTGACCAGGGTGACCAGCACCGCGAGGCCGCCGGTCGCCAGCGCACCCACGATCGGGATGAATGCGCCGATGAACACAAGTGAGGCCAGCGGTAATGCCAAGGGAACCTGCAGGATTGCGAGTCCAGCGCCGATCGCGATCGCGTCCGTTGCCGCGACAACCACGGTTGCGCGCACATATCCGACCAGTGAACCAAACCCGTTTTGCCCGGCCTCCCAGACCTTTTCGCGAGACTTCACCGGTACTGCCAAAGTCAGAAAACGCCAGATCTGACCACCGCCGTAGAGGAAGAAGATCATCAAGAAGAGCATCAGGAATGCGCCGGTGACGATCTCACCTACCGTGGTGGCGGTCGACAACGCGCCCGAGGTCACCTTGTCCTGGTTGTCTTTGACAACCTTGATCGCATCGTCGCCGAGATGCGCGATCTGATCTTCAGCGAGATTGAGTGGTCCGTCGACCAGCCAACCGCGGCTCTCGTTGATGGTTTTGGTGATCTGCTCGGTCAGTTCCGGAAGCCCGTCGATGAACTGCTCGACGACAAAGGCCATGATCCCGACGAGCAATCCGATGGCCACGAGCAACGTCCCGAGAACCGCGAGCGCGCGTGGGATGCCGCGACGGTTCAGCCAATCGACCACCGGGACAAGGAACGCAGTACCCAACACGGCAAGGCCGATCGGAACGAACACCTCTTCGTATTCCGAGACGACCATCGACAGCACGAACAGCCCGGCCGCGATTGCCAACAGCCGCCAGGCCCATTCGGCCGCTGCGCGGACAACGGGGTGCACATTGAGGCGGTCGGCCGGGTGACTATCGACTACGTCACTACTACTCAAGTTTTTCGCCTCGCTCACCAGCGCAACATTAGACTGAACGTGCCCGGTGCGCGCTGGACAACACCGTCCGCCTGAGTGTCAGTTGAGAACTTCATGCCTCCTGGTCACCAAGTCGGACACTCTGGACCGATAGGCTGCAGACCATGACGGCGACGAACAGGACCCGCCGCCGCTTTTGGTGGGTGCGATGGCTGACACTCGCACTCGTTTTGGTGATCCTGGGCGTCGAGGCCTATCTGGTCTGGCCCAAGCTCAAAGAGACCTGGTTCCACCTCGACGAGATCGAGTGGGAGTGGGTTGCGCTGTGCATTCTGGCCGCCATGCTGTCGATGGACAGTTTCGCCCAGGTTCAGCGCGCTTTGCTGCGATCGGCAGGCCTCAAGATCAAGCAGTGGCAGTCACTGTCGGTGGTACTGGCCGCGAACTCGCTGAGCCAGACCATGCCCGGCGGTCAGGTCCTCTCCCCCGCCTTCACCTACCGCGAAACCCGTAGGTGGGGCGCCTCTCCAGTGGTCGCCTCCTGGCAGGTGGTGATGTCCGGGCTGCTCATGGGCGTCGGGCTCGCCGTCCTCGGCCTCGGTGGCGCGCTGCTCGCCGGAGCCCAGACCAGCCCGTTTTCGATCATCTTCTCGATCAGCGGCTTCCTGGCCTTTGCGGTCGTGGCCCAGTACATCGCCCGCCACCCGCACTCGATCGAGGGCCTCGGTGTCACACTCCTTCGCTGGATCAACAACACACGCGACAAAGCTGCCGACCACGGCGTCGAGCGCTGGCAGGAGATCCTGCGACAGTTGAAGGCCGTCCAGCTCAAACCCAAGGAAACGAGCACAGCCTTCGGTTGGTCGCTGTTCAACTGGGTTGCCGACGTGGCCTGTCTGGCGTTTGCCTGTTACGCCGTGGGAGGTCAGCCGAGTATCTCCGGGCTGATGGTGGCATATGCCGCGTCGAAGGCCGTTGGTACCGCCATCCCGTTGCTCCCCGGGGGCCTGGGCGTGGTGGACGGGGTCCTGGTGCCCGCACTCACCTCGGCGGGCATGGGCGCCGGCGAGGCGGTGACCGCTGTGTTGGTGTACCGGATGATCAGTTATCTGCTGGTGTCGCTGGTCGGCTGGGTGGTGATCTTCGTGAAGTTCCGCACCACGTACCGCTCCCTGGAGAGTCCCGACGAGGTCGAAGAAGTGATCGAGGCCGAGATAGATGCAGAACTCGGCCGCAACAAGTCGGCGTCGCCAGAAGGCGAGAGCTCCGATAAGGGCGATACGCCGCCCGACGCGGTTCGCTGAACGGACCGCGTGACCGCTAACGTGGCGGGTATGCGCCGATTGTTCACCGCCTTTGCAGATCTCTTGGCGGTGGTTGTCTTCGCCTTCATCGGCCGGATGAATCATGATGAAGGACTCTCGGTCCAGGGCGTCTTCAGCACCGCATGGCCATTTGCACTCGGTGCTGCGATCGGCTGGTCGCTGGCCTACCTCTACGCACACATGCGTTCCGACCACGGTCACACCTACGATTTCCGGCCCGAACGCCTGTTCCCGGACGGGGTCCTGGTCTGGATCGGGGCGGTGGCCATCGGCATGCTGTTACGTCAGCAGTTCCATCAGGGTGTGGCGCTGAGCTTCATCATCGTCGCCACCATCGTGCTCGGCATCTTCCTGCTCGGATGGCGCGGTGTCCGGATCAGGATGATCCGCCGGTCCGTCACCGCCTGAATCGGCGGCTTCACACCGATTCCGGGCCTCGTTCTCACCGGATCAGCGTCCGCAACCGTTCGAGCTTGTGCGGATTGCGGACGAACAGCAATCTGCTGATTCCCTCGGGCCCGACCTCGAACGCCAGCAGCGTGTCCGGCGCACCGTCACGCACCGTCAGGACTGCCGGGTTTCCGTTCACCTCCACCAGCATCGGGCGTGAACCCGCTCCGAACTTCGCGATCGTCCCCAGCACAAACCTGGCGACCTTGGCACGGCCGACCACCGGCACCCTGGCCGCACTGACAACGCCACCGCCGTCACTGACCGAGATGACATCTCGGGTCAACACCGATTCGAGTGCGGTGAGGTCTCCAGAGGTCGCTGCGGCGGCAAATGCCGTCATGATGCGATGTCGTTCACCCGGATCGATCTCGGTTGCGCGCTCCCGCCCGATATGGCTGCGGGCCCGATGCGCGAGCTGACGGGCGCCCGCCTCGCTGACCGCCAGCACCTCCCCGATCTTCCGGTATGGGTAGTCGAAGGCTTCTCGGAGCACATAGGCCGCCCGCTCGGCGGGTTCGAGCCGCTCGAGCAACATCACCACTGCAAGTTCGAGTGCCTCGGCCCGTTCGGCGCCGAGAGTCGGGTCGTCGGCGGTCGAGACCGGTTCGGGAAGCCACGAGCCGACGTAGGTTTCGCGGGTCGCTCGTGCGGATGTCAGTGCATTGAGCGACAGTCGGGTGACCGTCGTGGTGAGGAACGCCTCCGGACTGCGCACCGAATCCTGATCGGTCCCCTGCCATCGCAACCAGGCGTCCTGCAGCACGTCATCGGCTTCGGTGACCGACCCCATCATCCGGTAGGCGACACCGAACAGTCGTGGGCGGAGCTTCTCGAATGCGATCAATGCCGTGTCCTGCATCACTTCGACCCTATTCTCGTCACATACGCGGTCCGTCTTCGGTCTCAACTATCACCTGGCAACGCAGTCGGCGAGAGGATCGAACGATGACGACCTATTTGATCACCGGGGCCACCGGGACGATCGGAACCCCCACCACCGCAAAATTACGGGCCGAGGGCCACGATGTCCGGGCGCTGAGCCGCCGGAGCGGGCCGGGACTGGCCACCGGAGACCTCCTGAGCGGCACCGGCATCGCCACTGCGATGTCGGATGTCGACACCGTCATCCATCTGGCGACAACCAACGGCGCCAAAGACATTCAGATCGCCGAGAATCTCTTGACCGCCGCAGCGAACGCTCGGGTCCGGCACGTGGTGCTGCTGTCGATCGTCGGTATCGACAAGATCCCCATGGGCTTCTATCGGCAGCGTCTCGAGATCGAAGCGCTGGCACTGGATTCCGGCGTGCCGTTGACGTTGCAGCGCTCCACCCAGTTCCACCCGTTCGTCGAGCGCCTGTTCAACGCCCAGCGCTTCATGCCGGCGCTGATCACCCCGTCGATCCGGTTTCAGCCGATCGACCCGCACGACGTCGCGGCGCGGCTGGTAGACCTCGCCGCCGAAACGCCGTCAGGCCGGGTCGATGACATCGGCGGACCGGAGAAACGGACTGCCGCCGATCTACACGCCGCATGGAAGGACGCCCGCGGTTCCCGCCGACCTGCAGTACCACTGCGGCTTCCCGGAAAACTCTTCAGAGCAGTTGCCGCAGGCGAAAACCTGGTTCCCGGAACGCCGTTCGGACAGAAGACATTTGAGCAATACCTCAGCGAGAAATATCGCTGACAGGTCGGGTCGGGCCGATGCACCGGCCCGACCCGACCCGCCGTCCGAACTCCTTCAGCGCGCCAGGAACTTCAGCAACACGGCGTTGATCTCATCCGCATGCGTCCACAGCAGACCGTGGGGCGCACCCTCGATCTCGACATACTCCGCCTCGGGCAACAGCCGCGAGAACGGACGTCCGGTGGCGTCGATCGGCAGGATGTTGTCTGCGGTGCCGTGGACGATCAGCGTTGGCACGTCGATTTTCGGGATGTCCTCGCGGAAATCGGTGAACCACGTCAACGGCGCAGCAGCCGATGCGAAGGCCCCTGATCCGGCGGCGACATTCCAGCTGTTTCGCAGCGCTTCCTCGCTCAACCGGGTACCGAGGAACTCCTCGGTGTTGTAGAAGCCGGCGTAGAACTCGGTGAAGTAGGCGTAACGGTCCTTCTTGATGGACGCGACGATGTCTTCGAAGAACTCACGCGGAGCGGCCCCGTCGGGATTGTCGTCGGTCTTGAGTAGGTAGGGCTCGAGCGAAGCCAAGAACGCGGCCTTGGCGACCCGTCCCGAACCATAACTGCCGATGTAGCGGGCAACCTCCCCGGTACCCATCGAGAATCCCACCAGCACAGCATCTTTGACGTCAAGCGTTTCCAAGACGGTGTTCAGGTCCGAGGCGAACGTGTCGTAGTCGTATCCGACGGTCGGCTGGCTCGACTGCCCGAAGCCGCGACGATCGTAGGTGATCACCCGGTATCCGGCGTCGAGCAGCGCAGCACTCTGCTTCTCCCAGGAGTGCCCGTCGAGGGGAAACCCGTGGATCAGCACAACCGGCTGCCCGGTGCCGTGATCTTCGTAGTAGAGGTCGATGTTCGTGGTGTTCTCGGTTCCAACAGTGATGTACGGCATGTCATCGCCTTTCAGCGTTTCGGTGAGACGAGCAGGGTCGAAGCGGGACAGTCGGTTTGGAGCTCACGCCCAATGGAGAATGCATATTCTCCGGCGTTGTTGCTACTGTAGAGAATATTCGTTCTCCACGCAAGGCGGTACCGATGAAAGACATTGCAGAGTCCCGCGAGCAGATCGTCGAAGCCGCGGACCGGCTCTTCTACAGCCATGGGATCCAGGCTGTGACGATGGCGCAGATCCGGGCGGAAGCCGAGGTCTCACTGAAACGGCTCTACGCCACCTTCCCGTCCAAGGACGATGTGGTGCTCGCGGTCCTCGATCATCGCCGGAAGATGTGGGAGTCCGGCGTTGCCCGGGCAACCGACCAGGTTCCGACTCCCCGCGAAAAGATCCTTGCGATCTACGACTTCTTGTTCGACTGGTTCGGCCAGGACGACTACCGGGGATGCGGTTTCATCAACGCCTTCGGTGAACTCGGTGCGACGTTACCGGCCGTTGCCGCCGCGGCCCGCGAGCACAAGCAGGCATTCCAACAACTCATGTCAGATCTCGTCGCGCGGGCCGGAGGCGGCGGATCACTCGGCGTCCAACTCACCATCCTTGCCGAAGGGGCCCAGGCGATGTCAGCGATCTGCGGTGATCCCGAAGTCGCACACCACGCTCGCGCCGCCGCCGCGGTCCTCATCGACCAGGCCATACCCGCTTGACGACCGACCCGCGGTAGCCCACCGAACTGTGACGCCGCCATCGGGTTCAGTGTGGTGAACACTCCCGCGCAGAATCCCGTCGTCTCCCGAAATCGTCTGCGGGCGAACCTCGAAACCCGCTACGGTCGCTGGTGAACAATTGTTCACCGGAGCCGTCAACGGGAAGGATCCAACCATGGACTATGCCGTACCCGAGGCGATCACCACCACCCTGCGCGAGATCGACGACTTCATCAACACGCAGATCCGGCCACTCCAGGAGGCCGACGACAACATCCGCTTCTTCGACCACCGTCGCGAGTGGGCGCGCACCGATTTCGATGGTGGTGGTGTGCCACGTCCCGAGTGGGAAGATCTGCTCGGTCAGATGCGCCGCCTCGCCGACGAGGCCGGCTGGCTGCGGTATGCACTACCCACCGAGATCGGCGGCCGCGGTGGCAGCAACTTCGACATGGCGGTGATCCGCGAACACCTGGCGCACAAGGGACTCGGACTACACAACGACCTGCAGAACGAATCGTCGATCGTGGGCAATTTCCCGTTTGCGCACATGCTGCTCGGCCATGGCACCAAAGAGCAGCAGGACGAGTTCCTCGAGCCGATGATCCGCGGCGAGGCCCGGATCGGCTTCGGGCTGACCGAACCCGATCACGGCAGTGACGCCACCTGGATGGAAACCACCGCCCACCAGGTCGGCGACTCCTGGATCATCAACGGCGGCAAGCGCTTCAACTCTGGTATGCACAATGCCACCCACGACGTGGTGTTCGCTCGGACATCGGGCAAAGACGGCGACGCACGGGGGATCACCGCGTTCTTCGTACCCACCGCCACCCCCGGATTCTCAGTCGACTTCCAGTGGTGGACGTTCAACATGCCCACCGACCACGCCGAGGTCACCATCACCGACGTCGAGGTACCGGAGTCGGCGATTTTCGGCGAAGAAGGCGAAGGGCTCGCCGTCGCGCAGACGTTTGTGCACGAGAACAGGATCCGGCAGGCGGCCTCGGGGGTCGGGGCGGCCCAGTACTGCATCGACCGTAGCGTCGAATACGCCAGGGAAAGGATCACTTTCGGGGCTCCACTGTCGAGCCGACAGGCGATCCAGTTCCCCCTGGTCGAGCTGCACACCGAGGCCGAGATGGTCCGCGGACTGGTCCGCAAGACCGCATGGGAGATGGACCGTACCCCGCATACGGAGATCAGCGACCGCGTGTCCATGTGCAACTATCGCGCCAACCGGCTCGTCTGCGACGCCGCAGACCAGGCCATCCAGGTCCACGGCGGCATGGGTTACACCCGGCACCTGCCCTTCGAACACATCTATCGACACCACCGCCGATACCGGATCACCGAGGGCTCCGACGAGGTACAGATCCGCAAGATCGCGGGCTACCTGTTCGGCTATGCCGGTCCGCGCCGCAACCGACCCGTGAACCAGAGCTGATGTCGGAGAACGATATCGGTGATCTCCTCGCCGCCCGGCTCAGTGTCGTCTTCGACGACGACGTTCGGGTCGAGGATCTGCGCCGGCTGACCGCAGGCGCCAACATGCAGACCTGGTCGCTGACCTGCCATCACGGAACGGATGTGCAACGACTGATCTTGCGACGTCAACCCGATGCCATACATGGACCACTGGGTATGAGCCGGGAATCCGAGGCGATCTCGGCCGCCGCGAAGGCCGGTGTCCCGGTACCCCGGGTGATCGACTTCTCCGACGACACCGAAGCACTCGGCGCGCCCTACCTGGTCTGCGAGTACATCGACGGTGAGACGATTCCACGAAAGTTGTTGCGCGACGAGCGCTACGCGCAGGCGCGCGCGTGCATGGCCACCGAACTCGGCCGCACCCTTGCCCGTATCCACTCGATCCCGCTGTCGACGGTACCGACACTGCAGAGCGGGGTCCGCAGCGGACTCGACGAGCTGCGGCAGTCGTACCTCGACCTCGACACCCCGTCGGCGGTCACCGAGATCGCACTGGCCGCACTGGCGCTGTACCAACCGGATCCGGTGCCGGAGACTGTGGTGCATGGCGATTTCCGCAACGGCAACCTGCTCATCTCCGACACCGGGCTCGAGGCGGTCCTGGACTGGGAACTCACCCATATCGGTGACCCCCGAGAAGATCTCGGCTGGCTGCTGGTCAAGTGCTGGCGATTCGGAACCGCACCGGAGGTCGGTGGATTCGGTACCGTCGACGAACTGCTCGACGGTTACGCGGAAATCGCCGGAACACGACCGGACATCGAGGCGGTGCGGTGGTGGCAGCTCTATCGCACCGTCTGGTGGAGCATCGTCTGTGCGCAGATGGCCGAGAGGCACCTGTCCGGCAGGCAGCGGTCGGTTGAACTCGCGGCCATCGGCAGGCGCGTCTGCGAACAGGAACACGACATCCTGCTCGCGCTCGGCCGTCCTGCCGCCATCCCCGATTCACCCGATCCCACAACACAACCCGGTCTTTACGGGCGTCCCACCGCCGCCGAGTTGGTCAACGCGGTGTCCGAGTTCCTCCGCACCTCCGTGATGGCCGGGGACGACGCCGGGGACGCAACGCGATTTCAGGCCCGCGTTGCCGCGAACGTCCTCGACATCGTCGAACGTGAACTCCATGCCGGCCCTGCCCCTTTCGATCGTCAACGGGCCGCATTGGCAGAGCTGGGATTCGACTCCGAGACCGAGCTGGCACTGGCGATCCGATCAGGTGAGGCCAACCCACAGGACCCGCGGATCGTTGCGGTGGTGCGGACCGCTGTCACCGATCGACTTATGGTCGCCAATCCGCGGTATCTGGAGCTGTGAAAGCGGTTCTACTGCGGCTGCGGTCGCGGGGTCAGGAAACGTTGCGCCACAGCAAGTGCGGCACTACCCGACCGCTCGCCTTCGCAGTAGACGACGAACACCCGGTCACCTTGGATCCCGACAAACCAGCCGGGGCCCTGGGGGCCATTGGTTCCCACCAGCGCTCGTAGACCAGGGGCATTCACCAGGTCACTGGCATCGCCGTCGGCGGCGGTGGCCTTCATGGCGCCCTCGACCGCAGCGAGAACCTCGGGATCGACGGCACCGAGTTCACCGCCTTCGACCTGTCCGGGAACACCGGCGATGACGGACGGGGCCACCGAGCTCGTGCGGGCCACGGCCACACCAAGTGTCGCCATGTTCAACGCCGACACCCGAAGATCCTCGGACCGGAACGTCATCGGCTTGACGGTCGGCTGCTCATCACCGGTGCCCGCCGGGCGAACACCGGCAACGGTGAAGTCGACGCCAAGACCCAGCGGGCCCAGCAGCTGCCTGGCCTTGGCGTCATCGGACCCGGCTGCCCGGTTGATCACGTCGGCCACCGGGCCAAGGGTTGAGCCCGGGGTGTACTTCTTGTCGATCTTGATGTCCGAGGCTTCGGCCTGGTCGTTGCGCATCGACGCCCGGATCTGTCCGGTGTTCGCATCCACCACCAGAATCGAGGCGGGTTGCGCCACCTCGACCACGGCGTCGAGGGCATCGAGCTGGATCTTCGGATCGATGTGCGTGGTCACGTCGGGTCCGGGTGGTCCCTGCTCTCCGGCGAGCTGCACCGGCGCCTGTCCGGGTGCGACACTCTGGACTGCCCAGCCCGAGGTGGCGTCGAGAATTGCCTGCCAGTAGTCGCGCACACCGTCGAAGACGGGTGAATCGAGTCGCCGGTCGAGCAGGACCAGCTTGGGTTCTTTGCTGATCGTCACCCCCGGGATCGACGCCGGGTCGCCGGCCAGTGCGATCATGTCCGACTCCCGGACCGACACAACCGTCACCGGCTTGTTACCGGCGTCGGCCAGCTGGCGGTTGATGACCTCCGGCGTGACCAGTTGCGCCAGCGGTTCGATCGTCGTCGCCAGCTTCGTGACGGAACCTGCGACATCACCGGTCGCGGCCGGGTCGAGGACGACGTTGTTGATCGTCTGCAGCGTGAGCATCCGCTTGCCGAAACGGTCGAGGACCGCAGGCGCCGGAGTGGCATCGGTGCGGACTTGGCGCAGGCTGCCGCCGGTCGGCAGGTCCTCGGTGAGCAGACCCGGTTCCCATTGCACACGCCAGCCGGGAGTGAGCTTTCGGGCCGAACCCTGCGTGGTCGTCTTGAACTCGCGATCCTCCCCGAGGGTCCAGGTGGTCTCGACCTCAAAGGTGGCGGTGCCGTCGGCGTATTCCTCGGCACGTTGAACGTCGACGTCGACCTTCTCCGCGGCCATCCCGTCGAACGTCGCCTCGTAAGACTTCATGGCCAATTCCGGCGACGATGTCAGCAGGGCGGTTGCACTCGGATCCTGGTCTTCGATCGCCTTGGCAAAGTCACTCAGCATCGCCCCGGCTCCCGTGTCGGTGGACTCGCCGAAGTTGCCACAGGAAGCAACGGCGAGCGCGCATACAAGCGCTAAAACGGAAGTGGCCGCAAAGCGGCCGGGGGAACGACGCATAGTCACAATTTTCACTCCTGTAACAGGGTGAACGTCACCAATGTGGTTTTCAACTTGCTTACGAGGTCGTCACGATCCTGTAACTACCCTTAATCCTTGGCATCCCGGCTGTGTCAGATGCCTTCTGCCATTTTTGCACCATCGCGGATTGGGGGTGGAGTATTGGAAAGGTGAGCTCCAGATATTTTCCTTTTCGCGCGGGCGACCGACCTTCCACCGCTCTCGACTGGCTCGATTCGCGGCACGGATTTTCCTTCGGCGACCACTACGATCCGGACAACACCCACCACGGAGTCCTGATGGTGCACAACGACGAAACCGTTGCGCCACAGCAAGGCTTCGACACCCATCCTCATCGCAACATGGAGATCGTCACCTGGGTGCTGTCGGGGTCACTGGTCCACCAGGATTCGATGGACCACTCCGGCGTGATTTATCCGGGTCTGGCACAACGGATGAGCGCGGGCAGCGGCGTCACACATTCCGAGCGCAACGACACCTGGCGCAGTGGGCTGGTCCGCGCCGGCCGTCCGGTACACACCGGCGCCGACCCCGTGCACTACATCCAGATGTGGGTCCTGCCCGACGACCCCGACACCGAACCCGGCTACGAGCAACGCGACGTCGCCGACGAGTTGCGGTCCGGTTCGCTGGTGACCGTGGCCTCGGGAATGCCCGCCTATGACTCGGCGATCCGGATCGCGAACAGCTCGGTCGCCTTCCACGTCGCCAGGCTCGAGGCCGGGCAATCGGTTACCTTGCCCGATCTCCCCTGGGGTCATGTATTCGTCGCCTCCGGATCAGCCCGGCTCGAAGCCGTCTCCGACGACCTCCACCCCGGAGACTCCGTCCGGATCACCGGCGGTGGCGGCGAACGACTCACGGCGATCACCGCCACCGAGGTCCTCATCTGGGAGATGCACCGGACGTTGGGTGGATGACCCGACAGCAACGTCACCGGTGGGGCACAATCTGATCGGCAGATCTCGGCAGGGCTGAAGGGAATCGGCGTGGCGGACGAACTCGTGAATGTCGACAACTTCACGCGGATCGAATCAGATCGGATGTACGCGGCGATGGCGCACGATGCCGGCGGGGTGAACCAGTGGCTTCACTTCTTGCTGCCCACGCCACTCGAATACCAGCCGATCATCCGGCTCAATCGTGACACCCTGTACAGCGCGAGTGTTGTGGACGCATCGGACGGCTTCTCCCTGACCCTGCCAGATTCGGCGGGCCGTTACATGTCGGCGATGGTCGTGAACCAGGACCACTTCCTGCCCGCGGTCTGGCACGGCGCCGGAACCTATTCGCTCACCCGCGACGAGGCCGGGACCGATCACGTCCTTGTCGGCGTCCGCGCCCTGGTGGATCCGGCCGACGCCGATGACGTGGCCATCGTCAACACCCTGCAGCAACAACTGCGGATCGAGACCCAGGCGACAACCCCGTTCGAGCCGACCGCCGTCGACGAGGCCTCCTATACGACGACGCGAGAAGCGCTGCTCGAACTGTCACGCGGGATGGCCGACTACAGCGCAGCATTCGGCAGGCGCGAAGACGTGAACCCGGTGCATCATCTCCTCGGCACCGCCTCGGGCTGGGGCGGACTCCCCCAGACCGAGGCCTTCTACATCAACGTCGATCCCGGCCTGCCTGTCGGCGACTATGAACTGACCGTCGGCGACGTACCGGTGGACGCATTCTGGTCGGTGTCGGTCTACAACGCCGCCGGATACTTCGAACCCAACGATGCCGGCGTCAACAATGTGAACAGTGTTACCGCACAGCGCAATCCGGATGGCGCCACCACCGTGAGATTCGGCGGCGGCGACGCCCCGAACACCATCCCGATCACCGAGGGCTGGAACTACCTCGTCCGCCTCTATCGTCCCCACGCCGAAGTGCTTTCGGGCGCATGGACATTCCCTGCGGTCCAGCCGTCGAACACTAGGCGATGACCGCGGCGGCCTTCACCGCGTGACTGACCTCCGAACGCAGCGCGCCGTACTCACCCGAGTTCCGCAGTTCGTCGAAGT
This sequence comes from Williamsia sp. Y721, assembly GCF_059683565.1. Classification (NCBI taxonomy): domain Bacteria; kingdom Bacillati; phylum Actinomycetota; class Actinomycetes; order Mycobacteriales; family Nocardiaceae; genus Williamsia; species Williamsia sp. Y721. Next base: position 1,074,240 of record NZ_JCASNH010000002.1, on the reverse strand, counting down.
CCACCCGGCCGCGCGGCAGATCCACCCTCAGGTCGAGGGCGACCTTGCCCGGCCGTTTGGTCAGCACCACGATCCGCGACCCCAGGAACACCGCCTCTTCGGCGCTGTGGGTCACGAACACCGACGTCCGGCCGGTGTCCGCGCTGACAGACCGGACGTCTTCTTGCAACCGCTCGCGTGTCAGCGCATCCAAAGCCGCGAACGGCTCGTCGAGTAGGAACAGCGGATTCTCCGCCGCGAGCGCCCTTGCGATCGCGACCCGCTGTTGCTGACCTCCCGAGATCTCCCAGATCCGGCGCCGGGCAGTGCCTTCCAGCCCCACTCGCTCGAGCAGTTCGTCTCGACGCGTGGTCCGTTCGGCCTTCGACACACCGGCATATTTCAACGCCAGATCGACGTTCCCGCCGACCGTTCGCCACGGGAACAACCGGGGTTGCTGGAACACGACACCGGCCGATTCCCCAGGGATCGGGGCCCGGCCCAGTACGTCGACCACACCCCCGGTGGGTTGTTCGAAGCCGGCGATCAGTCGCAGCAACGTGCTCTTGCCACATCCCGATGGCCCGACCAGGACCAGGAACTCCCCGGCCGGCACATCCAGCGACACCGGTCCCACCGCGGTCACCGCATCGGAACCGGTGCCATACCGATGCTCGACGTTGTCCAGCCGGATCGCCGGTGCCGCCGATTCATCACTGGTCGAGGGCACCAGGCAGGCCTTCCACGTAGATCGCCTGCTGAAGCTCTTCGAGGGTCGGCGCCTTCACGATCTGCTTCTGCGCCAACAGGAACTCCGCGGCGCTGAGCAGATTGTTCGCGAGGTTGCCAACCGCTCCGGGTGTACCCAGCCACTGCGGCGACGCGATCTGCGCTGGGGTCAGGAAGACGCCTTGCTTGAGCTGACCGAGCGCCTCGTCGGCGCTGATGCCGAGTTCCTGGCCCACGAACTCCGCGGCGGCCGCGGGATCGGTGTTGATCAGGTCCAGCGCGCGGGCCTGCACCTTGCGCCACGCGTCGACCACCTCGGGGCTGTCACTGATCAGCTGGTTCGAGACCACACCCAGATCCAGTGTCGGATTACCCGATTCGCCGATCGCCCGGCTCGTGACCAGGTCCTTACCGGTCTTGCGAAGCTCATCGAGGGTCGGCAACCAGGTGTAGGCGGCATCGATGTCGCCGCGTTCCCACGCTGCGAGGATGGCCTGGGGCTGCAGGTCGACGATCTTGACGTCGTCGGCCGACAGTCCGGCCTGCTCCAGCGCGACGAGCAGACTGTAGTGAGCGGTGGACGCCAGCGCCGTGCCGATGGTTTTGCCCTTCAGCTCGGCAACGCTGTTGATATTGGTCCCGTCGCGCGCGACGAGTGCTTCGTTGTCGCCGGCGACGTCGAGCACGAACGCCACCTTGTACTCGATCGGCGAAGTTCCCGACAGGCCACGGGCGACCGGGCTCGATCCGATGGCGCCGATGTCGATCGAGTTGGCGATGAAGGCCTGGTTGATGGTGGCACCGGACTCGAACTTGGTCCATTTGATGGTGTGGTCCGGCAGGGCTTCTTCGAGCCACTTCTGGTTCTTCACGATCAGGTCACCGCTGGGGAACGACTGATAACCGATGGTGATCGTCTTGCCGCCATCGCTGTCATCGTCGGAACAACCGGCCAGACCGAGTGTGAGGGTCAGCGCCGACAGCGCGGCGACAAGTGTCACCAACGGCCGACGCAGGCGAACAGATACAGGGAAGCGACTCATGGGGGCGGTTCTCTCTCTAGTGGGACTTCGTTGTGGAAGAAGTGCAGTGCGCAGGCAGGTGGTGACGATCAGACCCGGCCGCGCCAAGGGACGGATTTGCGCTCGATGAGCTGGAGCAAGCCGTCGATGATCAGCCCTGAGACCCCGATGGCGATGATCCCGACCAGAACAACCGGCGTGTTGTTGTAATTGGATGCGTCCCTGACCATCCCGCCGATACCGGGGAGTCCGTTGACGAGTTCGGCCGCGACGAGCGATGAGTATGCAACACCGACCGCGAGCCGGATACCGGTGAACGTCTCCGGCAACGCCGACGGCACCACCACGTCTTTGATGACATCGAACTTGCTCGCGCCCAGCGCTTTTGCGGCCTCGACCAGACTTTGCGGTGCGGCCAGGACAGCCGATGTGGTCGCCACCGCGACCGGCGGGAAGGCAGCGATCGCCAGCAGCGTGATCTTGGGCTCCTCGTTGATACCGAGCCAGATGATCAACAGGGAGAAATAGGCCAGTGGCGGGAGTGTGCGCAGGAACGTGATCCAGGGTTCGAACAACGCCCGAACCTTGCCGAAGGTGCCCATCAGCAGGCCGAAGGCGATTCCCACCACGATGCCGATGGCTATGCCGTAGCCGATTCGTTCCAGGCTGATCAGCAGGTGCTCCCACAGGTACTTGCCGGAGTATCCCCGCACCCCGTCATTGGTGGTCGAGGTCTTCACAAAGGCGTCCCACACCTCCGACGGCGACGGCACCAGGGTCTCGTTCCACAGTTTCAGGCTGACCACGAGTTGCCAGAGCGCCACGAACACGACCAGGGAGACGATGGGCAATCCGACCCGCGACAGCAGCGGCCGGATCCGCGCCCCACGAGGGTGCGAAGATGGCCCATTCGAACCGACCGTTTGCGACGGCTTCTCGATGGCGGGAACTACGGACACTACGAACCCCTGGTGGCTGGTGGAGAAGGAAGAAGATGTCACCGCCAGACGACGGCGCCGAGCCCGACGGTGCGTACCACGGAAGTTCGATCGACCTCCGGCTCACACCGAAGGGCCCCGAGCGGGTGACCTACGGAAAGATACTCACGGACAACAGCTCTGCGAGCCGATGCGGCAGAGGTCCACCGAGAGGCGGCGCACCAGGGTTGTCATGAACACCGCGTCACGTTAGCTCAGCAAATCCGCCAACCGCGGCTTTGGATTTGGTCCAGGTTCAAACCTTTACCGGTAGGTTCATACCTGGTAGGCGGCGGGCCATTGTCTTCTGCAATCGCAGCTTCGTGTTACATAATCCTTGGCCTTCGGGTGCACGGGCGCGTTGCCAGATGGTCCCGTCCGTTGGACGATTGTCAGGTGGCTGACAACCACTGTTATTGGTCACGAGGGAGCAAGTGATGGAGAGCGACAACACCGGCGCCGAGCAGGTTGGGCAAGTGCTCGGGGGTGTCATTCAGCATGCGGGCAGCTTCCGCTTCCTCATCGAACAGCAGCAGTGGTTCTGGTCCGACGAGGTCGCCGCCATTCACGGTTACGGCCCCGGCGAGGTCACCCCGACCACCGAGTTGCTGCTTTCTCACAAACACCCGGAAGACCGTCAACGCGTCGAGCACGTCGTCGAAGAACTTCTCGAAGGCAAGGCGTTCAGCAGCCGACATCGCATCATCGACCGCAGCGGACAGGTTCGGCACGTGCTCGTGATCGGCGACCGGATGACAGACCCATCCGGAAAGCTGATCGGCACCGAAGGATTCTATGTGGACCTTACGGAATCACATAAAACAGAGTTGAAAGAAACGATGGACGCCGCGGTCAGGGACTTCGCAGCGTCCAGGGCGGTGATCGAGCAGGCCAAAGGCATGTTGATGCTGACCTACGGGATCTCGGAGGATCGGGCATTCGAAGTGCTGACCTGGCGTTCCCAGCAAACGAACACCAAACTCCGCGCGTTGGCCCAGAACATCGTCGATGCAGTGGTCGGCGCGGTCCCGATCGGCGACGACAGCCGTCGCGCATTCGACCATCTGCTGCTCACCGCACATCAGGACGAGGGGACTGCGATCAACGGCAGCTGACGAACTCGTCCGAAGATGCCAGGATGGTCTGGTGACTTCATCAACCGAGACCGCTGCCGCCACCGAATCACCGGATCCCCGGTCCGGAATCGACCTGCGCTGGGTCGATGATTCCGTGCGCCCCCAAGACGACCTTTTCGAACATGTGAACGGCGTGTGGTTGCGCGACCACGTGATCCCCGACGACCGCGCCGTGGACGGTGCATTCCACGTGCTCCGTGATCGTGCCGAGGAGAACGTCCGCGACCTGATCACCGAGTGCGCCGAGTCCTCGCCTGCGCCCGGCAGTGACGCCAAGAAGATCGGCGATCTGTACGCCAGCTTCATGGACGAAGAACGGATCAACTCGCTCGGCATCGAACCGATCCGGGCCGATCTCGCGGCACTGTCCGCCGCCGCCGATCGCACCGAGCTCGCCCGCCTGATCGGTGCGCAGCAGCGCCGTGGCATCGGCGGCCTGTTGGGCTACTACGTCGACACCGACGCCAAGGCGTCCGACCGCTATCTCATCCACATCACGCAGTCCGGGCTCGGCTTGCCCGACGAATCGTATTACCGCGAAGAGAACCATGCCGAGTCGCTCACCGCGTACCGCGAGCATGTGGCCAAGATGTTGCAGCTGGCCGGTTTCGACGATCCCGAGGCTGCCGCCGCGACCATCGTCGACCTCGAGACGGCGATCGCGGCCCAGCACTGGGATGTCGTCCGGCGACGCGACGCCGACCTCACCTACAACCTGCGGACGTTGGCCGAATTCAAGTCCGAGGCAAACGGTTTCGATCTCGACGCCTGGACCGCTGGGCTGAGCACCCCGGCCTCCGAAACGTTCGGCGAAGTGGTCGTCGGGCAGCCCTCGTTCATCTCCGGTGTCGCGGCGCTTTTCGCCGAGCGCGATCTGGCCGATTGGAAGCTCTGGGCACAGTGGCGGCTGCTGCATTCTGCCGCACCGTACCTGTCGGATGAATTCGTGGCCGAGAACTTCGCGTTCTACGGCAAGACCCTCACCGGCTCCGAGGTCATCCGGGACCGCTGGAAGCGCGGTGTGGGCCTGGTCGAGCAGGGCCTCGGCTTCGCCGTCGGCAAACTGTATGTCGCCAAACACTTTCCACCGCAGGCGAAGGCCCGGATGGACGAGCTCATCGAGAACCTGGTGAAGGCCTACCGCCGTAACATCAGCGATCTGGACTGGATGAGCCCGCAGACCCGCGAGAAGGCGCTCGTCAAGCTCGAGAAGTTCACGCCAAAGATCGGCTATCCGGCCACCTGGCGGGACTACTCGACGCTGACCATCGAGCGCGATGACCTGTTCGGAAACATCGCCCGCGCAAGCGCTTTCGAAGAGGATCGGGAGTTCGCCAAGATCGGCGAACCGGTGGACCGCGACGAGTGGTTCATGACGCCGCAGACTGTCAACGCCTATTACAACCCGGGCATGAACGAGATCGTCTTCCCGGCCGCGATCCTGCAGCCACCGTTCTTCGACCCGGAGGCCGACGACGCGGCGAACTACGGCGGGATCGGCGCGGTCATCGGCCACGAGATCGGCCACGGCTTCGATGACCAGGGCGCCAAGTACGACGGTGATGGCAACCTGATCGACTGGTGGACCGACGCCGACCGTGCCGAATTCGGCACTCGCACAAAGAAACTCATCGAGCAGTACAGCCATTTCACACCCAAGGGCCTCGACGAGAAATACAAGGTCAACGGCGAGTTCACGATCGGCGAGAACATCGGCGACCTCGGCGGGCTGTCCATTTCACTGGTTGCCTACCAGATCGCAATGGACGGAAAGCCGGCTCCCGAGATCGACGGCCTCACCGGTCTGCAGCGCGTGTTCTACGGGTGGGCTCAGGTGTGGCGCACCAAGACTCGAGACGCAGAGGCGATCCGCCGGCTGTCCATCGATCCGCATTCACCGCCGGAGTTCCGCTGCAACGGTGTGATCAGCAACATCGACGCCTTCTATGAAGCCTTCGATGTCCAGACCGACGACGCCCTCTACCTCCCCGAGCCGGAGCGCGTCCACATCTGGTAGCGCTCCCCCACCCCGATGATGTGCCCTTTTGGCAGCGCCCACCTGCGGGTTTGCTCGCCAAAAGGCCACATCATCGGGGTCAGGGAGCGGTGAAGTCGGTGAGCCCGTCGGCGGGATCGACCGTTCCGCCGACGGTGTTCTGCACGATGACCGGGGCACCCTTGGGTGCGTTCTCGAAGAACCACCTGGCGTCGTCGGTGCTCACGTTGATGCCACCGCGCGTGACGTTGGTGTTGCCCTGCTGGCCGACGGACCACGGCGCCGCGTGCAGGAATATGCCGCTGTTCGACAACCGGGCCGCGTACTCGACGTAGGTGCGGTAGCCACCGGGCGAATCGACCGGCACCCCGTACGTGGAGGAGTCCAGGTACATGTCGGCAAAGCGTTCACCCACCGTGTAGATGCCATTGGGTGTCGGATTGTCGTTGGCGCCCATCGATGTCGGGATGGTGCGGGCCGTCGCGCCGTCGACTGTCACCGTGATGGTGTGGGTGTTGTCGTCGGCGGTTGCGACCCATTCGTCCCCGATGGTGAAGCCCGAGGCCGCGCTTCCGGCCTGCACATTGACTTTGGTTCCGGCCGGCCAGAATCCGGCCGGTTTCCAGCGCAGCTCCCTGTTGCCCACCCAGCGATAGGTGCCGTCGACCTCAGGTTCCGTGGATACCCGGATGGCCTTCTCTGCGGTCTTCCTGTCGCCGATGGCCCCGGTGAACGAGATGATGACCGGCGCTGCGATGCCGACAGTCTCGCCATCGGCGGGATCAAGGTCCGGAGTGGAGAAATTGGCCCGTGCCAGGGGCTGCTCTTCGGACGGTTTCGTACCGGCCGGGTCGGGCACCGGAATGCTCGGCGTGGACAGTCCGGGGATGTCCGGGCCACCCGGCCAGACCGGATCAGCCTGCACCGACACGACGGAACCACCGGCGACCAGGGTGCCGCTGACAACGACCAGCACCAGACGCCCCGCGAGGCGGCCACCGATGATGCCGAGCTGCATGCAACGTCCCTTTGGTCATCCCCTGTGCGACAGAGGGTCCCCACTGCGCCGGAAACGTCGATCGGCGGCGCCAGACTGCCCAACATACGTGAGTGCACAACCATTCACCACGAAGTCACCCAACCACGACGATATCGATCGTCGAACGTAGACGATCCTGCTGAATACGCTCGTGTACCGCCCTTCGGCGGGCGATAAAAGCAGCCGACCTCAGCGCGAGAGGAAATCGAGAACCGCTCCTTCGAAGGCCGTCTTCGCCTCGATCATGACCCAGTGCCCGCATTTGGGGAAGACATGTAGCTCGGCGTCAGGGATGAGCCGCATCGGGAGCATCGCCATGTCCGGTGGGCTGACCCGGTCGTCACGTCCCCAGGTCAGCAGGGTCGGACAGGTCACCTTGTGCATCATCGACCAGTACGGAGGGGTGTCGGAGGCAGCCATGAACTGTTGCTGCATCTCGAAAGCCGCCGAGCCGTACATCATCTGCGCGGTCGCCTGCGCATCCGGATTGATCGCTGCCTCCCAGCGCTCTTCGATCAATTCCTCGGTGATCAGATCACGGTTGTAGACCATCCCGGTCAGCCACCGGATCAGCTTTTCGCGGTCGGGCGCATCGGTGAACTCCTGGAGCAACCGTAGGCCTTCGCTCGGACTGGGACTGAAGACATTTGGGCCGACACCGCCGATGGTCACCAGTTTGCTGACCCGGTCCGGCTTCTTGATCGCCAGGTTGATGCCGACGACACCACCCATCGAATTGCCGATGATGGGTGCCGATTCGATCCCCAGGGCGTCCATGAACCGGATCACCGACGAGCCTGCGGTCAGGACCGGATGACCCTTGACCGGATCACTGACCCCGAAACCCGGGAACTCCAAGACGTAGCAATGGTGGGTCTGCGCAAAGACGCCGATGTTGCCCCGGTAGTTGCGCCAACCGGTCACACCCGGACCCGATCCGTGGAGCAGGATCAGCGGCGGTCCCGACCCCGCCTCGTGATAGCGCAGCACCCCGGCATCGGTCTGCAATTCTCGCTTGCTGTTCTCATAGGTCACATCCACCGAATCAGACTAGAACGTGTTCCACTTTTATGGGTCACTTGGGTCCAGATTCGCACCACGCCTGTCGCACCCGGGACCGCGAAACCGGCAAGCCACAACCGGGGCGGGAGTTTGTCCGTGTCGTGGCCATACCTGATTCATCTATTGGTCGGTAACGCATCGCCTTTCGTCCATCCACGTTGTGTTCAGTAGAAGTGGCGATATCTACGCCCCATTCACAACGGATCGTCGGGCACGTTCCTGCCCGTGAAGGGATTTCCCATGGCCAGTGTTACTTTCGACCGCGCCACCCGTACATACTCCTCGACCGACAGACCAGCGGTGGACCACCTCGACCTGGAGATCGCCGACGGCGAATTCCTGGTGATGGTAGGACCTTCGGGCTGCGGCAAATCCACGTCGCTGCGCATGCTCGCCGGCCTCGAGGATGTCGACTCCGGGCGCATCCTCATCGGCGACCGCGATGTCACCGACGTCGATCCGCAGGACCGCGACATCGCGATGGTGTTCCAGAACTACGCGCTGTACCCCCACATGACGGTGGCCGCGAACATGGGGTTTGCACTCAAGATCGCGGGTGTGTCCAAATCCGAACGTGAGTTGCGGGTACTCGAAGCCGCCAGATTGCTCGACCTCGAAGCGTATCTCGATCGCAAACCGAAAGCCCTGTCGGGAGGCCAACGTCAGCGAGTTGCCATGGGCCGGGCCATTGTTCGTAACCCGCAGGTATTCCTGATGGACGAGCCGCTGTCGAATCTCGATGCGAAGTTGCGGGTACAGACGCGCGCACAGATCGCCTCACTGACCCGGAGACTGGGGGTGACCACCGTGTATGTCACCCACGATCAAGTCGAGGCCATGACGATGGGTGACCGCGTCGCCGTCCTGAAAGATGGAGTGCTGCAACAGGTTGACACACCTCGCACCCTGTATGCGAAGCCGGCAAATGTGTTCGTCGCCGGATTCATCGGATCTCCGGCGATGAATCTGCTGGAACTGCCGGTGGTCGACGGTGGGGTCCGTCTCGGAGATTCGATCCATCCGGTCGAACGGGAGGTACTCGATTCGGCGCTCTCCGCGACCGTCACCCTCGGGATCCGGCCGGAGGCCTTCGAAAGGGCGCCCGAGACAGAGGGTCTCGCCGTCACCGTTGATGTGGTGGAAGAACTCGGAGCCGACGCCTTCCTCTACGGACACATCGACGACGGGGCCATCCGCCGTGACATCGTCGTCCGGGCAGAGGGCCAGAACACGTCGGCGATCGGTTCCACCGTCTGGGTGCGACCGAAAGATGGGGCCTTCCATCTGTTCGACTCGGTGACGGGTCTGCGGTTGACGCAATCCGATCCGGCCTCTCGCCTGGTTTCCGCCACCGGCCGGTAGTCGGCCCACGCTGCCTGTCCGTCACCCGCGAATCAGGTGGCGGACAGGCAGAGGCAGAACCGAGCGGTTCAGGCAGACTCGACGACGCCTACCCGCGCGGCAACCAGGTCGTTCAGATCGTCAATGGTCTTGCCTTGCAACGTCGACCACGTCGTGGTGTGCGGGTGGTCAGGCAAGGCCACCATGTTCGGGACCCCCACGGTGACTGCACCCGATGCCCGTGCTGATTCCACGCCCGGCAGTGAGTCCTCTATGGCGACCACATGATCCATCGAGATCGAACCCACGCGCCGTGCCAGTTCCGCGGCGGCCCGCAGGTACGGCTCGGGGTGCGGTTTGCCGTTGATCACCATGTCGCCCGTGACCAGGAACGCGAACGTGCCCTCGGGCAATTCCCGAGCTATCACCTCCGCCAGGGGCGCCTCACTCATCGTCACCATGACACACGGGATGTCCGCTGCCCGAAGTTCTTCCAGCAGTTCACGTGCTCCCGGTCGCCAGACGATCGACTGGGACACCTCCCCGATCACTGATCGCAGCAATTCGTCCACGATGTCGCGAATCGGAAGGTCGGCACCCGCGGCTTGCAGGATCGCAGCCGAATCAGGCAGTGCGTTCCCGACGAGGCCGACGGCCTGCTCATCGGTCCACTCGACACCGAAACGGCTCAACAGTGCGATCTCTGCAGCAAACCAGCAGGGCTCTGTGTCCACGATCGTTCCATCCATATCCCAGAAGACCGCTTGAAGCATCAGATGTTCCTCTCAATTGTGGAATCGTCCGGAGTGGGGATCGGGACGACGCGTACGTGGACACCTGCATCGCGAATCGCGACGAGAATCCGTTCGGGTGCAGCGGAATCGGTGATCAGTTCGTCGATATGGTCCCAGCCACCGATGTGGTGCAACGACGTCTGCTCGAGCTTGGAGCTGTCCATCAGCATCACCCGGCGACGCGCACACGAGATCATCGCAGATTTGATGGACACTATCTTTTCCTCTTGGTGGTAGATGCCGTCGGCATCGGCGCTCGATGTCGAGAAGAACAGTGTGTCGACCCGCATCGCTCGTACCGCCCGCACCGCCCCTTCACCGAGGTACGACTCATGACTGTGGTCGTAGTCCCCGCCCAACGCAGTGACGGCGAGGCTTCCGTCGACGGCCAGTTCGTTCAGGGTCGGCAGGAAGTTCGTGACCACACGCAGTGCTTCGATGGCCACCAGGTGCGGAAGCATCTGCGCCACTGTGGTCGAGTCGTCGAGCATCACCACCTGGCCCGGTTGCACCGCCTCGGCTGCGGCCGCGGCAAGTGCCTGTTTCTCGGGTACCGCGAGACGACGCCGTAGCGCGGCCGCGATCTCGAAGTTGCTGGTGCGATCGATGTTCACACCACCACGGAACTTGCGTACAACACCTCGTCGCTGCAACTCGTCCAGATCACGGTGAACGGTCATCAGTGAGACACCGAACTGGATGGCAAGACTCTGAGCCGATGCGGTGTCGTCCTCCATCAGGCACTCGAGGATCCCGTCCAGTCGTTCCTGCCGGCTCGAGCTGATCATTCGACGCGTCATGAAACCCCTTCACGCTGACAGGTCTTTGTCGATGACAGTTATATCACTTTGACCGATATGAATAGACAATGAACGACGACGGAAGACTTTCCGACGCAGACCATCATCTTCGGCACCACCACGCATTTCGTCCGATCTACATTCGGTCAGGTTCCGTTGTGTCCCAACCTATTTAGAGATTTTGTGCGGCTGTTTTCATCTCTCGTTCAGCGCCGATCGCCCCATTTGACCCCACCCTGGCCACCGTGCAACATGATTCGCGGCTAGCTACTCGTATCACTTCAACTGTTATCTAAGAGAATGGTCCCGACATGTCGCTGACAGCTCAGCGCTCACCCGCGCGTGCTACCCAAGCGCCCGCGGACCGGGGTGAGACTCCGCTACGGTCGCGAAAGAGACGAAAGCGCAAGAGCTACCGACTTTTCGTACTGTTCGCGCTGCCCAACCTCGCCCTGATCGCAGTATTCGCATACTGGCCGGTGATCGGAAACGTCTATCTCAGCCTGACCGAGTGGGACATGATCGCACCCGAACCACTCTTCGTCGGGCTCGACAACTACACACGGCTGTTCAACGACCCGGCATTCATATCGGTATTACGCCTCACCCTGATCTGGGTGGTTGCCATCGTTGTTGTCAGCCTGGTCCTCGGACTCGCTCTGGCCTGCCTGTTCAACCGAAATATCCCCGGGCGGGGCGCAGTGACGGCGCTGGCGTTCTCTCCGCACATCCTGTCGGGTGCTGCCGTGGCAGCGATCTGGTTGTTCATCTTCGACCCCAACTACGGACTGTCCCGCGCCGTATTCGGTGCGTTTGGCGCCACGTCTCCACATTGGACGACGACGAGTGACTGGGCCCTCCCGGCGCTGATCATCGTCTCGATCTGGAAGGGCGTCGGATTCGTCTCCATCGTGTACCTCGCCGCCCTGCAGAACGTGCCGGAGGACGTCCGAGAGGCAGCCCGACTCGACGGCGCGAGTCAGTGGCAGACGTTCCGGCACATCACCTTCCCGCTGTTGTCGCCCACCACCTTCTTCCTGGTGGTGACGCAGGTGATCAGTGCGTTCCAGTCGTTCGACATCATCGCGATGATGACCGGGGGTGGACCCGCCGAGGCGACCACGACGTTGAGCTGGTTCATCTACCAAGAAGGCTTCAAATCATTCAGCGCGGGTACGGCCGCGGCCGGGTCGATGGTGATGTTCGTGATCCTCATGTTCGTCACCGGCTTTCAGATGCGCTTCATCGAGCGGAAGGTTCACTACTGATGGCACTGCTACCCGCTCCTACCGTTGACCTCGATATCGACAAACCCACACCGCGTCAGAAGGTTCGGCGCAAAGACTGGTGGGCCTGGCCATTGTTGGCCATCGTCGGGTTGATCTTCTTCATTCCGTTCTTCTGGATGATCACGTCGGCGATCAAGCCGGAGAACGAGATCTATCAGTGGCCCCTGCAGTGGCTTCCGAGTGAGATCGTCTGGGACAACTTCTCGCGCGCCTGGAACGCGGTACCGTTCGGCAATTTCTTCGTCAACTCGCTCATCGTGACGTCGATCGGCGCAACCGGAAAAGTGGTGCTGGCCCTCTTCAGCGCCTATGCCTTCGCGTTCCTGGACTTTCCGGGCAAGAAGTGGATCTTCCTCGCGGTTCTCGGTGCCCTGATGGTCCCGGGCCACGTCACATTGCTGATCAACTACATCACCATCGGCAATCTCGGACTGATCAATACGTACGCCGGCATCATCCTGCCCGGGATGGGTAGCGCTTTCGGCACCTTCCTTCTGCGCCAACATTTCCTGTCACTGCCCGAGGAGGTGATGGAAGCCGCAGAACTCGATGGTGCCGGGCACATGCGCCGCCTGTTCTTCTTCGCACTTCCCATGTCACTTCCCGCCGTCATCACTGTTGCGTTGATCGCGGTGATCGACGAATGGAACGACTTCATCTGGCCGTTGTTGGTGACCAACACGGTTCAGATGCGCACACTGCCCATCGGTTTGATGTCGCTCAAAGAGTCCGAGGGCGTCGATCAGTGGGGAACCATCATGGCCGGCACCACTTTTGTGGTCATGCCCATGCTTCTGATCTTTCTTTTCGCACAACGATTCATCATCGCCGGCCTGGCCGGCGCCTCGATGAAGCGTTGAAGAACATCCACCCTGCCAGTCAAGCAGTCACCCGAGGAGTCGGTTCCATGTCCTTGTTCTCTCGTTCGGCGAGTTCACCACTCGCGTCCAACGTCAGTCGCCGCGGATTCCTCAAAGCCGCGGGCGCAGTGGCGGTGGCAGTCCCCGTCCTCTCCGCCTGTGGCGGCGGAGTCTCGTCCGGCTCCTCGCTCGGACAACCGGATGTCAAGCCTCCCAGCCAGTTCGCCGGACGTGTCAACACCGTGATCTGGAGTCCGTGGGCCGGGAACAATCATGAGGTGTTCACCGGGGTCCTGCAGAAATTCAATGAGTCCCAGACGGATATCTACGCCGAGGTACAGCAATTCGACGGCTACGACGGTGTGACCGAGAAGATCGCCGCCGGCCTGCAGGCCCGCCAGGTTCCCGACATCGGCGTGTTCTCCGATGTGTCGTGGAACAAGTTCTTTCTCAATGGAACACTGGAACCACTTGATGGATACTTCGATTCGAGTTTCGGCCCGGCCACATTCAACGAGCGACTCTTCAACGAGGGAGTCGTGCGCGGCGAGAGCTTCTGGGTTCCATTCGGCCGATCGACCCCGCTGTTCTACTACAACAAGGAGATCTTCTCTGCCGCCGGACTTCCCGATCGCGCACCGGCGACGTGGGACGAGTTCCGCTCCTGGGGCAAACAGATCACGGGCCAGAAGTACAAGGGCAACACCCTGCACATGCGCGCCTACACCGGCGCCGACGATTGGTACATGCAGGGCCTGCTGTGGAACTACGGTGCTTCGATCAGCAACGGCCTGGATGTAACCCTCGATTCCCCGGAGGCAATCAGTGCCGCAGAGTTCGACCGCGCCATCGTCAACGACGACAAATCCGGCTATCTGGCACAGGATGTGAACACCGACTTCACCAATGGCCTCGTCGCCACCATCACCAACTCCACCGGGTCTTTGACCGGGCTCATCAAGGGCGCCGAGTTCGAGGTGGGCGCGGGCTTCCTGCCCCAGGGTGTTGCCCCCGGCGTTCCGACCGGTGGTGCCGGACTCGGAATCATGAAGGGCGCCTCCGCTGAACGTAAGGAAGCGGCCGCCGAGGTGCTGCGGTATCTGTCGCAGGAAGACGCGTCGTCGACGTGGACCGTGGGCACCGGATATCTCCCCGCCACCATCTCCGCCGCGAACTCCGCGAAGGTGAACAAGGTCATTGCCGAAAATCCCAGCTACAAGCTGGCCGTCGACCAGCTCGCAATCGCTCGTCAGCCCGATGCTGTGCGTCGCTATGTGCAGAGCACCATCATCGAGATGCGCACCGTGATCCAGAAGCTGTACGCCGAGAACGCCGATCCGGCGCAGATCCTGAAGGCGACGGCTTCCAAACTCCGCGCCGACACCGAGTCCGTCAAGACCCAGTACGACAAGTTGGTGGCGTGATCATGCAGACGAAGACGTTCAAAGTCGTCGGTCATCGGGGTGCCATGGCACACGCTCCGGAGAACAGTGTCGAGTCTTTTCTCCTCGCCGAAGAACACGGTGCAGACGAAATCGAGCTCGATGTACGACTCACGGCAGACGGTGCCGCGATCGTGCTGCACGACGCGACCCTCGACCGTACGGCCCGCGATGCCTCGGGGAAGAACCTCGGACCGGTCGCGGACCTGAGCCTGGAGCAGATCAAGACGGTGATCACCGAGTCCGGGTTTCCGACGCTGACCTTCGATGAGGCACTGGATGCGACGGCGGTCTCCTTGCAGGTGGAGATCAAGGCGACCGAGGTCGTTCCGGAAATCGCGCGGATTCTGCGTGCCCGACCGCGAGACGCCGATCGTGTGCAGATCACCAGCTTCCTGCCTGCGGCCCTGCATGCGGCGGCCCAGCACGCCCCCTCGGTTCCCCGCGGTCTGATCGTGATGGGGTACCCGAGTCTCGAGCGTCATCCGGATGGCATCGAGGCGGTCCTCGTCGCCACCGGATCGAGTTCCTTCTATTGCGGCTGGGAGGGTTTGACCGCCGAACTCGTCGCCCAGATGCACGAGGAAGGATACGACGTGCACGGGTGGCCCATGCGCTCGCCTGCGGATGCCGCGCGCGCTGTCGAATTGGGTCTGGACGGCAGCACTGCCGACGATCCCCGGAATGCCCGCCAATGGTTGGACGCAGCCCGAAGCTGACAGCACTCACCGGCGCCGAGGTCACCGCTCCGTGTGGCGACCTCGGCGCCGGCGTTGTCGGTGCGATGCCGGTTCCCGAATGATGAAAGGGGCCGACGGCACGGGGCGCTCGCCCCGCTCAAGTGCCCTCACGGCCGATCCCGAGCGATTCGTCGATCGCCTGCAATTGCTTCACTTCTACCGAGCGCAACACCGATAGAGCCGAGGCCACCGCCAGTTCACAGGCGGCGTCGACACTCGCCCCCGCGACGATCACCGCGCGATGGGCGACATCGAGGGTCATCCCGATCAGCATCGAGGCCAGGACGTCGACACCGACCCCGACGGTGTGCCCTCGATTGGAGAAGGCGGCGCGGAGACGTTGTGCGAGTCGGGGTTCCAGCGCAGAAGACAGTTGCCGCGCGGATTCGCGATGTTCTTCCCGGTTGGTCAGCAGCACGCGGAAACCTTCCGGATTGCGACGTGCGTATTCGAACAACACCTCGACCGAATAGCGGGTGTGATCGCCGTACGTCATCTCATCGCCCTGGTCGTAGGCGGCAAGCTTCCAGCGGGTCAGGGTCGTCATCTCCCGATCCAGCACCGCATCGACCAGCGAATCCCGAGAACCGAAGTGCGCGTACAGCGTGACCCGCGATGTGCCCGCCCGATCGGCGATCATGTCCATGGTCGCCCGCCCGGCACCGACATCGGCGATCACCGCCAGCGCAGCATCCATCAGCTCGCTGTCGGTCGGCCGATTCCGGGTGCTCCGAGGGGCCTTGGCCCCAGTTGCGGATGACCGCGGCGTCTTCGACACAATCGGCTCCTCCAGCCCTGGTAGCGATTCGGTCTCAATCGGTGGACACTGCCGCCTCATCGTCAGAGCCACCGACCCGACCGAAGTAAGCGGCCTCAACCGTCTCACGCTGGGCGCTGAGTTCGGAGGCCGGTCCGGCCAATGCCACCCGGCCATGATGCAGCACGATCGCCGAGTCGGCGATCGCAAGCGCAAGGTCGATGTGCTGCTCCACCAACACGATCGCCATCTGCTGTTCGTCGGCGATGGTGCGCAGCCTGGGCAGCAGATCCTTCACCGCGATCGGTGACAGCCCCAGACTGAGTTCATCGATGAGCAGGATCTTGGGCCGCGGCAGTAGCGCCTTGGCCAGGGCCAACATCTGCTGCTCGCCGCCAGAGAGGTTGCCGCACTTCCGTCCCCGCAGGCCGGCCAGCTTCGGGAAGTAGTCGAAGACGACGTCGACATCCGCACCGCCTTTGCGGTGAGCCAGTCGAAGATTGTCGGCGACCGACAATTTGTGGAACACCCCGCGATTGTCCGGCACCAGCGTGATGCCACGTCGGGCATTGCGTTCGACCCGCTTGTCCAACGGCTCTCCCAGCGCTGTGATGGTCCCCGACATCACCGGCAAGGCGCCGACCGCGGCCAACAGGGCGGTGGTCTTGCCCGCCCCGTTCGGACCGAGCAATGCCAGGATCTCCCCCGCACAGACGGCGGCGTCCAGATCCCGGACGGCGGGCACGCCCCCGTATCCGACGGTGAGCCCCTCGATCGTCAGGACCGGTTGCGTGACAACAGCTGTGCTCATCCGGCGTTCCCTTTCTGCAGCCCGGCGCCCGGTGGTACGTCGAGGTCGATGTCGGCGTCGCTGACCTCGGGGCTGCCGAGATAGGCCGCGACCACCTCCGGGTTGTCGCGGATGTCCTGCGGCACACCAGAGGCGATGACGCGTCCGAAGTCCAGGACATACAGGCGATCACACACCTCCAGGACCAGCGACATGTCGTGATCGATCAGCAGGATGCCGATCCCCGTATCGGCGATCCGTCGCAGTTCGGCACCGAATGCCTTGCTCTCGTGGGTGTCGAGGCCGGCCGCCGGTTCGTCGAGCAGCACCAACCGGGTGCCGCCGACGAGCGCGCGGGCCACACCTACCATTTTCTGCTGTCCCAGGGACAGTTCGCCAGGACGTCTATCGGCGACATCGGTGAGTCCGACCATCGCCAGCGCCTCACCGATGGTGGCCGCAGGCGGTTTCGATCCGGTGAAGACATCGGCGACCAGAGCTCGCAACCCTGGACGTTGCACTGCGACGGCGAGGTTTTCGGCGACCGTCAGGTCGACGAACAGTTCGCCGGCCTGCCACGTGCGCGCCATTCCGGCGCCGCGCCTGCGGTGCGGACTCTGCTTCTCGATACGGGTCCCCGCCAGCGACACCTCACCGGTCGATCTGGTGAACCCGGTGACGGCATCGACAAACGTCGTCTTGCCTGCGCCGTTGGGCCCGATCAGCCCGACGATCTCACCGGCCTCGACCGACAGTGCGATCTTGTCGTTGGCGACCACACCGCCATATCGCACCGAGAGGTCGCGGGCCTGCAACAGCGAGGCGGTGGTTTCAGCCGACATGAGAACTCGCTTTCGGTTCGGAGTTGTCGTTCGGTGGCGCAGGTGGTTCCGTCGGTGATGGCGTACCGAACCTGGCCTTGACGTGGGCCACCGTCTCCTGCACGGCACCGACGACTCCGACCGGATTGAGCACGGCCATCAGCAGCAGGCCGCCGGCGGCGATGAGTTGGTAGTACTGGCCGAGATCGAGTGTCTGGGTGAGGAATACGTATCCGACGCCGAGCGGCCCGATGATGCCGGCGATGAACGCGCCCCAGACCGAGGTGATGCCGCCGACGTATGTCATCGCCAGCAGAACCAGTCCGACGATCACGGTGAACGATGCCGCCGACAGTTGTCCACGGCTGTAGCCGATCAGGCAACCACCGACGCCTGCCAGGAAGGCCGACAGGGCGAACCCGAGCAGCTTGGTCGCCGCGACGTTGATCCCCACCGACGCTGCCGCACGTTCATTGGAGCGGACCGCCAGAAATGCCCGTCCGGTGGAGCCGGCCATGAACCGCATGACGATCAGGGTCAACACCCCGACAACCACCAGCACCATCATCGAGAACTCGACCGTCGTCAGCTCGGCGCCCTGCCGCACCGACAGGTCCCAGCCGAAGAGCTTCGGGTCCTCGATCAGGTTTCCCTCGAACGGCGTGATCGAGGGGTTGTTGAAAACGAAACTCTGAATCGCGAGGGCTGCAGCCAAAGTCACCACTGCGAGTTGAGCACCCCGGATTCGCAAGGCGGGTACTCCCACGATCACACCGAGTGCGGTGGCCAGCAGCGCCGAGATCAGGATGCTGAAGGGAAAGGGCACCCCCCAGTTGGTGGTCACCTTCGACAACGCAAATCCGGCGGTGCCGGCAAAGGCCATGCTGGCCAACGAAATCTGCCCCAGATAGCCCGTGAGCAAAACGAGCGACAATGCGATGAGTGACAGGATCATCGAGGTCACGATTCCGAAACGCCAACTGCCCGAGGTCAACAGGACGGCGATCACCACTGCGACGATCACCGCGACAACCGGGATCGGACGAAGCCTGGGGATCGTCACAGCCGGCATCTTCGCCTCCCCGAGCGAGCCACGGGAAGGGATCTTGCCACCGAGCAGGAACAGGGCCACCACCACGATGACAAACGGGACGGCGTCTCCGAGTCCGGTCTGCGCCCAGCTCGGCCACCAGTCGAGTGTGCCTGCCCACAGGATGACCGCCTGGAACGAACCCAGCACAAGACCTGCAGCGCAAGCGATCCCAAACGACGTCAGGCGACCGACAAGGGCGACCGCCAGCGCCGGGATGATGTAGAACGTGTAGCTCGCCGAGTCCAAGCCGATGGTGTACGCACCCAGGACAACTATCAACCCGGATGCCGCACCGGTGATGACCCAGACGATGGCGGCAAGTCGATCGGGCGAGTATCCGGCGAGCCGGGCGGCGAGTTCGTCCTCGGCCCCTGCCCTGGTGGCCACACCAAGTGTGGTCAGCTGGAAGTACGCCCAGAACAGTCCGGCGATGACGATTGCGGTGGCGGCCAGCAGCAGGTCACTGACGTTGATGACCGCACCGGCGAGTTCAAATGTCTTCTCGGGCAGAACCGGTAGCGCCATCAGCGAATCGGTTTCGAAGCGCAGGGTCACCAGGGCCTGGATGAAGAGCATCAAACCCACCGAGGCGACCACCTGCGCCAGGACCGGGGCCCGCCGCAGTGGCCGGAAGATCAGGAGGTGGGCCAGCAGTCCCCAGAGTGCCGCGGTGGCCACACCGATGATGATCGCCGGGACCATCGCTGTCGGATCATCCTCGCTGCCCAGCGAGATACTGCCGATCGGTAATACAAAAGTGCCATCAGTGCGCAGGGCGGCAACAACATACACCGCCCACAGGGCTATGGACCCCTGTGCGAAGTTGATGACCCCGGTTGCGGCGTAGATCCCGACCAGGGACGTCGCGAACACAGAATAGATTGCGCCGACAGACAGGCCGAGGAAAACGAACTGAAGAAATTGACTCATGAGACCGTGGCCACCTCATTCCCGCTTCTTGGACTCAATGTGTGGGCGGCGGTGCAGAATCTGCACCGAACCGGAAAGCTCTTGCGCCCAAGGATCACTCCCCACTTCGTATTCGGGGGTTGATACGGGGGTGCACCGCGCGGCTACTACCGCGCAGCACACCCCCGAATCTGTTGTGCGTCAATCCCGCTACTAGCTGGCGCCCGGGATCATTGCCAGCGCCTGCGGGTTCGGCTGGATCAGGCCGCCACCGATGGGTTCGGTCTTCTTGTCACCGGTCACCTCGAAGACGAACATCTCCGTGGTGCAGTTGGGGCTTGTCGCCTTGCCGCAACTGAGCACCGGTCCCAGCCAGCTCTGGTAGCCATCGACAGCCTTCAGCGCGGCCAGAACGGTCGGTCCGGTGACCTCGGTCGGTGCGGCCGCACCCAGCGTCCTGGCAAAGTCGACAAAGGTGGAGAAGGTGCCATAGGCATAGAAGCCTCCGTTGCCACCTTCTTCATCGACGTATTCGGCTGTGATATCGATGTTTTCCTGCATCGGCGCCGGCGCCGAATCCTTGGCGGGCTCGAGCCAGATCGGCGAGTACGTCTGCGCACCGACCGCCTGCGCACCCATCGTGTCGATGAACTCGGTGCAGGCCGCCAGGAACATCGTGTTCTGGAACCCGACGCTGCGCAGCGACTGGGCCAGCTTGGTGCAGTTGGCATCGGTCTGCGACGTCATCAGGCCGCCGACATCGGGGTTGCTCGAATTGATGGTCGAGGCCAGTGCGGTGTAGTTCGGGTTGGTCGCCGAATAGTAGACACTGCTCACCTCGAGCCCGAGCTGTGCGCCGAGGGGTTTGAGAATCCGGTCGAATGTCTGGTGCGCGGCAGCGACGTCGACGTTGGCCAGCGTCAGAGAGTTCTTACCCTGCTGCTTGAGCGACTGCATGACACCGATCAGGAATGAGGCTTGCGGTGGCCCGAAGTAGACCCGGTTGTCGGGCGAGGAGCCGGTGACCGAGTCGAACGGGATCTGGCCGACCAACGGGATGTTGGCCGATTGCAGGATGGGCAGTGCTGCACTCGATGCCGCGTCATAACCGTCGATCACCGCAACCACGCCGGCCTGCGCGAGTTGATTGGCACAACCGATGGTCGATTCCGGGGCCGTGACATCGACGGCGCAATTGACGACCTCGATCGGGCGCCCGGCGATGCCGCCCAGCTCGTTGTTGATGTAGTTGACTGCCGCCTTCTGTCCGGTCTCCACACCCGGCTGGGTGATCGGGCCGTTGGACGGGTTCAAGAAGCCGACCTTGATCGACTCGCCTACCGCCTTGATACCGCTCTCGGACGGAGACGCGCTGGCGTCACCACCGGAATCACTGTCGTCGCTACATGAGACGACGGAGAAGACACACACCGCTGCGACAAATGCTGCCGCTATTCGGCCGGTTTTCTTACGCATTTCAATGCCTTTCCCGGCGGCGTGTGGTCGAGATGGGTATGCGCCGACAACATCGATCCGCACGCGGCGAAATTCGATGTTCGGGCACATTGTTGATCCCGGCCAGATCCTCCGAGTTACACGGGGTTGCAACCGAATAGCGTCTGTGCCATCCGTCGTGCCCAATCCGGGTGTGATCTGGGCCACTCGAAAAGTAGCCCTTGCCTTACAGCCGTGTCAAGGTGCAATTCGGTGTCGGATCAGCCGATGCGTTCAGACCCGAAAACACCGACGGCGTGCATAGAATGCCGTGCTCAGGCACCAGAGCTGCGCTATCCGGTCCATTCGCTTTGCGTACTAAATGTCGTAGACCGAAGGCCCTACTCTCGCGCGCCAAACGGTAACCCAAAGCCCACGAATGATACTGATGGCCGTTTTAGCGTCTATATTTTGTCGAGATCGGTTCGGCGCCCGGCGACCTCGGCCGAGGCCGAGCCGATCGGTGTCGTAGAGATGACCCTTCACCCAGATCCCTGGGAGCCGAGGGGACGGCGGTAGACGAAGAACAGTGGAGTTGCCTGACGTGAAGCGAATAGGTGTGGTGGAGGACCACTCGTCGGTTGTGCTGGGACTCAAGGCCATGCTGGCCGACCATCCCGGATTGGTCGTGGCCGCGGCCACCCCGACCGTCTCCGAGCTTCTTGCTCTGCGTACCGAATTGGATTTGGTTCTGCTGGACCTACGCCTGTCCGACGGGTCATCTCCGACAGCCAATGTCGACGAACTCCGTGCCGCCGGCCTACAGGCGTTGGTGTTCACCGGGGCCGAAAACCCCTATCTCGTGCGCCTGGCGGCGAAAGCCGGTGTGCTGGGTGTGATCCGGAAGACCGAGTCGACCGAGGTGGTGGTCGCGGCGATTGCTGCTGCCGCGGAGGGACGCCAGGTGGTGACCACCGAGTGGGCGGCCGCGATCGACGGCGACCCCGGGCTCCCCGACGTCGGCCTGAGCCCTCGCCAGCGCGATGTCCTGAGCCTGTATGCCTCGGGAGAGAAGGCAGATCGGGTCGCCCGGCTGACCGGGCTGACACCGCACACCGTGAACGACTATCTGGCCCGCATCCGGGCCAAGTATGCCGACGCCGGCCGCCCGGCCGGAACCAAGATCGAGCTCTACAAGCGCGCCGTCGAAGACGGCTTGCTTCCGATGCCGGAGGCACCGGAGCCATGAGCTGCCAGACACTGTTTCACCCCGGCAACCTCGGTGGCGGGGAGAACACCCTTCGCCTCGTCCGAATGTTCGCGCGCTTCATCAGTGTTGGGTATGTCGCCTATCTCGCAATCCTTCTTCCCGCCATCGGCATGCTGGCCCCACGGATGGACCCCTGGTGGACCCCGGTCAATGTGGTGCTGGTCTTCGGGTCGGGGATGCTGCCCGGGGCACTGTCGTTTCGGTCGGACCCCAGGCCCATGCGGATCAGCAGTGGCATTGCCGCAGTGGCATTTCTGGTCGCGGCGGCAACCTGGCCCATTGCCTGGAACGGACCGACCATACAACCTGGTGACGGTGTCTGGCTCGCATTCTTCCCCGGGGTCGCCAGCCTCGCCGCGGTGATCGTGTGGTCGACCACATTGGTGTTCGCGCACCTGGTGGCCGGATGTGTTGGCGTCCAATTGATCAACTCCGTTGCCAGAGGAGACTCATCGGCCTCGGCGCTCATCCCGGAGATCATGTTCGCGATCATGTTCTGCACCCTGTTCGTGGGTGGCGGAGTGATGGCGATGCGAACCGGCCGTCTACTCGATTCGACCACCGAGACAACATATGCCGCCGCCGCGGTCGCCGCGGCCGGGCACGCGCGCACGGTCGAACGCGAGCGGTTCGACGCCTTGATCCACGACAGCGTGATGTCGACGTTTCTGGTCGCCTCCCGGGGTCAACCATCAGAGGTCATCTGCGCCATGGCGGCGACCACCCTCGACGAACTCGACAACATCCGCGCCGAACCTGTTCCGGATCAGCATTTCTCGCTCGATCAGGCGACAACTCATCTCCGCGCAGCGTGTGTCGAGGCCGACGACAAGGCACTGTTCCGGGTTTCCGAAGAGCCGGCGGAGAAGGTGGCGGATCTGCCCGCCGATGTGGTGCGGACGATGGGATCGGCATTGTCAGAGGCGTTGCGGAACAGCCAAATCCATGCCGGACCGAATACCACCCGCACCGTGGATGTCAACGTGACCGCGACCGGCCTTGGCGTCGTGGTGACCGACAACGGTGCCGGTTTCGATCCCGCCACCGTCGCCCCGCATCGCCTCGGTATCGCGGTCAGCATCCTCGGAAGGATGCGCAATCTCCACGGCGGGACTGCCCACCTCGACACCCGCCCCGGCGGCGGTACCCGGGTGTACCTGGGCTGGGAGGGCTGATGGCCATCTCCCCGAGCACGATTGACGATCCCCGATCCATCGGCGACGCGGGTTCACTGCTCGGACTCCACACGACCGCCGCACGAATACTGGTGGCCGCGTACGTGCTCACGTTCGCCGTTGTCAGTTGGACGGACCAACCGGCGGGCGGTTTCTGGTACGAGCTCACCGCCTGGCTTGTGGTCAGTGTCGGGGCGATCTGTATGGTCATCATTCCCGGCGATCCCCTGCCGATACCGGCCACACTCGGTCTCACCGCTGTCGGCCCGATTGCCATCAACCTCAATTTCGTGAAGACGGTCCTGCCGCTCGAAGGTCACCTGCAGTTGTGGGCGCTGGGGGCATCGACGGCGATCTACGCCTACATGTGCGTTCGCGGGCGCACGGCCTGGGCCTGGATCGGGATGGCTGCCACCCTGGCCAGTTGCATGGTGTGGACCGGACTGGCCGGAGAAGGCGCGTTGTATGGGCTGTCCATCTCGGTGATCAACCTCGCGCCGCTGCTGATGGCCACGTTCTTCGCATGGACCATCCGCCCGGCCGCCCGGAGCATCTTCGAACTTCGCAGCCAGGCGACGCTCCGTGTGGCAGCCGAGGCCGCCGGGAAGGCCATCCTCGAGGAGCGCGATGCCAGGCTCGCCGAGCTCGACGAACTGGCCCGGCCCCTCCTCGAACAGATGGCAGGACCCCGGCCGCTCACCGAAGACGAACGGCTCGCCGCAAAACTCGTCGAAGCCCGACTCCGGGACTCGCTGCGGGCACCAGCGCTCGACCGGCCCCGGATCGCCGACGCCGCCCGGCAGGCCCGCTCCCGCGGGGTCGATGTGGTGTTGCTCGACGACCACGGCCTCGACACCACACCCCCGGAGGTCTGCACCGAGATCTATCGCGCCGTCACCGACGCCCTCATGCGCGCGGATACCGGAACCCTGACCATCCGGATACTCCCGCCGCACCGAGATGCCCTGGTCACGGTCTTGCACAGCACACCCGACGACACCACCCGGGTGGAATACGGTCACAACGGCCAAGCGCTGGCACCGCGACTGTGAGTCACCCGCCCCAGGTGTGATGACCAGGGACGTTGTCAGCGGCAGTAACCGCGAGAAGGCCCCGCATCGAAAGATGCAGGGCCTCATCCGATAGTTCGTCTATCGCACCGCAACCACAGGATTGGGTTCGAACACCTCGTCGGTGACGGTCAGCTTGTCGTGTGCGACAACGTTGTCACCGTCTCGCCACACCTTGGCCCGCAGCAGATAGATGCCGGCGACCAGAGCGACTGCACCCAACGTCGCGAGCCCGCTCTCTCCGGCAACGTAGGCCAAGTCGTCCGGTGACGAGGCGATGACCGCGGTGGCGCCCAGAACGAAGGCGGTGTTGGCGACGTTGTGCGCCACGGCAACCGGCCACACGGTGTGCGAACGATCCCACAGGTAGGCGTAGAACACACCGGCCATGGTGAGGGTGGCGACCACGGCCGGAGCCACGAGCCAGCGGACACCGTCAGCATCGTAGGTGGTGGCAATCAGGACCAGTGGCATGTGAAAGAGACCGTGGATGAACCCGGTCAGCAGTGCGGCGCGGCGCTGCCCGGTCAGCTGTTGAATACGCGGCAACAGGAATCCGCGCCAGCCGATTTCCTCCCCGAGGATGAAGAGGGTGCCGATGGCGAGTTCGATGACAAGGTCGGCGACCCAGCTCGCGGTGCCCAGTGGTGTGGCGTGGATGGAGACGAAGTCGGCAACACCGGTCAGGACCGCGGCGCCGTACGCAAGGAACACCAGCACTACCGGGATGAGCAGCGCCGGACGCAGTGCCGAACCGCCGGAGCTATTCAGTCCGAAGCTCTTCCAGAGCTCTTTGCGTTTCCCTCGCGGGATGACGGTGAACGTCACGATGGCGACCGAGATCACGGGCACGAACACACTGAGTACGACGTTGATCTCGGCATCGGGCAGTGCGACGGCTATGGCGACGGCCAGCGAGAATGCGACCGCCACAAAGGCGGTGATCTCGCGAATGACTGGGGAGCGGAACATCGGGGGACTCCTGGTTGACGGTGGCTGCGTGGCCACTGGAGGTGGTGCGACCGGTGCGGCCGTGTCCCATCAATCTGCTCCAGGAAGGGGTGGTGGGACATCTGGCGCGAGACCTGGCTTTGTCCGCTGTGTCTCTATCCCCAGATAGAGGCGTTGGAGTCAGGTGCCGGGGACGGCGAGACCTGATTCGTAGGCGTACATGACCAGTTGTGCGCGGTCGCGGCTGTCCAGTTTGGTCAGCAGATGGCTCACGTGGGTCTTCACGGTTCCGTATCCCATGTGCAACGCGGACGCGATCTCGTTGTTGGACAGTCCTTGTGCGACCGCGAGTAGCACTTCGCGTTCACGTTCGGTCAGTCCGTCGTCCGGGTGTGAGCGTGGAGTCGAATCCGGCAGGGCGGCAAAGCGTTCGATCATCCGTCGGGTGACACTGGGGGACAGGAGAGACTCTCCGGCCGCGATGACGTTGATGGCGTCGAGCAGCAGGTCGGGCCTCGTGTCTTTGAGGAGGAAACCACTCGCGCCAGCACGCAGCGCCGCCACGACGAGTTCATCCTCGTCAAAAGTGGTCAGTATCAACACTTTTGTGCCCGCGCAGCCGGGGTCCGCCACGATTCGCCGGGTGGCTTCGATGCCATCCATCTCCGGCATCCGGACATCCATCAGGACGACGTCGGGAGTGGTGCGCAGGCACAGGTCCCAGGCTTGTTGCCCGTTGCCGGCCTCACCGACGATCTCGACCTCGGGCTCAGAATTCAGTAGCACGACGAATCCGGATCGGACCAGGGCCTGATCGTCGACAACTGCCACCGTGATCATCAGGTGCCGTTCTGCTGGATGGGGAGCCTCGCGTGGACACCGAACCCGCCGGCGGGAGTCGGGCCGGACGTCAGGGAGCCGCCGACCAGGTGGGCGCGCTCGCGCAGCCCGGTCAAGCCGTGGCCACCCGTGTCTTCGGAGCCGGATACGACCGAGCGTCCGCCCGGGTCGGTGACCTCGATATCGAGGTGGTCGTCGCGATAGTCCAGACGAATACGCGCTGACGGTCCACCGTGTTTGAGCACGTTGGTCAACGACTCTTGGACGATGCGATAGGTCGCCAACTCGACGGCCGCATCCAACTTCGCTGAGGTGCCGGTGATCTCGAGGGCAACGTCGAGTCCCGCAGATCCGACCACCGCCACCAATGCCGGCAGGTCATCGACCCCTTGGGGTACCGGGCCGCCGACGGGATCGTCTTGTTCGCGAAGGACCCCGAGCATCGACCGCGTTTGGGCCAGCGCCTCCCGGCTCGTGTCGGCGACGACCTGCAGCGCGTGTTCGGCGGCATCGACGTCGGTGCGGATGACGTGGGCGCCGACGCCCGCCTGGACCGCGATGAGCGACATGCTGTGCGCCACCACATCGTGCAGTTCACGCGCGATGCGCAGGCGCTCCTCGGCGACCGCTCGCGTGGCCTGTTCGCGCGCCAGAGCGGCATCGTGTTCGGCGGCGTGAATCTCTCCGCGCTGTTGGCCTCTGCGGGCGCGGATCGCGTCGCCAACGGCCCAGGCGGTGATCAACAGGGCCCAGGCCTGGAGGAGGTCTGAGGTGCGCAGGTCGGGAACGTCGGCGGCGGCGAGTGCCCCGAATGTGGCCATGGTCGCGACGAGAGCGATCGCTGCGTTGCGCCGACGTCCGTGCGCTGCCAGCGAGTACAGGCTCAGGAGCAGGATGACCGACAGCGACCCGATGTAGTGGTCGGTGAGCGTGACGACCAGGCATCCGGCCGCGAATATGCAATACGACGTCGTCGGGTATGTGCGTCGCCAGTACAGCGCAGCCGTCGCGACCACGGTGCCGACAACCGCGACGACGTCGGGTTCGCGCAGGCGCGGATCGACGCTTTCGACGTCGGTCGTGAAGAGGGCGCCGAGGGCGAATGCGGTCGCGAGCACCGCGATGGCGATGTCGAGAAACGGAGACAACCTGCGAGCGGCGCCCGCCCAGATGGTGCTGTCGTGCTGCATCACCGGGGCGGGCTGCTTCATCTCGCGGATGCTACGCGGAGGGCCTCGAGTTCGACCGAGTTGTGTCGAATCGCGACTGCACTGTTCAGGGTGTCGCCGCGTACGCCGCCGCGAGGTCGATGCGCAGCCAGCCTCCGTCGGGGCCGGACTTGTCGAGGGGGTAGCCGGACGGAATGGCCGTCTGCTCGAGAATCTCGAGTCGTTGCGCATCGGTCAGATCCGGGAACCTGGTCTCCAGGAGAGCAGCAGCTTGTGCCGGGATCTGGCTCTGCTGGCCGGGGTTGATGAGAGGGAGTCCATACGTCATCAGAGCCCGGTGCTCGTCCACGGCCATCTGCGTGCTCAGGTACGGCGTGTCGGTGGCGATGAAGTCTGCCAGCGGCACGCCGGTGACCTTCTCGAGTTGTTCACGCAACTGGGTGCCTGCTTCGTCGATGAGCCGATCGAACCCGGGGTCGGAAAGGCGGGCCGCGCTGAGGTCCATTGCCATGAGTCGACCGCCCATCACATCGAGCGGGTAGTGGACTCCGAGGATGACCCGGCTGAGCCCGATCTCTCCGGCGCGGGCAATGATCTGCGGGCCGAGCTCCGGCAGCCACGACGCCAGCAGCGCGCCCTTCCAGTAACCCATGTTGGTGTGGCCTGACGGGTACGACCCGTTGGTCTCGACCTCTGCGTAGAGGTCGCCGCCGGGCCGGTCGTAGCGTTTGATGCTGTCCGGGGCCACGACGAAGGGGCGTGGATTGTTGAAGAAGGTCTTCTCGGGCAACGTCGTTCCCGAGGGCAGTCCGGCGCGGGCGAGGTCTCCCTCGGCAAGAGCCGCAACCTTCGGTAGCCGGCCATCTTCCAGAAGCTTCAGGAACACCGGGCCCAGCTTCTCGCCGAGTGCCACGGAGAGCGAGACCAAACGGTCGTCGTAGTTGACCTCGATCGCGTCCGCCTGCGCTTCCGGGGTGGCCTCGTTGTTGATGCGCACGACGGTCTGCAGATTCTGTGCAATGAGCGCGGGGTTGTTGTCGCGTAGCGCGGTGAATCCGTCGAGGACCGGCAGATACCACCCGCCTGATGGGAGATCGGACGGGTAAGGACCGATCAGCTGAGCGGGGGTGAAATCTGCCGGCGCGGTGTCGGCGGTGGCGACCCCACTGACCGGAAGAACGAGGGAGACGGCCGCCAGCAGCGTCAAGACGGTGCGGCGTGAGCGAGACAACGACATGACCAGCATGTTTCCGCAATCAGGCAGCATCCACAAGTTCGGTGAACCGCTCATCGCGAGGCGTCCAAGGAGAACTCCGAACGGTCATCTCGAGTTGCCGCTGCGTTCATCTGGCGCCCACCTGGCGCCGCCAGGCGCCGATCGAACGCCGGAGACTGCAAAAGAACCTTTGACTCGGGGCACTAGACTCCTCTGGTGCATTTCTCCCGTTTTGTTGCCATCGGCGACAGTCAGACCGAAGGCATCGGTGACGGCGATGACGTCATCGGCCACCGCGGATGGGCCGATCGCCTCGCCGAGCAGCTCTCGATGATCAACCCCGATCTCCGCTACGCCAACCTCGCCGTGCGTGGACGCCGGACCCGGCAGATCCGAGATACCCAGCTCGAACCCGCGATCGCGTTGTCTCCGGACCTGATCGCCGCTCCACTCGGGATGAACGATGTATTGGCGAGCTCGACGCTCGACGACGTTCATCACGATCTCGACCACATCTACTCACAGCTCGCCGACACCTCGGCAACGGTGATCATCTCGACCTATCCGAACATGGCCAAGACTGTGCCGATCGCCAAACGTCTCGAGCCACGACTGCTCGCGTTGAACGAGATGATGCGCGAGTTCGCCACCACATACGACTTCATCCTCGTCGATCTCCATGCCGCGCCGGTTCTGGTCGACACCCGCTCCTGGTCGATCGACCGGCTGCACGCTTCCCCGTTCGGTCACGAGCGGTTTGCCGCAGGCGCCGCCCACGCACTCGGCTTGCCGGAAAGCGATCCGGATTGGGGCATCTCGATCGCGCCTGCCGACCCGATGTCGTTGGTGCAGAAGTCGATCCGCGAGGCCCGATGGGCTCGCGCGTTCCTCCTGCCGTGGATGATCCGTCGGCTACGCGGGGTTTCGACGGGCGACGGGATGAGCGCCAAACGCCCGGAGCTGACGCCGGTGATACCACCGCCCCCGAGCTAGAAAAAGAACCGCGGCCCGGCTCCCCTTTCGGAGAACCGGGCCGCGGCCTTGGATCAGTTCACTGAATCAGCGTACTGCTCAGTACTTCTCGCCTTTTGCAGCTTTGTCGACCAGCGACTGCGGCGGCTCGAAGTGGCTGCCGTACTTGCTCGCCAGATCGCGGGCGCGATCGACGAAGCCCTGCAGACCACCTTCGTACCCGTTGATGTACTGGATCACGCCACCGGTCCACGCGGGGAAGCCGATTCCGAAGATCGAGCCGATGTTGGCATCGGGCACAGAGGTCAGGACACCTTCGTCGAAGCACTTGACCGTCTCGATGGCCTCGGCGAAGAGCATGCGCTCTTTCATGTCCTCGAACGGGATCTCGGTGCTGCCCGACTTGAACTCGTCGCGCAGTCCGGGCCAGATCTTGGTGCGCTTGCCTGCCTCGTCGTACTCGTAGAAGCCCTTACCACCGGAGCGGCCCGGACGACCGAGATCGTCAACCATCTTGTCCACGACGGCATTCGAGCCATGTGCGGGAACCGGCTTGCCTTCGGCAGCGAGTGCCTTCTCGGTTTCCTTACGGATCTTCTGCGGCAGCGTGAGGGTGAGCTCGTCCATCAGCTGCAGCGGCGGTGCCGGGTAGCCGGCCTGTGCGCCTGCCTGCTCGATGAATGCCGGCTCGATGCCTTCACCCACGGCGGCGATCGCCTCGTTGATGAAGGTGCCGATGACCCGCGAGGTGAAGAAGCCGCGGCTGTCGTTGACGACGATCGGGGTCTTGCGGATCTGCAGGGTGTAGTCGATGACCTTGGCCAGCACCGCATCAGAGGTCTTGGCGCCCTTGATGATCTCCACCAGCGGCATCTTGTCCACGGGCGAGAAGAAGTGGATTCCGATGAAGTCCTCGGAGCGCTTCACACCTTCGGCCAGGATCGTGATCGGCAGGGTCGAGGTGTTCGAGCCGAGCACCGCGTCGGGTTCGACGATGTCCTCGATCTCGCCGAATACCTGCTTCTTGACCTCGACCGACTCGAATGCCGCCTCGATCACCAGGTCAACACCCTTGAAATCGGCTGCGTCCACGGTCGGGGTGATCCGCGCCAGCAGGGCGTCGGACTTCTCCTTGGTGGTCTTGCCACGCGAGAGCGCCTTCTCCTCGAGCTTGACCGAGTAGGCCTTGCCCTTTTCGGCGGCTTCGATGCTGATGTCCTTGAGGACGACCTCGATACCGGCCTTGGCCGACACGTACGCGATCGCCGCACCCATCATGCCTGCGCCGATGACGCCGACCTTCTTGGCGGTGAACTTCTCGTACCCGTCGGGGCGCGATCCGCCGCCGTTGATGTAGTTCAGGTCGAAGAAGAACGCCTTGATCATGTTCTGTGCCACCTGACCGGTGACCAGGGACACGAAGTAGCGGGTCTCGATCAGATCCGCGGAATCGACATCGACGTACGCACCTTCGATGGCTGCGGCCATGATGGCGCGTGGTGCGGGCATCGGTGCGCCCTTGAGCTGCTGACGGAGCAGCGACGGGATGGCAGGCAAGAGCTGTGCCAGAGCCGGACTCGTCGGTGCGCCACCGGGGATCTTGAAACCCTTCTTGTCCCACGGTTGTGCGGCTTCAGGATTCGCGGCGATCCAGGCCTTGGCGGCCGGGATCAGTTCGTCGATGGAGGAGACGACCTCGTCGACCAGACCGGTGTCCTTGGCCTTGGTCGGGCTGAAACGGTTGCCCTGCAACAGCACATTCATCAGCGCGCTCTGGATGCCGAGCAGACGCACGGTACGGGTGACGCCACCGCCACCGGGCAGCAGGCCGAGAGTGACCTCGGGCAGGCCGATCTGGGTGCCCTTGACGTCGGCCGCGATGCGGTGGTGGGCGTGCAGTGCGATCTCGAGACCGCCGCCGAGTGCGGCACCGTTGATGGCCGCGACAACCGGCTTGCCCAGGGTCTCCAGCCGGCGCAGTACGGCTTTGATGCCGTCGGCCTGCGCGGTGACCTGCTTGGCCACCTCGACCTTGTCGACACCGCTCTTGTCAGCGGTCATGTCCTTGAGGTCGCCACCGGCGAAGAAGGTCTTCTTCGCCGAAGTGATGACAACACCGGTGATGCTGTCTTTTTCGGCCTCGAGACGCTCGACGGTGGCAGCCATCGACGAGACGTAGAGGTCATTCATGGTGTTGGCGCCCTGGTTGGGGTCGTCCATGGTGAGAACAACGACGCCGTCGCCGTCTTGCTCCCAGCGGATCATGTTTTCAGTCATAACTTTTGAAGTTCTTTCGTGAAGGTTGGAAGAAGCCTGTCAGTACCAGCGTCAGCTGACTCAGATGCGCTCGATGATGGTTGCGACACCCATGCCGCCGCCGATGCAGAGGGTGACCAGGCCGTAACGGCCACCGGTACGCTCCAGCTCGTCGAGGCAGGTGCCGAGGATCATCGCGCCGGTGGCACCGAGGGGGTGACCCATGGCGATTGCGCCGCCGTTGACGTTGACCTTCTCGTGCGGGATCTTCAGGTCCTTCATCCACTTCATGACGACCGACGCGAACGCTTCGTTGAGCTCGAAGACGTCGATGTCATCGGTGGTCAGACCGGCCTTCTTGAGCACGAGCTCGGTGGCCGGGGTCGGGCCGGTGAGCATGATCGTGGGGTCGCTGCCGGTCTGAGCGGTCGCGACGACGCGAGCGCGCGGGACCATGCCGGCCTTCTTGCCTGCGGCCTCACTGCCGACCAGAACCAGGGCCGATCCATCCACGATGCCCGACGAGTTACCGCCGGTGTGAACGTGATTGATCGTCTCCACGTTGACGTACTTCTGACGTGCGACGTCGTCGAAGCCACCCATTGCGGCCAGACCGGCGAAAGCGGCCTTGAGCTGGCCAAGGCTCTCGACCGTGCTGCCCGGACGACGATGCTCGTCGTGATCGAGCAGGGTGATGCCGTTGATGTCCTTGACCGGGACAACCGACTTCGCGAAGTAGCCGGCCGACCAGGCGGCCTCGGCGCGGCGCTGGGACTCGGCGGCGTAGGCGTCGACGTCTTCACGTGAGAAGCCCTCGAGGGTGGCGATCAGGTCGGCGCCGATGCCCTGCGGGGCGATGTAGAGGTCGAACACGGTGGTGGGGTCGGTGAACATCGCACCACCGTCACTGCCCATCGGAATACGGGACATCGATTCGACGCCACCGGCGATGACCAGGTCATCCCAGCCCGACGCGACCTTCTGTGCGGCGAGGTTGGTGGCTTCCAGGCCGGAGGCGCAGAAGCGGTTGACCTGGGTTCCGGGGACGGTCTCGGGGAGTCCGGCCACCAGTGCTGCGGTACGCGGGAGCACTGCGCCCTGCTCGCCGACCGGCGAGACGATGCCCAGAACCACGTCGTTGATATCGGAGGGATCGAGGTCAGGGAAACGGACCTTGAGTTCGTGGATCAGGCCGACCACGAGGTCGACGGGCTTGACGGTGTGCAGCGAGCCCTTCCGCTGCTTGCCACGAGGCGTACGAATGGCCTCGTAGATGTATGCATCAGTCACGCTGGGTTCCTTTCAGATGAACTGCGCTGTTCTCGCGCCCGCCGAAACTAACGGCACGGCTAACGCGCTGTAACTTATTTGACCATACCCCGAGTACAGACATGCATTCAAGGGTCCAACCATGCGCTAGGGTTGATTCACAATGTCTTCGAATCCCGATGTCGGATCCGGCCGGTCGGCGAGTCGCACTCGCCGCCCTGCCGACCGCAAACGCCAGCTCGTCGACCGCGCCGCCGTGCTGTTCCTCGCGCGCGGATTCGACCATGTCTCGGTGACCGACATCGCCAAGGCGGCCGGGGTGACCGGCCCATCGATCTATCGGCATTTCAGCGACAAGCAGGCCATCCTCTTCGCCGCGGTGATGGCCGGGATCGAAGAAATCGAGACCTGCACCGACACCGCCCTGTCCCCCGCGGCCGACGGCGAGGTCCCCATCGGCAAGGCCATCGAGAAACTTTGCGCCCTCGGCGTCACCAACCCGAATGCGGCGGCGCTGTGGCGCTGGTCGTCGGCCCACCTGTCACCGGAGCAGAACGATGAGGTGGCCCGCCGAACCCATAAGGTCCTGCACCGGTGGTCCGGCGCGGTCTTCTCGCATCGAATCGGTCTGTCATCCCGCGACATCGACCAGCTCGCGTGGACCATCCTCAGCGTGAACGGCAGCGTTTCGGTTCACCGGACACGCATCTCCACCTCCCGTGCGGTGGCCCGATTGGTTGTACTGGTCGACCGTGTTGTCGAACTGAGTCCGGGCCTGGCCCGGCCCATCGATCCCCTGCCAAGGGCACTGGCCGAGCCCTCCGGACGACGCGACGAAATCCTGGACGCCGCTGCGGAACTGTTCGCCCAACGCGGTTTCGCCACGGTCGGTGTCGACGAGATCGGTGAGGCGGTCGGAATCTCCGGACCCAGTGTGTACAACCACTTTCCGAGCAAACAGGCCATCCTCATCGGCATCAGTCAGCGCAGTGCGAACCGACTGGAGGCCAGCGCGATCGCCGCCTATTCGGTGGCCCATGACCCGACCGCGCTGCTCGGCCTACTGATCGATTCCTACGTTCAGGTGCTCACCGCAACACCGGATCTCTCTGTCTCCTTCAACAGTCGTAGCGTGCTCGAGAGCTTCGACAATGGCGATCTGATCACCTATCAGCGCCGGTACGTGGCACGCTGGGTCAACCTGGTCGAACAGATCGAGACCGACCTTCCCACCCCGGAGGCCGCAGTGACCGTGCACGCAGCACTGACAATCGCGAACGACGCCATGCGCTTGCGGCGCAACTGGAATCGTCCCGAGATGCCGGCTTTGCTGGCCTACCTGATGAAAGGCGTCCTCGGACTGCCCCAGGTCCCGGCGGTCGCGGTTCGATCCGCGTCATGACCAAACCGCCGGACGTCGCAGGCCACGCCGGGATCACCGCCGAATCGATCGAGTCGAATCTCCTCGGCGGTGAGCGACTCTTCACACTCGAAGACATGTCCGCGGCTCTGAACATCTCGGAAGAACACGCCCGCCGGGTGTGGACGGCTTTCGGGTTCACCATGGACAACAGCGACGACAAATTGTTCACCGCCGACGATGTGCAGGCCCTGCAACTGGTCCACGCGGTCGACGCGGATCGATCGCTCGAGTTCGAGGTGGCGATGGCACGCACCCTCGGCCAGACGATTTCGCGCCTGACCGATTGGGAGGCACACAACATCGCCGACCGCATCCGGTCCGACGCCGAGGCCGGCCGGGAGAGCCTCGACCTGGCCATCATGGTCAAGGCCGTTCAGCGGGTGCAGACACTCGTCTGGCGGCGACATCTGGCCTCGGCGCTACAGAATGCCCTTGCCACCACCGACGGTGTGAACCGAACCCTCACAATCGGATTCGTCGACATCGTCGGATATACCAGCCTGTCGCGCCAGCTCGACATGAACGAGCTCGACAATCTGCTCGACCGCTTCGAGACCAACGCCTACGAGACGATCACCCTGCGCGGTGGTCATGTGGTCAAGACCATCGGCGACGCGGTCATGTTCGAGGTCGAAGACCCGATCTCCGCCGCCGAGATCGCTCTTGCGCTGCAACAGCTCTCCGCCACGCACGATCTGCCACCACTCCGCGTCGGGATGGCGCTGGGCACGGTGCTGACCCGCCTCGGCGACATCTTCGGCGAACCGGTCAACATCGCCTCGCGGTTGACCAGTTCAGCTCGCCCCGGCACCATCCTCGTCGACACCACACTGGCGTCGGCCGCCCAGCACGACCGCTATTTCTTCAAATCAATCGGTCCACTCAATGTTCGTGGCTACAAACGACTTCGGGCCCGCACCCTGGAATTGAACAAGAAAACTGCCTCGACCGACTGACCTGCCGTCGAGGCACTTACCCGGATAAGACCTCGGTCGCCACGTCAGCCGTCACAATTCGGCGCCGGTCCGATAGCCCTCCGCGATGGCATGACTCAGGCGACGAGGGGTGACTGCGTCACCGATCACGCTCACCGTGGGACCTGGTGCCAGTCCCAGGGATGAGACCGGAACACGCGGCTGATGCCAGACCGTGAGCACGTCACCCAACACAACATCGCCACCTCCGAAGACCGGCCGCAGGACCAACGGGGCCGAGGGTTCCTCGGAAACCACCAGCGAGCTACCCACCCTGAACTCAACACCTGCCCCGCCGAGACGCCCGAGGAGCGGTGCCGCACTTTCAGCGGGGATCCTGGAGGCCAACGCGGTGAGCGGGGTGGCAAGCGTGACCTGCCAGCCGCGCTGGGCCAATGCCTCGGCCGCACTGTAAGCGGGCCAGAAGCCGTCACCTTCGTCGAAGACCACGGCCCGACGACTCTCGACCTCGGGCACCCGCCCCATCAGCACATCATCAACGGTCGCCGCGGGCCGCCCGTCCAGACCCGCCGGTAAGTCCGCGGGCCGGGAGCCGGTGGATACGATCACGTGATCGGCTGCATCGAGAATGGCGGAAACATCGTCGACATCGATTCCGGCAGAGAGATTCACGTCGACCTTGAGACGCCTGAGTTCGCGCTGCAGGTAGTCGATGACGTCGATCAAGGTAGCTCGGTGGGGTGCCGCTGCAGCCACTCCGAGCGCGCCTCCGAGCACCGTGTCCCTCTCGAACAGGGTTACCCGATGCCCGCGGCCTGCGGCGACGCGTGCGGCTTCGAGGCCACCGGGACCTCCTCCGATGACATAAATCTCTTTGGTTCTCGGCGCCGTTGCGCCCACCCCGGGATGCCGGCCACGACCGACTTCTGCATTGACCGCACAGTGCAGGTGCGGATCGAATGCCCGGCAGTCTTGATTGATACCCAGGCAACCACGGATCTCGTCCAACCGCCCCGTTTGGGATTTGATGGGCAGATCGGGATCGGCAATGAGCGCCCGGGCCATTCCCACCATGTCGACATGCCCGGATTTGATCGCATGGTCAGCGGTGGCCGCATCGCGGATCCGTTGGCCGACAAGGGTGGGAATGCCCGTTGCGGCGCGCACCCGCGATGCCGACGGTATCGCCACGGCATCCGGATTGGTCGAATCCTTCACATACTTGCCACGGGTTCCGTGGGTGATGCTGAAGTAGTCGATGCCCAGCTCGGTCAGATTCTCGGCAACTCGGACACAGTCCTCGATGTTCATCCCGCCGGCGATCTCTTCTTCGCCACTGAGTCGCACACCAAGAAGGAAACCAGGCGGAATCACGGATTGCATCGCCTCGATCACCAAGCGGGTGAAGCGCATTCGGTTTGCGAAGGAACCACCGAAATCATCTGTTCGCTGATTCGACAGCGGTGACATGAACTGGGCCGGGAGATAACCGTGTGCCGCATGGACTTCGACTCCGTCGACGCCGGCCTTCACCAGATTCTGCGTCGAGATCCGCCAGCCCTCCACGATGTCGTCGATCTCGGCCACTGACAACTCGTGCGGCGGATACGCGTCTCGCACGGTCTTGATCGCAGATGGAGCTGAGGGCGGGGCATCCGATTCTCCGCCGATGAACTCTCGGCCGAGGTGACACAGCTGAACCACGAACCGCGCTCCATGCCGATGAATGACTTTCACCTTTTCCGCTGTGGCGGGCACGAATTCGTCGATATAGGCCTCGATGAGCTTCCGTGAGCGAAGCGTTGTCGTCGGGTGGACCACCGTGGCACCACCGATCACCAGGCCGACACCGCCGGCCGCGATTCGTTCAAAGTGCTCCGCATCCCCGTGGGTCGGAACACCTTTCACCGCCATACTCGTCCCGGCCGGCAACGCCACCAATCGATTTTTGAGCGAGACCCCGCCAAGGTCATACGCCGAAAACAGGTGGGGAAACTCGTTGCCCATCTATTCACTCTCTTCTTCTCGTCACCACAACTTGCCGTCACCCACGTCGCACGCCCTCAACTCAGGCGAACGAGATCTCGGGGGTGCGGCAGATGAGCAGGCGCCGAACCTTGCCTTCGCCGTTCAGCTGCGCAGAAGCGTTGAACGATGCCTCGAACTCGCCGCCGCGTACCGTCCGCCCGAGGACCAGTTCCACTTGTCCGACAAGGGAACCCGCGTCGATGTGGTGGATCAGGACACTCTTTTCCCGCTGCGCCAGGTAAGCGATGAGACCGGCGTGGTCGCCCACGAATTCCGCGGCCTGACCACCGCCTTTGGAGAACTGCACCGACATCTCGAAGTCGTCGGTGACCATGGTCAGAACCCGGTCGGGATCGTCGGAATCCATGTACTCGAACCACTGCGCGAGAACCGGTGTCGAGATGGCGGTATCGGTCATGGGTCAGACTCCTTCTGTAGTCAGGGCAGGGTTGGGAAGCAACGAGAACTCGGCGTCGAACGACACCTGGTAGCGGTCGACGAGTCCGTCGGCGCCGACATGCATCACGCCGACGAAATACCCGGTTGTCACACCATCGTCGGTCACCTCACCGTGAGCGAATTGCAAGTCGTTGGCGACCGCAACCCGCTGGACCACGTGTTTGCGTTCCACCGGTGGACGTCCCTGCAGGTAGCCGAGCATGACCGCACGACCCCGGTCGTGCTTGGTGCCGGTCGGCAGCACCATGGCGAACTCGACGTCGTCGGCCAGCATCGCGACCGCATCTTCGAGGCGACCGCTGTCGACGGTGGCGTAATACTTCTCGATCTCAGAACTCATGAAATGAACTTAGTTCGGTTAACCCTTCCTTGTCGAGAGCGCGCCGGGTTACTGTGAAAACTAACCGAACTGAACTCACGTCAATTGGAGCGATATGTCCACGTCCCCAGCCTTCGAGGTACCTTGGCCCCGATCTGAGCCCTCCACACTGACCCCCGGGACCGAACAGGCAGAACTGCGGGACGCGATCCGCGGTCTGTTCGGAAAGCACAGCAGCATCGAGCAGGTTCGCGCCGCGGCCGACTCCCCCAGCGGATATTCACCCGAGCTCTGGCGGCAGCTTGTCGACGACATGTCGGTGACAGCGCTTGCGGTTCCCGAGGAGCGCGGCGGACTGGGCTACGGCATGGTCGAACTCGGGATCATCCTCGAAGAATGTGGTCGCAGCCTGGTCTGCGAGCCGGTCTACACATCGGCGGCCGTGGGGGTTTCCGCTCTTTTGTCGGCCACCGCCGACAAAGATCTCGCCGAGCTGCTCGACAACGTTCTCTCCGGCACCTCGATCGCCACCGTCTCATCACTGACACCCGAGACCGACGACGTAAGGGCGCACGAGAACGGCGAGATCTGGACACTGTCCGGCACAGCGACGCACGTGCTCGGCGGCGCGGGTGCCGACGTGATCATCTTGTCCGCCGAGACCGCAGCCGGCCGCCGCCTGTTCGCCACCACACCGGGCGAGCAACTGTCCGCATCGGACCGCGAGGTCATCGACCCGACCCGGCGGCAAGCAGACCTCACTCTGCGCGAATCTCCGGCGATCCCGCTGACCACCGTGGCCGACCACGACCGGGTCTGCACCCGACTGCAGGACCTCGCGACGCTCGCACTGGCCTGCGAAAACACCGGCATCGTCGACGTATTGCTGGAGATGACCGTTCAGTACGTTCAGACCCGACACCAGTTCGGACGCCCCATCGGATCGTTCCAGGCCGTCAAACACCGATTGGCCGATGTCCTGCGCGAACTCGAACGAGCCCGTTCTGCCTGCCGCTACGCCGCGGCGGTCTACGACGAGGATCCGGCCAGTGCCCGCCTGGCGATCGCCGTGGCCGGGGCCGTCTGCACCGACGCCGCCATCACGGCGGCCGCCGAAGCCGTCCAACTCCATGGCGGTGTCGGTTTCACGTGGGAACACCCCGCCCACTCCTACTTCCGGCGGGCCATGGGAAACGAAGCACTACAGGGAGATTCGCGTGCCCACCGGGCCCGGATCGCCAACCTGATCGGAATCTGAACTCAGTTCAGGTCAGGTATTGACGTGAATCACACCCGTGGTTAATACTGAAGTGAATCCAGTTCAACTTGTAGTCAAACGAAAGGGTCAATCATGATCGACACCGACCACATCCTGTTGGAAAAAGACGGCGAAGTCGCCCGCGTATGGCTGAACCGCCCGCACAAGAAGAACGCGGTCACCGTGGAGCTGCTGCACCGTCTCGACGAGATCATCGTCGAGGTCGACAACGACCCGAACCTCAAGGTTCTGGTCCTGCGCGGCGTCAACAACACCTTCTGCTCGGGCTTCGACCTCGATGAGCTGCTGTCCGACTTCATCGGCAGCACGACCGCGATGGACGTCGCCGTGCTCTCGGCCAAGGTCTGTGACCGCCTCTACTCGATGAACACCCCCTCGGTCGCAGTCCTCGAGGGCTACGTCACCGCCGGCGGCTTCGAGCTGATGATCTCGTGTGACTTCGCAATCGCATCTGACGACGCCAAAATCGGTGACTTCCACATCCGTCGCGCACTGTTCGGTGGCGCCGGCCCGATCTACCGCCTGCCCCGCATGATCGGCATCCGTAAGACCAAGGAGCTCATGCTCACCGGCAAGCTGCTCTCGGGTCAGGAAGCCTCCGCTTTCGACCTGATCAACGATTCGGCACCGGCCGATCAGCTCGACCAGCGCGTCGAGGATTTCATCGCGACTCTGACCGACAAGAGCCCGTTCATGATGAAGCTCACCAAGATGTGCATCGACCGGGGCCTCGACGCCGACATCCAGTCGCTGATGGTCATGGAACACCTCGCTGTGGGCAACGCCCTGCAGTCCGAAGACGGCAAGGAAGGCGTCACCGCATTCCTCGAAAAGCGCGAGCCCAAGTGGGTCGGTCGCTGATCTTCCGTCAGATCTTCAACCCGAAGGGATAGACATGGACGAGGCGTCGACGTCGTCGGAGACCTCCACCGCCGCGGTACTCCGCGGCAGCAAATGCTCGGTCTGTGGCACCGTCGGTTTTCCGGCGAGCACGATGTGCAGCAGATGCGTGACCCCGACCGCAGATCCACTGGATCTGAGCACCGAGGGTGTGGTGTGGGCGTACACGATCCAGCGCTTCCCGCCCAAGTCGCCGCCGTATGTCCCACCGACAGAGGGCTTCTCGCCCTATGCGGTGGGCTACGTCGAACTCCCCGAGGGCATCAAGATCGAGGCACTCCTCGACTGCGATGATTTCACCGAACTGGACCGGGCTCCGGTGAGCTTGATCGCAAGCTCACCGGTGCCCCGGTTCGCAGTCGGACGCTTCACCACGCAAGGAGCTCCCCAGTGACACAGCCCGTTTCCATCGTCGGAGCCGGACTCTCCAAGTTCGGACGGCAGCCCGGTGTCACCGGACGCGACATGGCCGTCACCGCGATCAACCGGGCGCTCGTCGACGCCGGACTGACCTGGCCCGAT
This sequence comes from Williamsia sp. Y721, assembly GCF_059683565.1. Taxonomy (NCBI): domain Bacteria; kingdom Bacillati; phylum Actinomycetota; class Actinomycetes; order Mycobacteriales; family Nocardiaceae; genus Williamsia; species Williamsia sp. Y721. The sequence goes on along the minus strand of NZ_JCASNH010000002.1, from coordinate 1,033,177 downwards.
GTGCAGGTCGCGTTCGGCGGCAGCGACGGATCCGGCCTCGCCGACACCCTCGTCGCCGAATTGGGCTTCACCGGAATCCCTTTCACGAATGTCAAGAACGGTTGCGCGACCGGCGGTAGCGCCCTGTTCTCCGCGGTCAACGCCGTCCGGGCCGGTGCCGCCGACATCGCACTGGCGGTCGGTTTCGACAAGCACCCCCGCGGAGCCTTCGACCCCCGCCCCGAAGAGTGGGGTCTGCCATCCAGCTACGGCGATGCCGGCCTCATGGTCACCACACAGTTCTTCGGCGCCAAGATCTCGCGATACATGCGTCAGTACAACATCTCCGCGGAGACGCTCGCCCGGGTGGCCGAAAAGTCCTATCGCAATGGCACTCTCAATCCCAATGCCTGGCGGCAGGAAGCGATGTCCGCAGAAACCATCGCCAATGCGGACATGGTCAATGATCCGTTGACCCGCTACATGTTCTGCTCTCCAGGAGAAGGTGCCGCCGCGATCGTGGTCGCCAGTGCCGAGGCGCTGAAGCGAATCGATCGCACACCCGTCCACCTCCGGGCGATCACGCACCGCACCAGACGATTCGGCTCCTTCGAGGTCTTCAGCCCCGCCGTGCAGGGCAGTGGAGAGCCCACCAGTGTCAGCGCCGATGCCGCCAAAGCTGCATTCGAACAAGCTGGTTTGTCCCCGTCGGATGTCGACGTCGCCCAGTTGCAGGACACCGAGAGCGGCGCCGAGATCATGCACATGGCCGAATGCGGCTTCTGCGAACCTGGTGAGCAGGAAGAGATGATCGCCAGTGGCGCCACCGAGATCGGTGGACGAATTCCGATCAACACCGACGGTGGATGTATCGCCAACGGTGAGCCGATCGGCGCATCGGGCCTGCGACAGGTCCACGAGATCGTCACCCAACTCCGCGGTGAGGCCGGCGCCCGTCAGGTCCAGGGCACTCCTCGCGTCGGCTTCACGCACGTATACGGCGCACCGGGCATCAGTGCCTGCACCGTTCTGACCGTTTGATAAGACACAGGCGCAGAAGGTAATCCAGTGACAGCACAAACCCACCCCGATCTAGCCACCTTCACCGAAGAAGCGGTCTCGTGGCTGCAGAGCGTGGCGTCGACCCGCACCGAATCGGTCTGGGGTACCGGCTCCGATTCCGTGGCCGTCTTCGAGAACTGGACGGCCGCGCAGGAGCGCGAGCACACCGACGAGATCTCCCGCTACGAGAAGCTCAAATATGACGCCGGGTGGGGCGCCTTGAACTGGCCTGCCGAATACGGCGGCCGTGGCCTCCCGCTCTCCTACGTCCTGGCCTTCCGTCGCGCGGAAGAGGCCTTCGACATCCCGCGCCGCACCGAGATGTTCTCGGTGACACAGCAGTTGGTCGCGCCGACGATTGCCCAGTGGGGCACCGAAGATCAGAAGGAACGCTACGTGCGGGCGATGCTGCGCACCGATCTCATCGCGTGCCAGCTGTTCTCCGAGACCGAGGCCGGTTCCGACCTCGCCGCCGTCCGCACCAAAGCTGTTCAGAAAGACAACGGTTCGTGGCAGATCGACGGACACAAGGTCTGGACCTCTGGCGCACCGGTGTCCGACTTCGGTGTCGCGGTCTGCCGTACCGATCCGACCGTCGCCAAACATGCCGGCCTCACCGTCTTCCTGGTCCCGATGAATGCCGAGGGTGTCACCATCCGGCCGATCCGGCAGATGACCGGCGGCAGCTCATTCAACGAGGTGTACCTCGAAGGCGTCGCCCTCGACGACACCTACCGGCTCGGCCCGGTCGGAAAGGGATGGCAGGTCGCCCTCACCGTCCTGGCGGCCGAACGTCTCGACGGCGGTAACCTCGGGCTGGCCAACGCTGACCAGGCTGTGGCACTTGCCCAGAACCTCGGTCGCGAGCTGACCGAGATCGAGCGCCACAAGGTCGCCGATCTGGTGACGCGGAGCTATCTGCAGCGCGTCAGCAACATGCGAGTGGCCGGCGCCGTGGTCGCGGGCAACGACCCCGGCCCCGAAGCCTCGCTCGGAAAACTCCTGGCCACCGACACGATGGCCCGGACCTCCGAGGTAGCCCGCATGCTGCTCGGCCGCGACCTCGCCTCCGACTCCGGCCGATGGGGAACGTTCGCCTGGAGTGAGCACGTGCTCGGCGCGCCCGGATACAAGATCGCAGGCGGAACCGATGAGATCCAGCACAACATCATCGCCGAGCGCGTACTCGGCCTACCGAGGGAGCCACGGCCATGACGGGTCAGGACCTGAAATCCCGAGTCTCACAGCGGTTGCAGTCCGACTGCGGACTCACCATGACCGATTTCCAGGTGTTGCCCGGTGGACACTCCGGGCTGACCTATCGTGTCAGCACCTCCGGCCCGGACGTCGTGATCAAGGCGGTTCCCGAGGGTCAGCGCTCGATCGGCCGACATGACATGTTGCGCCAGGCCACAATCCTGAAGGCACTGGAGAACACCGACGTCCCTGTTCCCCGCATCGTAACGGTCGACGAGACCGAACCTGCCTGGTTCGCCATGGAGTTCGTCGCAGGCGAATCCCTCGAACCGGTACTCGACGACCCGGCGGTGGAACCCGAACTCGCCGCCGCGCGAATGCGCCGCGCAGCCGAGGTACTCCCCCTCCTGCACGCGGTCGACCTCGAGACCATTCCCGGTCTGGACGAACCCCTCTCGCCCGCAGACGAATTGGCACGCTGGGCACGCACCTTGGGCGCTGTCCCACCGGAACTCGTGGTCGGCGGCGCCGAGCTGCTCGCGCTCCTCGAAGCCGACATCCCCGAGCCCATCACCCCCACTCTCGTGCACGGCGACTACCGCCTCGGCAACATCATGTCCCGGGGCCTGGAACCGGTCGCCCTGATCGATTGGGAGATCTGGAGTGCCGGCGATCCGCGCGTCGAACTCGGCTGGTTCCTGGTCTTCGCCGACGGCACCAACTTCCCCGACGTGGGACGCGAGGTCCCCGGTCTGCCCAGCGAGGACGAGCTGATGTCGCTCTACACCGGCGGGGCCTCCGATCTGCCGGATCAGAACTGGTTCAACGCCCTTGGTCGTCTGAAGATGGCCGCGATCATGGGGCACAACCTGCGCCGCCATCGCGAGGGCCGCCACCACGACCCCGCTCAAGAGAAACTTCCGGCCACGATCAATCGACTGATCGAGACCGGCACCGCCCTGCTGCGCCGGTAGGCGTACACCTTCAAACCACAGGAGTCATCGTGGATTTCGCCTATTCCGCCCGCACCGAGGAACTGCTCGGCAAACTCGAAACCTTTATGGACGAGCACGTCTACCCCGCCGAAAAGGTGTATGACGAGCAGATCGCGGCCAACGAGAACCCGCACGAGCAGCCGCAGATCATGCGCGACCTGCAGGCCATCGCCCGCGAACAGGGACTGTGGAACCTGTTCATGTGCCACGACAATCTGGGCGCCGGACTGACCAACCTCGAATACGCACCGCTGGCCGAGATCGTCGGTCGCTCGATCATCGGCAACGAGACCATCAACTGCTCGGCACCCGACACCGGCAACATGGAGATCCTGGCCATGTTCGGCACCGAGGAGCAGAAGTCGCAGTGGCTGAAGCCATTGCTGGACTGCAGCATCCGTTCGGCATTTGCGATGACCGAGCCGTTCGTCGCGAGCTCGGATGCCACCAACATCACCTCGACCATCACCCGTGAGGGCGACGAGTACATCCTGAACGGCCGTAAGTGGTACACCTCCGGCGTCATGGACCCGGACTGCAAGCTCATCATCTTCATGGGCAAGTCCGACCCCGACGGTCCGACGTACCGCCAGCAGAGCATGATCCTGGTGCCCGCGGATGCACCCGGCATCGAGGTCCTTCGCGATCTGCCGATGTTCGGGTTCAAAGACCGTCTCGGACACGGAGAGGTCCAGTTCACCGACGTCCGGGTGCCGGCGAGCAACATGCTCGGCGCCGAGGGCGATGGTTTTGCCATCGCCCAGGGACGACTCGGACCCGGCCGGATGCACTACGCCATGCGGGCGATCGGTATGGCCGAACGCGCGCTGGACATGATGTGCAAGCGGTCGTTGGAGCGCATCGCCTTTGGCGGACCACTGTCCGATCAGGGTGTCGTCCGAGAGTGGATTGCCCGCAGCCGCATCGAGATCGACCAGATCAGGCTCCTGGTCCTGAAATCGGCATGGTTGATGGACACCAAGGGCAATGCTTCGGCCCGGTCGGAGGTCGCCGCGATCAAGGTGTCCGCCATGGAGGTCGCGCACAACGTAGTCAACCGCGCCGTGCAGACCTACGGTGCCGCCGGGGTCAGCGATGACACCATCCTTGCCCGCCTGCATGCCATCACCCGCGCGCTGCAGATTGCGGACGGCCCCAACGAAGTTCACCTGCGGACCATCGCCCGCCTGGAAGTGAAGAAGCACAAATGAGCACATCGGACCTGACCGGCAAGGTCGCCCTGGTCACCGGCGCGAGCCGCGGTCTGGGACTGGCCATCGCCAAGGGCCTCCTCGAGGCGGGCGCGACCGTGATCGTGTCCAGCCGCAAGATCGAGGCCTGCGAGGCAGCGGTTGCCACACTCGGCGACAGCGGACCCGGCACCGCACACCCCTTTGCCCTGCATGTCGGCAAATGGGAGAGCATCGAGCCGGCGGTCGATCAGATCATCGAGCAGTTCGGCAGCCTCGACATCGTCGTCAACAACGCCGGTATCGCCCCGCTGGCCGAGAACCTCGTCTCGGTCACCGAAGGCCTGTGGGACAAGACCATCGAGGTCAACCTCAAGGGTCCGTTCCGGCTGATGGCCGTTGCCGGTGAGCGCATGGTCAAAGCCGGTGGCGGATCGATCATCAACATCTCGAGCATCGGCGCCGAACGCCCCAGTCCGCCCGAGGCCATGTACGCCGCTGCCAAGAACGGCCTCAATGCCCTCACTCGGGCGTTCGCGCAGGAATACGGGCCCACCGTGCGGGTGAACTGTGTGATGCCCGGCGGTTTCGCCACCGACATGGCCGAGAATTGGGATGACGAGTTCATCGGCAAGATCGTCGACCGCCTGCCCGCCGGCCGGCTGGGACTGCCGGTGGAGATCGCCGGCATGGTGACCCATCTGGCCTCTGACGCAGCCGGTTACACCACCGGAGCCATCATCCCCGTCGATGGTGGCCGAACCGCGGTCTACTGATGTCGACTCCAACTGTGATGTACGGGAGAAGTGATGACTGACAACACCTCTGGATTGAATTCGATGCTGACCTCGATGTTCGGCCTGTCCGGCCGCGCCGCGATCGTCACCGGCGCCTCGTCGGGCCTCGGGCTGGGTTTCGCCCGCACGCTGGCGGCTGCCGGTGCGACGGTCTACGCCGCGGCCCGTCGTCTCGATCGGCTCAACGCACTGGCCGACGAGGTACCCGGCATCGTCCCGGTTCGTTGCGACATCACCGACGACAGCGACCGCAGGGCCCTGGTCGACGAGGTCTACACCACCTCCGGTCGCCTCGACATCCTGGTGAACAACGCCGGTATGCCCGGCCCACCGAATGCCGAAGACGAAACGGTCGACGGGTTCAACTCGATCCTCGAGGTCAACCTCGTCGCGGGTTTTCATCTCGCGACGTACGCGTCCACCCGTCTTCCCGAGGACGAAAAGGCCTCGTACATCAACATCTCATCGGTGATCGGGCTGGTGTCCACCGCCCCGATCGGCGGCGCCAGCTACGCCGCGTCGAAGGCGGGCACTCTCGGACTCACCCGCGAACTCGCAGGTCAATGGGGTCGACGGGGCATCCGCGTCAACGCAGTTGTCCCGGGCTGGTTTGATACCGAGATGACCGATGGCCTGTTCAGCAACGACAAGTCCGCCGGCTGGGTCCGCCGCAACACCATGCTCGGCCGCGGTGGCACCGAAGGCGAGATCAACGGTGCCGTGCTCTTCCTGGCCTCGGATGCCTCGTCGTACATGACCGGGCAGACCCTGATCGTCGACGGCGGCTGGACCGCACGCTGATGTTGGCCGTTCAGCTCACCGCCTGGCGCCAGTCACCCGTGGTCCGGGAGATCCCCGACCCCGTGCCCGGCGGCGAACAACTCTTGATCAAGGTCGGGGCGGCCGGATTGTGCCGCTCCGACCTCAGCGTGATGGACTCCCCGCCCGGCCGATTCGACTATCCGCTGCCGCTGACCCTCGGACACGAGGTCGCCGGAACAGTCATCGACGCCGGACCGGCGGGCGACCGCAGCCTGATCGGCGAATCCGTGGTGGTACACGGCATCTGGTCCTGCCGAACCTGCCGCAACTGCCGTCGTGGACGGCAGAATTACTGTCTCGAACTCGTGCCCCGACCCGATGGTCGGCTTTCGCCGATCGGCAACGGTCTCGGCCATCACGGCGGCCTCGCCGAGCTGATGCTGGTCCCGTCCGCCGATGTACTGGTCCCCACCGGATCTCTGCCCGCCGATCAGGCCGCGCCCCTGGCCGACGCCGGATTGACCGCCTACCACGCGATTGCAACCCACAAAGACCTGATCGACAGCGACACTGTTGCCGTGGTTGTCGGAATCGGCGGACTCGGCCACCTGGCAGTGCAGATCCTGCGGGCGTTCGGTGTGCGGCACATCATCGCCGTCGACAACCGCGCGCAGGGCCACGACCTGGCGCTCGAGTTGGGCGCGCAGACAAGCCATCTGAGCCTGGAAGCCGCCACCCCCGACATCACCGCACTCGGCGGCGCCGATGTGGTTTTCGACTTCGTCGGCGCACCTGCCACCGTCGAACCGGCACCTGCGCTGCTCGCCCCCGGCGGACGGATTGTTGTTGTCGGCACCGCGGGTGGCCGCCTGACTGTCGGCAAAGACCTTGGTATGCCCAATGGTTGGCAGGTCAATGCCCCGTTCTGGGGAACAACGGCCGATCTGCGCGACGTGGTCGCGTTGGCCCAGGCTGGCACCCTGCATTCCGAGGTCACGAGATTCGGCTTCGCAGACATCCCCGCGGCCTACCGACAATTACGTTCCGGCGCTTTCGCCGGCCGTGGGGTTCTGGTCCCCGGGGTCTGAGCTCCCACCTGAACGCGACACCGACAGCAACCGAAAGAGACAGCGCAGTGAAAATACTTGCACAGGAAATGGTCGCCCGGGCCCAGACCGATCCGGATTCCATCGCCGTCATCGACGAACTGGGCAACCACAGCCTCAAGACGGTGGTCGACGCTGCTCGCGAACTCGCCGACCGCATCGCCGCCATCGACGAGGCACCGCCGACCGCACTCATCCAGGCCGACAACACCTGGCAGACCCTGGCCACCGCGGTGGCCGTCGGGATGCGGGGCGGTCTGGTCGCCGTCTTCAGCCCGCACGCAACCGAATCCGAGTTCGATCTGGCTCTGGAAGACATCGCACCCGACATCGTTGTCGGCGACCCGGCATCGCTGGCTCATTGGGGCGTGGACACCGACCGGTTCGGCAACTCGGTTCAGGCCTTCGACAGCCGCCTGCTGCGATTCAACAAGGGCTCGGGCACAGCAGGATTCGGGGATATCGACCGCTGGCGGGGTGGTACCGCAATCGCGATGACCTCCGGATCGACCGGTCGGCCCAAATGTGTTGTGCAGTCCGAAGATGCCATTCGTTACGCCTGTCAGAGCACGATCGATACCGTCGGACTGCGGCCGGGCGAGGCCATCGGCGCATTTGTTCCGCTGTCGTCCGTTGCGGCCTTCTGCTTCGGCATGTATCTCCCCGCCTACCTCGGCGGACCTCTGGTCGCCATCGGGAAGTGGTCGCCCGCCGCAGCCGTGGACGCGATGGCGAAACACGCTGTCGCCTGGACGATGCTGGTTCCGACCATGGCACTTCAGCTGTCGGTGACCGAGGGTTCACAGGGCCGGCTGTCCAACGTGCGGGCACTGACCGTCGGTGGCGGACCGATGAACGAGCGCGCACTCGAAAACGCCGAGACCACACTGGGAACCACATTCCTGCGGGTCTTCGGAATGTCGGAGTGCCTCGGCCACACCACACCTGCACTCGATGATCCCCCCGCAATCCGGCTCGGCCGAGACGGCCGTCCGTTCCCGGGCACCACCGTGAGGGCCGTCGACACCAGTGGTGTCCCGGTGCCCACCGGCGAGATCGGTGATGCCCAGGTCAAAGGGCCGTCGATGTTCATCGGTTACGCCCGCGGTGGCAGCCCGGTTGCGCCCGCGCTGTCCCCCGACGGATTCCTGCCCACCGGCGACCTCGTCGAGGTCGGCGACGACGGCACCATCGCGGTGATGGGTCGCCAGAAACAGATCATCATCCGCGGTGGCCGCAACATCGACATCAACGAGATGGAGTCGGCCATCGCCGGGCTACCCGAAGTTGTCCAGGTATGTGTGGTCCCGGTCCCCGATGACATGCTCGGCGAACGCGCTGCGGCACTGGTGGTCACCCGCGGCGAGGAGCTCACCTTGGAAAGCGTGACGCACCAGCTCGCGGCAACCGACTTCCCGAAGTTCAAGTGGCCCGAGTACGTCTTCACGGTCGACGATCTGCCGCAGAATCGCGTGGGCAAGCTATCGCGACCGGACGCGGTGAGCCTGGCCACCGGCCTCGCATCCAGAATTGACCCTAATTCACCTCAGTGAGAGGTAGAGTCGGAACAGCCGTGTACATGCCAGACTCCAGGGGGCCCAATGACCACTGATACCGAGGTTCGTCGCGAGAGCCCGCGATCCAAACGAACCCTCATACTATCGGTGGCGATCGATCAGTTCGGCAAAGTCGGCTACGAACACACCAAATGGGCATCGATCGCCGACGAGGTAGGTATTGGCCAGACCGCGCTCTACCACTACTTCGAGTCGAAAGCGCACTGCCTTTTGACGATCATGCGCCTCGAATTGGCCGAATCCGCCGAACGGTTCACCGCCGCCACCGCCGGTATCACCGATCCCAAGGAAGCCCTACGTGCCGCGGTCGCCGCGTCACTCGAAGCAACTCCCACCGACGCATCGCAACGGCGAATCCTGCAGAACCACATGGATCTGCTGGCCACCGAGCGCCAGTCCGTCAAAGAAGAAGGCGAACGCCTCCGGTCGCGCGAGCTGGTCGGCGAGATCGAGCAGAACTGGACCGACCTGATCGCCCGCGGGATCAAATCCGGCGACTTCGTCGATTCCGATCCACATCTGCTGGGCCGCCTCGTGCTCGCCCTGGTCATCAGCATCTGGCGCTGGTACAGGCCCGGCGGCAAGATCACGCTCGACGAGATCACCACGCTGGTCACCGACGCGGCCATCCGGGTCGTCAGCAAGTAGATCGACCTCGACCGACGCTGCCCTCTCGTCGGCCGAACAGAATGAACTGAATTCACTTAGGAGTCTCGATGTACAACCTCATCCTCATCGCAGCGCGACCAACCGACTGGACCCACGAGCAGTTCATGACGTGGTGGCGGGGAGAACATGCCGACGTGACCTACCCACTACCCGGACTGCTGCGCTGGCAGCACACCGAACTACTCGAATCGTTCGGCGGCCGATCAGAAGGCTGGGATGGACTGTCGGTCTTGAGCTTTGAATCACGAGAGGCGCTTGAAACAGCACTGGCGAGCCCGCAGTGGCAGGCTGCTGTCGATCACGTCGGCACCATGGGCGGTCGACGAATGATGTGGTACGGCGACGAAAAGACGATGGTCCCGCTCGTCGCCAGCGAAGAATGACCACCTCAGGATGACAGTCGAGTGGGCGCAGGCCGGGTGCACGCAGATTGTCGATGGCGTGCACCGGATTCCGCTGCAGATGCCGCAGGACGGGTTGCGGGCGATCAATGTGTACGCCCTGGAGACCAGCAACGGGCTCGCCCTGATCGACGGTGGCTGGCACCGGCCTTCGACCCACGATGAACTCTCCGCCGCACTCGCCCGAATCGGGCGCACACCGTCGGACATCCACGATGTCTACGTCACCCATGTGCACCGCGATCACTACACCTTTGCCGTAGAACTGCGCCGCCGCCACGGATCTCGGGTTCATCTGGGGCGCGCCGAGGCGCCCGGCATCGATGCGATCACCCGGCTGGGCAGCAACGTCCCGGAGAGTTCGATCCGCGAGTTGCACCGAGCCGGTGACACCGCCATCGCCGAGCAGGCCTACCGCAGTTCGATCGACGAACCGTTCTTCGCCGGCGATTGGGAACTGCCGGACAACTGGCTCTCCCCCGGGTCGATCGACATCCCCGGACATTCCATCGTTGCCGTGCACACCCCCGGGCACACCAAGGGCCACCTGGTCTTTCACGACATCGATCGGCGTCTCTGTTACACCGGAGACCACGTTCTGCCGACCATCACACCGTCGATCGGTTTCGAACTCGGCGACTGGGAACTCCCCCTGGGCCGGTATCTACAGTCGCTGACAATGCTCCTCGACCACCCGGCGTCCGCCATGCTCCCCGCGCACGGTCCCGTCGGCAGCGATGTGCACACACGGTGCCTGGAACTGCTGGCCCATCACGACCGCCGCCTCGGCCAAACTCGCAGCACTGTCATCGAATTGGGTCCGAGCACGGGACTTCAGGTCGCCCAGAGTCTGACCTGGACGCGTCGCGACCGACGTTTCGCCGAGCTGGATTCTTTCAATCAGATGGTCGCCACGTGCGAGACCCTCGCCCACCTCGACGTCCTGGTCGACCGCGATCTGCTCTCGGTCACCGAGGACGACGGGGTTGATACCTTCAGCATCCGCTAAGCGGTTCGCTCATACACGACGTCACCACCAGTCGTCCGCCAATTCCAACGTCCGCTACGGCATCATGTCGATATGAAGATCACGGTTGACCTCGAAGGTCTCGAACTCAAGAACAACGGCATCACAATCCATGTCAAGGACAACAGCGGCAAACACATCGGGGATCTTCGCCTCGGACAAGCAAGTGGCGAGTGGCGACCAACGCGACGGCGTACGGCCGTCAAGTTCGACATGACCGAACTGGTGGACGTGCTCGAGCAGTGGTGGGACGACGAATCGTAGTACAGCAGTTAGTTCGCGAGCCCCATCCGAGCAACAAACGGCAATCGGATCGATTTCATTCATGTGCCAGGTTCTTGCCGCCTATGTCGAAACTCGCCCCATATGTAGGCCGCGCTCTCCGACATCAGATTCGTCCACAACTTCAGCCGTTGTTCTGAAATAGGTTTTGACCGCACGCAATCCAGCGATGCCGCCACTTGTCGGTGGGTGCTGATAGAACTGTTTCATGACCGCGGGGGTGGCACATCTCATCGACCGTATCGAGGGCATGGCCCTTGATGCGGAGGAGATCGTTGCTGTCCGTGAAGTGTTGTCCCGCAGACTTGTTGACATCTCGCTGGCGAACCTGTCAGACAAAGAGACCGTCGAACTCGCCCAAGCGATCGAAACCCAGAGTCGCCGTGATGAAGCCGTCAAAGTACGGGTCGCTGTCGAGCTCCGGGAACGCTCGGTCGCCGCCAAACAAGGGCTCAAACACAACAAGTTCCTGCGCCATCATTTACGGATTTCCACGACTCAGGCCAGCGCCCGGTCCAAACGCGCTGAACGCGTGGGCCAGTGGCACACCCCATCGGGTGAAGTCACGGCACCGGTGTACCCCAACACGTGGTCGGCGTTGCGCGATGGTGCGATCGGGGTGGCGCATTACAACGTCATCGATGACACATTGCGTAACCTGCCCGGCACGATCCGCAGCAACCTCGAACTGTGGTCCGACGGAGAAAGGCTGATGGCCGAGGCCGCCCGGAGGATGGACCCGGACGAGCTGAAAAAGGTGGGTCTGCACCTACATGCCCATCTGAACCCCGACGGCGAATTCGATGACGCCGACCGTGCGCAGAAGCGGGAACTGTCGGTATCCAAGCAGGGCGCAGACCACATGGCCGGGATCAAAGGCACTCTCGACCCGGCGACCAAAGCGCTGTGGGACGTGGTGGCCGCGAAATGGGCAGCCAAGGGCATGAACAATCCGAACGATCCGGACTCACCGACCGGCAACGCCGACAAGGCCGACAAAGACGCCCTCCGCGCCGCCGCCGAGCGCGATACCCGCACGCCGGGACAACGCAACCATGATGCGTTCAAGAAGCTGATGGAAATGGTCGTCGGGCAGGGCAAACTCGGTACTCACCGCGGTCTACCCGCGCAGGTCATCGTCACGATGACGTTGGAGCAACTCGAACAGGAAACCGGCCTGGCCACCACCGCCTCCGGCGGGGTCCTGGCCGTCAAGGATGCCCTCAAGCTCGCCGGAGTGAGCCGCAAGTTCTTGGCGTTGCTCGACGACAAACACCGCCCGCTATATCTGGGACGTGAAGAACGGTTGGCCACCGCAGACCAAAGACTCGCCCTTATTGCCGCCGAGCGGGGCTGTTCGCGTCCGGGCTGTGATGCCCCGGCCTCAGAGTGCGCGGTCCACCACATTCGGGAGTGGGCCAAAGGCGGTCGCACCGATATCACCGTGCTGACCTTGGTCTGTGGGCCTGATCATGCCCAGGTCACCGATGGTGATACCGGGTGGATCACCGAGATCATCACCGAAGGTACCGGCCCGCCGGGTTGGCAGGGACGGGTCGGGTGGCGCCACCGCGGATCGCTGGAACCATTGCAGCCGAACAACACTCATTTCCCGGAGAAATACTTCACCAACCCGGAGATGTGGAACCCGAACAGCGACGCCGACGCCGAATGGTTCCTGCAACGCGCGCGGGCAGCATTCGAGGAGAAAGCTGTAACCCCGCGGGAGTTCGCAGTCGATCTCGGCTGGCCCAATACCCCGTGGCGTTACGCTGCCTGAACCCCTGTTCAGTCAGCGGTCCAGCCGCCGTCGACGTACATTTCCGAACCGGTCACGAAGGTCGAGTCGTCGCCGGCCAGGAAAGCCACCATCGCTGCCACCTCCGACGCCCGGCCCAGCCGCCCCATCGGGGTGTGGGCGACCATGGACCGGTACCGATCGCTGCCCGCGTAGCGATCCAGCAGGGGCTGCGTCTCGATGAACCCGGGGTGCAGAGAGTTCACCCGCACCCCCTTCGTGGCCCAGTGCAGCGCAGCGTTTTTCGTCATCGTCCGCACGGCCCCCTTGGCGGCCGCGTAGGCGAAGCTGTTACCCAGTCCGCCGACGCTGCCGAGGATCGAACAGATGTTGACGATGGATCCGCCACCGCTCTGCTCGATGACCGCGCCTGCATGCTTCATCCCCAGCCAGGTCCCGGTCTGGCTGACCGCGATGACCCGGTTGTATCGCTCGAGGTCCTCATCGACCACGGTCTCCAGGCTGCCGATGGCGCCATTGTTCACCAGGGCGTCGATGCGCCCGTAGCGCCCACAGACGGATTCGACGACGCTCTGCCACTGCAATTCCTGAGTGATGTCGAGAGCGATGGGCTGGTGCCGATCAGGTTGCTCCTGAGAAGAAACCAGCGCCTCGCATGCCTGCCCATCCACATCGGTGGCCACCACACGGGCGCCCTCCGCGGCCAGTCGGGCAACGATCTCGATACCGATCCCGCCGGTGGCCCCCGTCACGAGGACAACCTTGTCGAGCAGTCGGGTGTTCATCGAAGTCACAGTCCCTGAATCCTTTTGGCTCACATTTTACCCGCCCGTCTACAGCTTGCTCAGCACGTTACGTCCGCCGAAGAGCATCGCGATCGCAACACCCACCGTGGTCACCGCCGTCATCAGCAGTGCCATCGCAGCGACCAACGGGTACGAACCGTTCTGCCACATGTCATAGAGCAGGGTGCCCATCACCTGGGTGGTCGATGCCCGGACGAGCAGCGAGGCGGCGAACTCATGGGTGAGCAGGATGAACATCAGCGCAACGGCACTGAGGATCGTGGGACGCATGAGCGGCAACATGATTCGCAGTGTGGTCACCATCGGTGAGGCACCACTGGTGGCCGATGCCTCGGTGTAGGTGTTGCCAAGCGCCAGCATCGATGTCATCTGCATGCGGACCGCGAACGGCAGCATCAGCACGATGTAGACCAGGATGATCACTGTCCGGGTGCCGTACAGGATGAACGGCGGCTCGGTGTACACCATCAGGAAGCCCACACCGAAGATCACGGCCGGGATACCGAGCGGCAGGGCCGTCATCAGATCTGCGATCAGTCCGAGGATCTTGAACCTGCGCCCTCGCACAAGGAGATTCGCGATCAGATAACCGATCGGTATACAGACGGCCACGGCCCCGATCGATGTCACGACACTGGTGATGACCGATTCCACGATCGCGTTGGTCGCGAAGAGTTCTCTGTAGTTGGCCAGCGTGAACAGGTCCCAGCTCAGCGAACCCGACCAATACGGAGTGAGCGAGACGATGATCAAGCCGACCAGCGGCAGCACCAAAGCGAACAGCGAGAAGATCGCGATCGTGGCAGCCGCCCACCTTCCGCCGCCGGTCGGATTGACGAAAGACTTTCCACCGTGGGTCACGAACCGTGACTGGTTGCCCAGCAGACCCTTCTGGATCAGGACCACCGCCAGGCCGAAGATCACCAGGGGGGATCCGGCGGCCGCAGCGGCGGCGAAGTCCGAAGGTGATTGCGAGACCCGCAGATACATCTCGGTGGTCAACACCTTCACACCGCTGTTCTGGCCGAGCATCAATGGTCCGGTGAACTGTCCCAGCCCGAGCAGCAACGCAATACCGCCACCGTAGATGAGCGATGGGCGCAGCAGTGGGAGAACGACTTTGAAGAAGATCCCGGCGGTCGACGAGCCGCTGGTCTGCGCTGCCTCGAGATGTTCGGAACTGATGTTCTGCATCCCCGAACTGACGAACAGGTAGACGAACGAGGTGAGTCCGAAGCCGGTGAGGATGATGATCCACGGCACGCTGTACACATCGACAGGCCCTGATTCGAGATCGCTCCACCACGGGAGTTTCCGGAGCAGCACGTTGAGATAGCCGGGCCCGGGCGAGAGCAGAAATGCCCAGCCGACAATGTTGGCGACCGCGGGCATGACGATCGGCAGGATCGGGATGACCTTGAGCCAGGAGAGTTTCTGTGGAAGGCGACTGGCCGCATACGCCAGCAGCGTGCCGAGCACCATCGCGATCACCAGCGAACCGACGGCCAACGCTCCCGTGGTCCAGAGTGTCTTCGCGATGTCATAACGACCGTATTGGGTCTTGTACCCCGCGGCACCGTCTTCGAAGGCCAGGATCTGCAGCCGGACCATCGGAAGCACGACGAGGTACGCCAGCACCGCCAGGATCACGAAGTACCCGATCCGGGCGCGCCAGTGGGAAGGGATCGTGAATGATCGCGCGGGTGCCGCTGCGATGGCAGTTGTCATGACGACATGCTCCCGCTGCCCGCCGCGACCAGGCCGGGTTCGGCTGCCGAGGTACCGGCCGGATCACCATAGACGCGCAAACTGTCCGGTGAGAAGCTGATGACCATCGGCGCACCGGCCGTCGTCTGACGCAGCCGAGCTCCATGATCAGAAGCCCTGGCCCGCAACGAGAGTTGCTCGGTTCCGGTCTTGACCATCACATCGAAGTACCGGCCACCGTATTCGTGATCGACCAACTCGGCGTGCAGTGCGACATTGCCTGCCGGCACATCCGAGAGCGACTCGTGCAGGAAGACGTCGTCCGGACGGAACCTGGCGACCGCACTCTCACCCTGGTCGGCCCGGTCGCGCACCACAGCGCCGCTCAGATCGATGATGTCACCGGCGCTGGTGATCCAGCCATCGTGACCCCGTTTGAGTTCGAGCCGGTTACCCATTCCGATGAACGCGGCCACGTACTCCGAAGCCGGCTTCTCGAAGACGTGTTCCGGGGCGTCGTACTGTTCGATCTTGCCCGACTTCATGATCGCCAACCGGTCACCCAGGGCAAACGCCTCAGCCTGATCGTGGGTGACGAAAACCGCTGTGAAACCCAGCTTCCGGTGTAATTGGTGAATCTGTGAGCGCACCTGGTCTCGCAGGCGGGCATCGAGGTTGCTGAGCGGTTCGTCGAACAGCACCAGGTCGGGCTGGGCCACCAGCCCACGGGCGACCGCGACGCGTTGCTGCTGGCCACCACTGAGTTGGGACGGGTACCGATCGAGCAGCGCCCCACAATCGACCATGTCGGCCGCGGCCTCGACCGCACCCTCCGAGATCGCCTGCTTCAGCTTGCGGACCTTGAGGGGGTACTTGATGTTCTCGCGGACCGTCATGTGCGGCCACAGCGCGTACGACTGGAACACCATGCCGATATTGCGCTTGTGCGCAGGAACATCGAGCTTCGCGCCGGAATCGAAGACCATCCTGTCCCCGAACGCGATCGACCCACCTTGCGGGGTCTCGAGTCCGGCCAGACAACGCAGCGTGGTGGTCTTGCCACACCCGCTGGGTCCGAGCAGGACCAGGAACTCGCCCTCCTCGATGTCGAGGTCGAGTTCATCGACGACCACATTTGTTCCGTAGGTCTTGTTCAGGCCCGAAACCTTGAATTGAGAGGTCATTTCGCGACTCCTTCTGTCGAGATCTTCGGTGTCCGGACGCCCGCTGCCTGACCGCCGTCGATGATCAGGTCGGTTCCGGTGATGTAGGCGCTGTCGTCGGTGGCGAGGAAGCGGATCGACTTCGCCACCTCTTCGGACGATCCCCGCCGCTGCATCGGAATGCTGCGGACGTAGGCCACGGTGTCATCGGCGGCAAAGTCCGGAACCGAGGTGATCTCCGTTTCGATGCTGCCCGGGCAGACCGCGTTGACCCGGATACCCCGGTCGGCGAGTTCCAGTGCCGCAACCTTTGTCAGTGCGCGCACACCCATCTTCGCGGCCCCGTATGCACCCAGTTCCGCGGTGGCCAAGACGCCGCGCAGTGACGCCAGGTTGACGATCGAACCACCGGCGGTCATCGCTTCGGCCGCGGCCTTGATGCCGAGGAAGGTACCGACCAGGTTGAGGTCGATCATCTTCCGGAACCCGTCCAGCGACGTCTGTTCGAGCGGCGCCTTGATCGCCGCACCGGCACTGTTGACCAGGACGTTGAGCACATGCTCATTCGCAGCCATGGCCGATGTGACCGCCGCCCAATCACTTTCATCGGTCACGTCGAGATGGAGATAGTGGGCGCTGGGCCCCAGCGCATCCGCCCGGGTCTGCCCCGCTGCGTCATCGACATCGGTGAGGTACACCGTTGCACCCTGCGCCGCAAACAGTTCGGCGCTCGCGCCGCCGATGCCGCCGGACGCGCCGGTCACCAATACGTTGATTCCGCGCAGCGAAGCTGCGGTGTCATCCATCTTCGTCGTACCTTTCGGGTTCGTGTCCGCAGGGCGTCAGCTCTGGAAGAGCTTCGACCACTCCTGGGAGTACTGATCAACCTTTTCCGGGGTGAGATCGTCGGTCTCGGGAGAAGCGATGTCCTGCGCCCGGGCAACAGCGCCCGGGATGTCGGGGAGAACCGCGGCATAACCGTCATTCAAGGCAGTCTGGCCTTCCACGGTCACCAAGAAGTCTGCGAGCACCTGGGCAGCGTTCGGATGCGGGGCACCCTTGAGAACCTGTGTGTACCAAGGTGTTCCCCAAGGCTTGGCCGGCAGGGCCCAGTCGACCGGCGCGCCGGCTTTCACCTCGGTCGCCAGCGGCTGAACCGAAGGACTGACCACCACCTCACCCGAGGTCAGCGCTTGGGCGACACCGAGGGCACTGGGGTAGACGCGGGGATTCAGGGCAGCGATCTGCTTCCAGTAGTCCTCGCCGTAGTTGGTGGCGAAAAAGCGGTACATGTCGACATACGAGGCGATTCCGGTCGGGTTGACGATGCCGATCTTGCCCTTGTACGCGGGATCGATGATGTCGTCGGGAGTGCTCAACCCACCCGGGACAGCGGTGGTGTTCCACCCCATGGAGAAGACGGCGGCGCTGGTGAGGAAGAACCGATTGTTGATGACACTGCGCTCGGGCTCGAACGCCGGAGCTTCGAGAGCCGGTCCGACGAGCTCTGCGGAGTACGCGCCCGATTCGGCGGCCGTGTTGATCCACGACGCGTCGGTGAGCATGTGGACATCGGCGGTGCCTTTGCCGGTCTTGCTCTCGGTCTCGACCCGGGGGTTGATCTCCGGGTCCGTGCCGCGCACGAACTCCATGGTGATCTCGGGATATTTCGCCTCGAAAGCCACCTTGAGCGCTTCGAGGTTCGCGGGCTTCTGGCTGGAGTACAGCATCACGCTGCCCTCGTCGTTTGCCGCCGCCACGACGTCGTCCCAGCTTCCGTCGACGGCTTCGTTCGATGAACCCGACGAGCCACCGCACGCGACGGTGCCGAGCAACGCAAAGGCTGTGGCCGCGGCCCCGATTGCCTTGGAAAGGGTGTTCATGTTCCTGGTCCCTTCGGGCTCGACGACGAGCCCTGAACGTGCGTGGGGAGTTCGGGATTCGCGTAAATCTGTCCTGAACTGATTTCAGTTTGAAAGCTACTGTTCGCCGGCTGTGGTGTCAATCACTTTCGAACAATTGAACTGAATTTGTTTCCAGGCCTTGAACCCGGCCAACCGATCCGCCGATCAGGACGCCGTGGCGGCCGCGGTCAGCCCGAAGACCAGGGCCGATGCGATGCCGCCGGCATACGCCTCGTGCCACAGACCACCGGCATCCGACCCGGCCGCGAGCAGGCCTGGAATCGGAACGTCCGCGGTGTCGAGGACTCGTGCCTGGTCGTCGATCAAGATCCCGTGGAAAGGAAAAGTGACGGCCGGGACCGTCTCGATGACGTAGTACGGGCCCTCCGCGAGCGGTTCGCGATCCCGCTGCCGTCCGGGCGTCAGGTCCTGACCGCTCCCGGCGGCGCGATTGAACTCGGCGATCGCCGCACCGATGGCGACACCGTCGTAGCCCCACTCCTCGGGCAGGTACTCGAGCTCTTCGAGGTCTTCGGCCATACCCACCCGGCCGCCGCGCTTGCCGGCCAACTCGAATTTGTCGAGCGCAACGGCTCCCTCGACATAGGACGCCAGCATCCAGTCGCGGTGCACTCGCGCATCGGCGATCAGCAGCCCACGACTCTCCGGCTGGTCCAGAAGAGCCATCGTCGTCAGATGATCGCCGAGGGTCTCATCCACGAAGCGCTTGCCGTCGAGGTTGAACAACAACGCATGTTCGCTGTAGTAGAGCGACATGTCGACGAAATCGGCCGGGTCCGCGAGTTGCACACCACTCGGGATCAGGTGGCCGTAAAAGCCGACGTTGTCCGGCCCTGCACCTGCACCGACCGCCATCGCCAGTCGATATCCGGCACCACAACTGTTCGGGTTCGAACGCAGCTGCATCTTCCCGGCATCGGGATGGACGTGCTGGGCGAGTAGCTCTTTGTCGCCCTGGAAACCACCGGTGGCCAGCAGTGTGTACGCAGCCGAGATCTCTCGCGACTCACCGGGACCGGTTCGCACGCGGGCACCGGTCACGACGCCATCGACGCTGACAAGACTGTCGGTCTCCGTACGGAGCAAGATCTCACCACCGGCATCGAGGACGATCCGACGGCAGGTGTCGATGTAGTGGTTGGTGTCGAACTTGTGGCCCTGTCCCCCGAAACTGAGGATGCGCTGGGCGTCGTCGACATCGATTCCGACCGAGCGGATCCAGTCCACACCGCCCGGAAAGCGGTCGACCAGTGCTCGCTTGAGCGCCTCGTCCCCATGCGGATTCTCGGCGTCCATCACCTCATGGGTGGGGGCGGTCCAGGCATAGCCGGCGAACCGTGCCGAGCCGCCGACGTCGCCGCCGACCTCCAGCAGACAGACCTTCTTGCCGTTCGACGCGGCTTTGGCGCCTGCGGTCAGTCCGGCCATGCCGGCACCGACAACCAGGAGGTCAAAGGCTTCGTTGGACATAGATTCCTCACTTTCGCCGGACTCCGATGCCGGCCATTCATGCACCCCGGCAGCCACCACTTGGCCCCGTAGAAACTCACCGGCGATAAACAGAACTGATTTCGGTTCAATTAGATTTTCACGAACCGTAAGCGGTGTCAATCACCAGTCCATCAGAGGCGAGGTCTATTGCATACAAGGCTTGCGCTGTGGGGCGCATCACTTTATGGTGAACCGAATTAACTTCAGCTTTCAGAAAGAGGACGCCCCGAAATGAATCGCAAATTCATCCGCGCCACGGTCGCGGTCGCCGCGGCTGCCCTGACGCTGACCGCATGCGGCAGCAGTTCATCGGGTACCTCCGGACCCGTCTCCGGTTCCTGGGACGAGGTCGTCGCGGCAGCCAACGAAGAAGGCAAGGTCACGATCTACTCGACGCAGGCCGCCCCTCGGCTCGCAGCGCTCGAGACCGCATTCGAGGCCGAATACCCGGACATCGACCTGGAGATCGTTCGCGGTGTCGACGCCGACCTGCTGTCGAAGATCGACGCCGAGAGCCGCTCCGGCAAGGGCATCGGAGACCTCGCGGTCATCACCGACGTGTCATGGATGAACGCGAACGAAGAGGGCGACGCCGCGGTCCCCCTGGTGGGGCCGAGTTTCGACAACCCCGACTACAACCGCGAGACCAGCATCATCGCCGACCGCTACTTCCTCGAAGGCGCGGTGCTCCTCGGATTCGGCTGGAACACCGGTCTGCTGCCCGGTGGCGTCTCAACACCGCAGGACCTGCTGGATCCGGCCCTCAAGGGAAAGATCGGCATCGTCAACCCGGCGACGTCGCCCACCTACCTGGACTACTACTCCCACACCGAGAAGTACTACGGCGGGCGTGAGATCTTGGAGCAACTGGCAGAACAGAATCCGCGGATGTACCCCAGCAACCAGCCACTCGCGCAGGCGATCGCCTCCGGTGAGATCAGCGCCGGACTGATGGCCGACCCGATGCTGCCCAACAAGGAGGCCGGCGCACCGGTCGAATGGGCTGCGGGCGAGCACATCTGGGGCGCCAAGTGGTACGGGCTCGCGCTGGGCACCGCACCGCACCCGAATGCCGCGCAGGTGCTGGCCGACTTCATGGTCACCGCGGCAGGCCAGGCAGCCACATCCGTCGGATACAGCTCGGTGCTGCCGGACATCGAGGGATCACTCGCTCTGGCACAGGAGATCCCCGACCAGAACACCGACGTGACCTCCGGTGAAGGTGCCGACAAGTACCGCGACGAGCTCGAGCAAGTCTTCAACTGACATACCTCCGGCCCGCGTGCCGCCATCGATTGGCCGCACGCGGGCTTTGTCGTCCCGCGACCTCCCGTCGTCGGACGTATGACCCCAACCGAAAGGCAGAAGATGACCGACAATCAGTTCGCCGGCAAAATCGCTGTGGTGACCGGCGCCGGATCCGGCATCGGTGCGGCAACCGCCAAGGCACTCGCCGACCGCGGGGCCCGGGCCGTCTACCTCTGTGATGTGAACGCCGTCGCCGCGGAGGCGGTCGCAGCCGAGATCGAGGTCGGGCAGGCCATCGGACTCGACGTCAGTGATTCGGCCGCAGTGGCAACCGCTTTCGCGACCATCGTCGCCGACCAGGGCCGCGTCGACGTCGTTGTCCATGCCGCAGGTGTCGATGACCCCAAGAGCAAACAGCGCATGTACGACGCCGCCGAGAAGGGCGAGCCGATCGACATCCTCGCGCATCTCGACGACGACGATTGGCGCCGGGTCATGTCGATCAATCTCGACGGCACGTTCTTCGTTCTGCGCGAGGCTGTCCGGGCCATGAAGCCTGCCGGAAGCGGCGCGATCGTGACGATCGGATCATCCTCGGGGTTCGACACCCTCATCGGCTACCCGCACTACAGTGCGTCCAAGGCAGGTGTACACGCGCTGAGTCAGTCCGTGGCCAAAGAGGTTGCCCCCTTTGGTATCCGCGTCAACACAGTCGCACCTGGCCCGGTGGATACCGGTATGGCGGCCCGTACCCCTGCGCACCTACGTGAGGCGATGGCCGGCAGCGGTGCCCGCGGCTACGCCTCCCCCCAGGAATTGGCCGACAACATCCTGTATCTGGCATCCGATGCCGCCGTCAACCTGGTGGGCGTCGTCCTACTGAGCAACGGTGGTCGGTTCACGGCCTGAGAAACGCTGTGCAATAACGGTGTTCATGCCCCTCACGGGGTCTTCGGTTCGATCAGTACCCGCGTCCGCGGCTCTGTCACCAGGTACTCCGTGAGGAGCGTGCGCAGCCGGTACTCCGGTACCGTGAGCCGCTCGGTCTCCTGCGACCGATACTCAGACCAGTCCTTGAACATGCAGTATTCAACAAAGGTGCCGGAGGCATCCGCCGGTGTGGCCAGGATCCATCGTCTGGCGCCGAGTCGCAGGCGCGAGCGCCGCAACTCCTCCATCGCCGCGACGAATCCGCTCGCGCATTCCGGGGCCACCCGGTAGGTGGTCTCGATGATCACCCACTTGCCCTCATGCCCGGGCGGTGGAGCGACCGGCGCCGGAGCCTGGGCGAGATCAGGTGTGATCTGGTGGCTGGGCATGATCCCGCGCCGCACCACCTCAATCGCGGATACGGCCATCATCAACGCCGACAACAGGATTGCCCAGCGCAGACCGATGACGTCGGCGAGTACACCCCACAACACCGAACCCACGGCCTGACTGCCCTGGAACATCAGCATGATGAACGCGATCACCCGCGCCTTGATCCACGGCGGAACGGCCGCGTGAGTGGCGATCATCCATGTGCTCTGCACGCCCACCCACGCCGCCCCGACCACCACCAACAGGACGAACATGACGCTGAACCAGGGCACCACCGCCATTCCGGCGAGCACAACCGCGTAGGCGCCCGAGCCCAGTGCCACAAAGTGATTCCAGCTCAATCGCGCCCGTACGGGCATCAGCGCGACGGTACCGAGCACGGCCCCGACCCCGATCGCTCCGGAAAGCACCCCGAACTCGAGTGTGCTCACCTGGAGGCGCTCGTGCGCCACGATCGGAAGCAGTCCCCACAGACAACTGGCCGGTATGCCGAACATGGTCAGCCGCAACAACAACCGTCGCGTCCATCGGGAGTTCCGGATGAACCGCAGGCTGCCGCCGACGGCTGCGGTCACGGGTTGATGCGTGGCGGCCCGTCCGATGTCACCGGGAACGTTCCATGCCGAGATCCCCACGCACAGCGCGAAGAGGACGGCGATGAGCAGGAAAGCCCACGTCGCGCCGAAACCGGCGAGCACCGCGCCGCCGACAACCGGCCCGACCGCCCGGGCGCCGTTGAACACAGCGCCGTCGATGGCCGGGACCACCATCAACATGTCTCGACTGACGATGTGCGGCAACAATGCCTGCCACACAATGGCAACCGAGGCCAACCCAGCGCCGGCGATGAACACCGCGCTCATCAGAACCGGGGTGCCGGCCATGCCGAGTTGCTGCAGAACAGACAGCAGGATCGACGCCGCCAGCAGAACCAGTGAGGTCCCGACGAGAAGTGCCCGATGGCTGACGAATTCGGTGATCGCACCGAGCGGCAAGGCCAGCAAGAAGAACGGCAGGCTGGCCGCGAACTGCACCAGAGACACCGTTGCCGCCGATTCCCCGGCTTCGGCGAGCGTCCACTGCACGGCCAGCACCAGAATCCACACGCCCACACTTGCGCTCAGCGAGAAGCCGAGCATATTGCGCAACCGCCGCACCCGCAGTGGCGCAACCAGGCTCATCGTCTGGGCGTTGCTCATCATGTTCCAACTCCGTCGATCGGTCTGTAGTTGAACTTAGTTCAGTTGATACCGAGTCTGTGCTACTTTCAGCCAAATACCCAAACTGAACTCACCTTTGTTTAGCTGGTAGTGCATCCCACTCATCGGAGGTTCGTCATCGCCACCGCCAACCGTGTCGTGCACCTCGCCTCGGCACCCACCGGAGCCCTCACCGCAGAGCACTTCACAATCGTGGAAGCAGACGTTCCAGCGCTGGCGCCGGGACAGGTACTCGTGCAAAACAGCTGGCTGTCAATCGATCCGTCGATCCGAATCCGCCTGGGCAGCAACGCTCCGGCCGGGTACCTACCTGCGCTACGAGCAGGCGATCCCCTCGCGGGATTGGCACTGGGCGTGGTGGTCGACTCCCGCAGCCCCGACTTCACCGCAGGCGACCTGGTCTCCCATATGCACGGCTATCGGGACTACGCGGTCGCCGATGCCGGTGCCGAGGGCGCGCTCGGCGGTGCGGGCGCATTGACCAGGATCGAAACCGGAGGCCTCGAGCCACAATGGTTCCTCGGGCCGCTGGGCAGTTCCGGCCTGACCGCGTACGTCGGGCTGTTCGAGATACTCGACCTCACACCGGACGACACGCTGTGGGTCTCGGCGGCTGCCGGAGCCGTCGGGAACATCGCGGTGCAACTGGCCAGGCTCCGCGGGACCAGAGTCGTCGCGTCCGCAGGCGGCGCCGACAAGGTCCGCCACCTCACCACCGACCTCGGTGCCGACCGTGCATTCGACTACCGCAGCGGTGATCTCCGCATACTGTTGTCCGAGGCCGCACCCGACGGGATCGACGCATACTTCGACAACGTCGGAGGTGACCATCTCGCTGCGGCGCTCGATGTCCTGCGCGAGAACGGTCGCGTCGCCATCTGCGGCGCCGTGTCGACATATGACCGCAGCAGCCCGCTGCCCGGTCCATCAAACCTGTTCCAGATCACCGCAAAGAGTCTGCGTCTGCAGGGCTTTCGCGCCGGCTCGTTCAACCACCTCTCGGCGGAGATCCACACCGAGATCGGGCAACACCTCGCCGACGGCACCATGTATCACCAGGAATCGGTGTACCACGGCCTGGATCAGGCACCTGCCGCGCTGGTGGCAATGTTGAACGGTCATACCAGGGGAAAGACGTTGTGCCGCCTCGACTGAGGTCGGGCAGCAGCGAAGCCGCCGCCGGGGGCCGGTTCACGAGAACCTGACCGCGACGACGGCAATTCGCTGATCTCAACCCACAAACATCTTCTCCCACTGCTCCTGATACCTGGCGATGCTCTCCGGCGTCAACGCGGACGTGTCGGGGAACGGAATATCCTGCGCTCGCCCAACGGATCCCGGAATATCGGAAAGCACACTGCCATAACCCTTCGACAGTGCTTCCTGCCCTTTGCTGGTGACCAAGAAGTTCGCCAGCACCTGCGCAGCATTCGGGTGTGGCGCCGATGCCAGAACGTGGGAGTACCACGGTGTCCCCCACGCCTGGTCCGGAAGCACCCAGTCGACCGGCGCCCCGGCCTCCATCTCACGGACCAACGGTTGCACCATCGGCGTGGCGATGATCTCGCCCGAACTCAACGCCTGCGCGATACCGAGAGAGCTGGGGTAGACACGCGGATCAAGGGCCGCCAACTGTTCGTTGAAGCTGCCGTCACCCCAACGCTTCTCGAAGAACTGATATTCATCCACAACGGCAGCGAAGCCAGAAGGATTGACCACGCCGACCCGACCGCGCAGAGCCGGATCGAGCAGGTCAGCCGGGGACTGCAAACCTTGCGGAAGTTCATTGACATTCCAACCCAACGCCATGACCGCCGCGCTGGTCAGGAAGAACTTGTTGTTCAGAACGCTGCCCTCGCGGTCGTAGTCCGGATCGTCGAACGCCGGTCCGACGATGTCCACCGAGTACGCACCGGAATCGGCAGCCGTGGTCGCCCACGCCGGGTCGGACAGCATGTGTACGTCAGCAGTGCCCTTCCCGGTTCTCACCTCCGCCTCTACGCGGGGATTCGTCTCGACGTCCGTGCCGCGGGTGAATTCGAGCTTGATCGCTGGATACTCCTGCGCGAAAGCTACTTTCAGCGCCTCCAGATTCTCCGGGTGTTGGGTGGAATACAGGTGGACGACACCTTCCTCCTCAGCGGCGGTGACCACATCCTCCCAACTACCCTCAACTGGCCCGGACGCGGATTTCTCGTTTCCGCATGCGACGGAAAGCAAGAGGACGCCGGCGATGCCGACCGCAAGCGTTGCCCTGGCAGACAATTTCAAGGAGACCTCCAGAATCGCGCGACAGCAACAATTGTCTGCCGCGTGGGGGGAACAGCGGGAACCAAAACTCAAACTGATATCAGTTCAATGAACTTAGCCCGCGTCGAATGGTGATGTCAATCACTCAGCGCCTCTGGGCCCCTGGTCTCAGCGGCGAAGCGGCCGCCCGGAGGCCGTCAGCGCGGGTGGTACAGCGTGACCTCGCTGGCCTTGATCACCAGGTAGACCTCGTCGTCTGCAACCAGGTCGAGGTCGGCAACAGCCGACCACGTGATCACTCCAGCGACCGCCTGGGTGTCAACACCGGCATCCACCCGGGCCAGATCACCTTGCGGAACAATCCGTGTGACAACGGCTTTCACGACGTTGCGAGGACTTCCACTCGGCGGCGTCCGGTAGATCGCGACCGCGGTCGGCGAAAATGCGGCCATGACCGGGTCGCCGACGGTCAGTGGGGTGTCGGCCATTCCGGTGATTCCGAAGGTCCCGGCATCGAGAGCATCCCCGTCCCAGCGCCCCGCGACGAGGTTTAGTCCGGCCAACTGCGCCGCGAACTGATTCGCCGGACTGGTGAGCAGTTCACGGATCGGACCACGGTCCACGACCTTGCCATCGCCCAGGATGATCGCCGAGTCCGCCAGCGTGACCGCATCGGCGATGTCATGGGTCACCAGCATTGTCGTGCGAGCACGATCAGCGAGGATGCCTCGCAACAGCACCCGGATACGCTGCGCCACATCGACATCGAGTGCGCTGAACGGTTCGTCGAGTAGCAGGAGCGCCGGATCGGCCGCCAATGCCCGGGCCAGCGACACCCGCTGCGCCTGTCCACCCGACAACTGTGACGGTTTGCGATCTGCCAGGTCGATCGCATCCACTGCTTCGAGCCACCGCTGCGTTCGCGCGCGCACCTCGGATCGGGGTAGCCGTGCCGCCGCCGGAGCGAACGCGACATTCTGCCGGACGGTCAGATGAGGGAAGAGCATGCCCTGCTGCGAGAGCATCGCGACACCACGCTTATGCGGCGGGACAAACACTTTCGGGCCGACGAGTTCATGCCGGCCGACGTCTATCGTCCCTGATGCGGGTTTGAGCAGACCCGCCAACAGGTTCATCAACGTACTCTTGCCTGCGCCGTTCGGACCGAGGACGGCCACCGTGGCACCGGCCGGGACTGTCAGCTGCAGATCCAGAAACGGTACGTCACTGCGTAATTCGGCAACAAGATCCCCACTCATATCGGCCCGCTCATATCGCAACCGCCCGATGAGAATCGCGCAGGTGCACGGCGATGACCACCAGCAGCGCCACCAGTACCAGCACCATCGAGAGCGGCAAGGCCTGTTCCGGTTCACTGATCGATTCCACGTAGATCGCCAGCGGCGCGGTCTGGGTGACCCCCTGCAGATTGCCCGCAAAAGTGATCGTGGCACCGAATTCACCGAGCGCCCGCGCAAAAGCCAGAACCATCCCCGAGAGCAACGCCGGAAACACCAGCGGCATGGTCACTTTCCACAGGGTGTGCGTCGGCGATGCCCCCAATGTGGCCGCCACCCGTTCATACCGGCTGCCGACGCTGCGCAACGCACCTTCGAGACTGATCACCAGAAAGGGCAGCGCCACGAAGGTCTGAGCGAGCACAACCGCGGTGGTCGAGAATGCGATATCGATACCGATCGCCACCAGATGTTCACCGACGAGACCGAATTTGCCGAAGGCATAGATCAATCCGATACCACCGACCACCGGCGGAAGCACCAGCGGCAACAGCACCACCGAGCGCAGCAGTCGAATGACCACACCGGTGCTCCGGGCGAAAACGATCGCCATCGGCACACCCAGCACGATGCACAACACGGTGCTGATCATCGCGGTCCGAAGGCTCAGCAACAGCGCGTCCCGTGAGACATCAGAGGTGATGTTCTCCCAGAAGTCACTCCACGGCGTGTTGGTGGCAAGTGCGATCGGCGGCAGCATCACCAGGGCCACGCCGATCACGGCCGGAATGTACAGCCAGGCCGGAACAGCTTTCAGTCCACTGGTTTTCACTGCGCAGGACCGAAGCCCATCGCCTCGAGGAGCGCGGCCCCCTGCGTACCGAGCACCATGTCGACGAACTTCTGCGCCGCTTGTTTCCTCTTGCTCGCAGCGACGACACCGATCGGGTACGCGTTGACCACCGAGGCAAAGGCGGGATCGGCTACGGCGGTCACCGTATCGCCGGCACCGGTGGCATCGGTGACGTACACCAGTCCCGCGTCGGCCTGCCTGGTCTGCACTTTGGTGAGCACACCGGTCACCGCTGTTTCCTCACTGACCGGTGTGATGTCGATTCCGGTGTTCTCCTCGACCTTCGCGGTGGCACTGCCACACGGCACGACGACCGCGCAGATCACTGTGCTGACATCATCTTTCGTGAGATCATCCAGACCCTGAATGTTCTTCGGATTGCCTGGTTGGGTGACGATGGTCAGGGTATTGGTGGCGAATGTCTGCGGATCACTCACCGCCTCACCGAGTTTCGCCATGTTCTTCTCATCGGCGGTCGCGATCACATCCGCATCGGCACCCTGCTGGATCTGGGTGACAAGTACCTGAGATCCGTCGAAGCTGAACTTCACCTCGATATTCGGGTTGTCTTCGGAGAACTGCGTTGCGAGGTCGGTGAAGCTCTTCTTCAGCGACGCCGCGGCAAAGACGGTGAGAGTGACCTTGTCCGCGCCATCGCTGCCGGTGCCACTCGCCGAGTTGTCATCATCGCTCGACGAACATCCCGCCACCAGGAGCGCCGCCGACAGGAACAGTGCGAACACTGCAAAGATTCTCGACCTCATTCGGCGGACCTCGTTTCCACGATGACGTTCGTGGCCTTGACCACCGCTGTTGCCACCGAGCCGGGTTTGAGATCGAGTTCACGCACGGCATCGGTACTCATCAAGGACGTGACCTCGAACGGACCGCATTGCATCGTCACCTGACTCATCACCGGATCCGACTTCACCTCGGTGACCAGACCGACGAAGCGGTTGCGAGCCGACCGCGCGACTGGCGCATCGGATGAGGACAGCACCGGCGCCCGCTCGCTGGCCAGTTTCGCCAGCTCGGCACCGTCGACCACTTGCCGACCCGAGGCGTCGGTGTGGGCCGACAATTCATCGGTGGCGATCATCCGCCGGACAGTGTCGTCACTGATCCCCAGGAGTTCGGCGGCTTGACGGATTCGCAGGTCGGTCACCCACTGAGATTCGTCCGCGGCTGCGGTTCTGTCAAGCCTCGGCAGCCGCATATGCGGACTTCCCTCGTCGCGATGAGTTTTCGCGCGCACCCTGGTCTATGCCTGTGAAGCTTTCGAATCCCCCGCCAAGAGGAGACCAACACCATGCCTGCCATCGACTCCCGACCCGACGGCGTGCCCGTCTGGTTCGACCTGTCCAGCTCAGAGCCCGTCGCCGCCGCGAAGTTCTACGAAGAACTCTTCGGCTGGGACTGCACCGAACCCGACGAACAGTTCGGCGGGTACGCCACAGCTACCTACAAAGACAAGCGGATCGCCGGCATCGGCCCGAAAATGGCGCCCGACACACCGGACTTCTGGGGGATGTACTTCCAGACATCCGACATCAATGCCTCCGCCAAAAAGGTCGCCGAGGCCGGTGGCAGTCTCCTCTTCGAGCCGATGGAGATCGGAGAACTGGGGCTGATGACGTTTGTGACCGATGGTGGGAGCAATCCCGAGACCTCACCTGGCCTCAATCCCCACGGCGCGGTCTTCGGCTTCTGGGAACCCAAAGAACACAAGGGATTCGAACTCGAGAACGAGGTCGGCGCGCCCTGCTACTTCGAGCTGCAGACCACTGATTACGCCGCCGCGGTGAAGTTCTACAGCACAGTTCTCGAGCGCCCCTTCGTGACCGTCAGCGATACCGACGAGTTCCGCTACGGTCAGCTGGCATTGCCGGGGGCCGGACCCGGCGAGGGATACGCCGGGATCATGGACGCATCGAAGTACCTGCCGCCGGAGGTGCCGTCGCACTGGTCCATCTACATCGGTGTCGAGAGCGCGGACGCAACCGCGGCAAGGGCCACCGAACTCGGCGGCACAGTGATCACCGAACCCGAGGACACCCCCTACGGACGTCTTGCCACCATCGGTGATCCCTGGGGAGCAATGATCAAACTGCATCAAGTCCTCGAATCCTGATCACACCCGCCGGATTTTCGTCATCCACCACGACATGACCGGTAAGGGATCACGCTTTGCCCTTGACTTCATGTCCACTTGAAGTCGGAGGATCGGCATCAACACCTTGCCAACCAACAACAGGGGGAATCCCAGTGGCAGTACTCGGCAGTAAAACCACGGCGCTTGGCAATAAAACCACTGGCCTTATGTCAGACCACGTCGCTACCGTTGCGGACATGACCTCCACCGCCATAGCAACCGACTACGCCATCGAGGCCATCGATCTGGTCAAAGAGTTCGATGGTGTCCGGGCTGTCGACGAGGTGAGTTTCAACGTTCCCCCCGGCTCGGTCATGGGTCTACTCGGCCCGAACGGTGCCGGAAAGACCACCATCGTGCGAATGATGACCACTCTGAGCACGCCGACGTCGGGCACCGCCAGAATCGCGGGCTACGACGTGATCGAGAACCCCGACCTGGTGCGTAGCCGGATGGGGCTCACCGGCCAGGCCGCCACCGTCGACGAATTGCTGACCGGCCGCGAGAACCTGTGGATGATCGGCAGCCTCTACGGGCTGCCCCGCAAACAGGTCCGGCGGTCGGGCGACGAATTGCTCGAACAGTTCTCCCTGAGTGACGCCGCGGATCGGGTGGTCAAGACCTACTCCGGCGGTATGCGCCGACGACTCGACCTCGCGGTCAGCCTGTTGGCGTCACCGCCGGTCCTGTTCCTCGACGAACCGACCACCGGTCTTGATCCGAGGAGCCGCCAAGAACTCTGGGACGTTCTGCTCTCACTGGTGAAGCAGGGCACCACTTTGCTTCTCACCACGCAATACCTCGAAGAGGCCGACCAACTCGCCGACGACATCGTTGTCATCGACAAGGGCAAGATCATCGCGGCCGGCACTCCGTTGCAACTCAAAGAGCAGGCGGGCAAGGCCAGTCTGGTGCTCACCGTGTCGAGATCCGGCGACCTGCCCGAAGCGACACGCCTCCTCCGTGAGAACAGCGGGGAGGTATTCGTGGATGAGTCGGCCAGGCAACTGACAGCCGCCGCCAACGGGATCGCCGACCTGACCAAGATCGCCGGGATCTTCGAACGCAGCGAAATCGAGGTCGACGACATCGGACTGACCCGCCCCAGCCTCGACGACGTCTTCCTCTCACTCACCGGGCATCGCGCAGAAGATGCCGACACCGAGGAGACCAACTGATGACCACCACCGCTGCAGGCACAACCGGCAAGCAGGCCACCCGCGATTTCACAGTAGGACGCCCCGACCTACTGCGGGAATCGCTGGTCATGGTGCGACGCAACCTGATTCACACCAAACGCCAACCCGAGATGCTGTCGGATGTGACGGTGCAGCCGATCATGTTCGTGTTGCTGTTCGCATACGTCTTCGGGGCATCGATCAATCCCGGTTCGGGCTTCGACTACAAGGAGTGGTTGCTGCCCGGGATCATGGGCCAAACGATCGCATTCTCCGCATTCATCGTGGCACTCGGTCTCACGAACGATTTGGAGAAGGGCATCATCGACCGGTTCCGGTCGCTACCGATGTCGCGATCATCGGTGCTCGTCGGCCGATCGGTGGCGGCGCTGATCCATTCATCGATCGGCATCGTGGTCATGGCCATCACCGGCCTGTTGATCGGGTGGAGCATCAACGAGGGATTCCTCAAGGCAGTCTTGGCATTTGCGCTGGTACTACTGTTCGGCTTCTCGATGATCTGGTTCGGGATCCTCATCGGATCGATCATGCGATCACCCGAAGCGGTCAACGGTGTCATGTTCACATTGCTGTTCCCGATCACGTTCCTGTCCAACGCATTCGTGCCGACTGCCCCGATGCCGTCATGGTTGCGGACCATCGCCGAGTGGAATCCCATCTCGGCACTGGTGCAGGCCATGCGTGAACTATGGGGCAACGGCCCGACTGCTCCGGCCGGGGCACCCTGGCCACTGCAGAATCCTGAACTCGCAACGGTCCTGTGGTCAGTGGCTTTGACCCTGATCTTCGCCCCATTCGCCTTGTTCGCGTACCACAAGCGCACCACCGACTGACCAACCAAATCGTCGGGTCAAGCCGTCGAGCGTGTCCTGATCACCGTTGACCGTGCCAATAATGCGGTTACGCAGGTGATTTCGGCCCGCTCGGCGGTTTTTCGGGTCGCTCGGCGGAAGGTTTACGCGGTACGTGCGAGCGCTTCGATGGGATCGCTGTAGATCGCATCGAGTGAGACCGCGCCTGCTGCCTGCTGCTGAACTGTTGCGCCGGAACGTGACACCCGAACGTCGCGTCGCGGAGCGACAGACGTTTCACGGACGGCCTGGGCGACCATCGGAAGCGTCGAGGGAGCATCGGTGAATGCCTGGCCGCCGAGGACAACGTGGTCGGGATTGAAGATGTCCCCGATCAGACCGACCGCACGGCCCAAGACCGCTGCGCGCTCGGCCAGGATCGCGCGAGCGAGTTCGTGTCCCTCGGCCGCCAACTGGTGCACCTCGTCGACGTTGGCGATCGCAAGGCCGGCAGCGATCGCGGCATCGACGATGCCGGTGTCACTGACCGTCGACTCGAGTTGTCCGGTCCCCGTGGGGTCGAGCAGTGCGGTCTTCCCGACCGGGAAGTGACCGATCTCCGGCGGTCCGCCTGCCGGTGTGTAGACGCTGCCGCCGACGGTGAACGCGATACCCACCGATTCACGGGCGTAGAAGTAGACAAAGCTGCCGCCCTCTTCAGCCGGGTCCACCAGCAGTTCGGCCTGGGGGTTGAGCAGCAGTTCCGCGGCGGCCATGGCTTCCACGTGCGAGGCCACCGAGATCGGCAGACCGATGACCGACGCGAGTACCTCGCCGACCGGGGCAGATTCCCAGGCGAGTCGCGGGTGGGTGTTACGGCCGGCCTTGTCGACCCGGCCGGCAAGCGCAACGCCGGTCCACAGCATCTTCTTGTTCGGCCAGCGAGACAAGAAACGCTTGGTGCTCAGACCAATCGACGTCAAAGCCTGTTCCGGTGTGTCCGCAACCGGCGTCGGGATCTGAATGGCACCGACAACACGATGGAAGAGGTCGTGGGTGGTGATCGAGGTGACCTTGAGGCCGATGTGGATGCCAACGGTCAAGAAATCAGCGGTGTTCAGCTCGAAGGGCAACCGTGGGCGCCCGATGGCACCTGCCGGTGCCAGGTCGGCCCGCTCCCGCAACAGACCGGACTTCAGCAACGCGCTGACCTGCCGGTTCACGGTCGAGATACTCAGTCCTGAGGCACTTGATGCCGCGTCCCGGAACACCGGTCCGTGAAGACGCGCAGCCCGCAGCACAACCGCTGCAGGCTTGGTCGACAGATGCAGCTGCGGGTTCGCGATGTGAATCTTGGGTGCCTTCTTCGGGCCGGGAACACCCAGCGGACGGGCAGGACGCCCTGGCGCGGTGACGCGGGAACCGACCAGAGGTCGCGAACCGCTTCGCTCGGACGGACGTGTGACGGTGGAGCGAGTGGGGGTGGAGCCAGAAGTGATGCGGTGATCAAGTGTTGCAGTCATCGGATGTCCTCGTCGAATGATCGCACCTGGAGAA
Source organism: Williamsia sp. Y721 (assembly GCF_059683565.1). Classification (NCBI taxonomy): domain Bacteria; kingdom Bacillati; phylum Actinomycetota; class Actinomycetes; order Mycobacteriales; family Nocardiaceae; genus Williamsia; species Williamsia sp. Y721. The sequence goes on along the minus strand of NZ_JCASNH010000002.1, from coordinate 999,451 downwards.
CCGATGGGTTCTCCAGCGCGGGAAGTTGTCAGATTCGGAAAATGCCGCGAGCGCGGCGAGATCAGATCAGGACATTCGACAACAGAGGACGCGAGCAAACGGCAGACGACATCCCAGTGCGGTGGTCATATAAGTGACCTCCGGGATGTGGTGACCTGCGCTCGACATAGGCGCAAACATAGCAGTGACACAACCGGGCTGCAAACGATCCACCGATGGGCACCAGGTAACGCGAACTGATTGCGGCGACCTGTCGAACCCCGGCTGCAGCGCAGCTCACCGGCGACAATAGCCCCGGCGCCGACCTCCACGTCGACTTGAAATCACGACGAACGAAATTGTGGAAACGAATCCCGAATACAGCCCACACTGAGTTGCGTTCCTCGTTTCCAAGAGACGTTCCCCGTTTCCAAGAGAAAGGCACCTATCGTGTCCCTGCATTTCCATTGGTTCCTGCCGACATATGGCGACTCCCGGAATCTGATGGCAGGTGGTCACGGTTCGGACATGTCAGGCGATCGCCCGGCAACCCTGCGTTATCTGAACCAAATTGCCGGCGCCGCCGAGGTCAACGGTTTCGAAGCCGTCCTCACCCCGACCGGCCTGTGGTGTGAGGATGCCTGGCTGTCGACGGCGATGCTCTTGGAGACCACCGACACCCTCAAGTTCCTGGTCGCTATGCGTCCAGGGCTGACCAGCCCGACCCTCGCGGCGCAGATGGCTGCCACCTACCAGTGGCAATCCAAGGGACGGTTGCTCCTCAACGTCGTGACCGGCGGTGAAGCGTCGGAGCAGCGCGCCTTCGGCGACTTCCTCTCCAAAGACGCCCGCTACGAGCGTTGCGGCGAGTTCCTCGACATCGTCCGACGTCTGTGGACCGAGGACGCACCCGTCGACTTCACCGGCAAGCACCTCCGAGTACAGGGCGCACAGCTCGCCCGGCGCCCCGATCCGCTGCCCCCTGTCTTCTTCGGCGGATCTTCGCCTGCTGCGGGTGCTGTGGCCTCGAAGTTCGCCGATACCTACCTGACCTGGGGCGAAAAGCCCGACGCCGTCGCCGCCAAGCTCAAATGGATCCGCGGACTCGCCGCCGCCGAAGGCCGCGAACCGACGTACGGGATCCGGCTGCACGTCATCTCCCGCGACACCTCCGAACAGGCATGGGCCGAGGCAGATCGACTCCTCGGAGCCCTCGATCCGGCGGTGGTGGCCGGTGCCCAGAAGAACCTCGCGCAGTCCGAGTCCGAAGGACAGAAGCGGATGCTCGAACTCCACAGCGGTGGAGCTATTTTCAACTCGACCACCGACGCCCGCTCGTTGGAGATCTATCCCAACCTCTGGACCGGGGTGGGCCTGGTCCGCGGTGGCGCCGGAACCGCACTTGTCGGGTCGCACGATGAGGTTGCCGACCGGATCGAAGAATATGCCGCACTCGGCCTCGACCACTTCATCCTCTCCGGATATCCGCACGTCGAAGAGGCCTACCACTTCGGTGAAGGCGTACGTCCGCGTCTGATCCGGCGCGGATTGCTCGATGGCGACGATCACGCACGCGAACCAGTGCGTGGCGCGTTCCTGAGCTCGTACGAGCCGGCCAGCGCCTCGTAAACCCTGCTTCCGCCACAACATCCGGAGAAGAGCCCATGACCACCGAGAAAATTTCCGACCAGATCAAGTTCGCGTACTGGGTGCCAAACGTCAGTGGCGGCCTGGTCACCAGCGACATCGAACAGCGCACCGGCTGGGACTTCGAATACAACAAGAAGCTCGCCCGGACCGCCGAGAACAACGGCTTCGAGTACGCCCTGTCACAGGTGCGCTACATGGCCTCGTACGGTGCCGAGTTCCAGCACGAATCAACATCTTTCAGCCTTGCACTGCTCGGTGCGACCGAGAAACTGAAGGTGATCGCGGCGGTCCATCCCGGACTGTGGCATCCCGCAGTGCTCGCCAAGTTCGGTGCCACTGCCGATCACCTGTCGAACGGTCGCTTCGCGATCAACGTGGTGTCCGGATGGTTCTCCGGTGAGTTCAAGGCGCTCGGCGAACCGTGGCTCGAACATGATGAACGCTATCGACGCAGTGCCGAGTTCCTCGAGGTGATCCGGAAGATCTGGACCGAGGACAACGTCGAATACGCAGGCGACTTCTACCGGATCCGCGACTTCACCCTCAAACCGAAACCGCTCAACACCCCACAGCGCCCGAATCCCGAACTGTTCCAGGGCGGTAACTCCACCGCGGCCCGCAACAACGGTGGCCGGTACGCCGATTGGTACTTCTCCAACGGCAAGGACTTCGACGGTGTGACCGAGCAGGTCGAGGATCTGCGGGCCGTGGCCCGGGCGCACAACCGCGAGGTCAAGTTCGGCCTCAACGGATTCATCATCGCCAGGGACACCGAGGCCGAAGCACACGACACCCTCCGCGAGATCATCTCGAAGGCCAACCGTCCTGCGGTTGAGGGCTTCCGTGACGCGGTACAGCAGGCAGGCGCTTCTACCTCTGACCACAAGGGCATGTGGGCAGATTCCTCGTTCGAGGATCTCGTGCAGTACAACGACGGTTTCAAGACCAAGCTCATCGGCACCCCCGAGCAGGTCGCCGAACGAATCGTCGCCTACAAGCGTCTCGGGGTCGACCTGGTACTCGGCGGCTTCCTGCACTTCCAGGAAGAGATCGAGTACTTCGGTGCCAAGGTGCTCCCGCTGGTTCGTGAAATCGAAGCGGCGGACGAAGCAGCCGGTGTCAACGCGTCGTGAGCAGTACCGCGATCGCAACCCGCATCGACTCTGCGGAACAGGCACTTTCAACCGCACGCACCCTGGCGGCACATTTTGCCACCGGGGCCGCCGGCCGTGACCGTGACCGCAAGCTCCCCCACCGTGAGATCGACGAGCTCTCGGCCAGCGGACTGTTGGCGATCACCGTGCCAACGCAGTTCGGTGGCGCCGACCTGACGCCCGGCGTCGTGGCCGAGATCGTCCGGATCCTGGCCACGGCCGATCCGAATATCGCGCAGATCCCACACAGCCATTTCGTGTATCTGAATCTGTTGCGGCTGGCCGGTACTCCGACCCAGCAGCGGGACATCTTCTCGGATGTCCTCGGCGGTGGTCGCATCGCCAACGCGCAGTCCGAGCGCGGTGGCAAAACGATTGCCGACATCTCGACAACGATCAAACCCGTTTCGGGAAGCCTGCAGCTCGATGGTTCGAAGTTCTACTGCACGGGTTCCCTGTACGCCCACACGCTGGCGGTACTCGCACGGCTGGACGACCCGAACGGTGAATCAGGGCTGGAGCCCGGCGAATACGTGGCGTTCATACCCGCCGATATCGCCGGGGTCCGCATCGTGGACGACTGGAACGGCATCGGACAGCGCACCACGGGCAGTGGCACGATCTCCTTCGAAGCCGTGACCGTGCAACCGCAGCAGCTGGTGGCGCGGGCGAAGGCGATCGATGCCCCGGCCGGCTACGGCGCGTTTGCCCAGTTGCTGCATGTTGCGATCGACGCCGGTATCGCACGTGGCGCCCTGCGCGCCGCAACCGATTTCGCGCGGACAAAGAGCAGGCCATGGTTCGAGGCCGGCGTTGATCGGGCGATCGACGATCCGCTGCTGATCCAGCGTTTCGGCGAACTCGCCGTCGAAGTCCGCACGGCCGAAGCAACATTGGCTGTGGCCGGACACGCCGTGGACGAGACGTTCTCGGCGACCGCGGAGAACGCGGTCGAGCGTGCGGCCGAGGCGTCGATCGCGGTCGCGACGGCCAAGATCGTCGCGGACCGGGCCGCCAACGACGTGTCGTCGGCCCTGTTCGAGGTATCGGGAACACGCAGCGCGGCAGCTGATCTCGGACTCGACCACTTCTGGCGCAACGCCCGGACCCACACCCTGCACGACCCTGTGCGTTGGAAGTATCAGCACATCGGACGCACCCTGCTCCACGGCGAACCACCGCCGCTACACGGAGTCATCTGATCGCCCGAATACCACTCATGCCCATGCGCACCGAGGTGTGCATGGGCATGAGCTGTTTGCAGGTTCGCCCGAAGGTTCCGGTCTAGCTGCTCGCTGCCTGCCGGAGCATGGAGGTGGCGGCGCCGTCTGTGTTGGTCTTCAGATCCACCGTCAGGGTGTTGCCGGGGCCCGAGACCAGTGAGTTGAGCACGGGGCCGACGAGGTTGCCGCAGCCGGTGAACGCCGGGATCTCGTAGGTGCCACTGAGGACGGTGTCGAGACCCTCGTTGAGGTTGGCCGTGCCGCTCAGGTTGGCCGTGGTCACCGACGTCACACAGTTCGCTTTCGGGGAGAGCAGGTTCAGATTTGCCGAACCGGTGCTGATGCCCAGCGGCTGAATGCTGTCGATCTTGATCTTGAAACTCTGCTGAGCCTTCAGGCTCACGTCGAATGTCTCCAGGTCGATCGCCGCGGTGCCGGTGACCTCGGAGGGATCAACGATCGACATCGTGATCGTTGCCAGGTTCAGTGGTCCGAGTTTGAGGTCGGTGCTGGTGGTGGGGAGATTCAGCCGGCCACTGAGCGTGCCTTTTTCGAGACTGGGGTAATCCAGGCTCAGCGTCGTGACGAGCGGGGTCGCCGGGAAGTCGACCTTCTGATTCAGCTTCTTGATGACGGTCGAGGTGTTGGCGGTGTAATCGACCTCGAGATCGATGGTCTCGGCAGCGGCCGGGCCGGCCAGTGCGACACCGAGGGTGAGTGTGGCGGCTATCGCTGCGGCCGAAGAAACAACACGGGTCTTCATCCCCATTTTTCGTGGAGCCTTTCTGATCACTAACACTGATGCGTGGTGCATAAGAACTTACTGCAGCGTAAGTTCCTGCATCAGACTTTATTGCTTTTGCTAACCTTCATGTTTCTCGTCCGCCTGATTAGGCTTCTCAAAAGTGACCGTGACCTGCTCAAATCCCTTGGCCCGCTGGGCCTTCGCCTGCCGCGTGTAGGTCTTTCGATCGCCCCGGGTCAGATCGACGTTGTCGGTGAACGGGGTCAGCAATGCCCGGGGATACAGCCGGTGTTTGCGCACCACGTTGATCTCGGCGGATATGACAACGGCGATTGCCGCCAGATAGAAGTACGCAAGTAGACCCAACACCACCGCGAAGACGCTGTTCGTGGTGCTGGCGTTCCTGACCACACCCGTCACATAGACCGCTCCAAAGGTCTGCAACAGCTGCCACACCACGCCCATGACAATTGCGCCCGGCAACACATCGCGATAGCTCACGCTCTTGGATGTTGTGCTCAGCCGGAAGCCAACGGCAAAGATCATCGAGTTGGTCAGTACCGCACCCAAACCCACCACGATGCTCTGCCACATGTTCAGCGGACCCGAGAGCCCACCGAATGTCGAAAGGACCGTCGTCGCGACGAGCGCCAGCGCAATGAGTGTGAGCAACAGCAGACTTCGCGCCCGCGACAGGATCGGATTCGGCCGGCTGTTTCGCGGCACCTGCCACGCCGTGTTCATCGCATTCTGGGTGGCCTGCCCGATGCCGGAGGCACCGTAGAGGGCGCCGATCAGACCGATGACGATGCCGGCGACACCGCCGCTCAGTTCCTGCGGTGTTCCGAGTTGATCACCGATGACCGGGAACTGACTCAGTGCCGAATCGATCACCGTTCGTTGGAGTTCGGGATTGCCCTCCAGGACGATGCCGACCGTGGTGGTGAGCACCAGCAGCAACGGGAACAACGACAGGAAAGCGTAATAGGTGATCAAGACCGCGAGATAGCCACCTTGATCATCGACGAACTTGTAGATGACAGCGATGCCGAAGCCCAGGACCGGATGCCGTCTTTGCAGCCTGTCGAGTCGGTCGATCATCAGAGCACCTCAAGTCATACCGACATCCTGAAAAAATTGGCGCCGTTCACAAACCGAGTGCGCTGACCGACAACGCTACCCGGTGCCTCACCCGAGCCGGTCGAGCAGTGCCCGCGCGTCGTGGGGTGCGCGCACCTTGGCGTCGTTGTCGAAATAGACGTAGACGTCACTGCCTGCCGCACGTTCCCGAAAACGCGACGCCCACCGGTCGAGGGCATCGTCGGTGTATCCACTGGTGTACAACTCGTGCTCACCGTGCAGCCGGGCGTACACGAAGTCCGCGGTCACCTCGTCGATGACCGGGAACTTGCCCGCGGAATCCGCCAAGACCAGTGCGATGTTCTTCTCCCGCAAGAGTTCTGGAACCTGCGGTGTGTCGAAGCTCGGGTGCCGAACCTCCATCGCGTGCCGCAACGGGCGATCGGCATCGGTTGTCGTCCAGGCGCGTCCGTCGACCTTGTCGCTGTGGCCCTGCGACATCGTCGCGGCCTCCGCGGTGGTCCGGGGCAACAGATCGGCAAACGCGGCGATCACCTCCGGGTCGAACGGCAGGTTCGGGGGCAGTTGCCAGAGCACCGGTCCGAGCTTGGGGCCCAACGCCAGGACGCCCGAGGCCAGAAACGTCGCAAGTGGTTGATCGACATCGACAAGGCGCTTCATATGCGTGATGAATCGGGGCCCCTTCACCGCGAACACGAAGTCGTCGGGAACCTGCTGCGCCCATTTCTGATAACTCGTAGGGCGTTGCAACGAGTAGAAGGAACCGTTGATCTCGACCGAATTCAAGGTGCGGGAAAGGTACTCGAGTTCACGACGCTGCGCCAGGCCCGGCGGGTAGAACTCACCGCGCCAAGGCGGATACACCCACCCGGAAGTCCCTACTCGAATCACCCCTCAACCACTACACCAATGGCCACACCCGGCACACTGATATCCATGAGCGATATCGACGACCACCTGTTGCGCCGCGCTGTTGCGGTGGCCCGACTCTCCCGTGAATCCGGGAATCACCCATTTGGTGCATTGCTGGCCACCAGCACGGGAGAAGTTGTCTTCGAGGCACAGAACACGGTGGAAACCGGACGGGACGCCACCGGACATGCGGAAACCAATCTCGCCCGGATGGCCTCTGGCCGGTTCACGCCCGCCGAACTCGCCACGATGACCATGTACACCTCGGCCGAGCCCTGTGCGATGTGCTCGGGTGCGGTCTATTGGGCCGGGATCGGGACCGTCGTCTACGCCCTGTCGGAGGCCGACCTGGCCACCATCACCGGGGCCGATGAGCACAATCCGACGATGGCGCTGCCCTGTCGCGAGGTCTTCGCGGCCGGCCAGCGTCCCACGGCGGTGCACGGCCCGGTCCCGATGCCCGAGGCCGTCGAAATACATGAAGGATTCTGGAACAACTGACCGATCATGCCCTTTTGGGCTGTTCGGTGTCCGACTGCTCCCGTAATCTGTGCCACATGACTGTTGAGACGTCAGCGGACTCCGACTTCCTGGAAGTCACCGAACCGTTCCGTCGTGAGTTGCTGGCGCATTGCTATCGGATGATGGGCTCGCACCACGACGCCGAGGACCTGCTCCAGGAGACCTTCATCCGGGCCTGGCGTGGGTACTCCAACTTCGACGGCCGCGCCTCGGTCCGCACCTGGCTCTACAAGATCGCCACCAATACCTGCCTGACCGCGTTGGGTTCCAAGCAGCGAAGGCCATTGCCTTCCGGCCTCGGTGGCGATTCGTACGATCCAGAGGCTCCTCTACTGCAAGACAACGAGGTGCCCTGGCTCGAGCCGTTCGCCGACTCCGATGAGACGCTCTCCGAGACCGCGGACCCGGCCACCATCGTCGGGGCCCGCGAATCGATTCGACTCGCCTTCATCGCCGCGCTCCAGCATCTGCCCGAGCGCCAGCGGGCCGTGTTGATCCTGCGTGATGTGTTGCAGTGGCGGGCGGCAGAGGTCGCCGAAACCCTCGACCTGACCACCGCAACGGTCAACAGTCTCCTGCAGCGGGCGCGAGCCCAGCTCAAAGAGGTGTCACCCGAACGCGATTCCATCACCGAACCCGATGACCAGGCGCAACGGGAAATGCTGCAGAAGTGGGTCGAGGCCTTCGAGACCTACAACATCGACGCCATCGTGGCACTCTTCACCGACAAGGCGATCTGGGAGATGCCGCCGTTCACCGGTTGGTACCAGGGCCCGGCTGTCATCGGCAGGCTCATCGAACACAACTGCCCGGCCGAGAAAGCCGACGACATGGTGCTCCTCCCCACCACCGCCAATGGCCAGCCTGCTTTCGGGCTGTACATGCGCGATCCAGAGGACGGCGTACATCGCCCTTTTCAGCTACAGGTTCTCGACATCACCCGGGGCGGTGTCGCGCATGTCGTGGTTTTCTTCTCTGAAACGATGGTCGAAGACTTTGCCCGGTTCGGGTTGCCGGCCACCGCATCGCCGACAACCCAGACGGCTGCCACTCAGCCCTCGATCGCCGATTGATCCATCCAGCTGACCTCCCACACGTGACCGTCCAGGTCGAGAAAGCTACGGCCGTACATGAAGCCGTGATCCTGCGGGTCCATCCAGGCTGAACCTCCGGTCGCGAGTGCCTTGTCAGCCAAGGCGTCAACGGCTTCGCGCGATTCGGCAGACACCGCGATCAACACCTCACGGTCTTTACTCGTGTCGGTGATCCCACCGGTGATGAAGTCCTCGAACCGGGCCGGGGTCAAAAACATCACAAAGGTCAGGTCGTTGACGATCAGGCACAGCGTGTTCTCGTCGCAGAACGTGTCGTTGAACTCGAATCCCAGCCCGGCGAAAAACGTTCGGGTCGCAGGGATGTCGGTGGCCGTGGTGTTCAGGAACATCATGCGGGACATTGGCGGGTACTCCGTATCTGGGTGTTCTGGTCGACAATTCTGAAAGTGCAGACCCTTACCCGTCCGAAAAGTAATCGCGGGCACCGCTTCGCGGCGACTGTTCAGACTTTCGCCTGATGCGTTGCCGAGCGTGACAGTAGAACATCGAGAGATGAGTCGCGCCGATGCACCACCGGAGATCAACGGCTGGGAAAGCCTGCCCGCACGTCCGGCATGGGTGCCCGGTGCAGTGCGCGAAACCCTCGAGGCCGACCCTCATCCGCTGATGGGTCGGCGCACCAACCGCGACATCGCGATCGATGTGATCATGGTGCTACTCGCCGCGGGGATCGGCAGTCTCACCATTGGTGGTCGTGTCGAAAATTGGGGTCCGCTCCTCCTTGCCGACATCGCTGTCGGTCTACTCGGCTGCATCGCCTTGGCCTGGCGCCGTCGGTGGCCAGTCGCGATCGCACTGATCCTCACCATCGCATCCGGGTTTGCCACGTTCATCACCGGACCTGCGTTCCTGGCCCTCTTCTCGCTCGCTGTGCACCGACCGTTGCGCTATTCCCTTGCGATCGGCGCACTTGGCATCGGTGCCGCGATGTCGAACTATGCTCTGTACCCCGATGCCGAGCAGGACTCCTGGCCCGTGGTCCTGGCGTTCTCGGTGTTGCTCACTGTCGCGGCGCTCGGCTGGGGAACGATGGTGCGCAATCGTCGTCAGCTGCTCATCTCGCTCGCCGAACTCGCCCGCAACGTCGAGTCCGAGCAACGCGAGCGGATCGCACACGCCCGCGCCACCGAACGTGAACGTTTGGCCAGGGAGATGCACGACGTGCTCGCGCACCGGATGAGTCTGCTATCGGTTCACGCGGGCGCACTCGAGTTTCGGCCAGACGCCTCGCCGGATGAGATCAGCCGCGCCGCCGGTGTGATCCGCGCCGGAGTCCATCAGATGCTGGTCGATCTGCGGGATGTGATCGGCATGCTCCGCGAGGAGACCGACGACGATCTCGCCGCGCCGACCAGGGCCCTGGCCACGATCGGCGAGCTCTTCGACGAGGCAGAACTGGCCGGAAGTCCGGTGAAGGCGACCGTCGACATCGCGGATGTGGACATGGTGCCCGGTGTGGTGAGTCGCGCTGCCTACCGCATCGTCCAGGAAGGTCTGACGAATGCCCGCAAGCATGCCGGAGCCGTGCCGGTGACCGTGCGGATCGGTGGGTCACCCGGGTTCGGGCTGACGGTCACCATCTCGCAGCCGCTGAACGCGGACCTGCACCCGCATCCATCGATCCCGGGAACCGGGTCGGGGCTGGTCGGCTTGAATGAACGCGTGACACTGGCCGGGGGGACGCTCGAGCACAGCATCATCGACCGGAACTTCGTGCTGACTGCACGGCTGCCCTGGGAGGAAGAATGCCCGAGGTGATCGACGGGTTGGACACGGACATCCGGCTCCTGTTGATCGACGACGAGTGGCTGGTTCGTGCGGGACTGCGGACGATGCTGACCGGTCAGCCCGACATCACGATCGTCGGTGAGGCCGCAGACGGAGTCGGTGTGACCGAGCTCGTCCGCGAGACCGCCGCGACCTTGGTCCTCATGGACATCCGGATGCCGAAGGTCAACGGGCTCGATGCCACCGCGGCACTGCGCGCACTGCCCCGCCCTCCGCACATCATCATGCTGACCACCTTCAGCGCCGACGATCTGGTGCTGCGGTCGCTACGGGCCGGCGCCAGTGGATTCCTGTTGAAGGACACGCCACCGCGCGATGTGATCGCGGCACTGCGCAAAGTGGCCGCAGGCGAGCCGATATTCTCGCCCGCAATCACCCGAAAACTGATCCAGCGCTATACCCAGCACGACGCTCGGAACAGCCGGGGCACCCAGCAGTTCGACCAGTTGACGGCCGGAGAACAACGGGTGGCGATCGCTGTGGCGCGCGGTATGTCCAACGCCGAGATCGCCGCCGACCTGCACGTTTCCGTCGCCACCGTCAAGACACACATCTCCCACATTCTTGAGAAACTCGGATTCAACAACCGAGTTCAGATCGCACTACTCGTGCACGACGCAATGCCCGACCAGGTGCTGTAGCGCCGGTAGTAGTGGAATGATCCGGCGACCGGACGGGTTGAACCATCGCGAATCGTCTATCAACAAGGAGCAGCTGTGAAAATCGGGATCATCGGTGCAGGTTTCATCGGCGGAACGCTGACACGTCGCCTGACGCAGTTGGGTCACGAGGTGCGCGTCGCCAATTCGCGGGATCCGCAGACCCTTGCCGAACTGGCCGCCGAAACCGGTGCTGAAGCGGTATGGGCGAAGGACGCCGCCCAGGACGCAGATCTGGTGATCGTCAGTATTCCCCAGAAGAACACACCTGACCTGGCACCGGGAATCGTGGCGAACCGCAAACCCGGAGCGCCGGTGATCGAGACCAACAACTATTACCCACAGCAACGCGATGGGAAAATCGCTGCCATCGAAGACGGAACCCCTGAAAGCGTGTGGGTCTCGGAGGTTCTGAAGGAGCCCGTCATCAAGGTCTTCAACGGCATCTACTGGAAGCACCTGTTGCAGAAGGGGACCCCGCCCGGAACGAAGGGCCGGATCGCACTACCCATCGCCGGTGATGACGCCGAGGCCAAGAAGATCGTGTCGGCCCTCGTCGACGAACTCGGTTTCGATCCGGTCGACGCCGGATCCTTGGCGCAGTCGTGGCGCCAGCAGCCCGGAACCCCGGTGTACGGCAAAGATTTCGACGCCGAAGCCACCAAAGAAGCACTCGCGCAGGCAACCCCGGAACGCACGGCCGACTGGCGCGCCTGATCCCACAAAAGCACACCGTTCGGTCAAAGGCACACGTTCCAACGTGTGCTTTTGACTGAACGGTGTGCTTTTGTCGACTCGCGGTACTAGGTGAGGACCGGCTCGACGCTCTCGACGAGCACCGTCACCAAGTCCTCGAGAGAATCCGCCCCCAGCGCGCCGACCATCTCGTCGGACCGCATGCTGATCACCGACTCGACGAGCCGGAACGGCAAGTGCCTACGAGGATCGGTCTGGTTGCCGAGCACCTCGCCGGCCAGCTGGGCGTAGATCCGCGCCAAGTCGCTTCGGGCACTGCGGAACTCGGCGAACCGCTCAGTCCGCAGCTCTGGCAACAGGTAGAGCGCACCGAGGTTCCAGCGCGAGCGGGCAAGTTGTCCGGCATCGAAGCGGGCCAACTGCTGCAGCCGATCCAGCGCTGATCCGTCGGCATCGAGTAGTACCGTCGCCTGTTCGAGCGGCGCGAGCACAGTGTCCTGCAGGAGCGCCTCGAGGATGTCGTCCTTGGTCTTGAAGTGATGGTAGAGCGAAGCCTGCCGGATTCCGACGGCCTCGGCGATCATGCGGGTGGACGTACCCGAGTACCCGCGCGTCGTGAAGAACTCAGCTGCGGCGTCGAGGATCTCATCGCGGGCGGTTGCCCCACGGCGGCGCTGTTCCACCAACCTCGGGCGCCCCGGCCCTGCCGCAATCTGACTCACAAGCACTTACCCTACTGTCGCCCGGGCTCTTTCGGACAGCACGAATCACCAGCGTAAGCCCCCTACCTGCAGCTCAGTGTGGTTTGCGAAACCTAATTGTTTCACGTGGTAGCACCCCGGTAACAAACCTGTCACCCGACAGAAATCGCTTCACGATTATCTATCACTCGACAGGTTCATCGGGCTCCAGCGCCCACGACCAGGAAGACCCCGCCATGACCGCAACAGCGCAACCACCCTCGGCGCCGACAACCGGGAGTGCCTCGCAGATCGGCGACTCCGACGATCTCTCTGCCTTCGGTTACACCCAACAGTTGCACCGGTCATTGGGGACCTTCGCATCCTTCGCGGCAGGATTCTCGTTCGTATCGATCCTGACGACGATCTTCCAACTCTTCGGCCTCGGCTTCTCCTTCGGCGGCCCGGCATTCTTCTGGACGTGGCCCATCGTCTACGTCGGCCAGTTCCTCGTCGCACTCTGTTTTGCCGAAATCGCTGCCAGATACCCGATTTCCGGTGCCATCTACCAGTGGGCGCGGCGCATGGGCGGTGAGGTCATCGGATGGTTCGGTGGCTGGTTCATGATGCTCGCGCAGATCGTCACCGCTTCTGCCGCGGCGATCGCGTTGCAGGTGGTCATGCCGTCGATCTGGGAAGGCTTCCAGATCATCGGCGACGACTCCGCCCTGACCAGCACCAGCGGAGCGTCCAACGCGGTTCTGCTTGGCTCGATCCTGCTCGTGGTCACGACCTTCATCAACTGCATCGGCGTCAACTGGATGAGCCGTATCAACAGCATCGGCGTCACCTGCGAGATCATCGGCGTGATCGCGGTGATCCTGGCGTTGTTCACCCACGCCGAGCGTGGCCCCGACGTCGTCTTCGACACCGGCATCCCCGGCGAACAGCCCGGCTACATCTGGGCGTTCATCGTCTCCGGCCTGATGGCCGCCTACGTGATGGTCGGATTCGGTTCCGCCGGCGAACTCGCCGAAGAAACCAAGAACCCGCGCCGCGTCGCTCCACGCACCATCCGCCTGGCACTGACCGTGTCGGCGATCGGCGGCGGCCTGATGTTGCTCGGCGCCCTGATGGCCGCACCCAGCCTGGGCGAAGAACTCGCCGTCGGCGGTCTCCCCTACGTCCTCGACTCGGTCCTCGGATCGTTCTGGGGCAAGGTCCTGCTCTGCGATGTGGTGATCGCGATCTTCATCTGCACCTTGGCAATTCAGACCGCATGCTCACGACTGATGTTCTCGATGGCACGCGACGACCGGCTGCCGGCCTCCAGGATCCTGTCGCATGTCAACCCGAAGACCGGAACCCCGATCGCACCGTCGATCCTGATCGGTGTCCTGTGCATCGGCGTGCTCGTGGTCAACGTCGGCAACTCCGCCATCTTCGCGACCCTGGCCAGCGTCTGCATCATCCTGATCTACCTCGCCTACCTGTCCGTCACCGGTCCGATGCTCTGGCGCCGCATCAAGGGCTGGCCCGGCGAAGACGTGCCCGTGGATTCCGAGGGCAAGAAGCTGTTCACGTTGGGACGGTTCGGGATTCCGATCAACATCTTGGCTGTCGTCTACGGGTTCCTGATGGTGATCAACCTCGCCTGGCCCCGGGAAGAGATCTTCGATCCGGCCGGTGACATGCCGATCCTGAAGTGGGCAGGCCCGATCTGCATCGTGGTCACGATCATCGTCGGTATCGCCTGCTTCCCGCACGGCAAGAAGCATCCGATGCCGGTCCCGGCGCCGTCAGCTGCAACTGCCAAGTAGCAGACCGTCCAATTCACCTACTGCACAAGGATATTCACCATGACCACAACCGGAGCCACCACCGGAACCACGTCAGGCGCCCGCGAGCATGCCCGCGCTCAGGCCCGGGCCATCACCGACTCCATGCCGGTTGTTCCCGCGTCGGCCTGGCCGGCGATCCCGGACCAGATCGCACCGCAGGATATGACGTGGGCCGAGACCATCCCCGGCGGGCGCTACAGCGTCAAGGTACTGGCACGGGGTACACGGCTGCGACTGCGCGACGTGACCGGTACCGGATGTGCGCATCTGTTGCTGTGGCGTTCCGACGCCCCGTGGGAGCGACTCAATGTCGCCGACACGGTGAAGGTGCCGTGGCAGGCGTACCTCGGCACCGGCCATCCCTTGCTCAGTGATCAGGGTCGGGCGCTGGCCACCATCGTCGAGGACACCTCGGGCCACCACGACGCCCTGTGCGGCACCACCACGTTGACGACCAATACCGAGAAATACGGTGCCGGAGAGGTCCATTCGCACTCCCCCGCCGGCCGGGAGCTGTTCACGCTGGCCGCGGCCAAACAGGGACTCACCCCCACCGACGTGGTGCCATCGATCTCCTTCTTCCACAGTGTTGTGGTCGAGGCCGATGGTTCGCTCACGTCCAAAGGTTCTGCCGGGCAGGACAAGTACGTCGATCTCCTGCTCCATCTGCCCTGCACCGTTGCCATTGTCAACACCGCCCACCCCCTCGACCCGTCCGTCACGTTCGACGTCGGGCCCGTGGAGGTGCTGGCCTGGAAGGCGCCCGCCGACCTCGACGCCGCCGTGGCCGGGCTCGATGACACCGACCCCGAATACCAGCGTGCGGTCCTCAACTCCGAAGACGCCTGGAACGCCGCCCACTTCGAAAGGACCATCTGATGTCCACCACCGCAACAGCTTCCGCCGCCACGACGTCGGCCGCAGAGCTGGCACTGGTCACCGGCGAGGTGATCTTCGACCACGTGATCGGAGATCGCGCACCCTGGTCGGGTGTCGTGGCGGCAGGCGACGTGCTGACCATCGTGGACCTGCACGGCAATCAGGCCGTCGACACCCTGTTCTACGGTGCCGACGATCACGCGGTCAGATACTCCGCCCAGGCGACGATCGCCGCGCAGGGCAACCTCTTCCTGACCACCGGCAGCGTCATCAGGGATCATGAAGGCGCCCCGATGATGACGATCGTGGCGGATGAGGTCGGCAATCACGACACGGTTGGCGGCGCCTGTTCACAAGAATCGAACACGCTGCGGTACGGGCACCACACCAAACATCAGCACGCCTGCGTCGAGAACTTCCTCATCGGCGGTGCGCCACACGGTTTGGGCAAGGCCGATCTGGTCGGCAACATCAACTTCTTCATGAATGTGCCGGTCGACGCCGACGGTTCGCTCGGCATCGTCGACGGATTGTCCGCGCCGGGACGACGACTGGCCCTCCGCGCCGAGATCGACACCCTCGTCCTGATCTCCAACTGCCCGCAGATCAACAACCCGTGCAACGGATTCGACCCCACCGCAGTCCGGGTCATCGTGACCCGGCCGGCCGCAGTTTCGAAAGGCGCCTGAAGCAATGTCGACGATCTCGGTGCTGCGGGCGGGTCCGCAGACCACCATCCAGGATTGGCCCGGACGTATCCGGCACTGGCAGGTCGGTGTCCCACCGTCGGGACCGATGGACGACCTATCCTTCCGCCTCGCCAACGTCGCGGTCGGAAACCCCGAGGGCGCAGCAGGACTCGAATGCACGCTGATGGGTCCGCGGCTGACCTTCGCCGAGGACACCGTCGTCGCGGTGACCGGCGCACCGGTGGTTGTCACCGTGGATTCGATCCCGGTGCCGCAGTGGGCCCCGATCCCGGTCAAGGCAGGCGAGGTCCTCGACATCGGTGCGGCGGGGCCGGTCGGGATGAGGGTCTATGTGGCCGTCGCAGGCGGTGTGGAGGCGCAGGAGTATCTGGGGAGCCGTTCCACGTTCACTCTCGGCAAGTTCGGTGGAAAGGACGGCCGTCCACTGATCGAGGGCGATACGCTCACCTGCGCCGGCGCCGATCTGGTCAGTGCACCCCGGCGCATCCTGAACGAGGAAAAGCCGGCCCTCACCGACAACTGGCATCTCGCGGTGACCGTCGGCCCGCACAGCGCACCCGAGTTCTTCACCGTCGAAGACATCGAGGACCTCTACAACACGCCTTACGAAGTCCATTTCAACTCCGATCGGACCGGCGTCCGACTCGTCGGACCACAGCCCCGCTGGGCGCGGACCGATGGCGGCGAGGCCGGACTGCATCCATCGAACATCCACGACAACGCCTACTCCGTCGGCGCCCTCGACTTCACCGGCGACACCCCGATCCTGCTCGGCCCCGACGGCCCCAGCCTCGGCGGATTCGTCTGCCCGGTCACCATCACCACCGCCGATCGCTGGAAGATGGGCCAACTCAAGCCGGGCAACACCGTGCGCTTCGTCCCCGTCCGTTCGGCTGAGACCGCCAGCCCGGCCGACCTCGGTTCGGCCCGCCGCTCCGACATCAGCATCGTCTTGTCATCCGGCGGTGACCTCGACAACGGTGTCCTGGGGTCCACCATGACCGCAGACGGCAGCACCCTGGTCACCTACCGGCGCAGCGGCGACGACAACATCCTGGTCGAATACGGCGAGATGACCCTCGACCTGGCACTGCGCGCACGGGTGCACGCGCTCGCGCAACGGATCGACGCGGACCGACCGGCCGGACTGATCGACCTCACCCCGGGCATCCGATCGCTACAGGTCAAGGTCGATCCGACCAAGTTGCGGCAGTCGGTTCTGCTGGACTGGCTGATCGAGTGCGAGGCCCAGCTTCCGGCCGCATCGGAGTTGGTGGTCCCGAGCCGGACCGTCCATCTGCCCCTTTCGTGGGATGACCCGGCAACACGGGAAGCCATCGAGCGCTACATGCTCGGGGTCCGTTCTGATGCCCCGTGGTGCCCGTGGAACATCGAGTTCATCCGGCGTATGAACGGACTGGGTTCTGTCGACGACGTGCACCGCATCGTCTTCGACGCCGAGTACCTCGTGCTCGGGCTCGGCGATGTGTATCTCGGTGCCCCGGTTGCGGTGCCACTGGATCCCCGCCACCGGCTGGTCACCACCAAGTACAACCCGGCACGCACGTGGACACCGGAGAACGCGGTCGGGATCGGTGGCGCCTATATGTGCATCTACGGGATGGAGGGACCAGGCGGCTACCAGTTCGTCGGACGCACCACCCAGGTGTGGAATCATCGACATCCTCTGGAGGCAGCGGGATTCGACCCCGAGCACCCGTGGTTGCTGCGCTTCTTCGACAAGATCAGGTGGTATCCGGTGAGTGCGGACGAACTGCTCGACCTACGGGCCGACACCGCGGCCGGACGCGGCCGGGTGGAGATCGAGCATGGAACGTTCTCGCTCGCCGAACACCAGAAGTATCTCGACGAGAACGCCGACGACATCGCCGCCGAGCGAACAGCGATGGAGATCGCCCGAAACGAAGAACGTCGACGCTGGTCCGACAGTGGCGAGTTCGCCATCAAAACAGGAAGGGTGGCATGAGCCGCATCACCGAGATCTACGCCGCCATCGCCGCGGCGGATCGCCCCGAAGTCTTCATCACACTGCGCGATGAAGCCGACGTAACCCGGGAACACACCGCATCTTTGGCCGCCGGAGGTCCACTTGCCGGTGTTGTCCTGGCAGTGAAAGACAACGTGGATGTGGCCGGGCTCCCGACCACCGCCGCCTGCCCGGGATACGAGTACCTGCCCGACGTCGACGCCGATGCGGTCGCCGCGCTCAAGGCAGCAGGCGCGGTCGTCATCGGCAAGGCCAACCTCGACCAGTTCGCGACCGGCCTTGTCGGCACCCGCAGCCCCTATGGTGCGGTGCGGGATTCGCGCCGCGACGATCGGATCTCCGGCGGTTCCAGTTCCGGATCCTCCGTCGCAGTCGCACTGGGTTTCGCCGACATCGCAATCGGCACCGACACAGCCGGATCCGGCCGCGTGCCTGCCGGATTGCAGGGCATCGTCGGCATCAAGCCGACACTGGGCGTGGTCAGCACCACCGGCGTCGTGCCTGCGTGTGCGAGCTATGACTGTGTCACGATCCTGGCCGCCGACCTCGATCTCGCCAACCGTGCGATGGGCGTCATGTCCGACGTCGGAACATGGCCCGCCAACACCAATTTCGCGGCGAGTGAGCAACCTGTGGTTGCGGTTCCGGACACACTGCCCGCATTGGACGAACGCTGGCAGGCCGCCTTCGAAGCGGCCGTTGCACAGGCCGAGGCTGCGGGTATCACGGTCAAGCGCATCAACATCGACGACTTCCTCGCCGCCGCCAAGCTCCTGTACGAGGGCGCTCTGGTGACTGAACGGTATGACGCTGTCGGCGAGTTCATCTCGGCCGCCGAGGATTCGGATGGCCTCGATCCCACGGTGGCCGGGATCATCAGTAGTGCCGATCGCTTCAAGGCGACTGAACTACTCGCCGACCGGCGGCGGGTCGAGGACCTTCGCGTCCGCGCACTCGAGGCACTCGGCGACGCCGCGGCTCTGCTGGTTCCGACCGCCCCGATGCATCCGACGCTGGCGCAGGTCGCGGCCGATCCGATCGGGGTGAACGCGACAATGGGCACGTACACCAACTTCTGCAACCTGTTCGACATGTGCGCCGTGGCGGTCCCCGCCGGAGAAGTTGTCGAATCCGATGGCAGTACAGCCCAGTTCGGGATCACCGTGATCGGTCGCGCATACGACGACGCCGTTGCACTCGACATCGCCGGGCGTATCGGCAGCAGCCTGCCTGCCACCGGTCCGTCATGGCCGGAGCGGGCGGGCGCCGACGTCGCCGAGGTGTTTGTTGTCGGGGCTCATCTTCGTGGGCAGCCACTGGATCGGCAGCTGACCAGGCGCGGCGCCCGGTGGTCGGGTGAGGCCGCCACCGCACCGGACTATCGCCTGGTCGCACTCGATACACAACCTGCCAAGCCCGGACTGGTGCGAGACAGCGAACACGGGAAGTCCATCCGCGGCGAACTCTGGACTCTGTCACCGGCGGCCCTCGGCGAGTTCCTCGCAGAACTGCCGGCACCGATGACACTGGGACCGGTCGAACTGTCCGATGGTCGTTGGACCGTCGGCTTCGGCTGTAGCCACGACTCGGTGGCCGACGCCGAACCACTCACCGCGACACACTGGCTGGAGCGGTAGCTCTCGGACCTGCCACCGGTCTGTCAATGACGGAGGCGATGCCGTCGAGGTCGATGCGGCCGATGACTGGACGACGAACTGCCGGTCGGTGCGGCAATCGAACTGGCGCCGGCAGAACTGCGCGAACTCGAGCGTGGCATGCAAGCGCCGTGCCCACGATCATCGACCGTGCACCGGAAGAGTTCGACAACGTCGACTTGTCGAACCGGTGGCACGTCCGAGCCCGAGCACCGTCAGCCGGGCGGCACCGTCAGTTCGCCGCTTACGTGGACACCACGCTGGTGCGCTCGTAATGCTTCATCTCCTCGATGTCGCCGATGTAGGCCCGAATGTGCCCGAGGAACTGTCGAAACAGGGAACTGGAGCGGAAGCCGCCCAGATGGTCCTCCACGGACGTCCATTCGATCCGCAAGATGTAGCGCTCTGGTTCCTCCACGCCGTTGCACAGCTCCCACCCGAGGCACTGCGGAGCGGCGGCCAGCTGTTCGGCGGCCGCGGCATAGTCCTTCTCGAACTCGTCGCGGCGCTGCGGATCTTCGATCCGGTAGCGGATGTACTCGACTGTCATTTCGTCTCCTGCCATCATGTGTGGAACGCAGGTAAGCGCCACCTGATCGGCCAGCGGCGATCGGTCGACGGCATGACCGCCTCCCTCTCGGGCACCGACCGTCTACTGCTGGTGACCATTAACCTAGCCGCTTTCGTTTCGTTCGGCGTTTTACGGTTCGCGCCCCAGGTAGCGCAGCAGTTCATCGGTAGCGGTGTCGCCCGGTTCGGAGGCCACGACAGTAGCGAAGGTGCCCCACTGGCGCAGCGGTTCCACCAAACTCTGTGCGACGACGAGTAAGTGAGCGGCCAGTTCGTCGTTCAGCACAGCCCGGCGAGTTGCTCGGCCGATCGGGGCAGGACAGCAGTGGCTTGTGCCGACCACGACGACGGTCTGCTCGCCTGGCGCCTGACTAATTTCTTCGGCGAGGCGGCGTCCGATCCGGGTGCGCGTTTGACTGGTCGCCTCGCAATTCCGAGATCACCCGCCCGTACGCCTGCATATCGGCGGCGGGCGGGTCGATCGGCGTGATGTAGCTGACCCCGAACCTGTCCCTCAGTTCCCGGATACGCGCAACGACCTCACTGTGGCTGCCGTGCAATCCGTTTGGCAGCGCCAGGAGTTCGGCGTCGGTATCCTTCGGCCGATGGCTGCGAAGGACGTCGAGGTCGGGGTCACGATCGATGGCGAGATCAAAAATGATCAGATTGATCTCCAATTGGTCAAACCGGCTGCCTGCCTTGGATCGAACGAACTCGACCCGTTCGGCCAGCGCCTCGTCGTCGGCGACTGCGGCGATGGCAACGATGTCGGCATGCTCCGCCGCGAGGGTGAGGACCTTGTCCCCCGTCCCGGCGATCATGATCGGCGGCGGAGTCTGCACCGACGGAGGCTCATGGTCAGCGCGGCCGAGGAGGTCCTTGAGTGCCAACACCGTCTCCCGCAAGTGCTGCACGCGCTGCCCAGGTGTCCCGAAAGGTATTCCAGCAGCTGCGAACTCACTCTCCACATAGCCCGCACCGAGCCCGATCTCGAACCGTCCACCACTGAGTTGATCAACACTGGCGATGTCCCGGGCCAACAATGCCGGGCGATAGAACCCGGCATTGAGCACAAACGTGCCGACCCGGACGCCGGGCGCGGCCGCCGCTGCGGCGGCCAGCATGGGGAAGGGCGCCCCGAGTTCCAGGTGGTCTGGCAACAAGATGACATCGACGCCACATCGTTCGGCATCACGCACCTGTGCCAGAAAATCATCCGCGCTGCCACGACCCAGCACATTGACACCGAAACGGAAGTCACGCGTTGTGGCCATGAAGTCCACCATATCGAAGGATCCCACGTCCGATGCGGAAGATGCCGCCTGGGCAATGGAGACATTCTGCGCCGCGGGGGTTCTCGAGACCTCGAACAGTTTCCACATATGCTCATGGGGTGACGTCAGCGGTTCCCGATATGCCCATTCCTGAGGTGCTCGCCAGATTTGTCGCGGTGGACGAGCCCGTCGAAGCCGTGTGGATGAACGGTGTCGGCGGAGTGACATACCGCTTGGGAACCGGTCCGGCGACCCGCTATTTCAAGTGGCAGCCCCCACATGCGGAGGTGTCGTTGGAACGCGAAGTGCGCAAGCTGACTTGGACGAATCCGCACACCCTATCGCCTCGCGTCATCGCAGCCGGTCAGTCCGAGCAGGCGGAATGGCTTCTCACCCAAGCTCTCCCCGGGAGCAGCGCTGTGTCGCCGCGCTGGCTCGCCCGACCCGATGTTGCAGTCCGGGCCGTCGGGCGTGGTTTACGGGAGCTCCATGACCGTTTGCCGGTCGAGCAGTGCCCCTGGCAATGGGATCCATCATCACGCATCGCCGACGCGGCCTCCAGGAACATTCACGTGGACCAAGTTCTGCATGACCCGCCTACGGTCGATCATCTCGTCGTCTGCCACGGGGATGCATGCTGCCCCAACACCATCCTCACCGACGCCGGGGAGCTCTCTGGTCACGTCGACTTCGGTTCCCTTGGCATCGGCGATCGTTGGGCAGATATCGCAGTTGCCGCCATGAGCACCCGATGGAACTACGGGCCCGGCTGGGAGCATGAATTGGTCAGCGCGTACGGACTCCCCGTTGATCACGTTCGGTTGGACTACTACCAACGGCTGTGGAACGCCACCTGACACTTGTCAGACCCCCTCGATAGACTATCTCGTCGCGAACCTGAGTATCGCGAAACATATTGCAGCCCAACTTGATTAGTTCGCTCGAAAGCTTGTGCGAACGGAATCTGCGTCGTATTGTTGATCCATGGACCTCGGGGGAACGTTCGCCAGGTTGTCAGATCTGGCAGGGGATGCGGCTTTGGTCGCCGGTGATGATGCGCAGGTATCTTCACGAATGGTGGCGGTTGTTCGACTCAATCATGTTGTGGAGCAGATTCTTTTCCGTTTGGTCGGCGAGGTCGATGAGCGTCGGATCGCACAGAAGAAAGATGTGGGGTCCACAGCCAAGCTGTTACGGGACGCAGGTGTCGCGCCGGCGGTCGCGCACCGGTACGTGCGAGTAGGTAAGGCGCTCAGTGACATTCCTTCGGTAGCGTCCTACGGTATCGACGGGACACTATCGGGTGAGCATGTGGATTCGATTGTGAAGGGGCTCAATCATATTGAGCGTCGCAATCCAGAACTCCCGGCTACTGACCGGTCTGACTGTGAGCGAGGACTGCTGACCGAAGCGTTGATGGGGACGCCGGCGGCGGTGTCGCTACGGGCACGGCATATGGCGTTGGTGTTGTCGCCGCCGGATAAAGAGGTACCCGACGCCGAAAACCATGATTTGAACGAGTTGTCATTCGGGACCGGTGATGACGGCCGCACCCACGGCACCCTGGACTTGGATAGTTTGCTCGGCGAAAAGCTGGCGGTGGCACTCGATCCACTGTGCAGGCCTGTACCCGAACCCGACGGCTCGCCGGATCCGCGGAGCACAGGCCAAATCCGTGCTGATGCTCTGGAACGATTGCTGGATTCGTATTTCGATCAGGAAGACCGACCTACCCGCGGCGGGGCAAAACCACATGTGACGGTGACAGTCTCGCCGGAATATCTGCAACAGCTGCAGCTGCGGGGTATCCCGGGTCCTACGCCGCCGGCCATGGCGCCGAAGTTCGAATGGACCGGCCCCGCCTCAGCACCCACCGCCCAGATGGTGGCCTGTGATTCGGTGATCACCAAGATTCTACTGGACAGTGAGTCGGTGCCGCTCGATGTCGGACGCGACCAACGCACCGTCACCCCCGCGATCCGCAAAGCGTTGATCGCCCGCGATCAGGGGTGCGCTTTCCCTGGATGTGGCTGCGCCCCGGTGTACACCGATGCCCATCACATCGACTTCTGGCGCAACGGCGGCACCACCAGCCTGACCAACATGGTCCTACTCTGCCGGCGCCATCATCGCTACATCCACCACCACGGGTGGACCGTGTTCCCGGGTCGCGACGGCCATCCCTGGTTCATCGCACCCGGCACCACCACCGAACTACGATCCCACGCCCGCCGCACACTGACCACCGACCTCGCCGCCGCATAAGAGGGCGGGACACCAATCCGCAAGACCGCGCAACACAGGCTGAACCCTGTGTACTGCATGACCTTTGAGAACTGAATAGTGAACCCCCGGGGCCATCAGATCCCGGCCCGGCCTGGCAAACGCGCACTGGCGCGATTCTCACCAGGCCGGCCGGGACATGGTGGTACAGCTCCGCATGACAGCGCAGTGGTCGACCACGGTTTCGCGAGCAAACCATCCTGCTGCTGAGGCATTCTCGCACGGGCGGCCACCACGCGGCACGGTCCTACCGCGAAGGTCTACCACGAGTGACACCACGTACCCCTCGCACTGCTTTCCGCGCGGCACGTCGGGTCACGTTGCGGATCGAGATGGGTGGGTTGGCCCGCAGTGCAGCCAGTTCTTCGTCGTGTCGGCGCTGGAGGTCGGCGATTTCGTCACTCTGCTGCGCACGCTGTTGCTCGAGCTGGTGTACGAGTTCGTCGCGATTGACGGCGGCCTCGGCCATCTCGTATTGCATGGCGAGAACGCGGGTGTACAGCGCAATACGATTGTTCTCCATCGCCGCCAGTAACGGCGAATTGTCATAGGGTTCGAGCGCCTCACGTATGCGCTCCGCCCGCTCCGCGTCTCCGGTTGGGTAGATGATCCCGAGTCCGAAAATCGCCGGTACCAAAGCGAACTCGTGCGTACCCGGCGGCTGCGCGGCCAGGGCGTCTTCGACCGCGGTCAGCACGCCGTTACGCTCACCCCCGGCCTCGACGGCAACCGTGAACTGACCGAGACCGACAAAACCCGCCGGAGTGACCGCGTCGTGCCACACCGTCGATCCCTCGTCACCGTGCTCGTGGACGCCACCGGGCTCCAGTGCATCCGCGTTGTAGTACTGATCGCGCCGACCGCAGGGCCACAAGACGTCGTGCAGTATGACGATCGCATCGGGCGCCTTGGACAGAATCCAGTCGAGTTCGGCACGGACGGTGGCGTAGTTGTGGTCACCGTCCAGTATGTAGACATCGCCGATCGGGAGATCGCTGAGGATGTCCGGCGAAAACCCTTCTACCAAATGCAGATTGGCATGCTTCGCCAACGTGTTGCGCATCTGCTCGGTGGGTGTCGGTTCGATGCAGTACACCTCGCCGGCGCCGTGATCGAGATAGATCGAACTCGCCCCGCCGGATTCGACCCCGACCTCCACCACGATCGCCGGACGCGCCGCCGCGAAGACGCGGCCGATCACCTCGGAGAACAGGGTCAATGAGTGCAGAAGCAGCGGAGCCCGGCGCGCATTCCGCGCCTGGGCGTGTGGATCGCCTCGATCCCCGAACTCAGGTGTCGTCACGGTCGTCGTCCGCTTCCTTCGGTGGAGGTGGCGGACTCCCGGCGCGAGTGACGATACGGGCCACACCGGCAGCCAATGCCAGCGCTCCACCCGCCCGGAATTCTTCCTTGGCGCGAGCGGTCAACCTGGTCAGTCGTGGTCCAGATGGGGGCCGATGCTGCAGACCCGACAATGATTGCGGGAGAACAGCAAACGCGATGGTGACCTGAGCTGTGCTGACCGGGGCACCGGCCCGCGCGGCCAGCGGTATCCACAACGCCGAATGCGGGGCGTGGAACTCGACGAGATTGCCGCCCAGCCACGTCGATTCCGCATACACCAGGCCGGAGAAGTCCCCGGGATGCTCCCAGCGCAGCGGTTCCGGCAACCGATGTCCACCGGCGGTGACGGTGGCCTCGATCCAGTCCACCCGTACAAGCGCCGGACGCCCCGGGATCGCCAGTGAGATGTCCGTCGCGTCGAACGCTTCGAAGTTCAAGCGCGCGAACGACAATCCGTTGCGGTTGATCCGCAACGGGACCTTCGGTCCGTCATGCCACTTACCGTCGCCGGTCCGGAAACGCAGCACGGTCTCGCTCCCCGGGGCGTCCGGCTCGAAGACCTCGGCCGGTACGGCCCCCGAGTTCACGGCCTCGGCAGCGGCGGCCAGCTTCGGATCCGTCGCCGCCAGAACCTGCGGCCAGAACGAATCCCGCATCAAGAGGTCGGTGACATCCCCCGGCGACATGTATCCGACGGCTGGTAGGAGATCCACCGGGACAACATGACTCACCAGATCGGAGCCGAAATTGTCCTCGTGCTCCCAGGCGCCGAAGACCGCGGCCTCGTCAGGGGTGGGCGAGATGATGGAGGACGCCAAGATGTTGCCGAGCAGCGGTACCTCACCGCCGTTGAACGCCGGCCACTCCGACAACGCCGAGGCATAACGAATCCACTCGCCCTGGAACGCGTGAACACCCTCATGCAGTGCTGCGCGCGCGTGGATCTGGGTTGCCGTGCCCGCAATCGGTCCGAGGATCGGTTCGCCCTCGGGGGTGAAGTCGAGCAGCGAGCCGCACAGGCTGCTCACGCCCTGTTCCAGAACCTCCGGACTTCGGATGAGGGGGCTGACGATCTCGACGGGTTCACCGGCGGAACCGAGATAGCCTTCCAGACGCAGTCCACGCAGCGCGGCCGCGGTACTGCGTGTGTCTGTCGCGAGGTACAGGCCGGCCGGAGTGATCGGAATCCCGGCCAGCTCCAGGGCTGTTGCCAGCTGGCTCTGGATGGTGGCGCCCCACCCCAGATCCACCAGCGTGAGATCGGCCGAGTCGAGAGCACCAAGCGACCGCAGATGTGCCAGGAGTCGTTCGCGGGTGGCTGTTGCCGTGGTGGCGATCCGGTTGCGAATCGCCGGAGACTCGGTCAGGGCGGTGGCCACGTCGTCGGCGATGATCCCGTTGTCGAGCACCGTGCCGAGCCGCGCCGACAACGCCGGAACATCACCGGGCCGCAACTGGAGGATGCCCAGCAACCCGCCGATGGTCATACCGTGACGGCGCCGCATGAACTTGTGGATGCTGTCCTGATCGATGAACCCCAGCGCCGCAACCGATGTCAGATGCCTCGACAACCACACCGGCTTCGCGGTGACATCAAGGCCATGTTGGCGGGCAGCATTGTTGATGAGTGTCGAGAGCATCTCTCCTTCCCGCATCGGACACCAGAGCACCGAGGTGCCTTCTTCGTGAGCCCGGCGCGCGGCCCATTCGGCAAAGCCGGTGAGTACCGGTCCGAGCACCGATGCGCCGTAACGCCACGTGCAGGCCACATCCGGCGCGACGGCATCGAGCTGCGCATCCTCGATCAATTTGGCGCGCAGGCTCGTGATGCCGAAGTCGCCCTCTGTCAGGTCCAGACGAGGCGCAGTGGCACCAAACGGTCCGAGTGGACTGCGCTCGCGGCGCAGGATCGGCTCGTATCGCTCGCTGATTCGAGTGAAGTGCACGGTCCGGACACCCAACTTGCCGGGCACCGTGACATCCGGGCGCTTGTTGTCGCCGATGTGCACGATCTGGCTGGGCACCACACCCAGTGCCTTGACCACGATCTTCCACAGACCTTCAGCCTTGTCCACACCGTGCTCATGCGAGCGGAAGAACCTCGCTGACTTGAGCGGTTCAAGGCCTGGCTGGTCGAGGAAGCGGTCGAGATGTTCCTGCAGGAAGTAGGTATCGGACACCAGAACGATCGGAATCGAGTGCGTGTGAGCGGTGTTGATCACCGACGCGATGTCGAGGTCCGGCACCAGGGTCCGGTATTCCTCGGCGATCTCGGCCTCGACGTAGAAGTCGATGTCGCCTGCCGCCATGATCGCGGTGGGCATCTCCCGCCAGATGTCATAGATCGACACCTCGGGGCCGAGTGCTCCCCGTCGCTCCCGCGAATCTGATTCGGCCACGATCCGCATCCGGCGGAATGTGGCGGCGTCGACCCACGACGGTAAGGCGCCCTCGCGCGCCAGCCGCTCACCCAATACGGCGAACAGATCGGTCGGCCGCGGAACCCGCCGCCACAACACCGTGTCGAAGATGTCCAGTGAGAGGACAGAACACGATCCGTCCTGCAGCATCTGCTGTACGTCTGAGAGGGTGGTCCGGCCGCGACGCACCACCTGGTTGTCGGATTCCATCACTTGGTTGATCAGGGCTCTGTCCAATCGTGTTCGTCAGGGTCCAGCCCATCCTAGTGACGCAACCCACTCATGGCGCGAATGACCGATTGGCCGGTCTTGAAACGTGGCGGTCCAGGCACAACGTCTTGCAATCCAACATCGCGGACTGCGGATATTTCACCGGAACTCACGTGGGCCAGCACGTTGATCACCAACCGTTACCTGCAAGATGAGTGCCATGGGTGTCATCTATCTGGTTCGGCACGGTCAGGCCGGCGTCGACGAAAACGGGTACGGCAGTTTGACGGAACTCGGCCGCAGGCAGGCCCGCAACGTCGGCAGGACGCTTGCCGCCCGCGCAGGCAAGGTGAACTTCACGGTGTCGGGAAACCTTGCGCGCCAACTCGAGACGATCGAGGAGATCGTCGCGCAGTTCCCGAGCGGCGCGGCGCCGGAACCGGTGGTGAACCCGGGCTGGAACGAGTACGACCTCGAACGTCTCGCCCAGACCCACGTGCCGCCCACCGGCAACGCACCCGAGGCCGCCTCCGCACAGCGCGGGTTCCAGCGCAACCTCGACGGCGCGTTGATCGAGTGGGCGAATGCGGCTGACGGTTCGTATGCGAAGTACCGCGACGGTGTTCGAGAGGCCCTGGCCCAGATCGCCGAACACGCCGGACCCGGCCAGGTGGCGATCGCGGCGTCGTCCGCCGGAACCATCGGCGCGGTGATCGCGGACCTCTGGGGCATCAGCCCGGAAAACTGGCCCGCGGTTTCCCGGACGATGGTGAACGCATCGATCACCAAACTCCTCGTGGGCAGCTCGGGCATCAACGTCATGTCGGTGAACGATCATGCCCACGCCGACATCGACGACGACACCGAAGGCACCCGGCCGATGATGACCATGCGCTGACCGGCAGCGCGGGTGATTGCTGATCAACGTTTGCCTGCGGCTGCGCTGGGCACACTGCGGATATGCAGCCGCAACCGACGCAGGCCCGCAACATCCTGGTCACCGGCGCCACCGGATACATCGGCGGGCGCCTGGCACCACGATTGATCGAACGCGGGCACGATGTCCGGGTGCTGGCGCGAACACCGGACAAGCTCCAGGGTGCGCCGTGGGCTGAGCGCGCAACGGTGCTCAAGGGAGACCTGTCCGATCCGGCGTCACTGGCCGAGGCGTTCGATGGCACCGACGTGATCTATCACCTGGTTCACTCCATGGGCGGGACCAAAGATTTCAAGGCCGAAGAGCAGCGCGCGGCCCGCAACGTGGTCGCGGCGGCCGAGGTCGCCGGAGTGAGTCGCATCGTCTACCTCAGCGGATTACATCCCGCCGACGTCGAGCTCTCAGAGCACCTCAGTTCACGCTCCGAGGTCGGCGAGATCCTGATGGACTCCGGCATCGAGACGATCGTGCTGCAGGCCGGCGTGGTGATCGGCTCGGGTTCGGCGTCGTTCGAGATGATCCGGCACCTGACCGAGCGCCTACCGGCGATGACCACGCCCCGGTGGGTGCACAACAAGATCCAGCCGATCGCGGTGAACGACGTCCTCCATTACCTCGTCGAAGCCGCAACCGCCCCGGTGCCGGAATCCCGGACCTGGGATATCGGCGGCCCCGACGTCCTCGAATACGGCGACATGATGCACGTATACGCCGAGGTGGCGGGCCTCGCCAAACGACGCATCCTCGTATTGCCGCTGCTCACACCAACACTCGCGAGTCGATGGGTGGGCACCGTGACACCGATTCCCGGCGGGCTGGCCCGCCCTCTCGTCGAATCCCTGGAGCATGACGCGGTGGCTTCCGAGCACGATGTCGACTCGGTCATCCCGCCACCGAACGGCGGACTCACACCGTATCGGACTGCGGTCGAGCTGGCGCTGGCCCGCGTCAACCGCGGCGAAGTCGAAGTCGAGTGGTCGAATGCCTCATCGAAAACGCCTCCATCAGAACCGATTCCGTCTGATCCCACGTGGGCGGGCGAACAGGTATGCACAGACACGCGTTCCGGCAACACCGCCACCGACCCGGCGACACTCTGGAAAGCTGCCGAATCCGTCGGCGGCGACCTGAAACAGTGGAAGGTCGAATCAACCGAGCCCGGAACGCTTGTGCGGCTCACCTCGCAGATGCCGGTGCCCGGGAAGGCCTGGCTCGACATACGCGTCCGCGCCACCGATGACGGATCGCGCCTCGAGCTGCGGACGGTGTTCTATCCGCGGGGCCTGGTGGGCCGCGGCTATTGGTATGCGATGTTGCCGGTCCGCCGAAAGTATTACGACGCCATGGCGACCAAGATCATCCGGCAAGCCGAGGCCGTTACCCAAGCTGATCCACACCGGCCCTGACCGACGCAGGCTTTTCGTTCCTGCGCGACACTGTGGCGGCCGTTCACTCGGCAAGAAAATCAGTCACGAGGCGGTTGAAGTCGTCGGGGCGCTCGATCGGCACCACATGCGAGGATCCGTCGCCTCGAATGACCTCGAACCGTGCTCCGGGGATCGCGTCGGCAACCTCGCGCGCTATCCAAGGTGGGGTCAACAAGTCCTGCTCGCCCACAACGACCAGGGTCGGGGCGGTGATTTCGCCCAACCGATCGAGGGCATCGAACTTAAGGTAGGCATCGGACTGGCGCGCGTACGCCTCAGGACTCATCGGGTACGGATTGCCAGCCAACAGTGCGACGGTGTCCTGGACCGCGTCGTGATTACGCAGGAAGGCCGTGGAGAACAACGCGGCCAACTGTTGTCCGCCGAAGACCTCCCCGGTCGCGTCGTTCGCCTTGACCCAGCGCCAGATACAGATCGGATCGACCGCACTTCGTGCCGGCGCTGCACCGGTCCCGGTGAGCACCAGCCGATCCAGCCGGTCCGCATGCCGGAGGGCGAACTCTTGGGCAATCATCCCGCCCATGGATAACCCCAACACATGGGTTCGCGCGATCTGCAACGCGTCGAGCAGACCGGCGAGGTCATCGGCCATGTCTGCAACGTTGTACGGGTTGTCCGCTTGTGAGCTGCGGCCGGCGTCGCGATTGTCGACGGTCACCACCGTGAACTCGGTGGACAGGGCCGGAACCTGTGCCAGCGCCCAGAGCGACGAGTCGTATCCGATTCCCATCACCAAAAGGAGCGCAGGTCCGCTGCCATGGGTCTCGTAGTACAGGTCCTGCCCGTTGGTGTGCACCCTGCCTGATCGTGGCAGTTGCGTCATGTTGGTGTTCATCGCTCTCTCCTTGGTTTCCACGGCCGGATGGGGTGTGTTGGGACTGTCGTCCGATTGGCCGGATCGGACGTGTCAACCTCCATGCGTGAGGAAGACTGTTACCGCGGTAGCCCTCGGTGTTACGGCAGGCCGGCGGACAAACGGGCAGGCCTGCGGGCAGGTGAGCGATGGACGACACGGCTGATGCGGCGCAGATCGAGCAGGCGCGAGAGGCAGCCTCGTGCGGTGACTGGATACGGGCCTACGACCTGTTCCTCGGCGCGGACGCGCGCTCCAGACTTTCGGTGGACGACCTCGGGTTGCTCGCCGAAGTCGCGTACGCCACCGGCCATCTGGACGTGACGATCACGGCTTGGGAGCGTGCGCATGCCGAAGCTGTGCGCATCGGCGACCCCATCGCGGCCGCAGGCGCGGCGGCGCGTATCGCCCTTCACCTGCTGATGGACACCGCGCTGATGGCGCCGATCCGTGGGTGGGTCAGGCGAGCGGAGCGACTCCTCGTGGGTCACGACGAGACGCCGATCCACGCATGGCTGGCGGTCATCAAGAGTTACGAGCGCCTCATGATCGGCGACGTCCACGCCGCCCACGAATGGGCAGGCCGGGCTGTCATCGTGGGATCGATCTGCAACCCGGTCGCGGCCGCTATCGGCAGGGTGGCGGAGGCACACGCCGTGATCCTGGAGGGTGACGTCCGCCGGGGCCTCGAACTCGTCGACGAAGCAGCGGTGGCCACTATTTCTGGCGAACTCGATGCCATATCGACAGGGATGGTCTACTGCGAGTTGGTGTGCATGCTCCAAGGGCTCGCTCAGCACGACCTCGCCGAGGAGTGGACGGAGGCAATGGAGCGGTGGCTCCCCGGGAACGGTATCGGCAGTATCCATGGTCGCTGCCGCGTCCACCGTGCCGAAATCCTCCGACTGCGTGGGGATAGCCACGAAGCCGAGCGTGAGGCCCTGGCGGCCTGCGCGGAACTCCGTCCATACCTTCAACGGGAATTAGGTTGGCCCCTCACTGAATTGGGCCTCATACGCTTCCAGATGAAAGATCTCCGAGGTGCCGAAGACGCATTTCTCGCAGCTCGTGAGGCCGGGTGGGATCCGGAGCCGGGACTCGCCCTGGTGCGATTGGCTCAGGGCGACGTGGCTTTGGCAGCAGCATCCATCCGAGAGGCACTGGATCATCCGCTGACCGTCCCCTCCAAGGAACTGCCCCCGAACACCGACCTGCGCCGGGCACCACTGCTGGCCGCGCGGGTGGAGATCGAGGTGGCGGCCGGAGACCTCGTCGGTGCACGCGACGCGGCCGACGAACTTGCGCGCGTGGCCGAATTGTTCGAGAGCAGGGCATTGGCGGCCAGTGCGGCAATGGCAGACGGCCGCGTGCGGCTACCGAGCGGCGACGTGGCGGGTGCCCGGCAGGCCTTCGAAGCCGCCGTCCAGTTGTGGACCGTCGTGGGGGCTCCTCACGAGACGGCTCTGGCGCGCACAGAGCTCGCACACGCACATCGCGAAGCGCCGTCGCCGGCGTTTTCGCAAGTCAAGGCGCGTCAGGTCAGCGATCATCTGCAAGACCCCAATGTCTTTCGCCGGCAAGGCGATTACTGGTCCATCTCGTTCGGAGAACACACCGTTACGCTGCGTGACCTGAAAGGTCTGCACTATCTCGCGCGGCTCCTCGCCCATCCCGGTCGGGAGTTCCACGTGCTCGACCTCGTGACGAATGAGATGCAGGTGTCCGCGATCGGTACGCCGGATCCCGAGCTGACGCCTTCCGGGTGGGGCGACGCGGGTGTACTGCTCGACGCCCAGGCCAAGAACGCCTACCGTCGGCGGCTGGTTGAGATCGATGACGATCTAGATGAGGCGCGACTCCTGAATGACAGCGGACGCGTCGTCCAGGCAGAGGCGGAACGCGACTTCCTCATCCGCGAACTGTCGCGCGCAGTGGGTTTGGGCGGGCGTAGCCGGCGTGCCGGTTCCGCATCGGAACGCGCCCGAGTCGGCGTGACCCGGGCGGTCCGCTATGCGATGCGCCGCATTCATCAACACCACCCAGCACTCGGGGAGCACTTCGATCGTGCCATTCGGACAGGCACCTATTGTGTCTACTTGCCTGACTCACGCATTGCCACCTCCTGGATGCTTTGACAGTTGTCCCGCATCAGGCGTCTGCGAGTAGGCGAGCGGTCCATACTGAAGTGATGGTGGGCGTCGGGAATCCTGGCGGTGAAGCATTCGGCCGGCTCGCTTGGGAGACGGCGTACAAGTACCTGTCCGCGGCTGCCGACGACGCGCCGCCTGGCGTCGATGATCTCGAACGCCTCGCTGTCGCCGCGTATCTCACGGGACGATACGAAGAGAGCACGGGCGTGTGGGAGCGTGCGCATCAGAGCGCGCTCGCCTCCGGGGATGTTGTCCGGGCGGTGCGCTGTGCGGCGTGGCTGGCGTTCGGTTTGATAAATCGCGGCGAGTTGGCCCGCGGTGGCGGCTGGGTCGCGCACGCGCAGAGGCTGCTCGACGATGCGGACATCCACAGTGTGGAGCGGGGCTTCCTGCGTTATCTCGCCGCGGTGAGAATGTATTTCGAAGGCGACACCGACGGTGCTCATCGCGGCTTTCTCGAGGCCTGCGCGAGCGGCGAACATTTCGACGATCCCGAGCTGGTCGCACTCGCGCGGGTCTGTGTGGCACGATGCCTGATCAATCACGGCGAGGTCGCCGAAGGGGTCACTCTGCTCGACGAGGTAATCGTTACGATTGCCGCACAGCAGGTTTCACCGATCGCCGTTGGCGACATCTACTGCACAGCCATCGACGGTTGTCATGAACTCTTCGACCTCCGGCGCGTGCAGGAATGGACGTCGGCATTTCACCGCTGGTGCGAGAACCAACCCGAACTGGTGCTCTACCACGGTCAGTGCCTCGTCCACCGCGCCGAGATGATGATGCTGCACGGCGAGTGGTCCGACGCCGCCGACGAGGCCGAGAGAGCATTCGACCGGTTGTTCAGTCACCCGGCTGTCGGCGAATCGCTGTATCTGCGGGCCGAGTTGCACCGACTGCGCGGGGAGTCGGCCGCCGCAGAGGTCGCCTACCGGCAGGCGAACCGCCAGGGTCGGCAACCGCATCCGGGGCTGGCGCTGCTGCGCCTGGCCCAAGGTGACGTGTACGGGGCAGGTGCGGCGATCCGGAGGGCACTGGCCGAGGCCACGCAACCGCCCGAGCGGGCGGCCTTGCTCGCCGGCTATGTCGAGATCGTCCTGGCCGGTGGTGACGCGCTCGCCGCCCGCGCCGGCGCCGACGAACTGGCGTCGCTCGCCGCCATGTGGAGCACAGCCTTCCTGCGCGCCGCCGCCGACCACGCGACCGGCGCCGTACTCCTCGCCGACGGGTCGCCTGAAGCGGCCCTGATCGCCCTGCGTCGCGCCGTCGCGGGCTGGCGCGATCTGGGCGTGCCGTACGAACGGGCCCGGGCCATCGTGCTGATCGGGCGTGCCTGTCACCGGCTCGGTGACTCCGAGGGCGCCGAGATGGAGTTCGCGGTGGCCCACGCCATCTTCGCCGAGCTTCGTGCGGCCACCGACCTCGTCCGACTCGAGGTGACCGCGACGTCGGCGCGGCAGGGGTCGGCGTGCGGACTGAGCCCCCGCGAACTGGAGGTACTCGCGCTCGTGGCCACCGGCGCAACGAACCGAGCGATCGCCGCCGACCTCGCTATCAGCGAGAAGACCGTGGCCTCCCATCTGAGCAGCATCTTCACCAAACTGGACCTGTCGTCGCGGGCAGCCGCCACGGCCTACGCGTATCGGCACGACCTCATCTGACCGGCCTCCACGCGGTGACTGCGTTCCTCCGCAGAATCACCTAGTCGCACCGGGGTCAAAAATCAGTGATTTGTCCGATGTGGACACGCTGCGGGCTTCGTACGGTTGGTTCACACCACCAACCCACGGGAGACATCATGAGTGACGCGGACATCGCCGTCGTACGGCGTTTCACCACACAGGGATGCGTCGGCGGCCGGCTCGGCGTGATCGACGAGATCTTCGCCGAGGACTTCGTCAACCACGACCCGATGCCGGGGCATGACACCGGTCGGGAGGGCATGCGGCAGACGATCGCCTTGCTGAATGACGGGCTTTCCGACCGGAAGATGCTGCTCGACGAGTACCGATCGGCCGGCGACACGGTCGTCGAGAATGCCGCGGTCGGCGCGATCCATACCGGCGAGATGCTCGGGGTTCCCGCATCCGGTACCGAGGTGATGGTGCGCAGTATCGAGATCTGGCGCGTGGCCGACGGCAAGATTGCCGAACGCTGGGGTGTGGTCGACGTCGCCGGGTTGCTGGCGCAACTCAGTGCCACCACCGCCTCGACCGGCGCGGTGTCGTGATGTCCGCCATCGACGCCGCCCGGCCGCCGTCGCTCGAGGCGGCCGCAATCCTCGACGGCGTACGGGCAATGACGCCGTCCATAACCGATCGTGCCCGCGAGATCGAGACGG
Organism: Williamsia sp. Y721; assembly: GCF_059683565.1. Classification (NCBI taxonomy): domain Bacteria; kingdom Bacillati; phylum Actinomycetota; class Actinomycetes; order Mycobacteriales; family Nocardiaceae; genus Williamsia; species Williamsia sp. Y721. The sequence continues at coordinate 964,304 of NZ_JCASNH010000002.1, read as the reverse complement.
CCCGACGATTGCCCGACGACCTGCGTGCGTCGCTCGAGTCCCTGGGATGCTTTCGAATGCTGTTGCCCCACAGCCACGGTGGTCTCGACATCGGGTTGCCTTCGGCGTTGACAGTCCTCGACGCACTCGCGCAAGCCGACGGGTCGACGAGTTGGACGGTGGCGATCGCCTCGAGCGGCTGGCTCGACGTGAGCCACCTCTCGCGGGCCGCCTTCGACGCCCTCTACGCCGACGGACCGCAGGTCATCGTCGGCGTCTTCAACCCGAGCGGGACGGCGGTGCGCGAGGGTGACGACTATCGGGTCAGCGGTCGTTGGTCCTTCGCCAGTGGTTGCCAGGACGCCCGTTGGCTGTTCGGCAACTGCATGGAGGGCGACGGCTCGCAGGGCTCGGTTCCGCAGATCCGTCTGGTTGTGTTCTCGCCCGAACAGGTCGAGATCGAGGACACCTGGACCGCGTCCGGGCTCTGCGGCACGGGCAGCCACCATTTCTCGGTACGAGACGCGCTCGTCCCTGCCGAGCGTACCGGCCTCATCATGGTCGACGAGCCGTGTCTCGACGAACCGCTGCTGCGCCTTCCCCCACCAGCAGTGTTCGCACTGGAAATCGCCAGTGTCGCAGTCGGTATCGCCGCCGGGGCACTGTCCGACATCGTCGACCTGGCCACGACGAAGGTGCCGCTGCTCGGCCCGACTGCGCTGGCCGCCAACCCACTGTTCCAGCACCAACTGGGCGTCGCCGATGCCAAGCTACGCGCGGCGCGGACCCTGTTGTATTCCGATGCCGACGCCGCCTGGGCAAGCGCGCTGGCCGACGACGAGCTCACGCCCGAGTTCCGGGCACACCTGCGCGCCGCATGCACGTGGGTGGTGGCCAGTGCGGTCGAGGTGGTCGACACCGCTTACACGGCCGGGGGTGGCACCTCGCTGTACTCCGAACATCCACTCCAGCGCAGGCTGCGCGACGTTCATGCGATCACTCAGCATTTCCTCGTAAAGCTCGACAGCCTCACGACGGCGGGTGCGATACTTGTCGGACAAGACGTCGACCTCACCGTTTTCTGACGAACCCGGTCCCGGTGTGCTGATGCGGTGACGGAGGTGGTCACCATGCACGGTGACGGAGTACGTGTCCTGATCGTCGGCGCCGGTATCGCCGGTCCTGCCACCGCACGCTTGTTGCATGACTGGGGCGCGGCCGTCGAGATCATCGAGCGAGCCCCGATCCCGGTACCCGAAGGCACCGGAATCTACTTGCTGGGCAACACCGTTCGCGCACTCGAGACCATCGGACTCGCGCGCCAGGTGGCCGGCCTCGCCGTTCGTATCTATCGCCAGCGCACCGCCGATCACCGTGGCCGTCTGCTGTTCGACGTCGATGTCGGCGAACTCTGGGACGGGATCGGGTCGTGCCTGGCCATGCCCCGGGCCGACCTTCACCGAGTGTTGATCGACAGGGTCGCCGATGTGCCGATTCGCTGGGGTGACTCACCACAGACGATTGATTCGGACGGAACCGACATCACGGTGCGAACGACAGCGGGCCATGTCGGCCACTACGACCTCGTCGTGGGCGCCGACGGTGTGCACTCCACGGTTCGCAGCAAAGTTTTCGATGTCGACGCGACTACGCCGGTCGGCCAGTACGCATACCGCTTCCTGACGGAGTGGGACGGCCCGCCCGGACTGTGGTCGGTGCGGCTCGGGCCGGGTTCGGCATTCCTGATGATCCCGATCGGCCAGGGTCAGGTGTACTGCTACTGCGACGGGCCGATCAGCGATCCGGTGGTTCCGTTGCGAAATGTGCTGTCGGACTATGCCGAACCGGTCCCGACCCTGCTCGATGCGCTGGACAAAAGGGGCCCGGAAGCGGTGCATGCCGGGCCGGTCGAGGAGGTCGTGCTCAACCGGTGGTCGCGTGGCAACGTCCTGCTCATCGGCGACGCCGCCCACGGGACCTCCCCCAACATGGCCCAGGGTGTCGCGATGGCTCTCGAAGACGCCATCGTCCTGACCGAATCCCTGACGGCAGCAACGAATATCACCGAGGCACTGGCGGCATTCGAACAGCGCCGCCGACCGCGGACGGACTGGGTTCTCGCGCAGACCCACCGCCGCGACCACGCACGCAACCTGCCGCCGATGATTCGCAACGTCGTGCTCCGCCGGTTCGGGAAACGCATCTTCCACGCAAACTACCGTCCGCTGCGCGATGCTCCCTGAGCCACAGACGGTTTCGAAGGTCAGGCCCGGCCCAGGCTGTTACCCGGACGGGTCAACACCACACCGGGAAGTACCGCGTACCGAGACAACTGGGTCACCGCCATCGCGATCGTCGCGACATCGGCCGCGGTGATCATCTCCTGCGGCGGGATCGCGGTCCAGGACGACATGTCGGTGTTCACGTACCCGGGAGAGATGGTCGATGCGGAGACACCCCGCCCCGACTCCTCCAGGTTGAAGGTCTCGCACAACGAGATCAGCGCGGCCTTGGTCGCGCCGTATGCCGCGAGTTCCGGTTCGGGATGAACTCCGGTGATCGATGCGATGGCGATGACCTTTGCGGCCCCGGCCAATTCGGCGGTGTTGCGCAACGTCGGGAGCAGCGTCTGCAGCAGCACATACGCCGATCGCACGTTCACCTGATACAACTTGTCGAAACGGCGGGCGGGTAGATCGCTGATCGGACCCTTCTGGCCCATACCGGCATTGAGTACCAGCGCATCGAGACGACCGTATTCGGTGACGTGCATCGCGGCCAGGTGCGTCAGCTGCTCTTCGTCGGCGGCGTCCGCGGTCACCACTTCGACGCGTCCACCAAATGTATTGGTCAGCCGGGTTGCCAGCTCCCGCAACGGCTCCGGACTACGCGCGCTGATCGTCAGATCCCAGCCATCGGCCGCGAACCTCGACGCGATCTCGGCGCCGATACCCCGTGAGGCACCGGTCACCAACGCGACTTTACGACCCTTGTCCCGCTCGACCACCGAAACCCCCCTCAGCTCTTGTTGTTGATCGCCCGCAGGCCGGCAGCCATGAACTCGCCCGTTGCGGCAGCGGCACTCTCGGCACCGTCACCGGACGACGACCCGCTGCGCGCCCGGTGGGTGATGCCCTCACCGATCACACCGAGTTTGAAGTTCGCCAGTGCCAGATAGAAGTTCCAGTCGGACAATTCGCGACCGGACACCTTTGCGTACCGCTCGGCGAGGTCATCCGGCGACGGATAGCGATCGCTGGTCCATGCCGCATCCATGCCGAGTACCGCGTCGAAGATCGGTGCGCGGTAGACGCACATCAGGGCCACGTCGGTGAGCGGATCGCCCAGCGTCGACATCTCCCAGTCGACCACGGCCTTGATCTTGCCCGGATCATTCGCGTCGAGAATCGTGTTGTCGACCCGGAAATCACCGTGGACAATCGAGTTGGACGTCTGCGCCGGAATCGCTTCACTCAGTGCCGCATGCAGTTTGGCGACATCGTCGAGTTCGCGGGTCTTGACGTGTTCCCACTGGCGCGCCCAGGTCTTGACCTGCCTGGCCACGAACCCGTCGGGCCGACCGAACTCGCCGAGACCCACGGCCTGGTAGTCCACCGCATGCAGGTCGGCAAGCGCCTGGATCAGGCCGTCGACATTCCGCTCGACATCATCGTCGCGCAGCGCTTTGAGGTCGTCGGCGCTACGCACAACCGAACCGTCGACGAACTCGACGACGGTGCAGGGCGCACCGAGCGCGTCACCTTCCTTGTCGAAGGCGACGGTGACTGCGACCGGAACCGCAGTGTGCTGCAGTCCGTTGGTGACCGTCCATTCGCGGTTCATGTCGTGCGCCGACGGCGTCAGTCCACCGGTCGGTGGGCGCCGAACAACCCAGTGCGAGTTGTCATCCCGGACCGAGAATGTCAGGTTGGACCGCCCGCCGCTGATCAACTCGACCGCCAGATCACCTGCGACCGGAACACCACGCTCGATCAGGAACGTGCGGAGCTTGGCAACGTCCATCCCGGGCAGCGAGGTCATGATGCCTTCCCGGCGGCGATGGCCTTCTTGGTCTTACCAACGGCACGCTTGGCGATGGCCCACCGGTGCACCTCGGACGGGCCGTCGTAGATCTGGAACGGGCGGAGCTCACGCTGCAGTCGGGCCAGCGGCAACTCATCGGAAACGCCCATGCCGCCACACATCTGGATCGAACGGTCGACCACTCTGGAGAATGCCTCGGCGCCGAACGTCTTCGCAATCGAGGTCTCATCGCCGGCGTTGGAACCCTGATCGAGGGCCCAGCAGGCCTTGACCAGCAGCGCCCGAGCAGCGGCGAGGTCGATCTCGTTGTCGGCCACCATCTTCTGGATCATGCCGAGGTCGCCGAGCTTGCCGCCGAACGCCTCACGCTGTGCGACGTAGTTCAGCGCGACATCGTGCGCCCGGTTGGCACTACCCATCCAGCGCATCACGTGGGTCATCCGAGCCGGCCCCAGACGGACCTGCGCGTAGCGGTAGCCCTCATCGACCTCACCGAGGACGTCCTCGTCGGGGACGAATACGTCACGGAATGCGACCTCGCAATGCCCACCGATCATCGCCCGGTCGATCGTGTTGATGTGGCGCCCGACGGTGATACCCGGAGTACTCGCCGGGGCCAGGAACATCGTTGCCCCGCCGCGATCGCCGGGGGCGCCGGCCGTGCGGGCCATGATGATGAAGAATCCGGCGCCATCGGCTCCGGTGATGAACCACTTGTCGCCGTTGATCTTCCAGCCGCCGTCGACCTTCGTCGCCGCGGTGCGCAGGGCCGACGGATCGGCACCGGCACCGGGCGCGGGTTCGGTCATGGCAAACGCCGACCGCTGGTCACCGGCGGCCAGCGGTGCGAGGTACTTCTGCTTCTGCGCGCCCGAGGCGATGTGGGCCAGCATGTGCACGTTGCCCTCGTCGGGGGCGCCGATGTGCAGGGCGATGGGCCCGAAGACCGAGTAGCCGGCCGCTTCGAAGACCGGCGCGCGGTCCGACATGTTCAATCCGAGACCGCCGTATTCAACCGGGGCGTGCGGTGCGAAGACACCTGCCTCACGGGCACGGTCGCGCATCTCCAGGCGGCGCTCGTCGCCACCGGCCGCCGTGATGTCGCCTGCGAACTCGTCCTCGATCGGCAGCACGTGGTCGCGGACGAAGACGTTCGTCTTCTTGATGATGTCCTCGACCTGGGGATCGTAGGAAAGCTGAATCGCCATGGGCACCTCCTTGTGCGCGGTGCTCGACGATCCGGAACCCCGGCCCGACCGAGCGATCGTTCGGTAGTTGGGGATCACCGTGCCATGCCTGCACCGGGGCGGTCAAGCCGTCCGGTTCACTGCGTCCCGGGCATGACCCCAACCATCTGCCGTGCGATCAGCAGATATCGCGACACCAACTCGTCGGGACCGAGGCGTCCTCGTGGCCGGTACCACGTCGAAACACCCACACACATGGTCGCGACGGCCCGCGCCGCATCCTTGGGATACGGGCACACGAAGTCCCCCGTCGCCACGCCGGCCTCGACGATGTTGTCCACCATCCGTTGCTGGCGGTCGCGGAGGGCGATGTACTCCAGACGGAAGTCCGGTTCGAGGCTCCGGGTCTCGGTGGAACCGACAAACGCCCGCGCCCGGCGGTACATGTGGAATCGCAGGAGCGATTCGACCACCGCGTCGAACTGCTCCAGGGGTGCAGGCCCGGCTTCGGCCAGCGCGGCTTCCGAACGGTCCAGGAGGTCGCTCATCGTCCGTTCGAGCAGTCCCTGCAACAGCGACTGCTTGGACGGGTAATGGTGATAGAGGCCCGGCACACTCAGACCGGCGCGAGCAGCGATGTCACGCACCGACGTGCCGTGGTAGCCGTGCTCGGCGAACGCCGCGAGCGCAGCAGCGAGAGGGACCGGGAGGTCTTCCTCGTCCCCGTACTGCCGCCACGCACCGGAGCTCCGCGCACCGTCATCACTGGCGTGCGACGTCGGATCGACCCCGGAGTTCATGGGTTTCAACCTAGCTTGTCGCGCCGCTGCCCCCATACACACGCACCGACGCACGCGAGCCCGATTGGTGATCCTCGCAGATGATCCGGCAAGCTGACTGGATGCAGGCCGACCCCACCTCGCCCCGGCCCAGTTCCGTCGGCATCAGCTCGTCACTGACACTCCTGTTCGCGCTCACCTGCGGTCTGTCCGTCTCGTCGCTGTATCTCCTGCAACCGGTCCTCGACGAGATCCGCGCGGACTTCGCCGTGAGTACCGCCACCGCGGCATTGGTGGTGACCGCCGCGCAATTCGGCTACGTCATCGGCATGCTCCTGCTGGTTCCGCTTGGCGACCTGTGGAATCGAAAGTTGCTGGCGCCCAGCATGATGGCCGCGTCCGCCGGCGCTTTGCTGGTCAGTGGACTGGCTCCCGGATTCATCGCACTGTTCGCGGCATCGATCCTGGTCGGGATCAGCGCAGCCACCGCGCAACTCGTCATCCCCTGGTCGTCAGCACTGGCACTGCCCTCCGATCGCGGCCGCGTGGTGGGTGTGGTGATGAGTGGACTACTGATGGGCATCCTGCTCGCCCGCCTGGTCAGCGGCGTGATCGCCGAGTTCGGCGGCTGGCGATCGGTGATGTTCGTCTGCGCCGCACTGATGGCGGCCCTGGCGGTGGTCGTGTATTTCATGGCACCCCCCGATGCCGCACGGCCACATCAGCCGTACGGACAACTGCTGCTGTCGGTGGCCCGGATGGTCCGCACCGAGACGATGCTGCGCCAGCGGATGGCGCTGGGATTTCTGACGATGTTCGGATTCAGCGCGATGTGGACGTCGACGGCGTTCCTGTTGTCCGGTAACCGCGGTGAGCACTTCGACTACTCCGAATCTGCGATCGGCGCCTTCGGGTTGGCCGGGATCGCCGGCGCCGCGGGTGCACCGCTGATCGGTAAGCTCGCCGACCGCGGACATCTGCGTTTGGCAACAACGTCGGCGTGGCTCGTCACCATCGCGGGCTGGCTGCTGCTGGCGTGGCCCGGTACCCCGTTGGCCGCCTTCATCATCGGACTCGTGGTGTTCGACCTCGGAGCGCAGGCTTCACAGCTGTCGAACCAAACTGCCATCTACACACTGGCTCCCGAAGCCCGCAGCCGGGTGACCACCGCCTACATGGTCACGTATTTCACCGGCGCGGTTGCCGGTTCGGTCTGCTCGGGATTTGCCTATGCAGGTGGCGGCTGGGGCACGTTGTGCGTGATCGGGATCGTTGTCTCGACCCTCGGCCTGCTGTTGTGGATCGGCTTCGACCGCTGGAACAACCGCAGACTCAGTGGTGCTGATCGGCCCGTTGCGGAAGCAACTCCGACACCGCACCGTACATCATCGTGACACATAGATCGACGAGTTCGTCTGTGCTGCAGTTGATCCCGCCGTCGATCCAGGCGGACAGGACCTGCCCGAACCCGCCGACGTAGAAATGGGCAGCGCCCTGCACCTCGGGCCCGTTGTCCTCGGCGCCCGAGTTCTGCATGGTCAGCGTCGCGAACATCAGGATGGTGTCATTGCGTTTACTGGCAAGCTTTCCGCTCAGCAGGGTCTGCGAGAACAACACCCGCCCGCGCCGACGGTCCGCATCGATCCGGTCGACGATGACCCGCACGACCGACGCGATCTGATCGCGGGTCGATCTGCCACCTGCCACCACCGCCTCTTGCGCGGCCGCCGCGATGTCGAGAACGACCTCGTCGTACGTGGCCGCGACCAGCGCGTCGACATCCTCGAAGCTCTCGTAGAAATACCGGGCCGTCAGACCGGCCTGCCGACAGACCCCGCGCACGCTGATCAACCCGCCGTCGGGCGACCCGAGGATGTCCAATGCTGCGTCCACCAAGGTTGCCCGGCGCCGTTTCACCCGGTCTGCTCCGTTTTCGCCACCATATGGGCGCAAGGGGTCAGCCATCCCCCCATCTTGTCACCTCGTGTTCCAGGCCATTGACTTTCGGTCAACGGATCGGTTGAATCAAAGCGACAACGCACGTAGTCACAATGTTCATTGCGAGAAGGGCAGACAATGACGTCTGGGATCATCGATGGAAGCAGCGCACGCTCTACGGAGATACCGGTACCGACATGGACCCGGGACGAGACTGACAGCGCTTCCGGAGACCTGCTCGAAATGCCCGGCATCTCGGCCCTCGCCGGTGCGGCAAATGTGATCATGCAACTTGCGCTGCCTGCGGTCGGTTACGGGGTCGCGGAGAGCAAGGTCGACTCCGGCAACCTGTTCAAGCACCCACTCAAACGGGCCCGCACCACGCTGTCGTACCTCGCGGTCGCGGTCAACGGGACACCTGCGGACCGCAAGGCCTACCGCAAGGCGATCGGCCACGCCCACGCCCAGGTCAAGTCGAGCGCCTCGAGTCCGGTGAAGTACAACGCCTTCGACCCGAACCTGCAGTTGTGGGTTGCCGCCTGTCTGTACAAGGGCTGGGAGGACATGCAGTACCTCTACGGTGATCCCGAAGCAGTCACCGAACAGGCCTATCAGCAGGGTGCGCTGATGGGCACCACGCTGCAGATGTCCCGCGACATGTGGCCCGCGACCCGCGCCGACTTCCAGGAGTACTGGGACACCACCGTCGCCGGACTCGAGATCGACGACACGATCCGCGAGCTCCTTCTTTCCATCTCCAAGTTCGAGTTCTTGCCGCGGCCGTTCTCCTTCGTGATCGGCGGTTACGGAATGTTCCTCACCACCGGCTTCCTGCCGCCGGAGTTCCGCGACAAGATGGGCTTGGCCTGGTCCGATCGGAACCAGCGGGTGTTCGACATCCACAACCAGCTCGCCAGGTCCGTTGCGACCCGGCTACCGAAGCCGTTGCGCGCCTTCCCCTTCAACGCGTACCTGTGGGACGTCCGGCGCCGGATCCGGACGGGCCGCTCGTTGACCTGACCGCGGCGACGCGCGACCGGCCAGGCCCGGCGCAAACGTCAGATGACTCTCTTCAACGACGCCGGTGTCAGATCAGCGGCGCTCGTGTGGCCCGACAATCCCAGCGTCAGATCCAGCTCGGCGATGATGTTGGCAACGACATCGCGGGCACCATCGGCCCCGGCCAAGGCCAGACCGTACATGTGAGGCCGCCCCACGCAGACCGCGTCGGCGCCAAGCGCCAGCGCCTTGAATGCATCGGCACCACCGTGAATTCCGGAGTCGAGCAACACTTTTGCGCGCCCCTGCACCGCGGCGACGACGTCCACCAGCGCGTCGACCGATCCGATCGCCCCATCAACCTGCCTGCCACCGTGATTGGACACCAGGATCCCGTCGACCCCCAGGTCAACGGCCTGCAGGGCGTCGTCGGGATGCAGGATGCCCTTGAGGACGATCGGCAGCGAGGTGCGTTCACGAAGTCCGGCGATATCGGCCCAACTCAGCGACGGGCGTGAATAGATCTCCAGGAACGTCTGCACCGATTCCCGCGGGACGGGCGAAAGCAGGTTGCGCACAGCACCTCCCGGGGTATTGCGGGCCATCGAGACCAGAGATTTGATGGCACCGACGGTGATCTGCGGTCGCTCCCGCGGGAGCGCTGCCGCGATCCGCTCCCGGACGATGTCGACGAACCGTGGGTCCGAGGTGTACTGGTCGATCCCGAGCCCCTGAGCGAATGGCAACGATCCCAGATTCAGATCCTGGGGACGCCAGCCGAGCATCGTGGTGTCCAGAGTTACGACTATGGCTGCGGCCCCGGATTTTTCGGCCCGATTCAGGAAGCTGTCGACCAGGTCCTCGTCGGTCGACCAATACAGCTGATACCACCGTGGCGCACCGGCGGCGACCTCATCCATCGCGGCCGCGGTCTGTTCCATCGGCACACTGCCCTGGCTGGAGAAGATATATGGAACGCCGAGCTCGGCAGCGGCACGTCCGATGTGAATATCGGCCTGCGGGTGTGCCAATGCACCGGCACCCACCGGCGAGAAGAGAATCGGTGCAGGCAGTTGTTGCCCGAAGAGTTCGGTCGTCAATGTCCGCTTCGACACATCCCGCAGCATCCGGGGCACGATCGCCCACCGGTCAAAGGCCTTGCGATTTGCCGACATCGTGCCACCGTCACCGGCGCCACCGGCCACGTAGGCCCAGGCCTTCGGCGACATCTTCTTCTTCGCAGCCCGTTCGAGCGCTTCAAAATTGGTTGGTACCTGAGGTTTTCGGCCGAAGACGCCGTTCGAATAGATGGTGTTCTGCCGGGCCCGGCCCACCGAATTCGCCCCGTCTGCCGAGTCTGTTGGGTCGCTGCTCATCGCTCCACCGTAGTGACACCGGGTCGACCAGAACAATGGGTGACGGAACATGGCGCCATTGACGGAACACCGCACCAGGGGCACGGTGGAGGTACACGGTCGATCTCGATGAGGAGACACATGACAAACGCCACCCGTATCGTGCTGGCCGCGCGGCCACACGGTGAGCCCAAGGACTCCGATTTCCGTTTCGAGGAGTTTCCATTGCGTGAGCCACAGGACGGTGAGGTCTCGTTGCAGACGCTCTACCTCTCCCTGGATCCCTACATGCGCGGCCGGATGAGTGCCGCGAAATCGTACGCACCGCCGGTGGAGATCGGCGACACCATGGTCGGCGCAACGGTGTCCCGCGTCATCGAGTCCACCGTCGACCGTTTTGCACCGGGCGATGTGGTGCTCGGCTACGGGGGCTGGCAAACCCATTCGGTCGAGCCCGCCAAGCAACTGCGACTCCTCGACCCGAAGACGAATCCGCCCTCCACCGCACTGGGAGTCCTCGGCATGCCCGGGTTCACCGCGTATTCGGGGCTGCTGACCATCGGTAAACCCCAACCCGGCGAAACCGTTGTGGTGGCGGCCGCGGCGGGTCCGGTGGGATCGGCCGTCGGCCAGATCGCAAAGATCAAGGGGGCACGCGCCGTCGGCATCGCAGGCGGCCCCGAGAAGGTCGCCTACCTGGTCGATGAACTCGGATTCGATGCCGCGGTCGACCATCGCGCCGACAACTTCGCCGAGCAGTTGGCCGCAGCCACACCCGACGGCATCGACGTGTACTTCGAGAACGTGGGCGGCGCGGTGTTCGACGCAGTGCTGCCCCGGATGAACCTCTACGGCCGGATCCCGGTCTGCGGACTCGTCGCCAACTACAACCTGACGTCACTTCCCGAGGGCCCGGACCGGACCGGACAGCTGATGGGGATCGTGCTGGCCCAGAGCCTGACCATCCGCGGATTCATCCAGACCGAGTTCGCCGCCGAACAGACGCCGAAGTTCCTCGAAGAGGCGTCCGGATGGGTCGCCGACGGATCGCTGAAGTACCGGGAAGACGTCACCGACGGCTTCGAGAACGTACTCGACGCGTTCCGCGGACTCCTCACTGGACGCAACTTCGGCAAGGCCCTGGTCCGCGTCGCCAGCTGACCCCGACCCCCGGGCCCCTGCACCAGTTGGGGTGGTCGGGTCAGCGCAGGCGTTTGGGCACGACCATCGGTAGATCGGTCACCGGATCGGGCACCACCACAGCGTCGAGGCCGAAGACTTCCCTGATCAAGTCGGCGTTCACGACGTTCTCGGGCCGACCCTGCGCGACGATCCGGCCACCCGACAACGCAACCAGGTGATCGGCGAATCGGCAGGCCTGGTTGATGTCGTGCAGCACCGTGATGATTGTCCGGCCCGAATCCCGCAGGGACGAACAGAGCTCGAGCAGCTCGTATTGATGGGTGATGTCCAGGAACGACGTGGGCTCGTCCAGCAGGAGGTAGGACGTGTCCTGCGCGAGCACCATCGCGATCCAGACACGTTGCCGTTGACCACCGGACAACTGGCCAACCTGTCGCTCGGCGAGGTCGGTGACACCAGCCTGATCCATCGCGCGGTTCACCGCCTCCTCGTCATCCGGGGACCACATCGACAGCACCGACTGATGCGGGAACCGACCACGGCGCACCAGCCCGTGGACCGTGATGTTCTCCGGTGCCACCAGATCCTGTGGCAGAAAAGCGATCTGCCGGGCCACCGATTTGGGTTTGAGTGAATTGACGTCGGCCCCGTCGAATTCGATGACACCGTCGACCGGCTTGAGCAGCCGCACCATCGCGCGCATCAGTGTCGACTTGCCGCAGGCATTGGGGCCGACGATCGCGGTGAACGCGCCGTCCGGGATATCGAGGTCAAGACCGGTCGACACGACTCGCCCCTCGTAGCCCAGTGTCACGCCACGCACCCGCAGTCGGGACGGCTTGGTCCCGGCCATCGGCCCGGTCGCCTTGTCAACTGTCACTGTCCCAATCCTTTTCGTGCGCTCTTGACCTCTTTGACCAGCAGCCAGAGCAGGTATGTTCCGCCGATGGCGGTGGTGACCACACCCACCGGCAACGACACCGGCGCCAACAACAACTGCGCGATGAGGTCGGCGGCAAGCAACAGCACCGCACCGGTGAACGCGGCCGGAATCAACGCCACGCCCGCGGACCCGGCAAGCCGGCGCCCGATCTGCGGCGCCGCCAACGCGATGAACACGATCGGTCCGGCCACCCCGGTCACAGTTGCGGTGAGGACGACACCGGCCCCAACCAGCAACAGCCGCAACCGATTCAACTGCACACCACTGGTGACGGCCAGATCGTTGCCCAACGTCGACTGGTGCATCGGTGATGAAACCGCCATGAGTACCAGCACCATCCCGGCGATGATGGCTGCCGGTAGAGCGAGCTCATCCCAGTCCACCCCGTTGATCGACCCGGCGCTCCAGCCCGTCGCAGCGATCGCCACATCGAGGTCGGCACGCAGGATGATCCACGAATTGACCGCTGTCAGCATGGCATTGAACGCGATGCCGACCACGATGAGGGTCACGCCGCCACGCCCGGATCCGAGTGAGAACGCGTAGATGAGGGCCGCGGTGGCCAGGCCTCCGATCACAGAACTCACGGCCAACTCACCCGAGGTCCCCGAGAGCACCGTGATCGCAACCAGCGCACCCGTGTATGCCCCGGCGTCGAGGCCGATCACATCCGGGCTGCCGAGTGGATTGTTGGTCAGGTTCTGAAAGATGGCCCCTGCCAAGCCGAGCGCAGCACCGAAGACCAGTGCGGCAACGACTCGTGGCATCCGCCAGTGGGTGATGACAAACCATTCGTCGCCACGCCCGACCAATGCCTGCAGCACCGTGGCCGGCGAAGACCAGTCGCTGCCGTAGCTCAGCCCGACGAAAGCGAGTAGGACGGCGAGGACAGTCAGGGTCACACAAGCGGTCACACCACGTCGCTCGGCGCGTAGTGTCAACTTTCCGGTGCGGAGAACTATCGCGCTCACAGCGTCATCGCTCCGAACTTCCTGACAACCCAGATCAACATCGGTCCACCCAGGAATGCGGTCACGATCGCGACCGGAACCTCCCCGGTCGGCAGCAACAACCGGGCGATGATATCCGCCGAGACCAGGAGGATCGGTCCAACCAGCATCGAGTAGCCGATCAACCGGGGCACCGACCCGGCAGCCAGGCGACGCGCCAGATGCGGGACGATGAGCCCGACAAACACGATCGGCCCGGCGATCGCGGTCGCCACCGCCGCCAGCATCGTCACCAAGAGCACAACGATCGTGCGGGTCAGCCCAACCCTGGTACCCAGCGAATGCGCAACGGTCTCACCAAGCGCGAGGGTGTCGAGCGAGCGTGTCATCATCATCGCCGCGATCAGGCATCCGACGATGATCAGAATCGGGATCATCAAATCGGCCTGCTCACGCCCTGCCAGCGATCCCACCGACCAGAAACGGTAGCGGTCGAATACGTCCGGCTTCATCAGGCGCAGGCCCAACGAAATGCCCGACAGCACCGCGGTCAGCGCCACCCCGGCCAGGATCAGGTGCAGCGGGGAGGTCCGCCCAACCGCATAGACGGCAACGGACGCGATCAGCGCGCCGAAGAACGAGAGCACCACGATCGGGATCTGGCCCTGGACATCCCAGAGGGCAACACCGACGGTCAACGCGAATCCGGCGCCTGCCGTGACACCGAGAATCCCCGGTTCTGCCAACGGATTTCGCGTCATCGCCTGGATCAATGCGCCGGATGTGCCGAGCGCTGCCCCGACCGCGAAGCCCAGTAGGGTCCTCGGCAATCGCACGTCCCGAACGACGATGTGGCTGTCGTCGGTACCGACGTAATCGGTCAATGCCGCCCAGACCTCGCCCGGCGCAGTGGTACGTGCCCCCACGCACAGGCTCAACACCGTCAACAGAAGCAACACCAGCAGCAGAGTTCCGATGATGGCGGTGTTACTCAGACGTCGACGCGGACGCGCCGTGGCAACCGTGGTTGTCACACCCGCGCCCGCGCTCGAACAGTCCGAACCGAACTAGTGGTCGTGATCATGGTCGTGATCGTCGTGGTCGTGATCGTCGTGGTCGTGGTCGTGGTCGTGATGGTCGTGGTCGTGGTCTTCGTCATCTTCATCGAGGTCCACGTCCTCGTCCGAGACACCGCGTTTCCAGTAGCCGGTGATCAGCTTGTCGAGATCACGTCGACTGCGCAGCGGCTTGATGTCTCCGGCTTCGCCTGCGGCAAAGAGGAATACCCGACCCGGCGGCAGATCCAGCGCGTTGACCGTGTCCGCCAGCAACGATGAGCCCGCCGGACGGATCAACCACCGCACCCGGACACCGGACCGCGTCGCCAGCGGGTATTGCTGGTGACCGGGGTTCGTCACCTCGACGACCACATCGGCCGATACATCCTGCGGTGACTCGTCGAGCCAGCGCGCCACAGCAGGCAGGGCGGTGGCGTCGACAGCAAAGACGTAGTGGTCATAGTTGTGCGGAAAAGTCTGGGCCCCGGGCGGTCCGGCCACCACCACCGGATCACCCGGCGCGACGCCCGCCGCCCAATCCGATGCCAAGCCGCCTTCGTGCACCACGAAGTCGAGGTCGAGTTCGAGCAATTGCGGGTCGAACCGGCGAATCGTGTACTTCCTGGTCGCCGGATACGGCAGCGGCCAGTCCAGCTCCTGTTTTGCGTTCTCGGTCGGGATCCGCACTGTGCCGTCGGCGTCCGCGAAGATGACCTTCACATGGTCATCGGCCTGATAGGTGTGGAACCCGGCCAGGGCCGGACCCTGAAGTGTCAGGCGAAGCATGCCCGGCGACACCATTGTCCGGCGCTTGACGGTGACCGTGCGAATGCCGATCGGGTATCCGATGCGCGCCAAGCGATCTCCGGATCGGTGATGGGCGGCAACGCGCTCGGCCGGATCTACGCGGCTTGTCCTCACGATGCAGCAGGGGCCGCCGACGGTGCCGGCTCCAGTAGTGGTGCCAACGCTGCGTCGATCGCGTCGAGGGTCTGCATCGCAGATGCGTAGGTTGCGGCCTCGGTGTACTGCAAGCCGTAGACCTGACCCGCCGCGACAGCGGGCAGATTCTTGAACAGCGGCGAATCGAGGACGTACTGGACTTCTGCGTTCGGCTTACCGTCATCCCCGAGGGTGTAGGTGATCACCTGGGCGTCGCCGAGGCTGGCCGGAATCTCCTCGATCGACGGATACTCCGAGACTGCAGCTGCGCCGTTGCCCTTCTCTTTGACCTCTCCGTAGTAGCTCACGCCGATGTCCTGGGCGACATTCGTGCCCCACGATCCGCCGAATTCCCGCATGAAGTCACCGGCTGCGGAGTCGCCGTATGCTCCGACATGCCCGAACTTCAGCGACCCGAGCACACCCGCGTACTTCTCTTTGAGCGCAGCGGCCTTCTCTTCGTAGGCCGCCTTGTCGACCGCATAGGTCTCGCTTTCACCTGCGGCGTCGAGCTGACGGGCCGTCATCTCTCGCCACGCCGAGGGCACGCCTGGGGTGATCGCGACCACCGGTGCGATCGATTCGAGTCGCGCCATGTCGATGTCGCCGAGGGCGGGCTTCGGTACGCCGATCACGATGAGGTCCGGCCGCGCATTCGCGATCGCCTCGTAGTTGGTCTCGGCGGCGGATTCGCCTGCCACCTTCTCCAGCTCGTTGTACTCGGCCAGATCCTCGTCAGACATCAGGTCGGTGCCGCGCTCCCAGGTCGAGATGCCCACAAGGGGTGCGTCCGACTCGACCAGTGCCGGGACCGCATAGCCGGTCGCAACGATGCGCTCGGGCTCCACCGGGATCGTGATATCCCCGTTGTCGGCGACAAAGACCCTGGTCTCGGCGCTATCGGAGCTGGAATCGTCGCTGCCACATGCGGCGGCACCCAGGACCAGGCCGGCCGAGATGGCGACCACGCCCAGGCTCTGCCAATTCGTACGAGCGGACATCTGCACTTCCTTCTACTACGCGGAAAATCGTGATGCGGACCCCACGGCCGCACCCGAACACCAGCTGAGGTTAGCCTTACATGGCTACCTCACGGCTACTTTGAGAGGACACTTCGTGACGCTCGGAGGACAGTTCGATCGCTCCGCGGCACCCAGCGTTTTCGGGGCCGCCGCCGACCCGTTGTGGGTTGAGGAATACGGGTACGGTCTGGGACCCACCACCGGGATCCGGATCCTGAAGTACGCATCGGGTGGCGCCCTCGAGATCGCGAGATCTCGCAGCGACTTCGTCCACCAGCTGTACTGGACGCCGGACGGAATGCTGTCGGTTCGCCATGCCAACCGGACAGAGTTCATCGGCAACAAAGAAGCACTGTGGGCCAGGCGCGGCGTCACCCACGAGGTGTTCGCCTCCCGCAAGCAGATCGTCTACCGCGTGTGCCTGCGCGAGACGCCCGCAAATCTGAGAGACCTGCGGGTGGCAGCGGTGTCGACCAATGCTGCGGCCCGTCGCCTGATCGAGCAGATCGCCCGGCCAGGGCAGGACGAAGACGACGCGCTGGCGGCACGGGCGCTGATCATGGCCGGCCTCGGCGAGGTCCATCGCGACCTTGCGGGGAGACACCCGATCGGCACGCCGGTCAGCCGCAGTGCAGGTTTTGCCGACACGATCGCCAGCACTTTGCTGCACGATCCTTCCGACCAGACCCGGCTCGACGAGTGGGCCACCCGACTGCACACCAGCACCAAAACGTTGCAACGCGACTTCGTCCGCGAGTTCGGGATCCCGTTCTCGCAGTGGCGCACCAAGATTCGACTCGAGGCCGCGGTTGTTCTCCTCGAGACGAGTTCGGTGACCGAGGTCGCCCATCTGGTCGGCTATGCCAGTGTGCCTGCGTTTGTGTCCGCGTTCGCACGCGAGTACGGCCGTACACCGGGACGATTCGTCACCCAGATGACCGACACCGCCTGACCGACCGCCAATCCCCCACCCCCAAACGCTCCAGTTATACGAAGACGATCCACGTATTTGTGGATCGTCTTCGTATTTCCGGAGCGTTTGGGGACGTCAGGCTCGGATCGGGGGGTGTCAGGCAGGCATGGTCAGTACCGGCTTGATGGCCGAACCGGTACAGGCCGCCTTCCATGCGGTCCCGAAATCGTCGAATTCGTATGTGGTGACCAGCTTTTCGAGCGGAAGATCACCTCGCATGTGATGCCCGATCAGTTCCGGGATGAACTGCTCCGGCACACTGTCACCTTCCACGACACCACGTAGCCGCAATCCCCTGCCCATGATCAGCCCGACCGGTAGGTCTGCAATGGGGACACCGAGCCCCACGATGCCCAGTTGTCCACGGGGACGCAGCGCGGTGAGTGCGTCCGACAACACCGACGGCAACGCTGTGGTGTCCAGCGCGTGGTCGGCGCCGCCACCGGTGATCTCGACAAGTTCGGCGACAACCTCCGACCCCACCGGATCCAGCACGTGAGTAGCTCCGAGATCGGTTGCCAGCGCGCGTCGTTCGGATTTCGGGTCCACCGCGACGATGATGTCGCAGCCGGCTATCCGGGCGCCCATCACCGCGGAAAGACCGACAGCACCGGCACCGAACACGACGATCGCCTGACCGCCGTCCGGTGACAGTGCATTGAGAACGGCGCCGACACCGGTTTGCACACTGCATCCCAGGGGCGCTGCGAGTTCGGGGCGGATCTCGTCGCCGATCGAAATCGTGTTGCGCTGGTGTGCAAGTGCATACGTGGAGAAGCTGGACTGCCCGAAGAAGTCGCCGATGACCGGCTCACCGCGCCGGTTCAGCGCGTCGCCGCCATTGCCACGCATGTTCAGAGCGGTTGACCGCACGCAGTATGCCGGGGCACCCGCCGCACAGCTGTGGCAGTTCCCACAGCTGTTGAATGTCAACACAACCCGGCTACCGACCGAGAGCGTGCAGTCCGGTCCGACAGCCTCGACCACACCCGTTCCCTCGTGACCGAACACCATCGGCATGCGCTTGGCAGGCCACCGCGCCGCCAGGGAGATGTCGGTATGGCAGATCCCTACCGCATCGATCCGCACCAGAACCTCGGCACCGACCGGTTCCCTGAGCGCGATCTCCTGCAGTTGCGGCGTGCCACCGACCTCGGTAAGGACCGCGGCGACCGCGCCCTTCATCCCTGCGGACGTCACTCGCGGACGAGGTAGAAGTAGAAGTGCCGCTCGCGTACCAGGCTGGTCTTGCCGTTCATGATGCCCATGACGTGCGTGTCGTCGACCTTCTTGAAGTGGTCGATCACGGGTTGCCCGTCGTAGACCATCGCCGCCGTGGTCTCGCCGCGGAACTCCACCGCCCAGAGGCTGGCCTCACCCTTGCCCAGCTCTTTGTTCGAGTACAGATTCCCATCCTCGTCGCGGCAGACGAGCGGCTTCACGTCGTGGTAGCTGTCGAAGGTCTTTCCATGCCAGTTGACCAGCTCGAGCTGACCGTCCATGGCGTGGCCACTGGGCAATTCACCACCCGACCAGGCGCCGATCATGAAGTCTCGACCGATCGGCTCGAGACCGGCCCACAGCTCGTCGAGCAGCGCGGGATCGCTGACGGCCTGGCTTTCCTTGAGTTCAAAGAACGTGGCAACAGCATTGTCGTTGTTCATCTCCACCTCACTACACCTTCGACGATCCCCAGCGGACAGACTCTGAGAACGACAGTAGTCAGAAACTCGTCGCTCGCGAAATGTATGACCGAAATCCGTGACCATCAGAATGCCGCACTGAGGATCAGCACGGCCCCCAACGTTCCCATCACCGCCGCGACCACCACATCCAACAGCTGCCAGGCGCGGGGTCTGGCAAACAGCGGTGCCAGGCGGGACGACCCGAAGCCCAACGCCGCGAACCAGAGCAACGACGCCACGCATGCACCGGCCGCGAACACCCACTTGCTCTGCGGACCATGACTGTTGGCAACGGCTCCCAACGTGATGACGGTATCGAGGTAGACGTGGGGATTGAGCCAGGTCAACGCGATCGCGGTCCCCACCGCGGCCCAACGCCCCGCCGCAGCGGTTCCACCTGCGACCTCCATCGCACCGGGTCGCATCGCCCGGCGTGCGGCCAACGCAGCGAGCACCAGTAGATAAGTACCCCCTGCCACCGTGGCCACGTCGACCACCTGCGGATATGCCGCGACCACAGCACCGAGTCCGGCCACACCCGCCAGGATCAACACCACATCCGACACGGTGCAGATCGCCACCACCGACATCACGTGCTCACGCCTGATCCCTTGGCGCAGCACAAAAACGTTCTGCGCACCGATCGCGATGATGAGGCCGGCACCGGTCAACAGACCCGCCATTGCGGGAACCACAAAGCTCACCAGGCCACGCTAAGTCCCTGACCGGCTTGAATCCAGCGAATGTTTTTCAAGAACCATTAGAGTTACTGATGATGGACATCAGCAGCGAGGGCCTGCAGACACTGTCCGCGGTGGTCCGCGAGGGAACCTTCGACGCCGCGGCGGCAGCTCTGCATCTGACCCCGTCCGCGGTGAGCCAGCGCATGAAGGCACTCGAGACCGCCGTGGGTGTGGTCCTGGTGCAACGCACCAAACCTGCCCGGGCCACACCGGACGGCGAAATCCTGCTGCGCCTGGCCGCGCAATGGGATCTGCTCCGACTGGAGGCGGTGGCGGCCCTGACCGGCAAACCCGAAGAGGGACATGAAGACTGGCGTGATGTGCCGCGAATACATCTACCCATCGCCGCCAACGCCGACTCGATCTCCGTCTGGCTGCTACCGGTGGTCGCCCAGATCCAGCAACTGCATCCGGTGGCGGTCGAGGTGTTGCGCGACGACGAGAGCCACTCCACCGGCTTCCTGCGCGCCGGGCAGGCGGTCGGCGCGATCACGTCCGATCCACGGCCAGTCCGCGGATGCACGGTGCTGCCACTGGGATCCATGCGCTATTTACCGGTCGCGACCACCGAGTTCATCGAAACCTGGCTTCCGAACGGACTACGGGCCGCCGATCTCGCCCGGGCGCCGATGGTCTCCTTCGACCGCAAGGACACCATCCAGCTCGATCTCCTCAATCGACTCACCCGCAAGCACGTCGACCCGCCGGTGACCTACGTGCCCGCGTCGGTCGAGTACCACCGTGCCGTCGAGTTGGGCGCCGGCTGGGGTGCCGTGCCCGCCGCCCAGATCGAACCCGCACTCGCCGCCGGGACCGTCAAGAAGCTCGGCAATCACCACGTCGACATCCAGTTGTTCTGGCAGTACTGGAAATTGGGGTCACCGATCATCAACGACCTCACCCGCCTGATCGAGGCGGGTGCCCGGAAGTTCCTGATCTGACGACCCTTCCGTCCCTCCGCCCGCAGGCACGAGTTCTTCGACGCTCGGGGTATCACGGAGTGGATTGGCGATCTCGTCGTCGCGCAGACGGAACGCGAAGAACGCGATCACGGCCAACGGAACCGGCACCAATCCGGCGATGACAAATGTTGCGGTCAGACCGATCAGTTCACTGACCGGAGCAGCGATGGCCATCGACACCGGCATCAACGCAATCGAGACGAAGAAGTCGAGGCTCGAGATCCGGCCGAGCATGTGCGGTGGCACCCGCCGTTGTAACAACGTTCCCCACAGGACCATCGGACCGTCGAATGCCATGCCGAGAACAAACGCGGCGACAACAAAAGCCCACAGCTCCGTGGCGAGCCCGACCGCCACCAACGGCACCGAACACAGACCCCAGATCACAAACATCACCGACAGGTAGCGGCGGGGCATCGGCATGGAGGCCAGGATGATCGCACCCAGTCCGGCTCCGAACCCGAAGGCCGCCAACACGATCGCATGGTCGCCGGCGTCACCGCCTGCACGCTCTTTGATGGCGAATGGCACGAGTACCTCGATCGGCCCCATCACCATCAACACCAGGACCAGCGAGTACAGCAGGGTCGCCAGCAACCAGGGCGTGCGCCACATGTAGGCGAACCCCTCGGCGATGTCGGTGACGGTCCCGCGCACCAGGTCGGCTTTGGCGCGGGGCTCATGGCTCGGCGGCGTCGGACGCATCAGGAGGTAGAAGGCCCCGGACAGCGCCGAGGCCACCGCCGACCCGACGATCGCCACCCCTGGCGAGGACATCGCGATGAGCCCGCCCGCGAGGGCCGGTCCAGCAGCCTGAAAGATGGTGGGCCGCAACACACCCTCGATACCGTTGGCCGCCATCAGTTCTTCCCGCGGTACCAACGACGGGATCAACGCCGAGTACGTCGGGTAATAGATCCCGGTGGTGACACCACCGATCAGCGACACCAACACCAGATGCCACAGCGTGATCGTCCCGGACAGTGCCAGCACACCGACACCGCCGATCGCGATGAGTTTGACCACCTCCAGCGCGATGAGGATGGTGCGCTTCGACATCCGATCCGCGAGCACACCGCCGAGCAGTGTCGAGGCGACCATGCCGACGGCGGCCACCGCGGTGACAATCGACAACTGTCCCGGCCCGCCGCCCATCCCGATGACCTGCCAGACGACACCGACCGTCCAGATCCCGTCGGCGAACATCGCCAGAACCAGCCCCGTGCACAGCAGTCGATACTGCTGATGCGCGAAGGGCTTCAGCGCCCGGGGTAGGCCAGATGGTGCGGTCACCAACCAACTGTGCCCGATTGGGTACGCCGTACGCCAGTCGTTTTCGCCCGGACCTGACGCACGAACTCGCCGCCACCTGGGATTTCGGTGACGGCGAGTTGGCGTTGGGTGAGCGACCGATCAGATCAGTTCACACCGATGACTTCCTGCGCGATGGCAGCAAGCCGGGTCTGGGCAGCGGACACCACGCCCTGCCGGTTCTTGTGTGCCTCTTCGTAGGCGAGGATCGACCGGATGTCAGCCGGCTTGGTGAGTTCCCGGAGTTGGACGATCACCGCGTTGACGTTCAGTGAGTCGTAGTCGTCGATCGGTAGGTCGGCGGGATCGACCACCCCGGCGGCCTCGCGGACGGCGTGCACCGCCTCCGCAGCGCCGACGGCGCCCTGTGCCCGAGCAGTGTCTTCGGCGGCGTCGAGCGCCGCATCCCGAGTTGCCCGAGCGGTCTTGCGGGCGGTCTTTCCGATGTCGGCGGCACGCTCGGCGGCCTCGCCCACCTGTTTCGCAGCCGCATCACCGGTCGAGCTCAACCGTCCGACGGCGTCGTGACCGGCATCGGTGGCGAGTTTGAATACGGCCTCGCCGGTCTCCTGCGTCTTGTCGACGAATCCACCGAACCGGGCGGGCGCAGTGCGGAGCGCGTCGACAACACGTTCGGCACCACGCGCGGTCAGCGTCGCGGGGATACCGGCAACGCGCAAGGCGGTGCCGCTCGCGGCCTGCAACGGACCGCGTCGCAATGCCACCGGGCCACCGATGGCCTCTTCGGCCAGGAGCGTGGTGATCCAATTGACGGTTGCCTCGTGGGCGACGATCAGCCGCTCGGCAAGTGCAACGATCTCGGCTTCACCCTCGGAGGTCGCAAGCGCCTTCACGTACTTCGCCCGGTCGAGCAACTGGTGTTCGAGGGCGAGGTCGCCGAGCAACGCCTCATCAAGGGGCTGGACCTGTTCGGCAACGGCCTTCGCGGTTGCTGCCAGCCGACCGAAGACGGGGCGCAGCACATCGGGCAGTCCGCCAAGTTCACGGATGGCTTTTTCGATCGCGACGGCACGGATACGACCGTTCGCGGCATTCTGGGACAGTTCCCGGCGTACCGCTTCGGTGCGTGCCTGGGCGGTTCGGGTCTCTGCCACCTGGATCTCGGTATTGGTCAGGGTCAACAACGTCCGCAGCTGGTTGCGCAGAGTGCTGGTGGAAAGGCTCATATCAGTCTCCTCAGGATTGGTGGGCATCGATATTGAGCGTCCTCAAGAGGCGTACCCGTCAGCCCGTCAGATAAACGATGGAGAGAGCCAGATCACATATTGTTTCGCGTGTCGCAGTACGGTGAGACCGATCAGGTGGCCGACGACAAAGGAGATCGCGTGTCCCAACTGCACGGCGTACGAGGGCACACGGCGTCGGACCACCAGGGTCCGGTCTTCGTCGATCTGGCCGATCCGCGGAGATCGACCGAGGAATTGGTCCCCGGATGCCTGATCGCCATCGATTCGGGCGGCGGCCCGATCTCCGATGAGGCTGAACGTCTCGTCGGCCGTTCCACCTTTGCCCTCACGGAGGCGCCTGCGCACGATCGCCGTTTCATCACCGTCGACTCGATACCGGCGGCGATCGCCACACTGACGCAGCGACTGGCCGACCGGCCGGTCTCGGCGGCGGTCTGCGACGACGTGCTGCGGGCAGGCGAATCGAACACCGAGACCTTCAGCGGGCTGATGACCGAGTCGCTGGCCTATTCGACGCTGCAGGCCGGCCGCGAGTTCGGAGACTGGCTGGCCGCGCAGGGACCACGCGGTCTGGCCGATCCGCCACAGCCCGTTGTCCTCGAACGGGCAGGCGATGTTGTTGTCGTCACGCTCAATCAGCCCAAGCGGCACAACGCTTTCAGCAACACCCTGCGCGCCGGCCTGATCGACGGCCTCACCGTTGCCCTGAGCGACCCGACGGTGACCGGGGTGGAATTCCGGGGAAATGGCAAATCATTCTGCAGCGGAGGAGATCTCACCGAGTTCGGCACCTTCTCCGATCCGGCGGCCGCCCATCTGGCCCGCACCCGTTTCAGCCCGGCGCTGCTTCTCAACACGTTGCGCGATCGACTCGGCGAAAACCTGCGGGCCTACACCCACGGCGCCACGATGGGCAGCGGACTGGAGATGGCGGCGGTCTGCGGACACGTCACCGCCCACCCGGCGACGGTCTTCGGGCTCCCCGAACTCACCCTCGGATTGATACCCGGGGCAGGCGGTACCGTCAGCATCCCCCGACGAATCGGCCGCTGGCGCACCGCATATCTGGTGCTGAGCGGTGACACCATCGATGCCACAACAGCTTTGGACTGGGGCCTGATCGACGAGATCAGCACCTGATCGTCCCGGACTCCGGCGAATCGCTGTCTATGCGGTCCTGATCTTAGGTACCGCAAAGGATTCCGGATCGGCCCGCTGCCAGTCACGCTCCCATTCCGCGCGGTCGGTGCCACGGATCAGTTCACCTTCATCAAGCCACTCGAACAGGTCCTCGAACGACTCCGCCGTCGAGTGACCAACCCGGCGCATCACCACCGCGGGCCCGAGGTCGTCGAAGCTGGTCAAACCCATCGCAGCCAGCACCTGCTTCGCCGACTCCACCGTTGCGCGTTGGTAATTGAAGACCCGGTCACCCTTGTCTTCGACATCGAGCGCCCGCGCCCGGCGGACATCCTGCGTGGCCACACCCACCGGACAATTGTTGGTGTGGCATGCCTGCGCCTGGATACAACCGACCGCCATCATCATGGCGCGCGCAGCGTTGGTGAAATCGGCGCCGAGCGCCAGAGCCTTCACGATGTCGGTACCGCCGGCGATCTTGCCCGCGGCACCGATCTTGACCCGCCCCCGCAGGCCGGTGCCCACCAACGCGTTGTGCATCATCATCAAACCCAGATTCAACGGTGTACCAACATGATCCGCGAACTCGGGCGGCGCCGCACCGGTACCACCCTCGGCCCCGTCGATGGTGATGAAGTCGGGCGCGATCTCGGTGCGCAGCATCGCCTTGCACAGCGCCAGCACGTCCGTGCGGGTACCCACGCACAGCTTGAAGCCCACCGGCTTTCCCCCGGACAGGCGGCGGAGCTCGGCCACGAAGTGCATCAATTCGATCGGGCTGGTGAACTCGCTGTGCGCCGGTGGACTGATCACGGTGACACCCTGCTGCACACCACGGGCCTGCGCGATCGCCGCGGTGACCTTGGAACCCGGCAGCACACCACCGAGACCGGGCTTGGCACCCTGACTCAGTTTGATCAGGATCGCCTTGACGTTGGGCAGACCCGCCTTCTCGGCAAAGCGCTGCGGATCGAAGCTCCCGTCGACGGTTCGGCAGCCGAAGTACCCCGAGCCGATCTCCCACACCAGCGGTGCACCGTATTCGAGATGGTGCGCGGTCAGTCCACCTTCGCCGGTCTCGTGAAGAAATCCACCGAGAGCCGCGCCTTTGTTCATCGCGCGCACCGCATTTGCCGACAGCGCACCAAAACTCATCGACGAGATGTTGAACAGGGGCGCGTCGTACGGCTGGGCGCACTGGGGTCCGCCGAGGCGCACCGTCGGGACGGTCTGCGCCATCGGCACCGGCGCCATCGAGTGCAGCAGATAGTCGTATCCCGGTTCGGTGATCTCACGTTCGGTACCGAAGGCGGCCTCGGCATGTAATCCCTTGGCGCGCTGGTAGATCAATGATCGAACATTGCGGTCGTATGGACGGCCATCGTAGTTCCGCTCGATGAAATACTGCTGCAACTCGGGCCGGATCGATTCGAGCATGAACCGCATGTGCCCGATCACGGGATAGTTCCGAAGTATCGAATGATGCTTCTGAAGAACGTCGTAGATGGCAACCAGCAAAACCATGACCACGATCGCAACCGCAAACCACCACACGGTGTGCCGGTTGACCGCAGCCGCGAGCGTGAGCACACCGGCCGCAGCCACCAGCCCCAGGAGCACATTGAACTTCACCATGGATGGAGCTTAGCCGCGGCGTGCCAGCAGGTTTCGCCAACGCACCTTCGCTACGACGAACGCAGTAGTCGCCCGGTCAGGCCTCGACCGTGGCAGGGTCGCTCACCCGGCCGAATACCATCGCTTCCTCGATCCGGTCGAAACGATGATCGATCGCATCCAGGACGTAGTTGTGGCGCACATGCCAGGGTCGGCGGGTTCCCGATTTGGGCAGCACGTGGGGCGATCGCAGAATATATCCGGCCTGCAGATCGAACGCGGGTATCTCGGCGAGTGCCTCATCTCCTCGATGGGGATAGGCGTGTGTGTATCCGTTCGCACCCATATGCGCCAACAGTTTTGCCACCGACTGCGCGGTCATGTCGGATCGCAGCGTCCACGAGGCATTGGTGTAGCCGACGCTCCAGCCCAGGTTCGGCACGTCTTCGAGCAGATGGCCCTTGTAAACGAATCTGTCGTTGAGTTTGATCTCGGCCCCATCGACACTGACCACGACACCGCCCAGTGCTTGTAGCTGCAGGCCGGTGGCCATGACGATGATGTCGGCGTCGAGGTGTCCACCCGAGACAAGTGCAATACCGTCGGCATCGAATGACGCGATGTGATCGGTGACCACCGTTGCTCGCTGATCGGTGATCATGGTGAACAGATCCGCCTCGGGAATCAAACACATTCGTTGATCCCACGGGTTGTAGCTGGGCTTGAAATGGGTGTCGACGTCGTAGCCGTCCGGCAGATTACGGACGGCCATATTGTGCAGGAACTTGGCCATCGCGCCAGGTGCGAGGCGCGAGAATCGAAAGAGCAACCAGGCGAACAGTGCATAGTAGTACCGGATGAGCGCATGTGAGACCTTGCGTGGCAACACCTTACGAACAACGTTGGCAGCTCGGTTCACCCTGGGTCCGGAGAAGACATAGGTGGGTGAACGCTGCAGCATCGTCACCGACCCAGCCTGCTGCGCCAGCGCCGGAACCAGTGTCATCGCCGTGGCGCCACTACCGATCACGACCACATTCTTGCCCTCGTAGTCAAGATCTTCTGGCCAGAACTGCGGGTGGATGATCTGCCCCGTGAACTCGTCCTCACCGGGAAAGACCGGCCGGTATCCCTCGTCGTAGTTGTAGTAGCCGGTCCCGAAGAACAGGAACCGGCAGCTGTAGGTCACGTCGGCGCCATCCTGCTCGGCGTGCACGGTCCAGGTGTCGGTTCGCGAATCCCAGTCGGCCGAATTGACCCGGGTGTCGAACGTGATGTGCTGGTCGATCCGATTCCGACGCGCGGTATCGGTGAGGTACTCGCGGATGTGGTCACCGTCCGCGATCGCCTCCGGCCGCGTCCAGGGTTCAAACGGGTAGCTGAGGGTGAAGATGTCGCTGTCCGAACGGATCCCCGGGTATCGGAACAGGTCCCAGGTGCCACCGATCCGGCTGCGTCGTTCGAGGATCGCGTAGCTCAGTCCCGGGTTTCGTTCCTTGATGCGGTACGCGGCGCCGATCCCCGACAGACCCGCCCCGATTATCAGGACGTCGGTGAACAAGGCATCCTCGTCGGGGATATCTGATGCTGACTGTGCGGTCATACGGAAATCTCCCAGTCGTCGTCGACTTCGGATCGATCCGCTCTTGAGCTGTCATCCGAGGGTCAACCCAGTGCGATGACCATGCCAACCGATCCGAACACCACGATAAGCACCAGAAGGTCGATAAGTCTTGGACTCCGATCAGATCGGGCCACCGATCCGATTCCACCACGGGCTTCGACGGCCGCAGCGAGCTCCCGGCCGTTCTGTACCGCCAGCGAACAGACGACTGTCAGGCAGGATATCCAGCCGTTGATCTGCTCGCCCATCGATTGGCGATGGTCGGGTTTGCGTTGCGACATCGTCTGCAACAGAGTCCGGAAGTCGCTGATCATGAACGGACACAGTCGCAGCGCGAGGGCCACCGACATGGCGGCGGACTGGGCCGGGATACCGATGCGTGCCGCCCAACCGACCAATCGTTGCGCAAACGAAGGTATTTCGACCATCGGTGTCGTCCAGCAGAACAGCAATGCGCAATAGAGCGACAGCACCGTCATGCAGATGAGGATGCCCCAGTAGATCGCGCCGCCGAGTCCGAACTCGACCCCGGCAACCGTGACGTACGGTTCGTCACCGCCCAGCGCCGTGATCCATCCACCGAACAGGGTGATGCCGATCAGCCACTTCGGCAACCGTGGCAGTGCGGCGCGCGGAACCTTGCCGAGCAGCGTCCAGCCGATTGCGATGCCGGCCCCGACCCCGACACTGAGCCAGGTCGGTTCGAGCATGAACATCACCGCGACCGCAGCCAGCGTCAGCAGCTTGGTGCCGACCCACAGTCTCCGGGCCGGCGAGGAATGTGGCAGCGTGCGAACAACATTGGCGAGGTTGGCGGTTGATTTCACCTCCGACGGGTCGGGCGCGGGCTTGACCGGCGCTCCGTCGACCGTGCCCTCGTCGACCACCACGGTGCGGTCGACGAGGTCGGCGAGTTCACCGACGTCGTGAGAGATGACAACCAATGTGGTGCCCGAGGCCTTCACCCGGCGCAGTGCCCTGACCATCGCGGCACGGGCCGGGGTGTCGAGCCCGGCCAGTGGTTCGTCGAGCACCAGCAACCGGGGCTTGCAGGCCAACAGACCGGCCAATGCAACCCGGCGTTGTTGCCCGACCGAGAGCTGATCCACGAGCGCGTCACCGAGCACCGCCGGATTGAGCCCGAGCTCGATCAGTGCGACGTTCACCGCCAGGTCGTCGACGCCTGCGGCATCCTTGATGTCCGCGCGCACCCGCGAGCGCACCAGCTGCAGTCTGGAGTACTGGAATCCGAGCAGGGCATGGTCGCGGCCGTTGCGGACCGGCTCCCCGTCGAGCATCACCTGTCCTGACGTGGGTTTCTGCAAGCCGGTCAGAACCCTTGCCAATGTGGACTTTCCGGCACCGTTGGGTCCGGTGATCAGCACGGCCGATCCCGCCTCGATCCGCAGGTTCAGGCCGCTGAAAATCTGGTTGTGCCACGGGGTTCCCGCGTCATGGGCGAACCCGACGTCGTAGAGGGCGACGTTGGCGCCGTTGATGTGCCCCACCGGACGGCTGGGGTTGAGCAGTTCGGTGGAGACCTCGCGGTGCGACGAGTCGAGGACGATCTCCCGATCGGCCAACGCTGCCTCGTCGACGTCGTGCGTGATCTGCAGGACGGCGGTGTCCCCGGCGTCGGCCAGTTCGCGGAAGACCTCGATCACCGAGGTCCGGCCTTCCTGATCGATCATCGCGGTCGACTCGTCGCTGATGAGGACGGCAGGCTCCCGCGACAGCGCGGCGGCGATGGCCAGGCGTTGCAGCTGACCACCCGAGAGGGTGCTGGTCTCGCGGTAGAGCATCCCGCTCAGACCCACCCGGTCGAGCAGCTTGTTCATCTGGGCCTCGGTGAGGTCGTGATTGCCCCAGGCCAGATCGTCGGCGACGACCATGCCCAGCACCTGGGTCTCGGGGCGCTGGCTGATGACAGCAGTGCCACCGGGCTTGCCGAGACCAACCGCACCGGGACGACTGACGGTTCCGGTCGTGGGTGCCCGCCCGGCGACGACTTTCGCGAGCGTCGACTTGCCGACACCATTGGGTCCGGTCACCGCAACGACCTCACCGGCGTCGAGCTGCAGCGAGACATCCCAGATGGCCGGTACCGGAGCGCCCGGATATTGCACCCCGACACCGTCCAGCCGCATCGGCAGCGGCGCAACAGGTCCGGACTCGTCGAGTTTCTCCTCGACATGCGGGGCACCGAGTCTGGCGATCATGGGCGGCAGGGGCCTGCGGTGCACGACGTAGACCGCGAGCCCGGAGAACGTCACCCCGACAACACCGAACGCCGGTATGGCGATCCACCAGTAGTCGATGCACCAGTTGATCACCGGGCCGATGACGTCGGTCAGTCCCTCGAGCCCGGCGTTGTTCATGACCCGCTCGGCGCCGCGCCAGCCATTGCGGATCTGGGTGAACATGAACTCGCGGTAGTCGCTCAGTGCGGCGATGAGTCCGGTGGCGATCGCCGCGGACGGAATTGCGATGAAGACAAACGTGTTCAGGGCGACCTGGGGCGACTTCCATCCGCGGCGCAGCGCGGTCCCGGACAGGATGCCGAAGACCGCCGCCGAGCCGACCAGGTTCGCCGCGGTCACCCCACCGAAGAGGAATGCGACGACCCAGCCCGTCATCGCGCCGAGCAGGCTCACGCGCAGGCGCCTGCGGCCGGAGAGGATGGCAAACGGTACCGACGCGACCAGGACCGCGGCGCCGCCGATGGGCAACACCCGGCTCAGCACACAGATCGCCGCGGCGACGTCGGCCAGGGCGGCGGCCTCCGCGATTTCCACTGCGGTGACCCGGCGCCCGGTTCGGGTGTTCTTGCGCGTGTGCACGGTGGCGTCGCGTTCAGGGACTGGCTCGTGTTGGTCGATCTGTCCAGATTGCCAGAAACCCCGACCGGGGGCGTAGGGCGCCGAAGCTCAGCCGGCCTTGCGCTTGGCCGGGGCCTTCTTCGCTGCGGTCTTCTTCGCGGCCGTTTTCTTCGCCGGGGCCTTCTTCGCCGGGGCTTTCTTGGCCGCCGCCTTTGCGGGCGCTTTCTTCGCCGAACCCTCGTCGTCGTCGTCCGTGGACGACCCACCGCGGTCCTTCACCGACGCCCGCAGCGCCGCGAGCAGGTCGGCGACCTCCGAGTCGTCGCCCTCCTCCTCGTCCTTGGTCTCCGGTCCGGTGAACGCCTCGGTCCCCTCGGCCTTCGCCTCGATGAGCTTGCTCAGCTCTTCTTGATAGGTGTCCTCATATTGGGTCGGGTCGAAGTCGCCCGACATCGACTCGATGAGCGAGGCGGCCATCTGGAGTTCTTGCGGCTTGAGGTCGGGCGATTCGTCGAGAGACGGGAACGCCGCCTCCCGTACTTCGTCCGGCCACAGCAGGGTCTGCAACGTCAGGACGTCACCGACCACTCGGAGCGCCGCCAGTCGCGTACGGTTCCGGAGCGTGAACGTGGC
Organism: Williamsia sp. Y721; assembly: GCF_059683565.1. NCBI lineage: Bacteria > Bacillati > Actinomycetota > Actinomycetes > Mycobacteriales > Nocardiaceae > Williamsia > Williamsia sp. Y721. The sequence continues at coordinate 933,253 of NZ_JCASNH010000002.1, read as the reverse complement.
GATGGCCAGCCGGTCCGTCTTCTTCAGGGCCTCGCGCATGAGCGCGTATGCCTTGGGCGACTTACTCGCCGGCTCCAGGTAATAAGGTTTGTCGAAATAGATCGGGTCGACCTGGTCGATCGGCACGAAGTCGGTGATCGCGATCTCGGGGCTGCGCTGCACCGGGAGTTCGGACAGATCATCTTTGGTGAGAACCACGGTCTGACCGGTGTCGCTCTCGTACGCATTGGCTATCCGCGAGAACTCGACCTCATCGTCGGTGCCCTCACGAACCTTGCGGTATCGGATGCGGGTGCCGTCCTTCGAATCGACCTGGTGCGACGTACGGTCATGGCTCTCCGTCGCGGAGTAGACCTTGACCGGCACATTCACCAGGCCAAAGCTGAGATCGCCCTTCCAAATCGAACGCATATCGCCATTGTGCAGGTATTGAGCATTTGACGCAGCCCCCTGCGGCGATGAAAAGTCGTGGCATGCCCAGGCGCGACACACTCGAGGTCGACGGACACAGCATTGCCATCACCCACCTCGACAAGGTGATCTATCCCGCGACCGGCACGATCAAGGCCCAGGTCATCGAGTACTACAGCGCGATCGCCGACGTGATGTTGCCGCACATCCGCGACCGGCCGGTGACCCGAAAACGGTGGCCCGACGGCGTCGAATCCACTCCGTTCTTCGAAAAGAACCTGCCTGACCATGCTCCGAAATGGATTGGCCGGGCACGGCTCGGGCACAGTGATCGGGACGTGGTGTACCCGGTGCTGTCGTCTCGGGCCGAGTTGGTCTGGCTGGCTCAGCAGGCAGCACTCGAATTGCATGTCCCGCAATGGACCCTCGCCAACTCGCCAGGACGGGACGACGCGTCGTACAAGGCGGACCGGCTCACCGATCGAGTTGTGCTCGATCTGGATCCGGGTCCCGATGTGTCGCTGTTCGACTGCGCGAAGGTCGCGTTGCGGGTCAAGGAGATGCTCGACGCCATCGGCCTGCCGTGTTTCCCGGTGACCAGTGGATCCAAGGGCATCCATGTGTATTTCACGCTGAAAACGGTGATCTCATCGGATTCCGCGCGCAAGGTTGCCAAGCAGATAGCCACCGGGCTGCAGTCCGAGAGCCCCGATCTGGTGACCGCGCAGATGACCAAATCGGTGCGAGGCGGGCGGGTGTTCGTGGACTGGAGCCAGAACAGCGCGTCGAAGACCACCCTGGCCCCCTACTCGATGCGCGGCCGCGAACAGCCCTGCGTGGCCGCACCGCGACTCTGGGAAGAACTGGAAGACAAAGATATCCGGCATATCTTGTTCGATGAGATGGCCGACCGGATCGACACGTACGGTGACCTGCTGGCCGATCTCGAGAACACGTCGGCAGCGCAGCCACTGCCGACATCACCGACATCACCGACATCACCGGCGACACCGGTCGTCGATCTCGGCGCGTACCGCCGCAAACGCGACGAGCGCAAGACCCCGGAGCCGTTCGGGGACAGTCGCTCCGATGCCGATCGCAGTACCGAACCCATGTTCGTGATCCAGGAGCATCACGCCCGTCGCCTGCACTACGACTTCCGCCTCGAGCGTGACGGTGTCCTGGTGTCCTGGGCGGTCCCCAAAAACCTTCCGCTGGAAGGTGACAAGAATCGACTGGCGGTCCAGACCGAGGATCACCCGATCGACTACGCCGACTTCTCGGGTGACATCCCGTCCGGCGAATACGGTGGCGGTCATGTGGAGATCTGGGATCGGGGTACCTACGAGACCGAGAAGTGGCGGGACAGCGAGATCATCGTCCGGCTGCACGGCGAACGCATCCAGGGCCGTTACGCGCTGATCAAGACCGGCGACAAGAACTGGTTGGCCCACTTGATGTCCGACGAAGCACGCCCGATCATGCCCGACAGTCTGCGTGATCCGCGGCCGATGCTCGCCACCGACGAGACCATCGAGCACTTCACCGACGACAAGTGGGCCTTCGAGGGCAAATGGGACGGTTACCGAATTCTGTTGCGCTACATCGATGGAAAGCTCCGGTTGACGTCACGTTCGGGCATCGACATGACCGCGGACTTCCCCCAGATCCACACGGTCACCGATGATCTGGGACTGCTCGATGTGGTGCTCGACGGTGAGATGGTGGTATTCGACGAGCAGGGACGCACCAACTTCACCCAGCTCGCCGGCCGCAACAACTCCGGAGACCTCGACGTCAAACTCCTGCTGTTCGACATCCTGTATCTCAACGGCTCGTCGCTGCTTCGACACACCTGGCAGGACCGGCGCGCACTGCTCGAGGAGATCGGCAAGGCGTTCTCGTCCGATGCGCCCGTGCAGGTTCCACCCCTTCTGCCCGGACCGGGGTCGGATGCCATCGCCCACAGTCGTGAGCGCGGATGGGAAGGTGTTGTCGCCAAGCGGCGCGACTCGACCTACCAGCAAGGCCGACGCTCCAAGACGTGGCTCAAGCAGAAGAACTGGAGCGACATCGAGGTGGTGATCGGCGGTTGGCGACCAGGCAAAGGTGGTCGCAGCAACCGGATCGGCTCACTGTTGATGGGCCTGCCCGAGGAGACCGGGCTGCGCTACGTCGGCCGGGTCGGGACCGGATTCACAGATTCCCAACTCGACGCCCTGCTCGCCGAGCTGGAGCCCTTGCGCCGCAAGACTTCACCGTTCCTGGGTCACCTCGATCGCCCCGTCGAGATGGACGCGGTGTGGGTTCTGCCCAAACTCGTTGCCGATGTGAGGTTCATGGACTGGACCAGCACGGGTCACCTACGTCACCCCTCCTGGCGCGGTATCCGCCGGGACAAGCTACCCGGCGACCTCTGAGAGCAGGAAGGCAGCACGGCTGCACGTGCCCAGAATCTTCGAGCGAGCTACGGTATTTACGGGTTCCGATGGCCGCCCTGCGCCCCGCGGGAACCCACAGCCGCACCAAAAGGAGTCCACGTGCTCGTAGTCGCGCACATCAGCGATCTTCACTTCAACGGAACCGCCGCAAAGCGCGACCGGATCCAAGCTGTGCTCGATTACATCAATTCCAGAGCCGACGGCATCGACGCATTACTGGTGACGGGCGACATCACCGACAACGGTCTGGCTTCCGAATACAAAGAAGCGGGCGAAACGCTGCACAGTCCGCTGCCGACCCTGATCTGCCCGGGAAATCACGACTCCCGCGACGAGTTCAACCAGACCTTCCTGGCCGACGAGCTCTCCCTGCGCAGTACCGACCACACCGCGCCGCTCAATTTCTCTCGGACGATCGCAGGCACATTGTTCCTGATCTGCGACAGCTCCATCCCCGGCGAGAACGGGGGTTACCTGACCGACGAGACCCTCGCCTGGATGGACGAGCAGATATCCGCGGCCGGACCGCAGGTTCCGGTGTTCGTTGCGTTCCACCATCCGCCGGTTGTGCTGCAGATGCCGATGATGGACACCATCCGGCAGACCGGGGAAGAGCGGTTGGCCGCACTGGTCGAGCGGCATCCGAACATCACCATGTTCATGTGTGGACACGCCCACACCGGCGCCGTGACCACCTTTGCCGGACGGCCACTGTGCCTGGCCCCTGGCGTGTCCTCGACCCTCAATCTGCCGTTCGAAGGGGCCGATGTGGTCAACGAGACACAGCCTGCCGGGTTGGCGTTCCACACATACGCCGATGGCCGTGTGATCAGCCACTTCCGTTCGGTTCAGTGATGAGACGCCGCGATCATGCGGCGGAACGGGCCGCCTTGATGCGGTCCGACGGCAGGCCGAGGATGTCGGTCGCATCGATGTAGATGTCCCGCTGATCGACTTTCGCGGGCACGGACAGGTTGCCGATCAGTTCTCGGGTCGACGTGGTCGCCGACACCACCGGTATCCCGGCGACAACCAGGTCGGCCGCAGCGCGCCGAACCTGATCCGGTGAGGTCACCACCACCACATTCGCCAGGCTCAGCGCCCTGGCCATTGCAGCGCAGGCCACCGCACTCTGCGCCAGGGAGTGGGCTGCTGAGTCGACATGGAGACGGGCAGCGGCGATACCGTGGTCAACCAGCCAGGTCCGCATCACGTCGGCCTCGCGTTGTCCGCGGGCGTTGGCGCCCCCGGAGATGATCACCGCAGATTCGTGGGCGACGATCGCCTGGCTCCAGGCGGCGAACAGCCTGCTGGCCGTCTCGGCGGTGGGTGTTCCGTCTGGGTTCAGGCCGGCTCCGAGAACCACGATCCCGGTCGTCTTCCCATGCAGGCCCGGCACCGGATTCGGGCCAACGACCACCCCGCGGCCGATGCCGGCGAGCACCTCGCGAATCCGTCCCTGCAAGGCGCGATCATAGGTCCCCAGGGCGGCCAGTGCCGCCTGGGTCGCCCGTGCATCACCGCTGTAGTCGGACCAGATCGCCTGCAGCGCAAGCGCATCGGTGTCGGAGGGGCTGGCCACCAGAAGCTGTCGGAGTGCATTGAGCCCCAACGGCACCTCACCGCGGCGGAACTGGAGCTGGGCAGAGTTGTACAGGTTCGCCGTGTCCGTCCCGGACATCACCGGCGACACCGCGGTCGGCGCGTTCATGACGGTCGGGATCAGCGCGACCGCCCCGGTCGACATCCCGATGGCAGCGGCCGCGGCCACCAGCGCTCTATTCACTCGCGCCACACGCGCACCACTTGTCACACTGGCCACAATAGGCGCTCAATGCCACGGGACCACATTCAAGCGGTCTCAGCTCGATAACGCCCCCGCCCATCGGCCCCTGACCTCATCCACATCGGGTGATGCCGGAAACACCCCGTCCGGGCACCATCGGTTGTCATGGGCCTGTTCAACCGTTCTCACGAAGACAAACCTGCCGCGATCCGCTACCAGATGCGCGAGAAATTGCTGTCCATCGGCGACGACTACTGGATCGAGAACAGCGCCGGAGAGAAGGTCTTCAAGGTCAACGGCAAGGCGATTCGCTTCCGGCAGACATTCATCCTCGAAGACAGCCGGGGCGCCGAACTCGCGAAGATTCAAGAACGCAAGTTCAGCGTCCGGGACAAGATGCATATCCAACGTGGGGACTCAGAGGCCACCGTGCACAAGGCCATGCTCGGGATCCGGGATCGGTACACGATCGATCCGGATTCCGGGCCGGACCTCAAAGCCAAGGGCAACTTCGTCGACCATGAGTACGAGATCGAACGCGACGGCGACACCATCGCCACGATCTCCAAGAAGTGGTTCCGGCTCCGGGATACCTACGGTGTGGAGATCGCCGCGAACGAAGATCAGGCGTTCATCCTCGCCATCACCGTGTGCATCGACGAGTTGTCCCGCGGCTGAGCGTTCAGCAGGTGCTTGATCTCAGCTTGCCGCCCTCTAATGATCGGCCGCGTAGCTCGAGCGCGTCGTGCGCCAGGCCGATATATGTATGGGCCGTCGATATCCCGGCCTGGTAACCCACGCTGTACTCAGCGACACCGGGCGGGACACCGCTGCCTCGTTCCTGATCGAGGCGACCCTCGATGATCTGCAATGCCGCGAGCTCCCAGCGGTGACGTGTGGCCGGGTTCTGTTCGACGAGTGGTGTTGTCGGAGCCCCGGCGAGCTGGTCGAGGACGCACAGGCGCGCAAAGCCCATACCCGCGCCATGCCCACGCCGATATTCTTCCGGCTCATCCCTCCCGCAAGCAGTGGCCGAAAAGTGTTCATGCAATGAGGTCAGCATTTCCGTAAGCGTTCTCTCACGACTGGGCGCGTCAGGCATTTTTGCGCTTCCGCATAATAGATCCACTTTCCGCCACCCTTTTATTTTCGCGCTGCGCTTTCATTGCAATTCGCTTTTTCTTCGCCGTTGTCTTCTTTTCAGTCGCCATCGACATCTCCTTGTGGTCCGTAGCACATCAGCGACCATCAGGCCGCTCACCTCCAGACCATAGCCAAGCCCACAGGAAGGTCAAGTTTCTCCATACTGTCCTGTGGGACTGCAACACAGTAGATTTCAGGATCTGATCCGGGACAAATTGACCGGACTGGCTTTTATTTTTTTATGGGCTAGAGTCCATTGGACCGAGTGCGATCGGAGAAGGAGTGAGGATGCGCCGTGAAAACGGTACTGATGGAGGTTCGCTTTCGGGTGTGTGCCACACCCCGGCGGGCCCAGCGCTTTTTTGACCACGTCGCCGACGTCGTTTCTTCTACGCTTCCCGAACGAGTACAGCGCTACCAATTAGTGCAGCAAACAGATTCTGTACTCTTGCGGCGCCAATGGGAACGCCTCAACGGCACTTTGGCCCTCGCCCCACCCCAGACGCAAGACATCGGGTACGGACTCCACGATCCGACCGGACGCCTGACGGCGCAAAAGGTCGAGAGCATCGCCAACGACGCGCTCGCCGACCTGGCGTCGCAGCGCTCACACGGCGACAGGGCACAAGAATGCGTGCCGTGGATCCTGACTTTGAACGCCGCCACCGACCGCGCCTCACACGAGGCGATCACGGAGCGATATCCACCGTTGGACGTCGGGCCGCTGCGCAGAACACACCCGAGAATCGCGATCTCCGGGCGCCACAAAACAAACCACTAAGGAACACCCATCATGACCACCACCGATCCGTCCTGGATCAGCGCTGCCACGCGCGAGCGTCTCGAAAATGAAGTGGCACAACTCTATCGAGAACGCGATGCGGCGTCTGCCGACCTCATCAAGCATCGGAACATGGGCGATCTGGACAACAATGACGCATATCACCGAGCGGTCGGAGCACTGGATCACGTCAATACCCGAATCGCGCGGACTCATGCCGTCCTGGCCACCGCAACAACGACCACCACAGACGACGGCACCGTACAGCCGGGCTCGATCGTGACAGTCCAGTTCGACCACGATCATTCCGACACCGACACATTCCTGCTCGGGATGCCCGAGGAACACGAGACCGGAAGGCTGCAGGTGTGCTCACCCGAATCGCCACTCGGGCGGGCGATTCGAGGAGCCCGACTCGGTGACGACTGCCGGTTTCTTCTGCCAACCGGAAGACATTGCACCGCAACAATTATCGCAAACACGCCCTATACCGCCTAGGCAATCTCGAACGCCACGGAATTCGGCCCCTATCCCCGAAGGGGGAATCATGCAGATTGCAGTCTCTCCCCGTATACCCGGTGGACCGTTGCAGCGACCTCACCACGAACCGGTGTTGTTGGTGGGACCCTCCGGCGGATTGAACGCGGCTGTCCGCCGCGCGCTGGCCGATCACGGCGTGACCGCCACCGATGATCCCCGCGATTTGCTGACACCCGAGGCGGGCGAAGCACTTGTCATCGTCACCACCAACACCCCGGCCACGCCCCGGCGCCGAGGGTTCGGCAGGTGGCGTGAATACGTGGTCCGCCAGGCCGCCGAAGACCGTCTCACCGAGGTCGTGGTCGACGCGGCGAGCACCGTATCAGGGGCGCGCGTTCTCCTACTCTGCGATACGTCCGACGCAGCGTCGTCACGAGCTGCGATTCGGGCAACCAGGCAACTGGGCCAACGTATGGCGTACGAGTGTGCATTGAACGGTGCACCCATCAGTTCCACGACCTACGTGGTGATCGACGATGCAACACCTTCCATCACCGCCATCAACGCAGCTGTGACCTGGTACTTCACCCACCAGACGCCGGCGATCGAGGATCGACCATACTGAGCGAACCCACTTCACGGGCACCTCCGGACGGACCTCTATGACCGTTTCCCCGCCGGTTTTCAGAGCACTCGCGGGAGACGTTCGACGGCATGCTCGACCTGTGTACCGACATCGCCGTCAAATGCTTTGCCCCGCATAACAAGAAGTCCGATCAGAACGAGCCACAAATCGGCCCATGCGCCTGTCAGAGCCGCAGGCAGGATCGTCGCTTGCCGACATCACCGCCACGATCGATCGCGCCGGAGAGCGTGCCCAGTACTTCTGCCGCTATGAATTACCGAAGACCAACCCGCAATTCGACCTGCTGGCAGCACTGGACCGCACCACCCTCGACACCGATCCCGGCTGGTTCTGACCCGCCACCCACGTGAATTCACACCGCCCACCTGAGGTTTCAGGTGGGCGGTGCGAATTCGGGTGGAGCTGTGGGCCGCAGCCCATTTGTTACAGCGCTTTGAGTTCTTCGATGATCAGGCCCACCGATTTCTTGGCGTCCCCGAACAACATCGACGTACCCGGCAGCGTGAACAGGGGGTTGTCGATACCGGCGTAACCCGAGGCCATACCGCGCTTGAGGACGATCACCGAACGGGACTGATCGACATTGAGGATCGGCATCCCGTGAATCGGGGATGACGGGTCATTGCGCGCGGCCGGGTTGGTGACATCGTTGGCGCCGATGACCAGGGTGACATCGGTGCGCGAGAACTCGCCGTTGATGTCGTCCATTTCCTTCATCGCGTCGTACTCGACATCAGCTTCGGCGAGAAGGACATTCATGTGTCCGGGCATACGACCGGCGACCGGGTGAATGGCGTACTTCACCTCTACGCCCTTCTCCTCCAGGATCGAGGCCATGTCCTTGACAGCGTGCTGAGCCTGCGCCACTGCGAGTCCGTAACCGGGGACCACGATCACCTGCCCGGCATACGCCATCTGGATGGCCGCATCAGCGGCAGAGGTGGCCTTGACCGTGCCCTGCTCACCGGCCGGACCGGCAACCCCGGCCGCTCCGCCACCACCGAACGAACCGAACACGATCGCCGGGATCGACCGGTTCATCGCCGTGGCCATCAGGTTCGTCAAGATCGAACCCGATGCGCCGACGATCATGCCTGCCACGATCATCGCCGTGTTGTTCAACGCCAGACCCGCTGCCGCAGCGGACAACCCGGTCAATGCGTTGAGCAGAGAGATCACCACCGGCATATCGGCGCCGCCGATCGGCAACACCACGAACAGACCCATCACACCGGCAGCAACCAGCACCAGCACAATCCACCACTGCGAGCTGCCCTCACCCGGGCTGGCGTTGACGCCGATGAACACACACGCCGCGAGCGCCACCAACAACAGGACGATGTTCGCAACCTGGAAGATCTTGGCGTTCTTGACGAATGCCTTCTCGACCTTCTTGTTCATCAACTCTTGCAACTTGAGGAAGGCGATCAACGAACCCCAGAACGACACCGAACCGATGATCGCCGCGAACAGCGATCCGATCACGATGTGAATGGTCGGTGATTCGCCATGCTTGAACTCGGAAAACCCTGCGGTCTCGATGAACTCGGCCCATGCGATCAACGCGACCGTGCCGCCGCCGACACCGTTGAACAAAGCAACCAGCTGTGGCATCGCGGTCATCTTGGTGCGCTTGGCAGGCGGCACACCCAAGATCACACCGATCGCCAGACCGGCCACGATCAGAATCCAGTTGATGGCGTAGGTATCGCGGATCTCGATCAACGTCGCGATCACCGCCAACCCCATGCCGGCAGCAGCAATCCAGTTACCGCGGACCGCGGTCTTGGGCCCGGTCAGGCCCGATAAACCCAGAATGAACAGCGAAAACGCAACAATATAAAGAATATTGACCAGATTGTTCACTTCTGGACTCCCTCAGACGACCCGGCTGCATCTTTTTCGTTCAGCGGAGCCTTCTTGCTCTTGAACATTCCCAACATGCGGTCGGTGACCAAGAAGCCGCCCACCACATTCAGGGTTCCGAAGATCAACGCGACGAAAGCGATGATGCGCACACCCCACGGAGCATCATCGGGCAAGCGGCCCAACACGATCAGGGCACCGAGGACAACGACGCCGTGAATGGCGTTGGTGCCGGACATCAATGGCGTGTGCAGGGTGTTGGGCACCTTGGAGATGACCGCGAAGCCAACAAACCCGGCCAGCACGAGAATCGCGATATTCGCGAGAAGTCCCGAATACATATCAGGCACCTGCCTTCTGTGTTTCGCGCGTGACACAGGCCGCGGCGAGGATTTCGTCGTCGAAATCGGGAATGATCTTGCCGTCCTCGCCGAGCATCAACTCGATCAGCGCAAGAATGTTTTTCGAATACAGCTCGGACGCGTGCTCGGGCATACCCGCCGGAAGATTGAGCGGTGAGCAGATCATCACGTCATGTTTGATCACCTCTTGGCCCGGTTCGGTCAACTCACAGTTGCCGCCGGTCTCACCGGCCAGGTCGATCACAACGCTGCCGGGCTTCATGCCCTCCACCGCGCCGGCCGTCACCAGGCGCGGCGCCGGACGACCCGGCACCAACGCGGTCGTGATGACCACGTCGAAACCCTTGATCGCGTTCTCCAGAGCCCGCTGCTGCTGTGCGCGTTCGTCTTCGGTCAGCTCGCGAGCGTATCCGCCTTCACCGGCCGCGTCGATCCCGAGATCGAGCCACTGCCCGCCAACGGACTTCACCTGCTCGGCAACCTCGGGACGCACGTCATAGCCGGTTGTCCGAGCACCCAACCGCTTTGCGGTCGCGAGCGCCTGCAACCCGGCCACACCCACACCCAGCACCAGTACCGTGGCCGGCTTCACCGTTCCGGCGGCAGTGGTCAACATCGGGAAGAACCGGGTCGAGCGCTCTGCCGCCAAGATCACGGCCTTGTAGCCGGCGACGTTGGCCTGCGAGGACAACGCATCCATCGACTGTGCCCGCGAGATACGTGGGATCGCCTCGACAGCGAAGGCCTGCACACCCGCCGACTTCAAAGCACCGATCTGATTCTCGGCATTACGCGGGTTCAAAAAGCCGATCAACGACGAACCCGACGACAACTTTGCGATCTCGGCATCAGTGGGTGCATCGACCTTCACCACCACATCTGCCGACCACGGATCGCCGATCGAGGCACCTGCGGCCACATACAACGCGTCCGGGATCAACGCGCCCAGACCTGCGCCCGACTCCACGACCACCGATACACCCTTGTTCACCAAAGTGGCGGCAACCTTCGGAACCAGCGCAACCCGGCGTTCCCCCTCCGTCGTTTCGCGCACGACACCCACACTCATAGAAGCTCCCTTGTCATGGGGTTGGGCGGTTCGTCGGTGACACCTTCGTCCGACGCCTGCCCACAAATGGCCGATGTGGCACACGACTCACGTGCGCCACATCACTGCGTTGGAACATAGCATGATCAAATGGGCAGGGGCAGTGTGTAACTGAACACAGTTCAGTTACACAACCGTGCCATTAAAGGCTCTTATCCGGTTGCGCAGTTATCTGCGAGTGACCGAGGCGGCCTGGAGTGTTCGGGCGCCCGGCGGTGTCAGAAAGTGACTGCGACGACCGGGTCGCCTGTCGGCGCTGATGACCCGCCCTCGGGTTCGACCGTGACACCGAACTCGTCCGACCCGGACAACCCGTCGACGGCGACGGCCTGACGGCCCGGTGAACCCTGCATCAGCCCGACCGACAGAGGCTCATGATCCTCCCCCATCAGCCACATCTGATACGTCTGGCCTGCTGGGACCGGGGGCAGCCCGTCGGCCAGGACAACCGCTTTGTTCTCGTCGCGCGACGCCACGACGGTGACGCTGGCACCATCACCGATGTCGGCCTGCTTCATCTGCAGGTCCGGCGCCGCCAGCACCTGACTGATCTGCTTGTCCAGGTCACCCTGCGCGACTGGTCCCTCGGCGTCCGGGGCGGTGACCCGGCCGACCATCACTCCGCCGATGATCAATATCAGTGCCGCCGCGACCGCACCGACGGCGATACTCGCCCGCCGACGACGCGATGTGATGTCAACCACATTCGATCGTGACTCGGTGTCGGGCGCCTGTTTCGGCTCATCGGACTCCGGTGCCGCCTCGCGCTGCGGCAACTCGGCCAACAACAGTCCGCGGATCCGCGGTGGCGGCGCGGTGGCGTACTCGGCCGACAGCGAAGCCAGCGCCTCGCGGGTGCTGGTGATCTCCCCGCGGTACCGCTGCCGATCGGCGAGGGGCGCTTCGGCGATCTCACGCTCGACGCGGTCGACCTCATCCGCTTCCAGAGCCCCGAGGGCGAACAGTTCGATGTGTTCGTCGAGCCAACTGTGCTCAGCCATGGGGGTTCGCCTCCAGACACTGCTTCAGGCGACGGAGGCCGTCGCGGATACGTGATTTAACGGTCGGGAGAGCTGCATCGAGTCGCTCTGCTACCTGCCGATATGTCAGGCCCCCATAGTAGGACAGCTCAATACTCTGACGTTGCGTCGAAGTCAGGCTACCCAGGCAGAACACGACGTCATCACGTTCTTCACGGGACACCACGGACTCGGCCACGCTGTCGCTTGGCAGTTCCAGATTGGATACCGAGTAGTCGGTCGATCGCCTGCTGGCTGCTTCCTCGCTGCGAACGCGGTCAACTGCGCGCCGGTGCGCGATGGTCATCATCCAGCTCAGCGCGGAGCCGGAGGCGGGATCGAACCCTTCGGCCTTCTGCCACACCTGCAGGTACACCTCCTGCAGCGTTTCTTCGGCATAACCACGATCTCGTAGAACTCGAAGGATCAACCCGAACACCCGGGCGCTCGTCGCGTCGTACAGGTCGGCAAAAGCCGATCGATCGTGGCCGGCCGTCCGGATCAACAGATCGGCGAGGTCTACCCGCGCTTCGGGAATTCGGTCGGTCACATCCATGACAGTAGCGATAGTCATCAGAACACCTACGCAATCCGCAGCACTCGGTTGTGCCAACCGGTGGCGCCATCAGGTATCGGTGCAACCCGTTCCTCGGGTTGAACCTGTCCGGTCTTGTCGGTCGCACGGCAGTAGATGGTGTGTTGCCCGGCCGTGGCCGGCCAGGTCCAATACCACTGCCGCCAGGTGTCATCGGAGTACTCCGTCGCCAGCGTCGCGGTGTTCCACGGACCGTCATCGACCCGGACCTCGACCTCGGCGATCCCGCGATGCTGTGCCCACGCGGTTCCGGCGATCACCACATCGCCAACCGGATGCCGCGACAATCCGGCCGGCCGGTCGATGCGCGAGGCGGTCTTGATCGGAGCCTTCTGCGCCCAGTCGCGCTTGGTCCAGTACGCCTGCGCCTTGTCGAACCTGGTGACCTCCCAGTCGACGACCCACTTGCACGCCGAGACGAAGCCATACAGCCCAGGAATCACCTGCCGAACCGGATATCCGTGCTCGAGTGGCAACGGCTCGCCGTTCATGCCGATCGCCAGCATCGCGTCGCGGCCGTCCATCACCGCCTCGAGAGGTGTGCCCGACGTCCATCCGTCGACGCTCGTGGAGAACAACATATCGGCGTCGCCGCGCACACCCGCCCGTTCCAGGATCGCCTTCATCGGGTATCCGACCCAGTCGGCCGTCCCGGCCAGACCGCCGCCGACTTCATTGGAGACGCACGTCAGCGTCACGATTCGTTCGGTTGCCTGCATGTCCATCAGGTCGTCCCAGGTGAGAGTGAACTCGCGCTCGACCATTCCGTGCACCCGTAACCGCCAGTCGCCGGTGGTCAGCGCCGGGACCTGCAGGGCGGTGTCGATTCGGTAGAAGTCGTTGTTTGCGGTGACAAATGGGGTCACGCCCTCGACCCCGACTTCCGCGCCTGACGGAATCGGCGTGGCCACACTGGCCGGCCGCGGGAGCCGCACGCGTTTGCGGTCGGCGATGACGTCACCCATCGTCGAGATCTGCCTACCGACGAAAGCGCCGGCACCGGAGATCACCACGATCAGGCCGGCTGAGATCGCAAAACTCCTACGCGACAAGCCCTCCCGCGACGGCGCCCGCTCACCGGACCCCACCGCATTCGCCTCGTCGCGATCCGCAGGACCCTGCGCAGTCCGACCCTGGGGCGACCCGCTGAACAGAAAGCCCCGGAGGTAACGCAACACCAGAACACCAACCACGATCGCAAGCAGGGAGGGCAGCGCATACCAGTTGTCCGACGTGGGCCGGTGCAGTGCCGCGATCACGCCGAAGATTCCGAAGGCCGCGATCAACACCGAACCGGCAGGGACAGAGCGCCGCTCGACGATGCCGGCCACCACCGACAGGATTGCCACGGCAAACCCTATGCCCCACAACAACACCGGTTTGTCATTGGTTCCGAATGTCTCGATGGCGAACTCCCGCATCGAAGCGGGAGCGCGATCGACGAGGAACGATCCCACGGCATAGAAGGGCGAGGCATAGGAGGAAACGAATGCAGCCGTCAACTCCCCGACAGCGAGCCCGGCACCTGCCGCCACCAGGCCGGCGAGCCCGTGGCGTGCCACCGCTGCTATACGCAATTCCTTAGCCTCTCAGGAGTTTTCAATCTTCCTTTGTCGGGAGGTGATTCGTATCCATCGGCGTTTCGGATGGCTGAGGGCTCGATCACAAGATTCCTTCATCTGCACCCATCCGCCCACCGACCAGCTCCGAACCTGCCGTGACCGACAAATGATCGGCGCCACAGATGCCACACGTGGCCGGCGCCGCGCATACATGACCGACGTTATGGATAAGGACAGCGAAGATGGCTCTCAAACGAATTCAGCGACTGGCAGTGACCGTGGCGAGCGTTGGCCTGGCAATCGGCCTCGTGGCAGGTTGTTCGGACGACAGTTCCGACTCCTCGTCGGACAGCACCACGGCCTCGGCGATGACGTCGGCGCCGATGACGACGTCCGCGATGCCCAGCGAATCAGGTACATCGGCAGAAGCCGCCACCCTGGTCGGCCCGGGCTGTGCAGCGTACGCCGAGGCCAACCCGACCGGCGCAGGCTCCGTTGACGGCATGGCCGCCGAACCGGTCGCCACCGCGGCCGCCAACAACCCGTTGCTCACCACACTGACCGCTGCGGTCTCCGGTGGGCTCAACCCGGACGTCAATCTGGTGGACACCCTCAACAGTGGCGAGTTCACCGTCTTCGCGCCCACCGACGACGCCTTCGCCAAGATCGATCCGGCGACCATCGAAGCGCTCAAGACCGACAGCGACACCCTGACCCAGATCTTGACCTACCACGTCGTGCCCGGGCAGCTGTCGCCTGACGAGATCGTCGGCGACCACGAGACCGTCGAAGGCCAGATGGTCACCGTGACCGGTCCCGTCGATACCCTCACGGTCCAGGACGCCTCTGTGATCTGCGGCGGCGTGAAAACCGCCAACGCAACCGTCTACCTCATCGACACGGTGCTGATGCCCCCGGCCGCATAACCCCTGCGACCAGGCATTCACCAAGTGAGGTAGATCAAGAACTCGGGCCGGGGCGGCTACACCCCCGACCGGCCGCTCCGGCCCGGGCCTTGCGTCTCTTTACATCAAGTTTCCACAGTTCGCCCGACAACTTCGCCCGCCGATACCACGAATTCCGGTGTCCTCCCATATCGTGTTCGTTGTGACGGTAGGCCCGGTCCCTGGAGATCAGATCGAAACCGCTGCGGCGGAAACCGATCCTCCCCGGCGAGGAACTCTTGTCGAGTTCATGCGCAGGCCCCTGCCGATGCAGGTCCTGCGTTTTTCTGCGGTCGGGATCATGTGCACCACCGCATACGCCCTGATGTACCTCACGCTGCACGGACTGGTCGGCGCGCAGGCCGCCAACTTCATCTCCATGCTTGTCGCGGCCGTCCTCAACACCGCCGCCAACCGCGCCTTCACGTTCCGGCTGCGGGGCTCTGCGCAGCTGGTCACCCATCACATCCAGGGTGTCGCCGTCTTCGGCTTCGGCTGGGCGTTGACCGCGTTCTCTCTGTTCGTCCTGCACGAGATCTCAGAACACCCGTCGAGCCAGCTCGAACTGGTCATCCTGATGACAGTGAACCTGATCGCGACCGGCGTCCGGTTCGTGACCTTCCGGCAGATGTTCGCTCGTGCGCTGCGCAAGCAGCTCGCCACAGCCGCCTGACGCCGCCCCCACACACCCCAGGTAGACAAAAACGCTCCACCTGCAGAGAACTGCATGTGGAGCGTCTTCGTAGTTGTGGAAGCGTCTAGCGGGTCGCGGCGTGCCTGCCGGCCCGACGGCCGAAGAACGATCCCTCACCGAGCTGGGTCCCACTGGCGTAGCCCTTACCGTCCTGCGCGAGGTTGGCGGCCCCGGCCCCGGCCGCATAGAGACCGGTAATCGTCGCACCCGACTCGGTGAGCACCTCACCGTCGACCGAGGTTGCCAGGCCACCCATGGTGAACCCGGCATACATCGCCTTGCCCAGCGACATGTCGAACGCCGCCCACGGCCCGTGGTCCTGAGGTGCCAGCCACTCGGGACGTTTACCGAAATCGGGATCCTCCCCGCGTGCGGCATATTCGTTGTATCGGGCCATCGACGCCTGCAGGTTTCCTTCGGGGATCCCGAGCGCCGACTCCATCTCCGCGATGGTCTCCCACCCGTCGATGAACGGCACCAGCGGAAACTCCGGCCGTTCCATGTGTGCCTCGTCGACGATGAGGTAGGCCACCGCGTCCGGCTGCTCCATCACGAATGCCGACGTCCGCGAGTGATAGGAGTCCTCGCATACAAATCGATGGCCATCTTTGTTGACCGCAAGGCCCGTCAACAGGATCGACGGCGGATAGACCGGAGCGGTCACAAACGGCTGATCCATGTGTTTGAGTCCGCCACCGACAGACGCCCCGAGCCGGATACCCAACCCGTCGTCGTAGGTGCTGCCCAGCGTGTAGGGCTTCTCGGACATCTGCGGGACGAACTCCGCGACCATCGACTCGTTCATCACAAAACCACCCGCCGCGATGATCACCGCCTTGGCCTTGATGAACCCCGTGTCCTGTAGACGCTTCCACCGCACTCCGACGACGTCACCGCTCTCATCGACCACGAGGTTGCGGGCACCGGTCTCGTACCGGATTTCCGCGCCGATCTCGGCCAACCGTTTCACCAGCAGGTCTGTGACCATGCCTGCCCCTCCCAGGTCGCCTTCGACCGGAACCTTGTGACCGCGCGGCGCCGGAACGGCCTGCTCGCAGAAGGGCCAGACCTTTTCGTTGCCGGTGTACATCAAGCCCTGGGTTCCGGGCTGGATCACGGCCTTTTCCGGGTAGTAGCTGCGCTCGAACTCGAAGCCGAGCGACTCGAGCCAGTCGAAGTGCTCGACACTTCCCTGGCAGTAGGCGCGGATCTTGTCCGGTTCGGGTTCACGTGAAACAGCGAGCAGGTATTTCTCCATCTCTTCGGCCGAATCCTCGTGCCCGGTCGCCTTCTGCACCGCGGTGCCACCACCGAGATAGAAGTGTCCACCGGCCATCGCCGAGGTTCCGCCTGCGACGGCCGCCCGCTCGAGAACCAGCACCCGGGCTCCGGCGGCTGCCGCCTCGACCGCGGCACTACCGCCGGAGACTCCGCATCCGACGACGAGCACGTCGACCTCATCGGACCACTCGTCAACCGTCGATACGGCCACCACCTCGGGCAATTCAGCCTTCATCAGCGCAATCCTCACTCACTCTTCCCGCGGGCGACGCCGAGGTGAGCACCCCGCGATTCGACCCTTCAGTCCCAACCAGAAGAACCAACTACATCCAGCTAAATTAGAACTTGTTCTACTTTAGGTCAATGGGAAGGATGGCGACACGGCTTCAGGTGTGTTCGGAAACGAGCGCCGCGACCGTGTTCGGCTCCAGCGCCGAGAAGGTGTGCCGAACATCGCCCGGGTAGTTGATGTAGTCGCCCGGCCCGAGTTCGACCGGTTCGTCGATCAGGCCGACCAGCGCTCGGCCGGACACCAGCACCACGTGCTCGACGACGCCTGACATGTGCGGGTCGGAATCGCGGGGTTCTCCGGGCTGCGCGGTGATCAGATAAAGATCCCTGCGGGCGTAGGTGGGACAGGCCGACAGCAGCGTCGCCACATAGTCCGACCGCTCGGACGACAGGGCAGGCCCCTCGCCGGATCGGATCACCTGGACACGTGGGGCCGGGGGCTGCACCAGTAGCGCAAACGGCACCTCGAGGGCGGTGCTCAGTGCCCACAGCGTTTCCACGCTCGGGTTGCCGTTGCCCGCCTCCAGTTGCGACAACGTCGACTTCGCGACACCCGCCCGGCGGGCGACCTCGGCCAGCGAGAGTCCCGTCCGCTTGCGTTCTCGCTGCAGCGCGGTGGCGATGGCCTGCAGTGGTGCGCCGGTCATGTGGTTCCCCTCGGACTGTTCGGCATAACCAACAACTTCGTTCGACTGACACTACCGTTCGTTCGGGTTGACGAACACAGGGTGAAGAGCCCACTATAAAAGCCATGCGTTCGATATGGCGAACACTTGACCGTGGACTGGCCCGAGATGTGGCACTGGTCTGTGCTGCGATCGCGGTGGTGGGGTTGTCGTTCGGCGCGATCACGGTCGGCAGCGGGTTCGCGATCTGGGTACCGCTGCTGATGTCGGTGGTGGTGTTCGCGGGCGCCGCCCAGTTCGCCTTCGTGGCCATCATCGCCGCAGGCGGGAGCATCTTCGCCGGGGTTGCCGCCGGACTCCTGACCAACGCACGCCACATCCTGTTCGGATTCTCCCTCGGCGACGTATTCGGCAAGTCGATCGCCTCACGTCTGGTCGGCGCCCACCTCATGATCGACGAATCCGTGGCGTTCACCATCGCGCAGCGTGACCCGGAGAGGCGACGGGCGGTCTACTGGGCCTGCGGCGCAGGTCTGTTCGCCTCCTGGAACCTCGGCGCCGTTGTGGGTGCCATCGGCGGCAGCATGCTCAGTGATACCAACGCTTTTGGTCTCGACGCCGCGTTTCCCGCTGTGCTGCTGGCGTTGATCCTGCCCAGCCTTCGGGACCACACCACCCGTAAGGCAGCCTGCGCCGGCGCCGTCATCGCGGTCGCCGCATCGCCGTTCACGCCCGCCGGGATCCCGATCCTGTTGGCGCTCTCCGCAGTTGTCCTTGCGGTCCCGATCCGCCGCCCCCAGCAGGCGGTGGCGAAATGAGCGTGAGCACACCCGCGCTCCTCCTCGGGATCGCGGCACTGGCACTGGGCACCTTCGCGTTCCGCTTTGCCGGGCCCGTCCTGGCGGGACGATGGACCATCCCCGAACGGTTCGAACAGCTCACCGCGATCGGCACCGTGGTCCTGTTGACCGCACTGGTCGCCACCGCCACCTTCATCGAGGCGGGCGAGATATCCAGTCCGGCACGAATTATCGGGGTGGCCGTCGGCGGCGTACTGGCCTGGCGAAGGGTGCCATTTGTGGTCGTGGTGTTGGCTGCCGCCGGATCGACGGCGCTCCTACGACTGGTCGGGATGTCCTGACCCTCGTCAGGCGCGCAGCCAATCCAAGATCTCCTTGGTCACCTTGTTCGTGGCATCCGAGTATTCGGGATGCTTCTTCAAGAATGCCGCGACCAGCGGGCAGACGCCGACGATCTTTTTGCCTTGCGCGCGAGCATCATCGAGCGCTTCCTTGACCAGGATGGTGGCCAACCCTCGACCACCGAAGGCTTCCGCCACCTCTGTGTGATAGAAAACCCGTTGCGCCACACCGCCATCGTCGGTTCGATCCGCATAGGCCGCCAGACCGGCACGCTCACCACCGACCGTGACGATGTATCGATGTTCGCCCGGGTCGTCGGCCACCGTGACCGATGCGCCGGTTTTGTCTGTGATGGCCCCGCTGTTGTTGGTCATGACAGCTGAAACTGCCTGTGCTGCTCGGATATTCCAACTCATCGCGACGGCTCCTGACGTGGTTTGATCCTCGCATTGGGCAACGCGGGCGCCGGCAGGCGGATAACCGGTCCCTCGTACCCGGCCACTTCACCGAATCGATCGGAGCGCTGCTCCCATTGCTCGCGGTACGTCACGATGTCGTCATGGCTGCGGCCGACGAAGTTCCACCACATCACCAGATCCTCGTTGAATGGTGTGCCACCGAGAAGTATCACCCGAGACGGCTGGTCGTCAGAGCTCTGCAACGTCAACTGGGTTTGCCCGGTTCCGATGTAGGCCATCTCCGTTCGTGCCACCTCGACGCCGTCGACACTGACCGTGCCCTGATCGACGAGCACACCGTGTTCAAATTCCGGATCGACCGAGATCGTCAGCATCGCACCGGTATCCAGGTCGATCTGAGCTCCGAGCAACGGACTGAACGTCTTCACCGGCGACGTTCTTCCCATCAGCGTTCCGATGAACACATTGATCCGGCCGACGTCGACATACAGCGGTGTGGGCACATAGTGGTCAAACCCGCGGCCGGTATCCCTGGCGTCGGCGGGCAGCGCCACCCACAGCTGGACGCCATGGAGTTCGGAGGTCTGCGGCGTCGACACCTCCGAATGACTGATCCCGTGTCCCGCGGTCATCAGATTGACCTCGCCCGGCCGGACCATCGCATGAATGCCGTGGCTGTCGCGGTGCTCGATCTCGCCGGAGAACAACCAGCTGACGGTCTGAAGCCCGGTGTGCGGATGCGGCGGAACGTTCATGCCACCGGTGTCCCGCACGTTCGCCGGACCATAGTGGTCGGCAAAACACCATGCGCCGATGAGGGATCGCGCCCGTTGCGGGAGTGTCCGATGAACCAGCATCGCCCGTGGTCCACCCAACGGAACCTCACGCGAGGTCAGGATCTGCACATGGTGATCGGTTGACGGGGCTGATGCGCAGTCGATCTCCGGACCCTCGACAAGGTTGCTCATCAGCCACTTCTCCCAGTTCGCGTCATGATCCTGCAGGCATTTTCCAGTCCGAGCCACATCGAATATTCAACCGAGCAGACAGTTCATGCCGCAGTGGTGATAATTACCGATAGTAACGGCGATGTACGCCCGTAAAGCCCATTGTGGACGCTTGGCCCGTTGCATCGTGCGAGTTACCCCATGATCATCACCACACCTGGAGGTTTGATCCAATGGCCACTCCGACCACAGTTCAAAAACTTGCCGCCGAGGGGCTGGGCACCTTCTGGCTCGTACTCGGCGGCTGCGGTACCGCAGTCTTCGCCGCCAAATCCATCGCCCAGGACGACGACACCGGAACGATGTACCAAGTGGGTGTCGGTTTCCTCGGTGTGTCGATCGCCTTCGGCCTCACCGTCCTGACCGGCATCTACGCTCTCGGCCACATCTCGGGTGGCCACTTCAACCCGGCGGTGACCATTGGTGCGGCCTTGGCCAGACGCTTCGAATGGAAAGACGTTCCGGGATACATCATCGTCCAGGTGATCGGAGGTATCGCCGGAGGCGCGATCATCCTCGCGATAGCCAGCGGGCGAGATGGTTTCGAAGCCGAAGGAAATATGGCCGCCAATGGATTCGGGGACCATTCCCCGGCCGGTTACGAACTATGGGCCGCATTGATCGCCGAGGTTGTGCTGACCGCAATCTTTGTCATCGTCATCCTGGGCGCCACCGATACGCGGGCACCGGCGGGTTTGGCCGGCGTCGCGATCGGCCTGACCCTGACCCTGATCCACTTGATCAGCATCCCGATCACGAACACCTCGGTGAACCCGGCCCGATCCACCGGTGTGGCGTTCTTCAACGGGAACGGAGCGCCGGGTCAGTTGTGGCTGTTCTGGGTGGCACCGATCGTCGGCGCGATCATCGCAGGCGTTCTCTATCCGCTGGTCTTCGACAAGGGTGCAGAAGAACCAGAGCTGGACCGGATCCCCAATCCGGCTCAAGGCCGCTGACATTCCCCAAAGGCCAAAGCCGCTCGCCATTCTCACGCTTGCCCGCGCTACGGGAGCAAGTCTGTGAGTACGGCGAGCGGCCTTGTCAGACGCCCATGAAAACCGACCGTGGCTACCGGAATCGGCGCAACCGCAGGCTGTTGCCCACGACGAACACCGACGACAGTGCCATCGCCGCACCCGCGATCATCGGACTGAGCAGCCCGACAGCGGCGAGCGGCAACGCGGCGACGTTGTAGCCGAAGGCCCAGAAGAGGTTTCCCTTGATCGTGCGCAGGGTGGCCCGCGACAGCCGGATCGCATCCGCGGCAGCTCTCAGATCACCGCGCACCAAGGTGATGTCGCTTGCCTCGATCGCGGCATCGGTCCCGGTTCCCATCGCGAGTCCGAGATCGGACTGCGCCAGGGCAGCAGCATCATTGACACCGTCACCGACCATCGCGACGGTCTTTCCCTGTGCCTGGAGGTCTTTGATGGCGTCAACCTTCGCTTCGGGCAACACACCGGCGATGACGGTGTCGATGCCGACTTGCGCTGCAACGGTTTTCGCCACCGCCTCGTGATCACCGGTCAGCAGGATCGGGGTCAGGCCCAGATCGACGAGTTCGGCAACCGCTTGCGCCGAGGTCGGTTTGAGCACATCGGACACCACCAGCACGCCGCGGATTCGGCCGTCCCAACCCACCGCGATCGCGGTGTGGCCGGACCGGGCAGCCGCGTCGATGGCCGACGCCAGCTCATCGGGGAGGCCGAGGCCTCGCTCGATCAGCCACTGCGGCCGTCCGACCGATACCGACACCTCGTCGACGACGCCGGTGACGCCGAGCCCTGCGGTGTTGGCGAAGTCCGACACGGAGGCCAGGTCACCGACCCGTTCCTCGGCGCCGGCGGCAACCGCCCTGGCAATCGGGTGCTCCGAGGCATTCTCGACCGAGCCCGCCCGCAGTGCCACCTGCCGGACGTCTTCGCCGTCGGCCACCACCACCTCGGTCAGTGTCATCTGACCAGTGGTGACGGTGCCCGTCTTGTCGAGCACGATCGTATCGACCTGCCTGGTCGATTCCAGGATCTGCGGGCCCTTGATCAGGATGCCCATCGAGGCGCCACGTCCGGTGCCGACCATCAGTGCCGTGGGAGTGGCAAGACCGAGGGCACACGGACAGGCGATGATGAGTACCGCGACCGCAGCGGTGAACGCGTCGGTGGCGTCGTAGCCCAAGCCGAGCCAGACCGCCAGGGTACCGAGCGCCAGGAGGATCACAATCGGGACGAATACCCCCGAGATCCGGTCGGCCAGACGCTGGACCTGCGCCTTACCGGTCTGCGCCTGTTCAACCAACCGTGCCATCTGAGCGAGTTGGGTATCGCTCCCGATGCGCTTGGCCCGCACAATTATCCGGCCGCCTGCATTGACCGTTGCGCCGACAACCGAGTCACCGGGCTCGACTTCTACCGGCACTGATTCGCCGGTGAGCATCGAGGCATCGATTGCGGACGAGCCGCTTTCGACCTCGCCATCGGTGGCGATGCGTTCGCCCGGTCGCACCACGAACAGGTCTCCGACCGCCAGTTGCTCGATCGGAATCAGCTTTTCGCGTCCTCCGACGAGGACGGTGACGCTTTTCGCGCCGAGTTCGAGCAGGCTGCGCAGGGCACTGCCGGCCCGCCGCTTCGACCGCATCTCGAAATAGCGCCCCGCGAGGATGAAGGTGGTGACACCGGCCGCGGCTTCGAGGTAGATGTTGGCCGTGCCATCGGAGGAGGCCATCTCCATGGCCCCGTGCGCGATTTCGGGATCACCGGCCGCGCCGAAGAACAGCGCATACAGCGACCATCCCAGGGCTGCCAACGTCCCGACGGAGACCAGCGTGTCCATCGTGGCGGCACCGTGGCGGGCGTTGATCGCGGCCGCCCGGTGGAATTGCCAGCCACCCCAGACAACCACGGGCGCAGCCAATGTCAGCGACAGCCACATCCAGTTGTCGAACTGTAGCTGCGGGATCATCGCCATCGCGATCACGGGAATCGACAGGGCCGCACTGACCAGGGTCTTGTGCAGGAGGGTGCGAAGTTCAGGGTCAGGTTTGTCGTCGTCGGTGCGGTCTGCGCCGGTCGGTTCCGGCACCTTGGCGTGATAGCCGGCCGCCTCGACAGCGGCGATGAGGTCCGCGGTGTCCACAGATCCGGGGTAACTGACACTTGCCTTTTCGGTGGCGTAGTTGACCGTGGCCGCCACACCGTCGAGCTTGTTGAGCTTGCGCTCGATCCGATTGGCGCACGACGCGCATGTCATGCCGCCGATCTCGAGATCGATATGCGCGGGTGTTGTGGTGGTCATGCGTTCAGCCCAACCTGTATCCGGCTTCGACAACCGCCTCTTCGATCTTCTCGCGCGCAACGGGTTGTGCGGCATGGACATTCAGTGCTCCGGTGTCCAGATCGACGTCAACTCGGTCCACCCCTGGGATCTCTCCGACTTCTTCGGTGACCGACGCGACGCAGTGCTGGCAGGTCATTCCGACCACCCGGTAGGTTTCGACACTCATCTCATACTTCCCCTCTATGAACGGACCAGCCGGGCGATCGCCTCGGTGGCCTCTTTGACTTTCGCCTGCCCCTGCTCATTGCCTTCACGGGCGGCATCGATGACGCAGTGCGACATGTGCTCTTCGAGCAGACCGAGGCTCACTGCCTGCAGCGCCTTGGTCATCGCGGACACCTGGGTCAGGATGTCGATGCAGTACTTCTCTTCCTCGACCATCCGCTGCAGTCCACGCGCCTGGCCTTCGATCCGCTTCAGTCGCTTGAGGTAGTCCTCTTTGCGGTGAATGTAGCCGTGCTGATGCTCTTCGGTCATGGTTGCTCCTGTCGCCTACCAACAGAACTACCATACCCCCCTATGGTATTCCCGTCGACGAGATCTACCTGTCGATCGACAGCGGATCGGGGTAGGTCAGGACTCGCGTCGCGCCTTGATGGCCGCTGCCAACTCCGACAGGAGGTCGACGAGATCGAGCAGCACGTCATCGACCGCGCGCGTCCGGTCGGCAGCGCGGCCTCCCGTCCATTCCACCTCGTCCGCGGGCTCATCGGAGTGCCGGGAACGGCGACCGGTGCCGACTGGGACATCGACCGCCTCGGGTGTCGGATCAGTCGATTCATGCCGCGGACTGCGCGTTTCCGGCTCGGGAAGCGCCTCCAGGGCCGGGACGGGTTCAGGTGCGCTCGGGGGCTCTGGAACGTCAGGTGCGCTCTGGGTCGCATCTTCCGCGGTCGCCACCGAACCCGATCGGTTCAACCCGTTCACACTCACGGTGGTGTCGGGCCGATAGTGCGAGCCGAACCGCGGCGTCGATGTCGTCGGGATGTACCGGTGCGGTCCGCCGTGGCCGGCGAAAAAAACACAGGCCAGTTCTGTGCTGTCGAGGACCGGGCAGGGTTCGAGTTCGGTCAACCGATGGTCGTCGTCGTCGTCCGACCATTGCAGCCACAGTCGAAAGCCGTCGCGTGGCCCCACGCCCGCATCGGACGCGTGGATTCCGGGATGTCCCAAGCCCAGACGGCAACGCTGGACCCATCCATTGTCCGGGGCGTCGTCGAAGGCGGCATGCGTGTCGGTGGCAGCAATTACCGTTGACCAACACACATCGAATTCTCCCGCCACATGTCCATCTTGTCCTCAAGTGGTAGTGGTCGCGAGTTCGACACACGAGTTGGGAGTACTGATGATCGGTTTCGTGAAAGCAATTGCACTTGACGGTCCGAATCCGGTGGAACTGGCCAGTTTTTACCAGAAAGTGCTCGGCGGAGACCTCGACACCAGCGATCCGGAATGGGTCGAATTGGACTGCGGCCTCGGCAAGGCGAAACTGACGTTTCAGCGGTCGACGAGCTACGTACCACCGACATTTCCCGACCCGAACGGAAGTCAGCAGGTCCATATCGACATCCAGGTCTCCGACTTCGACAACGCCGAACCCCGGGTTCTCGAAGCAGGCGCAACCAAGGTCGAGGGGCAGGAATTCGAAACCTTCCGGGTCTATCTGGACCCCGTCGGCCATCCGTTCTGCTTGGTGCTGAGCTGACCTGAGTCCGGACCAGAATCGCCTGACTCTGATAAGCCCTAGTCAGGGGGCGTATATTTGGGGTCATGGTAGCCGTTCTGGATGACAAGTTGGCCGACCTCGATCGCTGGGTTCCCGGCAATCGGTGCTCGATCACGCGCGCCCTCGATGTGGTCGGCACCAAGACGGCGATGCTGATCCTGCGTGAGGCGATGTACGGCACCACCAGGTTCGACGGGTTCGCGCGCCGGGTCGGGGTCAGTGATGCAGTGGCCTCCGCACGCCTCAAGGGGCTCGTCGACGCCGGACTCCTGGAGAAGGCCCCATATCAAGAGCCCGGGCAGCGCACCCGGTACGAGTACCACCTCACCGAGATGGGCACCGACCTGATGCCCGTCGTCTTCGGGCTGATGCAGTGGGGCGACAAATACCTCCAGCCCGAGGGCCACCCGCTCGACCTGATCTCCGACGTCACCGGTGAACCCGTGAAAGCCGGATTGACCACGCCGGACGGCACCGAGGTGCCGCTCGACGAGCTACGGATATCGCTGGTCAAACCCTGATCTGTCGGTCATGACCTCGACGGATAGACTTTTCACTCATGGTTTCCGACGCGGCGCTGCGCACTGATCTGGTCGTGGTCGGGGCCGGTGTTGCCGGCCTCACCGCGGCGGTGAGCGCAGCCGAGACCGGCCTGGAGGTCCTGGTCATCAACAAGGGGCGCGGCTGGCATCCCGGCGACCGCGAACCCGGTACCGCCACCTATTTCGCCCAGGGCGGCATCGCCGTGGTCGAGCCCCACAACACCGAGGACTCGACCGCGCTCCACACCCGCGACACCGTCGTGGCCGGAGCCGGACTCACCGATCCGGTCGCCACCGAATCGATCGTGGGCGACGGATTCGCGGCAGTCTCCGCGCTGGTCGGCTGGGGTGCCGAGTTCGATGTCGGCGCGGATGGTCGATTTCTGCGGACCCGCGAAGGTGGCCACAGCGTTCGTCGCATCATCCACGCCGGCGGTGACGCCACCGGCGCCCAGGTGCAGCGGGCACTGACGCAGAAGGCACTGTCACACCCGAAGATCAGGGTGCTCGACGACACGCACGCCCAGCAGATCCTGCTCAGTGCCGACGGAATTGCCGTCGGCCTGACCATCGGTTCCGGCGATGGAGTCCGCACCGAGGTGTACTCACCGACCGTTGTGCTGGCCACCGGCGGCGTCGGCCACATGTACCGAGCCACCACCAACCCACTCGGCGCAACCGGCGACGGCATCGCCCTGGCCCATGCGGCGGGTGCGGCGGTCGTCGACATGGAATTCATCCAATTCCATCCGACGATGCTGTACCGGCCGGGAGTCCGGGGGCGCCGAACCCTGATCAGTGAGGCGTTGCGCGGCGAGGGCGCGATACTCGTTGATGTCCAAGGCAATTCGGTGACCGCAGGCGTTCATCCACTCGGCGACCTCGCGCCACGCGACGTGGTGGCAGACGCGGTGAGCGCGGCGATGACCCGCACCGACGCCGAGCACGTCTATCTCGATGCCCGCCACATCGCCGGTGTCGCCGAGCGGTTCCCGACGGTCACCGCCGGAATTGCCGAGATCGGCATCAACCCCGCGGTCGATCTGATCCCGGTGGTCCCCGGCGCCCACTACCTGTGTGGTGGCGTGGTCACCGACACTGCAGGGGCTACCACAGTGCCCGGCCTGTACGCCGCAGGCGAAGTTGCACGAACCGGCCTACATGGAGCAAATCGGTTGGCGTCCAACAGTTTACTCGAGGGACTGGTGATGGGTAGGCGGGTGGCGCAGGCTGCCGCCGGGCGGGTGGGCATCACGCTGGCGGAACCGGATTCGAGACCGACTTCCCCGGTTCGGATCGCAACTCGTCAGGAACTCCAGGATCAGATGTCCACGCACGCTGCCCTGAGCCGCGATCAGATCGGCCTGAGTGCACTCGCCGACCGACTCGAATCAGCCCCGGTGCGCCGCCCCCGCGACGTCACCGACCACGAGGACGCCGCACTCACCTTGACCGCACAGCTCGTGATCGCTTCGGCATTGGCGCGCAAAGAGTCTCGCGGATGCCATCACCGGACGGACGATCCGGCCATCTGACGGACCCCGGCAGGCTGGGTGCGCTGAACCGCAGCCTTCGGTACCGCGAGCGGACCGGTCGTCCCTGTCGGCCGGATACCGGCGACCAACGCGACGCTCCGGAAGGCGACGATTCCCCAGGCTGCCAGCAGGAGTACGTATAGACACACCGAAATGACCTGGAGCAGGACCGAACCGGCGTCGAATCCGAGAGCGGACGACCCTGTGACGCAGGTTCCGACGGGAAAAGTGAAGCTCCACCAGGCCGGGGTGAAACTCATACCCTGCCGTGCGTTGTGGACCGTGATGGACACCGCCAGGATGAAGACGAAGACCGCGAACCCGCCCATCACCAGCCCGTAGCCGATTCCGAGGATACGGAGTCCGTCGGCGATCGAGGCCTGATCGCCGACGAAAACCAGCGATGCCCGCTCCCCCAAAAGCACTGCGGCAGTGACGGACTGTCCGATCAGACCGAGCATGATCCACATCGTCGGGGCGACCTGCGCCGAGGGAAGTCCACGGTGAACCAGTCGCGAGTACACCATGCCGATGGTCAGCAGTCCGACGAGCAGGCTCAGCCCGAACATCCCGTAGCAAATGGCGAGCACACTCATCCGCAGCTGACCGGCCGAAATGTGCTGGATCAGTAGCGATCCGACGGCCGCCGACACCATCGGAGGCACGACCGGCAGCAACCAACTGGGCATCGCCCCCGACTCTGCGCTCTGGGTTCCGGTGATCATCCGGAACGGGATCCAGACGGCTGTGAAGATCCCCGCGGCTGTACCCGCCAGCCACAGCAGTGCACCGACCCAGACGGCCGCAGCTTCGCCGATGAACTGAGGTCCGAGTTCGATGGTGCCGGCACCCACGGTCAACAGCGCCATCGCCGGCGCCCCGTAGAAGTGGGCCATCGCCGGGTCGGCGGCGTGCCGCGCCGGACCGCCCCGCAGGAACAGGATCGAGGCGACCACCAGTCCGACCGCCGCCAGCAACCAGAATGCCGTGGTCAGCGCATTGAATCCGGGGACGCTCGAGTGCAGCGCAACGCCGGAGGTCGCGACGATGCCCGTGCCCATGATTGCGGCAAACCAGTTCGGTGTCATGAATCAAGCCTGCGGCGAGCGACGCCTGCGCGGTAGACGGCTTGCCCTTGTCCCGATACAAGCTGTGCTTGTACCCTCGACCGGATGGTGTTGCCTGCGCGAGTCCCCGATCTGTCCGCGTTGGATGTGGTTGTCTCGGTGGCCCGCAGGGGCAGCATGAGCGCGGCGGCGCGAGAACAGAATCTGAGCCAGCAGGCGATCAGCGCCCGGGTGCACTCGGTGGAGCGCGAATTGGGCATCGTCCTGTTCCGCCGCTCCCCCAGCGGAACCGAGCTCACCGCCGAGGGTGTTGCCGTCCTGGAGTGGGCCTCCGAACTGCTCGATGCGGCAGAACGATTCTCGGCAGGCGTCGATTCACTGCTCGGGAGCAAACGTGCGTCGCTGACTGTCGCCGCGTCCATGACCGTTGCCGAGTACCTCATCCCCCGCTGGGCCCTTACGTTGCGCCGAACCCACCCGAACACCCGGATTCGGGTGCAACCCATGAATTCTGCCGATGTCACGCGCGAGGTCTTGTCCGGCTCGGTGGATGTCGGATTCATCGAGGGTCCGGATACCGACAGCCGACTCGAGGCGCTGACCGTCACCCGCGACGAACTGGTGGTCATCACACATCCCGATCACCCGTGGGCGCGGCGCGGGCGACCCATCTCGACAGCCGAGCTACGCAAAACCCCACTGGTGCAACGTGAACCGGGATCGGGCACCCGCGTGACCTTCGAGTCGGCACTGGGCAAGGTCGCCGATCCGTTGCTGGAGCTCAACTCCGTCGCCGCCGTCAAGGCAGCGGTACTCGGCTCGGACTCCCCGGCGGTGTTGTCGAGTTTGTCTGTCGCACAGGAACTCATCGACGGACGGCTGACCCGGATCGAGGTCGAGGACGTGTCGATGCCGCGGGACCTCCGCGCGATCTGGCCCCGGGGATCCGGCCTCCGGGGACCCGCCCGCGACCTGGTGTCCCTGGCGTCCCAAGACCAGCAGTCCACGGCATCCGAAACATCGAGGCGTCCATGACATCTGAATCACGCACCAGCCACCACGCCGCAGTCCGCGGAGCCGACCTCGCCTGGACCGAGTCCGGCGACGGCCCCACCGTCATCTGGGCGCACGGTATCGCCTCGAGCGGCTACGGATCCGAACAGGCCGGGGTGTTCGACTGGTCGCCACTGACCGCCGAACACCGGCTGATCCGATACGACGCCCGCGGTCATGGCCGTTCGACCGGCCACCCCGAGCCCGAGCACTACACCTGGCCACAGCTGGGCCTGGATCTGCTGGCATTGCTGGACCAGATTTCGGGCGGCGAACAGGTCGACGGGCTCGGGGCATCGATGGGCACCGCCACGCTGCTCTATGCCGCCACCACGGATCCGCGGCGGTTTCGGCGCCTGGTGCTCACCACCCCACCCACGATGGGCCCGGTGCGCGCAGCGTATGTGCGCGGGTACCTCGACAGCGCAGCGTTGATCGAACGTTCCGGCATTGCCGCCTACGAGCAGGCCGGCGCAGCCGCCACGCAGCCACACATCTATTCCGACCTCGATCCCACTCCTCCCGCGGCGGAGGTCGCGGAGTCTCTGCTGCCATCGATCCTGCGCGGCGCCGCGCTCTCCGACCTACCCGACAGCGACGCCCTGGCCACATTGGATCTACCGACGCTGATCCTGGCCTGGTCGGGCGATGCCGGTCATCCACTGTCGACCGCACGGCACCTGGTCGAGGTGATTCCCGGCGCCGAGTTGGTCATCGCCGATACGCCCATGCAGTTGCGGCGATGGCCCGACCTCGCGGCCGCGTTTCTTCGTTGAACCCCAGGTCTCTGTATCGAACCCGGTCTAGGTCGACCCATCCACCAGCCGGTTGGTCAGACCGAGAAAGACCTGTCGTTCCGATTCGGTGAGTGGCGCAAGAAATTCTGCCTGGACACCGTCGAGCACCGCATCGAGTCGCCGCAGCTCCGTTCGTCCGGGTTTCGTCGCGGACACGACGTTGCGACGCCGGTCCGACGGATCGGGTTCACGAAGGACCAGCCCGGCCTCCGACAAGAACTCGATCGCCCCGGATACGTCACTGCGATCAAGCCCCGTCATCCGACAGAGATCAGCCTGGCTGGAGGAACCGGCTTCATCGAGTGCAGCGAGTATTCGATAGTGGTACGGCCTGGCTCCGGCCTGTTCAAACGCATCTCGCAGCAGCGTCTGTCCTCGCAGTTGCGCCCGACTCACCAGCCATGTCGCTCGCTCATCAAGTCGTTTCACCATGGCGACCACCGTACCAACTTGTTGGTTGGACCAACGGATTGCTATCGTTGGTCGCACCAACGATTAAGGAGGAGTCATGATCGCATTCGGACCCCAGCTCATCGGTCAGACCGAAAAGGCCCTTGGCGCCCTGCTCAGGCGGGCCCTGACCCCGTACAACCTGACCGAGCCCGAGTGGGTCACCCTTCGACTAGCCGAACAATTCGGTACTTCCGGAACCCCGGACACCGGGACCCTGGCGGAGTTCATTCAGAACGGGTCCCATTTCACGAACCCCGGAGCATTGCTGTCGGGCCTGACAGAGCGCGGACTCGTCGCAGGCAACCGACTCACAGAAGCAGGCAACGCAAAGATTTCGGCAATCAAACAGGAGATCACCGAACTGACCGCACCACTGTGGACATCACTTGATCCCGGCGACATCGCCGCGGCCGAACGCACGCTGAACATCGTCCACCGACGGGCTCAGGAGATCCTGGCAATCCCCACCCGATCGACTGGTTAGCCTGCCCTATTCGTTTGCTTGAACTTGAAAGTTCGGGTCGCCGAACTCTACGATGTGAGAATGCGAATTCACGCAGGGTTCGCCCGCGCAACCGGCGTGCTGCTGGCAGCGGCAGCGGTGGTCACGCTGAGCGCCTGCGTGGGCAAAGTCGACCGTCACGATGACCGATTGACCGTGCTGACCACGTTCACCGTGCTCCAGGACATCGTGGCCAACGTCGCAGGCGACAACATCCGCGTCGAGTCGGTCACCAAAGCCGGCACCGAGATCCACGGCTACGAACCGACCCCCGGCGACATGCGCCGCGCCACCCGGGCAGACCTCATCATCGACAACGGACTGCACCTCGAGGCCTGGTTCGAGCGGTTTGTCGATCGGCTCGACGCACCCCACGTCGTTGCCAGCGAAGGTGTCACCGACATGCCCATCAGCGCCGATGCCGGCGCGGGCAAACCGAACCCGCACGCGTGGATGTCGCCGCTCAACGTGCAGATCTACGCCGACAACATCGCCGATGCGCTCGTCGATCTCGACCCCGACAACGCCGCCGACTACCGGGCCAACGCCGACCGTTACAAGGCGGAGCTTCAGCAGATCCACGACGAGATGGTCGATCGTCTCGATGACGTACCTGCGACGAGCCGCGCCCTGGTCACCTGCGAGGGTGCCTTCTCTTACCTGGCCCGGGACACCGGTCTGCGCGAGAAGTTCATCTGGCCGGTCAACGCCGAGCAGCAGGGCACCTCCAAACAGCTGCAGTCGACGATCGAGTTCGTCCGCGACAACAACATCGAGGCCGTCTTCTGTGAATCGACCGTCAGCGACGCGGTGATGCGGCAGGTCGAACGGGCCACCGATGCCCGATACGGCGGGACTCTCTACGTCGACTCGCTCTCCGAATCCGATGGACCCGTGCCCACGTATCTCGACCTGATCCGGCATGACGCCGGCGTCATCCTCGGCGCCCTCACCCAAGGTGGAAACCAATGACGGCAGCAGCCGAAGAATCGTTGCCACGGGCAGCGGACGCAGACCTGCCCCCAGCGGCCGTCACCGGTCCACCGGCACTGGTCATCTCCGGGGTCAGCGTCTATTACGGCGAGGTCCACGCCCTCGAGGACGTGAACATCACCATCGCCCCGGGGCGCATCTGCGGTCTGATCGGCATGAACGGGTCGGGCAAGTCGACCCTGTTCAAATCGATCATGGGCCTGGTCAAACCGGATTCGGGCACCGTGTCGATCTCCGGCGGTACACCGGCGCAGGCCCGACGCAAGGGCCTGGTCTCCTACGTCCCGCAATCCGAGGACGTCGACTGGTCCTTCCCCGTCTCCGTCCGTGACGTCGCCATGACCGGCCGGTACGGCCATCAGAATTTCATCCGGCGCGCGAGCAGGGCCGACAAGGAAGCGGTGGCACACGCGCTCGAGCAGGTGGAGTTGACCGAGCTGGCCGATCGACAGATCGGGCGGCTCTCCGGCGGACAGCGCAAGCGTGCATTTGTCGCCCGCGGCATCGCCCAGGAGGCCGACATCCTGCTCCTCGACGAGCCGTTCGCAGGCGTCGACAAGAAGTCCGAGGCCACGATCATCACCTTGCTCGTCAAACTGGCGGCCGAGGGGAAGACGATCCTTGTCTCGACCCACGACCTCGGTTCACTCGGGACGTTCTGCGACGAAGCCGTCCTGCTCAACAAAACCGTCCTCGTGCAGGATTCACCCGACG
This sequence comes from Williamsia sp. Y721, assembly GCF_059683565.1. NCBI lineage: Bacteria > Bacillati > Actinomycetota > Actinomycetes > Mycobacteriales > Nocardiaceae > Williamsia > Williamsia sp. Y721. The sequence continues at coordinate 899,931 of NZ_JCASNH010000002.1, read as the reverse complement.
TGGTCTTGCGGCCGCGCGTTCTCGCCCGGGCATTCGGGATGGACATCGTCGACGGAAAGGTCGCGCCATGATGATCGTCGACTGGTGGCTCGATCCCCTCGCCGAGGACTTCATGGTCAACATGCTGTTGGCCACCACGGTCGCGGCCGCCGTCTGCGCGATGATCAGCTGCTGGATCGTGCTGATCGGCTGGTCCCTGATGGGTGATGCGGTGTCGCACGCCGTATTGCCCGGCGTGGTGCTCGCATACATCGTCGGCGCCCCGTTTGCGGTGGGCGCGTTGATCTTCGGACTGGGAGCGGTGCTGCTGATCGGAGTGGTGCGCGACACCAGCCGGGTCAAGGAGGACGCGGCGATCGGCATCGTCTTCACGACACTCTTCGCGTTCGGCCTGGTGCTGATCTCCGTCACCCCGAGTCAGACCGATCTCAACCACATCCTGTTCGGCAACGTGCTCGGGGTGTCACAGTCCGATCTGTGGCAGATCATCGGCCTGGCCATCGTTACCGTCATCATCCTGACCCTCAAGCGTCGCGACCTGACACTGTTCGCCTTCGATCCCACCCACGCCCACGCCATCGGCCTCTCGCCTCGGCGCCTGGGCGCTCTGCTGCTAGGACTGCTGGCACTGACTTGTGTTGTTGCACTGCAGATTGTCGGTGTGGTGCTCGTCGTCGCGATGCTCATCATCCCCGGGGCGTCGGCATACCTGCTCACCGACCGCTTCAACCGGATGCTCGTCATCGCCCCGATCCTCGCCTGCGTCTGCGCCGTGCTCGGGATCTACTATGCGTACTACCTGGACGTGGCGCCCGGTGCGATGGTGGTATTGGCTCAGGGCCTGGCGTTTGCGGTCATCTATCTGTTCGCGCCGCGCCAGGGCGTGTTGGTCAAGGTGATCAACCGGGCACAGCGACGACGCTCCTCGGCTCTCGCTGCGCCCTGACGCGTGAGAGGACAGTGGCGATGGTTTCGTATGCGGAGACGTTTGCTCGCAGTGCCGATGATCCCGAAGGGTTCTGGCTCAACGCAGCCGAAGCAGTCGACTGGTACCAAGCCCCCACCGCCGCCCTCGAAACGCTGCCGGACGGCGCCTACCGCTGGTTTCCCGGCGCCACCCTCAACACCAGCTTCAATGCCCTCGACCGGCACGTACTGGCAGGCAGTGGTGATCGGACCGCCCTGATCTGGGATTCCGCCATGGTCGGCGAGTCCCGCACGTACACCTACTCCGAACTGCGCGACGAGGTCGCGACCTTCGCCGGGGTTCTCACCGAACGTGGCGTGAAGGCCGGTGACCGGGTCATCGTGTACATGCCCATGATCCCGGAGGCAGCCATCGCGATGCTCGCCTGCGCCCGCATCGGCGCCGTGCATTCGGTGGTTTTCGGCGGCTTCGCCGGTCCCGAACTCGCGACCAGGATCGACGACGCGCGGCCCGTTGCGCTGATCACCAGCTCCGGCGGTCTGGAACCCGGCCGCACCATCGAGTACCTGCCGATGGTCGCCAAGGCCCTGGAGCTGTCCGCGGAGCCGCCTGCGACGATCATCGTCAAGAATCGCGAGCAGATCGAAGGCAGCGCCGCCGACCACGAAGGCTGGCACGACTGGGACGAGCTGACCGCGAAAGCATCTCCGGCAGAGCCTGTTTCCGTTGCGGCCACCGATCCGCTCTACATCCTCTACACCTCCGGAACCACCGGAAAGCCCAAGGGCGTGGTCCGCGACAACGGCGGACACGCGGTTGCGCTGACGTGGTCGATGGCCAACATCTACGACATCAAGCCCGGCGACGTGTGGTGGACCGCCTCCGATGTCGGATGGGTGGTCGGACATTCCTACATCGTCTACGCACCGTTGCTGATCGGCGCGACCACCGTCATGTACGAGGGCAAGCCCGTCGGCACCCCGGATGCCGGAGCTTTCTGGCGGGTGATCGACGATTACAAGGTCAAGGCCCTGTTCACCGCACCCACCGCCATCCGGGCCATCCGCAAGCAGGACCCGGATGCCAAACTCCTTGCCGATCACGACATCTCGACACTGCAGACACTCTTCGCCGCCGGCGAACGTCTCGATCCGGACACCTATGAGTGGGCCACCAAGGTCCTCGGTGTGCCTGTTGTCGACCACTGGTGGCAGACCGAGACCGGATGGGCCATCGCCGCCAATCTCCGTGGCCTCGAACCGATGCCGATCAAGGCCGGCTCACCGACGGTGCCGGTTCCCGGTTTCCGGGTCGAGATCGTCGACGCCGAGGGCAAGAAGGTGGAGGCAGGCGGCGAAGGCAACATCGTCATCGCATTGCCACTGCCGCCCGGAACGCTCGCAGGTCTGTGGAACGACGAAGCGCGCTACCACAATTCGTATCTGAAGACCTTCCCCGGTTACTACCTGACCGGCGACTCCGGCTACATCGACGCGGACGGTTACGTCTTTGTGCTCGGACGCTCCGACGACGTGATCAACGTTGCCGGACACCGCCTTTCCACTGGCAGCATCGAGGCCGTGGTGGCCGCTCATCCCGCCGTGGCCGAATGTGCGGTGATCGGGATCCACGACGACCTCAAGGGTCAGCGTCCCAGCGGATACGTGGTCCTCAAAGAAGGTGCCGACATCGACGACGCCACCCTGCGGTCCGAGCTCGTGAAGATGGTGCGCGACGAGATCGGTGCGGTGGCCACCTTCCGTGATGTCACCGTCGTCAACGGTCTGCCGAAGACCCGGTCAGGCAAGATCCTGCGCAAGACGATGCGCCAGATCGCCGACCACGAGGACTACACCGTCCCCTCCACCATCGAAGACGCCGCCGTTCTCGACGCCCTGAAGAAGCAGATCGGCTGACCCCCGCACCCCGATAGTGTGCCCTTTGGGCGAACAAAAGCCCAGGTGAGCACAACCAAAACAGCACATCATCGGAATTGCACTTCTGCAATTTTGCAGTCGTGCAATTTTTGGCTAAGTTATTTAGATGGTTACAGCACACAAGGAATCGCTGCGTGATCGAAAGCGTGCCGCCACCTGGGCCTCCATCCACCAGGCCGCGGCAGCTGCAGCCATGGCGCAGACCGACCTGTCGAAAGTGACCATCGAAGAGATCGCCGACGAAGCCAACATCTCGCCGCGCACGTTCTTCAACTACTTCCCCACAAAAGAAGACGCGATCCTCGGACTCCGCGCCCCGTTCATCGACGACGGCACCGCAGCGGCCTTTGTGATCGGCGACGACGACAACCTGCTGGAGAAGGTCGCACTGCTCCTCTTCGACGTCTTCGAGAAGACGGCCGGAGGTGCAGGTGGCCGCCGGGTGCGCGTCGAACTGATGCACCGCCACCCCGACCTCGCCCGGATGCGGCTCGCACACACCGACCAGATCCGCCACCTCGCCCGAACACTTGTCGAGACCCGGCTCGCCGAATCCAGCCGGTGGCAACGCCGCAATCATTCGGTCGATATCCAGGCGACCGCCCAGATCCTGGTGACCGCGGGTCAATCCGTGGTCCGCATCGCAATCGACTGGCTGCTCAATGAGCCCGAGGCCGACATCGCGCCCGACGAACTCGTGCACAGGGCCGCCCAGTCGTTCACCACCATTCTCGAGGAGGCCTAGATGGCAGTCGATGTCCCGTCGGTTCGCACGCCGGACACCGAAGGGCAGGCCTCGCACCGCTCTGTGCTGCTGATGTTCGCCGGGCTGTTGGTGGCAATGCTGCTCGCTTCGTTGAACACAACCGTGATGAGCGCGGCGCTGCCGACCATCGTCGGTGAATTGCACGGCACCAACCAGATGTCCTGGGTCATCACCTCGTACATCCTGGCGTCGACGGTTGCCATGCCCATCTACGGCAAGCTCGGCGATCAGTTCGGTCGAAAGCCGTTGCTGATCATCGCGATCAGCATCTTCACCGGGGCATCGATCGTCGGCGCACTCGCCCCGAACATGTTGACGCTCATCGTCGCCCGCACCATGCAGGGCCTGGGTGCAGGCGGTCTGATGGTCCTCGCCCAGGCGACGATCGCCGACGTGGTCCCGGCCCGCGACCGTGGTCGCTACGCGGGGATCATGGGTGGCGTCTTCGCGGTCTCCTCCGTCGCCGGACCTCTTCTCGGCGGATGGCTCACCGAGGGCCCCGGCTGGCGCTGGACGCTATGGATCAATCTGCCGCTGGGCGCGCTTGCGATCATCACGGCGATCGCGTTCCTGCACCCCCCGAAGATCACTCGCGTCAAACGTAAGATCGACATCCTCGGCATGGCCGTCCTCACCCTTGCGACGACCGGAGTCGTGCTCATCGCCAGCTGGGGCGGCTCGCAGTACGAATGGACGTCGCCGACCATCATCGGTCTGGTGATCGGCACCATCGTCGCGTGGATCACCGTGATCCTGGTCGAAAGCCGTGTCGCAGAACCGATATTGCCGATGGCACTGTTTCGGCAGCGCAACTTCAACCTCACCACGGTCGGCGGCTTGTTCGGCGGAATCGGTATGTTCGGCGTGATCTCATACCTGCCGACCTACCTGCAGATGGCACTCGGCGTCAGCTCCACCCACGCGGGACTTCTGATGGTCCCGATGATGTCGACGATGACGGTCTGTTCCATTGCCTGCGGGCGGTTCGTCTCACGCACCGGCCGGTACAAGGCGATGCCGATTGCCGGTTCACTGCTGATCGCACTGAGCCTGTTCCTGATGTCGCAGGTGGCGCTGTCGACCCCGACCTGGATGATCTGTGTCTGCCTCGGAATCCTCGGAGGCGGACTGGGTATCAGCTTCCAGATCATCATCCTGATCGTGCAGAACACGTTCCCGTACAGCCTGGTCGGGACCGCGACGGCCGCCAACAACTACTTCCGCCAGATCGGAGCCTCACTCGGAGCGGCATTGGTCGGCAGTGTCTTCGCGTCCCGCCTCGCCGAGCTGTTGGTCGGCAGAATTCCCGCCGATGTCACCGCGACGGGCGACGGCGCGAAATCACTGACCCCGGCCATCGTCCACGGCCTTCCGGACTCGGTACGGGACCCGATTGTCAACGCGTACAACGATGCACTGATGCCGGTCTTCCTCTTCATCAGCCCACTGTGCGTGGTCGGAGCGATCCTGCTGTGCTTCGTGATCGAGAAGCCTTTGGCCACAACGGTTGCCCACGACGAACCGGTCACGTCGACTGCCGACCAGCCGCCGGTCACGCAAGCAACCGCCGACCGGTAGCCAGCGCCGCGCCGACGCGACGGCGGTATCAACAGGCAAAGGCATTGTCCGACACCATCGGTAAAGTGGCCGAATGCCGTTCGCCGACGAACTACTCGGGCCCGACGCCGTGGCCGGGCTGGCGCGATGTCTCACCCTTGGTGGACATCGCGCCACCGAGACAAAGGCAACCTCGGCAGCATTCGACGGGATGGCGCTCAAGGCCCGGTCGGATCTGGTGCGTGATGCACTGATCGTCGACCTCCCGGACGACTTCGATGCTTTCGTGGCCGCGATCAACACATTGATCGCGCAACCCGACTGCACCGGCTGGATGGTCTGGCCGATCACCGAAGCGGTTGCGGTCCGGTCCACCGAGGCAGGCACGGGCAAGGCCTTCGACACCGGCCTGGTCCTGCTGAGAAAGCTGACCTCGCGTCTGACCGCCGAGTTCGCACTGCGAACGATGCTGATCGCCGACACGGACCGCACGCTGGCCGCCGCAGTCCGGTGGACAACGTCGAAAGACGAACACGTCCGCCGGCTCGCCAGCGAAGGCACGCGTCAATACCTGCCGTGGGCCAGGCGGGTGCCGGCTCTGATGCAGCGCCCCGAGGCGACCGCGCCCGTCATCGATGCGCTCTACCGCGATCCGAGCGACTACGTACGCCGCTCGGTCGCCAACCACCTCAACGATCTGAGCAGGCAGCACGCCGACGTGGTCGTGCACACTGCCGGTCGATGGCTGGCCGACCCCGACGACAACACCGAACGACTCGTCCGGCACGCACTGCGCACGCTGATCAAACGCGGCGACCCCGACGCCCTTGCCCTGCTCGGTTTCGCGGCTCCGGCCACGATCACCGTGACCGAGTTCGACATCGATCCGCTGGTTCGGGTCGGTGGCAAACAAACACTTCGTGCCATCGTCCACAACACCGGCGATGAGCCCGTCGACGTGGTGATCGATTACAGCATCGGCTTCCGCAAGGCCAACGGCACAATCGCCCACAAGGTGTTCAAATTGGCAGGCAAATCGATCGCGCCAAACGAACAAATCACGATTGCGAAGTCACATTCGTTTGCGCCCATCACCACGCGCCGCTTCTACCCCGGTGGTCATGAGCTGGCCTTACAAGTTAATGGGCGCCGAATGGCATCCGCATCATTTGAACTTGATTTTTGATCTTCGACATTTAATTTCCCGCCATTGATCGGGATGTTGTTGGTTAGAATCAGCGAGGCCCGAGTCCGTTTTGAGTGATGTGCATACCACGCTTTCTCCTGTTATCTTGCTGTTATCTTGCCTGGCCGCTCGGCGGTCGCGGTCAATCCTGTGCTGTTCGGATTGCCTCAACAACGACGTACAAAAGGAAACTGATGCGAGCAAAGACTGCCTGGCGGAAAATCATTGCCGGCTCACTTGCCCTTGTTGCCGGAGTAGCAGTCTCCGTGGCTGCCAATCCAGGCACTGCTGCGGCTGCTTCACAGACCGTTCGGGTCTACTCCGCCTCGATGGACAAGACCATCCCCGTGAAGGTCATCTCGGCGGACGGTGGTGGCAGCCACGCGACGCTGTACCTCCTCGACGGCCTGCGCGCGCCGAACAACAACAACGGCTGGCTCATCGAGACCGATATCGAGCGTTTCTTCACCGGCAAGAACGTCAATGTCGCGATCCCATTCGGCGGCGGCGGAAGTTTCTACACCGACTGGCAGCAGGACGACCCGACCCTGGGCCGCCAGAAGTGGGAGACCTTCCTGACGCGCGAACTGCCCGCGTACATGGCGTCGAACTTCGGCAGCGACAATCGTCGGAACGCGATCGCCGGTCTGTCGATGAGCGGTACCTCGGCGCTCAACCTGGCCAGCAAGCACCCGGACTTCTATCGGGGAGTCGCCTCGTACAGCGGCTACCCGACCGTCAGCCTGCCCGGATTTGCCCAGGGCATCGCAGCCTCGGTGATCGAGATGGGCGGCAATCCCGTCAACATGTGGGGCGTCTGGCCCGGTGGCGCGTGGACCCAGAACGATCCGTCGCTGAACCCTGCCAGCCTGCGCGGTAAGCGCGTCTACGTCTCCTCGGGATCCGGCGCGTTGAGTACCGATCCGATCTTCAATCCGACCAGCGCGGCGTTCGATCCGGTGAAGTTCTCGCAGATGGTGCCACTGGAGACCGCCGCTTCGATCAGCAGCTCGCTCTACGTCACCAGCCTGCGGGCAGCGGGCGTCAATCCGCAGACCCACATCACCCCTGAGGGTGTGCACTGGTGGACCTACTGGGCGGACCGCCTCAAGGAATCCTGGTACGGCACGCTGGCTCCGTCACTCGGGGTCTGACACTCCGCCAGATCAATACCTGAACAATCGGCCGCGATTCGGAACTTTCCGAATCGCGGCCGATTTTGTTTGGTCGCTACCTTTGGCCCCTGAGTTCGTCCATCAGGAGACCGTGATGACAACCTTGTCCGGGTAGAACGCGAGATGCCCGGCGATCTCAGAGACGGCGTCGTACGGCTCCTCGTAAGACCAGGCGGCATCCTCGATCACGCCGTCCGGGGTGACGAGGTCGTAGTAGGACGCGTCGCCTTTGTACGGGCAGTGCGTCTTCGTCGAACTACGTCGGAGCAGTGACTGGTCAACTGCATCCAGCGCCACATAGGCGACCGGCGGATAGTCCGCTTCCTGAAGTATCAGCGCCCTGGAGGTGTCGGCGACGATGATGTCGCCTGCCCGGATCCGGACCTGTCCGGCGCTGGGCTCCACGGTGATCGGATGGGTGTCGTCGGGTATCAATCGAGTTTTGGTCATGTGATCCACCTCTCATCTTTGTCCCACAACGACACCGTACGCGGATGCATTCCACCCGAACCCCCAGCTGATCGAGATTCACAGGCTCCGAAGATATTGCGCCGTCTTGTCGTCGGCCGGGTAGAAGCTCTCGACACTCAGTTCGTCGACGGTGACGTCGAGCGGGGTACCGAAGGTGGTCACCGTGCTGAAGAACAGGAGCTCTTTGTCGTCGACGCGCAACCGTAGATAGACCGCGACGTCGCCGGACAGTGCCGGATCCTCGTCCATGTCGTCGGTGAACGGATAGCCCTGCAACTCGGCGAGCAGCTCGATCAGGACAGGGTCGCCGGTCACCTTGATCTGGCGGTCCAAACGGTCGAACAGGTGGCGGCGCCACTGGCCGATGTTGACGATCCGGTCGCCGAGTCCACGGGGATCCAGGCTGAATTTGAGGACGTTGAATGGCGGCTCGAGCAGGTCGTCGGGAGCGTCCTGGGTGAACAGAGCCACTGCCGCGTTGGCGTCCACCAGGTTCCAGTGTCGGTCGACCGCCAGGGCCGGATAGGGCTCGGTCGCGGTCAGGACTTGGCGCAATGCGCTGCGTACCATCATCATTCGGTCACCGTCGAGCGATGACTCCCCATAGGTCGGTGCGTACCCGGCCGCCAGCAGTAACTGATTCTGCTCCCGCAGCGGCACATCGAGGTGTTCGGCGAGCCGCAGCACCATCGTCCGGCTCGGCGCCGAACGGCCGGTTTCCAAGAAGCTCAGATGCCGCGCCGACACCTCGGCCACCGATGCCAGTTCCAGCTGCGGAACCTTCCTGTTGATTCGCCACTGCCGCAACAGGTCCCCGAACAAGTAGCGCTGCTCGCCGGTCATCGTTCACATCCCTCGCATGGTCGTCTGTGAAGCATTATCGACCCTCGGTCACCATTGGCACCTATGATCAGGCCGGACCATCGACCCGCTAGGAGTGAAACCATGAGCGTGCTCGACCGTTTCCGGATCGACGACAAGGTCGTGATCGTCACCGGCGCATCATCTGGGTTGGGTGTCGCGTTCGCCAAGGCGTTCGCCGAAGCCGGCGCCCGAGTCGTTCTCGCGGCGCGTCGTGCCGACAAACTCGAAAAGACCGCTGCACTCGTCGAATCAGTAGGCGGCACTGCTTTGACCGTGGTCACCGACATCGCCGATCCGGACCAGGCCGGCGCTCTTGTCGACGCCGCGATGGCCGAGTTCGGACAGGTCGACGTGCTGGTCAACAACGCCGGGGTCGGCACCGCGTTCCCCGCCACCAGGGAGACACCGCAACAGTTCCGGTCGGTCATCGACATCAATCTGAACGGTTCGTACTGGGCTGCCCAGGCATGCGGACGGGTGATGACGCCGGGAAGCTCGATCATCAACATCTCGAGCATCCTCGGCATCACCACCGCCGGTCTCCCACAAGCTGCGTACTCGGCCAGCAAGGCCGCCATCTCGGGCCTGACCCGCGATCTGGCCCAGCAGTGGGGTAGCCGAAAAGGCATCCGGGTCAACGCGATCGCACCGGGATTCTTCGAATCGGAAATGACCGACTCGTACGCGGACGGCTACCTCGAATCCATGGCTTCCCGAATGGTCCTGGGCCGCACCGGCGATCCTGAAGAGCTGGCCGCCACGGCAATCTGGCTGGCCTCACCAGCCGGTGGCTACGTCACCGGCCAGACCATCGTCGTCGATGGCGGCGTCAGCATCACCTAGGGGCACTAGCTAGCCCCGGGCATCTTGTCGATGAATCCGTAGATGCTGGTGATCTTGTTGTCGGTGTCGACGGCCGCCACGTCGAATCCGACCACCAGGGGCTCCGCGCCCACCTCCGGCACCAGCTCCCACGTGAAACGGGCGATGTTGTGGTGGGTGTCGAGGACATCGCCGCGGACGAACTGCAGTCCCGCGAATTGTTCCTGGGCGCCGGCGATCACCGCATCGATCGCGTCCACACCGCTCACCGAGGCGAGTGGATCTGTGTAGACGCCATCCTCGGCCCAGAGTGCGCTGATCAGATCTCGCCGAGCGGACGCATCGGTCTCGTTCCACGCGGCAAGGTACTGATCGATCAGCGCGGACGCTGCTGCTTCGTGTGTGTTGTGAATGGTTTCGGTCATCGGTTTCTCCTTCATCTGAGGGTGTTCTTCGTGGGTGAAAACCATGTTGCCCGTGGCGGGTAGCCCCCGGCGATGACGTCTGAGGTAAGTATTTTCGACACGTTTGTGACATCGGCGATTCGGGCATGCTCGGGGCATGACCTTTCCCCATGAGAACGAAGAGCCCCTCGGCGAGACCGAGAGGACAGCCAAAGAGAAAGACGCATACAACGCCGCGCAACACGCGGCCGATGACGAGCGCGATCACGCGGTCGGCGGCACCGAAGGCACCACCGACGGCCAGTGATCCACCTTCATTACATCCGCTAACCATGCGAGGTCGGCATCGCGGTGCTTAGGATTGTCGACAGAATCTCAATGGATTCCCCGTGGCGGAAGGACGAGGCTCACTTGTGGCTGTGCCAAGCAGGTCATTCGATGAACAAGGACTTCCCGTCAGCCTTGTGGATGTCGCAGGTCGCCGGATCCGGGAATCGATCCTCTCCGGGGCGTTGAAACCCGGAGACAAGATCGTCGAAGAACAACTGTGCGCGAGCCTCGGCATCAGCCGGGCGCCCTTGCGCGAGGCACTGCGACTGCTCGGGCAGCAGGGGCTGGTCGAGCATCTACCGCGGCGCGGATCCCGGGTCACCGCGTGGTCACCGCAGGACATCCTGCAACTGTTCGAGCTGCGGCACGTCCTGGAGCGGCACGCCATCGAATCCGCACTCCCGCTGGCCGACCTCGAAAAGGACCTCGATCCGGTTCGTGAGGCGCTCGAGGACATGCGCATCGCCGCCGACCGCGACGATGACCTCGAGAAAGACGATGCGCACCGCCGGTTCCACGCCTCCGTTGTCGGGCTGGCAGGCAACCGTCAACTCGACATCGCGATGGAACCGATCCTGCTCAAGCTCCAACTCCCGATGGCCATCAACCTGCGCAGCGAAGCCCGCGTACACGACCCCGCCGACGGAATCCGTCGCCACCAGCACGTGCTCGAGGCACTGGAAACAAACGATCCGCGGATAGCTGTCGCGGCCGCGAAGAACCACGGTCAGCTCGATTATCTGGACCTGGAGAGCAACAGCTAACACAATCGATACGCAGCCGTTCCGCGGTTGCCACCATTCTGTCGACAATCGACATTATGACTTTCGATTTCACGGCGGCAGGACCTTCCATCGGCCCATCGGTGGCGGAGATCCTGCAATCGCACGCAAGTGGCACCGGCTCACCCACCAAGACCGCCGCAAGAGTCGCCGACGCGATCGCGGCCCGTGGCGACGACGGCACCTGGTTGTCGACGGTGCCGCGCGCCCAACTCCTCGCCGCCGCCGAACAAATCGAACAACGCCATGGCGCCCGCACGCTTCCGCTCTACGGTGTGCCCTTCGGCGTCAAGGACAGCATCGATGTCGCAGGCATCCCGACGACCCTCTCCTGCCCCGACTACGCGTACGTCGCCGACGCCACCGCACCGACGGTGCAGCGGCTACTCGATGCCGGCGCCCTGTACGTGGGCAAAACGAATCTCGACCAGTTCGCCACCGGGCTCAATGGCACCCGCACGCCACATACGGTGCCGCGCAGTGTCTACGGCCGGGACATGATCTCCGGCGGGTCGAGCTCCGGGTCGGCGCTCGCCGTTGCGCTCGGGCAGGTGCCGTTTGCCGTGGCCACCGACACCGCCGGTTCGGGGAGGGTGCCTGCAGCCCTGAACGGTGTGGTCGGGTTCAAGCCCTCGCGCGGGCTGATCAGCACCGTCGGCCTGGTCCCGGCCTGTAAGTCGTTGGACTGCATCACCGTCATGGCCGGATCGATCGACGACACCGATCGCGTCCTCGCTGTGATGATCGGCCGCGACGACAACGATTCCTGGTCCCGTGACCGCGGCCCGCGATACAGCGGCGCCCCGATCCGGGTCGGACTGCCGGCCGCCGATGAGCTGGAGTTCTTCGGCGACACCCTCATGCAGGACGCCCATCTGGCATTTCGGGAACGAATCACGCTGAGCGAGAATGTGGTTGCCGCACCACTGGCACCGTTCCTCGCCGCGGGCGCCCTGCTCTACGCCGGCCCCTGGGTCGCCGAGCGACTCGTCGAGTTCGCAGACTTCCTGGCCGCCCATCCCGATTCGATCCATCCCGTGGTCCGCGACATCTTGCGCAGCGGTGAGAAGTACACCGCCGTAGACGCATTCGCCGCACAGCAGGAGCTACAAGAACTCAAGGCCCAGGTGTCCCGCCTCTGGGAGCACATGGATGTGATGATCGTGCCCACCATCGGGACCACGTTCACCGTCGATGAAGTCTTGGCACGGCCCATCGACTGCAACACCGTCCTCGGTCACTACACCCACTTCGGCAACTTGCTCGACCTCACCGGAGTGGCGGTACCGGTAGGTACTGTCGCCGACGGCCGTCCGCTGAGCGCGATGATCCTCGGTCCGGCATTGTCCGACGACACCGTACTGGCATTGGCCGCAAGACTTCTCGACGAACCCCGCGACACCAGTGAGCTGCCCGCAGATGTGCGGCAAACCCTCTCCACAACAACCACATCCACGAGGGAGAATTCATGACCGCATCCACTGTCGAGAAGGCCTCACCCGGGCCGTTCACCCTGATACCCGAGAAGACCGCGCTGATCGTGATCGACATGCAACGCGACTTCATCCTGCCCGGCGGCTTCGGCGAGAGCCTCGGCAATGACGTGGACATGCTCCTCAAAGTGGTACCGCCCCTGGCCGATCTCCTCGCCGCCGCGCGGGCCGCCGGCCTGTTGGTGATCCACACCCGCGAAGGCCATGAACCCGATCTATCCGATTGTCCGCCTGCGAAACTCAACCGCGGGGCGCCATCCAAGCGGATCGGCGATCCGGGCAAGTACGGGCGGATCCTGATCCGCGGCGAATACGGCCACGACATCATCGACGAACTCGCCCCGGTCAGCGGTGAGGTGGTCATCGACAAGCCAGGCAAGGGCGCCTTCTACGCCACCGAACTCCAGCAGGTCCTCACCGATGCGGGCATCACCCAACTACTGGTCACCGGGGTCACCACAGAGGTGTGCGTGCACACCACCACCCGGGAGGCGAACGATCGCGGATACGAGTGTCTGGTCGTATCTGACTGTGTTGGTTCATATTTCCCAGACTTCCAGCGCATCGGGCTGGAAATGATCTGCGCGCAAGGTGGAATCTTCGGCTGGGTCGCCGATTCCGCGGCGGTCATCCCCGCCATTGCCGATCTACCCGTCAAGTCGGAACCCGCACCTGCCTCCCGAGGCTGAAGGAACCAGCACTCATGACCACTGAAGTCAACGAAAAGACCCCTGTCCCTGCCGCGCCGGACGGACCCGTCACCATCCCCTGGTGGACCAGAGGTGATACCAACGCCTTCTTCGGCCTCGGATTCAACATCCTCGTCAACGTCCTGACCCTCACCGGACTCCTGATCTACGTCGTCGGCGTCAACGAGGGCGACGTCTTCGGTACCGTGCTCCCCGCCCTCGGCGTCGCCCTGATCCTGGGCAATCTCTACTACACGTGGTTGGCACGACGCTTGGGCCGCAAGGAGAATCGCACCGACGTCACCGCATTGCCCTACGGCCCGAGCGTTCCGCACATGTTCATCGTCGTGTTCGTGGTGATGTTGCCGGTGTACCTGAGCACCGACAACGCCGTCGCGGCCTGGCAGGCCGGTCTGGCATGGGCATTCATGATCGGTGTGATCGTGATGATCGGCGCCTTCGTGGGCCCGTACATCCGCAAGATCACGCCACGCGCTGCGATGCTGGGCACCCTGGCCGGTATCTCCATCACCTTCATCTCCATGCGGCCTGCCGCCCAGATGTGGGAGGCCGCATGGATCGGCCTGCCGGTGCTGGCGATCATCTTGATCGGATTCTTCACCAATGTTCGTCTGCCGGGCAATGTTCCGGTCGGCTTGGCTGCGCTACTCGTCGGTACCGCCATCGGCTGGGCCGGCGGATTCATGGATGCACCGGCGGTCGGCGACGCCGTCGAGAACATCGCACTGGGCATTCCCGACCAACGATTCGACATGCTGTTCGACGGGCTGGCCGACCTCGCGCCACTGCTCGGCACCGCAATTCCCCTCGGTATCTACAACTTCACCGAAGCGATGAGCAACGTGGAAAGCGCAGCTGCCGCGGGAGACAACTACAACCTGCGTAGCGTCCTGCTCGCCGATGGTGCCGGCGCTTGCATCGGAGCCGGGTTCGGTTCACCCTTCCCGCCGGCGGTCTACATCGGTCATCCGGGATGGAAGGACGCAGGTGGTCGGGCGAGTTACTCACTGGCCAGCGGTTTGGCGATCGGCCTGCTCTGTTTCCTTGGACTGTTCGGGATACTCGAAGCGCTGCTACCGGTTCCGGCGATCGTGCCGATTCTGCTGTACATCGGTTTGTTGATCGGCGCGCAGGCCTTCCAGGCGGTTCCACGGATCCACGCCATCGCGGTGGTCGCCGCGATCTTGCCCAACCTCGCTCAGTGGGCCCATGGGCTCATCGACAATGCCCTGGCTGCCGCAGGTACCAGTGCCGGCGAGGTCGGCATGGGCGCGTTGAACGAGGCGGGTGTGGTCTACGAAGGCCTCAAGGTACTCGGCGAGGGTGCGGTTCTGGTGGGCCTGGTGCTGGGCACCATGGTCACCTTCATCATCGACAAGAAATTCCTGTACGCCGCCATCGCTTCTGCGGTCGGCGCCGTGCTGTCATTCATCGGTCTCATCCACGCACCGGAGATCGCATGGAACGCCGCCCCTGAAGTCGCGCTGGGCTACCTGTTCTTCGGAATCGTCTGCCTTGCATACTCATTCCTACCTGGAGCAAAGGGAGAGGTCATCCACGACGAGTCCGACGCGATGGCGGAGTAGCCGCAATCCTCGAGAATCAACAGCGCCCCGGCCTGACGGTCGGGGCGCTGCCCGTGCAGTGAATTCTGAAACCTGCTCGAACCAGCGGTCATTCGATCTGATCGGGATTGTCGATGTCCGGTTCCGGCGGTGTCCGAGCTTCAGCTCCGGTCAGTTCCGTCAGTTTTTCAGCCAACACCGCCCGGCGGTCGGCGAGGACTTTTTGCCAGGCCGCTGCGAAGGTTTCGTTGACATGCTGGGCACGGTTGACTCGCGGTTTTCGTTCTGGATCCACACTTGCCGGGGGTATCCAGCCGACTCGGCCTTTGTCGGGGCCTTCGGTGATCATGATGGTCTGCCACTGGCCCGGACCATCGCCCACCAACTTGTGGTGCGGCGGGCACGCTGAGCCCATCAGATCGATATCGGTCAAACCACCGTTGATCCAGGCAATGAGGTGGTGGATCTCTACCCAGGTCGCCGGATTGGTGCAGCCGGGGTGCGAGCAGCCTCGGTCTCTGGCAAATATCGCCAACCGTTGACCCTTCTGCGCGGTGCGTTTGGCCCGGGCGAAATACAGCACCTCGGCGCTGTGGTTGGCGAACACCGCCAAATACTTGTCCGAACGGGCCGCCAGGTGAAGGGCATCTTTGACCGGAATGTCCACTCCTGAGGCCGTCTTCGCGATCCCCGCACAATCGTCGAGTTGTTCTTTGGTCATCGTGATGATCAACTGCGCCGGCAACCCCCGATGCGACTTGCCGAGCAGGTTGCACTCCAAAATCGTTTTCAGGATCGCCTTGAGCGCGTCGTGACACTGTTGGCCCTTCGAGCGGGTATCACGCTCGGCCGCAGCCTTCATCAACTCTGCATCCTGTTTCGGATCATCGGAGGCCCCGGTCGGCGAGTTCGGATCGGCCGGATTATTCATCCCCGGCGCCGCCCACACATCCATCACCGTCCGCAACAAGGCCAGGGTTTCCGGATCGAGGGTGCCGGAGATTTTCGCCATCAGATCCACACCCTGATCACCCAAACTCACCGAACGTTTACGTGCCCGATCTGAATCATCGGTCAGCCGGCCATCGGGATCGACCCGGGCCAGCACTTGCCTGCCAGCCGCAGCCAACTGGGTCGGATCCTGGCCGACGGCTTCTTCGGTCATCCAGTGATCGACCACGTCATACACCGCCGGATCGGCAGCTGAGGGAATGTGTTTGCGCACATCCAGCATCACATCCATATGTGAGGCGCCAATCAGGCCTTGGGACCAGGCATGCTCAGCGGCAGGGCATTTCGGCGCCAACTCCTCACCCTGCATCGTGTGAAACCGGCCCACAGCCTCCAGCCCACGAATCCGCGACATGGTTTGGCCTTTGGTCAGCCGCAACTCGCTACGCGTGAAACCGAACAGCGACGAGTACCCCGCTTCGGTAAACGATGACCGATCCGAAACCCGCAACAGGTGACGTAACCCGGTGAACTCAAGCTTGCGGGCGACCCGTTCATGCACCCGCACAAGCTCATTGACTTCTGAGTCAGACATATCCGCCGACGAGCAATCGTTGATATCGGCAAGCAGCAACTCCAACTCGAGATACTTGCGCACCAACACCGGAACCGAAGAAGGATCAATCGGAACCTCATCAGACGGATCGTCAGTCATCATGCCCCCCAGCACATCTGATCGAACGCTTTCAACCAGAGTACCTCGGAAATAGCACTGTGTCGAATGTTTGTTCGAGTAATGGACTTGGGGCCCAGGCGAGACAAATCCTCTGCAAGACAACGCGTTGCGCACGCCGTGCGGGTTAAACACCCAGACCGCGATTCGCCTTACCGCTGCGCGGCCGGACGCACCACGATTTCGTTGACATCGACATCGTCAGGCTGGTCGATGACAAACCCGATCGCGCGGGCGATGGCCGACGGCGCAATGGTGTTGGCCCGGTATACCGCCATCGCCTCCTGTGCGCCTTTGTCGGTGATCGTCGAGGCTAACTCGGATTCGACCACGCCCGGGGTGATCGTGGATACCCGGAGCCACGGTTCGCTCTCCTGCCGAAGACCTTCTGTGATGGCCCAGGCGGCATACTTGGTCCCGCAGTAGACAGCCGCGGTGGGCGATACCTGATGAGCACCAACCGAAGCAATGGTCACCACATGCCCGCTGCGCTGCTCGGTGAACACCGGAAGCACCGCGTTGATGCCATACAGCAGCCCGCGCACGTTCACATCGATCATTCGTTCCCACTCGTTGACCTTGCCGGAGCTCAAGGGAGACAACGGCATCACTCCGGCGTTGTTGACCAGCACGTCCACCCGACCGTATTCGGCGTGGGCTGCCTCAACGAAAGTCTGAACGTCACCGCGGTCGGTCACATCCAGGGTGTGCGCGGCGGCTCTGCCGCCGGATGCCTCGATCCGTTCGACGAGTGTGTGCAGGCGGTCGATCCGTCGGGCACCCAGCACAACGGTGCAGCCCTGTTCGGCCAGGTGCAGTGCGGTTGCCTCGCCGATTCCGCTGGAAGCGCCGGTGATGAGAACGATCTTGTCCATCAGTTAAGTCCCTGTCTCGTACGGATTTTTGATTCCGATTACCATGATGGTCGCGGAATCATCTGCGTACCAGGACTTATCGACCCGAGGAGTAGCACACCTAGCCTGAGACAGCGGTCGGACTCGGTCAGCTGCGACGGGATCCGGGTTCGGCTGCCTGCGAACGGGTCGCGGCCAGGGCACCCAGAAGACGAAGGGCGTCGCGGGCCGGGGTACCGGGGTCCGCGGTATAGACGATCAGTTGCTGCCCAGGTGCTTCCCGGATGTCGAACACCTGGACATCCAGGCTGAATTCACCGGCATCCGGGTGCACGAAGTGTTTGGACTCCGACGTCTTACCCCGGACCTCATGTCGCTTCCAGTACCTACGGAACTCGGTGTTGGCGAGCAGCTGTTCCAGCAGATCCCGAAGCTCTGCGTCGGATCCGTCTCTGCCGATCACCGTTCGCAAGTTGGCCGCACAGGTCTCGGCCGAAAGATGCCACCGGGCAAAGAACGTCGGAGCGGCCGGATCGAGGAACACCATCAACGCCACGTTGTCGAAACTCTCGAACGGCGAATACAGCTCGTCGGCAAGTGCATTGGAGGCCAGGACGTCGAGTCTGTCGTTGATGATCATCGCCGGTGTGTCGGTCCAGGCATCGAGCATGATCTGCAGTTTTGGTGACGGCCGTGCGCGTCTGGACACCGGGCTTGGATGAAAGGCGACATCGGCAAGCCGGAAAAGGTGTTCTCTCCCACCGTTGTCGAGCCGGAGCGCTCTGGCCAACGCATTCAGCACGGCCGCCGACGGATGTCTCTCGCGCCCCTGTTCCAGACGCGCGTAGTAGTCCGCACTTACCCCGGCGAGCGTGGCGATCTCTTCGCGACGGAGCCCGGCCACCCGCCGGTGTCCGGTCGACCCCGGCATCCCCACGTCTGCGGGGGTCACCGCGGCGCGTCGGGCCTGCAGGTAGGCCCCGAGTTCTCCCTGTTTGTTCACTGCGTTCACCTTAGGCGCGGCATCGGCGGTGAGCCAGGGTGTCGCACTCCCTGGATATGCTGCTCGACCGCCGTTCATTGATACCTCGCGCACCCCGGCATAGAGTTCGAACCGAACCGGGCACCCGAACGACAGTGGTGCGGCAGTGACGCGAGAGACGAGGACGTGGGATGAACGCCGAGGCAAGCAGCGCACCGGTAGTTGTCGGGATCGATGGTTCAGAGGGCTCCCTGGGCGCCGCACGGTGGGCAGCGGATTTTGCCGCCCGCAGCGGATCTCCACTGCAGTTGCTTCACGCCATCCCCCGGCTCGAGTGGTATTTCGCGAACGCGATGGTGTTCAGCCCGGAGTCACTGGCCGAAGAACTCGCCGCCGACGGCAACAAGAAGCTCGACGATGCCGAGAGCGTCGTCCGTGAACGCCACCCCGAATTGACGATCGACCGCCGGATCGTCAATGAATCCGTGCCAACCGTCTTTGCCGAGAGCTCGGAGACCGCGCGCTTGATCGTTGTCGGCGCGCACTGGCACAACGCCGCGAGCGATCTGGTGCTCGGTGGCCACGTCATCCGGATCGTCAATCAGGCGAACTGCCCCGTACTGGTCTGGCGCGAATCCGAGGCCACCCGCACCGGCAAACCGTTGCCGGTGGTGGTGGGCGTCGACGAATCCGAGAATTCCATCCGGGCCATGCGTGCGGCGTTCTATGTCGCCGACACCCTGGGCGCACCGGTGACGGTGGCTCACATGTGGGAAACCGGTGCCGCGATCGGACTCGGATATGGCGAAGGCCCGGTCGACTGGAATCTGATGAACCTGTTGAAGTCCAATCAGGAAGAGAAGATGGACGAACTCCTCGCACCCCTGCGCAAGGAGTTCCCCGGCGCGCACATCCACAAGGTCTACACCGACAGCGGCCCGGCCAAGGGCCTCAAGATGTTGTCGCAGGAGGCGCAGTTGGTGGTGGTCGGAAGCCGGGGTCACGGCAAAATGGCAGGCGCCGTTCTCGGTTCGGTCAGCCAGAGCCTCATCCACCACGCCGAATGCTCCGTCTTGGTCGTTCGCTGACTTACCCGTTGCCGTGACCCCCCGGCGTCTCGATCAGCGCAGTGACGAACCCTGGACCAGCGGCAGGTCCGGGTTGGCGGCCCACGCGGTCATCGATCCGTCATAGATGGCGACGTCGAGGCGGCCTGCCTGCGCCAGCGCATGGGCGACCCCGGTGGCCGCGATCCCGCCACCGCAGTAGGTGATCACCTTCTTGTCGGTGTCGAGCACACCCGCCTCGTCGAGGATTGCCTTCAACTCTTCGACCGGCTTGAAGCCACCGTTCTCCACGTCCAGGACGTTGAAAACTGGCAGGTTGATGCTGCCCGGGATGTGCCCGTTGCGGGCGTAGTTCGTGGTCTCACCGCGGTAGGTGGCCTCGTCGAGGACGTTGACGATGATGGTCGACTCGTCGTCGATCGCCGCGAACACGTCATCGGTGGAACGAAGCAGTTCAGGGCGCCGATTCGGGACGAAGGTGCGCGGTGTCGGGACCGACAGGGCGTCGGTGGTGTCGTGTCCGGCCGCCTTCCATGCCGCCAGACCACCATCGAGCACGGTGACGTTGTCAAAACCTTCGAGGCGCAGGTGCCACCACAACCGGGTTGCCCAAAATCCCTGCGACTGGTCGTAGACGACCACCGTCGCGCCGGTGCCGATGCCCAGCGCTCCGGCGGCCTCGGCGAACTGCTCCGAACTCGGCACGGTCCACGCCTGGTCACTGGCGGGGTCGGCAAACGCGGTGAGCAGATCAGCGAACAGCGCTCCGGGGATGTGCTCGGCGTTGTAGGTCTGCTGACCCGACTCCGGTACGTAGGGACCATCTTTCGGGATCGGTAGATGCGTTGTGGAATCGACCACGACGAGATCTGGATCGCCGAGATGGGCGCGCAGCCAGGCAACGTCGACGGTGGCTGGGACTGACTCGATACTCATGAGGCCTCTCATCAATTGAATGTGTTCGAACCCCTCCCCTGACCGCCAGGCTAATACTCATCGTCGCGGGAACGCCCGGTCGGCGACCTCACTGAACGCAACCGGTGACATCAAATGCGACATCTGCGATACTGCGCAGGCGATCGATTGCACCACCCGCCACAACCGCCTCACGGCCACCGATTACCGGCGTTGATTGCGTGCAACACAAGAACTTTCACAGGCCGACCACCCGCCACCGGGGGTGATCGCGCGCGGCGGGTAGTGTCGTCGCTGCCGACCGCGGGCTGCCACACACTCCGCTTATTTCACCGCAGAAAGAACAACGATGATCAACCACACACCGTCCTGGTATGACGACGAGGTTCAGGCCGTCTCCGATCTCGCTCGCGGATTCTTCGAGCGGGAGGTCATGGCCCACGCGGAGCGTTGGGACAACCAGCGCCGCGTCGATCGCGATGTGTGGCGCAAGGCCGGCGAACTCGGCCTGCTGCTGTGCTCGATCCCGGAGGAGTACGGCGGCGGTGGCGGCACGTTCGCCCACGACTTCGCGGTACTCGAGGCCCAGGGCTACGCCGGCGACTTCGCGATGGGGTTGAGCATCCACAGCGGGATCGTCGCCCACTACATCAACGAGTACGGCAGCGAAGAGCAGAAGCGTGCCTGGCTGCCCGAGATGGCACGGGGCGAGCTGCTCGGCGCACTCGGGATGACCGAGCCGGGCACCGGCTCCGACCTCAAGGCGATCACCACCACCGCCATCCGTGACGGCGACAGCTATGTGATCAACGGATCGAAGACCTTCATCACCAACGGTTCCACGGCCGACGTGATCGTCCTGGCGGTCAAGACAGATCCCAAGGCCGGCGCGAAGGGTGTGTCATTGGTCCTGGTCGACACCCGCGACTGCGACGGTTTCGTCGTCGGACGCGTCCTGGACAAGGTCGGCCAGCACGGTGCCGACACTTCCGAACTGTCGTTCACCGATGTGCGGGTACCGGTGGCAAACCTGCTGGGCGACAAGGAGGGTCAGGGCTTTGCACAGCTCATGACCCAGCTCGGACAGGAACGACTCATCATCGCCGCCCAGTCGGCCGGAGCGATGAAACGCGCGCTCGAAGAGACAGTCCGCTACACCAAGGAACGACAGGCTTTCGGTCACAGCATCTTCGAGTTCCAGAACACCGCCTTCGAACTGGCGGAATGCCAGACGATCGCACTCACCAGCCAGGTCTTTTTCGACCATTGCGTCGAGCAGCACCTGCGCGGAGAACTCGATCCGACGACCGCCGCCATGGCCAAGTACTGGCTCACCGACCGGCATTGCGAGGTCGTCGACCGCTGCGTGCAGCTCCACGGGGGCTACGGCTACATGCGCGAGTACCTGATCGGCCGGATGTACGAAGACGCACGGGTGCAGCGGATTTACGGCGGCACCAACGAGATCATGAAGACGATCATCGCGCGAGCACTCTGACCCGGACCGCCCGACGCGGTGTGGCCCGACGCTAGTGGGTCTCGGGGTTCAGCCGCGCTGCGACGATCACCCGGATCGCGTCGATCTCGTCGTCGCCCGGATCGAATGATTGTGTGTCGAGCACCGCACCGAGTCGTCGGAAGTACTCGTGCTCGGTGATACCGAACTCCACAAGGATGTCCTCGGCTGATCCACCGCCAAAGGGATACCACCGGCGCGCGAAGCCCAGGATGTCCGCGGGCTGGTCATCGAGGTTGTCGTGTGCTTTGGCCATGTGTCCAATTATCGCTTGGCGGCAGCCCATTTCGCATATCGGGGACGTTATTCGAGCCGATTACAGCTATTGGCGTTAACACCAGGTGAACGGTGCCGCGCGCCGCGATGAGCGGAGGGTGCGCGTCGAAGACAGCGGTCGCCATAGGATCACAGGTTGGTCTGCGAAGATGGCACGAGAAGGCGTCCACTGAAGTATCGCTGCCACATGCCGAGCACGGGAGTCGACGAGTTGTCCGAGTCATCATCGAGACTTCTCGGTCAGCTGGATCGGCATCAGGTCGCCATCTACCTCGGCGCCATCGCCGCCGGTGCGGCAGTGGCCTGGGCGGCACCGGGATCCGGTTCTGCACTGTCCACCGTCATCAACCCGGCCCTGGGCGCCCTGCTGTACGTGACCTTCCTTCAGGTTCCGGCCACCGACCTCGGACGTGCACTACGCGACCACCGCTTCGTCGCCGCCCTACTGGTGGTGAACTTTGCGGTGGTACCCGTCGTGGTCGGCGCCCTGTTCACCTTCTTGCCCTCCGAACAGGCTGTGCGCGTGGGTGTTCTACTGGTCCTGCTGTGCCCGTGCGTCGACTACGTCATCGTGTTCGCGGGTCTGGCCGGCGGTAGCCGCCGGCGGTTGATAGCGGCCACACCGCTCCTGCTGTTGCTCCAGATGGCGCTACTGCCGCTCTACCTACGGCTTTTCATGGGATCGGATCTCACCGACGCGGTCGAGTTCCGGCCGTTTGCCCAGGCCTTCCTGTTCCTGATCGTCATCCCGCTGGCACTGGCCTGGATCACCCAGTGGTCGGCGGGGCGCACACCGATCATTCGGCGACTCGAAGTCGCGGCCACCGCCACCATGGTCCCGCTGATGGCGGTGGTGCTGTTCTCGGTCGTCGGCTCCCAGCTGCCCAAACTCGACGGCAACTACAGGAATGTTGTTGCCGTGGTTCCGGTTTACGTGGCCTTCCTGATCGTCATGGCCGGTGCCGGGGCACTGGTGGCCGCGCTGTTCTCACTCGACACCGCCGGTCGACGCTCGGTGGTGTTCAGCGGGGCCACCCGCAACTCACTGGTGGTGATGCCACTGGCGCTGGCATTGCCTGCCGGATTCGAGGTGGCCGCCGTTGTTGTCGTCACCCAGACCCTCGTCGAAGTGGTCGGGATGGTCATCTTCGTCCGTTTGATCCCCAAACTCGTACCGGCTCATACCTCCTGAAGAACCGGCACACACACCCCGCAACCGTCGGTGCGTCGCTCGCAACTGAGCTGGTTGCTCGGCTGTCGAGACCCTTGCGTACCCAAATCGTTCGACCACAGCCGGAAGTGTTTGGTAACTTGGCGATATCGACAATTTCGGTCCTGTATTTTGCGACACGACGCGGCCATGGAGTCGTTTTCACTCTTCTTCAGAAGAACGTCCTCGATCGGCAACGCTGGTCCACCGCGAGCAATTGCGGCTGGCGATCGTCAGCTGGATCGAACGGACCTACCACCGCAAGCGCCGCAGCGCAGATCGAACGCCTCACCCAATAGAATTTGAGGCAATCAACCAGACCGCAACCGCGGGCCCGAGCCGTCGTTTATGGGTTGACGTAAAAAGTGCCAGCGGCGGGAGTGTTGGCGTAAATGTTGGGCTGCGGGAAATACTCACCGGTGACGAGGATTTGACCGGCGCCGGTGCGGATCGTGTTCCGGCGGTGTGGGTAGTCGTAGATGGTGCCGGCGGATCCGGTGGTCAGGTTGCGCCAGTGATAGCGGTATCCGTAACCAACGGGGTACGGGTAAATCTCGCCGTGGCCATAGAACACTCGCGGATGCGCGATCCCGGCGCCACCGATTCCCCACACCAGGCCGGGTACTTGCAGGGTGATCGATGTCTGCAGTGTTGCGTGTGACGCTGGGGCCGCGGACACTGCGGCGGGCGCCAAGCCTGCCGATACTGCGATGGTGACGGTCAACAGCGCAATGGCGACGACGCGGTGAAAGTTCATTTCTCGACGATAGTGCACCTTGTACCCCCCACCCGCGCATATCAAGTGGTCACTGATCTCCGATCCCTATGCCGCTCTTAATGAACCACCGCAAAGACGGCCGAGTGATTCACGGGGATGCCAGTGATCATCTACGTCGGGTGTGGTGCAGGCACCTCGGTCGGGGTCTGATGCGGGTATCGCGGGTCGCAACTCACTTGGTGCGTTTGAAAAGAACCCAGTCTTGGTGACACCAGCATTGGGGTGCTCAAAAGCGGGGTCTAGCCACCTCTCAGAACGGCAGATACTTTGACGGGCATGACATCATGGCCACAAATCAGAGGACTGACCTACAGCACGATCGGCCGAACGCAACGCGCAGCGGTGCATTCCAGCGACGGCGAAACGACTCGCGTATGGTTTGCTCCGCCGATGTCGTGGCGGATCGAGAACGCCGACGGGACACCGTCTTACATCGAAAACGAATCCGACGAGTACCGCTTCGGCGACGACGGTGTCGCCGTGCACACCTCGAAGTCGCCGAACCGCGCGGTCGCGACGATCGGCCTGTCCCCCCATATGCTGTTCACCGCGCATCGACTGTGGCCTGCGCCCGACCCAATGATCCAGCCGCAGGTCGGTGAACCCAGCGGTGTCACCGATGCCGCGGTTCGTGGCAGGCCAGGATGGGAATTGCATTTCGAGTATTTGCATGGCGGGACACCGATCCGGGTGGTCATCGACAAAGAACTCGGCGTCACACTCCTGTGGAGTCAGGGCCCGCAGTGGGTCGAGATGTCTGATCCCGTCCTCGACGAGGAGTTCGACGCCGCGCTCTTCACCTGGGACGGCCCGACCATCGAATCTGGGGAGCAAATCGCATCGCAACACCAACTCGACTACGAGCAGAAGATGCGTGAGGTCGCGGCGATGCCCCGGACAACCATTGGTTGGGCTCCGACACAGATCCACGCATCGCCGGCCAACGGCGACCCACTCTCGGGTGCGCTCGACGTCTCGGTGACAGTCGGCTCTACCCAATTCGCCATCCGGCGGTGGCTGACCGAGGTCGGCGAGCCCACCGTGGACTTCTCGATGGAGTTCTACGCCCCGCGCGCCCGATCGCAGGTCGGTCCGTGGACAGTCGAACTGCGCTCCTATTCCGAGATCTCCGACGGGGACGCCGACCGTATCCTCGGCTCACTGGCGCTGCCCGAGCCACCGGGGCCGGTCGAACGGATCCGAGATGCTGTCGCGGCCCGCCACGCCAAAACTACAGAAGCCGCCATCGTCGAACTTCTCGGTACCGGCAGGAACCTCGACGACTACTTGCACGGCAATGGCAATGTTTCGCTGCTTGTGCGTACGGATTTCAGTGACGACGCGAGGTGGCGGGCCGTTGCGCTTGCTGCTATCGATCCCGTGGACAGCGGTTCCGACGACTACTCGTTGTTCCAGGCGGGGCTCACCTGTGTCGACAACCGCGACAACCAGGGTCTCACCGCTGCTGAACTGGTTGCTCGTATCGGAGAGGAACCGCCCTACTACGCGTTCATCGCCGACTCGGTCTCGATGACCCATACCGAGATGCCCATCCTCGCCATCGATGCCGGGCGTCCCGAATACGGCCACGAACCCGGCCGAACCTTCCGTGTCGTCCCGGCCAAGATGCCGTCGGTGGAAAACAATCTATCTATCTCGAACATGGATTTTCGCTCATTTGCAGACTCAGTGGACGCGGACGGCATCTTCCGGGGGTTCCCACCGCCGCCGCCGCACGTGGTGACCCTGCATCTCGATGAACTGGTCGCGCTCAGCGAGACCAACCGGTCAACACCTGCGCTCGCCCAGTTCGCTGCCGAGCTCCCGACATTCACCCGCCCCTACGCGGTTATCGTGGAGATGACACGCGCAGGCCTGCACGACAGTGCGGAAAGCCTTGACCAGACAGCGAACGAGATAAGGGTCGGTGTCGAGGACTACCTCGCAGCAACCGCACAAGAAGGCCTGTGTCACTGGGGATTCGTGCAGATACTCGGCGGGCACTGGAGCCTGGTGATTGACCCTGAGAGTGGCCAACTGGAAGCGGCAATGCTCAGGAAGGTTCCGCCGCCCGAGGAAAGCTGAGAATAGTGAGCCGCTGCCGCCACCGAATCCCAGCCGCGTGGGCGTCGTCGACGGTGGAGTGCCAGAAGACACCAGTGAACGACACCGACCCGTAGCGTGAGCGATCGGGCGCCGCCCCCGGATGCCGTTTTCAAGGTACGTTCCAATATTGATGTCGAAAGTATCTGTTTTACAACATATTTCGCCAGTGTCGGATAATAACGTCAACTACACCGCAATGAGAGCGAGGACCCGGAATTGCCAGCCAACTCCCCCAGCTCGAGGTTCTGGAATAGGTTCAAGCGAATATCATGAGTTTGTCGATATGGCCCTCGCCGCTCCCACACCGGACGATTTGGGCACCGCGGTTGCGGCGCGGCTAGGAATAGATGCCGAGACCGCCCGGGTAGCAGGCAGAGCCCAGTTTCGGAGACTATGCCGGAGTGAGCGGGAGAAGATCTCAACGCTTGCACAACAACTCCGTAGCGAAGACCTGGCAACGCATAACGCAGTTCGCAGTATCCCTCATTCAATCGCGATTACCAACTGCGCCATGCACGCACGCAGCGTCGCCGACAATCAATTCACCAGCCGCAGCGACGCCCTCGCTCGCCGCACGGTGACCCGCTGGCCCCAGGAGACCGTCAGAGCATCGGATTCGATGCCGTCTCCGAACACCACCAGATCGGATTCGGCAACGATCCCGAGTTCCTCACCGTCGTCGAGTAACCCCTCGGTGAGGTCGGTGCCGGTGGCCGGTGACGGCCAGGCCTCGCGGACGAACCAGCACAGGGCCGGCGCCGGCCGGGTCGGCAGAACCAGCCTGCTGCGACGTTCGAGCCACACCGATTGGCACCACCCCGTGGCCCCGGTCCCGGTGCCCACCAGCACCCCGGAAGATGACTGCCGTTCGCGGGCCGTGCCGAGTTCGATGCGGTAGCGGGCCGATTGGTGGGTTGGGTGTCCGATGTAGATCTCGTTCAGTGCCCGCAACACCTGACCATCGTCGAGTTCGGCCTCGACCATGGTGCACCGCGTTACGCGCTCGAGCGCCTCCGGCCGGCGCAGCAGCTCCGCGACATCCTGGCTTCGATGATTCACCAGCACACCGGGATTCATAGTCGGTTCGGCATTCACCCCGATCACCGGCTGACCGTCGAGGTACTTCGCAACGTTGGCCACCAGCCCGTCCTGACCGACCACCACAACAACATCTTCTTCACCGAAGACGAAGCGACTCAGGTCGGTTCGCTCAACCATCCCGCGGCGCCAGTCCACCGGTATCGCCGCGTCCACCCGGGTGCGGGCGAGTTGGACCGCATCGTGGCGGGCCTGCACTCCGGCGATGTTGCGTCCGCGGGAGTTGAGGAAGAACGCGGCCTGGCCACGGGTGCCGTGCTTGGCGAGCAGTTCGTCGAGTTCGGTGCGGCGGTATACGACCACCGCCCGTGGTGCCAGTGCCATCGTTCTTTCCTTTCGCGGGTAGGTGCGTTGTCAATTGCGTTCGGCGGCAAACCGACCGAGGACCTGTGTCAGCACATCGGGCGTCAGGTTCAGCGTTCCGATCTCCGGCAGGTTGGCGGCCAGTTCCTTCAGAGCCAGGCCCAGGACGATGGCTTGATCCAGGTCGCGGTACGGCGTCAGCGCTGCGGCATCCACCTCGGCCTGCGCCATGCCGACCACCCGGGTCGCTTCTGCTTGGGTCTGTGCCAGCAACTCCTGACGTTGCGCGTCGGCCTCCGCGCGGATCTTCTCTGCGGCGACCTCCTCCGTTGACCGCTTGCGGGCATTGCGTCCCTGTTGGTCCACCAATTGTTCCTCGCGGCGAGCGAGTTCGATCTGGCTCTGCAGCTCGTTCTCCGTGATCGTGCGCTCCCGTTCCACCGCCACCGCACGTCGTTCATAGGTGGCCCGGTCGGCTTCCTGCTGCACCTGTTCCCGCAGTGGGGTCTGCAGCG
This sequence comes from Williamsia sp. Y721, assembly GCF_059683565.1. Lineage (NCBI taxonomy): Bacteria > Bacillati > Actinomycetota > Actinomycetes > Mycobacteriales > Nocardiaceae > Williamsia > Williamsia sp. Y721. Next base: position 871,637 of record NZ_JCASNH010000002.1, on the reverse strand, counting down.
CCCGTTCCATCTCCGCCTCTGACCGCAGGGCGACCACCCGGACATCGACGACCTCCAGTCCGGTCTCGGCCAGTCTCCGGTCGGCGAGTAACCCGGCCGCGACGCGTTCGCGCACCGGCGTCACACCGTCGGCCAGGGCCTGTCGCAACGGCGTGCCTGCCAGCAGGTCCAGCGCGTGCTGCTGAGCCGATTCGGTGAGCAGGCCGGCCAGCTGATCCAGCGGCCTGGCCCGCCACACCCCCTCGTCGGGATCGATTCCGAAGTCGATACGACCGGCAGCGGTGTGCGGATCGACGATCCGGTAGGTGACGGTGGCCTGGACGGTCAGGTCCTGGAAGTCCACGGTGCGAGCGTGGAACAACAGCGGGAGTTGCTGGTCATCGACCGGGACCTCACTGACCGACGCGTTCAGCGGCCGGAACCAGAACGCCTGAGCCAGCCCCGAGTGCACCAGCTTCGCCTTTGCCGTGTGCTCGATGTACATGTTCGGCGCGCACCGCATGTGACGCAGGAACATTGCTCGTTTGATGTCAGCCATGACCCGGCCTTCCTCTGTTGCTCGTTCTCGACGATCTGTTGTTGTCGTCAGATTGACGATAATCCCATTGGTCGCTAATCGTCAAGATGACGATTAGTATGGGCGCATGGCTTCCGACTTCTGGTTCAACGCCGCGGCCAGCGTCGACCTCGTGGTCCTGACCATTCACGATGGCCGGCTGTGCGCATTGCTGGTCCGCCGCGGCATCGATCCGCACATCGGCGAGTGGGCGTTGCCCGGCGGATTCATCCACGACGACGAAGACCTACCCGACGCCGCCTACCGGGAACTGGCCGAGGAAACCGGAGTGGGACGCGACGGCGTCCACCTCGAACAACTCGCCACGTACGGTCGCCCGGACCGCGACCCCCGCGGCCGGGTCATCAGCACCGCATACCTGGCACTGACGCCGCACACGCCGGCACCGGTGGCCGGATCCGACGCTGCCAACGCAGCCCTGCACCCGGTCGAAACAATTCTCGGTGACACAACATCAGGCGGCAGAGCGTCATTGGCGTTCGACCACAACGAGATCCTCGCCGACGGTGTCGAACGCGCCCGGTCGAAGCTGGAATACACCCCACTGGCCACGACATTCTGTGAGCCCGAGTTCACCGTCGCCGAACTGCGCCGGGTGTACGAGACCGTCTGGGGCCGAACACTCGATCCCCGCAATTTCCATCGCAAGGTGACCGGCGCCCCGGATTTCGTCCGGGCGACCGGAGCCATGACCGGCCGCGACGGTGGGCGCCCCGCCGCGCTCTACACCGTCGGCGGCGCCGCCTTGCTTCACCCGCCACTGCTGCGCCCCACCTGACGCGGGACGGCCGAATATTCATACACGCCAACAACTCGAGAATCAGAAAGCCGGTGTCAGCCAATGGCAATCATGCTCGTTCAGTCAACCGATCGCGTCCAGGTGCCCTGGAAGAACGGGGCTGGAATCACAGAGGAGATCGCGCTTCTGGCCGACGCCTCGGGTACACCGATCTGGCGTATCAGTGTCGCCGATCTGCCCGGCGCGGCGACCACGTTCTCGGTGTTCGAAGGATTCGACCGCATCTTCACCGTCATCGGCGAACACGGTGTGATGCTGGACTTTTCGGGATCAACCGTCCAAGTCGATCCACTGACGCCCTATCGGTTCGCTCACGACAGTGCGCCGCAGTGCCATCCGCGTGGACACACGCGGGCACTCAACGTGATGGCGCAGCATGACTCCACCGACATCGCCGTGTCGCCACTGCCCGGTCACGGCCGCCGGCCTTTCACCACCGATCCCGCCGTGATCACCGGAATGTTCGTGATCACCGGAAGCATCTCGGCGGGCGATCTCGTCGCACACCCGGACGACTGCCTCCTCATCCATCACAGCGAACGGACACTATCTGTGGACGGTACCGCAATACTGATCGAGATCACTCCGCACTGAGTGGGTGGCGAAAGCCGGTGCGGGGTCGGAGGACGACAACGGCGGAGGTGATCGATTGTTCACCGCACAAAGGGAGTTCGCGGCCTACGGCCCGTCGTACTGGGCAGTGGTCGCACTGTTCGTCGCGGTCGCCGCATTGCTCGTCTGGCTCGGGCGCCGACAGAGCGATGCGCAGGCGCGGCGGCTACGCCGCGCCCTGGCCGTTACGACCGCCGCGATCTACGGTGCGGCGCTGATCTATTCGTTGTTCCCGCCTAGCATCGACGGGTCTGTGCCGCTGCGTCTGACCGACCTCGCGACGGTGGCGGCGGCGTACGCGCTGTGGTCGCAGGCACTTTGGGCTTTCGCCCTCACCTACTACTGGGGGCTGGTGCTGAGCGCGCAGGCGTTGATCTCACCGGTCCTGACCGGCCCGGACTTCCCCCACTACGAGTTCCTCACGTTCTGGGGGATCCACCTTCTCGTCGTCTGGGCCGCGATCTATCTCACCTGGGGTCTGCGGATGCGGCCACAGTGGCGCAGTTACCGGATCGCGGTCCTGGTCACAGCGGCTTGGGCGGTGACAACGTTCACCTTCAACCGCATCGCAGGCACCAACTACGGATTCCTCAACCGGAAACCCGACACGGCGACCCTGCTGGACGTGCTGGGACCCTGGCCGCTGTATGTGCTGACCGCGACCATCCTGATCCTCATCGTGTGGGCCCTGATGACCTATCCGTGGGTGCGGACCCACCGCGTCCAGGACGAAAGTCCGGCCCGGACCTGATCTCTCATCGTGCAGCGTTGGGTTCGAAACCAGTGACAGGATATGGCCCATGGGGAGACTGTGTTTTGCACTGACGGTCGTGGGTGGTCTGGTCGCGTTACTGGGGGCGGCGCTGTACCAGGGGCTGTCGAGTCCGGGCGGCGGTAGCGGGTACGTGGTGGATTTCATCGGGGCCACGTCCTTTCCCGATGATCACATCACCTCGGAATCCCAGCGCTACGTGACGGCGGGTGCGGTGGGTGCGGTGATCGGGTTCGTCACCGGTGCGGTGCTGCACCTGGTCGGCGTCCGGGTGGATGCGGGTACTCGCGTCGGCCTCACCGTGCTGGCGGGGCTTCTCGGATGCACCGTCGGTCTACTGCCCGCGCTCATCCCTTTGACGACCGGAGCTGAGCCACCCGGTGGTCTCTCACCCCTCGAGCTCTACGCGGTCACCGGAATGTTCGCGTATGCCCTCGCGCTCGCTGCCGTGCACTTCTCGCTAGGGGCTATCGGTGCTCCGGGTACGAAGCCGACGACGCGCGCGACGGCAGTTGTGCTCCCTGTCGGTGCGATTCTCGCGACAGCGGCCGGGGTGTTCAGCGCGTGGTGGTTGGGTTTCTCCACCGTCACCTCGACGTGGATCGTCGTAGTGGTCGAGGTGATCCTGATCCTGTGCGCGTCGTTTGCGGTGTCTCGCGGGATGGGAATGCGACGGCATACTGCTCAAGAGCGTTGACCTGCGCGGTACCGGCACACCGACGGGCGATCCGGTACCTCCATGCGATCAAACGGTTCCGCGACTAGCGTGGAGGCAGCACTCCAATCGAAGCGAGGCCTTGATGACGTTCCCCTTCGAAGACGCAGAACCGATCGGTGAGACCGAGGAACTGCGCAAACAGGCCGCGGTCTACGAAGCCGGCGAGCACGGCCACGAGATCAACCGTGGCCACGCCCTCGGCGGAACCGCGGGCTCCATTGACGGGCAATAGTCAACGACCAGCAAAATCTGCAACGATGTCGGCGGCCGAACCCGGGCGGATGTCCCGAAAACCGGTACCCGCCCAGTGATTTGTCGCGTGCGGATCACCGGCCCGGACCGCGGCCTTACGCAGAGGCCCGGTCAGATAGTGGACCTGGGGATACGCCAGGGGCGCGGTCTGTTCGTGATTCTGCATGAACCGGTTGCGGAGGCCGCGCGCATATCGCCCGGAGAATGCGCGGGTCACAGCGGTTGCGGTGAACTGCGGATCGCGCAGCGCGGCCCGTGAGACCGGGTTGGTTCCGGCTTCATCGCTGAGCAGCAGCGCCGTGCCGACCTGCGAAGCGACCGCACCGAGACCGAGCATCACCGCGGCAGCCTCAGGCGTGCTGATACCGCCGGCCGCGACCACCACATCGCTGATCGCCCGGGCCGCGACCACCAGTGTTTCCAGCGAATCGGTGGACGGCCGCGCCAACGGATCAAAGGTGCCGCGATGGCCGCCTGCCCCCGGACCCTGCGCCACCAGACCGTCGACACCTCGGGCGACGGCCTCTTGCGCCTCGGCCTGCGTTGTCACCGTCCCGAGGGTGGCCACCCCGGCGTCTGCAAATCGTTTGATGTCGTCGACGTCGGCACAGCCGAACGTGAACGACACCACCTCGGGCCGCAGGTCGAGGAGCACCTCGACCTTCTGCGCGTAGTCGTCATCGGTGTATTTGGGCTCGCCGAGGTCGACGCCGAAGTGCCGGGCCAACGCCCCGAGTTCCTCCGCGTAGGCAGCGATCTCCGCGGGCTTACCGACGTTCGGCTGTGGGACGAACAGGTTCACCGCGAGAGGTCCGGATGTCAGCGAGCGCGCCACTGCGATGTCGTCGGCGAGCTTGTCCGCCGTCAGCAACGCTCCGGCGAGGAAGCCGAGCCCACCGGCCTCGGTGACAGCTGCCGCCAGCTGCGGAGTACTCGGGCCACCCGCCATCGGAGCCCCCACGATAGGTACCTCGAGAGCACGAACGTCGAACACCGCCACGGCCAACCTCCTGCGTTGAGTAGTGCTACGCCGACGGTAGCCTTTCTGCCATGTCAGAGACGATCACACCATGACAACTCCCGTCGAGATCTCGACCGACGGCGCCTGCCTGGGCAATCCGGGACCGGGCGGATGGGGTGCGGTCCTGCGCTACAAGGAACACGAGAAGCAGATCTCCGGCTCCGAGCCCGACACCACCAACAACAAGATGGAGTTGACCGCAGCCATCAAGGGGCTCGAGGCTGTGAAGAAACCGTCGACGGTGATTCTGTATACCGACAGCACTTACGTCCGCAACGGAATCATGAAGTGGGCGTCGGGGTGGCAGTCCAACGGCTGGCTGACCAAAGACAAGAAGCCGGTGAAGAACAGTGAATTGTGGCGTGAACTGATCGCACAATGTGACAGGCACGAGGTCGAGTGGAGATGGGTCAAAGGCCATTCCGGCGACCACTACAACGAGATCGCCGATGAACTCGCCACGAGCGCTGCCCGCAAGCTGAAAGAAGGATGATGAGTACCGAACCCGTTCCGGTCGCCCTGATCCCCGACCACGATCAGCATCTGGCACAGGCGATCACCTCGGCAGGCGGCGAGATCGTCGACCTCGCCGATGCCCGCGCTCTGGTCTGGACCGGCAATGTCGACGGCTTCCCCTCGCCCCTGCCCGACCACATCGAGTGGGTGCAACTGCGACTGGCCGGGATCGAATCATTCCTGAACGCAGGCCTTCTCGACGACAAACGCATCTGGACCAATGCCTCGGGTTTTTATGCCGAGAACGTCGCCGAACACGCCCTGGCGTTGCTGTTGGCCGGACTCCGTCAGATCAACGTTGCGGTGCAGCGACATTGGGACAAAGACGCAATCGACACCGCGGTCCGTTCGCTGCACGGTTCCACCGTGGCCATCATCGGTGCCGGTGGAATCGCCCGCTCGCTGATCCCACGCCTGCGGGCCTGCGGCGCAGATGTGCTGGCCGTCAACCACTCCGGGCGACCGGTTGACGGGGCGATCGACACGCTGCCGTCCAGCCGCCTCGACGAGGTGTGGTCGCGGTGCGATCACGTGGTCCTGGCCGCGCCATCGACCGACGAGACCCGGCACATGATCAACGCGACCACCCTCGCCGCGTTGCCGTCACACGCCTGGATCGTGAACGTCGCACGGGGACCCCTCGTCGACGAAACCGCCCTGTACACCGCTCTGAACACCGGTGAGATCGCAGGCGCGGCCCTCGACGTCACCGATCCGGAACCACCCGCCGTCGACCATCCGCTGTGGGATCTGCCGAACGTGATCATCACGCCACACGTGGCGAACCCGTCGTCGGGCCTGACCCGGACCCTGGCACCCTGGGTGGCGGAGAACCTGCGCCGGTTCGCTGCCGGCGGCGACAACATGCTGGCACTGGTCGATCCGAACGCCAGCTACTGATCTTCCGGGAGGTCGTCGTGCGCACAACCGTCCGAGTACTCATGTCCGTTGCCGGGGCGAGTTTGATCGCGTCGTGCAGCGGCGAGAGCGCAGACACCGCACCCCCGAGCCCATCGTCGACGACGTCAGCCCAGACGTCGACCCAGATCGGATACCCGGGCACGCCCGAAGACGTCGTGACCGGCCTCGACGCACCGTGGTCGATCGTGTTCACCCGAGGTGCTGCGCTGATCAGTGAACGCGACACCGGCGACATCCTCGAGATCGTCGGCGATGGCACCCGCGTGGTCGGGACCGTCCGCGACGTCGCGCCCGCCGGTGAAGGCGGCCTGCTCGGGTTGGCGGCCAACGACGGCGACCTGTACGTCTACTTCACCGGCAGCGACGGCGACAACCGCGTGGTGAGGTACCCGCTGACCGGATCGGCGGGCGGTCTCGGGTTCGGTGAACCCACCGACGTCCTGGTCGGGATCCCGGGTGGGCGTACCCACAACGGCGGACGCATCGCGTTCGGCCCGGACGGCAAGCTCTACATCACCACCGGCGATGCGCAGGACCGGCCCAGTGCCCAGGATCCGTCGAGCCTGGCGGGCAAGATCCTGCGCCTGAACCCCGACGGCACGGTGCCGGCCGACAACCCGACCGCAGGGAGTCCGGTGTGGTCGCTCGGGCACCGAAATGTACAGGGGTTGGCGTGGTCTGACGATGGCACCATGTTCTCGGTCGAGTACGGGCAGGACGCGTGGGACGAACTCAACATCATCCGACCCGGCGGCAATTACGGCTGGCCCCAGGTCGAGGGCGTCGGTGAACAGGTCGGGGACAGCGTCTACACCGATCCGGTTCAGCAATGGCGGCCCGACGACGCCAGCCCCAGTGGCATGACCATCGCAGGGGACACGATTTACGTCGCCAACTTGAAAGGTGAACGGCTGCGTGCGATTCCGGTTGCTGCTCCGTCCACGGCCGAAGAGTTGTACGTCGACGAGTTCGGCCGACTCCGCGATGTGGCGGTGGCGCCCGACGGTTCCCTGTGGTTTCTCACCAACAACACCGACGGTCGGGGCAGCGCGGGACCCGATGACGATCGGATCAAACGCGTCGTGATCGGTTGAGATGAAAGCCATCTCAGCAACCGAGCGACCACATCCTCCATCTTGCACGACGCATTATATTGTCCACCAATACTATTGAGCCCTTCAATGCCAGCAACCCGGCCGAGGTCAGTCGGACTCCTCGATGTTCAGTTGTTCGAGCCGTGCTTCTTCGAGGTCGAGCAGATGCTGAGCATGGTTCAGTGCCTGCGAGCTGCACAACCCCAGATTGCGGACTCTGAGCAGCGCCTTTCGTTCGGCAACGAGCACCGCCATGCGAACCCGGAAGTACTCGTCACGTCCGCGTTGTTCGACCTCGGTGTCACTCTGGACGCGCCCCCGTCCGATGATGCTGTCGTTGCGAACCATGTCGATGACTGTCTCTGACACCCTGTCTTCACCGGTGCCGATCACTGCCGGATCACGCAGTGCATCGGCGGCGGCCTCCCTCAGCTCGGCGACCAGCTGTTCGTATTCACCGCGCAGCCGGTCCTGATCATCGGGCGCGACCTTCGCCATCCGGATCACCGCAGGCAGTGTGAAACCTTGCAGCAGAAGCGTTGTGCCGGCAACCACGAAGGCGATCAGGATCAGCTGCGGACGGTGCGGGGTGTCCGACGGCAGCGTCTGTGCGGCGGCAACGGTGATGGCGCCGCGCATACCCGCCCAGCCGAGCACCACACCGCCTCGCCATCCGAGGGTCTCGTTGAGTTTGAAGGCGACGTCGGCCGAGACCCGCGTCATCCGGGTCTGCATGTGGCGCAGCCGTCGTTCGGTGAACGCGTCATCGGGTTCGTGGGCGTCGAGCCTGGCCTGCATTTTGTCCAGGCGTGGGATCGACTCGTGAGCGCGCTTGGTGTCGCGGCGCAACAGCGCGACCATCGGTGCCACGAAGGCGATCCGCAGCAGGATCACGATGGCCGCGGCGAGCAGTCCGAGGCCGACCGCGTGCCAGGTGCTGAACGAGCTGTCCTGGACATCTTCGATCGATTTCTTGAGCTCGAGCCCCATCAGCAGGAACACCGCGCCCTCCAGCAGGAAGGCGAGCGTGCGCCAGTTGACCGCCTCCGTGAGCCGGTCCTGTGCACCCAGATGCTGCGATGCCCGATGGCCCGTGACCAACCCCGCGACCACGACGGCCAACACACCCGAGGCCCCGGCCTCTTCGGCGGGTAAGTAGGCGATGAACGGCACGACCAACGAGATGGCGGTGGTCAGGATCGGGTCGTCGAGCAGACCGCGGACGCGGACATTGACGTAGCCGACAACCACCCCGATCGCCACGGCAATCACCACGGCCAACACGAAATCGCCGGCCACACCCCAGAGCGTCACCGTGCCGCCGAGCGCTGCCACCGCGGACCGCAACAACACCAGCGCCGAGGCGTCGTTGACCAATCCCTCACCTTCGAGGACCGCGACCACTCGCGAGGGCAGCCCCAACTTCTTACCGATCGAGGTTGCCGCGACCGCGTCGGTCGGGCTGATCACCGCGCCGAGGGCAAAGGCCGCGGGCCAACCCAGGTCAGGAATCAGGGCGTGGAAGAACCAACCCGTCCCCAGCGTGGTGACGACGACCAGCAGGACCGCGAGCGCCGTGATCGGTTTGAAGTTCCGCCGGAAATCCTGGGCCGGCATGTTGACCGCTGCCGCGTACAACAGCGGCGGCAGCACACCCGCCAAAATGAGTTCTGGTGAAATCTCGACGTCCGGAACCCCGGGCAGAAAACTCAGGCCGACCCCGACGATCACCAGCAACAACGGTGCCGCGACACCCAGCCGTCCCGAAAACACCGCTACGCCCACGATTGCGATGACTGCCAGGACGAAGACCAGTGTCAGTTCCACACCCACACTTTGCCACCGCTGTCATGAATCACTCGCAGCCGACGGTGTCGCAAAGCCCGCCGAGCGGGCCCGAATCACCGTCGACCGCGCCCGATCACTTCCAGGGCGCGAGGACTTCGTCGGCCCGCACGGCCAGGACCATCTGGAACAGCGGACCGAAACTGACCCGCGCGACCCCGAGCGCAGCGAAGGCGGCCTTGTTGTTGTTCACCGGATGCCCGATGGCGTTGACCGGCAGTGGCAATTCGTCGACGAGCCGTTTCTGCACCGCGTCCTCGTGGAAGCCAACCGGGTAGAGCACGTCGGCGCCGGCGTCGGCGGCCAGTTTCAGGCGGGCGATCGCCCGGTCGACGCGGTCGGCCTCGTCGCCGACCTGTTTGAGGAACAGATCGGTCCGGGCGTTGATAACCACATGGACGTCGGTGGCATCGGACGCCGCGCGCAGGGCGCCCACGAAGTCTGCGTGTTCCTGCGCTTCCCGCAGACGGCCACCCTCGCTGTGGACGGTGTCCTCGATGTTGAGTCCCACCGCGCCTGCGGTGATCAGTCCGTCGATCAGCCGTTTCGGGTCTTCGCCGTAGCCGGCTTCGATGTCCACGGAGATCGGCACGTCGACCGCGTCGGTGATCTGTTTGATGCGGGTGGTCAGTTCGGTGAAGGTGATGCCCTCGTTGTCGGGTTTGCCGATCGAATCCGACACCGGATGGCTGCCAACGGTCAGTGCGGTGAATCCCGCGGATACGGCCAGGTTGGCCGACCACGCGTCCCACACCGTCGGCAGGATCACCGGGTTTCCTGGTTGATGGAGTTCGAGCAGAGTTGCGGCCTTGCCTGAGAGTTCCGTCATGCCCTCTACAACTACGCCGGTTGTCGTCAACATTCCGCGAAGTCAGCAGTTGCGTACACATCGGTCGCTGTCACAGGCCTGTCGTACGCTCGCCCCATGTCCGACGAATCCACCACCCTGACCATCGGCAGCGTCAATTTCGCCGCCACCGACCCGGCGGCTCTCGCCGCGTTCTGGATCGCGGTGATGGGCGGCGAGATCGCCGGTGAAACCCCCGACTACGTCTACGTCTCGGCACCCACGGGTGGAGTTCCGCTGTTCTTCCACAAGGTCGACGATCTCCCACCGGCCCAGGGCCGTATCCATCTCGACCTCAGCACCGCGGCCGGGCACCGTGAAGAAGAGGTGAACCGGCTTCTCGGCCTGGGCGCCACTCGCGAATGGGACGTACTCGACGAGGTCCCGTGGGTGGAATGGACAACGATGTCCGATCCAGAGGGAAATCTGTTCTGTGTGAGTTGTCCGCGGCAGTAGCCGAACCGGTGTCGCGCGATGCCGGGGCTGTCACATCCGCGTGCCACCATGAACGGGTGACTCAGACAGCGGCGGCCCACGCGTTATGGCGCGGTGGGGTCGGTCTGTCCCTGTGGTTCACCGACGCCGATGGGCAGCCGTGCACCGAGCACGTACCCGACGGCCTGCCGCCGGCACTCGACACCGTTGTCGGTGGTCGGTCACTGCGGCGCACCATCACGGTCTCCGGGCCCGGCGCCGATGACCGGCGCGACATCGCCTCGGTGACGCTGGGACCGGCGGCAGCATGTGAACTTCTCGAGGCCATCAAACCCGACGACATCGTCGGCGGCGAACTGCGCTACTACCGCTATCTGCTGGATTCCACCGAACGATTTGTCCGATCGGGTTCGGTCACGCCCGCTGTGAACCGGGTCGCCGGCGAGTGGACTGTCCGGTGGGCACCTTTGGCCACCACCCCCTGGCGCACCTGGTTGTCCACGGCGATCGCGGCGGCCCCACCCGTGGTCCTCGCCAACGGTGACACCGACGCGATCATGGACTTCTGCGGTGAGATGACCGACCATCTCTGCCGCACCAGCTGCCGCGACATCAAACCCGATGCCGTCCGATCCGCATTTGTCCGAACCCTGTTACCCGACGTCGATGCGCCGCCGATGTCCGCGGACAAGGCGACGGCCGCCGCGTCGGCCTGGTCGCAATGGGCCGACGGTCTGCGGCTCGGTGAATCAGCTCTGGTGTTGCGTCTGAACGAACCAGACGAGGGCGATGAGGACAGCGAAGGCGATCCGACCAGGTGGCGGCTGCAGGTCTGCCGTCGGACCGTCGACCGCCCCGACGAACCCGTGGAGCTACGGCGACTCGACGCCCACGAGATCGATCAGGTCACCACTGAGGTCGCAGGCGCGGTCCGGGCCTTTCCCACGCTCAAGGCCGCTCGCCACGACCACTATTCGCTCGATTTCCTGCTCACCACCGACGTCGTGCTCGAACTCCTCGACACCGGCGTCGCGGCACTTGCCGAGGCCGGATACGAAGTGCTGTTGCCTCGCTCGATCGCACATGTCCGGCCCACGCTGACGCTGCGGGGCAAGCAAGAAGGTGGCACGCCGCAGCGGTCGGTCGTGGTGGGATTCGACGAGATCCGCAACTTCCAATGGCAATTGGCGCTCGGCGAGGACGTGCTCAACGCCGCTGAGTTGGACGCGCTGGCCCGCCAGAAGGGCGACCTGGTGAAGGTCCGGGGCAAATGGGTGCGGGCCGACAACGCCGCGTTGTCCCGCACGGCGGCGTTCATCCAGGCGCAGAAAGCGCTGGCCGAGTCCGGTCAGCCCGCCGACATGGGCGAACTGTTCGCCCTGGTGACCGACGGTGATGACAAGCTCCCGGTCCCGGTCAGCCGGGTCGAGGGTTTGTCGTGGCTCGACGAGATCAAACGCCGTGGGCGCATGGCACCGCCAGTGCTCGCCGCGCCGGAATCGTTGCGCGCCGAACTGCGGCCCTATCAACAGCGCGGCATGGAGTGGCTGCGCCATCTGAGCTCGTTGGGCATCGGAGCGGTACTCGCCGACGACATGGGTCTGGGCAAGACAATTCAGGTCCTGGCGTTGATCTGTGGCGAGCGTGAAACCCCTGACGCCCAGGCAGATCGGTCGGGAACGACGCTGCTGATCTGCCCGATGTCGGTGGTCGGCAACTGGGAGCGGGAGATCGCCCGGTTCGCCCCGCAGTTGTCAGTGCTGATCCATCACGGTCCCGGACGGCAGGCCGGGCCGCCGTTCGTCGCCGCCGCAGCAGCCGCCGACATCGTGATCACCACGTTTGCCATCGCATCCCGTGATCGAAAGCTGTTGAGCTCCAAGACCTGGGACCGGCTGGTGGTCGACGAGGCACAGCACATCAAGAATGTCGCCACCGCACAATCAAAGGCCGTTCGAACGATTCAGGCCCGACATCGAATCGCCTTGACCGGCACCCCGGTCGAGAATCGACTCGAAGATCTGCGGTCGGTGATCGATCTGGTCAATCCCGGACTCCTCGGCACCGCCTCGACCTTCAAATCCCGGTACGCCGAAGCCATTGAACGAGAGCGTGATCCGCGGGCGGTACAACGCTTGAACGCCGTCACGTCCCCGTTCATCCTGCGACGGGTCAAGTCAGATCCGACAGTGATCTCCGACCTGCCCGAGAAAGCGGAGCTCACGGTCCGCGCCAATCTCACCATCGAACAGGCGGGCCTGTACCGCGCCGTCATCGATGATCTGATGGAAGCCCTGGGCAGGGGTGAGACCAAGGAGGCCGGGAGTGAGCGGCGCAGAACGGTTTTCGCGGCACTGACGCGACTCAAGCAGATCTGTAATCATCCTGCCCACTATCTCGGTGACGGTTCACCGATCATGCGCCGCAACGAACATCGTTCCGGCAAGATCGAATTGCTGGCGGACATCCTCGAGAACATCATCGCCGACGGCGAGCGAGCGCTGGTGTTCACGCAATTCACCGCATTCGGGACGATGTTGCAGCCGTGGCTCTCCGATCGGATCGGCCAAGAGTTCTCGTTCCTGCACGGCGGACTGAGCCGCACCGCGCGTGACACCATGGTCGCGGAGTTTTCCGACCCCGATGGGCCCGCGATCATGCTGGCGTCATTGAAGGCCGGTGGCACCGGACTGAATCTCACCTCCGCCAATCATGTTGTGCATCTGGACCGTTGGTGGAATCCCGCCGTCGAGAACCAGGCCACCGATCGCGTATACCGGATCGGGCAACAGCGTCGGGTGGAGGTGCGCAAGTTCGTGTGTGTGGGCACCCTGGAAGAACGCATCGACCAGCTCATCGCCGACAAGCGGGAGTTGTCCGAGCTGACCGTCTCCACCGGCGAGAGTTGGCTCGCGAACACCGCGGACGACGAACTCTATGACCTGATGCGCCTGAGCGACGAGGCGGTGGGCGAATGAGCCGCACACCCAAGGCGCCGCAGCGCGGCTACGGTCTGACGCCGTGGTCCAAGGCGTTCCTGCTGGCCGTGGAATCAACCGCCGAGGCACGCAAGATCACCAAGGCACGCACCTACTTTCGTGACCGTGTGGTCATCGACCTGGTGGTGCGGTCCGGCCAGGTGAAAGCACTGGTCCAGGGTAGCCAGCTCGATCCGTTCGAGGTGACGATCACCACCGGCCCGGCAGATCCCGCCACCGTCCTGTCGCTGCTACGCCAACAGGGCAAGACCGATGACCTGGTCGCGGTCACGCGTGGTCGGCAACCCGAAACCCTCGGATCGCTGGTGATCCCCACCGAGGCATCCGACATCCGCGTCGACTGCAATTGCCCCGATGCAGCCGACCGCTGCATCCACCTGCTCGCCGTCAGCTACGAGCTGGCCGCCGCCATCGACAAGGAACCATCCACGCTGCTCACCGTGATGGGCACCGACCTGGCCCTGCTGCTCGCCCACTTGCGTGATGCTCCCGCCGATGCGGAGACCGAAACAGCGCCCCCGCCGGCGGTCATGACCGAGGTCGACTTCTACGGCGACGGCAGGCAGATGCCCGCGTTGCCCCATCCACCCCAGCTCGATGTGCTGTCCGAGCTCGACACCACCGAGTTGTCGGCGGCACTGCGCCGGTCAGGTTCCGCGGCAATGGATGTGGCCCAGGCCGTCGACGAACTCGCCGAGTTGTACGCCCGCATCGTGCGCTGATCGCCGAGCGGCGCCAGAACGGATGGGCCTACCGACGCCAGAACAGTTGATGGGTCACTCCGCTTGCGCTGGGCACGGTTTCGAGGAAGAACCGGTCTTCGAGTTCTTGCGGGGTGTCCCACAGACGCAGGCCTTGCCCGATCGTGATCGGTGCGACCGCGACGTGCATCGAGTCGATGAGATCGGCGTCGAGAAACTCACGGACGGTGCTCACCCCGCCCCCGATACGGACGTCCTTGCCGTCCGCAGCTGCCTTGGCCTCATCCAGTGCCTCGGCCGGCGACGCATCGATGAAGTGAAAGGTGGTGTCGGCCAGCGTGAACGACGGTCGCTCGTGGTGGGTCAGAACGAATACCGGGGTGTGAAAGGGCGGCGTATCGCCCCACCATCCTTGCCATTCGTGGTTCTGCCACGGCCCACGCTCCGGCCCGAACTTGTTGCGTCCCATGATCTCGGCGCCAATATTGCGTTCGAAGTCACGGATCAGGTAGTCGTCGAGGCCACGGGTACCCCCGGGGCCGGTGCGACCTGGAAAACCGGCGGTGGCCATGGCCCACGCGTGCAGATCCCTGGGATCGACTCCGTCTCCGAACGGCTGATCGATGCTTTGGTTCTCACCCGCGCCGACGCCGTCCAACGACACGCCGAAATTCTGAACCCGGACCAGCTGCGACATTTTTGTCGACCTTTCGTCTGTCTGTGAGTACCGCTTGCAAGACAGACTGCGAACGGCGACCGAACTCATCGGTCCCGGGAGCCTAACCGAGGGCAGGGGAGATCGCGTCCGCGACAGGAGTGGACGGACGACCGATCAGCGACTGCAGATCACCGGAATCGGTGTCGAGTTCACCGCGTGCGATGGCCGCGTCCGAGCCGGCGAGCATCGCTGCGATCTGCTCGGGCAAGCCGGCACCGGCCAGCAGCGCGGCATAGTCGGCCTCGGGAAGGTCCTGGTATTCGACGGGCTTACCCGACACATCGCTGATCACCTCGGCGAACTCTGTGTAGGTGAGGCGGTCGTTGCCGCCCAATTCGTAGATCTTGGCACCCTGATCGTCGTCGGAGGTCAGCACAACGGCGGCGGCCGCGGCGTAGTCGGCGCGCGTGGCGGCCGCGACCCGGCCTTCTCCTGCTGCACCGAAGAGCTTGCCGAATTCGATTGCCTGCGGAATCGCGGCAGAGTAGTTCTCCCAGTACCAACCGTTACGCAGGACGACCGAGGGCACCGCGGATTCGGTCAACCGCTGCTCGGTGGCCAGGTGTTCGGGTGCCATCACAGTTCCGCTGGTATCGGCGTTGAGGATGCTCGTATAGGCGATCAGCTGTACGCCGGTGAGTTCGGCGGCCTCGATCACGTTGGTGTGCTGCGCGATCCGCTGTCCAATCTCGGACCCGGAAATCAGCAGCAGCTTGTCCACGCCTTCGAGCGCTGCCCGAAGTGCTGCCAGGTCGGAGTAATCAGCAACCCGTACGTGCACGCCCTTGGCCACGAGGTCTGCCGCCTTGTCCGCGTTGCGGACAACAGCCACGATCTCGGCCGGTCCGACACCGCGCCTGAGGAGCTCGGCGATGACGTGGGCTCCCAGATGCCCCGTTGCTCCGGTCACTGCTGTGGTCATGTTTGCTCCATCTCATCGGCGAATCCGTGCTCTCCCCACAGTAGGGACGGCCGACCCGGACTGAATTGACTCGATCTGGTCACGGCTTGTGATCAGAGCCGAAAACGCGTCCCCGAACGTCGCCCGACGACTATTTTTTCATCCAACAACTGGTTCGGTTGCGATGACCGGCGGGGGTCGGGATGCAGAACGTACGCAAAGTCGGAGTGGTTCTCGTCGCTGCGACACTCGCCCTGTTCACCGGTCTGGGAGCGGGGCCGGCCGGCGCACAGGATCCGCTTCCGGTCACATACAACTTCTTCTCCGGTATCCCCAACGAGTTCGCAAACCCCGGCGGATCGCTGCCCGGCAGCAATGACTGGGACTGCAAGCCCTCGCCCGAACACCCGCGGCCGGTCGTACTCGTCCACGGCACCGGCGGTGGAGCCCAGACGAACTGGGGCACGTACGCGCCGCTGCTCGCCAACAACGGCTACTGCGTCTTCGCGTTGACCTACGGAAATCTACCGGTGGTGCCGTGGCCGCTCAGCGCGATCGGCGGGCTGGACCGGATACAGGACAGCGCTGCCGAACTGGCCACCTTTGTCGATCGCGTGCTGGCGGCGACCGGTGCCGAGAAGATCGACATCGTCGGACATTCTCAGGGCACGCTGATGCCGACGTACTGGCTGAAGTTCCTCGACGGAGCCGGCAAGGTCGACAAGTATGTGTCGTTGGCCCCGCTCTGGAACGGGACCACCGTCGCGGCCGCGAGTGAGCTGAACATGTACACCACACTGCTTGGGCTCGGATGGTTTCAAGAGATCACCGTCGGCGCGCTGTGCGGCGCCTGCCTGCAGATGGTGACCGGCTCAGACATGCTGCGCACACTCCAGGCCGGCGGCATCCTCGACCCTGGCGTCACCTACACCAACATCATGACCCGGTACGACGAACTGGTTGTGCCGTACACAAGCGGCAGCGTGGTTGCTCCCAATTCCACCAACATCGTTGTCCAGGACGGTTGTTCGCAAGACTTCTCCAAACACACCGGAATCGCCGGATCACGTCGTGCCGCAACCTTTGTCCTCAACGCACTCGACCCGGAGAACCAGCAACCCGTCGGCTGCTGGTTCGCCGCGCCGTTCACCGGCGCCTCCTAGCGCCCACTGCGCCAAACTTGCCCGCCTGAGCAGGCAATTCTTGTCTTTCGATTACTTTCTCCGACGTAGGTGGTCTCACTACACAACATCCCACCAAGCCAGGAGTACCCGATGACCATCACCACACGTCCCAGTTCCCCAGCGTCCAACACCCCCTCGCTCGGCCGCTCGGCCCGGATCGCCGGTTGGGTGGTCACCGCGATTGTCTCCGCCCTCTTACTCGTGGACGCCGTGTCGCACCTGGCGATGCCCCAGAGCGTCAAGGATGCGACGTACGATCTCGGTTTCACCGATGGAGACGCCACCGCCATGGGTCTCGTCTTGCTCGGATGCGTTGCGCTATATCTTTTTCCACGGACTTCGATTCTCGGAGCAGTACTGCTGACCGGCTACCTCGGTGGTGCTGTCACCGCATTGATGGTGTCCGAGGAAGGGTTTGCCGCAGGGGCCTTCTTTCCCATTGTTGTCGGTGTGATCATCTGGGCAGGCCTCTGGTTGCGCAGCAGCACCGTTCGTTCGATCATGCCGTTGACCCCGCGCTGAATCACACCACGGGCGGTCCGACGTAGCGGGCGATGGGACGGATGATCTTGCGATCCTCGGCCTGCTCAAGGATATTCGCGCACCAGCCGACCACCCGGCTGACAGCGAAGGTGGGGGTGAACATCTCCCGCGGCACACCGCAGCGGTCCATCACCACCCCGGCATAGAACTCCACATTGGCGTAGAGGTTCCGGTCGGGGTAGGCATCGGCCAGCACCGCGACCACGTCCTTCTCGACCTGGACCGCGAACTCGACCAGCGGGCCACCGAGCGACAATGCGATGTCGCGCAACATCTCTGACCGTGGATCAACCGTCCGGTAGACGGCGTGACCGAAACCCATGATGCGACTGCGGTGCGCGAGTTGCTCTCGGGCCCAGGCGGTTGCGTCGCCCATCTCGCGGATCTCGTCCAGTGCATCGAGCGCACGGTCAGGTGCCCCACCATGGAGTGGACCGGAGAACGCGCCGATCGCACCACAGACGGCCGAGACCACATCGGCGCCGGTGGAGGCGATCACCCGGCCGGTGAAGGTCGACGCATTGAAGCCGTGATCGATGGTCGCGATCATGTATTGCTCCACCGCCCGGGCAGCACTGGGCGTCGGATCCACACCGGTCAGGCTGTACAACCAGTTCTGCGACACCGAGAGATCATCACGCGGTTCGACCGGGTCCTCACCGGCACGAATTCGGTACAGGGCAGCCAGAATCGTCGGCGTGATCGCCGTGACCACCAGCGAATCAGCGATGCGCCGCTCCGGACCGCTGTCCCACATCGGCGCGATCTGGTGTGTCGCCGCAAATGCCGAGAGCACCGTCCGGAGTCCGGCCAGCAGTTGCCGCTCGGTGCCGGCAAGGGCGACGGTCCGCAGCAGCGATCCCAACTCGTCCGGTATCGCCCGCAACGATCGGGTGAGGGTCACGAACTCCGCGAGTTCGGAAGAATCTGGAAGCCGACCGTATACGAACAGGTACCAGACCTCCTCGAACGATTTCGTCCGGGCGAGTTCGATGGCCGAGTACTGCCGGTACTGGTAGAAGCCCTCGTCACCGCGGACGTCACCGACGCGGGTATCGGTCACGACGACGTTGCTCAATCCGGGTGGCGCAACAATGACGGACATTGATGCCTCCGATCTTGTTTTGTGTTCTTCTGGTACAGCAACATTCGGCCCGATATTGATCTGTGTCAATGTTGATCGAATCAACATGGAGGTCCGACGATGACAGCTGAATCCCGGCGCACCGGACATCGACGACGCTGGCCCACCCCACTGCGCCACGACGGCCGGGACTACCTGACCACCGCGCAGGTTGCCCGCATCCTCGGAGTCAAGGCGCAGACGGTTTACGCCTACGCCAGTCGCGGCACATTGACCAGTGCCCGCATCGACGGTGTCGGCGGGAGCGTATTCGCCGTCGACGAGGTGGACGCGGTCGCCCGCCGATCCTCAACCCGTCCACCGGCCGGGGTCGTCGAGCGAATACGCACGCAGATAACACTTCTGGACAACGACCGCCTGTACTATCGGGGCCGTGACGCGGCGGTCCTGGCCGATGCCGGCCGATTCGAAACCGTCGCCGAATTGCTCTGGGGCCACACCGCGGACTGGGATGTGAACCTGTTTCCTGCCAAAGTCTTCCGGCAAATCTCCGCATTACAGCCGGCCACCGGCCGCGGTGTGGACTGTATCAAGATGGTCGTCGACGTCCTCGGATCACGAGATGCGTTGCGCCATCAGATCTCCCCTGCCGCGGTCTGCGCACGAGCCGCAGGCATCCTGGCCAACAGTGTGGCCGTTCTCCCGCCACTGACCGACAAGCCGCCCCTCGACGACTCCCTGGCCGCGCGGCTCTGGCCACGACTGAGCCCCGTCACCGCCACCCGTCAGCGGATCCGGCTATTGAACATGGCAATGGTGTTGCTCGCCGATCACGACCTCTCCGCGGGCACCGTGGCCGCCCGGGTGGCCGCCAGTTCCCGCGGCAGCATCTATTCGGTGGTCACCTCCGGTCTCGGAGCGCTCGACGGATCGCTGCACGGCGGTGCCGCCACCCTCGCCTACCGGTTCCTACGTGAGGCCACATCAGACCCGGCAGCTGCCCTGTCGACGGAACTCGAGGCGTCGGGCAGCGTTCCCGGCTGCGGCCACGTTGTCTACAGCCACCAGGATCCACGCGCCGAGACCCTGTTGACCGCGCTCGCGTCGGCCTCCGGTGGCAACCGCAAGGTCATGCCGACCATCACCGCTCTTCGACCATTGCTCGACGAGTCGGGCGCCGGATTCATGAACTCCGACATGGCACTTGCCGCGTTGGCCCTGCGCTACGACATGGCACCGGACGCCGCCGAGACCATCTTTGCCCTGTCGCGGATCGCCGGGTGGGTGGCACACGCCATCGAGGAGTACAACGAACCGCGACTTCGATTCCGCCCGGAAGGTGTGTACGTGGGCATCCGGCCCTGACAGGTCCGCATGGCAGGATTGGCTGCGCGACATCCCGTTCGACCCTGAACGTTCGACCCGGCAAGGAGCACCATGACCACCGAGAACTCCCGATTCGAACCAGGAATGCAGATCCGCCGGGAAGTGATGGGTGACGAGTTCGTCGACCGCGCCCTGGCCCGTACCGAAGGCACCGAATCCGAGGCGATCCAGACGGCGGTCACCGACCTCGTCTGGGGCGGCATCTGGTCGCGGCCAGGCCTGGAGCGCCGCGACCGCAGCCTGCTGAACATCGGACTGCTCACCGCCCTGCGAGCACACGGCGAACTTGCCGGCCACGTCCGCGGCGCATTGAAGAACGGCCTGTCCCGCACCGAGATCACCGAGGCCGTCATCCACTGCAGCGGATACTGCGGTGCCCCGGCCGCGTTGTCGGCCATGGCTGTCGTTCAGGAAGTCTTCGACGCCACCCCGACCGACTGACCGGCGATGCGGACCCTCGGAATCGACCTTGCGTCCCAACCGAATCGGACGGCGATGGCGACGATCGAGTGGTCCGGTGCCGGCGCGTCGGTCAGTGCCGTGCAGACGATTGTCACCGATGCGGACATCCTGGCGGCCGTACCCGGTGCCGACAAGGTGGGTATCGATGCTCCGTTCGGCTGGCCCGATGCGTTTGTCGATGTGGTGTCCGCCCAGCACGTCGGTGATGTCCCGCGACAACGGGCGCTGTTCGCAGATCCCGGCGTGACCCGTTTCGTGGCCCGCCGAACCGACGAATGGGTTCGTGCGACAACAGGTTTGATCCCACTGAGCGTGTCCGCCGATCGCATCGCGTACGTGGCATTGCGGGCGGTTCGGTTGCTGGCGTCGCTCGACGGCCCCGACTTCGACGCAAGCCGGATCAACGGAACCGCGGTCGAGGCATACCCCGCTGCGGCGTTGAAAACCTGGAACCTGCAGCACAACCGGTACAAGGGGCGCCCGCAACAGGTGTCATTGGCCGCCCTGGTCGACGAACTCGAGGTCCGGGCTCCATGGCTCGACCTCGGACCCTGTCGAGCGCTGTGCACCACCAGCGATGACGCCTTTGACGCGGTGATCACCGCCCTCATCGCGCGGGCCGCCGCCCTCGGCCTGACCGTATTGCCCGATGCCGAGCACGCAGCCATCGCCCGGCGCGAGGGTTGGATCCACGTACCGAGCGCGCCTCTCGACGCATTGGCCCCTCAGCCGTCCTGAGCGTCCAGCTTCTCGGCGACGTCAGCGGGGAATCCACCGGTTGCCAGGGGACCCCATCGGGTCGGCGTGATGCGGATGAGCGACTTGTTCTGGAGCCTCATCGCGGCGCGGTATTCATCCCAGTCCGAATGTTCACCGGCGATGCTGCGGAAGTAGTCGACCAGCGCGTCCTCGGCCTCCGGCATGTCCAGCACCTCGGCCGTACCGTCCACCTGTACCCACGCCGCATTCCACTCATCCGAGAGCACGCAGACGCTGACCGCGGGGTTCCGCTTGATGTTGACGGTCTTCGCCCGTCCCGGATAGGTGGCGATCACGATGCGACCCTGCGGATCGACGCCACCACTGACCGGTGACAACTGCGGCGTTCCGTCTGCACGAACCGTGCTGAGCAGCATCTTGTGCCTTGGACGAACGAAATCGAGCAGTTCGGTGAGTTCCACGTGACTATTGGTTGCAATGGTTCTGGCCATGCACACCAGCCTACGGATCACGGTTTGACGAGAAAAGCACACACTCCAGTCATAAGCACACGTTGCGACGTGTGATTATGACTGGAACGTGTGCTTTTGTTCGATGTGTCGCGGCCGATCTACAGACCCGCACGCAATTCGCGTTTGAGGAGCTTGCCACTCTGGTTGCGCGGCAGTTCATCAACGATGACAACACGTTTCGGCACCTTGAAGGGTGCGATCCGCTCTTTCACATGGGCGATCAACACCTCCGGCGCAACGTCGCCGGCATCGGGCCGCAGCACCACCACCGCGGTGATCGCCTCGATCCACTTCTCGTCGGGGGTACCGATCACGGCGACCTCGGCGACGCCGGGATGTGTGTAGATCACGTCTTCGACCTCCCGTGAGGCCACCAGGATCCCACCGGTGTTGATGACGTCCTTGATGCGGTCGACCACGGTGAGGTAGCCCTGCTCGTCACGGGTGACGAGGTCGCCGGAGTGGAACCAACCGTCGCGGAATGCCTCTTCGGTGGCTTCGGGGTTCTCCCAATAGCCTTGGCACAGTTGAGGGGAACGGTAGAGGACCTCGCCTGCCGTACCGTCGGGAACATCGTTGCCCTCGGCGTCGACAACGCGCGTCTCGACGAAGAACACCGCCTTGCCACAGGACGCGGGCCGGTCAGCGTGGTCGTCGGGTCCGAGGACAGCAGCCAGCGGGCCTATCTCGGATTGTCCAAAGCAGTTGTAGAACTTGATGTCCGGGTAGCGCTCACGCAACCGGTTCAGCACGGTGACCGGCATGATCGATGCCCCGTACTGGGCCTTGCGCAGGGACGAGAGATCGCGGGTATCGAGGTCGGGGTGCCCGGCCAGCGGTACCCACACGGTCGGCGCGAGGAACAGCGATCCGATCTTCTCGGCTTCGATGCGGCGCAGGATCTCCGGGATGTCCGGCGTCTCCATCAGGCTGATCGTCGCGCCGACCGAAAGCATTGGAAGCATGAACACATGCATCCCGGCCGAGTGGTACAGCGGCATCGCGATGAGCGGGTTGTCGGACTCATCGAAGTCGAGTGCGATCACCGACGACACGTACTCGTGGACCATCGCTCCATGGGTCATCATCGCGCCCTTGGGCTTTGACGTCGTGCCCGAGGTGTAGAGAAGCTGCACGAGGTCGGAGTCGGCCACCTCCCAGTCGATCTCCGGGACATCCCCCGCCGCGCTGCGGTCGAGTAGCGATCCGTCCTCGTCGCGCAGGGTGATGACCTGCCCGATGTCGAGCGCATCGACAACGGGACCGAGGTTCTGGCGCAACGCCGGATCCACCAGGACCGCACGGCTACCCGATTGACCGATCAGGTACGACAACTCGCCTTCTTTGAGCGCGTAGTTCACCGGCACATGAACCAGCCCGCTGCGGGCGCAGGCCAGAAAGGCGATGACGTAGGCGTCAGAGTTGGTGCCGTAGGCCGCCACCCGGTCGCCGGAGTTCAGGCCGAGTGACCGCAGATAACCCGCAGCCCTGGTCACCGCATTGTCCAGCTCGGCGTACGACAAGGTGCGGTCAGCGAATCGCAGCGCGGTCCGGTCGGGAAACCGCGCTGCGGTCCGGCGCAGAACTCCATCAACGGTACTGAAACGGGGGTTGGCGATCATGCCGCAACTTTATAGGACGTCCAAGTATTGGCGGCACCAGATTCACTAGCCTGCCGGGTAGTCGACCTCGACGTCGAGAACCCAGGTGACACCGAACTTGTCCACGAGCATCCCGTACAGCGGAGCCCAGGCGGCCGGACCGAGATCGACGACGGTGTGCGCCCCTGCGGAGAGTTCCTTCCAGTAAGCGGTGACCTCGTCGGCGTCCCGGCCGCGCACCGACACGAAGTGCGCGTTCAGTCCGGCGTCGTAGGGCATGGCGGACGGCACGTCGGAGGCCATCACATGAAAACCGTTCGGCGCCTGGACCTGACCCCACATGATCTGCTCGGCTTCTGCCGGTTCCTGGACGTTGTGGGCATCCGAGTAGCTGATTGCGGTGAGTTCTCCACCGAATGCGGCTTGATAGAACTCCAGTGCCGCCTTGGCATCGCCGCGAAAGTTCAGGTGGTTGGTGACGGTGATCGACATTCTCTGCTCCTTGATTGTTGCGCTGTGTTTGACAAACACCAGAGTCACACCAGTAGTGGACACATAATGTCCACTACTTCCGGCAAGATGGCTCTCATGGCTGAAACCTCGGCTCGACTCCTGGCGCTGCTGTCGCTGCTCCAGACCAGGCGGGTGTGGGCAGGCCCGCAGCTCACCGAGCGACTGCAGGTCAGCAGTCGCACGATGCGCCGGGACATCGAGAACCTGCGGGAGATGGGCTACCGCATCGACGCGATCAAGGGTCCCGCCGGCGGTTACCAACTGGGCGCCGGATCCGAACTCCCGCCGCTGCTGTTCGACGACGAACAGGCCGTGGCCATCGCCGTCACGCTGCAGTCCGCCACCACGCCCGGCATCGAGGAAGCGGCCGCGCGGGCCCTTGCCACCGTCCGACAGGTCATGCCTGCACGACTACGCGGGCGCATCGACACCCTGCAGGTCACCGCCGTCCCGCGGACGACCACCGGTCCGGCCGCGCCGCTGGATACGGACACCCTTCTCGCGGTCAGCCCCGCGGTGAGTGCCCGCGAAGTCCTGCGATTCGACTACCGAACCAACCAGACCCCGGATGCCGAGGTCATGCCACCGCGACGAGCCGAGCCCCATCACGTCGTCAGCCACGACGGCCGCTGGTACCTCGTCGCGTGGGACCTCGATCGTGACGCCTGGCGGACCTTCCGCATCGACCGGATGACCCCACGAATTCCGACCGGCCCGCGGTTTGGCGCACGGGAGATACCCGGAGGCGATGTGGGCGCGTTCGTGGCTGCCCGTTTCAAGGGGTCGCGCGGTGCGAACTCCTGGCCGTGTCAGGGTGAGGTCCTGCTCGATCTCCCGGCAACGACGGTGTCGCCCTTTGTCGAAGACGGGACCGTCGAAGATCTCGGCCCGGATCGTTGCCGTCTGCAGATCGGCTCGTGGTCGTGGACCGCGTTGGCTGCCGGGATCGGCCGGTTCGACGCCGATTTCGAGGTTGTCGGTCCGCCGGAACTCGCGGATGCCTGTGCGCGGCTGGCACGCCGGTACGCGGCAGCCACGGAATGACACCACGGAGTCCGAGCCCACATTGCGCCGCGGATGCTCCTACTGGAAAGTGATCTCTCGTGGCCTCTTCGACTTTCATCCGGCGCGCACGACTGGTACCGGTCCGCACGCCTGCGGCGACCGACTCACCCGTGGACATCAGGATCACCGATGGTGTGGTCACCGAGGTCGCACCCGGATTGCGCCCCGGATCCGAGGACGTGGTGCTCGACGCCGACGGCCGATGGGCAATTCCGGGACTGTGGGATCAGCACGTGCACATGTCGATGTGGGCTCAGACCAGAGCGCGAATCGACGTCTCCGCCGCCACCTGTGCGGCCGACGTAACCCGGATCATCGCCGACCATGTCGAGACACTGCCCGGGCCGTGGCAGGGCCGCGCTCTCCTGGGTTTCGGCTTCCGAACCGCACTGTGGCCCACCCAACCCACCGTCGCCGAACTCGACGCCGTGAGCGGACACCACCCGGTCATCCTGTCCAGCGGCGACGTGCACACCGGCTGGCTCAACAGCAAAGCGCTTGCACTACTGGGCATTCCACCGCGCGATACACAGCTGGTTGAAGGCGAGTGGTTCGACCTGCAACCGGCGCTCGCGCAGTTGTCGGCGGCCTCGAATGATGTCGACTCGCTTGTCCGCGCGGCGGTCGACGAGGCTGCGGGCCGCGGCGTGGTCGGCATAGTCGACTTCGAGATGGCGGCCGGACATCGCGAATGGCCGCAGCGTTTCGCGGCCGGGATCGATCAGCTGCGGGTCGCGCCCGTCACGTACGCGACCACACTCGACGACGTGCTCGCCGCGGGACTGAGGACCGGGGATCGGCTGATGGAGAGTTCGGACCTGTTGACCATGGGTCCGTTGAAGATCTTCTCCGACGGCTCCCTCAACACCCGGACCGCACACTGTTGCCAGCCCTACGCCGACGCTCATGAGCTCGAATATCCGCGCGGACAACAGATCTACGATCGCGAGACGTTGATCGAGCTGTTGGCCCGTGGCACTGCCGGCGGACTCCGCATCGCGTTGCACGCCATCGGCGATGCCGCAGTGGATCAGGCGCTGAGCGCTTTTGAGGCCACCGGCGCTCGCGGCGGCATCGAGCACGCGCAGCTGATCCGCTTCGCCGACATCCCCAGGATGAAGGCGTTGGACATCCGGGCGAGTGTGCAACCGGCACACCTTCTCGACGACCGCGACGTCGCCGACCGATGCTGGCCCGACCGCGGCGATCGCTGCTTTGCCCTGCGGTCGATGCTCGATGGTGGTGTTCAGCTTGTCCTGGGGTCCGACGCCCCGGTCTCGATCCTCGACCCTCGGCTGGCGATGGCGGCGGCGGTACATCGCGGCCGCGACGGCGAGGACCCATGGAATCCGGCCGAATCACTCACACCCGCGCAGGCCCTGGCGGCCAGTACCGGCGGCCAGTCGACCATCACCGCAGGCAACCGGGGCGATGTGGTGCTGCTCGACGAGGATCCGCTGCAGCCGGCCGAGACCACCGCGCAGGCGGCGCAGGTGCTGCGCAACCTCGGTGTCGCGGCAACGGTCACCGCAGGCCGCATCACTCATCTGGCAATGTGACGTACGTCAGGTCAAGCGTTGTCTGAGTTGGCAGCACAGCGGTCAGATCGGTAGGTTCCTACAGTCCGACGGCGCTGACCTCGGGTAACAATCGCGGGGTCGACCAGTCGCGCCGTGCTATCCCCCGCCGTAGGACCAGGCCATAGGACCAGAAGGTGAACTCCCCGTGCCCAGCGCAGTGAAGACCGCTCATTCGCAGACGCCACCGGCAACGGTCCGCTCACTGCTCCGCAGTCCGGTGCAGCTGCGCAAAGAGATCCTCGCCGGTCTGGTGGTCGCACTCGCGTTGATTCCCGAGGCGATCTCGTTCTCGATCATCGCCGGGGTCGATCCACGGGTCGGCCTCTTCGCCTCGTTCACGATGGCCGTCACCATCTCGGTGGTCGGTGGTCGTCCGGCGATGATCTCGGCAGCCACCGGCGCGGTCGCGTTGGTGGTGGCACCGGTCGTCGACGAATACGGCCTCGACTACCTCCTGGCAACGGTCCTTCTCGCCGGGCTGCTGCAGATCGTGCTCAGCCTGGCCGGCATCGCGAAGCTGATGCGGTTCATCCCGCGCAGCGTGATGACCGGCTTCGTCAACGCGCTGGCCATCCTGATCTTCAGCGCACAGCTGCCGCAATTGTTCGGAGACGACATCCCCTGGCTGGTCTATCCACTGGTGGCGGCGGGTCTCGCGATCATCGTCTTCCTGCCGCGCCTCACCTCGGTTGTCCCGTCACCGCTCGTTGCGATCGTGGTGCTCACGGTGCTTGTGACATCAGTCGGCTGGGACGTCCCGACGGTCGAAGACGAAGGCGCCCTGCCCGATTCGTTGCCGTCACTCCTTCTGCCCGATGTGCCGTGGACGTGGCATACATTGTCGGTCATCGCGCCGTACGCACTGGCCATGGCGCTGGTCGGGTTGATGGAGTCGTTGATGACCGCCAAACTCGTCGACGACATCACCGACACCCACTCGAACAAGACCCGTGAGAGCTGGGGTCAGGGTGTGGCGAACATCGTCACCGGATTCTTCGGCGGCATGGGCGGTTGCGCGATGATCGGCCAGACGATGATCAACGTCAAACAGTCGGGCGCCCGCACGCGGCTGTCGACGTTCTTGGCCGGAATCTTCCTGTTGATCCTGGTGGTGGTGCTCGGCGACATCGTCGGCGTCATCCCGATGGCCGCCCTGGTGGCCGTGATGATCATGGTGTCGGTCGGCACGTTCGACTGGCACAGCGTCCGCCCCCGCACGTTGCGGTTGATGCCCTTCCCCGAAACGCTCGTGATGCTGGTGACGGTGGTGGCCACCGTTGCGACCAGCAACCTGGCGATCGGCGTCGTCCTGGGGGTGCTCACGGCCATGGTTCTGTTCGCGCGCCGGGTGGCCCACCTGACCGGGGTCGAGGCGACAACGGAGATCACCGAAGATGGCGTAGAGATCCGGCGTTATCGCGTCACCGGCCAGCTGTTCTTCGCCTCCAGCAACGATCTTGTCTACCGGTTCGATTACGCAGGCGATCCCGACACCGTGGTCATCGATCTCAGCGCGGCGGACATCTGGGATGCCTCGACGGTCGCCGCCCTCGATGCCATCTTGCGGAAGTACCGTGATCGCGGCAAGGAAGCCACCATCGTCGGACTCGCCGGTCCGAGTCTGGAGCGGCTCGAACGTCTCTCCGGAAATCTCGGCGCCGGACACTGACGCCCGGGTCCGGCGCTCTCGACCCGGGTCAGTCCTCGATCTTGAACCCGACCTTCAAAGTCACTTGAAAATGGGCGATTTCACCGTTCTCGACGTGCCCACGGGTCTCGACCACCTCGAACCAGTCGACATTACGTAGCGACTTGTTTGCCCTCGCGATGGCTTTTCTGATCGCATCGTCGGAACTCGACATCGATGTTCCCACGATCTCTGTGACTCGATAGACGTTCTCGCTCATTGGCGGTCCTCGATCCTTCGTTGGACGGAAGTCGTTCGATGGCATCAATCCCTCGCACTGCCAACGGTACTGATCAGGGACAGCGGTGGAGGCGTTCACGAGAACATCGGCCCCAATCAGTTCGCCACGGGGGGCCAAGGCATCCGGCTAGGATTCGAAAATGGGCATGCCCGTCCGCCGGCTCCGCACGAGGTTCGTCGCTGCAGCAGGTAGGCGTGATCCCGATTTCGACGCGCTACGACGCGCGATTCGATCGGCGCTGGTCATTCCGGTCGCCGCTGCGGTCGCAATGCAGCTCGGGGACGCGCAAACCTCACTGTTCGCGATCTTCGGTTCGGTTGCGCTCCTCATTCTCGTCGATTTTCCGGGCAATCGCACCCGGCGTGCAGTGAGCTACGGCGGTCTGGCCGTGGTGGGCTATCCCTTCATCTGTGCTGCCACGGTGCTCGCCGAGCCCGGATGGCTGGCCGCGCTGTCGATGTTCGTGGTGGGCGTGGCGGTGTCGTCTACCGCAATCCTCGGTTCCAGTTTCTCGGCAGCCCAGCGATCTGCCCTGTTGCTCTTTGTCGTTCCGGTCGCCAACCCCGCGGGCCAGCTGCCGGATCGGTTGCTGGGCTGGACTCTTGCCGTCGTGTTCTGCGTCCCGGCAGCCCTGTTCCTGCTGCCGCCGCGCCACCATGACGAACTACGTAAACGCGCGCGCCTGGTGTGCGGTGGATTGGCGGAGTATCTGGCACGTGGTCCCGACACGACCGCGACGAAACCGGCCACAGTCGACGTCGACACTCTGATGGATCGTTTACGACAGGCCTACCTCGGCTCCAATGCCCGGCCCGCAGGCCTGTCTGCAGGCAGTCGGGCGATCATCAGGGTGGTTGACGACCTCGAATGGCTGACCACTCAGGTGATCCGGCGCAAAGTGCAGCTGTCAGATGACCTGCGTGGGCCTTCCGTCCGCGTGCTGCAGCTGGCGGCAGACATACTTGCCGCAGACGGCCGAAAGGTTGAATTCGACGAGCGCAGTGAGCTGTTGGACGCCGCCGACCACCTGAGGTCGTTGATGCGCACCCGTTTCGGCACGAACCTCGACACCATTCTCGCCGATCCCAGTGACGCCGAAGCCGAGGCGGACGGCGTGAGATTGCTCGAAATCCACACCAGCTGCAGCACCATCGCACTGATCGGCCGCACCGTGGCGTGGGCATCGGCCGCCGACGCACGACCGATGTTGCAGAAGATTCTCGGCCGACAGTTACCAGCCACCGGGGCAGCAGATTCGGTGCTACCCGAGTATCAGTCGACGCGTATGTCGATTTCGTCGACCTTGATCAAGAACTCGGTGATCGCTCGAAATGCGTTGCGCACCGGCGTCGGACTCGCGGCCGCTGTCGCCCTCATACAGATAGTGCCTGTGCAACACGGTTTCTGGGTGGTCCTTGGTGCCCTGTCAGTCCTGCGCACCAGCGCACTGGCGACGGGTTCGAATGTGCTGCGTTCAATTCTCGGTACTGCGGTCGGGTTTCTCGTCGGAGCGCTCATCATCACCGCCGTTGGCACCAGTGAGATCGCCCTGTGGATCGTGTTGCCGATTGCGGTGTTCGGCGCTGCCTACATCCCCAAGATGATCTCTTACACCGCGGGTCAGGCGGCATTCACGGTATTCATCGTCACCCTCTTCAACGTGCTGGGTCCCAGCGGCTGGAAGATCGGACTGATCAGGGTCGAAGACGTGGCGATCGGCTGCGCCGTTGCCGTCGTCGCGGGAATCCTGATGTGGCCGCGAGGCATCGCGGCAACGGCCCGCGCCGCCATCAACGACTCAATATCCGTCCACACGCGGTATCTCAGAGCTGCCACTGTCAGGATGATCACGGGCTCGACTACCGCTACCGAAACCACGGTCGCCGAGATGCGCACGGAAAGCCAAATTGCTTACCGGGCAGCCGATGATGCAGCGCGCCAATACCTTTCCGAAACAGGATCGGCCGTCGAACGTCGTACGCCGATGGTGAGCGCCCTGGGACGATCCATCCGGCTACGCACCGTCGCCGATTCCATCGCCGACCTCACACCCACCTCACACCCGGCGGCAACCGGGCCGAACCTGTGCACGGTCCTCGACATCCAAGCGGCCCGGGTTCAAGTCGACACCGTCGACACCGTCAAAACCGTCAACACCGAGGACCACCTGAGCCGAATCGCGGCCGCATTGGTCGCCGCGCTTCGCGCCGACCACGAGAAAAACGGCTTGAGCGTCGACGAGGCGCATCCGCTCATTGCGACAGCGGCCTACCTCGGCGAGCTCGAGTTGATGCGCGGGAGCAGACCGCAATAAATCAGTTGCCGCAGCGCACTGATCGCAGCAACACTGTCCTGACCTGCACAACCTTCGCCCATACAGGCCTTGGCAGAAACTTTGCCAAGGCTGGCAATTCCGCCACTGTTGGCAGGAAGTTATTGAACGGATAGTTACTGCCATGGAACTTTTGGTGATCATCGGACCGGCTGTAGTGGCCGGAATCATTGCGGCATACCAGAACCACACCTCGCCGTACGCGCCCCTCGATGCCGTTCGCCGGCCGACGTCCACACGTACCCAGACCGAACTCGAAATGCTCGCCCGTCGCGAGGGCGAACCTACCCACGCTTGATCAAAACCCTTTGTCGACAATCGATCTCGCTGCACGGCGTGCATTATCGGCAAAGCTGGTCTTGGATGGGATCTATGACGACCCCATCCATCGATCCCCAGGTGCCCCCAAGCGGGCCGGGTTGCCTCGACTGCGACAACACCGGAGGCTGGTGGTTTCATCTCCGTCGATGCGCGGCGTGCGGACACATCGGATGTTGCGACGATTCCCTTTCGCGTCATGCGTCCGCCCATGCCACGCAGACCGGGCATCCGATCATCCAGTCATTTGAACCGGGCGAGGACTGGTTCTGGGACTACTCCAGCAACGACTATTACGACGGACCCGAGCTCGCTCCCCCACACTCTCGGCCCGCCGACCAGTCCACACCCGGACCAGCAGGCCGCGTGCCCACGGACTGGGTCGAACAACTGCGCAACCGCACCGACTGACCTGCCTCCTTCCGGCCGGAATTTCTCGCGCGCCTGCGCAAAAGGGCACTGTTTGCGCCGGAACACCTCTGTCGCCACGGTCTGGTCCGTAGTCTTCTCTGCAGACCAGACCGGAAGAGGACAACCGATGCCCACTGAGTTCGACCTGCTGCCCGAGAACGCCGAAGAGCTTGGCCTGGAATCTGATCCGCTCCCACCGGTGACCCGGATCGACACGGTTGTCGACACCCGCACCGTGAGTGCCCTGCGATGGGGCACCGCGTCGCCGCGCGTGGTGTTGCTCCACGGCGGTGGCCAGAATGCCCACACCTGGGACAGCGTTCTGCTTGCGCTCGGGGTGCCGGCTTTGGCCATCGACCTTCCGGGTCACGGCCATTCGGAGTGGCGCGAGGACGGTGACTACCGCCCCCATGTCAACGCCCAAGCCGTGGGACCGGTGATTCGTGCCCTCGCTCCGGAGGCCGAGCTGGTGGTGGGGATGTCACTCGGTGGACTCACGACCATCTCGGTGGCCGCCCGGTTCCCGGGATTGGTCAAGCGTGCGGTCCTCGTCGATGTCAGCCCGGAATCACCCAAACGGGTGGAGAACCTCAGCAACAAGGAGCGTGGCACCGTTGCGTTGGTCAGTGGCCCGGACACGTTCGACGATCTCGATGAGCTGATCGACCTCACCGCCGCGGCCGCCCCGAACCGTCCCAGATCTTCGATCCGGCGTGGTGTCATCCACAACACCCGGCAGACCGACGACGGACGCTGGCGCTGGCGCTACGACCGGTTCCGTAAGTCCATCGAACCCGAGCCGCTGTGGAAAGACCTGTCCGACAGCAATACTCCGATCACGCTCGTCCGCGGTGGCCTCTCGCCGTTTGTCGCCGACGACGACGTCGACACATTGCGGCGGCATCGGCCCGGCATGGAGGTCTTCACCGTCGACGGTGCCGGGCATTCGGTGCAGAGCGATGCACCGCTCGAGCTCGCGAATATCGTTGCGAGCGCGCTGCGCTGAAGTCGATTAGCCCAGGCCGCGCGACTGATTCGCGATACTCTTTGACGGCTTGACGCATTCAGCACTCGATTCAGTACTCATGCTGCGCGTCCGCCGATGGAGGAGGACCCTTGACCACAGCGGTTGCCGACAAAGCCCCTCCGCGCGCGAACGTTGTGCTCGGAACACTGATTCTGGTTGCCGGTGTTGCCAACATCAATCTCGCTGTCGCCAATGTCGCCCTGCCGGACATCGGTAAGGATTTCGACGCCGGCGCCACCGGCTTGAACCTGGTGGCCGTCGGCTATTCCCTCGGCCTGGCTGCCTCGGTTCTGTACTTCGGAGCCCTCGGCGACCGGCATGGCCGCAAGCGGATGCTCATCATCGGCATGGGCCTGTCGATTCCGGCATCACTCATCGCCGGACTGGCCCCCAACATCGAGATCTTGTTTGCCGGTCGCCTCCTCGGCGGTATCGCGGCGGGCCTTGCCTATCCGACAACCCTGGCCATCATCACCGCGTTGTGGCAGGGCCCGAGCCGCACCAAGGCCATCGCGGCCTGGTCGGCGCTCGGCGGTGCGATCACCGCACTGGGTCCGGTCCTGTCCGGCGGGCTGCTCGAGGTGTTCAGCTGGCACTCGGTTTTCCTCGTCACCCTGCCGCTCGCCGTCATCGCGCTCATCGCTGCACTCAAGTTGGTACCCGGTGACAACGGTGACTCCACGGACCCCGTCGACAACCTCGGCGGCGTCCTGTCCATCGCCTTCATCGGCGCCATGGTGCTGGCGCTGAACTTTCTCCCGATGGCAGGCGCCGGGACGATCACCGCAATCCTGGCGGCCATCGCACTGGCCGCAGCCATCGCGTTCTTCTTCCGACAACACCGCGCCGCCAACCCACTGTTCGACCTCAAGATCGCCGGCCGCCCGACTTTCTGGGTCGCCGCAATCGGCGGCATCGTGGTGTTCGGCACCCTGATGGGCGCCATGTACATCGGGCAGCAGTACCTGCAAAACGTTTTGGAGTACTCAACCCTCGCGGCCGGCGCCTCGGTTCTTCCCGCCGCCGCCTCCATGGTGATCGTTGCTCCCCTGTCGGCGCGGATGGTCGAGAACCTCGGATCGCGCACCACACTGCTGGTCGGATTCGCGTTCATCGGTCTCGGCATGGTCTTCGCCATGACGATGTGGAGCGAGAGTGCGCACTACTGGCAGGTCGCGTTGGTCTACGTCTGCATAGGTGTCGGGGTGGGTATCGCGGGAACGCCGGCGTCGCGTTCGCTGACCGGTTCTGTTCCGCTGTCGCGAGCCGGAATGGCCTCGAGCATGTCAGACCTGCAGCGCGATCTCGGCGGGGCGATCATGCAATCGATTCTCGGTGCGATCCTCACCGCCGGCTATGCGCACGACCTGTCGAAGCAGATCGCCGGATCGCCCGATGCAGACAGCATCACCGATCAGACTCAGGCGGCGCTCACCAAATCGTTCTCCAGTGCCGAGGACCTCGCGGAACGCTACCCCGACAACGCCACCGAAATCCTGTCGGCTGCGCGAGAAGCGTTTGTGGACGGCGACTTTCTGGCCTACGCCTCGGCGATCCTCGTTGTGCTCGTCGGCGCGGTGGTCGTCAGGATCTGGTACCCGAATGTCACCAAGGAACGCGTACTGATGAAAGAGTATGCGGCTGAAGAGAACTGATGGTCAGACACCGTCAGCTTTCCTTCTTGTGGCGCCAGATCCGTTCGAACGGCAACCGCCAGGCGTGCGGTGCGATGAGCTGATGGATCGCGTTGGGTCCCCAGGAACCCTGACTGTAACTGCGGACCGGGGGTGGATCGTTCAGCAGCGGTGCCGAGACATCCCACAACCGTTCGATGCCTTCCGCCGTGGTGAAGAGTGTGTGATCGTTTTTCATCGCATCGAGGATGAGACGTTCGTAGGCCTCCAACACCAGGTCGGCCTGCTCGGTTTCGTGCATCGCGAACTGCAGACTCAGCTTGTCGAGCTTCATGCCCGGTCCCGGCTTTTTGCCGTAGAACGAGAGCGACACCTTGAACTCGTCGGCGAGATCGAACGTCAGGTGATCCGGACCCTGTTGCCCCACACCCGATCCGTCCGGGAACATGCTCTTCGGTGGCTCGTGGAACGCGATCGAGATGATGCGCTGTCCATCGGCCAACCCCTTACCGGTTCGCAGGTAGAACGGCACCCCGGCCCACCGCCAGTTGTCGATTTCGGCCTTGAGCGCCACGAAGGTCTCGGTCTGCGACTCGGCGATGACACCGGGTTCATCGCGATAGCCGGTGTACTGACCGCGCACCACGTTTCGGGGATCAAGCGGCAGCATCGACCGGAAGACCTTGTTCTTCTCCTCACCGATCGGTCCGGGTGCCAACGCGGTCGGTGGTTCCATCGCAACGAACGCGAGGATCTGAAAGAGATGGGTGACCACCATGTCCCGGAACGCGCCGGTGGATTCATAGAAGTGTGACCGGCCTTCGAGCGCCAGTTTCTCGGGCACATCGATCTGGATGTAGTTGATGAAGTTCCGGTTCCAGATCGGCTCGAACAACCCGTTGGCGAACCGGAAGGCCAGAATATTCTGGGCCGCTTCCTTACCGAGGAAGTGATCGATACGGAAGATCTGATCCTCCCCGAACCACTTGTGGATCGAGGCATTGAGCGCGACAGCGCTGTCATGGTCGGTACCGAACGGTTTCTCCATGATCACGCGGGACTTCTTGACCAGATCCGCTTCATGCAGCATCTCGAGCACTGCCATCGCGGCCGCAGGCGGCACGCTCAAGTAGTGCAGCATGTGGGCGTCGGTTCCCAGCACCGCAAGCGCCCGCCGCACCTGTGCGGCGAGCGCTTCAGCGCCTGCACCCTGCGGCACATAGCTCAGGGTCTCGGCGAACTCTGCCGCTGCTTCGGGTGTGAAGACCCGGCTGGAGAACTCGCTGCAGGCCTCGACCGCGACCGCCCGGAACTCCTCGGTGTCGATGTCATCGAGCGAGGTCCCGACGATTCGCATCGGTGGCGCCAGTTTTGACATGAACAGATGGAACAAGCCGGGCAACAGTTTTCGGCGTGCCAGATCGCCGGTGGCACCGAACAGCACCACAACATGAGGCGGGATCTTCTTGGCCGCTTTGACCCCGGGGGCCGCTTCGAGTCCGGACACATCGTCGATCGTCCCACCTGGGAACGAAGTAGGCAGTGCAACCGAGGGCAATCAGCCCTCGGCACCCCGCTACTGAACAGTCTTCCGGGCCGGACGGACCGAACCGGCCACCGACGACAGGGCGGTGAACACGGCGGCGTAGTCGGCGGCCGCCTGCGCGATGAAGTTGCCGAGTTCAGGCAGGTCGTCGATGACGAAGTACAGGCCACGGCCCGGGATCGCCGCACCCAATTCCAGGAGCAGGGGTGCCAGCGTTGTCTGTGGTGCCAGCGAATGCGTCAGGTCTCCACCGGTGAACACGGGTATCGCAACCACACCTTTGAGGCCGTCGGTGCCGTACTGATCGAGGAATGCCTTCAACAGTCCGGTGTACGAGGCCTTGTAGGTGGGTGTGGCAAAGATGACCAGATCGCTGGACGCGACCGAAGTCTTTGCTGCCGTGACTTTTTCCGAGCCCCACTGGAACAACTCATCTGCCAGGTCGGCGAGTTCGATGACCTCGACCTCGTACGATCCCGGCTCGAGCAACGCCGGCACCAGTGCTTCGGCGACCGTCCGGGTCCGCGACTGCGGCTTGGGATTTCCGACAACAACCGAGACCTTCAACGATCCAGCTTCAGACAACGCGCTCAACTCCAGACTTCATCGTGGCGGGGGGGTCATCGGCCGTAGACCAGCGATTCTGCAGCCGTAGGTGAAACGCTATGTCACCACGACAACCTAGCCACGGGTTTGAGTCGACGCGAGTTTTGGTCTTCCGCGGGATGAAACCCCCCACATCTCGACAGCCAGATCACCGGTACCCGCACGGACACGTCTACGCTCGAAGGCAGCATTTGGTCGCCGCACCACGCGGTGTCCGACCCGCGACTTGTGACCCCACGAAGGGATAGTGCAGTGACCAGCAACTCCGACGAACTTCTCGGCTACGCCGCGGGCGAGATCGTGCGTGGCGAGGGACGCGGAGCGCCCATGGGCTTCCCGACCGCGAACATCCGCACCGAAGACGAGAGTCGGATCCCAGAGGACGGAGTCTACTTCGGTTGGTTCGGTCTAGCAGAAGGTGAGCCGCCTCGTGGCCGCCTACGCCCGGGCACGTACCTGCCCGCACTGATCTCCGTGGGCAACAATCCGACATTCGACGGCCGCACCCGCACGGTCGAGGCCTACGTCATGGACTTCGAAGAAGATCTGTACGGCGCCCACGCGATCGCGGAGCTGACAACTCTGGTGCGCCGCATGGAGAACTTCAACTCGATCGACGATCTGGTGGTCGCCATGAACGGCGACAAGCAGGCGGCCCGTGATCTCATGGCGAAGTACCCGACGCGGCCGGAAAGCTAGCCGCACCGGGTCACCCTGCCCGTCAAAGGTCAAGCGCAACAGCAGTATCGAGGGCCACCTCGATACTGCGCATCCAACCGTCCTTGAGAGCGGCCTTCTGATCTCCGTAGACGCTGACACCGTCGACGAGGTTGCTCGAGCAAGCGCACACCATGCCGGCTCGCAGCCCCCGCAGCTTCGCGACGACGTACAGCGCTGAACTCTCCATCTCCACGTTGAGGATTCCCATCTGCGACAACTGGGAGATCCACTCCGGGCCTTCCGCGTAGAAGGCATCGTCGGTGGCGTTGATGCCGGAGTACACCCGGAAACCGCCGCGCTGCGCCGCCATGGCCTCGGCAACTCGTCGTAGTTCTGCTGCGATCGAAATGTCCGGGACCGCAGGGAAACCCGGATGAACATACGCCGCGGTGGTTCCGTCATTGCGCAACGAACCCTCACTGATCAGAAGATCACCCGGCGCGATCCCCGGCTGTAGGCCCGCCGAACTCCCCACGCGGATAAGAGAAGTGACACCGACCCTGGCCAGTTCTTCCACCGCGATGGCAGTCGACGGACAACCCATCCCCGTCGAGGTCGCGGTGATCAGTTTGCCCTTGTAGTAACCCGTCATCGTCCGGTGTTCGCGATTATGGGCGATGTCACGTACATCGGTCAGGAACTCTGCGACAAAGGGCACCCGGAACGGATCACCCGGCAGCAACGCAACTGTTCCGACCTCACCCGGTGCCACCCCGATGTGGTACTGCCGGACATCGAGTCCGGCGGCGTTCTTGTCGACGATCTGCTCTGACACTGATGGCTCCCGGCGTTGGTGGATGTAGTTGCTTGTGCAAAGTAGCGCGCAGTTGCCTGGTCCGCCTGCCGAGCCTGAGTCGATTGCATGAAATCGGGTCATCCCGGGTACCACTTCGACATCAGTTCACAGAGAGTGAGGCACCGTGCAGTTCACAGAGAGGGAGGCGCAACCGTGACCAATGACGTCGAGAAGCGCTGGAATGATCCCCCGACATTCCGGGCCGCTGCCAAATACGTCGTCGTGGTGATCCTCCTGGCCGCAATCTGGCTGGTTGCGGACCTTCTGATCGACCCGTCCAACCTGCTCTGGGGTGCGGGTTCAACCGCGATACTGGTCCTGGGCGGCATCGGCGCGTTCATCAAGGGCTACCGGGTGTGGAAGCAGGGTGGCAGCTGGACGATCTGGCAGGGCGCCGGATGGCTGTTGTTCGTACTGATGCTGGCGACGATGGGTACCGCGGCACTCTGAGTCACACTGTGCCCGAACCTCGTTCAGCGTCCGGTCAGCTCACGTTCTTCCTGGCGTTGGTGAAGTACGTGTTCCGTGCGATGCGCGAGTCGCCGAACGTCACGGCGCGCTCGCGCCTCGATCCGGTGGCCAGCGTCGCACCCCAGTTCAGCAGCGTGCCAATACGATTGCGCGCTCCCGCCAAGAATACGATGTGGATGACCCCCCACGACAACCAACCCAGCCGTCCCGAAAGATGAAGTGGCCCGGCCTGAACGAGCGCGTGGCCCCGCGCAACGTACGCCGCATTGCCCAGGTCTCGATACTTGAACGGTGGCCGGGTGGCGTTGCCACCCGATGCGACGTCCGCAGCGATCAGCTTGCCTGCATACCGTCCGCCCTGCATCGCGACCTCTGCCACACCGGGCAACTCGTCGCGGGACATCAGGTCGCCGACCACCCAGATGTTCGGATGTCCGGGGACCGTCAGGTCTGGTTCGACGGCGATGCGCCCGGACCGGTCCTGCGAGACCCCCAGCGCCGAGGCGAGCGCCTTGGCGAAAGGCACGGCCTCCACACCGGCGGTCCAGACGACGGTCTGTGTTTCATACCGACTCGTGGTTTTCGGCTCCGCCTTGGTGGTCGTCTCGACATAACCGGGACCGACCTCGGTGACATGAACCCCGAGGTGGGTCTCGACACCGACCCGCTCCAACGTGCGCTGCGCATTCTTCGACAGCCTCTTGTCGAAGGAGGGCAGAACCCTGTCACCGCTGTGGAACAGCAGCACCCGCGCCTCGCAGGGATCGATCGACCGGAACTCGTTGGTCAGCGCATGCAGAGCCAACTCGCGGATCTGACCGGCGATTTCCACACCGGTCGGTCCACCACCGGCCACGGCAAAGGTCAGCCAGCGTGCTCGTTCTTCGGCGGTCGGCAGTGACTCGGCCATCTCGAATGCGGTGACCAGTTTGCGGCGGATGGTCAAGGCGTCGTCCAGCGTCTTCATGCCCGGCGCCCAATCGATGTACTCGTCATGTCCGTGATAGGACTGCTGCATCCCGGCGGCGACCACGAGGTGGTCATAGGGCAGATCGAACATCGACCCATCGCTTCGGCAGGCCGTCAGCGTCCTGGTGTCGACGTCGATCGCAGTCGCTTCACCCAGTGCCACATGCGTATTCTTCTGCCGCCGCAACAGATGTCGCAGTGGACTGCCGATCGAGCCCTCTGACAGCACGCCCGTCGCACATTGGTAGAGCAGCGGCTGAAAGACATGACTCGTTCCGCGGGACAGCAGGGTGACGTCGACGTCGGCGTGCCGCAGTTTTCGCGCCGCATTCAATCCACCGAAACCGCCGCCGACAATCAGTACACGCGGTCGCTCAGATGCAGTCATGTTCACTTTCGTTCGCGAATCGCCACCACCAGGCCTGAGTGACAAGCCTTTCCATCACTGTCGTGACTAGTGCGAAAGTCTATCCCGTCCCTTTCTGGCTGTGTGGTGCATCACCTACAGGTTCATTGACCGATTGAGTCATACGCTTTAAGTTCAATCAGTCGGCTGCTTTAGTAATCGCGCGCCACGAACCTGAATCTCTCTGGAGGCGTTACATGCACGTTCCTGTGGCCGGCGATACCGCCAAAGCCCCGTCACCGGGGCCCATTGTGGCGATCCTGGCCTTCTCCGGTGTGGTCGCAGCCCTGATGCAGACCGTGATGATCCCGATCATCCCCGAACTGCCCAAACTCCTCGATGCGTCACCGTCCGACACCGCATGGGCCGTCACCGCCACCCTGCTGACCGGCACTGTCGCAGTGCCCGTCATGGGCAGGCTCGGAGACATGTTCGGCAAGCGCCGATTGCTGCTGCTGAGCCTGATGCTCCTGGTCCTCGGTTCCGTCGTCGCTGCGCTGAGCAACAGCCTGATCCCATTGCTTCTCGGACGGGTGTTGCAGGGTCTGGCGGGCGCGGTGATCCCGCTGGGGATCAGCCTGATGCGCGACGCCCTCCCCAAAGAGAAGTTGGCGAGCTCGGTGGCCATGATGAGCGCATCGCTCGGCATCGGCGGCGCGCTCGGTCTGCCCATCTCGGCCCTGATCGCCGAATATGCCAACTGGCACTTCCTTTTCTGGATCTCCGGGGCACTCGCCGTACTTGCCACCGTGCTGGTCGTCGTGTTCGTTCCCGAATCTGACGTCCGCAGCGGCGGCAACTTCGATTACGTTGGCGCCGCATCACTCTCGACCGCGTTGATCGCCTTACTGCTCGCGATCTCCAAGGGCGCCGACTTGGGTTGGACCAGTGGCACGACCCTGACGCTGGCAGCGCTCTCAGTCGTCGCGTTCGCGCTCTGGGGATGGTGGGAACTCCGGACCAAGCTGCCACTCGTCGACCTCCGCGTCACCGCCGGTCGTCAGGTGCTGTTCACCAACCTCGCATCGGTCGCCCTGGGCTTTGCGATGTTCGCGATGACCCTGGTGTTGACGCAGGTTCTCCAGCTACCCGAGAGCACCGGGTACGGGATGGGCCAATCCACCCTGATGACCGGCCTGGCGATGGCGCCGTTCGGTGTGGTGATGATGCTCGCGGCCCCAGTGTCGGCGCGGATCACCAACTCCCGAGGCCCCAAGACAACGCTGATGATCGGTGCCCTTGTTGTCGCCGCCGGATACGTCCTCGGGGCCTTTGCCCTCAGCACCATCTGGCAGATCATCATCGTCGGCATCATCATCGGCATCGGCACCGGTTTGGCGTACGGCGCCATGCCCGCGCTGATCATGGGTGCCGTCCCGATGTCGCAGACCAGCGCGGCCAACAGCTTCAACACCCTGATGCGCTCACTCGGAACATCCTTCGCCAGCGCCATCGTCGGCGTGATCCTGGCTCAGATGACGATCTCGTCCGGCGGGTTCGACGTGCCGTCCGCGGATGCATTCAAGGTGACCATGCTGCTGGCCGCCGGAACCGCGCTCCTCGCATTTGCGTTCACGGCGTTCGTTCCGCGCTTCACAGCCCCGCCGTCCCCGGTCGGGCTGCCCGGCGACACCACTGACATCGAAGGGTCCACAACCGCTGCTCGCTGAGTCGTCCGCGGATACGCTCCATGCGTCAGTGCGCATCGAGCGCATCTGCGTTCGACGAGGTCTGGGGGTGAGCGGTGGAGCATGTCGATGGTGTGGTGATCGGCGCCGGCGTGATCGGCTTGGCCATCGCCCGGCAACTCGCCCGCAGCGGGCGTGAGGTCCTCATCATCGAACGGTCCGAGTTGATCGGGTCAGAGACCAGCTCACGTAACTCCGAGGTCATCCACGCCGGTATCTACTATCCCGCAGGCAGCGCCAAGGCCCGCTTCTGCACGACCGGCCGAGACAAGCTCTACGCATACTGCGCCGACAACGGTGTTGGCCACCAGCGGATCGGCAAGCTCATCGTGGCAACCGATCCCGATCAGGTAGACCGCTTGGCGGGTATCGCAGCTGCCGCAAAGACCAACGGCGTCAACGATCTTCGTCTGATCGAGTCGCATGAACTCGCCGACCTCGAGCCCGACTTGCAGGCCGAACAGGCACTGTTGTCGCCCTCCACCGGGATCATCGACAGCCATGGCCTGATGACTGCACTGCGTCGCGACGCAGAAGAAGCCGGCGCGACCACGGTGCTGCGCAGCACGGTGATGGGCGGGTCGGTTGTGCGCGGGACAGGCAAGGATTCGTCGATCATCCTGACCATTGATGACACCGAGATCGCCTGCGGCACCGTGATCAACAGCGCCGGTCTGGGCGCGTGGGATGTAGCGGCCCAGATCGATGGCTACCCTGCCGAGCACCTTCCAAAGCGCTACTACGCCAAGGGGAATTACTACACCCCGACCGGTGTCAAGGTGCCGTTCTCCCGGCTGATTTATCCGATTCCCGTCGACGGCGGGCTGGGCGTACACCTCACACTCGACCTCGGTGGCCAGGCCCGTTTCGGCCCGGACGTCGAATGGGTGGACCGTGTTGATTACCAGGTCGATCCGACCCGAGCCGACAGCTTCTACTCCGAGATACGCCGATACTGGCCGGGACTACCGGACAACGCCCTCACACCTGCCTACTGCGGTGTCCGGCCGAAACTCTCCGGCCCGGGCGAACCGGCCGCCGACTTCCTGATCCAGGGGCCGGCACAGCACGGAGTCGCCGGGTTGGTGAACCTGTTCGGCATCGAATCCCCCGGGCTCACATCCTGTTTCGCGATCGCCGAAGCGGTGGCCGACATCGTCGGCTGACCGGTCCACCCATCTGCGAGAGCGGTCAGCGGCTGGAGGTCCGGCGAAGGCGGGTGTTCACGAACTCACCCATTCCCCAACGTCCGAGTTCGCGTCCGAATCCCGAGCGCTTGACGCCACCAAATGGCAAGCCCGGCAGCGTGGTTCCGTGCTCGTTGATGTAGGCCATACCGACCTCGAGGCGATCGGCGATGTCGCGGGCCTTGTCGAGGTCGGAACCCCAGACCGAACCACTCAAGCCGAAGTCGACATCGTTGGCCAGCTTCACAGCCTCGTCTTCCGACGCGACCGAGTAGACCATCGCGACAGGACCGAAGATCTCCTCGGAGTAGGCGTCCATGTCTTTGGTGATCCCGGTCAGCACGGCCGGACGCATGAAGGCGCCATCTCCATCGACCGCTTCACCGCCGGTGTGCAACTTGGCGCCCTGCGATACGGCCTTCTTGACCTGATCGACCACCGTGTCCCTGGCATTGACAGACGACAGCGGCCCGACCACGGTGTCGGGATGTGAGGGGTCACCGACGGTGGCCGACTCGAACTCCGCGGTGACCGTCGCGACGAATGTGTCGAAGTCTTTGTCGCGCACGATGAAACGCTTGGGACTGTTACAGGCCTGGCCTGCGTTCGACAATCGCCCTTTGGCCGCGGTCCGCGCCGTGTTCTCCAGATCGGCGGTCTCCAGAACGATGAAGGGATCGGACCCACCGAGCTCGAGTACCGCCTTCTTCAGATTCCGCCCCGCCGTCTCGGCGACGGAGGCTCCCGCTGCTTCGCTGCCCGTCAACGACACTCCCCGAACGCGAGTATCGGCGATCATGTCGGCAACCTGGTCGCTGGATGCGAACACGTTGATATACGCGTCGGTCGGTACGCCGGCCTCGTGCAGCTTCTCTTCCATCAGCTGAGCCGACCCGGCACAGATCGACGCATGTTTGAGAATGATTGTGTTGCCCGCCATCAGGTTCGGAGCCACAAAACGGGCAACCTGATAGTAGGGATAGTTCCAGGGCATGACACCCACGAGCGGACCGACCGGTTCTTTTTGAACGATCGACTCGTCCGCCCCGCCCACATCGAGCTTCTCGCTCTTGAGCAGGTCCGGCCCGTGCTCTGCGTAGTAGCGGTAGATCGCCGCAGCCAACTGCACTTCGCCGAGCGCCTGTTTTGTCGGTTTACCCATCTCCGTGGTGATGGCCTGCGCCAGCTTGTCGGCCTGCTGTTCGTACAGGTCAGCAGTCCGGGCCAGTGCTGCGGCGCGTTCGGTCGGACTGGTGGCCCGCCACGGCTCATAGGCCGCCATCGAACGGCTCAGTACGTCTTCGACACCCGCCGTGGTGAGGCTCTCGAACTCCCGCTCAGTCTTGCCAGTGGTCGGATTTGTGGTCGTGTAAGTACTCATCGCTCCCGAGTACCCAAGTAACACCGGCTTAACACAATGATGTGCGGTTCTGGCGAACAAACTCCCAGGACGGGACCGCCAAAACCGCACATCATCGGGTTTTCAGGTTAGTGCGAGACGGCCTTTTCGACGCCGACTCCGGTGAGTGAGCGAACCTCCATCTCGGCCTGCTTCGCTGCGTTCTCCTGCTTGCGACGTCCGACGTAGGTGCCGATCACGGCCAGCAGGAAGCCGGCGGGGATCGAGACGATGCCCGGGTTCGACATCGGGAAGAAGTCGAAGTTGGCATCGGGGAACATCGAGGTCGCCTTGCCGGAGACAGCTGGTGAGATCACGATCAAGCCGATGCAGGTGATCAGGCCGCCGTAGATGCTGAACAGCGCACCGGTGGTGTTGAACTTCTTCCAGAACAACGAGAACAGCAGAGTCGGCAGGTTGGCCGAGGCGGCCACCGCGAAGGCCAGGGCCACCAGGAAGGCGATGTTCTGCCCCATGGCCAGGATGCCCAGCACGATCGAGACGATGCCGATGACCACTACGGTGATCCGAGAAACCCGGACCTGCTGCTCCTCAGATGCCTTGCCGCGCTTGATGACACTGGCGTAGATGTCGTGGGCAAACGAGGCGGACGCGGTGATCGCCAGTCCGGCGACCACGGCGAGGATGGTCGCGAAGGCCACCGCCGAGATCACGGCCAGGAAGATAGTGCCGCCGAGCTCGAAGGCCAACAGCGGCGCGGCCGAGTTCTCCTTGCCCGGTGCGGCGAGGATCTTGTCCGGGCCAACCGATTTCGCGGCACCGTAACCGAGAACCAGGGTGAACAGGTAGAAGGCACCGATGAGTCCGATCGCCCAGGTGACCGAGCGACGCGCCTCTTTGGCGGTCGGAACCGTGTAGAAGCGCATCAGGACGTGTGGCAGACCAGCGGTACCGAGAACCAAAGCGATGCCCAGCGAGATGAAGTCGAGTTTCGACATCTCGCTGATGCCGTACTTGGCACCGGGAGCAGCGATGTCACGGCTCGCCACCGCCTCGTTTGCCGAACCACTCACGGTGGCCTGTGCATCGGCGATCAACTGCGAGAAGTTGCCCTTCAC
Organism: Williamsia sp. Y721; assembly: GCF_059683565.1. NCBI lineage: Bacteria > Bacillati > Actinomycetota > Actinomycetes > Mycobacteriales > Nocardiaceae > Williamsia > Williamsia sp. Y721. The sequence continues at coordinate 826,742 of NZ_JCASNH010000002.1, read as the reverse complement.
CGCGAACAACACGAGGAAGAACATGATGCCCGCACCGGCGATGAGGAGAACCGCCTTGACCATCTGGACGTAGGTGGTGCCCTTCATGCCGCCGATGAGGACGTAGGCGATCATCAGGACGCCGACCACGGCGACCACGATACTTTGACCGGACTTGCCGTCGATGTTCAGCAGCAGCGCGACAAGTCCACCGGCACCGGCCATTTGGGCCAGCAGGTAGAACAGCGAGACCGTCAGGGTGGACAGCGCCGCGGCCATCCGGACCGGACGTTCCTGGAGTCGGAAGCTCAGGACATCGGCCATCGTGAACCGGCCGGTGTTTCGCAGCAATTCGGCAACGAGGAGCAGTGCCACCAACCAGGCCACAAGGAAGCCGACCGAATAGAGGAAGCCGTCGTAACCGTAGACGGCGATGGCGCCTGCGATACCGAGGAACGATGCGGCCGACAGGTAGTCGCCTGCGATCGCAAAGCCGTTCTGCGGTCCGGAGAACTGGCCGCCACCGGTGTAGAAGTCGGACGCCTTCTTGGTGGTCTTGCTGGCCCGGATCACGATCGTCATGGTGATGACAACGAATGCCACGAAGATGGCGATGTTGAGTGCGGGGTTACCTACCGAAGCGGTATCCGCGGCGAGAATGGTCATTTGACCGGTCCTTCCAGCTCTTCGCGGATGGCCGCGGCGCGAGGATCGAGGTCACGATTGGCGAATCGCACGTATACGGCCGTGATGACAAACGTCGAGACGAACTGCCCGAGACCGAAGATGATGCCGATGTTGATGTTGCCCCACACTTTGGTGGCCATGAAGTCGTGCGCGTACGTGGCGACGAGGACATAGAGCATGTACCAGGCCAGGAAGAAGCCCGTCAGGGGGAAGACGAACACGCGTAGTCGACGGCGCAGATCCTGGAACTCCGGACTTGCCTGCATGTCGATGAACGCCTGCGCGTCCGGGGTCGGCCGCTCGGGCGACCTATCCGGGCTCAGGTCTGATGTGGTCACGGGAGACTCCTGACATAAACGAGTGAGAGAACCTGTCAGGAGACGTTATTGAGGTCCAGGTCACATGAATATGGTGTGGTCGCAGTCACACGGTGAGCTGTCGAACTGTGCGACGAACGGTCGATTCTGAGCGACGAACGGTAAGCGGCCGCGCCCCGAACCGGGATCAGCCGCGTGGGAACTGCCGACGCGATCGGAACGTTTCTAGGTGCCGGCGACGAGCGCAGCCACGGCGCTGCGGATCGCCTCACGCTCGGGGCTCGGGGCCACGAGACCGTCCGCACCGATCAACGCTCGCGGGATCGGCACGTTGACGCAGGCTGCATCGATGATTCGAGCGTCGGTGTACTCGAGCACGGTGCGCAGCGACGCGTACGTTCCGACGGACCTGTTGTGGATCGCTGACGGGTTAATCCACCCGGTTGGCTTCTGCGTCGTCTCCACACCGCCGACGGTCCACTCCAGCAGGTTCTTCAGCGCCCCCGGCATAGCACCGGCGTACTCCGGTGTGCTGAACAGCAGCGCAGTCGACTCGTCAATCAGGCGACGCAGCTCGATCACGGCCGGCGGCGGAGAGTCGTTGTCGAGGTCGGGGTTGAAGTGCGGCAGATCCGTCAGCCCGGCGTATGTCACCGCGGTGGTGCCTTCGGGCACCACCGCGGCCGCCGTCGCGACCACCGCAGCGTTAACTGAGCCCTCACGGACGCTGCCACTGATCATCAGGATGTATTGAGCAGTCATCCGGCCACTGTAGGCGCCGACCGCGACACCACCAGCCAGCTCGACCACATGAACTGGCAGACAATCATTCATAGTCAATCCGATCTGCAAGACCGCTACGGTCGGCTCACCCCAACCCCCGAAGGCACCCATTATCTGACCGCGGTTCTCAAGCCGACGGACTCCACTTCATTTACCTAGTGCGATCACCATAGTTGTTGCGGCACTACATCGCACGTATGCGGCCGTGATTACAAACGTCGAAACAAACTGCCCGAGAACGATGTTGGTGTTGCCCGCACTTTATTGGTCATGAAGTCGTGCGCGTACGTGGCGACGACGACATAGAGCAGGAGAGAATCTGTCAGCAGACGTTATTGAGGTCCAGGTCACATGAATATGGGGTGGTTGCAGTCACACGGTGAGCTGTCGATCTGAGCGACAAAACGGTCAGTCTCGAGCTGCACGCACAAGGTCCCAGGCGTTCAGGCGCGCGGCAGCACGCCGACGAGCATCGCGGTGAAGGAGGACCGCAGGGCTTCGTGTAGCTCCGGGTGAAGTACGCCAAGGGCGGGTTCGTCCGCGTAGGCGGCCAGGAGGCTCGGTGGCATCGGGACGTACGTCGACAGCGCGCCCGCCGAGATCAGGCTCATAAAGCAGAACATCTGCGCGCCGTCGCCGAGCTCTGGCAGGTGACTACGCATGAGATCGGCCATGGCAACGAGTCTGGTGAGGAAGGAACGCTTGTGCTGCTTGGCCACCTCGACCGAAATGTTTCGCTCGAGGACGGCACCCTGCGCGCCGAAGAGGTGGCAGAGCACCACTCGTTCCGACAGCGACCGGCCGAGGATCTCGGCGAGCTGACCTGCTCGCACGTCCGGTGTCGCCTGCGCCTCGACGCCCGCGGCCAATTCGTCCGCCACCTCGGCGAGCCAGCTCTCCAGGAAGGCGTCCTGCAGTTCGAGTAGGACCGCCTCGCGCGACTCGAAATACCGCAAGACGTTCGACTTGGCCAGGCCCACCCGCCGGCTGAGCTCGTTGAGGCTCACCTCGGCCACGGGCATCTCGTCGAGCATCGCCGCCGCCGTGTCCAGGATCGCCCGGCGGCGGATCTCGCGCTGCTCCTCGCTGCGTGCCCGCTGAAAAGTCACGGTTTGACCTTAGCTTAAAGACCACCGGTCCTTTGGGAGGAATTAAAGACCGTCGGTCCCTTGACAGGAGACCGCTGGTCTTTTATGTTTGTTCCACAACAGACCGATGGTTTCTTAAGGAGCACGTCATGAGCAGCAACTGGAACGACCAACACATTCCCGAGCAGCACGGCCGGGTGGCGATCGTGACCGGCGCCAACACCGGGCTGGGCTTCGAGACCGCGCGGATGCTCGCCGAACGCGGGGCGACGGTGGTCCTGGCCGTCCGTAACATCGAGAAGGGCAGGCAGGCAGCCGCCCGCATCACCGGCGATGTCACTGTCCAGTCCCTCGACCTGACGTCCCTCGACTCGATCCGGTCCGCTGCGGCAGACCTGCGCGCCGCCCACCCGCGCATCGACCTCCTGATCAACAACGCGGGTGTGATGTACACGCCGCGACAGACCACCACCGACGGCTTCGAGTTGCAGTTCGGCACCAACCATCTCGGACACTTCGCCCTGACCGGCCTGCTGCTGGACCGGCTCTTGCCTGTCCCCGGCTCCCGCGTCGTGACGGTCAGCAGTACCGGCCACCGCATCCGGGCCGCCATCCACTTCGACGACCTGCAGTGGGAGCGCTCGTACAGCCGCGTGGCCGCCTACGGCCAGTCCAAACTCGCCAACCTGATGTTCACGTACGAACTGCAGCGCCGGCTCGCGGCGCATGGCACCACCGTCGCGGTCGCCGCCCATCCCGGCGTGTCCAACACCGAACTCGTCCGCAACACGCCCACCGCGCTCCGCCTGCCCGTCACCTGGCTCGCACCACTGCTCACCCAGAAGCCCGACATGGGTGCCCTGCCCACCCTGCGCGCCGCCACCGACCCGACTGTCGTCGGCGGGCAGTACTACGGTCCCAGCAGCTTCGGGGAGATTCGCGGAAATCCGAAGCTGGTCAGCTCCAGCCCCGACTCGCACGACGAGGGGGTCCAGCAACGCCTGTGGACCGCCTCCGAAGAGCTCACCGGCGTGACGTTCCCTCTCGGCCTGGCCGTACGGTGACAACGGCTGGACTCATGACTGCTCCGCCACATTCAGCGATCCTCCCCGTGGTCGAGACCCACCTCGCGATCGCGCCCGACCCCCAGACCTTCGGGGGCGTGCAGGCGGGTCAGAAGCCGCCCGACATCAGCCGGAACCTGATCCGCGGTCAACTTGCTGACCAGCACCATCGTGACGAACGCCAGCGGCACACTGACGGCCGCCGGATAACCGATCAGCACAGCGGGCCAGCCATCGAGCAGGCCGTCATCGACACCGCCGACCGACGTCGCGAGGGCGGCGCCACCGGCGACAACACCACCGACGATCAGTCCTGCCGCCGCGCCCACCGCGGTGAGTCCGCGCCACCAGATGCCCAGCACCAGCAACGGACACAACGTCGAGGCGGCGACAGCGAACACCAGACCCACCGTTCGGGACAGGTCGATGGACGTCACCCCCACGGCCAGCAGCAGCGGCACCAGACCGGCCAGTACCGAGGCGACCCGAAAGTCTCGGACCCGCCCGCGCAATACGTCGGTGCTCAGAACACCGGCCACGCTGACGAGCAGGCCGGACGACGTGGCGAGGAAAGCTGCGATGGCGCCTGCGGCCACCAGCGCCGCCAGCAACTGGCCACCGATGCCCGACAACACCGAGCCCGGCAGCAACAACACAGCGGCGTCCGATGCCCCGGTGATGAGCAGCTGCGGTACCCAGAAACGCGCGAAAACACCGAGCAGGGTGGGGAACAGATAGAACACCCCGAGCAGAACCACCACCGCCAGCGAGGTCGCCCGGGCGGCCCTGCCATCCGGATTCGTATAGAAGCGCACCAGCACGTGCGGGAGACCCATCGTGCCCAGGAAGATCCCGATGATCAGCGAGAAGACCTGGAACATCGGGTGCTCGCCACCGAAACCCCATCCAGGGGTGGCCCATTCACTGTGCGTTGACGGCGCACCGGAGACCACCGGTACGGCCGATCCGGCCGCGAGTTCGAGCTCGGTCCCGGCGCTCAACGAGTGCTCACCCGGCCGCAGTGTCAGCGGCCCGGACACGGCGACGTCGTCGACCTCCCCGAACACATTCACCTGCAATGGGTTTGCCACGGTGACGACAACGTCGGTCGTGACGTCGACAGTCGTTTCCGTCGACACCGTCGGTGGCGCCTCGGAACCCTGATCATCACCGGTGCCGTAGAAGTGGATCGCCAGGACAACGGCAGGCACCGCGATGGCGGTGAGTTTGAGCCAGTACTGAAAAGCTTGGACGAAGGTGATCGAACGCATCCCGCCGCCAACAACATTGGCGATCACGATCAGCGCGACCACCACCGCGCCCACCCAGGGTGGAACACCCAGCAAGATGTTGAGTGTCAGACCCGCGCCCTGGAACTGCGGAACCATGTAGAGGATGCAGATGAGGACCACGACAGCGGTCGCCAGCTTACGTAAACGCCTGGACTGCAACCGGAATTCGGCAAAATCAGGGACGGTGTAGGCGCCGGACCGGCGGAGCGGAGCGGCCACGAACAACAACAGGCCGACATAACCTGCGGTGAAACCGATCGGATACCAGAGTGCGTCCGCGCCGTACTTCGCGATCAGTCCGGCAACGCCAAGAAATGAGGCAGCAGAGAGATACTCGCCGGAGATGGCCGCGGCGTTCCATTTGGGTCCGACGCTGCGGGAGGCGACCAGGAAGTCGGATGTCGTGCGGGCCAGGCGGACTCCGTAGGCCCCGATGGCGACGGTGGCCACCGCTGCGACAACCAGTGCGATGAGTGTCGGGATCGGCACCGATTGTCCGGATATCGTCTGCATCTGATTTCAGTCGTCGACCAGGTCGCCGAACTCTTCTTCATTTCGGTCGGCGAGACGGTTGTAGACCCAGCAGACGCCGAGCAGCAGCGGGTACACGGCAAATCCAAGGATCCACCAGGGCAACAGGATCCCGAAGATCGACACCTCGGTCAGTCCCGGAAAGATCTTCATCAACACCGGTATCGAACACAGCAGCAGCAGGGTGGGCGCGGCCAGCCGCAACGCCAGCCCCAGTTGTGCGCGCATCAGCCCACGGATGAGTGCGTCGCCGACCTCGGTCTGCTCTTGGACCTCCACCCGGGTACGGACGGTGCGCGCCCCTCGCCGCGTTGCGAGAACGACCCGCTCCCGCGCGCGCGGCGCGTCGTCTCCGGCCGTCGTCATCGCGTGAGCCGATCCTGTTTGGGGCTACGGACAAGGCGGTCTTTGAGTTCCCGGGTGTGCCGCCTGCTCACCGGCAACTCCACCACCGCCGCGTTCGGGCCCGGCCGGAGGAGGACAACCATGCCGGATCCAACCGTGCGGATACCGGTGACCAGCGACGACGACACCAGGTACGAACGGTGAACACGCAGGAATCCGGCGCGTGCCCAACGGCTTTCGAGCGCCGAGATGGGGATACGAACCAGATGCGATCCGGTAAGGGTGTGCAGCCGGGTGTAGTCACCCTCGGCTTCCACCCAGGCCACGTCCGAACGATTGACCAGTGTGGTCGAACCGCCCATCTCGACCGGGATCACCTCGTCCTGATCTTCGATGACACCGAGCTGCGGGCCTGGATCCGAATCGGATGTCTCCCGTTGCTCGACCACCCGCCGGACCGCCTCTGCAAGACGCTGCGCTCGTAGCGGTTTGAGGAGATAGTCGAGCGCGCCGAGGTCGAACGCGGCCACCGCCCGGTCGTCGTGCGCGGTCACGAACACCACGGCAGGCGGGTTGGCAAAAGCTGCCAGCACCCCGGCCAGTTCGAGTCCGTCGAGGCCCGGCATGTTGATGTCGAGGAACACCGCATCGATGCTGTCGGGACGATCCTTGATCAACCGCAATGCGGTGGTCGCGTCACCGGCCGTCAGCACCTCGGCCACCGCGTCCTCGGCCCGCAGCAGATAGGCGAGCTCGTCGAGCGCCGGCCATTCGTCGTCGACGGCCAGCACTGTCAGTGCCGGCCGTTTCGTGGGCGCGGAATCCTTGTTCGTCTGTGACACAACGGGGTCTATCGTGCCACGTACGCTCCTCCTCGAGCCCACCAACGCGGCGAAACTACATGGCCGAGCATCCGGCATCCACGGGCAACGCGACGCCGGTGACGTATCGGGCCTTCTCACTGACCAGCCACATCACAGCGTTGGTGATGTCTTCGGCTTCGACCATCGGTACCGGCAGCATGTTCCCGCCCATGGACGACGGACTGCCCTGCTCCGCGTGCATCTTGGCCATGTACTCGTTCATGACCATCGGTGTCGCAACCCCGGTGGGATGGACCGTGTTGACGCGGATGTTGTGCGCCGCGTACGCGTTTGCCGCCGAATGCATCAAGCCAACGATCCCGTGTTTCGACGCGGCGTATCCGAACACGGCCGCACTCCCGTCACCACCGCGTCCGATCAGGCCCTGGACCGAACTGGTCAGGACGATCGATCCGCCCCGGCCTTTACGAATGATCGACGGCACGGTCGCCGCGATCGTGTTCCACGCCCCGAACAGATTTGTCTCGACGATGTCGCGGTAGAGCTGCTCGTTTTTCGGATCGGCGACCCCGAGCGCGACCACACCGGCATTGGCGACGACGATGTCTATCTCGCCGAGTTGCGCGACGCCGGCCGCGACAGCAGCCTCGAGGTCGGCCAGCTGTCGCACGTCAGCGGTATACGTCGAGATCCGGCGGCCCTTTTCGGTGACCAGGCGGGCGGTCTCGTCGAGATCCTCTTTGGTGGCCAGCGGATACGGAATGGAGTCGATGTCGGCGCAGATGTCGATCGCGATGATGTCGGCGCCCTCTTCGGCCAACGCCACACAGTGGCTACGGCCCTGCCCTCGTGCCGCACCCGTGACCAGCGCGACCGTGTTGTCGAGTTCACCCACGACGTTTCAGCTCTTCAGCGACGCAGCGTGATGCGCCTCCGCCCCTGCCCTCATGGTGGCACTGAACCAGACATCCTCTTCCTGGAAGTCGTACGTACGCCATCCTTCTGACGTTCGCACCAGCTTGTGGCGATACCAGCCGCCACAGTCACTCTTCTCGGTTTGACCGGGCAGGATCATCGGGTTGTAGAACATGGCCCGCACCTCCGCGCGATCACCGGTGATCGTGTAATCGATATTGGTGATGAAATGCTGCTTCATCGGCAGCATTTTCATCGAGGCTTCGAGCCAGGCCGAGATCTCCGCCGGATTGCCCGTCGGGCCGCTGACGGCGGAGTAGTCGACGCGCGCATCCTCGGTATAGAGCGAGCGCCACAAATCCCAATCCTCGGAGTCGACCGCCTTCGCGTAATTCGTCAAATGCTGCTCGATTTCCAGCCTGTCGACAACTTCTTGGATCTCCACCTGACAACTCCTCGCTGCGAAACCAACTGATTCCAGAACAGCATTCGCACCATCAAGACAGCGCGGAAACGCTATTCTCCATTTTGAAAACCTAGCTTGCTTCGTATGATCTACGTCATAATCGCCCGCTGTCAAGATGCGGGTCGCACTTGAGTATCGACACGTCAGGAAGTAGCACTCGATGAGACATATCCCCGACGAACTGGCAAAACGGTACCGAGACGACGGTTGGTGGACCGAAGAAACCATCGGCGAACTGGCCGGTCACGGATTGGCCGACCGCGGCCACCTCGCATTCGAAGTGCACTCCGCGACCCACCCGTACGTGGGGACCTTTGCCGATGTCGAGCTGATCGCCCGCAGGCTGGCCGCCGGACTCCGTGATCGCGGCGTCGGCGAAGGCGACGTGGTCGTCGCGCAACTGCCGAACTGGATGGAGGCCGGCGCCACCTTCTGGGCGACGTCGTTCCTCGGTGCGGTCATCGTGCCCGTGGTCCATTTCTACGGCCCCAAGGAGATGGCCCACATCATCGCCACCACCAAGCCCAAGGTGGTGATCACCGCCGAGGGCTTCGGGAAGATGACCTACGAGCCGGACCTCTATCGTGACGTCCCGGTCGTCGGTGTTGTCGGAGCGAACTTCGACGAACTCCTCGCGGATGAGCCGATGGCCGGGATCGTCAAGGCCGACCCGGCCGCGCCTGCGCTGATCGCGTTCACGTCCGGAACCACCAGTAAGGCCAAGGGTGTGATCCACAGTCACCAGACCCTGGTCTGTGAAACCCGGCAGCTGGCCGCTCGCTGGCCACGCGACGGGCAACCGCAGATCACCGGCGCGCCCATCGGTCACTTCATCGGAATGGTCAGTGCGTTTCTGATCCCCATTCTGGAGGGATATCCGATTCACCTGATCGACGTCTGGGATCCGGCCGTGGTGCTCCGGCTGATGACCGAGCGGAAGCTGAAAGTTGGTGGTGGTGCACCATATTTCGTGACCAGTGTGCTCGATCATCCCGACTTCACCGCCGCGCATCTGGAGTTCATGCCCTACGCCGGCCTGGGTGGCGCCACCGTCCCGTTGACCTTCACCCGCCGGCTGACCGAACTCGGCGTCACCGCCTACCGCTCCTACGGCAGCACCGAACACCCCTCCATCACCGGATCGAAAACGACCGACTCGGTCACCAAACGTACGGAGACCGACGGCAGCGCGCTCGAAGGCGTGGAGCTGAAGATCGCACCCGACGGCGAGATACTCTCCCGCGGCCCCGATCTCTGCATCGGATACACCGATGACGTGTTGACGGCCAACGCTTTTGACTCCGACGGCTGGTATCACACCGGCGATATCGGGATCCTCGATGAGAACGGCAGTCTGACGATCACCGACCGCAAGAACGACGTCATCATCCGCGGTGGCGAGAACATCAGCGCGCAAGAGGTCGAAGAGGAGCTTCTCGGACTACCCGGTGTCGCCGAAGCAGCGGCGGTCTCCGCACCCGATGCCCGACTCGGTGAACACACCGCCGCGGTATTGCGACTCAAGCCGGGCGCGGCGATGCCCACGCTGGACGACCTACGGGCGCACTTCACCACATCCGGTCTGGCAAAACAGAAGTGGCCCGAGGAGCTTCACCAACTCGACGAGTTCCCCCGCACGCCCAGCGGCAAGGTCCAGAAGGCTGCGATCAGGAAGATCGTGGCCGAGCGCAACCAAACGAGCGAAACATCCAGTGTCTCGAGCTGACATCGGATCCGACTCGATCAGGAGATCGGCAGTAGTCCACGTTCGGCAAAGACCTTCTTCGCAGTGAGGGTGGCGTTCAGCGCGCGCGGAAATCCGCAGTAGACAGCCGAATGCAGCAGCGCCTCGATGATCTGGTGCGGCGACAGACCGACGTTGAGTGATGCATTGATGTGGACGTCGAGCTGCGGCTCGCATCCGCCGAGCGCGGTGAGCATGCCGAGGGTGACGAGCTGGCGGTCGCGCGGTTCGAGACCGGGTCGCGAGTAGATGTCACCGAACCCCCATGCCACGACCTGGTGTGCGAGTTCTGGTGCAACATCTTTCAGGGAATCGATCACGTTCACACCGGCTTGTCCGTCGATCGCGTCGAGCACCGATCGTCCATGGTCGTACCGTTGTTCGCGCGTGGTGGTGTCATTCATGGGTGTCTCCTGCATCGTTGTCGTTTCGGTCGCCGGACGCGGCGGCCAGGTCGTTGCGGTAGATCGCGATTTTTGATTCGAGTGCCTTCTCGTGCTGCCGCAGGGTCGCAATCTGTTCTCGCAGGCCCGCTTGGTGGACTTCGAGCAACTCGAGCCGGGTCGCGACAGTCCCGGCGCCTTGCGCACGCAGCTCGGCGTACACACGCATCCGTGAGATCGCCATCCCGGTTTCACGGAGTCGGAGCAGGAATTTCACCCACTCCACATCCGCCTCCGAATACCGGCGCTGATTCCCAGGATTTCGGCCGACGGATTCGATCAGCCCGGCACGTTCGTAGTAGCGAAGGGTATGCGCCGATACACCGGTCACCAGCGCCATCTGGGCGACCGTCAGACTTTGGGGATCAACGTCGGTCGACGCTTCGTCGTTCTTCATAGAACGCAGCGTAAGAGTTAGAGCGCACTCGAAGTCAACCCCGAGGTTGGGCGCGAATTCAGACCGAGATCCCCGGCCGGAACTTCGGTACCCGCATGCTCACCTTGGTTCCGGCGCCGGGCGCGGTTTCGACCACCAGTCCGTAGTCGTTACCGAACGCCGCGCGCAACCGGTCATCGACGTTGGCCAGACCCACGTGTGCGTTCTCGGTGGCGCTGGGTCCGCCGGTCCCGGTGACGATCGCGTCGAGATCACCGGACCGCAAGATTTCCGGATCCATCCCGATGCCGTCGTCCTCGACGCTGATCACGCAATCGGTACCCTCGTCGGCCGCGACGATGGTGACCGTCCCGCCTTCCGGCTTACTCGAAATACCGTGCCGTACCGCGTTTTCCACCAGCGGCTGCAACGCCAAGAAGGGCAATACCACGTTGAGGACCTCGGGAGAGACCTGCAGTTTGACCGACAGCGACCCCCCGAACCTGGCCCGTTCCAGCGTCAGATAACGGTCGATGTTGCGTAGTTCGTCGGCAAGCAGGGTGTACTCCCCGGCAGCGCGGAACGAGTACCGGGTGAAGTCGGCGAACTCCAGGATGAGCTCGCGGGCCTGATCGGGGTCGGTCCGCACAAACGACGCCACGGTGCCCAACGCGTTGTAGATGAAATGCGGACTGATCTGAGCCCGCAACGCACGTACCTCGGCCCGGTCCAGACGGGCACGAGAGGCATCGAGGTCGGCCAACTCGATCTGGTTACCTGCGTAGTGGGCCACTTCGGTGATCGCCGACAGCATGCCCGGTCCCGGCTGGTTTCTGGTGACCACACCGATCACACCCACCGATCCGGTGCCGTCGGCAGGCATCGGCTGCACGATCAGCGCCCGGACACCGGGTTCGTCGAGTTCAGAGGCCTTGATGAGGATCCGGCGCCCTTCGGCCGCGGCTCGAACTGCAGCGTCTGCGAACTCGGTTGCCAGCCGCTCGTGAGATCCGGTCCAGGCCAGGACCACACCGTCGGCGTCGGCAATGCCCAGTGCGTCGGCAGCGGTCAGACTCTGCAGATGCGGCGCGGCCTCCGCGGCCGAGTCGGCATTCAAACCGCGCCGCAAGGGCCGGGCTGCCAGTGACGCGGTGTGCAGGGTCGCGTGTACTGCCCGCTCGGCGGGTGTCGTCAGGGTCGGGCGGGTCCGAACCCGCAGCGCCACAACGGCAATCGCCAGCACCAGTACTGCAATGACAACAACGGCGATCGTGATGCCCGACATCAGCGGCTCATCACGTTGTCGGTGGGTCTGCTCAGCGATCGGCGACAGCGTAGGCCGCGCCTGCGGCCGCTGCGGTCACGGCGAACACCGACGGCCAGGCACCGATCTTCTTGGCCAGCGGATGCGACGCACCAAAGGCGACCAGGTAGCCGGCCAGCAGCGATCCGGCCACGACCGGGCCTTTCTCCTGGTACCACCGGGTGGCGCACCAGCCGCCTGCCGCGGCGAGCACGACGCCGCCGAGTTCACGACGCCCGCTGTATCGGGCGGTGGCGTATCCGCCGACGAGTCCGGCGGCAACAACAGGTGCAGTCAATGGGGTACTCACCCCCAGGACTCTACCGCCGCCCGGTCAGCGGCCCGGATGTCCGCACGCTCAGCGCGGTGGTTGCCAGGAGGGGTCGCGGCCCGAGAGTCCCAGTAGTCGATCGAGGTCCGAAGCATCGTCGGCCGTCGGGACCCGCGGGCCGAAAGTCTTGCCGGGACCCTGATAGTCCGGGGTCAGCATGTTGGGCGCAAAGGCCGCCGACGCGGCCGCGGCCTCGGGTGCGGGGTCCCATGTCTGTCCCGTTGCCACCGCGAGGTCCCAGCCATGAACCACGTACTCCCACAGGATCATCGACATCGCCATGTCCCCCGGCATCGGGCTCTCGCCGAGGTAGAGCGGACGCTGGTCGGCGCCTGCTCGCACGGCTGCGTCGAGTTGTGCTGCCGCCGAACCGATCACCTCGGCGGCAGGCACCGCAGCCTGTGGAACCTCGGCACCGCCGGCTTGTGCCCGGCCATCGGCATCGGCGAATCCGGCCGCGAACGTGGTCAGCCAGCCCGCAACGTGGTTGCGCAGCTGTGCGACATCGAGTTCGGTACACGGCGTAGGTGCGGTGTCGTGGCCGTCGGTGTTCGCGACGACGATCGCGAGATCGGCCAGGACCGGCCGGAGTAGGTCAACAGTTGAGTTGGTCATGCCATCGAGTCTTCTCCACGATCAGCGGCCGCGTCTTGAAGAAATGCGACAAACCGGCGTCAACGGCCTCCGGTCATGGCCTGGGTGCCGATCACCGACAACAATTCGAGACGTTCACGGGCAGGCGTGCCCGGCTGTGGGAAGTAGACAAGCAGATGTTGGTCCGCGTTCTGGGTGACCAGCGTTTCGCATTGCACGGCGATCTCACCGATCTCGGGGTGGATGAACCTTTTCACGGCACTGGTCCGGATTTCCACCCGATGTTCCGACCACAGCTCGACGAACTCTTCACTACCGGCCTGCAGTGCCCCCACCAGTTCCATCACCACCGCGTCGTCGCCCCGTTTGGCGGCGATCGCGCGCAGGTCACTGACGTGCTTGCGACCCATCATCTGCCAGTCCTCCGGGTGGAAACGCCGGCGGGCCTGCGGATCGGTGAACCAACGCCAGGTGAAGAAGCGGTCCAGTCCGGTCACTGCCGATCGATCGCCGGCAAGCAGCACGTTCATCCGGTTCTGTGCCAGCGTCTCGCCGAGTTCTGAGATCACGCAGGCCGGGATGTCGTCGAGCTTGTCGAGTAGGTACAACAGACCGGGACCGACATGGGAATCGCCACCGACGCGGGGCGGCGGCGCATGTCCGCACAGCAGGTAGAGGTGATCTCGTTCGTCGTCGGTGAGTCGCAGAGCGCGCGCCATCGACGCGACGATCTGCGTCGACGGGTGCGGGCCGCGGGCCTGCTCCAGCCGGGTGTAGTAGTCGGTCGACATGCCGGCCAGGACGGCCACCTCGTCACGACGAAGTCCCGGTGTGCGACGGCGAACGCCTTCGGGCAGTCCCACGTCACGGGGGACGAGCGCCGCGCGGCGGCGACGCAGGAAGTCGGCCAGCTCGTCGCGGTCCATACGTGTGCTCACGAGGACAACTCTGCCCGTTCGCGGCCTCGCGAGCCAGGGACCGGCGATCCCCCGATAACCGGTCTCTGCCACCGGCCGCACAAACCGTCCAGGCTGAGCTCATGAACATTCAACAGGTAACCCTCGGCAAAACAGGACCATCGGTCTCCCGCATCGGCCTCGGTGCGATGGGCATGTCCAGTATGTACGGCCCCAGCGACGACGCGTCGTCCATCGCCACCATTCACGCCGCGATCGATGAAGGTGTGAACCTCATCGACACCGGCGACTTCTACGGAAGCGGTCACAACGAGATGCTGATCGGCCGGGCGTTGCGCGAACGTGATCGCGACGACGTGCAGCTCAGTGTGAAGTTCGGCGGACTCCGTTCTCCCGACGGCGAATTCGTCGGGTTCGATACCCGACCGGCTGCGATGAAGAACTTCCTCACGTATTCGCTCACCCGGCTCGGGGTAGATCACATCGACATCTACCGCCCGGCCCGCCTCGACCCGGCCGTCCCGATCGAGGAGACCATCGGCGCCATCGCCGAGATGGTCGACGCCGGTTATGTCCGCCACATCGGCCTGTCCGAGGTGGGTATCGACACGATTCGCCGCGCTGCGGCAGTGCATCCCATCGTCGACCTGCAGATCGAGTACTCGCTGATGTCCCGCGGTATCGAATCCGGAATACTGTCGACCACCCGTGAACTCGGTATCGGAATCACCGCCTACGGCGTGTTGGCGCGCGGCCTGCTGAGCAACTCGGTCGGGGCCGGAACCACATTCGCCCCCAACGACTATCGAGCGCACACCCCACGTTTTCAGGGCGACAACCTGACCAAGAACCTCGAACTCGTCGATGCACTCGCGACGATCGCCGACCGGCGCGGTGTCAGCGTCGCACAACTCGCGATCGCCTGGGTACTCGCCCAGGGTGACGACATCGTCCCGATCATCGGCACCCAGAAGGTGACACGGTTGCACGATTCCCTTGCCGCCCTTGACTTCAACCTCACCAAGGCGGAACTCGACACCATCGAGGCCGCCGTCCCTGCTGACGCCGCTGCCGGCGGGCGCTACGACGAAGCCCATATGGCGATGCTCGACAGCGAGCGCTGAACGCAGGCTCGATCCGCGGCCATACGCGACCACTGATCTCTGAACACACTTACCTGCAATGCTATTCGACGGACTCGGGATCGTCGGTGCCAGAATCAGGTGGGAGGTCAGATACGTCGCTGGTCAGTTCCGCCAACTTTTCGGCCAACACCGCCTGGCGGTCGCCGAGGACTTTTTGCCAGGCCGCTGCGAAGGTTTCGTTGACATGCTGGGCACGGTTGACTCTCGGTTTGCGTTCCGGATCCACACTTGCCGGGGGTATCCACCCGACCCTGCCCTTGTCGGGCCCTTCGGTGATCATCACCGTCTGCCACTGGCCCGGGCCATCGCCGACGAGCTTGTGATGCGGCGGGCAGGCTGATCCCATCAGATCGATGTCGGTCAGACCACCGTTGATCCAGGCAATCAGGTGATGGATCTCCGCCCAGGTCGCCGGATTGGTGCACCCCGGGTGCGAGCAACCGCGATCCCGGGCGAACATCGCCAAACGCTGGCCTTTCTGCGCGGTGCGTTTGGCCCGGGCGAAATACAGCACCTCGGCGCTGTGGTTGGCGAAGACGGCGAGGTATTTGTCGGAGCGGGCCGACAGGTTCAACGCTTCCTTGACCGGAATATCCACCCCTGAAGCCGTTTTCGCGATACCCGCGCAGTCGTCGAGCTGCTCTTTGGTCATCGTGATGATCAGTTGAGCCGGCAAACCCCGATGGGACTTACCGAGCAGGTTGCACGCCAGAATGGTTTTCAGAATTGCTTTCAACGCATCGTGATGTTGCTGGCTCGTCGAACGGGTATCGCGCTCGGCCGCGGCCTTGATCAACTCGGCATCTTGTTTCGGATCATCGCTCGCGCCGGTCGGCGAGTTCGGGTCGGCCGGATTGTTCATCCCGGGCGCGGCCCAGACGTCCATCACGGTCTTGAACAACGCCAAGGTTTCCGGATCTAGCGTGCCCGAGATTTTCGCCATCAAGTCCACACCCTGATCGCCGATTCCCACTGAA
This sequence comes from Williamsia sp. Y721, assembly GCF_059683565.1. Classification (NCBI taxonomy): domain Bacteria; kingdom Bacillati; phylum Actinomycetota; class Actinomycetes; order Mycobacteriales; family Nocardiaceae; genus Williamsia; species Williamsia sp. Y721. The sequence goes on along the minus strand of NZ_JCASNH010000002.1, from coordinate 810,621 downwards.
CGTTTGCGGGCTCGATCGCTGTCGTCGGTCAACCGGCCATCGGGATCGACCCGCGCCAGGACTTGCCGGCCCGACGCAACCAACTGCGTCGGGTCCTGACCGACCGCTTCTTCGGTCATCCAGTGATCAACCACGTCATACACCGCCGGATCGGAAGCAGACGGGATGTGTTTGCGCACATCCAACATCACATCCATATGCGCTGCCCCGATCAAACCTCTCGACCAGGCCTGTTCAGCGGCAGGACATTTCGGCGCCAACTCCTGCCCCTGTATCGTATGAAACCGTCCGACGGCCTCCAGTCCACGGATCCGGGAGGAGGTTTGCCCTTTGGTCAACCGCAACTCTTGCCGCACGAAACCGAACAACGACGAATACCCCGCCTTGGTAAACGACGAGCGGTCCGACACCCGCAGCAAATTCCGCACACCGGTGAACTCGACCTTGCGGGAGATCCGTTCATGCACCCGCACAAGCTCATTGAGCTCACTGTCAGACATATCCGACGAGGAACAATCATTGATATCAGCGAGCAACAACTCCAACTCGAGATACATGGCCACCAACACCGGAACCGAAGAAGAATCAACCGTCACGTCATCAGATGGATCGTCAGTCATCATGCCCCCCAGCACATCTGATCGAAATCTTGCCATGAGTCTACCTGCGATGCCGCCGCATGTCGAATGTTTGTTCGACTAATCAGCGCGTACAACCCAACGTGCTACTTTCTAGAACGCTAATCCGTCGAAGAAGCCGAGGGTCCCCCGTGAGCAGTGACAAGCCGGTGCTTGTGCCCGATGAGACCTGCTGGAAGATCGCCGAGGCCGATCGACTCGCGGTGATCGTCGACGCGGCCGACTACTTCAGGCATGCAAAGGCCGCGATGTTACAGGCACGCAGCCGAATCATTCTGATCGGATGGGACTTTGACACCCGGATCCAGTTCGAGCCCGAAGGGCAGACCCTCGACGGTCCCAATGCTCTCGGCGATTTCCTGAAGTGGTTGCCGCAGAACCGACCCGGGCTCAATATCAACCTCCTCAAGTGGAGTTTGGGGTTGGGTGCGATCAACAGGGGGATGGCGCCGGTTTTCATTCAGAACTGGCTCACCGACCCCGCACTGCAGTTCGAGAACGATCTGGTGCACCCGGTTGGCGCGGCACATCATCAAAAGATCCTGGTGATCGACGATCAGATCGCGTTCTGTGGCGGCATCGACATGACCGTCGACCGATGGGACACCTCCGACCACCTCGATCAGAACGATCGGCGCACCCAGCCCAACGGCAAGACGTATGGGCCCTGGCACGACGCGACCACCGCTGTTGACGGGGACGCGGCCCGGGTGGTCGGCGAGATGGCACGGGCCCGATGGTTGGCAGCAACCGGGCGCACCCTCGAACAGGTCACCGACGTCGGGGACAACTATTGGCCCGACACACTGATCCCGACCATGGAATCGGTCGACGTGGCCGTGGCGCGGACATTGCCGGAGATCCCGGGCCGGGACGAGGTGCGCGAGATCGAATCTCTCTATCTCGCAGCCATAGCCGCCGCTCGGGACTACCTCTACATCGAGAGTCAGTACCTCGCGTCCCGGACCATCGCCGAGGCCCTGGAGAAGCGCCTGCGCGAAAGCGGGGGGCCCGAGATCGTGATCGTCCTGCCCCGACATGCCGACAGCTGGCTCGAACAGCAGGCGATGGACGGTGCCCGCCAGCGCCTCCTCCAGTTCCTGTGGCAGGCCGACACCGAAAAGCGTTTTCGCGCATACCATCCGGTGACCGCGGGCGGGGAGCCGATATACGTGCACGCCAAGGTCCTGGTGATGGATGACCGTCTCCTGCGCGTGGGGTCGTCCAATCTCAACAACCGGTCGATGGGCTTCGACAGCGAATGTGACCTCGCCGTCGAGATCGATCCCGACCTTCCCGAATCGAATGAGAACCGCATCGCGATCCGCGGGGTCCGGGATCGGCTGCTGAGCGAACACCTCGACATCGACGTCGACGAACTCCAGGCTGCGATCGACAACCATTCCGGACTCGGCGCCGCCATCGACGCAATGCGCGGCGACGGCAAGACCCTGGTCGAGTTCGATCACGACATCGTCGACGGCGAGGACAGCCCCTTCGCCGAGAACGAGCTGATGGATCCCGAGCGGACCCGAACATCGTTGTTGGAGAAAACGTATCGGTTGGTTGTGGGCCGACGACGGATCCGGAGGGCAGCCCACCGAGAGCTCGCTGACGCGCACTGACCCCTATAACGCGTAGCTGCGCATCACACCTTTGCTGATGATCGTCTTCTGGATCTCACTGGTGCCTTCACCGATCAGCAGGAACGGCGCCTCCCGCATCAGGCGTTCGATCTCGTACTCCTTCGAGTATCCGTAGCCGCCGTGGATACGGAAGCTGGCCTGCGTCACCTCGGAGCAGTACTCGCTCGTCAGGTATTTCGCCATCCCCGCGGCCACGTCGTTACGTTCACCGGAGTCCTTCAGCCGGGCCGCGTTGACCATCATCAGATGGGCCGCTTCGACTTTGGTGGCCATTTCCGCCAGGGAGAACGAGATCGCCTGGTGCTGGGCGATGGGTTTGCCGAAGGTGCTGCGCTGCTGGGCATACCTTGCGGCCAGCTCGAAAGCCCTGATCGCCACCCCGCAGGCGCGGGCCGACACATTGACCCGGCCAACTTCGACACCGTCCATCATCTGATAAAAGCCGCGGCCCGGCTTCTCGCCGAGGACCATGTCGGCGGAGATCCGGTAGTCGTCGAACAACAGCTCCGTGGTGTCGATCCCCTTGTATCCCATCTTGTCGATCTTGCCGGGAATCGTGAGACCCGGTGACACCTCACCGAATCCGGCGGGCTTCTCGATCAGGAAGGTCGTCAGATTCTCGTGTGACTTCGCGGCACCCTCGTCGGTGCGGACGAGCGCCGCAACCAGGGTGGAGCTACCACCGTTGGTGAGCCACATCTTCTGGCCGTTGATGACGTAGTCGTCGCCGGATCGCTGGGCGCGGGTACGGATCGCGGCCACATCTGAGCCGAGCTCGGGTTCAGACATCGAAAAAGCCCCGCGCACTTCACCGGTCGCCATCCGAGGAAGGAAATGCGCCTTCTGCTCCGGTGTTCCGTGCTGTCGGATCATGTAGGCCACGATGAAGTGGGTATTGATCACGCCGGACACGCTCATCCAACCCCGCGCCAGCTCCTCGACGCACAGCGCATAGGTCAGCAGCGACTCACCCAGTCCGCCATACTCTTCCGGGATCATGAGCCCGAAAAGGCCCATCTCGCGCATCGTGTCGACGATCGCCTGTGGATAGGTGTCGGACTGTTCGAGGGCCTGCGCATTCGGGATGATGTCGCGCTCCACGAAATCGCGGACGGTGGACAGGATATCGGCCTGCACCTCAGTGAGGTCGTGCGTCTGCGCCAGGCGCGTCATCTACGTTTCCTTCTGGGTGATGGGTGTCGACACGCGGATGGCCCCGCGGGTCTCGAGGTCTGCAATTGTGTTCTCGCTCAGACCAAGACACTCGATGAGCACGGAGGCGGTGTCATCCCCGTTGGCAGGGGCAGGCCGGGCCGCCGGGTACCGTCCGTCGATCGACATCGGCGTCGTCGGCGCGAGATAAGAGCCGATACGCGGCTGATCGACCTGCTGGAACATCGGATTGTCGGTGACGCGGGGATCGGCCGCGATCTGCGCGAACGTCAGGTAGCGCTCGTAGAGCACGGCGGTAGCGCTCAGCTCCTTCTCCACCTGATCGATGGTCCGATCCCGGAACCAGATCGAGAACAGACCACTCAAGACGTCGCGATGGCGGAATCGATCACTGTCTTCGCGAAAGTCCACGCCCAGTGCCGTTTCCAATGCGGCTACGGCGTCGGCGGTTCCGGTGACCTCGGCGAGGTCGCGGAAGTGTCGCGGCGTCACCGCGACAACCATGATCGTTTCGCCGTCAGCGGTGCGGAAATCGCTTCCGTAGGTGCCGTACACAGAATTGCCCACCCGGGGCCGGTCCGGTCCACCGAGTTGCACCTCGGCCAAGTAGCCGAGGTGACCGATCGTCGCCAACGCGACGTCCTCGAGGGGCAACACGATCTGCGCCCCCTCTCCGGTGCTCGCACGCCGATGCACCGCTGCCGTCACCGAGAGGGCCGCATACAACCCGCAGGCCACATCCCATGCCGGCAGTACATGGTTGACCGGTGCTCCCAGGGCAGTCGGGCCGGTGACGAGCGGAAAGCCCATCGCCGCGTTGACCGTGTAGTCGACTGCGCCGCGCCCGTCCGCGCGACCGAGCACCTGTACGTGGATCAGATCGGGCCGGGCCCGCGCCAACTCGTCGTAGTCGAGCCAGTCCCGCCCCGCCGCGTTGGTGACCACAATTCCCGCTTCGAGAATGAGTTCCCGGATCAGCGCGGTCGCCTCGGGATCACGAAAGTTCGCGGCCAGCGACCGTTTTCCCTGATTCAGGTTCGCCCAGTAGATCGACTCGCCGTCCTCGGTCACCGGCCAGCGCCGGTAGTCCGCGGCACCGCCGATCGGGTCGACGCGGATCACTTCGGCACCAAGCGATCCCAAGGTCATTCCGGCAAGGGGTGCTGCGACGAAGCTGGATACCTCTATGATTCGTAAACCCGCCAACGGTAACGCCTGGGGTTTGCTCTCCGGGCTCATCGGGCGGTAGGCACAGTGCAGAAGGTCATGGGTCCACCTTGCATTATGGGTCTGAAAAGGGGAAGGGAAAGCACATGCGCGAGGTTGTTGTCTGCGAGCCGATTCGCACCCCGATCGGCCGCTACGGCGGAATGTTCAAGTCGCTCACGGCAGTCGATCTCGGTGTTGCCGCGATGAAGGGTCTGCTGGAGCGGACCGGAATCGCACCGGGCGAGATCAACGACGTCATCCTCGGTCACTGCAACGGCAACAGTGAGGCGCCGGCGATCGGCCGGGTGGTGGCCTTGGACGCGGGCCTGCCGGTCACGGTTCCCGGCATGCACATCGACCGTCGTTGCGGATCGGGCCTGCAGGCTGTCATCCAGGCGGCGTTCCAGGTCGGAAATGGTGACAACGAACTCGTCGTGGCCGGCGGCACCGAATCGATGAGCAACGCCTCGTTCTACTCCGTGGACATGCGTTGGGGCGGCGCACGGTCCGGTATTTCGATGCACGACAGCCTGGTTCGGGCCCGTTCGACCGCGGGTGGTCGCTTCTACCCGGTGCCAGGCGGCATGATCGAGACCGCCGAGAACCTGCGCCGCGAATACGGCATCAGCCGACTCGAACAGGACGAACTCGCGGTCGCTTCGCACACCCGAGCCGTCGCCGCACAGCAGGCCGGCATCCTGGCCGAAGAGATCGTGCCGGTGTCGGTTCCGTCCCGATCCGGTGAGCAGCTGATCGACACCGACGAGCATCCGCGCGCCGACACCACCGTCGAGTCGCTGTCCAAGCTGCGCCCCCTCATGGGCAAGCAGGATCCCGATGCCACTGTCACGGCGGGCAATGCCAGCGGTCAGAACGACGCCGCGTCACTGAGCATCGTGACCACCGCCGAAAAGGCTGCCGAATTGGGTCTGACCCCCTTGGTCAAGCTGGTGTCGTGGGGTGTGGCCGGCGTGGAACCGAAGGTGATGGGCATCGGGCCGGTCCCGGCAACCGAGAAGGCGCTCGCGAAAGCGGGACTCACGCTTTCCGACATCGACCTCATCGAACTGAACGAGGCATTCGCCGCACAGGCGCTCGCCGTGATGCGGGAATGGAAGTTCGGCGCAGACGATCATCAGCGCACCAATGTGCATGGTTCGGGTATCTCGCTCGGCCATCCCGTCGGCGCGACCGGCGGCCGGATGCTGGCAACACTGGCCCGCGAGATGCAGCGTCGCGACGCCCGGTACGGCCTGGAGACCATGTGCATCGGCGGCGGCCAAGGTCTGGCCGCGGTCTTCGAAAAGGTCTGACCGAGATCTATTGGCTCGACGTCTCAGTGGGCTTGCCGACGACCAGATCTTCCAGACCCACGCGCCCAACGTGATTCCGGACGCCCGATACGCGAGCGGCGAAATAGGGCGAGGTTACCCGCACGTCGTGCGTATGCCGGACATCGTGCGATTTGCGTTCCCACCGCCGCCGCGCTCGCCTAATGTCGCAGGCGCATAGGCCGACGAAGGAACCGGACGTGAGGAGCGTGGCATGCGACGAAGTGTGGCAGCGATATTCGCGGCCGGGGTCATGGTGTCCCTGCTGGCCGGGTGTTCCGACGACTCCGACGAATCGTCGGACCGAAGTACGACCGAATCACCGATCCAGTCGACGACGACCGAATCGCCGCCACCGATGCCGGAATCCGCCGACGCGACCGCGGCTCCCGTCAGCGAGGGCAACCTTCGCGCCGACTGCGCGGGTCTGACCTCCGACGATCTGACGCAGATCTTCGGTACCGAGTTCGACACGCCGGTACCGTCGAGCGGCGCGAACAGCACCATCGACGACATCAACTACCAAACCGTCGGGTGTAGCTTCGAATCCGTCGAATCAGAAACCGATGCCAACACGATCGAAGTCGATCTGGACCTGTCGTTTGCAGAACAGTTCAGCGACAACACAGTGCAATGTATCGAGCCGTCCGACCACATCCACCCGGTGACCCCCGTCGCCGGCCTCGGCAATCAAGCCTGGTGGCAGCCAGGCGATTTCGGGAACTCGACCGATGCCGAAGGTGAGCTCACCGTGTGTGTGGACGATGCCCTGATCGCTGTCGAGATCGAAGGCCCGCAAGAACTCCGGGAGACCCTGCAGGAGCAGGCGACCGAGATCGCGCGGATCGTTGTCGGTTGAGTCGGCTCAGCCGTCCGCCACTCAGGCGTCGATGTAGAAGTCCAGGTCGAGGGGTTCGGTGCCGCCGTATGTTGAAAGGTCTGTGACCCCCGCGCCCTTGAGGACGTCGGCGTCGATCAGGACTTCACCGGTGGCCTGCGGCGGCCGCGCCAAGATCAGCGTGGCGGCATCGGCCATGACCTCGGGCTCACGCGCGTGCAGTGCGGCCTCGGGATCTGCCTGGAGGTTCTTGACCGCGGCGGTGGCGATGGTCGTCTCTGGCCACAGGCAGTTGCTGGCGATCTTCTGATCTGCGAACTCCGCCGCGAAGCCGAGAGCCAACACCGTCATCCCATACTTCGAGAGCGTGTACGCGGGGAACTTGCCCAGCCAGTGCGGCGACATGTTGAGCGGGGGCGCGATGGACAGGATCTGCGCATTCGGCGACTTGGCCAGATGCGGCAGGGCCGCCTGGGTCAGCGAGAACATTCCGCGGACATTGACGCCCTGCATCAGGTCGTAACGCTTGAGCGGCAGGTCAGCGGTCCCGGCCTCGTTGATGACGCTGGCGTTGTGGATGAGGATGTCGATGCCACCGAAGGTCTCGACAGCAGCTGCCACCGCGCGCTGCACGTCGTCATCGACACGTACGTCACCGACCACTCCGACGGCTTTTCCGCCTGCCGCAGTGATCTCGTCGACCGCCGTGTGGATGGTTCCCGGCAACTTGGGATGTGGCACATCGGTCTTGGCCAGCAGCACGATGTTGGCGCCCCGCGCGGCCAGCGCGAGCAGAATTGCCAAACCGATACCGCGGCTGCCACCGGACATGAGCACGGTGCGGTTCTCGAAGGCATTGGAGGCCAACGACTCCAGCTGATTGTCCGACATGGTTCGCAAAGCCCTTCGACGTAGTGATGCGCAACTTGCTGCAGGCTATCAGAACGTCATTCTCATTTGCGAGAGGAGCCCTCTACCAGAGGTGACCGAATCGGAAAGTCGAGTACGCATGACACGCCGAGTCCCTGCGACGAGAGTTGTCATCAGGCCCATCCGGACCCACAACACGCCGACGAGCGAGGAAACCATGAAGACCTACAACGTCCAACCCGGTGACACCCTCTTCGCCATTGCGCAGCACGAGTACGGCGACGGCACCCTGTACCCGGTGATCGCCCGCCAGAATCATCTCGCCGACCCGAACGCCATCAGCATCGGGCAACAACTAGAGGTTCCCTACCTGACTTTTCGCCACCGGTTCTCGACCCCCGACAGCTCCGCCGCCCGGCAGGCGATCACGCAGCATTACTACGGCACCACCGACACCGGCACACAATTGATCTGGGAGATGATCAACGGTGTCGCGCAACGGCAGATTCAGCCGGGGTCATGGCTACTCATACCCGACCTCGCCAATTCCGGCCACCACACGGTTGTCACCGGCGACACCCTGCACGAGCTCGCATTCCGCTGGTATGGCGACGACCACTTGCGAATCATGCTGGCACATGCAAATCAGTTGCCGCTCAATGCAACTCTCACCCTCGGCCAGGTGCTGATCAGGCCCGGGCTGAACCGGCGCGCCCATGTTGCCGGCGACACGCTCCACACTCTGTGCGAGACCGAATACGGCAGCGCGAATCTGGATACCTGGATCGGAGTTGTCGCGGCGGCAAACCATATCTCTGTCCCCGATTCCCTGTTTTCCAATCAGGTCGTCTATTTCCCGCGATAACGGAATCCTTGTCGCCCGTAACACAACCGAATCACCTTTTCGATAGGAGGATAAAGCCAACTATCCGAAGGGGAACATCATGCGCATTGCGAAACGAATATCGATGTTGACAGGCGCAGCGCTCGCCGCTGCCGGACTAGCCGTGGCCGGGGCTCCTGCCGCATCGGCCGCACCTGCCGGCCCCACCCTGACCGCAGCTCCCGTGTCCGTCTACCAGATCCCCGCGCTCGGACTACAGGTCAGCGGACTGGCAGTGCCCGGCCCCCTGTTCGTATCGGTCAACGCGTCTTCTCCGGCACCCGGCCAGACCACCTTCAGCGCACCGGGTAGCCCCTCGACCTGCTCGACCAACGCAGCCGGATCCCTGGTCCGGGTCACCTACCGGAACCTGGGCACCGGCGCCGCAGGCACCACGACGGTCAAGCTGTGCCCGTACTTCCTTGATCCGACACCTGTCGAATCAACCGTCTACACCGGCTCGGGCGCGGTGGTGATCTCCGCGGCCATCACCGGATCGTGGGCTTATCCCAACGCAGGTCAGCCATCACTTCCCGGTGTCGGAGGCTTCATCGCGCCCTGACCAGGAGTTGTCTGATCCGTCACCCCCGGCCGCCGCTTATCTGTCGATCGATAGGCTGACGGGCGGTGCCGTCTGACTGTTGACGGCTACTGACACCGCGGGCGAACATCTCGCGGTGCTCGGAGCACGAAGGAGCCAGACGATTCCGATGATCGACACGAAACTGCAGGATCTCTACGACGAAGTGATCGCCCGCAACCCGGGCGAGCGCGAGTTCCACCAAGCCGTCAAAGAGGTACTCGACAGTCTCGGCCCCGTGGTTGCCAGGCATCCGCAGTACACCGACTCCGCCATCATCAAGCGGCTCTGCGAGCCCGAACGCCAGATCATCTTTCGCGTGCCCTGGACCGACGACGCCGGGCAGGTCCAGATCAACCGCGGCTTCCGGGTCGAGTTCAACTCCGCACTCGGGCCGTACAAGGGTGGTCTGCGGTTTCATCCCAGCGTCTACCTGGGCATCGTCAAATTCCTCGGGTTCGAACAGATCTTCAAAAACGCCCTCACCGGCCTACCGATCGGCGGCGGCAAGGGAGGTTCAGACTTCGACCCGAAGGGCCGGTCGGACGCCGAGGTCATGCGGTTCTGCCAGTCGTTCATGACCGAGCTCTACCGGCACATCGGCGAACACACCGATGTCCCCGCCGGCGACATCGGAGTGGGCGGCCGCGAGATCGGCTACCTCTTCGGCCAATACAAGCGCATCACCAATCGGTATGAATCGGGCGTCCTGACCGGTAAGGGCTTGTCGTGGGGCGGTTCTCAGGTGCGTACCGAGGCCACGGGGTACGGCGCCGTGTTCTTCGTCGGAGAGATGCTGAAGGCCGCGGGTGAGTCGTTCGACGGGAAGCGTGTTGCAGTGTCCGGGTCGGGCAACGTCGCCATCTATGCCATCGAGAAGATCCACCAGCTCGGCGGCACCGTGGTCGCGTGCTCGGATTCGAGTGGATACGTCGTCGACGACAAGGGCATCGACCTCGACCTCCTCAAAGACATCAAGCAGAATCAGCGTGGGCGTATTGCCGAGTACGCCGAAACCCGTGGCAGCGGAACCACATTCAGCACCAACGGCACCATCTGGAATGTGCCGGTCGATATTGCCCTGCCTTGCGCAACCCAGAATGAGCTCCAGGCCGACGACGCGAAGGCACTCATCACCGGCGGTTGCTCCATCGTCGCAGAGGGCGCAAACATGCCCACCACACCCGAGGCGATCCGCTTGTTTGCCGACTCCGGCGTCCGGTTCGCGCCGGGCAAGGCCGCCAATGCCGGTGGTGTGTCGACCAGTGCGCTCGAGATGCAGCAGAACGCGTCGCGGGACTCATGGTCGTTCGAGCACACCGAGGCGCGTCTTGCCGCGATCATGCGCAATATCCACGACACGTGCCTGCACACCGCCGATGACTACGGCGTCCCCGGAAACTACGCAACCGGGGCGAACATCGCCGGATTCACACATGTTGCCGACGCGATGATCGCGCAAGGCCTCATCTGAGCTCCGGCCCGGAGCTTCAGCGGTTGAGGCGCCAGATCGCGGCGGACAGCACTGTCGCAAAGCCGCACCATCCGGCATAAGGCGCCAGTGCGACCGCCGCCGTTGACGATGCCGGCGCCGCACGGCGGACCAGGTCTGCACTGCTCGCGGCAAGTGCCGCGGCAGTCAGGGTCGCGGCACCGGTGCGGTGCGCCTTGAAGAACACCCAGGTCCAGGCGCCGTTCAGTATCAGATTGGCGACCAGCGCGCGTTCGAAGGCAGCGGCGTCGATGTGGCGCATATCGTCGTTCAGCGCATCAATCGTGGCCGCCGAACTGATCGCAACATCGGCATACAGAGCCGTCCACGCGATCGGGAACACCACCGCCGGGGGCTGAAACGCCGGCTTCGACAATCGGCGATACCAACGCGAGTCGGTGTCTTTCGATGCAATCGAGCCGACCACAGCCGTGATGGTGACCGCGCTGGCGGTTCTGACAATCGAACGCATTTCCGGCACTCCCGTCGACGTCGAACAGTCCTACCCGCCAACGTACCCCCGACGTCCGGACCGCCCTACGTCATCGGACGAGAACCCATCTTTCCTAGACCAGCGGGCGCCCGAAACGGCACCGCACCCGCGCATCCCAGAGAAGTAGGCGAAAGCCCAACTGGGACAGCCACAATGGTTTACGTCGCTCACGCTCTACGAGATCGTCGATGTAGCCGTCGAACCACTCCTGATCCGCAGCCGTCCACGTAACCCTCATCGCCTCACGGAATAGCGGTGGTAGGTATCCGATGGTGCGCCGGTATTTGACCTGGCCATAACGTTTTTTGATCGCGGGATGCGCATAGTCGAAGTTCGCGATGCCGAGGAGGAACTCGCGGACCTCGTCGGATATCGAGATCTCAGCCGATCGCCGGTGCCAGAATTCCTCGAACGCCTGCCGGGTCGGTGGCCACACCTCTGCCGGCATCTGCAGCGTGGTGCCGCAGACCTTGCCCTGCTGGTAGAACGTCTCGAGGTCCACGCCGGTCAAGGGACCGTGAACTCTCTCGTAAATGTCCTCCCATCCGACATACAGACAGGCCGCGACCCACAATTGCAGGTCGACGTTCATTGCGTTGTATTCGACGGGACTGCTGTCATCCGAACGGACCTGCACGTGCTGACGATTGACCGCCTGCCGAAAGCGCCTGCGGTCGTCGGCATTCCCGAATACGGCCACTGCCAGATAGGCCCCCGTGGTGCGCGCCCGCTTGACCGGATGCAGATCGAGCCGGCCACTCTCGACCTTGCTACGGGCAACGCCGTAACCCACGGCCGGATTGGCCAGCTGCATGATCACGTTGGCCGTACTCATCGTCCGCCCCATCGACAGCAGCGACTTGCCGAAAAAGCTGCTGTCGATCCGGTCCATCTCGTCGCGCGACATCCGCCGGTCACTGGTCCCCATCCGCCCCACCCCTTATCTGACTACATCTGTTACCAGAATAGAGTAGTTGCTCACGCGCGGGTCGGCGAATCGGTTCACGCGGTGACGTTGCGCGGCACCACACCGCGGGCAAGAGTCAACGGGAGATCGTTGTAGGTGGCGATCCCCGGGGCAGCGGCGACAACGGCAGAAATCGCATGGATGGGCGGCAACGCGGTCATGATGTGCCCGAGCTTGAGGAAGTCGGCCATGGTTTCGGCTTCGTAGTACGGCGGCGGCAGGAATCCGATACTCATGTTCACCGTCGGACGACCGTCGATGGTGATCTTCCAGCTCTCGGCGCCCATCTGCCAGTCCGGTTCGAGGGTCTGGCCCTTGCGCCACCTCACGTTTACGTCGATCAATGTCGTATCACCCACGCGCCCTTGCCAACTCACATACACGCCGGCAACGCATCCCGCCGGGATCGTCCACGAACCCAGATCCACGTCGGCCGTGGTGTGCGCATACTCCGCCTCACAGACGATTTCGTCGAGTTCGACGCCGAGCGAGTCGGCAACCAGACGGACCGCCTCGGCAAAGACCGCGGTTCCGTTGGCGGCCATCGGCGCCAGATTCGGATCGTCGATCGGGGTGCCGAATCCCACCGGCCGTTCCGTGTCGGGTGAGTCGTAGAAGGTTGTGTCCGCGGCTTCGGCAATGGTGACCTTGTCGACCCGATCGCAGGCATTCGTCGCGACAATCGCCAGGAGTTCAGCAAAGCCCGGACTCACACCGGAGCCGAAGATCGTCGATCCGCCGACCTCGCAGGCCTCCAGGATCCGGTCCCTGCCCTCCCCGAGATTGTGTCCGGTGATGAACGACGCCGAGGTGACGACGTTGGCGCCGGACGACAGGATCGTGACCAGTTCGTCGACGTTGATCCACATGGGGTTGTAGACCACGACGTCCGGCTTCAGCGCCAACAGCTGCTCGACGTCGCTTGTTGCCGTGACTCCCAACGACCCGATCCCGCAGAGTTCGCCGACATCGCGGCCCACTTTGTCCGGGGACCAGGCGAAACAGCCGATGAGTTCGAGTGTGGGGTTTGCGGCGATCGCCTTCGCGGCTTCGAGTCCGACGTTTCCGGTGGTCCACTGGACCACGCGGTGCGGTGTGGCGTTCTTCTGTGGCATAGCTGCCTCGATTCAGGTCCGGCGGTTTCCCTATGCCTACACGGCATGAGACACGTCGCGGCGTCTTTTCCGAAACTTTTTCCCGGCCGGGGAAAACTGGGTCAGGCGGAGGAACCGATCGCAGCCAGGCGGCTCTCCAGACCCGCGATGATCACGGCCAGATCGAACTCGAGTTGGCCGTCGTCGGATCCCGCACTCTGCCTCGCCGCGACCAGACTGCGCAGCACCGGAAAATCCGTGTCCGGGGCGCTCATCAAGGTGCGGGCCACATCGGGTACGTCGGGATGGATCTTGCTGTCGGTGGCCTGCAACGTATCCCGTCCGGTCGAGTAGGCCACCTCGGTCAACAACGCGAGGATCCGGCCCGCCTCATCGAGACCGAAACCAGCATCGACCAGACTCAGCAAGACCCGCTCGATCGGAGCCAAGGTGCGCACACCGCCGGAGCCGGGTAGTCGGATGTACATCGCCAGCGCACCCACCGTGACAACCGCGTCGCGCACGGCACTGGCATACCGGCGGATCACTTCGCGCCAGTCGGCGCCGGTCGGCAGTTCCACCCCACTCAATTCAGACTCGAACACATCGAACGCGACCAGCTCACGCAAGCCGTTGAGATCGTTCACGTGGTAGCTGAGAGCTTTGCGATCGACGCCCAACACGTCGGCAACTGCCTGCATCGTCATGGTGTCCAACGGCAGGGTGCGTGCGGCTCGGATGATGACCTCACGGCTGATCCGTGCGGGGCGCCCCCGGCGCGCAGCAGCGGGATTCTCATTCGCCGAGTCCGACAATGCGCACCTCCCAGGAACTTGTTGCCAACCCTAGTTCAGCGATTGGTACACCTACGCGCAGTCTGGCCAGAAGTATGGGCAAACCCTTTCGTGAAGCGGCACACTGAAAACATGACCGAGAACTGGGCCCTCGCCGACCTGTACTTGAGCAATGTCCTGATCGGAGATGATCCGGCCCTCGACGCCGTCATCGAAGCCAATGCCGACGCACAGCTACCGACGATTGATGTCGCACCCGTCCAGGGCAAGTTCCTGCATCTGCTCGCACGAGCGATCGGTGCCCGGCGAATTCTCGAGATCGGCACACTCGGCGGATACAGCACCGTCTGGTTGGCGCGGGCAGTTGGCGGCAGCGGACGCGTCCTCACACTCGAATACGAGCCCCACCACGCCGAGGTGGCCCGGGCCAACGTCGACCGGGCACTGGTGGGCGAACGTGTAGAGATCAAGGTCGGCGCAGCGTTGGACATCCTGCCCACGCTCCCCGCGGACGCCCCGTTCGATCTGGTGTTCATCGACGCCGACAAACCCAACAACAGCAATTACGTGCGTGCCGCGCTGCGGTTGTCGCGGCCGGGCACGGTCATCGTCATCGACAACGTCGTCCGTGATGGCGCCATCGCCGATCCGACCCAGGACGACGAACGGGTGGTGGCCAGTCGTGAGGTACTCGATCTCCTTGCCACCGACCCTCGGCTTGATGCCACCGCGCTACAGACGGTGGGCGTCAAGGGCTGGGATGGATTCGCGATCGCTCTGGTTCAGAACGTCGACTAGAGCATTTCCACACGGTGTTGCGTTCGCCACCGGTGAACACAAAGTCTGCCCTTTCAGGCAATCCTGAAAGGGCAGACCTGTCGGTACTCGACTGAGGCGAAACACCCTGCGCCCAGCGAAGATACGAACGATCGCAAAATTGAGGTAGTCGACTACTCGCGGTTTCCGGGGAGGCCACCCCGAGCCTTGACGTACTGCGAATCAAACGACCGCAGAACGACTATCCGAAAAGGCGATCATCATGGCTACAGGAAATGCCTCTACCACAACACAATTGAGTACCGACACAGCACGTCGCCGCAACGCATGGATCAGCATCGCTGCGATAGGAATTGCGGTAGGCGGACTGGCTCTGGCCGCACCGGACGCGCAAGCTGACGTTCGCGCGATCACCGTCGCGCCGGGCCCGAGCTTCGGTACATCGGCGCAGCACGGCTCCGGCTGCACCTACAAGGTCACAATCGCCGCGGACCCCGGTACCGACCTCGTCTATTTCTGGGACAGTGCCCCTGCAGCCTTCAGCCGCCTCTCGCCGGTACCGGCTGACAGGACCGTCGAAATCCTGTGGACACCGCTGGGCCCGGGACCGCATGAGATTCGGGCATTCCAGGGGATGCAACCTACACAGGTCGAACCGGTCGACGTTGCAGTCGGCCACGATTTCGGGTCCTCCTGCTGGGCACTACCGTTTTGAGAACGGTCACTGCTTCCAGGTACAACGCCGCTACCCCTGATCGATAGTTCGATCAGGGGTAGCTGCAACAGGTTTCGGCACCTAGGACGAACGCCTACGCCCGTGTCAGGAAGGCCAGCACGGCAAAGAGCCAGGCCTCGCGGGCCTCGATCATCGTCCAGTGCCCGCAGTTCGGGAACACGTGAAGTTCGGCGTTTGGGATGTCGCGCATCGGTAGGACGGCCATGTCCACCGGGCTGACCCGGTCGTCGCGGCCCCAGGTCAGCAGAGTCGGGGCCTTCACTTTCTGCAGCTGCGCCCAGTACGGCACCGCGTCGGCGGAGTTGTTCGCCGCGATCGTCGCGGCAAATGCCTTGCTGCTGTACATCCGTCGGGCGATCTCCAACGTGGTGGGCTCGGTCGCAAGCTCCCAGCGCTCGTCGATCAGTTCCGGCGTCACCAGTCCGCGATCATGAACCATCGACAGGAGCCAGCGGATCAGGCCCTCCCGCGTCGGGTTGTCGGTGAACTCCATCAGCAGTTTGATGCCCTCGCTGGGTCCCGACGAGAAGATGTTCTTGCCCATACCGCCGATGGTGACCAGCTTGCCGACCCGCTCGGGTTCGGAGATCGCGACCTTCGTTGCGACGATGCCACCCATCGAGTTGCCGATGATGTCGACGGCCCCGAGACCGAGTCCGTCCAGGAACACACCGACAGCCGATTCGGCCATCACCATCGGGTGTCCGTCGACCGGGTCACTCACACCGAAACCGGGGAATTCCAGTACCAGGCAACGAAAATGCTCCGCCAGCTCGGCGAGCACTCCGCGGTAGTTGCGCCATCCGGTGACCCCGGGGCCCGATCCGTGGAGCAGTAACAGCGGCGGTCCGTCACCGGCCTCGTGGTAGCGAAGGACTCCGAGGCTCGTCTCGAGTTCCTGTCGGCTCTGTTCGTAGCTCACGTCTGCAGTCATGGGCCATGACGTTGCCAGGGCGCTACCACCGTCCACAGCAACGATTCCGCTGAACGAGATGTCAGATCAGCAACAAATCGGTGTGTACCAACAGCTTCCACTGAGTGGAGGTCGGATGGTCTACTTCCGCGAGCTCATCCCTGCGAAGCGCGGGCAAGCAACTCGCGGGCCCCGGCACTGCCGTCGAGCAATCGCGCAGTGCGGCGACGGATCAGCCACCGACCATCGATTCGTCCGAGGTCGAAGCGGTTCGCGGTGACACGCCAGACCCGAAACGAATCCTCGCCAACATTGCGGCGCAGAAGCAGCGAGTGGCACGTCGCAACCGCGGTGTCGCCGTCGACGCGGATATGGACGGGATCGAGAAGATGGCCGCAGCCCTCGTTGATGTAGTCCTGGTGGGGCCTGGTGCGCACCATCTCGGTGATCGCGTCGCGTCCTTCCATCACCCGGATGTCGATGTCGTAGACGGCATCGTCCGCCCACAGGCGACCGACCGCATCGGCGTCACCGGCGTCGACAGCCGGGCCGTAGGCGGTGAGCACTTCGTGGATCGCCGCCTTGTCTTCGAGGGTCTGCACGCGCTCGAGCAGGGAAGCCACCAGGTCTGCGGTGTCGGTCATGTCAGTCCTTCCGGAAGATGCAGGCATCCACAGGTGATGCCGGTACATCTCGTTCTACCGGTATCGACCCGACCGCACCCCAGGCGTCCCGCTCAACGGAAACGTAGGTGCACCATCACTGTCTCGCTGGGAATGTTGGTCACACCACACCCGCACAATGCGTGCAGGTCTTGTCAGTTCCGTGGAGAAATCCCCACGCAATCTCCGGCTCGTCATGGGCCGAATTTCCAGGAAGAGTCACGCCATGGGCCAGGTATTGGACAGAATCATGCAGCACGCGGACGAGATCCGCGCGGGCGCCGCCGAAGGCGAGTCGCTGATGCGGCTCACCGACACGACCGCGAAGCACCTGCGAGATTCCGGCATCATCCGCATGTTCCAGCCGAAGGAATACGGCGGCTTCGAGGGGCACCCGCGTGAGGCTGCCGAAACCACCATGGCACTCGGCGCTCTGGACGGTGCGACGGGCTGGGTCGCCGGCATCGTTGGCGTCCATCCGTGGGAACTCGCATTCTTCGATCCCAAAGCCCAGGAAGAGATCTGGGGCGAGGACAACGACATGTGGATGGCGTCGCCGTACGCGCCCATGGGTGTCGCGGTCCCGGTTGACGGTGGGTACATCCTCAACGGACGCTGGTCGTTCTCGTCCGGCACCGACCACTGCGGCTGGGTGATGATCGGTGCTGCCGTCGGCGACAAGGACGGCAACCGCACCGACAAGGTTCTGCACGTCGTGCTGCCGCGTTCGGACTACGAGATCGACCAGGACAGCTGGAACGTCATCGGCCTGCGGGGCACCGGCTCAAAGGATTTGATCGTCAAGGATGCGTTCCTACCGGAGTACCGAACGCTCGACGCCGACATCGTGCTCAGCGGCAACGGGTGGCGCCACGCGGGACACGACGAGACCCTGTACCGCTTCCCGTTCTCCTGCATCTTCCCCCTGGGCATCACGTCATCACTGATCGGCATGACCGAGGGCGCGCTGGCCTGCTACATCGCAGCGCAGAAGGAACGCGTCCAGGTCACCGGCGTCCCCATCAAGGAAGACCCGTACGTCCTGTTCGCGATCAGCGAGGCGGCATCCGAGATCTCCGCTGCCCGGCTGTCTCTGCTCGAGACGGTGGACCGGTTCTGGGACAAGACGGACCGCGGCGAAGAAATCGGTTTCGAGGAACGCGCAATCGGCCGACGTACCCAGATCGCGGCCGCATGGCGTGCGGTGCGTGCGATGGACGAGGTATTCGCACGTGCCGGTGGCGCAGCGGTGCATACGAAGACCCCGATGCAACGGTTCTGGCGGGATGCGCATGTCGGTCTCACCCATGCCATCCACGTACCCGGCATGACCTACCACGCTGCCGCACTCGCCCAGCTCGGTGGCGACCCGCAGGGCGCATACCGCGCAATGATCTGACCCTCTTCATATTTCAAGGACGGAAGCCATGACAGAACTTCGGGGTCTCGGTTACCTCAGAATCCAGACGCAGGACCTGGCGCGCTGGCGCGAACTGCTCATCGACGGCCTCGGCATGGCCGTCGGCAGCGGCCCCGAGCCGGACGCGCTGTATGCCCGAGTCGACGAACGGCGTTCGCGCATCTCGGTGCTCCCCGGCGATTCCGACAAGGCACTGGCCGTCGGCTGGGAGGTGCGTGACGAGTTCGCACTCGAGCGGGTACAGCAGGCCGTCGAGAAGTCCGGGCGCACCGTTGAGATGTTGTCGCGCAAGGAGAGTTCGTATCTCGATGCCGAACAGGTCATCGCGTTCGACGACCCGGCCGGAACCCGCCTCGAAGTGTTCTACGGTCCCGTTCTCGACCACAGCCCGGTGGTGACGCCGTTTGCCGGCCGCTGGGTGACCGGCGGACACGGCCTCGGCCACGTGGTGCTGCCGACCGCGAAGTTCGCCGAGTCGTACGAGTTCTACACGCAGGTACTCGGATTCCTGCCCCGCGGCTCGATCCGGCTCGACGAGGAGGGATTGGCCCGGGTGCGATTCCTCGGCATCAACCAGCGCCACCACAGCCTCGCGCTGTGTCCGGCCCCGCCGACCGAAGCGCCTGGCCTGGTACACCTGATGACCGAGGTCGACACCCTTGACGCAGTCGGCCAGGCGCTCGATCGGGTCAACCTGCAAAAGTTCTCGATCTCGTCGACGCTGGGTCGCCACACCAACGACAAGATGATCTCCTTCTACGTCCGGGCTCCGGGCGGCTGGGATCTCGAGTTCGGTACCGAAGGCATGCTCGTCGACGAACGGTTCTACACGTCCGAGGAGATCACCGCCGACGCCTACTGGGGCCATGATCAGTCCGGCTCCGAGCCGCTGAAAGCCTTCGTCCCGACAGCCGGCTGACCCCCTCTCACCGCAGGTCAGAACCCATTCAACAGAGAAGCACCGGGACACTCGTCGCGGTGCTTCTCTGCGTTCATCCGCCCACCTGAGAGCGAAGAACCCTTTCGCCGCTCAAACAGCGTTGCAGTACCATCCGTCATTGATTGTCCGATCAATCAATGAGTACCTCTTGCCTCGGAGCGCCCTTGCCCCCCACAGACCACGAACGACCCCAGACCGTGATGGGGCGAGTACTTCTGCTGCTCGAGCCGTTTCGAGAATCCGACAGCTTGACGCTCACCGAACTGGCCGAACGCACCGGGTTTCCGCGATCGTCGACCCACCGAATGCTCTTGCAACTCGTAGAGGTCGGCTGGATAAGTCGCAGTGGAACCAGCTATCACCTGGGCCCGAAGCTGACCGAACTCGGATCCCTGGCGCAGCGTCATGACCGGATCCACCAGGCCGCCCGCGCGAGCATGTACCAACTGCACAAGCACACCCGAATGGCAGTTCACCTGGCAGTTCTCGAGGGCGACGATCTGCTCTACCTCGAAAAGATCGGCGGCAGATGGGCGGCGAGCGCCCTTCCCACCCATGTCGGGCAACGCCGGCCCGCACACGAAACCACCGAGGGCGTCGCCCTCTTGGCCTACCGCGACGGCCGTGAGCCCGCCGCTGAAGAACGCATCTTCGACGGTATCGGGGGCGAGCAAGTGCATAGTGTTGCCGTCGCCTTCGATGCGCACCACGGCGAGATCGCCGCGCTTTCTTTGACCGGACGGGTCGGACGAACACCGGAAGGTGCCGTCCGCGACCTGACCCGGGCCGCCGACCTGGTGGCCTCGACGCTCTCCATCTGAGCCCCGCGCGTCACAAATCCGCACCCGAAAGCGCATGGGTGGAGACGCACATCACCAATTCAGTTTGACCCACGTCACAGTCCTGCTATCGTCATATCCACATTGATTGAGCGCTTGATCAATACGATTGCCACGCGCTTGTAGGCCACAGCCCCGGCCTGCTGACCGATGGAGGTTTACGTGAGAAACGGCGACGACTTTTCCCCGGCTGTCATCGACCGTGTGGCAGGTCTGCTCGATGAGTTCCGTGACGGTAACGAGCTCACCTTGTCCCAGTTGTCCTGTCGCACAGGCCTACCGCGCTCGTCGGCTCACAGGCTGCTGTCCCAACTGGTCGAATTCGGCTGGGTGAGCAGGCGCGGGCAGTCGTACGTTCTGAGCCGCACGATGTTCGAGTGGGGCGCGCTCGCCCAACAGCAAGACAGCCTGCACCGGGCCGCGCACCCGGTTCTGCATGAACTTCACGCCACCACCGGGCTCGTCGTTCACCTCGCGGTCCTCGACGGCAATGACGTCCGCTACCTCGACAAAGTCGGCTGTGGCCCGGTTGCACTCCCGTCCCGGATCGGTGGGCGGCAACCCGCTCTGCGCACCGCACTGGGCAAAGCGCTCATCGCACACTCCGGCGTTGATCCGATGCGCAATCGATCGGCAGTGGCGTCCTTGAAGGCGGCGGGCACCAGCGTCGGGCTACGCCACGAGATCGCCCACATTCGGCAGCGCAACGTGGCACACGAACGCGAAGATTCGGTGCCCGGCGTTGCGTGCGTGGCCGCCCCGATCGGCAACGCCCGGACCTGCGTGGGCGCCCTGTCGGTCACCGGGCCCGTCAACAGAGTCGACACCGTCACCCTGGCGACTCCCGTTCGGGCAGCAGCGCGGGCAATCTGGCAGGCCCTGGGCGAGAACGGATCTGTACGACAAGCCGGATGAGCGGCCCGGCCACACGCCGTCAGCGAACGAGCGCCTGCCCGCCGTCGACGGCCAGGGTATGACCGGTGATGTATCGGGCGGCGTCGCTGCACAGGAACACCGCGGCAGGACCGATGTCGTCCTCTGGATCCCCCAACCGCCCGAGCGGGACCGTGCGGAGATATTCCGCGGCAGCTTCGGGTTCGTGCTGCGCCCACTGTTCCATCGTCTGGGAATTGGCCAGCGGCAGAAGCGCATTGACACGGATTCCGTCGGACGCCCATTCGCACGCCGCGGTCCGGGTCAACACCCGCACCGCCTCTTTCGCCGCCGCGTAGGCACCGGTACCGGAAGGATTCCACCGAATACCGGCCGCTGATCCAAGGTTGACGATCGAACCGCCACCCTTCAGATATCGATGGCAGGCCCGCATCATGAGCCACGTCGCGGTCGGACCGGATTCCATGCCCTCTCGATACGTCGCCTCGTCGATGTCCAGCAGCAATCCCGGTGCCGGACTCTGAGCGTTGTTGACCAGCAACGTGATTCCACCGAACTCTTCGGCGACCGCAGGCACCAGTGCTTCGATTGCGCCACCGTCGGTCACATCGCAGACAAACGCCGCCGCTCGACCGCCGCGGGAGATGATCTCCTCCGACACGGCACCGATGGTGGCTTCCGTGCGGCCGACCACCGCCACCTGCGCTCCGGCCGCTGCCAACGCAAGAGCGATGCCACGCCCGATCCCCTGCCCGGCACCGGTGACGATGGCGGTTTGGCCGTCCAATACGGCCGGCTGTAAAGGACGACCACCAGTAGAAGTAGTCATGCATACTCCTTCAGAACACTTGGACAACCGGAGCCATTGATCGTTTGATCAATGGCTATGGCACAATCAGCGCCATGGGCACCCGACGCCCGAATCCGACAGGGGTACCACCGTGGATCCGCAAGAACGCAGGAAGCTGATACTCGACCGCTCGGCCGAGATCTTCGCTCGAAAAGGTGTGTCCGCAACCACCATTCGCGAGATCGCCGAAGCGGTGGGTGTCTATTCGGGCGCGCTGTACCACTACTTCCCCTCCAAGGAAGCAATCGTCACCGAGCTCATCCGCGAGTACATCGAAGATCTGTCGGCACGATGCAATGACGTACTGGCGCGCGAGCTACCGCCTGTCGAGCGCCTGGTGGCGCTCGGTGTGATCGCGCTCGAGACCAGCGAGCAGTACCACGGCGCCACGTCGATCTGGCGACGTGAAGGCGAGTACATGCGTGAACGCGTGGTCGAGGCCGATATGGCGGCGACCGCCGACACCATGGAGGTTGCTTGGCGTGATGCCATCACCGAAGGCGTTGCCGCCGGTGACCTGCGCACCGACATCGACCCCAAGGTCTTTCAAGAACTTCTCTACGACTCGTTCTGGCACGCCTCACGCTGGTTTCGGCCGAGCCCCGAGCAGACCTTGGCCGATCTCGCCCGCACCGTGATCACCGTGTTCGTCGACGGGATGCGCCACCGCGTCAACTGACCTGTCGGCCATGCCACCATCCGGTGGCAGGGCCGACAGGCGTGGCATCACTCCTGGGGAGCTGCGAGGTTTTCCTCGACTTCTTTGTGCCAGTTCTCCAGTGCACGAGTGGTGTCGACCTCGAACTCGAAGCGCTCGGTCATGTCTGGGGTGACATCTTCGATGTCGACGTAGAACTGGCTGTACCACCTACGGAGCTGATACACGGGCCCGTCCTCCTCGGTGAGGAGCGGGTTCTCGATACGCGTCTTGTGCTTCCAGATCTCGATGTCCTGCCCGAACTGCTCTTCGAGACCGTCGGTGAACAGCGTTGCCATGTCGGCCATCTGCTGGTCGGTCATCCCGTCGATCTTCTTGACGATGGTGCCGAACTGAAGGACAAACGAGTTCGAGGTGACCGGGTAGTGGCAGTTGATCAGCTTGGACTCGATGGTGGAGCCATCGGCGACGGTGTAGATCGTGTCGAGCATGAATGAGGGGCCGTAGTAGAAGGCGTCTGAGATCGTCTGCGCCTCAGGGAGATCCATCTGCACACCGGTCTTGATGTCGTCACGGCCGTACGAGCGCATGTGCTGTCCGGCCACGTGTCCGTCGAAGACGTTCTTGAAGTATTCCGGCATCTGGTAGTGCACGTAGAAGAAGTGGGCCATGTCGACGACGTTGTCGACGATCTCACGACAGTGTGATCCCTCGACGTGGATCGTCGTCCACGTCCAGTCGCTCCACTGTCCGTCCTCGTAGCCCTCGATCTCCGGAATCGACAGCTCTGCAGGCGGTTCGGAACCCTGCGGGCAGTTCCAGACCATCAGAACGCCGTTGCGTTCCATCGTGGTCCAGGTCTTCGTCCGGGCAACCTTGGGGGTGCGACGAGCGTAAGGAACCGACTCGCAACGGCCCTTGCCGTTCCAGCGCCAGTCGTGGAACGGGCAGGCGATCGCGTCACCCTTGATCTCACCCCGGGCGAGGTTGCCACCCATGTGTCGACAGAAGGCGTCGAGCACGTTGATCTTGCCGGTGGAGTCGGCGAATACGACCAGATCAGTACCAAAGACCTTGACCTGGTGTGGCTTTCCGTCTCGGAAGTCTTTTGCCAATCCGATGCAATGCCAGCCACGCGCGAAACGTGTCGGATTGGTGCCGGTGTCGATGTTTCGGATCTCGATACGTTCTTGCTCGACGGTCATGAGGTTCTCCAAATGGGGTGTGTAGGGAGGTCAAACAGGCAGAACGGGAACGGTGGTCACCGGAGGCGGGTGAAGACTTCTTCTGCGGCAAGGGGCAAGACCGGCGGCTCAGATCGCGTGGTCATCGGAATCTTGCCTTCTTTCACTGCTTCGTCGACCGTGCGGTCGAGGGCTTCACAGCGCAGCAGATAGCCACCGGAATCGACGGAAGCGGCCGCGGCCATCTCCCGGCACGTCTGGGAGGCCTCGGCGGTCCATTGAAGGCTCGTGTGAGCGGGGCTGTACTTCGCGATGGACACGCGAGCGTCACAGGTATGGCAGGCGAGAGACTGCAATTTTCCGGATCCCTTCCTCGGATGAACCGAGACTAGGAACCAGGATGTGGCGGGGACCACATAAATTCAGCTCAACGGGACACTCCGCGAGTACCACGCATCGAAACCGGGCCATGTTCCATCTGGGCCCTGTTCGGGTCAGCCGGAGCCTTTGTGGGGGTGCTCGACATCGGATTCGGTGGGTTCAGGATTGCGCCACTGGCGAATCTTCCTGATCACGCGATCAAGGACCACGCCCACCGCCAACGCGACGCAGATCGACACGACCGCACCGAGCAGCGGCTGTTTGTCAAAAAGGTCACCGACAAACCGGCCCATCAGCCCCGAATACAACGCCCACGTGGTACCCGCGATGATGCTCAGGGGCACAAACTTCTTCCGGGGGTAGTGCGTCGCACCTGCGGTCATATTGGCAGCAACGCGACCAACCGGAACATATCGGGCCGTCAGTATGATCACCGCGCCGCGCTTGTCGAGCCCGTGACGCGCCCTGCCGAGGGCCTCACGCACCTTGGGTTTGCGCATCCACGAGAAGCGATCCACGCCGACCCGTCGGCCGATCGTGTAGGCGATGTTGTCGCCGATGATCGCGCCCAAGGCAGCAAGGAGGATGATCAACCATAGATATGGCCGGCCCGTGGATCCGGACAACGACGCCAGGGTCGTCAAGACCGATTCGCTCGGTAGCGGCGGAAAGAACCCGTCGATGACGCACAACGCGAACAGCACCGGATACACCCATAGCGCGCTGGCCTGAGCGCTGATGAATTCGTTGATCACGTCCATATGCGCTGCCGAACTCCTGTCGTCTGCCTGAATCGAGTCTGCACCGGTAGAGCTGGGGTCGCACCTGCTTCGCAAACCCAGCCACCAGACATTTCCGACGATCAGGAAATATCCCCAGGACGCCGTCGGAACCGACCTGCCAATCCGGCAGTCCGCACGAGCGGTGCAAGTAACTTGGAGGCATTCACCGCCTGCAGAACAGGTTTGATCTCGGAGTCAGCGTCAGTCTTGATAACCACATGCGCCTTGCTGATCGCAACAACCTACGACACACCGGGCATCAACCGGTTGGGGTCGCCCAATCCGGCGTCGTCAGTGTGAATCGTCGAAGGTCATTGCTCCACATGTGGTTCGGTTGAGCTCCAATCGGTTTCGAACGAGACTGCGGGACGGTAGCTGCCAGCCCTCGCATGCGGCTGGATCAGAACAGATCCTGATTCGATCAATCACCCCTCAGGGTGTGGCCCAGCTCAATCCGGCTGCCTGCGCCGGTCTTGATCCCGGCGCGGTAGAGGTGTCCCTCGACCGTTCGGACTGACAGGTGCACGCGGTCTGCGATCTGTTTGTTCGTGAAACCCTCATTCACGAGGTGGATGATCTCTCGTTGCCGCGAAGTCAGGTTCGGTGGAGCTCCCGCATGACGCAGCGCAGGTGTGTTCGCGCCACCGCACTCGCTTGCCAGTCGTCGCGCGCGTTCGAGACAAATGGTCGCCGATCCTCGTCGGTTTACCCGGACGAAGACTGTGCCAGCTTGGGCTGCGGCATCTGCCGCCGCCACCCGGTCGCCCATCTCCTCGAAGCGTACGGATATAGCGTTCAGGGCCTCAGCATCGTCGGCGCCCATCGCTGCCGCGTACGCGGCAGCGATGGGCGCTCGCGGCCCTTCGACCAGCGTTGCCAATTCCGCCAACCGCTCGGCGGTAGTAGCGTCGCCGAATTGGGTCGCGGTTTGCAGGCAAACCACCTCGGGTGCGATCTGAGTGCTTTTACGCGCCAATTCCCCAGCAGAACGCGCAATTCCGATTGCCTCGGTGACCATCCCAGCCGAGGCGGTCACCCAAGCTTCAGACAATAGGAACTGCGGCGCCGCGACCACCGACGACTGCGGGAACTCCTCTGTGCAGCTCCTCAGCATCTCTATCGCATCAGAACTCTCCCCTAACATTGCCAACGTCTGAGCCAGTTCATGTTGGTACCGGTACTCCCAGCCTCCGCTCGCCTGCCGACCCGCAAGGACCTGTCCGAATAACCTTCGCGCTGAATCCAGACGACCTCTACCGAGTGCCGCGTGCGCCCGGTAGGTGGCCGTCCAGACCTGCACATTGCCAGGTACATCCACGAATTGACCGGAGATCCGGCCGATCACCTCCTCCAACTCCGCGGTGTACCCCGCGTAGAGCAGATACCGTATGTGCAGATCCGCGAGATAGAAACGCAGTGATGCCGCAAGCCAATAATGTTGGCCGATCTCGTAGCCACGCATTGCAGCACTGCGCATTTCACTCATCCGGCCGCGATCCCCGAGGCCTGTGAGAAGCCCGCACAACGCCACGATCCCGTTCGACGCGAATGGTTGCGGTAACACCAGCGCGGCGTTTGCAGTCTCGATTGCCTCGCCCGGCCGGGCCTGCGTCGCATGGAGAAGCGCATGAACCGCAGTTAGCGCTCCCTCTGCCTCGGCGCTATTGCCCTGGACTACGGCGCCATCCAGCACCGCGCGCGCTTCCGTCGGGCGGCCGAGCATCAGAAGAAGATTGAGCGCGCGGAGGACTGCGAGATGTGCACGTTGATCGTCACTCAAATCCGACGATTCGAAATGTACGACCTCATTCTCAACATCCTCCGCTCGCCAGAGTTGCATCAATGCGAGCAAGTGGACCATTTTGGCGTCATAGCCTGTTCCAGCCGAGCGCGAAAAGCGCTCGGCGAGATGATAGTCCGAAACCAGTATCGCTTCAGTTGCGGCCTCCAAACTGATCGCGGGATCAGGTTTTCGGTCCGACTCCAACATCAACAACGCAAACCGCAGGATGTCATCGAACCCGCTGTCCTCAGAGCTTTCCAGGAGTTCCGCAATCCGCCCTCGTATGCGTCGTAGCCGCAAGGTGCCGGCGCGAGCGCGACGGACCTCTCCATACATTGGGTGCGAAAGTCGCACGGCGTCGCCTGACTGCCCATGTTCTATAGTGGCGAGACCACGCTCTTCGGCCTGTTCCACTACCTCGGCATCCACCAGGCGAATCAGCAGCGCGATGTTCAGTGGCTCAGCAACGGCCAGGATGTCGATCAAGTCGACCATGTCCGGAGGTAACGTGCCCATCTCGCTGACGATCAAGTCGCTCACACTCGCGGCGACAGTGATACCCCCCTCCCAACTCCATCCACCAGAGGTCAGGCGCAAGCGTCCCCCATCGACTTCCTGCTCAACCAAGTGACGTAGATAGAGAACATTCCCGCATGTAATTCGCCACATCTGTTGAGCAGCACTGGGATCAAGCGAACCACCCAACACGGATTCAAGAAGGCGGATCGTTTCTGCTCTCGACAGCGGTTGCACATCAAACCGGTCTAGGTATCCGTCTTTCCACAAGGAGGAAACAGCGTCCGGCGCTAATTTGCCACTTCTGATGGTGAGGACCACCGTGGCAAGTCGCCGCGACACAAGTTGATGTACCACGAAGGCAGACAGGTCATCGAGGAGGTGCGCATCGTCCACCCCGACCACGACCGACGGGCCTCGGTTCCGCCCCACCAAGACCTCGATCACAGCACGGGCAGCATGCATGGAGTCGGACGTGTCAGTCGGCAACCACTCGGCGAAGGCACCTAGCGGGAGAGATCGTGCGGACTCGGTGGCAACTACCCGGCGAACGATCTGCCGCCGCTCTGACATGGTCAGAAGCTCGTCTGCCAGCCTCGTCTTGCCGACGCCAGGTGACCCGGCCAGAACCACCCCACCACCACGCGCACGCCGCATCGCCGCACTGATCGTTTCGAGCTCCTCAGCACGGCCGGTCAATGGCCACCGCCCAGTCATCCGAACAATTTTATCAATTCCGATGCGGCGAAGTCGAACGTTTCTCGCGAACTAACTGTGTCAGGACGAGCTCCAGCTCGTCTAGTCGGGTTACTTCCCAATGTCAGGCGTCAATCCCAAGACTGGACTTATTGCGAATCGACCACCCGCAGAACATAATCCGAAAGTAGCGGAGGTGATGTAACTCCACCGCGCCGTCGAGGTCCCGCGCCAATCGAATTCCGCTCATCCGCACAGGGGCAAGAATGTAACCCCCGCTCGCACCACCACCGCACCCGAATTGGCGTGGTCTGGATGAACGTGTTGATCGATCAGGACGTTCTCGCTGGCGACCACAACATCGCGGTGATGCGGGTCAACATCGTATACAGCGACGACGCCCACTCCTGTGTCGATCCGACCCTGTTCCACCGCAGCACTTTCCGAAACCAGTGCCATGACCCAGGTGAAGGCTGCTGCGATCGCGGTCAGCGACGACGAACCATTCCCGACACACGAGTTTTGGCGTTGAAGGCGGCCTTCATCGCGCGATCCGCGATCGATCCATCGGGCGGCATCATCTTGATCTGGCGAGCAAACTCCATCTGGTCGTAGCGCACCGTGTTGGTGACGACCTTCCCATCTGCGATGACAAAGTGGTCGAAACCCTCCAAGTCGATTGACCGCCCGGTTCCGGCCACTCCGACGAAGGTACCAACGTGACGACCGGTCAAATGCCAGTGGACCAGAACATCTTTGCCGGCCTCGGCGATCGACACGACCTCCATGTCGAAGTCGTGCACGGCCGCGAAGACCTGCTCGAAGTAGGCGGCAATGACGTCGGCTCCACGACACGTGCCGGTTGGGAACTCCACGAGGGTGTCGGTGGTCCAGAAACCACGCAGGCTTTCGATGTCCTGGGCATTGAGGCGGCCCAATGACCACCGGACGAGTTCAGCGTTGGAGACGTCCCTCGGCGGGGCAGTGGTGGTCGAGGTGTGGCTGGGATCGGGCATCTGTCCTCCATGCACTTCTGTGTGCGGCAAGTTCACTGGCGCCGCCTGGCGGGCTTCCATTCCCAGACTGACATTGCACGCCACCCAAAGCGCGTGTAGTCGGCTACTCGACTGACGCCCTTCAACCCGCCGATCTGGCGTCGAGTAACGAACGTGCTGGTCTGGACGACATGGCTTCTGTAGCGGCCACGATCGGGGGGAGACCGATGGACGACGAGAGTTCTTCGCGTAGGAAGGAAGCGTGGACCTTCGCGCTGGTCATCGTGTCCGTCCTCGCGCTAGGGATCGTGTTGGCAGGATTTCTGCAACCTGAGCGCGAACCGGAATTGACGACGGCTCCGCCCACGTCGACCACAGAGGCCGAACCCACTGCGCCCGTCGAGTACGACATGGTGGAAGAACCTGTCGACCTGACGGCACAGATCCCTGGATGCGACGTCGTCGAACAACCTGACGAGTCCGGTGGCTACAGCGCGTTCTCGGTCTCCTCAGTCGACGAGCAGACCTATGACAACCCCAAATTTCCTTGGTTCAACGGCCCGAAGGCGACCGCGATGTCGAACGCGGTGGCCGAGACATTGCCTGACAGTGCAGAGATCGAGTTCGCGAGTCCGGAACGGTCGCTCGTCTTTCAACCGATCATGGACTTCGGTGACTCTGACGCCGAACCCAAAGGGAGCACCATTGCATCGGGATCGGTGGTCAACGATGATGCCAGGGGCAGCCTGACCGTCCAAGTGCAGCAAGGCTCAGCGCCGATTCCATCCTGTGTGGCAGGGTATCTCGACGAGCGTCGCACCTTGCCTGACGGCGTGGTGGTCGATGTGCACGACACCTGGTGGGAAGTGAATGGTGTTCGTACCCTCAGTCGGTCGGCGCAGGCATACGTGGCGGACGGGTCGCTGATCCACGCGAGCTCCACCGACAACTCCGGAGCGACACAACAGGAGCACAGCGGCAAAATCCCCTTGACCACAGATGATCTGGTACGTATCGTCAGCGATCCGCGGCTCCGTATCAGCACTGTCGTTCCGCCTGGGACCCTGGCCCCGCCGGAGGAATGTTATGGCTACTCCGAGGCCAACGGCCCCGCCGTTACTCGTGAGCAGGCACGCAAGCTCGACGCCATCCTCGCGACAATCGATCTAGGCGGGCCGAAGCTGAGACCCTTGCAACCCGGCGGGAACGACACCCTGTGCACTGCGGATCCCGATGCGGGACTCGAGATTTCATTCGCCGGAGGTCAGCCGCTTCCCGTCGAAGAGCGCCCGGTTCCGGGTTCCGATTCCCAGAAGACGCTGCGAACACTCGCTGACGGGACCGTTGTACAGACCGAGCGGTCCTTCCATTCAGCCTCCCCGATGAACAAGCCAGAGGAATCCACGATGCAGATGTCGAGTTCGGTCATCGTGACGCGACCTGCCGGGACGAGGATCTCAGTCAGTTCCAGTGCGGCAACATCCGATCAGGTGCTCTCGTTCAATGAGCTCGAATCCATCGCACTCACACCAGGATTGGAACTGTAGACGTGCCCGACAAGAGCACCTGGCAACTCGTTGCTGCCGCCGCGGCTGCCGTCGTGACCCTCACCGCAGCGGGGTTTGTGCTGGTGGACCACCACACGCAGGCATCGGTCAAGAAGATCACCGGGACGACCGCGCAAACGCCCGGACTCGCCTGGTCCCTCGATGCCGCCGAGTATCTCGGCCGGCCGTTTGCCGACTTCTCCGACCCGCGCGGGGGATCCTCGTACGACTCCGGTCTCCTTGGATTCATCCTTGCGGGAGGCACCCTGGTGACCATTGCCGGCATCCCCAACGACGGATACACCCTCGACGAAGCCGTCATGATAGGCGTCGACCCCGACGATGGGACCGTCCGCTGGGAGGCTCCCGCCGCCGATCTCCAGCAATGCAGCGAGGAACCGCTCGGCGGCAAGATCTATTGCTATGCAATGGATGATGGGTACGAGCTCGTCAGCTATGACACCGGATCCGGCGAGACGGCCAGGCGATCAATCGAGGAATCGATCTTTGGTCTCACCACCACCTCGGACACCCTCTTCATCGTCGAAGGCAGTCCCGAGGAGAACGATGTGCGGGTCCATTCAGGTACGTTCGATGACGTTTCCGCCAACTGGTCGCAAAGCTTCGACATCGGAGGCGGATGGGAGGACGTGTTCGGTCCCGACACGCTGATTGTGACGGACGGCGTCGGCCTCGTGCGGATCAGCAACACGATGGCGCAATTCGATGCCGAGTCGGGTAGCGAGCTGTGGAGCAACGGCGACAACTGCGTGTACGCCGCGAGTCTCGAATCCGGTGGTGTTGTGGCGCAGGCGAACACCGATTGCGAGTCCTACGACACCATTTCCGAGCAGCTACTCAGAGGCCCCGACGGAGAGGTACTCGCCACCGCGACGACCTCCGCCCTGCAGAGCCCAATCCTCGAACACACGTCAGGCTCCGATGCCCCGATTCTGCTGGGCGATTCCGCGTACGACCGTTCCACCGGCGATCGACTCTGGACCAACGTTGATCTCGTAGCCAACGGCCAGGGCGCGTACGGAACCGCGAAAGCCGTCGTCGGCGACATCGCCTACCTCCGTGACACGTCGGGCGAAGTCGAGACGGAAACGGGTATCGACCTGCGAACAGGAAAACAGTTGTGGCACAACGATACTTCCCAACACTTCAACCCGACTGCGGCCGGCGGCAGTGTGATCGTCGGTACCGATGGGATCGCGTTGACGGCTTTCGACGTCAGCACCGGCAAGGTGGTGTGGACCGCGCCGTTCACAGCCATCGACCCCGATCCCGAAACATTCCTCTCGGGTAGTGCGACCGAACGGTACGACGACGGGTGGATCTTCTCGTCGGACCGCCGGATGATCGGTCTCACACCGCTGCCTCGGTGACCGGTGCGGTCATGGGCACAGACGGTCGATCGCGTCGAGGATTGCGTGGCGATACCACGCGTAATCGTGTCCACCGGAGTAGGTTTCGAAGTGCACATCACCTCCGGCGTTCTTCGCCGCGTCCGCGAACCACCGTGACTGATCGACCATCGCGCCCTCGATGTTTCCGACCTGCACCACAACGCGATTGGTGAAAGTGCGGGTACCGGCCATGCGTTTGAGCGACCGAGTGAGCGTCCCGGGTCGCTCGTAGTCGCGTGTTTCGCTCTCTTCGTCGAACCAGAAGGACCCCGACTGTACGATCGCAGCGTCGACGAGGTCGGGGAGGTCGATGAGAAGACCAGCCGCAGCCAGGCCACCGTAGCTTTGGCCGGCGACGATGATCCCTTTCCATCTGATTCCGGCTCGTTCGAGTGCCGGAAGTACTTCCCGCGTCAACAATTGCGTCATCAACGCACGCTTGTCGAGAATGCGCCGGTCGGGTGTGCTGACGAGGATGGCGGTCGGCGATGGTCCGGTTGCATCCTTGTTGCGCTGGGTCATTGCGCTGCGATAGCCGAATTCGGAGTCGGCCCACAGGTCTCCGTCGAACATCACCAAGAGTGGTCCATCCACATCACCGGGAAGAATCGTCAGCGCCCGACCCGATTCGACTATGGAATAGACCGATTCACCCTCGGTCCCACCGTCGCTAGCAGAGGCCGACCAAGCCGGGTGTTTGATCGCACCCGGCAATTCCAGCACCGACGACGAGCCGAGCATACCGAATGGACGGCGAATCACATCAGGATTACTCGGGTCGCAGACAAGGTTGTCGAGGACCTGATAGATCGACATTTCTTGCTGCGCTTCAACGGATTCGAAGATCAGGAAACCGTAACTCACACACGCGTCGTCCGGAAGTCGGACCGTCGTCGCATATACGCCCGGCTCGGTGAGCGTCAGTCCGATGCCACCGTGGATGGTGGTGCCGGGATAACCGGTCAGATGAAGCGAGACGACCACGGGAACATCGCTGTACCAACGAAATGTGACATCGGTGAACCCGGCGACCAGGTTGGGTTCAGTGACCGCCATCAGTTCGATTGCCTCCTCAGGGTTCAAGACGTACCGTGCTCGAGAATCGCCATCAATGCGGCGCCGAAAGGCTCAGAGCCGACATCGCCTCGGACAGCTAGTTGTTCGCTGTAGCCGACGAGAACTGCGACAAAAGCTTCGGCGATCTGAGCCGGATCACCCGGGTGATTGTCAGGGATGAGTTCAGCGATCGCCGTCCGCAGCTCATCGAGTTGGGCACGAACCACGTCCGCCAATGCCGGCGACAGCGCGGCTTCGGCGTAAATCTGGGCGACCAGTCGGGCATGGCCGGTCTCTCGAGACATTGTCCGCATGTGCTCGAGGAGCTCCCGCACCGCCTCGGCGGTGAGTGCGTCCGGAAGTGCGCCACTCGCCTGTTCACAGACTGCAATGACGATCTCGTCTTTGCTTCGGAAGTAGCGGTAGATCGCCCCGTTGGACAGGCCGGTCTCAGCGACGATGTCTGCCATCGACGTTCGCGCAAACCCATGGCTGGCGAACCGAACGCGGGCGGCGTCCACTATCTGTTGACGTCGCGCGTCGAGGTGCGCTTGGGTGACCTTCGGCATAAAAGAGTGACCCCTCGTTTTATTTTGGTACGTTGATCAGATCGTACCGAACACCATCTGGAGCCCACCATGCGCTACAAAGCCTTTTCTCGACACAGCGGCCTTCGGGTGTCTGAATATGCCCTCGGCACCTCGACCTTCGGTGCAGTCGAGACCCTTGACCGACCCGATGCCTC
This sequence comes from Williamsia sp. Y721, assembly GCF_059683565.1. Lineage (NCBI taxonomy): Bacteria > Bacillati > Actinomycetota > Actinomycetes > Mycobacteriales > Nocardiaceae > Williamsia > Williamsia sp. Y721. Next base: position 776,827 of record NZ_JCASNH010000002.1, on the reverse strand, counting down.
CCGCACGATCTTCGACGCCTTCGTCTCTGCGGGCGGCACCACGTTCGACTCCTCCGACGTCTACCAGGGCGGGCGGGCCGAATCCGTCCTCGGCGAACTGCTTGGTCCCGATAGAGACGATTTCGTGGTGATCACCAAATACACAGGTCTCCGACAAGACCATTCCGGCCCCGGCACAACTGGAAACAGCCGGAAAACCATGATCCGCTCTCTGGAGGCCAGTCTTCGCCGACTCCAGACGGACTACGTAGACGTGTTCATGCCGCACTTCCCGGACGGTGTCACGCCGGTCGCCGAGATCCTCGATACCTTTGACGACTTGATCCGATCCGGAAAGATCCTGCACGGCGGGCTTTCCAACTTCCCTGCCTGGCGGATAGCCGGGGCCGCAACACGATCCGAACTGAAGAATCATGCACCCTTGATCGGCATCGAGACCGAATACAGCCTCGCCGAACGATCTGCCGAGCGGGAACTACTGCCGATGACCCAGGCCCACGGCCTTGGCGCGCTGCTCTATTCACCGTTGGCGGGTGGACTACTCACCGGCAAATACCGACGCGGCGAGACAGGTCGGCTCAATGCTCAGGCCGGTGGAGTCGAGGACAAAGGGCACAACGCGGCAGTACTCGACGCCGTGCTGGCCATCGCCGACGAGATTGGCAGCACCGCCCTTCAGGTGTCCATGTCGTGGCTACGCCGTCGGTCCACACTGGCGAACACCGCACTGATTCCGATCATCGGCCCACGCTCCCTGTCACAGCTGCAGGCATACCTCGACTCGCTCGACTTGGAGTTGAGCGAAGAGCACTATCAGCGCCTCGACGACGTCAGCGCTGTCCGGCTCGGGACACCACACGAAGATGTGACGGCCGCACTCGCGGGCGGCTACGACGGTGACCGCACCACGCTCGACACGCCCCTGATCCCCGTGCTCTAACCGACAGAACTCGCGATAGGAAACCAAATATTATGTCCAGCAACGTACTCGGTGTCAGCTTCGACGCCCACGACGCCTACGCAATCGCCACCTTCTGGGGCGAAGTCCTGCAATGTGCCGTCGCCGATGGAGCCAGCGCAGACCACGCCTCACTCCCGACCGAACCAGGAACGAACCGCCCGCGGATGAGCTTCCACCGAGTCCCCGAAGGCAAATCCGTGAAGAACCGGATGCACCTCGACCTCACCACCACCGACTTCGACACCGAAATCGCCAGACTCATCTCCCTCGGCGCAACCAAACTGAACGATGTCGACCTGGGTATCCGGTGGGCGACGCTCGCCGACCCCGAGGGCAACGAATTCGACGTGATCGACGGGTAGCACCGGAGGCCGGGCGGCTGCCGCCGACACTGAGTGACCGGGCCGAACAAGTTGCCGCACAGGCAATTTACGACCGAAGCCGCACTGCAGTCGAGAGTACGACCAACGGGTCATTCTTCCGAAGAGCTGACAACGCCGCCGCTTCGTAGTCAAGGCGCGGTGGCCGCTTGCGATTCGCTTCAAGACACCATCGGGTCCAGCTTGGCCGGCCAGGAGCTGGAGGGCCGGTAGCCATCCGGCCACCTGACAGTATCCAGGTGGCCGGATGCGCGATCACTCTCACCCGGCGAGAAAGCGGAGCAGTTCCTCGGTGACGAACTGGGGGTTCTCCTCGGCGAGCCAGTGGCCTGCGTTCGGTACGTCCACTGCGTGCACGATGTTGCTCATCCGCGCGGACGCGGTGGCCCGAATCGCGTCGATCTGGCCTTGGGCGGCCATGATCAGAGTGGGAACCTGCGTGGGTGTTGCCGCCATGGTGTCGCTGACATCTCGGTCCAACGCCCGATACAACTCGAAGCCGCCTGTCAGAACACCTGGCCTACTGTAGGTACGCGCGTACTCGTCGATCTCGCTGTCGGAGAAGGGAGATCGATCGGCGGTACCACCGAAGGCCGAGCCCCCGAAAGAAACCTGCGGATAGAACAAGGCGAGGTAGTCGCGGACATCGTCGTCGACCACCGCCTCAGGGACTCGTGGCTGATTGTGAAAAGCGATGTGCCAGCTCAACGAGCGGTAAGTCTGTCCGTCGATCGCGGGACCGGGTAGCGGAAGATCAAGGTAGCCGAGTTTCGCTGTGTCATCAGGGAATTGGGCGGCGTATTGGAATGCGACCGCGGCACCCATGTCGTGGCCTATGACGCGGGCATCGCGCACTCCCAATTGATCGGCGATCAGTGTGTGCACGTACTGGGCCAGCGTCGCTTTGTCATAGCCCCTCGGTGAGCCGGTGCTGTCACCGAGGCCGGGGAGGTCGATTGCGTAGACGGTGTGGTGCTCAGCGAGCGCGGGCATGATGTCCCACCAGCCGTACCAGGTCTGCGGCCAGCCGTGGATGAGCACGACGGGGGTGCCGCTGCCACCGGTGACGTAGTGCATTCGGACGCCGTCGACGTCCGCGAACTCGTGCCGGAAGGCCTTCTCGAACTCCGGGTCGCCCTGGGTCACAGCAGCGTGAGGTGCGACTCCATCGTCAGCCGATGCGGAGCACGCCGCGGTGCTGATCGCGAGCAGAAGGGACAAAACGAGGCCCGCCACGACGCGCGCGGCTCGAGAGGGGCGGTGCAATGGTGTTGGTCGAACGGCGTTCATTGACTTCTTTCTTTCAAAGCGTTTTGACGAGATCACGACGTGCAGCGGATGAGAAGGACATGGTCGGTGACCTCTGCCTTGTTCCCGTCCGGTCCTGTTGCGATCCGGCGGTGTGCGGCAGCTCGCTCGACCGTCCACCCGGCCGGATCCAGATCGATACTCGCTGCCACCTCGCTCGGGCTCGGATACTGCTGACCGGGTTCTTGGTTCCACGACCACGGCGCTGTCGAGCCATGGTCGACGACCAGGAGCCGCCCACCTGGACGCAACGCTTGCGCGGCAACGCGGAAGACTTTCGCCCGGTCGAGATCGAACGAGGTGTGCAGGTAGTGAGCGGTGATCAGATCGAACGTTCCCTGAGGGAATGACTCGTACAGGTCATGTCGCTCGGCACTGACCCGGTCACCGACGCCGTGCGATACCGCCAGCTGGACAAGGCGCGCGACCGCGACAGCCGAGATGTCCACGGCGGTTACGCGCCACCCCTGGCGGGCAAGCCACAGTGTGTCGCCACCGTTGCCGCTGCCGAGATCCAATGCCGATCCCGGCACGAGTCCCGAAACTATTTGCTTGAGTTGAACATTGGGCTCTGGGTCGTTCACTGCCAATCGGCGAGCGTAGACGCCGTCCCAGAAAGATGTCGCATCGGAGGCGCTCATCATGACTCCTTCGTTATGGGCCTCCAGTCTCACCGGAACGATCACGAACTGGCACGAGATCTTGCAGCTTTGGCAAGATGCAAGCATGAACAGCGAAACGGACGACGTACTCGACTCGGTGGCACCGCGGTTGCGCGCGCTGCGACGGGATCGTGGCATCACCCTGGCCGACCTCGCGATCAGGACGGGCGTGTCGGAGAGCACGCTGTCTCGTCTCGAGAATGGCCAGCGCCGGGTGACGTTGGACCTGCTCCTACCGCTTGCGCGTACTTACGACGTCCCGCTCGACGACCTCGTCGGAGGACCGCGCATCGGCGACCCCCGGATCCATCTCAAACCGATCCGCCGCTTCGGAATGACCTTCGTACCTTTGTCCCGGCGTCCGGGAGGGGTGCAGGCGTTCAAGATGATCATCCCGGCCGAGTCGACCCCGAGTGAACCAACACCACAGACTCACGACGGATCCGAATGGCTCTATGTCCTCAATGGCCGACTGCGATTGGTGCTCGGCGATCGCGACATGGTGGTGCCGGCCGGTGAGGCGGCCGAGTTCGACACGTCCGTGCCCCACTGGCTGGGCACTGCCGACGGCGGTGTTGTCGAGTTGCTCATCCTGTTCGGTCCGCAGGGAATGCGCGCGCACGTGCGGGCTGACACATCGCCACGCTCCCACCCCGACGGTTAGCGTCAGACGCCGAGACAGTCGGTGCGGTCCATAATGTGGAGTCCGAATCTTTATGTGACGTCCGACGTTTGGCCGGTTCGCGCGACCCGATACCGTATGACCCCGAGAATCGCAGCAACGCTTGAGCCGCCGCCTTTCAGCGAGAAGCCAAGTGCGAGACCACAGCCACAATAGGATCCGCCACCAAATCCAGCCCGGGAAACACCCTGGATCGACTCGGCCGACGACGCCGCTTCTCCTGCCTCCTGAACGGACCACATGACGTGTACTGCTCGGACCCGCCGCGGCACGGAAAAGATTGTTAGACAGAAAGATCGGCATTGTCTTGGCAGGTTCACTGCATCCCCAGGTTCCCACTGCAGCGACAGAGAGCTCAATGGAGCACGCTGTCTCCGGCTGCCGTCTTTGGGTTTGCACGCAACGCGTTCCGGAAGGCACGAGGTGATGTGCCGACGGTACGACTAAAAGCGGTACTGAAGGCACTTTCTGATTGATAGCCGATGGCCGCGGCTATCGACGACAGTGATTCCTCTGTGCGTAGTGCCGAGCGCGCCAACTGCATCCGCCACTCAATCAGGTAAGTCAATGGCGGGGCGCCAACCTTCGCCTTGAAAGTCTCGGCGAAAGACGAGCGCGACATCGTTGCGACCTCGGCGAGATCTTCCAGCGACCAGCGGCGGCTCGGATCCGCGTGCATTGCACGCAATGTGGCCCCAATGCCGTCTTCACCAACAGCTGCAAGCCATCCCAAAGGGTTGTGAGACGTACCGGCGTGGGCCCTGAGCATGTACACCAAGAGGATCTGTGCCAGGTTGTCGAGCACAAGAGGCCGTCCGGCCTTGTGCAGCTCGATTTCGTTCACAAGGAGGGTTGCAATATTCCACAGCAACTTCCCGTCCGATTCATTCGCTCTGACAACTACGATTGGCGGGAGCGATGCAAACAACATCGACGGGTCGGTCTCACGAAATTCGAAGTTGACACTGCATGTGTACGTGATATCCCGTTGACCGACTTCCAGTCGGGTAGCCTCCGAGTTTCCGCGCAGTGAAAGAGGCGACCCGACAGCTTGAGCTGCCTCGGCAGAACTTCCGATACCGTACGTCGGCGGATTGCCGAGAAGATAGAAATCCCCCTCGGCCAGAAATACCGGATCCAGACCGTCGACACACAACCAGCAATTTCCTTCGACGACCACTCCCAGCTTGATGTGCGGAAACGGAGAGAAGCGAGCCCCCCATGGCGCCTTGGCGTGGAGCGGGACGGGTACCACGGTCTGCGGCCGCGCAAGCGCTAGGACATCTCTGATCGGGTCGTGGATATCGAGGGCGACCTCGCTGCCGGACGATTGGTAACGATTACTGGACTGCACATTATAGACACTACGACAGACGGCTCCGATGATTGACATGAGTGCGGCACAAGCCGCCATGCGTGCGGGGAACACCCACGCATCGATCGGAGTGAGGAGTGGACAAAGTATGCGATACCGATTTCTCGGAAGATCTGGGTTGCGTGTCTCGGAGGTGTCGCTAGGGACGGGCAACTTCGGCACGGGCTGGGGCCACGGTGCTGATGCACCGGAGGCCAAGGCGATGTATGACAAATATCGGGAAGCGGGTGGCAACTTCATCGACAGCGCTTCGAACTACCAGGCAGGCGAAGCCGAAGAGTTCTTGTCCGACATCATCGCATCCGATCGCGAGGACGTGGTTCTGGCCACCAAATACACCATGGGTTCCTCCGCTAGTAGCGGCCTGCAATTGACCGGCAACAGCAGAAAGGCAATGGTTCAGTCGCTCGAGCACAGCCTTCGGCGTCTCGGCACCGATCGCGTAGATGTGCTCTGGGCGCATGTTTCCGACACATCCACACCGATCGAAGAGATACTGCGTGCATTCGACGACCTGACGAGAGCCGGCAAGATTTTGTACGCAGGGCTCTCCAGTTTCCCTGCCTGGCGCGTCGCCACCGGGATGACCATTGCGCAACAACATGGTTGGGCTCCGCTAGTCGCAATCCAGGCTGAGTACAGCCTGGTCGAACGTAGCGCCGACCGAGAGCTGATGCCTATGGCGGAGGCTTTCGGGCTGGGCGTACTCGGCTATTCGCCTCTTGGTGGCGGGCTGCTCACGGGTAAGTACCGCCGCGGCGGTACTGGCCGAGCACAAAGCTCGATCAGCCAGTTTCTACACACCGAGGATGACTCCACGACGAGCAGCATCCTCGATGCTATTGAGGTCGTGGCGAGGGAAGTCGATACAACGCCTGAGCAGGTGGCGATCCGGTGGTCTATGTCCAAGGGCGTGATCCCCATCGTCGGCCCGAGGAACGTGAGCCAACTCACCTCCAATCTCGCGGCCAGCAGTCTCGAAATTCCGGCACATCACCTCGAAGTGCTGGACAGGGTCAGCGCACCCACCTTGGGATATCCCCACGATATGTGGGTCGAACCATCTTCTGTGGACCGCCAACAGTTCGTTCAGGCCTGAAACACGCACTCGATTGATGAGGAAAAACAATTGAGAGCAACACTTGGTGATCAGATCATCGCGACAGCCGACAACAGCGCCGTTGTGACGATCGAGGGGAACCCATATCTTCCCCCCGACTCCATTGACTGGTCGGTGCTGGAAGTCAGCAAGACAACGCACACCTGCCCATGGAAAGGGCAGGCCGAGTATTACTCGCTTGTCGACGGTCCGACGGACGTTGCGTGGGCGTACGTCGAGCCTGACGAGGCCTCTACCAAGCGGGTCGGCACAGACTTCGCTCGCTACGTAGCATTCGAGCGCGCTGTGAAGATAGATGAGGATTCTCCCGCTCCCGCCTGACAACTGCGGCGGGGACGCCACAGGGATGGGCGACCACCCCTTGGGAATGACGCACGCAATCAGCGACGCAACATCACCATGGCATCCTCGTCGCGACTGCGGGCGCGTCACGATGACTGCGCCCGCTACAGATCCGCCTGCACACATCGCGAAACCATGCCACGCCGCCGCGGGCGGCGACCGCTTCACTTCCTTTCGGTATTTTCAGAAATCGATTGTGAGACTGAAGTTCTGACGATCGCTACGGCGGAGCGCAATGATGTTGTCAGTTACGGTGGCCGCCGTCTGCCCGCTAGGTCCTGATGCGACTCGCTGTGCTGCTTCGACGCGAACCGGCTGCCGGTGATCGTCGACGAGGGCGAGCTCTGTCAGAGTGTCTTGCGCTGTCGGGGAATGAATGTCGCGGTCTTGGTTCCATGACCAGGGGCAGTCGGGGCATGATCGACGATCACTAGCACTCCGTGCAGTGCGACGGTCGCTGCTGCTCTGCGAAGGACCCGTTCTCTCGGGATGTCGATCGTGGTGTAGAAGTACTGGGCGGACACCAGATCGAAAGGTCCTTCCGGAAAAGACTGTGCAACATCACATTTCTCGAAGGTCACGTTTGCGGTCAGGCCACGTTCGGCAGCTTGGGTGCGGGCGCGTTCGAGCACCGTGGCGGAGACATCGACGGCTGTGACCGCCCATCCCCCACCTGCGGGCCAGAGTGCTTCCCTGCCTTCGCCGCAGCCGTTATCCAACACCGATGCTGGAGTCAGGTCCGCGGCAGTATCGGCAAGTACGGCAGGAACACACCGTGCGGATTGCCGGCCAAATTCCTGCCGACGGTCGCAACTCGACAAGCTGATCATCACCGGAGCGACAGCGCACCCTCATCGCTAGAGGCCAGCCGTCCCGCCGAATGCACCATCGTATGAGTCGCTGTGAGGGAGACGGCGTTGACGATTCGCTTCAATCAGATCCGGTCCAGCGGGGTCTACTAACGCGACACACCCTGCGCGACACGCCTGCACTAGTCTCAACAATCGACTTGACACCGGCCCACAGTCTCAACATTTACCAGTTTGCGTTATTCGGTCTCAACACTTCCCGATGGCGGCAACAATCAGCCGCGCGCCATATCCACGAACTTGCTGAGGTGCAGCTGGTGAGCGACGGTGATTGTGGCCGTCGGACCGTTACGGTGTTTGCCCACAATGATATCCGCTTCACCGGCACGTGGATCGTCGCGTTCAAAGGCGTCGGGCCGGTGCAGCAGGATGACCATGTCGGCGTCCTGCTCCAGCGATCCCGATTCACGAAGGTCGGAAACCTGCGGCCGCTTGTCGGTACGTTGCTCAGGACCACGGTTCAGCTGGCTGATCGCGACCACCGGAACTTCGATCTCCTTCGCCAAAAGCTTGATGCTTCGGGAGAATTCGGAAACTTCCTGCTGGCGGGATTCGACTTTCTTACCCGACGACATCAGCTGCATGTAGTCGATGACCACAAGCTTGAGATCGTGCTTCTGCTTCATCCGCCTTGCCTTGGCGCGGATTTCCATCATCGTCAGGTTGGGCGAGTCGTCGATGAACAGGGGCGCCTCGGAGATTTCACCCATCCGGCGAGCCAGCCGCGTCCAGTCGTCGTCACTCATCCGGCCGGCGCGCATGTCGCCGAGCTTGATCTTCGCTTCGGCGGAGAGCAACCGCATCACGATCTCGGTTTTGCTCATTTCCAGGGAGAACATGGCACTGGCCATGCCGTGCTTGATCGAGCACGACCGCAAGAAGTCCATGGCGAGCGTTGATTTACCGACACCGGGTCGTGCCGCGACGATGATCATCTGGCCGGGATGAAGCCCATTGGTCAGCTCGTCGAGATCGTGGAACCCGGTCGGCACGCCCTTCGACATTCCGCCTGCCGACGCGATGGAGTCGATCTCGTCCATCGTCGGCTGCAGCAACTCTTCCAACGGGACATAGTCTTCGGTGGTGCGGCGCTCGGTCACCTCGTAGATCTCGGCCTGCGCACGGTCGACCACTTCGGCGACATCCTGGCCATCGGAGCCGGCATAACCGAACTGCACGATGCGTGTGCCTGCCTCGACGAGTCGGCGCAGGATCGACTTCTCGGCGACGATCTCGGCGTAATAGCCGGCATTGGCGGCGGTCGGAACCGTGGAGATCAGCGTGTGCAGGTACGGCGCACCGCCCACTCGACGTAGTTCACCCATTCGGTCCAGCTGGCCGGCCACGGTCACCGCGTCGGCCGGCTCACCTTTGCCGTACAGGTCGAGGATCGCGTCGTACACGGCCTGATGCGCAGGCTTGTAGAAATCACCCGGGCGCAGCTTCTCGAGGACATCGGCAATGGCGTCCTTCGAGAGCATCATTCCGCCCAGAACGGACTGTTCCGCAGCCATGTCCTGCGGGGGTTGACGACCAAAATCTTCGGTCGGTGGCGCCTGATCCTGAGGTTGAGCATATCCGCGGTCATCAACGACGGCCAAGATGCCACCCCTTCGCTAGTTTGTTCGGTTCAAGTCTCGCAGGCCGCTCCGACATCCCGGATCTGCCATGCCGAAGCCGACTCGATTCGACACACTCCGGCAGACACTAAGGGCTGGTGCGGATCCGGCCAAATGCACCTGTGGATCAGCCTGTTAGCCAGCTGTGCACCATCCGCCACATCTTGTTAGCGCCCTGTGTGGAACTTGTGGATAACTGAGATCGGATTTGCGATCATCGCAGCTCAGGGGCTGTTCAATACTTTTAGTTACTGTGGATAGCGTTCTCGCGGCGTGTCCCGAGATGTCCGATTTCGGGCGTGTTCGGTTTAGCTCACGATGAATCACAGATGAAGCGGAAGCCACTGTGGTGCAAACACCCGACAGGTTTTGCGTCCTATCAAAAGTGATCTTCACGATCGTTTTTGCTTGCCGCCGAACCTGGCCACGTGACCAGCCCAATAGTGGTGGAATGAGGTGTCGGGGTTCATTCAAGGGGAGGCGCTCGTGCGGAAAATACTGGGAGCAATCATCGCAGGCGCCGCGACAGCGGTACTACTGACAACGGGTTCGACGGCATCGGCCGCCCCATCTTCCGACTATCACCAAGTGCCGGACCTCTCCGGCTACGCAGCGATCGATCCATCGCCGTACCGATCCCCCGACTACAACGACAACGGGCGCACCTTCTTTGTCACCCCCAGCGGTCGCACGTGTGCGATGGGCCCGGGCTACGGATTCAACGGCTGCAGCGGACATCCGCGAACCGCACCCCCGGGGAATGTCGGGGTGGCCATCTCCGGCGGGCAAGAAGGCCCCTACTGGGTCCCGGCCGACACCAGTTACCGAACCACGCCAACCGGCGGGTTCCGCGCGCCACTCCTCGACATCGGCCAGTCGATCACCGTCGAGGGATCAACCTGCGCCGTGAGCCCTGTCGGTGTCACCTGCGTCGCAGGTCCCCGCGCGTTCACGGTCACGCAGACCTGGTTCAAGTTCGTCTACCCGGCAGGTGACACTCGCCATGACAAGAACTCCGATCCGCGCTTCCTACCGGCAGACCAACGCTGACAATATTTTCTCAAATAGCGAGCGCACCAGCCTATTTCGGATCTTCGAGGTCATCTTGATAGGCCTCCATGGCAGCGACCATCGCCGCGAAGACCCGATGTGCGGCCTCGAGATCGGCGTCGGGCAACTCCGCGAACGCGTCCCGCATGTGCCGGCCGAGTGGCGCAAAGAACTCCCGTGCGACGGACATGCCGTGATCGTCGTAGTGCAGCATCACTTTCCGTCGATCGCTTTCATGCGGTGCCCGCCGGATGTGTTGGGTCGCGATCATTCTCTCGACGAGGTGCGTCACCGCGCCCCCGGACACCTGCATCCGCTTGCCCAGCGCCCCGGCGGTCAGCGGCTCACCGTCAGCGTCGGCGACCATCACGTGCAGCAATGCCCGGAAGTCGTTGGCGCTGAGATCGTTCTGCCCGGCGAAAACCCTGGTGATCCGGTCCGATTCGGCGTTGAGCAGCCGCAGGTCAGAGGACATCTGAGTTTCCAGCGCAGCACGCGGATCCTCAGATGGCGGTTGCTCGGACACAAGTTCCTTCTTCCGGTCAAAGCATCTCGACACGAGATACTTTAGTTGCTCAATAGTTGAACATATGAGACGGTTTTGCAATGGCGATTATCGACAAGTCCATCCATTCTGGCACCCGCTGGGACCACTTCGCTGCCCTCGTGACCGGTCGCCGGTCGTGGTTGGTCGCGCTGGTCGTGTTGATCCTTGCCGGTGGCGCGATGGGTTTGATCGGCGGTAACGATTCGGCCGAAGAGGCGCCGACGTCGCTGCCGACCTCAGCCGATTCGGCGCAGGTCAAAGATCTCCTCGAAGAGTTCCCCGACTCCAATGTGGCGCCCGCGGTCCTGGTGACAGTGCGCTCGGACGGCGCACCCCTCACCCCCGCCGATCAGCAAGCTGTGGCGGCTGCACACCAGCGCATGCTCGCCATCGACCGTTCCGTACCTGCCGATACCCCGGCCGGTCCGCCGGTGATCACCTCACCCGACGGGATGGCCGCGATCTCCATCGTCCCGGTCAACACCGACTTGAGCGGCTTCAAACTCACCGACCTCGTCGATGAACTCCGCAGTGCGGCCGACAACGGCCTGCCTGCCGACCTCAAGACCTATGTCACCGGCGGCCCGGCCTTCGGTGCCGACACCGCCAACGCCTTCTCAGGCGCAAACATCACCCTGCTGGCCGTGACCGCGTTGGTGGTCGCGATACTGCTCATCGCCACCTATCGCTCACCGATCCTGTGGCTGATACCGCTGATCGTCGTCGCCTTCGCCGACCGTGTGGCCAACTCGATCGGCACCGGCTTGGCCGAACTCACCGGCCTGTCGTTCGACGGATCCACCGCCGGGATCACCAGCGTGCTCGTCTTCGGTGCCGGTACCAACTACGCCCTGCTGTTGATATCTCGGTACCGCGAAGAACTCCGCACCGAACCCGATCACCGGGTGGCCCTGCACCACGCCGTCCGTCACGCGGGCCCGGCGATCCTGGCATCCAACGCCACCGTTGTGTTGGCGTTGTTGACCCTGCTGCTCGCCACCCTGCCGAGCACCCGCAGCCTCGGCGCCCTGGCCGCTGCAGGCCTGGTGGTCGCTGTTCTCTTCGCGCTCCTGGTACTGCCACCGCTGTTGGCGCTCTGCGGAACTCGGCTGTTCTGGCCATTCATCCCCAAGGTCGGCGACCCGATTCCGACCGAGGGTGGTCTGTGGTTCCGGATCGCAGGCGGCGTCTCCCGCCACCCGATAAAGGTGTTGGCGGTCGCCCTGACCGTGCTCATCGCCTGCTCACTGGGTCTGGCCGGCGCCCAGATCGGTCTGTCGCAGACCGAGCAGTTCCGGGTGAGTGCCGACTCTGTCGAAGGATTCGACGCACTCGCGCAACACTTTCCGGCAGGCGAGGCCGACCCGACGACAGTCGTGGCGAAAACCGCTACTGCGCAACAGATCCAGGGTGTTCTCGATGCCACCGACGGTGTGGTGTCGGCGTCCGAGGACGGCCGGTCCGAGACCGGATGGACCAAGTGGTCGGTGGTGATCGATGCCGCACCGGCATCCCAGCAGGCCTTCGACATCATCGACGATCTACGTTCGGCCACCGCTGACGTCCCGGACTCCGATGCGCTGGTCGGCGGCTCCGATGCCCAGGCACTCGACACCCGCAATGCCGCGGAAGATGACCGCTTCCTGATCATTCCGCTGATCCTCGCCGTGGTGTTCGTCATCCTCATCGTGTTCCTGCGAGCCCTCGTGGCGCCGGTGGTCCTGGTGGCCACCACGGTCCTGAGCACCGTCGCCGCGATCGGTCTGGGCAGTCTCATCAGTGAGCACGTCTTCGGCTTCCCCGCCCTGGACGACAACGTGCCGCTGTACTCGTTCCTCTTCCTGGTCGCACTCGGCATCGACTACACGATGTTCCTGGTGATCCGAGCCCGCGAGGAGACCCCCGGGCACGGGACCCGCGACGCCATCATCCGCGCGGTGGCCTCCACCGGTGCCGTGATCACCAGTGCCGGAATCGTTTTGGCAGCCGTGTTCTGCGTGCTGGGCATCCTCCCGCTGATCACACTCACCCAGCTCGGCATCATCGTCGGCATCGGCATCCTGCTCGATACCTTCCTCGTGCGCACGGTGGTCATCCCGGCGCTCTTCAGTCTGATCGGGCCTCGAATCTGGTGGCCCGGCAATGTGGATACACAAGCGCGTCCACAACCTGTGTCAGAACCGCAACCGAAGTAGGAGACGACAACCATGACGTTCTCGACTCGTCGCATCACTCAACTCGTGGCAGGCGCCCTGGCAGTGGGATTTGCCCTCGCCCTCGCCGCACCGGCCTCCGCAGACATCAGCTCCGTGCCGCCGCCGTTGAAGCCCGTGGCCAAACTCGACACCGCCCGCTACCTCGGCACCTGGAATCAGGTCGCCGCACTCCCACAGCCGTTCAACCTCATCTGTGCCCGCGACACCAAGGCCAACTACCAACTGATCGACGCATCGAACATCCGGGTCGAGAACACCTGCATCACCTGGACCGGCGGCGACAACCGGATCGTCGGCAACGCCCGCGTCAACGATCCCGTCACCGGCGCGCAGCTGCATGTCAGCTTCCCCGGTGTGCCGACGCAGGAGTCGAAGAGCGGACCCACCAACTACGTTGTCTCCCATATCGCCGACGACTACTCGTGGGCGTTTGTCGGCAACCCGTCGCGCACGTCGGCCTTCGTCTTGTCCCGGGAACCGAACATCAGCGCCGACGGCTGGAAGCAGATCCGTAAGGTCGCCGAGGACGACGGCTATAACGCCTGCCTGATCCTGACCTCACCGACCACCGGTGGCTCGAACGAGATCCGGCCGCTCTGCACCGTCTGATCCCGTAGTCGCAATACCCGGAGATACGACAAACCCCCGACCCAAAGGGCCGGGGGTTTGTCGTAGACAGAAGCTGACTACTCGGCAGCAGCCACGGTCAGGTCGAACTTCGCAACGATGTCGTTGTGAAGGCTGACCACAACCGGGTACTTACCGGTGGCCTTGATGTGCCCCTTGGGCAGTGCGATGGTCCGCTTGTCGAGCGACGGTCCACCAGCGGTCTTGATGGCGCCGACAACATCGTTGGCGGTCACCGAACCGAACAGCTTGCCGGAGTCGTGGGTCTTGACGCCCAGCTTGACCTCGGAAAGCCCTTCGATGGCCTGCTTGATCTCGTTGGCGTGCTCGACGCCACGAACTTCGCGGGCAGCCCGTGAACGACGGATGCCTTCGACCTGCTTCTCTGCACCCTTGGTGGCAGCGATCGCCAGTCCACGCGGGAGCAGGAAGTTACGGCCGTAGCCATCCTTGACCTCGACGGTGTCGCCGGGGACGCCCAGGTTCTCAACCTCTGCGGTGAGGATCAGTTTCATATTCTTGGTCCTTTCCGCTTATCGAGAGGTCGAAGTGAAGGGCAGCAAGGCAACTTCACGCGAGTTCTTCACCGCGATGGCCACGTCACGCTGATGCTGGACGCAGTTACCGGTGACCCGACGCGAGCGGATCTTGCCACGGTCCGACAGGAAACGACGCAGCAGCGCGGTGTCCTTGTAGTCGATCAGTAGGTTCTTCTCTTTGCAGAAGGTGCAGGCCTTGGCCTTGACAACCTTTTCTGCGCCACGGACCTTCCGTCCGCCTTTAGCTTTTCCAGCCATGTGTACTTACTCCAAAAAATGTTCAGACGGCTCGGGTTTCATCCCGATGGGTGTCTGGAAATGTTCGTCAGAACGGTGGTTCGTCGTCCCCGCCACCAAACGATCCGCTCGCGGGAGCACTGCCCCACGGATCGTCGTTCGATGCAGCTGCACTCGAGTTACCTCCGCCGCCACTGCCACGGTTTCCACCGCCGCCGCTGCCGCCGGACCCGAAGTTGCCGCCACCTCCGCCTGTGCCGCCGCCGCGCGAGGCCCGATTGACCTTTGCGGTGGCGTAGCGAAGTGAGGGACCGATCTCGTCGACCTCTAGTTCCACTATCGTTCGCTTCTCACCCTCACGGGTTTCGTACGACCGCTGCTTGAGCCGGCCGGACACGATCACCCGCGAACCCTTGGTGAGAGACTCGGCAACATTTTCCGCGGCATCGCGCCAAATGTTGCACCGCATGAACAGCGCTTCGCCGTCTTTCCAGTCATTGGTCTGCCGGTCAAACGTCCGCGGCGTCGAAGCCACGGTGAAGTTCGCGACAGCGGCACCGGACGGTGTGAACCGTAGTTCCGGATCGGCTGTCAGGTTTCCAACGACGGTGATGACGGTATCGCCAGCCATGTGTATCTCCCGAGATCAGTTGCGGTTGCGCAGTGGTTTGGGGTCGATGTGCACCGAGCGAGCCCCTTGTTGAGGGGAGCCTAGAACTCGGCACCGACACGCACTAGGACGTTCGCGGAGAACTTTTGGTTCTCTTGGAACACCAGGTAGCTACTTGGCTACCTTCGGCGGCTTGGCCGCAGCCTTGGCAGCGAACTTGGCAGCAATCTTCGCCCGTCGCACCTTGGCCTTTTCGTCCACGCGCATCACCTTGGTGCGGAGCACCGATTCGTTCAGCTTGAGCTGGCGATCGAGCTCGGTAACCGTGGCCGGTTCCGCGTTCAGATCGACGACTGCGTAGATACCCTCGGTGTGCTTGAGGATTTCGTAAGCAAGACGGCGCTTGCCCCAGACATCGACGCCTGCAACATTTCCGCCATCCTGGCGAATCACATTGAGGAAAGTATCCAACGATGGAGCAACAGTTCGCTCATCCAGGTTGGGGTCAAGAATGACCATCAATTCGTAATGACGCATAAGACCTCATCACCTCCTATGGACTAGGTAGGCCACGGACGTTCCGTGGCAGGAGGGTCGCCTGCGTCGGCAACCGAGCCAGGGTACCCCAGATGACGCTGACCAGCGAAATCCTCCCGACCCCCATGGGTGGCAACGGCAACGCGGCACCCCATCTCCTACCCTGTAGCCCATGCCTTCGCCGCCGGTCCCTTCAACATGGGAGCTGACGACCCCCGAAAAACCATCCTGGCGCGTGCGCCTGAGTTCGGGTCGCGGCGAACTGGTTTTGATCCTGCTCATCTCGCTGGTGATCAGCTCGCTGTTCATGTGGCTCGGCTATCTGGGCAAGGCCACCTGCGGCGGAGCGCCGTTTGACGCGTCCGGACGCAGCGCCCACTGGCCGGTGGGGACCGGCGAAATCCTCATGCCGTGCTACTCCGACCTGCAATTCCTCTGGGTCGGCCGCGACATCAACAACCACATCTTCCCGTTCATCCACGGCGGCATCACCGAGAACGGCGTGCTGTACGGCGGCGTTGTCGAATACCCGGTGCTGTCGGGCCTGCTGATGTACATCGGCGCCAGCGGCGCACACACCGATACCGACTTCCTCCTCCAGTCGGCTCTGCTCATCGCACCGTTCGGTGTCCTGATCGTCATCCTTCTCGCCCTGCTGGCGCGCTGGTGGGTGCTGCTGTGGGCTGCAACACCCGCACTGATTCTCTACGCGTTCCACAACTGGGAGCTGCCGGTCGTCGCCACCACCGTGGTCGCGGTGGCGATCATGATCTTCGGCGCGCGGATCAATCCCCGTACCGGACTGCCGTGGCTGTCGCTGCGGACCAGCGCCTTGTGGACGTCGTTTGTCCTGTCGATCGGGTTCTGTCTCAAGATCTATCCCGGACTGTTTGTCTTACCGCTGGCCATCTTCGTGCTGACCCGGGCGATCGGTGCCAAACAGTCAGCCAAGGCCGATCTCGATTGGAAGGGCGCAGGCGGCGTGGTCGGGGTGGCGATCGCGACGGTTGTCGCCGTCCAGTTGCCGTTCATGGTCGCGGGCTTCGAAGGCTGGAAGGCCTCGCTGTCGTTCCAGGGCAAGCGCAAGGCCGACGTGGACACCAACTCCATTTGGTACTGGGGCCTTCGACATCTGACCGGCGACGGACCCAACGATCCGGACAGTCTCTACAACTCGCTCGTCGGCGTGGCCTCACCATTGCTGATCATCGTCGGGATGGCGGCGGCCGTGTGGTTCGGTGTCCGGCACTGGCAGCGCGGCAACGTCTTCCCATGGATCGGGACCAGCGCGGCAATGCTGGCCGCGTTCATGCTCTTCCATAAGGTGCACTCGCCGCAGTACACACTGTGGATCTTGCCCTTCTTCGTGTTGCTCGCCGTCGACTGGCGGATCATCGTTCTCTATCTGATCGGCGATGTCGCACTCGATCTCACCATCTTCCGGATGTTCGGCATCCTCACCCGCGGCGACGACATGACCTGGTGGGTGATGGGTGGCGTGCAGCTCGGTGTCTGGTCGCATGCGCTGTGTCTGCTGATCCTGATCTACCACTTTGTCGGAGCGCCCTTGCGGGTGCCGCCGAAAATCACTTCACCTGAGAAGGTCCCGGAGACTACCGTTCCGGCATGAGCTGGTTCGCGACACCCACCCTGACCGGAACCCGGGTCACCCTGCGCCCGTTGACATTGTCGGACGCGGCCGCGCTGTATGCGGCCGTCGATCGCCCGGAAGCCTACCGATGGACGACGGTCCCGACCGACACCGACAGCGCCACCCGATACATCCAGACCGCGCTCGACACCCCCGATCGGGTGCCGTTCGCTGTGATCGGCCAAGACTCTGACCGGATCGTCGGATCCACCAGTTTCTACGCCGTCGAGCCCGCAAATTGGACGCTCGCCATCGGCCACACCTGGTATTCGACTGCGGTCCAGGGCACAGCGGTCAACCCGGAGGCCAAACTCCTGCTGCTGCAACGGGCCTTCGAGGAACTCGGTGCGGTCCGGGT
The DNA here is from genome assembly GCF_059683565.1 of Williamsia sp. Y721. NCBI lineage: Bacteria > Bacillati > Actinomycetota > Actinomycetes > Mycobacteriales > Nocardiaceae > Williamsia > Williamsia sp. Y721. The sequence continues at coordinate 759,137 of NZ_JCASNH010000002.1, read as the reverse complement.
GGTCTGGCACACCGACGAACGAAACGCCCAGTCGCGGGCCGGGATCGCGAAACTGGGTACCACCTTTGAAGGGCTGCTACGCAAACACCGGCCGCTGCCGGGACCCGCCGAGGAAACCCGCTCGAACGGACCGCGGCCGTCGTTGTGGCGCACCACGGCCCAATACGCGATGACCGACGAGGATTGGCCCGCGGCCAAGAAGGTTCTGGAGCAACGCGTCCTGGGATGACGCCGCCGCGGTCAAGCCCGCGAAACCTCGAACGCTTCGGTGGGCGGATCACTTTCTTGGGCAGCCATTTTGCTCGGCTTGCGTGGCCACGGCATCCGATCCGGCGCGTTGTCCAGAACGCCGCCGCCGGGATCGTCGACCACGACGCTGCGCCAGCCACGGCCACGTCGAACCAGGTCTGCGGTTGGGTGATAGATCTGCCAGATCACCATCGCGCAGAGGGCGATCACGGCAATATCGCGGATCACCACCGCCGACAGGAACCACTGTTCGGGCAGCCCGTCATCGGTTTCCTTGTACAGGTACCACATCATCCGGGGCACCCACACCAGAGCGTCGATCAGCATCCAGCCCAACAGGATTCGGGTGTGCGGCAGAGCCAGCACCGCCAGCGGCACCAGCCACAGTGAGTACTGCGGACTCCAGACCTTGTTCACCAACAGGAACCCGGCCACCGTCAGGAACATCAACTGCGCCAGGCGCGGACGCATCGGGGCCTGGAATCCGATGAACACCACCACAAGACAGACCAGGATGAACAGGCCCATGCTGATGGCGTTGAGCAGAGTCGGCGACTGGCCGGGCTGATTGCCCCACTGATAGCCGGTGATCGCGGAGATGACATTGAACAGGGTGTCGGGGTCGGTACCGCGGTCCGAGTTGTACCGGTAGAACTCGGTCCAGCCGCGGAAGTGGGTGATCATGATCGGCAGATTGATCAACAGCCACGTCGCCACGGTCAACGCCGCGGTCACCAGGAAGTCGCGCACTTTGCCCGCGCGCAGACACAGCACCAGCAACGGGATCAGCAACAACGCCGGATACAGCTTCGCCGACATGCCGATGCCCAGGAAAATGCCTGTGAGCCAAGGGTTTCGCCGTGACCACGCCAGCATCGCAACCGAAAGCGCGGCGATGGCAATGGCGTCGAAATTGGTGAAGATGTGCACGATCACCAGCGGCGATGCCGCGGCCAGCGCCGCAGCCCACACCCGTCGCTGCGCAGTCAGGGCCGTCGCCCAGATGGTCACCAACCAGCACAGGGCCAAGCCCAGCGCCACCAGGTTGAAGAACAGGACCACATTCAGAGCCCCGGGAACACCCCAGTTGTCGTGCGCCCAATCCCAACCGTGCGCGGTCTGCGCCGCTGCGTACATGAACATGCCGGTCAGGACCGGATACTCCATGAACCGCTGCTGCTGACCGCCGGACCCGTCATCCTCATACCAGGATGTCTTGTACGGGAACGCGCCCTCGTCGAGTCGCTCGGCGCTGTACAGCGGAATCGTGTCGGCGTAACACATTGCGGTGTATTGCCGGTGGTTGTCCCAGTCCAGGCCCATGACCCCGGTCTCGGAGTCCGGGGCCTGCTGCAGGCAACCGGCTTTGGCGTACCAACCGAGCGCCAGGAACACCAGAGCGATCAACATCAACACCCGAACCGGGGTCCAGGTTCGGCTCCGGCCGACAACCGCGTGCAGGCCGATCGGGCCACCGATCACCATGCTGCCCGGCGCGACGATGGGATCGGTGCGGCTGGGCAGCTCGCGGGTGGTCACCTCACGGCGATCCGTCGCCGGCTCCGCAGGTGCATCGAACAGGTTCAACGCTTCCGTCGTCTTCGCGTCGGCGAGGTCCACGTCTTGGGCGTGTGTGTCCTGCTCCGGCCCCTGATGTTCCGTCGGCACCGCAGAGCCCCCCGGATCCCCGTCGGTAGCCACGGACCCCCGCCTACGGATTCCTGGTGGGCGGCCCGGCCTCTTCAGACGGCAACTCGGGTTCCGCCTCGGATTCGGGTTCGGGTTCGGTCTCGGTTTCTTCACTGGCCTCACCGCCACCGGGCAGCGGGATCACGATGCCCGGCGCCAACGTCACACCCGGCCGAGACGTCGTCGTCTCCGGCTCCGTGGTCGTCGGAGCCGTACTGCGGGTGGAGGTGGCCGCCGAGGACGTCGGCGGGGCCTCATACGGAATGCCCGAAATGCCACCCACCGCAGCCGGCTTCGGGAAGTCCTCGATCGGCTGGCCGTCGAGCGCGGCGTTCATGGCTGTGCGCCAGATCTGCGCGGGCAGTCCCGAACCGTAGATCGTGGAGCCGTTGTAGTTCACCAACTCGGTGCCGGCGTCGGTGCCGACCCAGACCGCGGTGGACAGCTGCGGCGTGTAGCCGACCATCCAGGCGTCCTTGTTCATGCCGGTGTCACCGAGCTGTGTGGTGCCGGTCTTCGCGGCCGACGGCCGCGAACCACCATCGAGCGCATTGCCGTTGGAGTAAGCGGCGACGGGTTCGAGTGCGGCCGTGGTGTTGTCGGCGACCTCGGCTGGAAGTCGGCGTTCACCCTGATCGTCGGTGCGCTCGAAGAGCACGTCGCCCTGCGAGTTCTCGACCTTCTGCACGAAGTGGGGTGTGTGGTACATCCCCGATGCCGCCAGGGTCGCATACGCCGATGCCATGTCGATGACACGTGAGTCGTATTGTCCCAGCACCACACCGCCTTCGACGCCGGTGCCGTCCTGGTTCTCCAAAGTCGGGGTGCCGTCGGGCCGGGTCTCCGGGATACCGGCGCGGTGGGCGGCATCGGCGACAGCACTCGGTCCGCCGTTGAGGTCCATCATCAGCCGATAGAAGACCGTGTTGAGTGACATCTTCATCGCGGTGGCCAGGTTGCAGGTACCGCAGGACGTGCCATCAGAGTTGTTGATGGTGACACCGCCGGACTCGAACGGCGCCGAACTGTATGTCTTCGACAGCGGGATGCCCTGTTCGAGGGCGGCCACCATCGCGAAGACCTTGAACGACGAACCCGTTTGCAGATCAGCCTGCGCGTAGTCGAATCCGTTGCCGTCGTTGCCACCGAAGTAGCCCCGCACAGCGCCGGTTCGAGGATCGACCGATACCACCGCGGTCCGCAGATCCTTCGGTTCACCGTCCAGCGAACCGTTGGCCGCGTCGACGTTTGCGGCCTGCACCTGCGGGTCGATGGTCGTGCTGATCTTCAGGCCGCCGGTACGGATCTCGTCTTCGGAGATGTCGAGGCCACCCAATTCGGCGAGTACCTGCCGTTTGATGAGCCCGTTGGGTCCATCGCTGGCCGGATCACCGGTTTGCGCCTGCTGCTCGACCACGTTCGGGTACTGCTGGGCGGCAGCCTCGTCCTTGGTGATCGCCTTGGTGGTGACCATTCCGTCGAGCACGTACTGCCAGCGGACCTGCGCTGCTTCGAGATTGGTGGCCGGGTCGTAGTACGAAGGGGACCGGATCGAGCTGGCGAGCACTGCCGACTCGGACAACGTGATGTCACGGATGTCCTTGTTGAAGTAAGCCTTTGACGCCGCTGCGACACCGTAGGCGCCACGACCGAAGTAGATGGTGTTGAGGTAGGCGGCCATGATCTCGGGCTTGGACCACTCGTTGGCCATCTTGGTGGAGATCGCCAACTCACGGAACTTGCGCTGGTAGCTGGCCTCGTCGCCGGTGAGCACGTTCTTCACGTACTGCTGGGTGATCGTCGACCCACCGCCTGCACTCTCGTTGCCGGTGATCTTGCCGAGCGCGGCACGGCCGTATCCGCTGATCGAGAAACCCGCGTTCTCTTCGAACTCGCGGTCCTCGGCGGCGATGACGGCCTGCTGGAGCACCAGCGGGATGTCCTCGATGGGGACATCGGTGCGATTGCCCTCGGCCGGCACGATCCTGGCGATCTCGCCCCCGTTGGTATCGACCACCGTCGCGATCTGACTCTGCTTGATGTCACCAGGGGCGGGCACCGCCACATCGGCATAGGTGACAAGGAACACTGCCCCCATCACCAGCGCGAAGCCGGGCACCAGTGCACCACCGAGCCCGAGGATCCACGCGACGGCTTTCTGCCACGCGCGCTTCTTCTGCACCGGACTCCGACCGGGGGACGCAGATTGCCTGGCGTCACCGTTGCCGGTGGTCCAACCAGATCGATTCGGTCCGTCAGGGCCGTTGCTCACAGATACTTCTCCATACCTTCAGTGCCCATTCCTGCTGGGCCTTTATCGGCGTCCGCCTTCGCGGATCCACCGGTAGTCGTGTCGTTCGATGCCCGTCCGCCGGCAACCCGACGGGTCCGCCGTACGGGCGGTCGCGGTGGCAATCCCGACACGTACGACTGGACCAGATGGTTCCAGCTGCACGTGCGGCACACCTCCACCACATGTACCGAAAATTCTTCCTGGCTCGCTGCCAGGCGCTGAATCTCTTCATTTGTACGGGCCGAACCTGAAACCTGTCCAAGTTTCTCGCCGAACACCCACGAAACGATCGTGACCTGCTCTTTTCGGCAGATCGGGCATCGTTCCGAGCTGGTCAGCCCATGAAACTTGGCCGCCCGCAGCAGATAGGGGCTGGCATCGCAGACCTCGGCCACACCGGTACGCCCGGCGTAGACCTCGGCCAGCCGGGACTTCCGCTGTAACGCGTAGTCCACCACCTGTCGCTGCATCGGCACTCGTCAAGAGTACGTGGCTCCGACCAGCACGCGGTCGTGGTTGTCCGGCGATGTCACTTTCAGTGCAGTCCACGGTCTGTTCATCGAGCGGTCCGAAATAGTCGTCGACCGTGCCGAACTTGTCCGTTTCCGCGATGGTCTCGGCCCGCTCGGAGGCCGGTTCCACACACGATTGCGCAGGTCAGCACACTTTAGGGTACCGGTTATATCGGCGCGATACATACGTGTGTAGCATCAGGCTTACAGGTTTCTGAAACACGTCGGATGGAGGTGTGACCGAATATGCTCGAACTCGCAGTACTCGGCTTGCTCCTCGAGTCTCCGATGCACGGCTACGAGCTGCGCAAGCGGCTCACCGGCCTGCTCGGCGCATTCCGCGCGTTTTCGTATGGATCGCTGTACCCGTCGCTGCGCCGAATGCAGGCAGACGGTTTGATCGCTGAGGATTCGGGCGCACCGGGAACTCTGAAGCGACGCGCTCGTCGCGTCTACGCATTGACCCCGAAGGGACGGGAGCGGTTCGCCGAACTGCTCGCAGACACCGGCCCGCAGAACTACACCGACGATGGCTTCGGAGTGCACCTCGCATTCTTCAGCCGGACTCCCGCCGAGGCTCGCATGCGAATCCTCGAGGGTCGGCGCCGGCAAGTGGAAGAACGCCGCGAGGGTCTCCGAGAGGCTGTCGGTCGTTCGAACCGCACAGTCGATCGTTACACCAAGCAGCTCCATCAGTTGAGTCTCGAGTCGAGCGAACGAGAAGTCCGCTGGCTCAACGAGCTCATCGCCGCCGAGGGCTCGGAACGGACCGAGGATTCGACTGAGACGTCGAGGAATCCCGGACCGTTGCCTTCGGAAACGGTCTTTGCAGAACCCGAAACAACCTCAGTAACACCACACAAAGAAGGGGAACCCGACCATGGGTGACAACAATTCAATTCGCGTGGCGATTGTTGGCGTGGGAAACTGCGCCTCATCCCTGGTCCAGGGCGTGCAGTACTACAAGGATGCCGACGAGAACGCCAACGTTCCCGGCCTCATGCATGTGAAGTTCGGTAAGTACCACGTCCGCGACGTCAACTTTGTCGCCGCGTTCGACGTGGACGCCAAGAAGGTCGGCTTCGACCTCTCGGACGCCATCTTCTCCAGCGAGAACAACACCATCAAGATCGCTGACGTGCCGCCGACCGGCGTCAACGTCCTGCGCGGGCACACCCTGGACGGACTCGGCAAGTACTACCGCGAGACCATCACCGAGGCTGACGGCGACGGCGTCGACGTGGTCCAGGTCCTCAAGGACAACAAGGTCGACGTACTCGTCTCGTACCTGCCGGTCGGATCCGAACAGGCCGACAAGTTCTACGCACAGTGCTGCATCGACGCCAACGTCGCGTTCGTCAACGCACTGCCCGTCTTCATCGCCAGCGACCCGGTCTGGGCCAAGAAGTTCACCGACGCCGGTGTTCCGATCGTCGGCGACGACATCAAGAGCCAGGTTGGTGCCACCATCACCCACCGCGTCATGGCGAAGCTGTTCGAAGATCGTGGCGTCACGCTCGATCGCACGTACCAGCTGAACGTCGGCGGCAACATGGACTTCAAGAACATGCTCGAGCGTGAGCGCCTGGAGTCCAAGAAGGTCTCGAAGACGCAGGCTGTGACCTCCAACCTGACCGGTGCCCTGGCCAACAAGATCGAGGACAAGAACGTCCACATCGGACCTTCGGACCACGTCGCGTGGCTCGATGACCGCAAGTGGGCCTACGTCCGCCTCGAAGGCCGCGCCTTCGGTGACGTTCCGCTGAGCCTCGAGTACAAGCTCGAGGTCTGGGACTCCCCCAACTCGGCAGGCATCATCATCGACGCCGTGCGCGCCGCCAAGATCGCCAAGGACCGTGGCATCGGTGGACCGATCCTGCCGGCTTCGGCCTACCTGATGAAGAGCCCGCCGGAGCAGCTCGCCGACGACGTCGCGCGCGAGCAGCTCGAAGCCTTCATCATCGGGGCCGATTCCTGACAAGCAGAATCGGGATCGGTGCAGACGCCTGATCTGAGGTCACCAGACCCGGTCGGCAACTGACACAAACCAAGAGCCGCACACCTTTTCGAAGGTGTGCGGCTCTTGGCGTTTGACCTTTGTCGAACACAATCGAATGGTGCGACCAGACGCCTACAATATGTCGAAGGTGCACCAAGGCCTTGAAGTCGGCGTAGATCCAGGTAAACGCCTGTTGGCCCGGTACCAGGAAGTCAGATTCCGGCATATCCAACACTTGCTCGTCAAGTGGATCGGCGAGGAAGTCGACTGAGAGGTCTACGACCATGCAAGCCTTGCAATACCGTGAAATCGGAGCCCGGCCCGAAGTCGTCGAGATCGACAAGCCATTACCGGGCGCCGGCGAGGTACTCCTGCGGATGACCGCCGCCGGAGCCTGTCACTCCGATGAGTTCATCATGTCGACTCCTGCGGATCAGTATGCGTTTCAACCACTTCCGCTGACACTCGGACATGAGGGCGCCGGAATCGTCGAAGCACTCGGGCCGGGGGCCACCGGGGTCGAAGTGGGGCAATCCGTACTCGTCTACGGACCCTGGGGCTGCGGACTGTGCTATCCGTGTTCGCAGGGCAGCGAGAACAACTGCATTCACGGCATCAAGGCACCCGGTATCTACCGGCCTGGCGCAATGGCCGAATACATGATTGTCGACGACAGCCGTCATCTGGTGCCGCTGGGCGAACTCGATCCCATCTCCAGCGTCTCGCTCACCGATGCCGGATTGACGCCGTATCACGCTGTGAAACCGACGATCTCGAAGCTGGTACCGGGCACCACAGCGCTCGTCATCGGTGTCGGCGGACTCGGCCACGTGGGTGTACAACTCCTCAAAGCGCTCACACAAGCGAGGATCATCGCGGTCGATATCGCCCCCGAGAGTATCGAGCACGCAGTGCAACTCGGAGCCGACCACGCCTTCGCATCGGACGCCGCGGCCGCCGGCCGCATCCGCGACATCACCGGTGGACGCGGGGTCGACGCCGCCTTCGATTTCGTCGGTGCACAGGTCACCGCCGACCTCGCGCAGGCATCGATAGCCGTTGACGGCGAGATCGCGATGGTCGGCGTGAGCACCGGCGCAGTACCGGTCGGCTACCTCACCGTTCCCTTCGATGTCTCGGTGCGGGTGGTCAATTGGGGCACGAGGCCCGAACTGATCGAAGTCGTCGAACTGGCTCGTCGGGGCGCGATCGAGATCGCGGTGGAGGAGTTCTCCATGGCCGACGCACCTGTCGCGTACGAACGACTCCACGCAGGCAAGATCCGCGGACGGGGTGTGGTCGTTCCGACCCGGTAGCCCCGCCCGCGGACCACCAGATTGCTACATCGTTCCGTTCAAGAACGCCGAGTAGGCGGGCAGGTCGAGTTGGCCGTGTCCGCTCAGCCCGATGACGATGACCTCTTCTCTGTCCGAATCACGCACGCGGTCAACGGCTGCGGCGATCGCGTGGGTCGATTCCGGTGCGGGCACGATGCCTTGCGTCCGGGCAAACAGAACGCCTGCGGCGAACGCGTCCTTCTGCTCGATCGCGATGCCATCGACGAATCCGAGTTCGACGGTGTGGCTCAGTGCCGGTGACATCCCGTGATAGCGCAGGCCGCCGGCATGGATGGGATCGGGCACGAAGTCCATACCCAGCGTATGCATCTTCAGCAGCGGCGTCAGACCCGCGACATCGCCGTGGTCGTAGCGGTATTCACCCTTGGTGATCGACGGGCAGGCGGACGGCTCCGCGGCGATGATCTTCGGATTCGACCGGCCGTGGATCTGCTCGCGGATGAACGGGAACGCCAGGCCGGCCAGGTTGGAACCACCACCGGCACAACCGAAGACGTAGTCGGCGCCGCCGGACTCCACCAGGGCGAGCTGATCGACGGCTTCGAGCCCGATCACACTCTGATGCAGCACAACATGATTGAGAACGCTACCGAGCGCATACCGCGCACCGGGATCCTTCACCGCCGCCTCGACTGCCTCACTGACCGCCATCCCGAGACTGCCGGTGGTATCGGGTGTCGCCTTCAGGATTGCGCGGCCGGCCTCGGTCAGCTCCGATGGGCTCGAATGCAGTGTCCCGCCGTACGTCTCGATGAGGTAACCGCGGTAGGGCTTCGACTCATAGGAGGCCCGGACCTGCCACACCTCGACGTCGATGCCGAACAGCGCGCCCGCGAAAGCCAACGCGCTACCCCACTGACCGGCACCGGTTTCGGTGGTCAGGCGGGTGACGCCGTCCACCGAGTTGTAATAGGCCTGGGCCACTGCGGAGTTGGTCTTGTGACTACCGACCGGGCTCACGCCCTCGTACTTCACGTAGATCCTAGCCTTGGTGTTCAGCGCCTCCTCGAAACGCCGGGCCCTGATCAGCGGCGAGGGCCGCCACATCTTGTAGATCTCGCGAACCGGCTCGGGGATCTCGATGTAGGTCTCCGTCGACACCTCCTGCGCGATGAGTCCCGACGGGAACAACGGCGCGAGATCGTCGGGGCCCACCGGCTCCTTCGTGCCGGGATGCAGATGCGACGGAATCGGCTCGGGCAACTCCGCTGCCAGGTTGTACCAGTGTGTCGGGACGTCCACGCTGATCAGGTCGCGATTGGCTTCGGGGGTCTGGATGGTCATGCCCACGACTTTAGGCGTTGCCGCGTCGACGGTCACGGGGGTTACGCCGAAACCGAGACGTTCGGAGGCCGAGCCCGGATAGCATCCGACATGATGATCAACCGGATCCGAAATCGCGAGGCATTCGACCCTGACCTGCGCCTGCACTCGTTGTTGGTACCGCAGCACCTGGTCGGGCCCCGGACGGTTCCGGCGATCCGGTGGTTGTCCAAACTGATCCGCGGCAGTTCCGCCGCCACCGTCCACCAGATTGCACCGGGTGTGAGCGTGCGGTTGTTCCGGCCGACAAAACCGGCCGCGGTCCCGGGACCGGGTGTCCTGTGGATCCACGGCGGCGGCATGGTGATCGGCACCGCGGCCCAGGACGATGCCACCTGCAGACATTTCGCCGACGCCGTTGGCGCGACGGTGGCATCTGTCGAGTACCGGCTCGCCCCGGAGCACCCCTATCCCATCCCCGCGGAAGACTGTTACGCCGCGCTCCGATGGCTTGCCGAACGACCCGAGGTCGACGCCGACCGGATCGTGGTCGCCGGTGCCAGCGCCGGTGGCGGATTGGCCGCGACGGTTGCGGCCTTTGCCCGTGACCGCGGCGGGATCACCCCGATGCTGCAGTTGCTGGTCTACCCGATGCTCGACAACCGCTCGGTCACGCCCGATGAGAACCACCGGCTCTGGGACGCGACGAGCAACCGGTACGGCTGGGACAGTTACCTCGGCGACGCCTCACCCGAGATTGCGGTCCCCGCCCGCCGCACTGACCTGACCGGTCTGGCCCCGGCGTGGATCGGCGTCGGATCACTCGATCTCTTCCTCGAGGAAGACGAAACCTATGCCGAGCGGTTGCGAGAAGCCGGGGTGCCCTGCACGTTCATCGTGATCCCTGGCGCGTTCCACGGATTCGACATGGTCGCCAACCGCGCCCGCGTCGCCCGAGACTTCTTGGCCGCCCAGACCGACGCCATCCGCGAGGCACTCCGTACCCGCGACCGGTCGAAACCGTCCGACGAGTGAACGGTAGAACCGGCCCCAGCGAGTACTACCGCCCGTAGTAGGGTGGCTCGACGGAACAATTCGGACGCCGCGTTCTCGGATCGACAGTGCGGGAAGGGCCCCGGACGGACTGCTCCGACTGCCCACGTCACCCGACTGGTCGACGGCAATATGAGCCGCCGTTTGTCGGTGCTCACCCGCAAGGAGTTTTCCGATGTTCCTCGCAATTCGCGAACTGATCTACGCCCGGACCCGGTTCTTGTTGATGGGGGCGGTCGTCGCGTTGATCTCGGTCCTCATGGTGATTCTTTCCGGATTGTCCACGGGCCTGGTCGACGATGGTGTCTCCGGCCTTCAGCGCAGCCCGGTACAGGCATTTGCATTCGCCCAGGGCACGAAGGCCGACTCGGCGTTCTCCCGGTCGGTTGTCACCCGGACGCAGGCCGAGACGTGGGCGCAGCAGCCCGATGTCGAACACGCCGAACTGATGGGCAACTCGATTGTCAATGCGCACAACAGTGATGGCACGCCCGTCGACCTGACACTGTTCGGCGTGACTCCCGGTTCGTTTCTCGAACCCGACGCCGCCGAGGGCACCGCCATCGCCGGACCAAACGACATCATCGTCAGCTCAACTGCCCGCGACGAGGGTGTCGAGATCGGCGACCGCATCACGATCGATCGCATCGGCACCGAGCTCAATGTTGTTGGATTCACCTCGGACAAGCGCACATTCGGCCACGTCGACATCGCCTATGTCCCCCTGACCACCTGGCAGGAGATCAACAGCGGCGGCGCCAACAGCGACGGCTCTTTCGACCCTCGAATCTACGACGAGGCCAGTGTGGTCGCGATCGAAGGAACCTCGAACCAGCTGCCCGACTTGGCTTCCGGTGACACCGCGGCCGGCACGTCGTCAAAGAGCCTCGAGGACTCGTTCGATTCTTCACCCGGATACGCGGCGGAGACGATGACCATGTCGATGATCACCGTGTTCCTCTACGCGATCTCCGCGCTGGTGGTCGGCGCCTTCTTCACGATCTGGACCGTGCAACGTACGCGAGAACTTGCGCTCCTACGCGCACTCGGTGCCTCGACGCCGTACCTGCTCAGGGACAGCATCCTGCAGGCAACATTTGTCCTTCTCGGCTCTGTCGCCGTGGGAGTCGGCATCGGGGTCGGGTTCGGATCCGGCCTCAGCGGAACCGGGATGCCCTTCTCCATGCAAACCGGGCCCATTCTCCAGGGCGCTGTCCTGCTGATCGTCCTGGGTCTACTCGGCGCGGCCGTCGCAGTGATCCGAGTCGCCCGCATCAATCCACTCACCGCCCTGGGGGAAAACCGATGACCACCACTCGCACCGCAGGCCTCGAACTCCGTGACGTCACATTGACATTCGGCGACGGCGACAGTTCGATCACCGCCCTGAACAACGTGAACCTACAGGTCACACCCGGCGAGCTGGTTGCGATTGTCGGGCCTTCCGGGTCCGGCAAGTCGACCCTGCTCGCGGTTGCCGGCGGGCTGACGGTACCCACCACGGGTTCGGTTCACCTGGCCGGTACCGACCTGAGCACGGTTCCGGCGAAGAAGCTGACGAAGATCCGCCGCGACCACATCGGGTTCGTATTCCAGACCGCCAACCTGGTGCCGTCGCTGACCACGCTCGATCAACTGCGACTGATGCCCACGATCACCGGGCGTCCCGGTCGCGATCCCCTCCCGCTGCTGGAGGCCGTCGGTATGAGTCACCGCCTCGACAAGCGGCCCGGTCAGTTGTCCGGTGGCGAACGACAGCGGGTGGGTATCGCCCGGGCACTCGTCACCGAGCCGTCGTTGCTACTCGTCGACGAACCGACCGCCGCGCTCGACCGTAAGCGCAGCCACGAGGTGGTGCAGGTGCTCGCCGAAGAGACGCACCGCGCAAACGTTGCCACCATCATGGTGACCCACGATCACGACGTCCTCTCCCACTGCGATCGGGTCGTCGAGATGATCGACGGGCGCCTCACGCCAGTGCGTTGACGTCCCGGGGGGTGCGCGCCTAATAGATCGCGACGCGGTCCGGGTCGAAATAGTGCCCGACCCGACGGGCATTGAGTTGTCGGAAGATCTCACCGGCCGCCGACGGCCAGGCCGACGTGGTCACCGATTCACTGGCCCGCAGGACCGTCACGGTGATCAGCGCGACGTGGCCGAGCGGGGTGTCGAAACCGCTTGGCGCGCCCCACCCCTTGTTGCCCAGAAGGACGCCGGCGGTGCCGTTCACCAGCCATTCCCGCGGGCCCGTCAGGCCCGGTAGTTCCACGTACACCGCCTCGGGTGCGGCCGTGATCGAGCGGACGAAATCGGAACCATCGGTGGCCGCCCGTTCCGCAACCGCCGACAGCACCCCGAAAAGCCAGTGCTCACGGGCACTCTCGTCGGCCCGGAGCCCCGGTTCGATCGACTCCAGGAAGAACTCCGCTCCCACACCGAGCATCGAGCCACCCGCCACCGGGCCATAAGCGGTACTGGTTCCACCGCCGGTCAGACTTGGTGCCGACAGTCCGTCGGTGGCGAGCAGCGTGGTTCGATCGCGCCGCACCGCCCGGAAGGCCCGGGTACCGCCCGGCCAGAGCACACCTCCGGCGTCAAGCGGCGCGAGCAGCGACTCGTACACGTGCCCGACGCTGCGCCACAGGTTGTCTCGGGCCGTTTGGGCCTCGCGTGCACCCGGCACATCCGCGGTGGACTCCGGTTCGCCTCGATTCGCGACCGCAATACCGCCGTACTGCACCGGGGTCGGCGCGGAGGGCACCTGGTTCGCCTGATGTGCGCGCTGGAATGCACGTTGGGTGAAGGCCAACTCGTTCGCGTCGGGAGTCATTGCCGGCGTGGGGATCTCGACAAATCCGTCATCGGCGACGAGGAAGATCAGTCGCATCTGGCCGCCGGCCCGAGCCGGGTCGGAGGGCGCCTGGGTGAAGACCCGCCAGCCCGCCTGAATGCGTTGCGCGGTCAGGGAATACAGATTGTGGCCGACAAAGTTCACCCGCCGTGCGCGAATGAAATCGAGTGCGATGGCCACCGCAGACGCAGGATCGGTCGCGTGCGTAGGCACCGAACCCGGGGCAGGGAACGGAAAGTACGTCCCTGACAACAACTGCGCCAACGATATGCCACCGACGTAATCGATCAGCCATTGCGGCGCGGTCCGTGGGTATCGGAGCAGATCATCCCGATAGGAGTCCGGGTCGAAGATCAGGCCCGCATCGATGGGTCCCATCTCACCGTGATCGTAGTGAACCACCGGTGGGGCGGCGCTCAGCGTGATCTCCATGGTGAGCGCCGCGTCGTGCCCGGCCTGGTAGCGGCCCACCCGCAGATCTCGGGCCAGTTCCAGCGCAACCGGCGGCGCCGGAACCGGGGTTGGCGGCACCTGACCGAAGTAGGTGAGCGTGTACCGCGTCGCGGTTCCGGCGAAGCTGAAACAGATCCTCGCGCCGACGGCCCCGGGAGGCGCCGCGGCCTGGACAGACTGCCCGATGGCGGCGATGAACTCGGCTTCAGGCAACAGGCGAGCCTGCGATGTCGACCAGTACGTCACCGCAAACCCACCTCGCTACCTGACTTGCCGGGCCATTTGAGATGCCGCAGCGGCATCCTCATCTGACGTTTGTCGACCATTATCGCCGAAGAATGCCCACCCGCGGCATGACCGGGGTGGGCAATCGACTTGCGGGGTTTGCCGACGCTACGCGCCGTTGCGCCGATCTCGCCACGCACACATCTTGGTGGCCAGCGACAGATCGTAATCCGGGCCGTTCACTCCGATGGTGAACAGTGTGACGCCCTCATCGGCGAGGCTCTCGGCCAGCGCGATGGCGGCCTCGGGGTTTTCGGCCGCGGACAACTCGCTCGACCGGACGATCTCGTTCGGATCGCGTCCGATTGCGGCGCAGTGCCCGGCCAGGACCTGCGCCTTGTGGCGGTAGATCTCCACATCGACAAACGAATGCCAGATGTGGGCGTGCTCGGCCACGTACTTCAGCGTCTTCTTCTCGCCGCCCCCGCCGATCAGGATCGGGATCTCGCGGGTCGGTGCGGGGTTGAGTTTGCCGAACCGGTCCTTGATCCGCGGCAGGGCCTCGCCGAGCGCATCGAGCCGGCCACCTGCGGTGCCGAACTCGTATCCGTACTCGGTGTAGTCGCGCTCGAACCAGCCTGATCCGATTCCCAGGATCAGTCGTCCACCCGAGATGTGGTCGACCGTTCGGGCCATATCGGCGAGCAGCTCCGGATTCCGGTAACTGTTGCAGGTGACCAGCGCACCGATCTGGATGTTCGAGGTCTGCTCCGCCCACGCGCCGAGCATCGTCCAGCACTCGAAGTGCTCACCGTCGCGCTCACCGTAGAGCGGGAAGAAATGATCCCAGTTGAACGCCATGTCGACCCCGGCATCCTCTGCCCGAAGGACTGCGTCGCGGATGTCTGAGTACTGGGCGTGTTGTGGTTGCAGCTGAACAGCAATCTGGATAGGTGCGGTCATGAATCCAGTCTGCCTCAGTTTCGGCCCGAGTGCTCCTGGATGATCGCGGCTTCGGCGGCGTACTTCCCACACATTCCGTGCACACCGCCGCCGGGAGGCGTGGACGACGAACACAGGAACACGCCCCTCACCGGCGTTGCGTACGGCACCCGAGCAGCGACCGGCCTGGTGAACTGCTGACGAAGATCCGAAATGCCCGAATTCATGTCGCCACCTACATAATTCGGGTTGTAGACGGAATACTGTTTGGCGGTCATGGTGTGCCGAGCCAGTACGACGTCTCGAAAGCCCGGTGCGCACCGCTCGATCTCCGCCTCCACAGCCGCCGTCATGTCGACGTCGCTGCCGTGCGGTACGTGGCAATACGCCCAGGCCACGTGCTTGCCTGCGGGGGCCCTCGTCGGATCCAGCACGGTTGGCGTGCCACCGATCAGGTTCGGACGCTGCGGGATCCGGCCGGCCTGCACATCTTTCTCGTTGTCGCGGATCTGCTGTTCACTTTCGGCGATGTGGAAGGTGACCGTGGACCCGGTGTGGGGGTCGGTCCACGGGATCGGTTCTGACAACGCGTAATCGATCTTGAAGGTGCCCGGTCCGAACCGGAACTTCGCGAGCCTGCGGCGATAGCGGGCAGGCAACCTCTCGCCCATGATGGTGGCGAATTGCCGCGGATCGATGTCGAAGAGCTTCAGCGGTGCATCCGGCAGGTCATCGAACTTGTAGACGGGATGGTCGGTCTCGATATGCCCACCGTGCTCGCGCAGTGCACCGGCAAGCGCATCGGCGATCGACTGACTGCCGCCATGCGCCAGCGGCCAGCCGCCGGAATGCACCAGCATCCCCAGCATCAGTCCCACCGCGGCCGTCGCGACCTCGCCGGGCGGTCTGACCACATGCGTGGCGATCGCCGAGAATGCCGTGCGCGTCCGAGGGTCCCGAAACATGATCCGGTTGAACACATCTGCGCTGAGCAGGGCCAGCGGCCCGAAATGTGCGGCGGCCAACGGGTGTCGGGGTATTCGGAACGGGCCGAAGAAATCGGAGATCAGGTCCGCCGAGTGCGCGGCAGCGTATCCCAGGGTCGCCGACCAGGCGCGGGCATCGCGGCCTAGGAACTCGGCGCTGCGGCCGAGATCGGTGTACAGCGGTAGAGCGGTCCCGTCACCGAACACATGCGACAGACCGATCTCGGGCACCAGCCAGTGCAGGCCGTGGCGCGACAGATCCATCGAATTGAACGCCGGAGAAGCCATCCCGGTCGGATGCACCACCGAACACACGTCATGGTGAAAGCCGGGCTCGGTCAATTCGGCCGTCCGCGTCCCGCCGCCGATCGTGGGGTGCGACTCGAGTACCAGCACCTTGCGGCCGGTCTTGGCCAGGGTCACCGCCGCGGACAAACCGTTCGGACCCGATCCGACCACCACCGCGTCGTACCCATCTGCTCCCATGTCCATCAACGGTAGACCTCAAATGCCAAGACTTAACCACTGATTCATCCCACGTTCCGACACCCGTTGTTTACGCCGCCTAACGTTCGACCGGTTGCTCGATGTCTGTCTACCTGGGGGAGCCCGCGGTGCGTATTCCGCTCACAATCACCACCAAGCATGAAGGGGCGTCTGCGCGTTCCCTGGTGACCTGCCACTACAAGTGCGGCGACGCCTGCTGGCATGAACCCCCCAACACCAGCAACAACACCTACTTCCGTGATGTCGCCCGCGGGGCCATCTCCCGACGTTCGATCCTGCGTGGCTCAGCGGCCGCAGTGGTAGCGGTCGGCGCCACCTCAGCACTGGCAGCCTGCGGCGACGATGGCAAGACAGCGGCCACGAGCAGCAGCGCTGCCGCCGGCACCGGTGTCGGTACCGCGGCGGAAACCGGGACCACCGGAATGAACTTCGCGCCGGTCGCACCGAATGTCGAAGACGCCCTGGTGATCCCGGCGGGTTATGAACAGGCGGTGGTGATCAGGTGGGGTGACCCGGTACTGCCCGGCGCCCCTGAATTCGATTTCGACAACCAGACCGCCGAAGCCCAGGAGAAGCAGTTCGGATTCAACAATGACTTTGCCGGACTGATCCCCATCGACGGCCAGGCCGGTCACTTCTACCTGGTGGTCAACCAGGAGTACACGACCGAACAGTTCATGTTCAAGGGCTACAAGCCCAAAGAACCCACCGATCAGCAGGCCCGCGTCTCGATGGCAGCCCACGGGATCACGGTTGTCGAGGTCAAAAGCGAAAGCGGTTCAGGCAAACTCACACCCGTGGTCGGAGACCGCAACCGACGGCTGACGGCGATGAGCCCGTTCACCCTCACCGGTCCGGCAGCAGGCAGCGAGTTCGTGAAGACTGCCGCAGATCCCACCGGGACAACGATTCTCGGCACCATCGGCAACTGCTCCGGCGGCCTGACCCCGTGGGGCACGATGGTCTCCGGCGAAGAGAACTTCAACAACTACTTCACCGGCGCGGCATCGATCACCGAACCGGTCGCCAAAGAACGTCTGGACCGTTACGGATTCGACGACGAGGACGACTACCACCAGTGGGGTCGCTACGAGACCCGTTTCGACCTGGCCCAAGAACCCAACGAGGGCAACCGATTCGGTTACATCGTGGAGGTCAACCCGCACGATCCGGAGTCCACCCCGGTCAAGCATTCCTCGATGGGGCGGCTCAAGCATGAAGGCGCCAACATCTTTGTCACCGAAGACGGCACCGTGGTGGCCTACACCGGCGACGATCAGAAGTTCGAGTACATCTACAAGTTCGTGTCCGACAAGAAGGTTCAGCCCGGACTCGGTGCCGCGGCCATGCGCCACAACATGAGCATCCTGTCGACCGGCACCCTGTACGTCGCCCAGTTGAGCGGCAACGAACCCAAGTCGATCGACGGCAGCGGCGCACTACCGTCCTCCGGTTCTTTCGCCGGAACCGGCAAATGGTTCCCACTGCTGACGGTGACCGACGACGGCGCCCAGTCGCGCGTCGACGGCATGAGCGCCCAAGAGGTCGCGGTGTTCACCCGAGCGGCCGCCGACAAGGTCAACCCGACCAAGATGGATCGCCCCGAGGACATCGAGGCACATCCGGTCACCGGCAAGGTGTACTGCGCGCTGACCAACAACAGCGATCGCGGAACCGATGGTGAGGCCGCGGCGGATTCACCAAACCCCCGTAACAAGAACAAGAACGGCCAGATCATCGAGATCACCGACAACCACGCGGGTACCGACTTCACCTGGGACCTGCTGCTGGTCTGCGGCGATCCGGCAGCCGCCGACACCTACTACGGTGGCTTCGACAAGACCAAGGTCAGCCCGATCTCCTGCCCCGACAACGTCGCCTTCGATCCGCACGGCAACCTGTGGGTGTCCACCGACGGCAATGCCCTCGGCAACAACGACGGCCTGTTCGCCGTCGCCCTCTCCGGCGAGAACCGGGGTGAGACAAAGCAATTCCTCACCGTCCCGCGCAGCTCCGAGACCTGTGGCCCGATCATCGGGACCGACCGGGTCATCGTGTGCGTCCAGCATCCGGGAGAAGAGGACGATTACTCGGCCGACAAGCCGTATTCGCATTGGCCCGACGGTGGCGACAGCCAGCCCCGCCCGGCAGTGGTGTCGGTCTGGAAGTCCGGCGGTCAGATCGGCATCTGAGGCAGTACGCCAGGCCGGGGCTCCGGGACCCACTTCAGAAGAACTGGACGCGAAAGCCTATCCATAGCGCCCTGAATGGGTTACCTTTCCATGGATCCGACGGGGAGGGATCTACGGGGTGGGGGCGTGTACCTGGTGTGTCGACCGGGGCAGGGTTCGACGCGTGAATCATCAACCTGCACCGGATCACACCATTGCCGACTATCCACGGAGCGAATCAACGTGTCAGAACAACCGTCAGAACCCACCCGCATCCAGAAGATCATCGGGGCGATCTTCATCAAGGCCTACCAGCTGAAGCAGAAGATCAAGCCCGCACCCGCGGCGCCCCAGTCCACACCTGCCGCACCCCAGCCCGACACCGAGCCCACAAACCCCTAGGTGAAGAGGTTCTCCATCACGTCGCTCACCTGTGCGGCGAGGTAGTCCCCGGCGGTGTCGTCACCGTTGTGCCACCTGATCAGGGCTTGCTGAAACAGACCGTCGATCAGCGCGTAGGCCTGCGGTGGCTGCAGCGCCGGGACTGCCTGATCGAACTCGCAGTAACGGGTGACAACCCGCCAGGTCATGTCTTCCAGACCCTGCTCGATCTCGCCGACCACCGGCCGGAAGCTCTTGTCAAAGAGGCTCTGAGCCCGCATGTCGTACCAAAGCCGGTGCGTCGACGCATCTTCGACGACCGAATCCTTCATCGCCGCGGCAAACCGGCTACACAGATCTGACGCGCTGGTGGCTCCCTCGGTGGCTGCGTCATATCGGGTCACGCATTCGACCTTGTATTCACGGACGACAAAGATCATGAGTTCGTTTTTGTCCGCGAAATAGTAGTGCAGGACGCCGTGAGTGAAATCCGAATTATTTGCAATGTCGCGCAAACTCGTGTTGGCATAACCGCGTTGGGCGAGTGTCAGTAAGGCCGACTTCGCCAGTTCTCGGCGGCGATCCCCGAACTTGTCCGGACGCCGATCACCGCGCGGCTTTTTCGTAGGCGTACTCATCACAAGGGATTCTAGGGCCGTGCGATCTCGGCAATCAATTGTCTGCCCACCTTCAAACAATTCCTCACAAATCGTTCAAGAGGTCCGGCGGAGATGGTCGACAATCAACTCACCCACAACGTCGGGCTTTTCCAGATGCAGAAAATGACCGGCACCCGGCACGATGCGGGCTTCACTGCCCGGCGCCAGGACCTTTTCGGAACGACCGACAAACCCGGCCTGCATGCAGCCGTCGTCGGCGCCGTGTAGATACAGCACCGGTGTCAGCGGCTTACCGAAGGCGGCCGCCTGCATGCGGTGATATCGGCCAGCGCTGCGACCCGGTCGCAACGTCGCCCGGTAGTAGCCGAGCACTGCGCTGCGGTGCTGCCGATCCGGTAAGGCGGCAAAGACCGCGGGAAGATCCACACCGGCGTCATAGCCTGGTGACCAGCGACGCCACAGCAGCGGGATCAGCCGGTCCAGGCTGCGCTCCGACAACCGCGGCAGCTGGACGAACATCATGTACCAGCTCATGACCAGTTGGCGACCGAGCAATTTCATCAGCTGTGCCGTATTGTCCGACAGCGAAGTGAAGGCACCGACCGGTGGCACCGACATCGACACCACCGCGGCAAACGGGGAATCCCCGTAAGCAGCAAGCCCGTTGGAGGTCAGGGCACCCCAGTCGTGGCCGATGACCACTGCCCGGTTGTCGGCCTCGAGAAGCCGATGGATTTCGACCGCGTCGTACATCAGCGCACCCAGGTGATAATCGTCGTCCGCCGCGACCGTCGACGGCGCATAGCCCCTGGTGAACGGTGCGACAACCCGGTATCCCTCCGCTGCCAGCCGGGGACCAAGGTGCCGCCAGCTGTAGGCGGTGTCCGGAAAACCGTGCAGACACAGCGCAAGTGGGCCGTCAGGCGGACCCCACGCGAAGGCGGTGAGCGTGACCGTCGGCAATTCCAGGATGATCACCTCGGCGCCTACGGGCACAGCGATTTCGGGATCCACTTCGGACGGGTCGACTTCGGGGGCCATCGAACCACTCAAGCCGACAGCCGCCGTCCTGTCCAGGGTTCAGCGGTCCGACCGCCGTTGCCAGCTCAGTCCAGCCAGTCCAGAACCGCCGCCGCGGTCCATGATTGCTGCATGCTGCCCAGCGGCGCCCCGGTGAACGGTTCGTAGTACTCGGCAAATGACCCGTCCTGCGTCTGCCGCAGACCTTCTTCGCGAAGACGTGCCGACCGCTCGGGCCAGCCGCGCTGGGCAAAAGCCCACGAGAACAGCCATGTGATCACCGGCCAGACCGGCCCGCGCCAGTACTCCCGCGGTTTGAAGTCCGCGGAAATGGGTGACGTGGACGGCGGCACCGCATATTTCAGATCCGGGTGGCCGCAGAAGCGTGGGCCCTCGAACAAACGCAAGAGGGCGCGTTCGCGGTCGCGGGGCAGACCACCGCAGAGCAGCGGCGCAAACATCGCGATGGTCTCGGTGTTGATCCAGCGATCCGCGCGAATATCGAAATCACGTGCCGCCCCGTTGCGTTCCGACGTCGAGGCCGCAACCCCGGAGCGGAAGCGCTCGGACCAGGCTCGCAGGTCGCGGACGTCGGCGAGCGGTTTGGAATAGTCCTCTCCGATGGTGGCCAGGACGTCACAGGCGACTGCGAAGATCGCGCTGACAAACACGTCTTCGATCGCAAAACTCATCACGTCGGGCAGAATCGCGTCGTCGTAATTGGCGCGCTTCATCTGCTCGACCAGCCACAGATACCGGTCGTATTCGATGTCGGTCGGACGCATCGACGCGTCCGCGCCATGCGACAGATCAGCCCGGGTGTACGGCGGGAGATCGAGGCCCGGGATCACGTTGTTGTAGGCCGCATCCCACCGCGGGGAGTTGTCCATGCCGGACTCCCAGCCGTGATAAAGCGTGATCCGGCCGCGCCCCTTCGGATCCCGCGCGTGGGCCAGCCACCGGTGCCAGCGCACCAGGTCGCCCCAACGCCGATCGAGAAACTCCTCGGCCATCGACCGGGTGGTGCGACCTTGCCGACGGGAATGATCGAGGATCCGCTGGACCGCGATCGCGTGCACGGGCGGCTGTGTGATTCCCGAGGTGTCCGGTGCCCGTGGCGCATTGAACGCGAGATCGGAGCACTCCCAGCGGGCGGGCCCGGGGAAGTAACCGTCGCGACCGTTGGCGAACACGATGTGCGGGATCATCCCGTTGCCCCATTGCGCCGAGAGCAAGGTGTCCATCTCGACCACGGCCCGCTCGACACTCAGCGGCGCCAGACCCACCGTGACAAAGGCGGCATCCCAGCTCCACATATGCGGATAAAGACGCGGCGCCGCGCTGGTCATCGTCCCCAGATCGTTGCCGCGCAGAAGGTACGCGGCGCGGGCGGACAGCTGTGTGTTCGTGAATCCGGAGTATCCCACGCTCCACATTCTGACCCCCCACCTCCATTCGCGCCCGGCCTGGTAGCCCGACCCGCCGGGCGTGTGGTCCATCGGCACTAAGGTTGAGGCCATGCCAACCGCGTTGATCACCGGCGCCAGCCGCGGGCTGGGAGCGGCCATCGCCCGCCAACTCGCCCCCACCCACGACCTGCTGCTCGGCGGCAGACCCTCCACCGACCTGGACAACATGGCGTTGTCTCTGGACGGTGCCAGCACATGGCCGGTCGAGCTGACCGATCCCGACGAGATCGAGGCCGCCACCGAGGCGATCAGCTCACTCGACGTGCTGGTACACAGCGCTGGGGTGATCAGCTGGGGCACCGTCGAGGAGTCCCCTGCCGACGAGTGGCGCCGGGTCCTCGAGGTCAATCTCATCGCCGCCGCCGAACTCACCCGGCAGCTGCTGCCTGCCCTGCGTAACGCCGGCGGCCATGTGGTGTTCATCAATTCCGGTGCCGGCCAACGGGTCAACGCCGGTTGGGGTGTCTACGCGGCCAGCAAGTTCGGACTGCGAGCGCTGGCCGACGCGGTGCGTCTCGAAGAACCGGCGCTGCGGGTCACGTCGATCTTCCCGGGCCGGATCGACACCGAGATGCAGGAAGAACTCAATGCCATGGAAAGCGGGGGCGACTACGACGGGACCCGCTACCTGCGGCCCGAGACCGTGGCCGCGGCCGTCGTCGCCGCCATCAACACCCCGGTCGACGCCCATCCGCAAGAGATCGTCCTCAAGCCCACCGGTCGTCACTGACAGGGCTGACGGGGCTCAGCCCTCGGCGGCCGGCCGCAGGAAGTCTCCGGCCACCGCAACCGCGGGCCCCGAACTGTCACCCCCGACCACCAGTGACGCGAAGGCGATGTCGCCGCTGATCCCGGCGAACCAGCCGTGCGCGTGGGTGTTGTCGCCGTACTCCGCAGTGCCGGTCTTGCCGCCGAGACCGTCGATGTCGGCCAGCGACGCGGCGGTGCCCGACGTCACCGTCTGACGCATCATCGTCCGCAAGGCCGCCACCACATCGGGATCCAGCGGCGATGGTGTCTTGTCGGCGGTGGTGCTCTGCCCGATGACCAGGCCCGGCAGCACCATCGAGCCGTTGCCCAGGCTTGCCTCCGCCACCGCCAGACCGAACGGCGACACGGTGACACTTCCCTGGCCGATCCCGTTCTCCACCCGCAACGCGGGAGTATCCGCGGAGCCGACCTGACCGGTGACCGTGGTGATGCCGGGAACGACGAAGTCCACACCGATTCCGAACTGTTCGGCAGCGGCCGGCAATGCATCGGGTCCCAGTCGGTCCGACAGTGTCGCCATCGTGGTGTTGCACGAGCGTGAGAATGCCGTGGTCAGCGGTACCGAACCCAGATCGAAGTCGTCTTCGTTCGGGATGGTCCGGCCCTCGATGGTCGTGCGACCCGGGCAGGGCAGCTGCGACTGCGGCGTCACTGTTCCCGACGACAACGCCGCCGCCGTTGTCACGGTCTTGAACGTCGATCCGGGCGGGTACAGCCCGGTCAACGCTATCGGACCTTCCCTGTTCGCCGCGTCGTTCTGCGCGACCGCGAGTATCCCACCGGTCGACGGTGAGATGGCCACCAGCACTGCCGGTTTGGTCTGCGCCGACACGGCCCGCTGGGCCAGCATCTGCAGACGTAGGTCCAGCGTCAGCCCGATCGGCTGCACCTGTTGCGGGAGAACGGTCTTGAGCTGGTCGACGTTCTTGCCCTCGTCATCGACGATCCGCACCGACCAGCCGGCCCCGGCCGAGATCCGGTCGTTCCATACGTCTTCCATACCGGCCAGCACGGGCGAGCGCAGTCCGCGCTCGGCGGTGAGCAGTTTCCCCTGCTCAACGACCTCGACTCCGTCTATCGAATCAAGCTGTTCCCGAACTCTTTCCAGATCATCGGCGCGCAGGGTTGCGACGTTGACGGTCGGACCGCCTTGGTCTCGGGCCGCGGTCCGGATCGACGCGTCGGTGATCGAGGGGTCGATCCCGGCGAGTACCCGGGCCAGCGCGGCCGAGCCCTCACCGAGTGCCGCCTGATCCAGCGTGATCACACCTACCGTCTGCCATGTCATCAGTTCGGCGCCGGACCGGTCGACGACCGGGGTCAGAAGTTCTTTGTCGTCGGAGTACTGAAAGTGCGCACCCGAGCGTAAGTTGCTGTGCAACAAGGCTGGTGACCACTCCAGTCGCCAGCCGTCGTCGGTGTCGACGGATCGGCCGGTCGTCTCGTACGTCAGGTCTTTGCCCGGCCCGAACGTCCACGCCATGGTCAACCGGCCATCACCACCGTCGGATCCCACGTCGCCGACCGCAACATCGACCGCGGCCTCTTCTCCGAGTCGATCGAACATGTCCGCGATCGCCGCCCTCGCGACAGCGGGATCGGTGGTCTGATCAGCCGCCTTGTCCACGTCTTTGCTGTGCAGCGCGGACGCGAACGCCTCGAAGTTGCTTTCCGGATCGTCTCCCGACTGGCTGCAGGCCGCCGCAAGCAGTGCCACGACCACCAGCACCGCTACGGTCGAACGTCGAAAGGCGGGCCGCGTGCGTTCATCAATACTCATTGCCCGCGAACTCAACCACCGCGACGCACCGCCCACAAGGTCGCAACACCCCGCAACGCGATAGCGTTCGGATATCACCGCAGGCCAAGCCCGATGCGAAGCGGGCACAGCACGATCAGATCACCGGGCTCCGCACCTCTGTGACCGCGATTCTGGCGGCCCGTCCGATCGCGGCCTCCACCGTCGGGAGCGACATCTCCGATCGGGCGGCATGGGTGAACACGGCGACCGCGATCGGATGCTCGCCGGGGTATTCGACCACCGCAACCTCATTGCGGATGGCGCCGAGTGTTCCGGTTTTGCCCGCGATCGTCGCCACCCCCAGCGGGAATCCCGACGAGACGCGTTGCTGCCAGGCCTGCTTACGCATGGTCTTGCGGATCAGGTCGCACATCGCCGGCGAGGCCACCCTGTCGTCCCAGATCAGTTCGAGTAATCGGGTGGCCTCACGAGGTGTGGTGGCGCTGGCCAGCGCTGGGTCGTACGCGCTGATGGTGTCGTCGCGATCGATGTTCGCCAACGCCGAAAAGGCCTCGGAGACCGAGTCCGTCCCGGTCTCGGCCACCAGTTGTTGCTGCAGTTGC
Organism: Williamsia sp. Y721; assembly: GCF_059683565.1. Taxonomy (NCBI): domain Bacteria; kingdom Bacillati; phylum Actinomycetota; class Actinomycetes; order Mycobacteriales; family Nocardiaceae; genus Williamsia; species Williamsia sp. Y721. The sequence continues at coordinate 733,961 of NZ_JCASNH010000002.1, read as the reverse complement.
GCCATTCCGCCGACCACTCGGGTCCCGCCCAGGCCCGCCGTCTCGAGTACCTCCCGCACCGCGGCCAGACCGACCTCGGCGAGAATCACATCGGCAGCGGCGTTGTCGGAGATCACCATCATCTGCACCGCGAGATCACGCCAGCTCAACGTGATCGGATCATGCAGTGCGGCAATGCCCGTCGGCCCGGCCGCACACGTACGCGGATCGACGGTGACGGTCGCACCCAGATCCAGCTCATCGCGATCCGACTTCCGGCACAGCGCCACCATGAGGGGGAGCTTGTAGACCGATGCCATCACCACCGGATCGTCTGCCTGCCAGGCGAACTCACGAGCCGGGGCCCGGCCGATGGTGCGGGCGTGGACCCATCCCGCGCAACCGGCATCGGCGAAGGTCTCGCCGATCCGGGATCGGGCGCTCGCGACATCGCGGGAGATCACCGGGAGAGCTTCCACAGCGCGGATTCGACCGCGTCGATCGCCTCGCGATCGGCTCCCGCACGCCGCACCACCTGCAGTCGTAGCGGCACGTCCTCGCGGATCATCGGCACCGGCGTGATGCCGGCGATGTGCCCGAGGTGATCAGCGCCCACCGCCAACGCAAAGGCCTGACCGCCTGCCACTGCGGCGATCACCTCACCAGAGGTCCGGACCGGCATGACCTCGACGTCCAGCCCGCGGACGTGGAGGGTGTCGAGGAGCAGATCGACGGCGGGCGGATTCGCGGTCCGGGGCATATGTGCCAACGCCAACCCGTCGAGCATCCGCACCGATGGCCGCGCCGCCGACGCCACCGGATGACCCTGCGGAACCACGAAGGTCCGCTCGATGCGAACGGCCGGCCCCGCTTCCAGATCATCTCGGACACAGGGGTGCTCGACAACGGCGAAATCGATCAGTCCCTTCCGGACATCCGCGATCAACTCGACAACCGTGCCCGTGACCATCCGATGCCCACGATCGGCGCCCAGCACGGCAAGTGCCGTCGAACACCGGGCAGCAATCGCCGGATCGACATCCGACGGCAACCCCCATCGCAGAACATCCCGGTGCTCCCGCAAGCGCCGCGCCTCCCCGGCGAACCGCTCCGCGTCGTCGACCAACACCCGGGCACGGGGCAGGAGCTCGCGCCCCGCGCCGGTCAGTACCGCTCCCTGCGGTCCCCGGCGGATCAGTTCGACACCGAGTTCCTTTTCCAGACGACGCAGCCCCTGGGACACCGGCGGTTGTGTCATCTCCAGGCGCGCGGCGGCGTGGCCAAAATGTCCCTCTTCGGCCACCGCAACGAAAAACCTCAGGTGTCGGACAAGATCCATGCCCCCACTGTGGCACCTTCACCGATCGTCGTCGCATCCGAGCCGGACCCGACCCCACGGTCTGATCGGTGGTCCGGGTTTTCAGAAGTCGAGTGTCGTCGCGAAGTGCGCCAATGCCGCGTTGATCTCGCCGGCACGTTCCATCTGGATGAAATGACCGGCACCGTCGTATGTTTCGACCCTCTGCAGCCGAGGCATCATCTGGCGCATCCGGGTGATGGCCCGCGTACCCGCCATCGTCAGAACCGGGTCGTTGCCGCCGCAGAGAAACATCGCGGGTACATCGAGCATCCGAGGCTGCACGTCCTGTTGTTCCCAGTTGAGGTCGGCGGCGCGGTACCAGTTCAGGCCACCGGTGAAACCTGCTTGGCAATAAGCGCTTTCGTAGACGTCCATCTCGGCGGGCGTCAGCCAGGACCACGGGAGCGGCGGCGCCTGCGGCAGGACGTCGAGGTATCCGAGCCTGGTGTCGTCGTGATGATTCGGGCGATGACTCGGGTGCTGCCAGATGTCGAGGTAGCGGTACGACCCCGACAGCGCGTGATGGATGCGGTGCAGGAACTCCCGAGGCGCGCCGTCGAGTTCGGCATCGGCCAGGCCGGGCTGCAGGAAGTACTCGAAGTGGAAGAAATGCTTCTGCGCCATGGCGGTGAACGCATCGGACGGCCTGATCGGAAGCCGGTCCGGCGTGTACGGCATTGCCATCAGAACCAGTCCTGCGACACGCGTCGGGTGCTCGAGCGCCAAAGTCCACGCCGTGGGCGCCCCGAAGTCGTGGCCGACCACCAGCGCGCAGTCCACGTCGAGGGCGTCGAGCAAGCCGATCAGACGGGTACCGACAGACCTGTAGGTGTACTCACCGACGTCCGCAGGCGCCGAGGACCCGCCGTATCCCGGCATGTCCGGTGCGATCACCCGGAACCCGGCGGACACCAGCGGCTCGACCTGGTGTCGCCAGCTGTACGCCAGGCCCGGGAAGCCATGGCAGAGCAGTATCGCCGGCCCGGAACCCTCGTCGATCAGGTTCCAGTCGAATCCGGCGACAGACATCTGCCGATAGCGCATGAAACTACAGTTGCTGCAGGTCCTCGGGACGCCAGACCGCTCGCATCGTCTTGATCTTGCGGTTCTCGTCGAACACCATGATGTCGACCGGGGTGATCTTGAACGCCATCCCGGCGGTTTCGGTGATCAACGTGAACTCGAACACCGCGGTGTCTCCGGCGATCTTGGTCCAATGGAGTTCGGCGGTGGCCTTGTCCATCGCGGCGATCACGCCGTAGAACTCGATCAGCGACTCGCGGGTGTTCCGGATGTCGGCCCCGATGGGATCTTCGACGGTCGCCCCGTCGGCGTAGAGGTCGGCGACCTGTTCGGGCGTTCCGTTCGCAACCAGGTCGACATACGATTCGACAACCTTCTGCAACTCCTCGACACTCGCCATCTGGCGTCTCCCCTCGAATATGTAGAACGTGTTCTAGTTCGAGGCAGGACAATACCCCGCCGGCACACTGTGCCGACGGGGATTGAGGAGTTCGGAGTCCGGCTACGCGGTCAGCGACTCTTCTTCGCTGCCCCAGCCGCGGTCTTCGCGCCCGCGTTGGACAATTCGCCTGATGCGTTCTCCAGATGCGCCCGGACGAACCACTGGAACTTCTCGAGTTCGGCGGTCTGGCCGATGAAGATGTCCTCGGTGACCGGATCGATCTCACCTGCGACGGAGATCGCCTCACGCTGCGAGGTGATGAAACCGACGTACACCAGATCAAGCGCTCCGAGGTGGGCCTGGACGGTATCGCGGCCGACCGAATAGTCCTTCCACGAGCGATCCTCCTCGATCGCCTTTGCGGTGCCGTTGGGCGATCCGCCCAGCGTCGCAATCCTCTCGGCGAGGGTGTCTGCGTATCCGCGGGCCAGCTCGACCTGCGGATCGATCATCTCGTGGACACCGATGAAGTTAGGGCCGACGACATTCCAATGAATGTGCTTGAGGGTCAAGTGCAAATCGTTGAACGCGCTGAGTCGTTCCTGCATGACTGCGATCAGTTTTTTTGTGGCGTCATCAGAGAGGCCGGGTGCGGTGAATGTCATGGGGGCAGGGTTCCCATCAAGCACCGGCGCCAAACGTCCGCAATCGTCACCGTGTGACGTTCAGACACACGTTGGCCAAACGGGTCCCGATGTCCTTGACACCCCATACCTGGTGGGATTGGGTCAGTTGAACACTAGTGCCGAAGTCTCAACGGATTGTCGAAGGATTGCGAAATGACGCAGAACCCACCCCCACCCGGGAACGAACCAGACGTTCCCCTCGGAAAGGATCCGGGGCAGGCCGAACCACCCCAGGGTGGCCAATACCCACCGCCGGGCGGATACCAGCCCCCGCAGGGCGGCCAGTACCCAGCGCCCGGTAGTTACCAACCGCCACAGAGCGGGCAATACCCACCGCAAGGTGGCTACCAGCCCCCACAGGGCGGGCAATACCCACCGCAGGGCGGCTACCAGCCCCCACAAGGCGGATTCCCGCCACCACCGCCGCCCGGGCAGTACGCGCCGCAGGGTGGCGGATACCCCGTCGGCGGCTTCGGACCTCCGCAGCTGTCGGTCGGAGCGGCGATCAGCTACGGCTGGGACAAGTACAAGGCGAACGTCGGTCCCTGGATCGCGATCTGCCTGTTGGCATTCGTCGTGAGCCTGTTTGTGTCATTTGCATTCTCGGGCTTCAGCTTCAACGACGAATCAGTGGTGATGAGCCTGCTCGGCAGCTTGGCGTCGTTCATCGTCAGCACGCTTTTCAAGGCCGCGCTCACCAACGGCGCCCTGGCCGAACTCGACGGCCGGCGTCCGAACGTCGCCGCGTTCTTCAACTTCAGGAACCTCGCCGCGGTGTTCCTCGTTGCAATCGTCGTGGGTATTGCCACCTCGATCGGCTTCATCCTGCTGATCATCCCGGGCCTGATCATCATGTTCCTGACCTGGTTCGCGCTCACGTTCGCGATCGATCGCGATCAGGACGCGATAACCGCGATCAAGGCGAGCTTCGAGCTGACGTCCAACAACGTCGGTCCCCTGTTCCTGCTCGCGCTCGCCAACACCGGACTGATCGTCCTGGGAGTCATCACCTGTGGCCTCGGGTTGCTGGTGGCCGCACCAATTGTTGTCATCTCCAGCACCTACGCCTACCGCGTCCTCACCGGCGGTACGGTCTCACCGACCGCCTAGGTCAGTAGCGACCTGCGGAGCCAGATTCACCAAAAGCCCGATACCGGCGCCGATCATGGCGACGGTGTCGGGTTTTTGTTGTCCGCAGGCACCGGCACTTCGATGAGCCGCACGCCCGCTTCCCGGCGCGCCCGGCCGCGGTAGACCAGGACACCGGCGATGGCGCCGATCCAGACGAGGAACTGCACGGTCCACGCGACCCGGAACGAGTCGAAGGAATAGCCGCCCATCGCGCCGATGATGCTGCCCATCAACTGCATCACCACCATGGACACCAGGAACCCACCCATGTTGACCAGGCCCTGCGCGGTCCCGAGCACCGCACCAGGGTTGGAGGTCCGGGCGAAGTCGAAGCCGATCACCGATCCGGGGCCCCCGACCGAGATGACCACCACCAGCAGCAGCAGCAACCACATCGGCGCCGCAGTGGGAAGCAGCAACACAATCGCCCAGATCACCGCGTTGCTGCCCATGATCACGAGCACCAGATCCGACCGCCGCCTCGGGTAGCGTCCGGTGAACATGCCGATCAGGATCCCGGCGATGACGATCACACCGACCGACACCGTCAGGATCCCACCCGCTGTGTGCTTGGAAAGTCCCTGTGCAGCAGTCAGATACGGGATTCCCCACATCAGAGAGAACACCGTGATCGAGAACTGGGTGCCCATATGGGTGAAGAAGCCCAATTTGGTCCCGGACCGCGACCACACCGTCTTGACACCCGCCAACGTCACGCGCAGCGAAGTCCGTGGCACGGCCGTCTCGGTTCCGGCCGGAGCGTTACGCACCACGGCCACTGTCAACACCACCGACAACAGTCCGAGGGCGGCAGCCGACATGTACGCCGGCGTCCATCCGTGGACATCGAGCACCTTGAGGAACGGCAGCGCCGACAGCACCTGACCGAATTGTCCACAGATCCCGGTCAACTGCGTGACCAGGGGCACCCGTCGCGGCGCAAACCATCGGGGGACCAAGCGCAGCACCGAGATGAAGGTGAATGCGTCGCCGATCCCGACCAGGACCCGCGCCGCAATCGCGACAGCCAAGTCGTCGGTGAGCGCCATCGTCATCTGTCCGGTGACCAGGATCAAACCACCGGTCACGAGCATCGACCGGGACCCGAAACGGTCGAGTAACAGTCCCGCCGGAACCTGCGAGAGCGCGTAGACCGTGAGCTGTAGGACCACGAACGTCGAGAGCACACCGGGCGACGCAGAGAATCGGTCAGCGGCATCGAGCCCGGACACACCGAGTGTGGTTCGCGCGAGAATCGCCACCACATAAGCGAATACACCTGTCGCCCAGATCACCCATGAGCGCACAGACATCCCTTTCACGCGTTCGGCCCCAGGTTTCAAGCATGGTCCTCATCGATTCGGCCCCGACATCCGGCCCAAGGCCGGTGCACACGAGGGTCATGGGCGATGATGGAGTCGTGCCGAATCCCGATGAGCCACCGGCGGATCAACAGCTCCCTCCCGGTGCGGTCGACGCCCGGTTCACCCTCGCCGCCGAACGGACGGTGTTGTCGTGGTTCCGGACTGCGCTCGGGCTCGTCGCGGCCGGGTTGGCGGTGATGCACGTGCTGCCCGACTACTCGACCCAGATGTCTCGTGACATCCTCGGCATCGGCCTGGTGGCGTTCGGCGCGTTCACCGCGATCGCCGGCGGCTTGCGCTGGAAACAGACCGCCACCGCGCTGCGGGACGGCGGCGAACTGCCCGGCCCTTTCCCCATCTGGATGCTGATCGCGCTGCTCATCGGATTCTCTGTGTTCGCCGTTGTCCTCGGATTGCAAACACGCTGAGCCGCCCCCTTGGCACGTGGAACACCTGAACCTCACCCGTCGTTGTAGGTACAGAACTCCACGACTCCCGCCGAATGCCCGACACCGGCAGTCGGCGGTGACAATTATCAAAGGAGCGTCCCCGTGTCGCATGAGTACCGCAAAGATCCAGAGGCCGTCGCCAAGCTGAACCCGGCGCAGTTCGCCGTCACGCAGGAATCTGCCACCGAGCCGGCCTTCCGGAACGAGTTCTGGGACAACCACGAAGCCGGCCTCTACGTCGACATCGTGTCCGGCGAACCGCTGTTCACCTCGACTCAGAAGTTCGACAGCGGCTGTGGATGGCCCAGTTTCACCACTCCGATCGAACCGAAGAATGTTGTCGAAAAGACAGACACCACACACGGGATGGTCCGCACCGAGGTGCGTTCGGCCCACGGCGAGAGCCACCTCGGCCACGTCTTCAACGACGGCCCGATCGCCGAGGGTGGTCTGCGTTACTGCATCAACTCGGCCGCACTCCGCTTCATCCAGGTCGCTGACCTGGAGAAAGAAGGTTACGGCGAGTATCTCAAGCTGTTCACCACCGAGGAGGCGAAGTAGATGAGCGAGAAGGCGATACTGGCCGGCGGCTGTTTCTGGGGCGTACAGGACCTGGTCCGTAAACTTCCCGGCGTTCTGTCGACCCGGGTCGGATACACCGGCGGCGACGTTCCCAATGCCACGTACCGGAACCATGGCACGCATGCCGAGGCCCTGGAGATCGAGTTCGATCCGGACAAGATCACCTACCGTGATCTGTTGGAGTTCTTCTTCCAGATCCATGACCCGTCGACCAAGAACCGGCAGGGCAACGACGTCGGTGCCAGCTACCGGTCGGCGATCTTCTACACCGACGACGACCAGAAGCAGGTGGCGCTGGACACGATCGCCGATGTCGACGCGTCGGGACTGTGGCCGGGCAAGGTCGTCACCGAGGTGACCCCTGCCGGCGATTTCTGGGAGGCTGAGCCCGAACATCAGGACTACCTCGAACGCATCCCGAACGGGTACACCTGCCACTACGTCCGCCCGGGCTGGAAACTGCCACATCGGGCGCAAACAACCAGCTAGACCCGCATTTCTCAAAGCCCTCGCCCGACTCCGGTCGGACGGGGGCTTTGACTTTCCCACTGGGAAAGTAGATACTACTTTCCCGACAGGAAAGTGAGTTTCGCATCATGGCCGATATTGATCCAGAAGAAGCCCGCAGCGCCCTGGAGTCCGCCGAACGCGCTCGTCGCCAGGTGAGCGACGAAGTGGGTTTGCCCAACCAGTACTGGTGGGGCATGGCGGCAGGCTGGCTGGTGTTGGGGGTTCTTTCCACATTCACTCCGTGGTGGGTGGCGCTCGCGGCAACCATCCTGTTCGGTGTGGGGCATTCCGTTCTCGCATCGCAACTGTTGAGCGGTCGTCGCCGCACCTCTCGCCTCCAGGTCAGCCGAGAGGTGACCGGCGCGAAGAACGCAATCATGGTGGTCGGAATCCTGCTGATCCTGGTGGCGCTGACCATCTCGTTCGCACTGGTTCTCGACGCCCAGGACGTCGGGATGCCCGCGCTGTGGTCATCGTTGGTCGTCGCCATGATGACCGGGGTCGCCGGACCGGAGATCTTGAAGACGGTACGCAGATGGGCACGAGTGTGAGCCAACCCGACGGTTTCGACGAACTGATCCACCCGAGTACACGGCTGTCGCTGGTCGCGACCTTGGCGGCCGCAGACTGGGCCGAGTTCGCATTCCTGAAAGAACGCCTCAACCTTTCCGATTCAGCGCTGTCCAAGCAATTGTCGACGCTCGAAGACGCTGGTTACCTGATCACCGAACGGGCATCCACCGGTCGCAGACGAACGGTTCGGGTCAGGCTCACCGACGTCGGGCGGCATGCCTTCAAAGGCCATACCGCTGCATTGCAAAAGATTGTCAGCAGCGCCGCCCCCGGTCATCCGCTGACCGAAGGATGACCGGGGCCGTGCGTTAGAAACCGAGCCCCATCCAGTCGGTGGCGGTGAATTCTCTCTCGAGGTGCGCGGCCTCGAGCTTGACCTCATCTGGATCCGGGTCGAGACCGTCGCCGGCGAAAGCACGCAGTGCGCAGATGACACCGGCCTCGTAGGTTTCGAATCCACCGATGACCACACTGTCGGCCCGCCACCACACGAGTAGGTGCGACCCACTCGGGGACGGGCAGAAGCCGATCACCCGGCCATCACGGGCCAACGTCGGGCAATCGTCGGGGAAGCCGTCGGTTTCACTCATGGGAGCACTGTATTCGCAACCCCTGACGTACCCGTTGACCAGCACAAACACCGACCACACCGCAGCGGTTGTGTTTGCCCCCGAGGCGCACAGGGTAGTCCGTCAGCACCATCGACATGTCTGGAGCTGATCGTGAACACCGTTGTCTGGATCGTCATAGCCGTAGTAGTCGTACTCGTCCTACTCGCACTTGCTGTCGTCCTGGTGCGCAAGCGGCGCGCCCATCGCCGGGTCGAAGCCGGACAGATCCGGGAAGCCGCCTCCCATCGGGTGAACGAAGTCCAGCGGAACGAGGCCATCGCCGAAGAATCAGCAGCGAAGGCTCGCCGCGCACAAGCAGACGCCGAAGCAAAGGCCGCCGAGGCCAAGCGTCTGTCGCACGAAGCCCAGACCCATCACGGTGTGGCAGCGTCCTCACGTGAGGAACTGCAGGCCGAGTTCGAACACGCCGACAAGATCGATCCCGATGTGCCGCACGCCGGCCGGCATGAGCGCCACGGAGACGGCGACAATCCGGTCGGTGTCGATACTCCGGCTCGCGACGGCAATCCGGTCCACTCCGGCAATCCGGCCCGCGACGGCAATCCGGTCCACTCCGATAATCCGGCCCGCGACGGCAATCCGGTCCGCGACGGCAATCCGGTCCGCGACGGCAACGTCTCACGCGGCGAAGATCCGGCCCGGCACGTTGGTGATGCTCCGGCACCCGGCCAACGGCACACGCCCCAGTAGGCGAGTGGTTTCGGCGATCAGATGAGGCCGGTCACCTCGAGTCCGTCCAGGGCGACGTTGGCCGTACCCAGCAGCAGGTTCATCTCGGCGACCGTCGCGTCGTGGGTGGCAGGATTTTGCAAACCGAAACTGTTGACCAGCGCCACGGTCCGTACCGACTGGAACATCAACGTGGTCGCCAACTCATCGCCGAAGATGTCGCCGACGAACCAGCCCGTGAACAACCCCTCGAGGTCGGTGCCGTAGGTCTTCTCGAAGCCCGAGACGATCCCGGGTGTCGCGTCGACCAACGCACCGCCGAAGGTGTAGAAATCCTTGGTGTTGTCCGCGGTGGTGCCGATGTTGACCAGCGCTTTGGGGAAATCGACGATCAGGTGCGCAAAGATCGCGCCCATGACAACCCGTCCTGGACTACGGTCGCAATCCTCGGTCAGCGCCAGCGCAGCGGCCCAGTGGGGCGACGGTGTGCCACCGGTGACGAACTTGTGCAGGTCGGTCAGGTACAACCGGACCACCTCCACGGCAAGGTCGCCGGCCCACACCGGATCGTCGTACACCCCCGAGTCGATACTCGGGCCGACGAGATTCAGGATCTCGTCGAACGCCAAGGGGAATGTGCCCCGGTAGTCGTCGGAGTGGGTGAGTTCGCCACGCAAGGCGGTGATGCGATCTCGCGCCTGCTCGAAGGTCTCGATGCCGGCGGGGTCCGTCAGGGCGGCGAGTGTGGCGTCGGACTCAGGTGTCGAAAGGGGTACACACGCCGACGCGGCAGGTGCCGCGCCAACGGCGGGAGCGGTCAACGTCGCGGACCCGAGAACCAGCGCAGCCGTCACGACTGCGGCCCGGAGTGTCGTATTGAGAATCACAGCCGGACACTAGCCCGTGCTGTGACCGACTGCACGTTCGGGTGTGGGCGTCATCTCGCGCACACCGCTCAGAACTGTGCGCCGTTTCCGGTTTAGGCTCAGCTGATGCGGTATGGGATCTCAATACTTCCGGACCAGCCATGGCATCAAGCGCGGCCGAAGTGGGAACGTGTGGAAAGCATGGGTTTCGACCACGGGTGGTTCTTCGACCACCTGGTGTGGGGTGGTCTGCCCGACTCCCAGTGGTTTTCCTGCATACCCACGATGACCGCCGCGGCAGCGGTGACACCGATCAAGCTCGGGACATTCGTGGCCACACCCAACTTCCGGCATCCCGTCTCGTTCTCCCGCGAGATCGAAACCCTCCTCGACATCGCCGGCGACCGGATCCTGCTGGGACTGGGCGCCGGTGGCACCCCCGACGACGGTCTCGAAGGCAGGGCTCCGCTGTCCGCCAAGCAGAAGGTGGACCGGTTCCAGGAGTTCACGCTGCTGCTCCAACGGCTTTTCCACGAAGACCACGTCACCGCGGACGGTGAGTACTACCAGGCCAGGAACATGCGGCTCGTCGGTGGATCGGTACGCGACAGGATCCCGTTGGTGCTGGCAGGCAACGGCCCCAGATCAATCCGCTTTGCCGCAAAGTACGGCGATGCCTGGATGACCACCGGCGCCAAGGTCGAGACGCTTGATGAGTGGTTCACCGGCATCGCCGCGAGTTGCGGGTTACTCGACGAAGCACTGATTGCCAACGGTCGGGATCCGGAAGGCTTCGATCGCTATCTGAACCTTGATGCCTCACCTCAATTCTCACTGGAGAGCATCGGGGTCTTCGACGAGATGGTCGGCCAGGCAGCAGAACTCGGATTCACCGACGTGATCACCCATTGGCCGCGTGACAACGACCCGTTCCGTGGATCGGTTTCTGTATTGGAGTCGTTGGCAGAACGCGGATTCAAGAACCCGTAGTCAAGAGCCGGTTCGTACCATCGGCCCGTTCGGGAACGAAGCGGTGCCCGTTCGCGCGAGGTTTGACCACATCCCTTACCTGGCGGCCTCGGCGCGGTTATCGTCGAGCGGACCATGTACTCAGACCGCACACCGGATACTCGCTTCGAGTCGACGCCGCCTCGAGCCCGATCCCTCTCTGCCCCAACGCAATCGGGTGCGGCACTTCTGAGCCTGCAACGCGAGGCCGGCAACGCGGCGGTGACGAACGCGATCACCGGAACCGGTGGCCCACAGACGTCCACCCCCGCCAATGCCCAGTCCGGGGAGGCCGGTGCGGCCCCGATGTTCCCGGTCTATGACCGCATCGCGCGGAAGAAGAAGATGGTGGACGCCACCGCGTTTGAAGCCGAACGCGCGGCGCTCGGTCGTCGGTTGCGCTACCAGATGAAGGCGATCCCGGAGGACGCCAAGACGGTACTCAAGGAATACCCGTTCGAAGAAGTCAAAGAGATGTACGCCGAGTCGATGGAGCTGCTCGGGCGGGCAGCCAACCATTACTCCCGCGGCAATTTGTTACTCGCCGGGATGTGGACGCGCGAGGCGGGCAAGTACACGGACATCGAGATCAAGGCGCACCGGATCTTCATGGGACAGTCGGTGTGGTCGTACGTCGGCAAGCGGGTCGGGCTGGCCGTCATCGGCATCTTCGAGGGTGCGGCCGACTCCCTGCTGGGTTTGATCGACATGGGCGCCGGCCTGGTCGGCGTCGATCCCGGGCTGGTCGAGTGGAACACCCAGCGCTACAACACGATCAAGGGCGGCTTCACCTCGGCCACCGGTATCGACCACACGCTCGTCAGCGATGACGAACTCGGGCGCTTCGGCGGAAAGGTCGCCGGCGGACTGGCTTTCGGCGGCGGAATCGCCAAGGCAGCGCAGGGTGGAAGCGTGGCAGCACAATTCCTGATGCTGACCCAGGTCGGCGGCGGCATCCGGATGACAGCTGATGGTATCGGCGTGATGCGTGGCCAAGGGAAGTCCTGGGGAGAGATCTTCAGCGATCCGGCCGTGATCGCCCAGATAGCCGGGGGTATCGCCGGTGTGGCGGGAATCGGATCGGCGAGCGTGCCCGCGGTGCGCGACTTCCTCAACCAGGTGGGCCTCGTCGCGACCGCCGCCCAACTGTCCGGGATGACGGCGACATTGGTGAAGATCCAGAACGACACCACACTCACCGACGAACAACGACAGCAACAGTTCCTCGATGCGACCGCCAATCTCATTGTGGCAGTGGGTCTGACCGCCGACCAGCAATACGGTGCCAGGCAACCTGCCGCGGCACCGGAAGCCATCGGCCAACCCAAAGCTGTTCCATCCGCCACCGCAGCACCGGAAGGCCTGCCGGTACCGGCACCCAAGCCGGCTGCACCCAAACCGAGCGTGCACGAGCGGTTCGACCTGTCCGACACCCCGGACGGAACCCAGCCGGCGCCGGTTCCGGCATCAGCAGGTGGACGCGGCAGTGGGGCAGGCGGCAGCAGTAGAGACAACGACGGCCCGACCGCTCCCGGCGACAACAAGACCGTGACGCGGCCCGCACCCCATGACGCCGACGCCGTCACCGATCTGGGCGACGTCATCGAACCCCCGAAACCGGCCGGCCCCACACCAACCACCCCCGGCGACAAACGAACCACCACCCGCCCCGCACCCCACGACACCGACGCCGACACCGACCTCGGCGACGTCATCGAACCCCCGAAACCGACGACATCGCCGAAGACATCCGCACCCGAACGCGACGTACACGGTCGGTTCGACCTATCCGATACCCCGGCACCGGTCGAATACTCCGCGAGAAGCGCACAGGCCCAGGCGACGACCGCCCGCCGGTCGCTCGACCAGATCGCGGCTGCCGCGAGTGAGGTGAGCGCGGTGATCGGCCGGGCAGGCACCAACTCCACCCCGGCCTCAGAGGTTGTCGCCTCCGCGCGACGAACGATCAACCGCCTGACCAAGGAAAGTGCGGATCATGCCCGACGCGCGGCGGAGGCGGCGGAGAACGCCGCGGCGGCACGGCAGGCGGGCGACCACAAAACCGAGCGACTCGAGGCCCGGGTCGCCGAGTACAACGCCAACCAGGCCCGCAAGGCCGCCGTCGATGCCACTCGACTGGCCCTCGCGGCCCAGATCGACGGGGTGAATCCCACGAAGTCGACGAACAACTGCGGTCACGTCATCGAGGCCATCGAAGCCCGGCTGAACGGGACGAACCCCGATGCCCACGCCCGCGCAGGCGGCAATCTGCGTCTGGGCTCCACACCCCGCTCCGACGGCATCCGCTACAAGGAGAGCATCGGTGACCAGTACGACGGTTCGTTCGACCCCAGTACCGAGCCCAAGGTCGCCGCGAACATCGCGGCCCGCGGTGAGGGCGCTCAGGGGGTTGTCTATGTCGATTGGCTGGGCGCCGATGGCAAGGCACTCGACATCGGGCACTTCTTCAATGCCTTCTACAAGAACGGGACCGTCTACTATCTCGACGGTCACAGCGGCAACGTCGCAACCACAATCGCGGCGCTGTTCCCCGATGCGCGAATCGGTGCGATTGACTACATGCCGATCGAACGGCACTGAGCCCGGGGTCGAGGTCGCTGGGAGACAGCACTTCACGGTGGATGAGGAGGCTGTTCGCCCACAAGTTCTCGGCGACGCCGGATTCTGCTGTAGATGAACACCGATACCTGCGGGAACAACGCTCCTGAATTCGAAGTTGAGCCCTATGAACTTAACTTTGGAGGTCACATGTCCGAACTCAATCGCTTGCCGGTGTTGTTCCTGACCGAGCCTGTTCTCCTGCCTGGGATGGTCGTGCCGGTCGAGCTGGATGACGCCGCTCGAGCTGCGGTCGACGCTGCGAAAGCCAGTGATCCGGAGACGAACGCGAAGCCGGAGCTCGACCACTACGCCGGCAAACTACTGGTCGCCCCACGCCTGGACGACCGCTATCCCGCCTACGGTGTCGTTGCCTCGATCGTCCAGCTCGGCCGGATGGCCGACGGCCGATCGGGCGCCGTGCTGAGAGGTGAATCCCGCGCGCACATCGGCTCGGGCACCACCGGCCCCGGCGCTGCGCTCTGGGTCGAGGTGGAGCCTGTTGACGAACCCGACGTCACCGACGACGTCCGTGAACTGGCCACCGAATACAAACAACTGGTGCTCGCGATGCTGCAGCGCCGCGAGGCCTGGCAGGTCATCGACTCGGTCAACAAGCTGACCGATCCTTCGGCGCTCGCCGACACCGCGGGCTACGCGTCGTATCTGACCGACGTCCAGAAGCGTGAACTGCTGGAGACCCCCGACGTGGGGATCCGCCTGCGTACCCTGATCACCTGGACCCGCGACCATCTGGCCGAGGTAGAGGTCAACGACAAGATCGCCGGCGACGTCCGCGACGGCATGGAGAAGACACAGAAGGAATTCCTGCTGCGTCAGCAACTGGCCGCCATCCGCAAGGAACTCGGCGAGGATGAGCCGGACGGCAGCGACGACTACCGCGCCCGTGTCGAATCCGCAGAATTGCCCGACAACGTCCGCGAAGCTGCGATGCGCGAAGTCGGCAAACTCGAACGGGCCAGCGACCAGAGTCCCGAATCAGGTTGGATCCGAACGTGGTTGGACACCGTCCTCGATCTACCCTGGAACGTCACCACCACTGATTCCACCGACATCAAGGGCGCTCGGGCGGTCCTCGACGCCGATCACCACGGACTGGACGACGTGAAAGACCGCATCGTCGAGTACCTCGCGGTGCGGGCCCGCCGGGCCGATCGTGGCCTGCAGGTCGTCGGCGGCCGCGGTTCCGGAGCCGTGATGGTGTTGGCCGGACCTCCCGGGGTCGGCAAGACATCGCTGGGCGAGAGTGTGGCACGGGCGCTGGGCCGCAAGTTCGTTCGTGTCGCCCTCGGTGGCGTCCGCGACGAGGCCGAGATCCGCGGCCACCGGCGCACCTACGTCGGCGCACTGCCGGGCCGTATCGTCCGGGCCATCGGTGAGGCGGGATCGATGAATCCTGTTGTACTGCTTGATGAGATCGACAAGGTCGGCGCCGACTACCGTGGCGACCCCAGCGCAGCCCTACTCGAGGTGCTCGATCCGGCGCAGAACCACACGTTCCGTGACCACTACCTCGACCTGGACCTCGACCTGTCCGATGTCGTGTTCCTGGCCACAGCCAACGTCATCGAACAGATCCCGTCGGCGCTGCTCGACCGGATGGAACTCGTGACCATCGACGGCTACACCGAGGACGACAAGGTGGTCATCGCGCGTGACTACCTGCTGCCCCGGCAGCAGGACCGCGCCGCCATCACCGGCGACGAGGTGGAGGTCACCGACGCCGCGCTCCGCAAGATCGCGGCCGACTACACCCGGGAACCGGGAGTCCGCCAGTTCGAGCGTCTCCTCGCCAAGCTGCTCCGCAAAGTGACGACGGAACTCACCGCCGCGGGCAACACCGACAAGGTGCTGGTGGATGAGCCCGATTTGGTCGGGTACCTCGGACGACCCCGGTTCACCCCGGACGCCGAGGAACGCACCGCGGTGCCCGGTGTGGCGACCGGACTCGCGGTCACCGGCCTCGGCGGTGACGTCCTCTATATAGAGGCCGGATCCACCGACGGTGAAGGTCTCGTGCTCACCGGACAACTGGGCGACGTGATGAAGGAGTCCGCACAGATCGCGCTGAGCTACGTCCGTTCGCACGCAGCCGAGTTCGGCA
This sequence comes from Williamsia sp. Y721, assembly GCF_059683565.1. Lineage (NCBI taxonomy): Bacteria > Bacillati > Actinomycetota > Actinomycetes > Mycobacteriales > Nocardiaceae > Williamsia > Williamsia sp. Y721. The sequence continues at coordinate 718,003 of NZ_JCASNH010000002.1, read as the reverse complement.
TCGATCCGGAGGCACTGGAACGGAGCATCCATGTACACGTGCCGGCAGGTGCCACTCCCAAGGACGGACCGTCCGCGGGTGTCACGATGGTGACGGCGCTCGTGTCGATGGCAACGGGCCGCAATGTTCGCGCAGACGTCGCGATGACCGGTGAGGTCACACTCAACGGCCGGGTCCTGCCTATCGGCGGGGTGAAGCAAAAGCTTCTCGCTGCGGCCCGCTCGGGAATGAGCACCGTATTCATCCCGCAACGCAACGAGCCCGATCTCGACGACGTGCCGACCGAAGTTCTCGAAGCACTGACTGTGCTCCCGATGACCGATGTGGCACAGATAGTTGCCCAGGCACTCGAGCCGATCTCCGAAGGCGCGACCGCCGCCGCCTGATCACCCCGATCTGAAGCCCACCCGCACCTGGTTGCGGGTGGGCTTCTTTGTGTCCGACGCATCGCGAATTACTTAGCTTGGCTACAGAGATAAGCCGAAAACAATTGCCTGCTAGCTGCTTTCGCAAAGCATCTACAACACAGCGCATTCCACACGCCGTACGCGTAGTGACTCACATCACATCAACGGCTCCCACCACCGAAGACGCGCAAATTTCGTAAATCGGAAATCGGTTTGTCACGTCAAGACACCTCGATGAAACAAACCCTACCTATTTTTATGCAGGTACACGGAACCGTATACGCGCAGTTCTGGGTCTGAGCGCTGCTTGCAGACCTCCTCTTTCGGTGCAAATTCTCGTGCAACGCAACACAAGTGAAAGGCCGCTATGCCGCAATCCGATGCTGTTTCCCAGAGGTCCCGGTTCCGCCGGTCCGCCCTCGTCGCCCCTGCCGCACTCGCAGCAGTTGCCCTCGCCCTCAGTGCCTGTGGCAGCTCGGCCAGTGATGAGTCCACCACCTCGGCCACTTCGTGTGTCGACACCTCTGGCAGCACAATCAAGGTCGGCTCTCTCAACTCGCTGTCCGGTACCATGGCGATTTCCGAAGTCACCGTTCGTGATTCGATCGCACTGGCGGTCGATGAGATCAACGCCTCCGGCGGTGTGCTGGGCAAACAGATCCAGCTCGTCGGTGAAGACGGCGCCTCTGAGCCGACAATCTTTGCCGAAAAGGCCGAGAAGCTGATCAGTAGTGACTGTGTTGCAACAGTTTTCGGTGGCTGGACCTCCTCCAGCCGCAAGGCGATGCTCCCGGTCTTCGAAGACAACAACGCACTGCTCTACTACCCGGTGCAGTATGAGGGCCTCGAGTCCTCGCCAAACATCTTCTACACCGGCGCCACCACCAACCAGCAGATCGTCCCGGCTCTGGACTACCTGAAGGAAAAGGGCGTCAAGTCCCTCTACCTCGTCGGCAGCGACTACGTCTTCCCGCAGACGGCCAACCGCATCATCAAGGCCTACGCAGAAGCCAACGGCATGGAGATCAAGGGCGAGGACTACACGCCGCTGGGCTCCACCGACTTCTCGACAATCGTCAACAAGGTTCGCTCCGCTGACGCCGACGCCGTCTTCAACACCCTCAACGGCGACTCCAACGTGGCGTTCTTCCGTGAGTACAACAACGTCGGCCTGACCGCCGCGGACATGCCGGTCGTCTCTGTCTCGATCGCCGAGGAAGAGGTCGGCGGAATCGGTGTACAGAACATCGACGGCCAGTTGACGGCCTGGAACTACTACCAGACCATCGACACCCCGGTGAACAACGCGTTTGTCGCCGCATACAAGGCGAAGTACGGCGCCAACAAGCCCACCTCTGATCCGATGGAAGCCGCGTACGTCTCGGTCTACCTGTGGAAGAACACCGTCGAGAAGGCGAATTCTTTTGAGGTGGCAGCTATTCAGGAAGCCGCAGGCGGCGTCACCTTCGACGCACCCGAGGGCCCGGTCACCATCGACGGCGAGAACAACCACATCACCAAGACCGCACGTATCGGTGAGATCCGTTCCGACGGTCTGATTTACACGATCTGGGAGTCACCGGCACCCATAGAGCCCGATCCGTACCTCGAGGGGTACCCCTGGGCCGAGGGCCTGAGCGCCAAGTAGTTCAGCTCGACAGCGACGACGGAAGCCGGCAAAAAGTGATCGGGAAGGAACAGCCCTCGTGGATGTGCTGATAGGACAGACGTTTACCGGACTCAGTCTGGGGTCGATCCTGCTACTCGCAGCATTGGGACTCTCATTGACCTTTGGTCAGATGGGCGTCATCAACATGGCTCATGGTGCGTTCATCATGACCGGTTCGTACACCGCCTATGTGGTGCAGGAACACGTGGTGGCCAATACCAATGTCTCCCTGATCGTTTCACTCTTTGTCGGCTTCCTCGTCGGCGGGCTGATGGGTGTACTCCTCGAAGTCACACTCATCCAGCGCATGTATCACCGGCCGCTCGACACCCTGCTGGTCACATTCGGTGTTGGCCTGGTCCTGCAACAGGCTGCCCGCGACATCTTCGGCGCACCGGCAGTGAACGTGGTCGGCCCGGAATGGCTCAGCGGTGGTGTCGACATCTTCGGCGCAGTCGTGCCGAAGAGCCGCATCTTCATCATGATCCTCGCCGTCGTCTGTGTGGTGGCTCTGGCGGCAACCATGAAGTACACACCCATGGGCCGGCGGATCCGGGCTGTGGTGCAGCACCGCGAACTCGCAGAGACAAGCGGGATATCAAGTCGCAAAACAGATATCACCACCTTCTTCATCGGTTCAGGCCTGGCAGGAATCGCCGGTGTGGCACTGACACTGATCGGCTCCACCAGCTCCAACACCGGAACCACCTACCTGATCGACGCCTTCCTGGTGGTTGTGATCGGCGGCCTCGGACAGATCAAGGGCGCAGTCATCGCGGCCGTGTCGCTCGGTCTGCTCAATTCATTCATCGAATACAACACCACCGCCTCGGTGGCCAAGGTGATCGTCTTCGTCCTCATCGTGGTCTTCCTGCAGATCCGGCCGCAGGGACTGTTCACCGTCAAGACGAGGAGCCTGGTATGAAACAGTTCTTATCCTCACGCTGGCAGGCTTACTCCGGCTTTGCGATCGCCGCAGTCATCCTCTTTGCCGTCGCCCCCGCCATACTGAGCGACTTCCGGCTCAACCTGCTCGGCAAGTTCCTCTGCTTCGGCATCGTGGCCGTGGGTATCGGATTGGCCTGGGGCCGTGGCGGAATGCTCGTCCTGGGCCAAGGTGTGTTCTTCGGCCTTGGCGCCTACATCATGGCCATGCACCTCAAGATCTCGGACGCAGAGCTCCGGGGTGACGACGTTCCCGACTTCATGCAGATCGCAGGCAAGACCGAACTGCCCGCGTATTGGCAGCCGTTCGCCTCACCGGTCGTCACGATTCTGGGCATCCTGTTCATCCCGGCCGGTGTGGCACTGATCCTCGGCCTGGGAATCTTCAAACGCCGCGTCAAGGGTGCGTACTTCGCCATCCTGTCGCAGGCTCTCGCGGCCGCGTTCGCCATCCTGCTCATCGGCCAGCAGAGCACCGGCGGCAGCAACGGGCTCAACCGCTTCCGTAGCTTCTTCGGTCTGGCACTGAATGATCCGGCCAACAAGCGACTCCTGTTCTTCATCGCCGCAGCAACATTGCTGATCGTTGTCGCACTGACCCGCCAGCTGATGTACAGCCGCTACGGCGAACTGCTGGTTGCCGTCCGCGACCAGGAAGAGCGCGTCCGTTTCCTCGGCTACGACCCCGCCAACATCAAGCTCGTGGCGTACACCGTTGCCGCACTGTTCGCGAGTATCGCCGGCGCACTGTTCGTTCCGATCGTCGGCATCATCTCGCCCGCGGACGTCGGTATCGTGCCGTCGATCGCATTCCTGATCGGTGTCGCCATCGGTGGGCGCACCACGCTGCTCGGTCCGGTCCTGGGCGCCATCGGTGTTGCGTGGGCTCAGACCAACCTGTCAGAGAACTTCCCGTCCGGCTGGGTCTACGCCCAGGGTCTGCTCTTCATCGTCGTGGTCGGCTTCTTCCCCGCCGGATTGGCCGGGCTCGGAGCCCTCGCCAAGTGGCGTCGCAAGAAGACCGAATCCGAGCCACCCGAATCTGATCCCGATCCAGACAAGGCGGACGTGACACCAGTGGGAGCTTCCTCATGAGCGCAAATGAAACCCCGGTTGTGGAGAAAGAACCCGAACTCGGCGGCAACGCCGGTATGTCGAGCGACTACCTCCAGGTCCGTGGCCTATCGGTCAGCTTCGACGGCTTCAAGGCCGTCAGTGACGTGGATCTGACTTTGCTGCAGGGTGATCTACGGTTTCTCATCGGCCCCAACGGCGCAGGCAAGACCACCGTCATCGACGCCATCACCGGCTTGGTCCCCGCGACCGGATCGATCCAGAAGTCAGGTGTCGAGCTGGTCGGCAAGAAGGTGCACCGCATCGCCCGCCTGGGTGTTGGCCGAACCTTCCAGACCGCCAGCGTCTTCGAAGAGCTCACCGTCCTACAGAACCTCGACATCGCCGCCGGCGCCGGACGCGGTCCACTGACCCTGCTGCGTCGGCGGTCCGGGATTCTGCCCGAGATCGAAGAAGCACTCGAGACGATCGGCTTGCAGCACCTCAAGGACTCCCCCGCCGGGATTCTTGCCCACGGGCAGAAGCAGTGGCTCGAGATCGGGATGTTGCTGGTACAGAACGCATCTGTGCTCCTTCTCGATGAGCCGGTCGCCGGCATGAGTCACGAGGAACGCGAAGAGACCGGACAACTGTTGCGCCGCATCGGTGGACAGCGCACCGTGGTGGTGGTCGAACACGACATGGAGTTCATGCGCTCGTTCGCCACCTCGGTGACCGTGCTCGCCCGCGGCAAGGTCATCGCCGAAGGCTCTGTCGCCGACGTTCAGGCCAACCCACAAGTCCAGGAGGTCTATCTCGGTACCGCGGCCGGCGGCACCGAGATCGAAGAAGTCGCCGCCGCCGCAGAATCCGAAGGGGCACTCTGATGCTCGAATTGATCGATGTCCGTACCGGTTACGGCCGCACCGAGGTAGTCCACGGCGCCAGTATCGAAGTACCCACCGACGGTGTCGCCGCGGTGATGGGGCACAACGGGGCGGGCAAGACCACCCTGCTGCGTGCAGCGGTCGGCCTGTTGAAGGTCACCAAGGGCACCGTGAAATTCAACGGCACCGACATCACCTCGATGCGTCCGAGCGCACGGGTGGCCCGGGGATTGGCCTATGTCCCACAGGGCCAGCAGAGTTTCGGCTACCTGACCACCGCAGAGAATCTTCAGGTTGTCGCCGACGGCCGCAAGCGCGGCAAAGAACTCGTCGCCGAGGCATTGGACTTGTTCCCCGCTCTGACAGAACTCCTGACCCGCCGGGCCGGACTGCTCTCGGGTGGTCAGCGCCAGCAGTTGGCCATCGCGCGAGCCCTGATCACGGAACCGAAGATGCTGATCCTCGACGAACCCACCGAGGGCATCCAGCCGTCGGTTGTCGCCGAGATCGAGAACACCATCACCGCCCTCACCCAACGCGGTGACATGGGAGTTCTGTTGGTGGAGCAGCAGATCGGATTCGCGCTCGAAGCCGCCGATCGGTACTACATCCTCGAAGGCGGTCGAATCACCTCATCCGGCGCAGGCGGCGCCGACGCCGAAGCCGGTGTCCGCGAGGCGATGACCATTTGACCGGAATCGCTCTCGGATGGCGATATGTGCACTGCGCCAGTATCTTTAGCTGATGAAAGGGAAACCTGCGGCCGGGGAGCACGAATCACGTTTCAGTGCACCAAGAGTCAGTGGAACACCGGTGGCGCTGGGCGCTCTCCTGAGCCCGGCATGACGATAGAGAAGTCCGCGATCCCGGGGGAACGCACCCGAATCGGTCTGGCCACAGCGGCATTGGCCGCCGGAACCTTCGTCATCGGTATGACGGAGTTCATCACCATGGGGCTGCTCCCAGAAATCGCAGCCTCGATGGACCGCTCGGTCGCCGAGACCGGGCGCATCATCACCACCTATGCCTGCGGAGTTCTGGTCGGTGTTCCCCTGATCGTCGCGGCGACAACCCATCTGCCGCGTCGGACACTGACCATCGGATTGGTCCTTGCCCTCGGCGTGGGCAACCTGCTGACCGCACTGGCCACGAACTTCGAGACCTTGCACGTGGCGCGGTTCCTGGCCGGGCTGCCACACGCCGCGTACTTCGGAGCCGCACAAGTGCTGGCATCGACGTTGGTGGCACCGATCCGGCAGGGGAGGGCGGTCGCATACGTCGGGTTGGGCCTGACACTGTCGTCCATCACCGCGGTCCCGGCCGGCACCTGGCTCGGGCAGGTCACGAACTGGCGGGTTCCCTTTCTGGCGATCTTTGTGCTGAGCCTGGTTGCCGCCGCGGCGATCTGGGCGTTTGTACCGATGTCCCCCGGCGACAAGACCCTCAATGTGCGTGCGGAGTTCAGCGCACTGCGGCGGTCCCAGGTGGTCTTCGGCGCGGTGGGCGCGCTCCTGACCTCGAGTGGCGTCTTCGTCATGTACGCCTACATCGCGCCGCTGGTCACCGACTCCGCGAACTTGTCGGAGGGTTCGGTACCGGTGGCGATGCTGCTGTGGGGACTCGGTTCGGTGCTCGGCGGCCTCGTTGCCGGACGCATCATCGAATCCGGGGCGATCAGGGTGATTGTCGTGGGGAATCTGGTGACGATCGGCCTACTGGTGGGGATCACTCTGGTGACGCGCACGTCGTTGGCGCTGTTCCTGCTCATCTTCCTGGTGGGCCTGCTCGGCCCACCTACCGGACTCGGCTTCATCGTGCACGTCATGCGTGCGGCCGGGCGGGCCCAACTACTGGCCACCGCCCTCACCAGTGCATCGTTCAACGCGTCCAACGGTCTTGGCGCACTGATCGGTTCGATTGCTGTGATGCGTGGGATGGACTACGGATCGACCGGGGCGTTGGGCGCGGGGGTGACACTGTTCGGTCTGGCGACCTTCTGTTTGGGCTTGCTGTTTGTTCATCGTGCGGCGCCGGTGCGATCGTGAACCACCCGTTTCCCCACCTGGCGGGTCCAGCTCGCGATCCCGTCGGGATCGCTCACGCCGGTGGCATGACGACGGGTAGATGTGCGGTGTCACCGAGGGTGAACATTCCGGTCTCGGATCCGATGGGATGAGACAGGTGCCGGATCCGACCGTCCGCAGATGCCGCGGTTGTGGTGTCGCCCAACCGATGTGCTGCGATCGACAGGAGCGCCCACCGTGTGGTCGCGAGGTGATCGGGAGGTGGTGCCGGTGCCTGCTGAAGCGATGTCAACGCGCGTCGGTGATCGCCGGCGGCATCAGCCGTGATGGGGGTCGTCCACGGCATGTTGGGCCCGAAGTCGACGTCGTCGAACGTGTGGAGACCCGACCCGGTTCGTAGGGCATGGACCAGCGCGATCAACGGGGCCAGCCCACGTGTGATGCCGGGCATTCCGCAGGAGGGCAGCAGGGAGAGCGCTGTGGCGTAGCGTTGCCGGATCTCGGCAGGTGGACCGTCGGTCATATCCGCGCGAATCGCACGGTACCAGGTGGTGAAGAACCCCGCGAGGCTGCGCTCGTGGTATTCGCCGAGCCGGTCCACGGTGGTTGCGTGGTGATCTCCTCGGTCGAAATCGCCTGTACTGGCGCTTGTTTGGAGGCAGATCAAATGTCCGAGGATCTGGTAGGTCGGCAGGTCATGGTCGGCACCGAGCGCGATGAGTTCGCCGCCGATCGCTTGGCGCTGCTCTATGGAGTCCAAGGTATGGAACGACTGTAGAAACTCGGCGTTGAGCGCGATGCACAGCACGGTGGGATCGCGGAGGTCGCGCGCGATCGCGACCGCACGGTCCGCGGCCTCGGAACCGGCCGGTCCACGGGTACCGCGTGATTCGATGCCGATGAGGGCCAGTAGTCGGGCGCGTTGCGCGGGAGACAGTTCGCCGTCGAGGAGTTCGAGACACCTGCGGGAGGCGGCGACGATCCGGGCTGATCGCGCCGGATCGTCGGAGATGGTCCAGATACCCGGGATCTCGAGGTGGGTGAGAAAGTCCGCGGCCAGGCGGGGATCGTCGCGCGCCGTGAGTTCCGTTGCACCCGTTGAGCGTTCCGTTTGGGCGGTCACCAATCCGTCCGCACCACTGAGTGCCAGGTCGCGCAGCAGGACCGCGGAGCTGAGCACCCGGGATCGGCTGCCTGTGGGCATAAACGCGGTCGCCGAAGACTGCCACGGTCTCCCGGTCTCTTCGGGAAGACCATCACTCTGCAGAAGCTCCCGGCGCACCCGATCCAATTCCACCGATGGGTCCAGACCGAACTCGTCCGCCAAACGTGTGCGTGCGCGGTTCAGCACCGCGAGTCCGTCTTCTGTGCGCCCGGCGGAGTGCAGGGCCGACGCCAGAAGAATCCACGCGCTTTGCCGACTCGGGTGTCGGTCGACATGCGACTGCAACTCGGAGATGGCGAGATCACCTCGGCCTGAATGGATCTGCGCCTGGGCGAGTGCCTCCACTGTCCGGGCGTGTAGTTCGACGAGCCGGGCGTACTCTGCTCCAACCCCCGGTAGATCACGGTGCCCGGCGAACGGCGCCCCACCCCACAGGTCGGTCAGAGCGTCGGGAAGCCTGCTGAGCCGCTGCGCCCATGGCATCGAATCCACCGATGCGGCGAGCTCGGCGAACTCCCATGCGTCGACTCGTGCCGAGTGGTCGAGCCGATAGAAGCGGCCCGAGGTCACCACAAAAGCCGACGGCACTCCGCGGGGCCGCTGCGGTTCGAGTCGGCGGCGGATGTCGGCAACGAAGGTGCGGATCGCGGCGACGGGGTCCCGCGGGCTCTCCGCCTGCCACAACGTCGCGGCCAGATCATCAACAGACACCGCGGCGCCCCGCGCGGCCACCAGCCGGGCCAAGAGCTGCGCCTGACGCCGGCCGCCGAGCTCGATCCGTTCACCGGTCGGTGTGCGCCCACCGACAAACCCCAGGACGCACACCATCTCCGCGGCGGTCGCGGGTAGATCACCGCGAGGACTCATCGGTTACTCATCCGCTCCGCACAGACTCGATCCGAACGACATCACCACTCAACTGTAGGAGACCCGATCGCCATGACCACACCATCCATCGACGGATTCGAATACCACCGCGTCCAGGTCGCACCCGATGTCTCCTTGAACGCCGCCGTCGCAGGTCAGGGCTCACCTGTTGTCCTACTGCACGGATTCCCGCAGACCCATCTGTGCTGGCGTCACGTCGCCCCTGCGCTGGCCGACAACCACACCGTGATCGTTCCTGACCTGCGTGGCTACGGGGACAGCGACAAGCCGGCAGAGACGAGTCCTGACGTTTACAGCAAGCGGACGATGGCAGACGACGTCATCGCGCTGGCCGCACATTTCGGCTTCGACAAGTTCGCACTCGTCGGCCACGACCGCGGCGCACTCGTGGCGATCCGCGCCGGACTCGATCACCCCGACCGCATCACCCATCTGGGCAGCCTCGATGTCCTGCCCACGCTGGACATGTGGGACGTCATGCACGGGGTGTCCGCCGCGGTCGGCTTCCACCTCTATCTCATGGCTCAACCGGCCGGGTTGCCCGAGGCGATGATCCGGGGCAGTGCCGACACCTTCTTCGGCTACTTCCTCGATGCCTGGGGCGCTGATGGACAGGTGATTCCCGCCGATATCCGGGCGCGGTACCTGCAGGCAAGTACCGACGCCATCGATTCGATCGTCGCCGACTATCGCGCGTCAGCAGGCATCGATATCGAACACGACCAGCAGGACCGCGCCGCAGGTCTGACACTGACCATGCCCGTCAGCGTCATTCAGCAGGATTGGGGCACGCAGATGGGTTTCGACGGCGAGCAGATCTGGAAGAGCTGGGCGACCGATCTCGATCACCGCCTCCGGGACTTCGGCCACTTCATGGCCGAACAGTCTCCCGCCGAGGTGGTCTGCGCCATCACCGACCTCCTGAAACGTTAGATCGCGGAAAGGTTTCAACCTTCGCGCAGATCGGTACTCTCTGGTCGTCTGATACGCGTTCGAACAAGGGAAGCAAATGAGCGTCAAGTCCAAAGCCATGTACAAGCCACTGTCGATCGCTACCGGCGTGCTCGGTGGGTTGGCTGCCTCCGCTGCCTTCGGACAGGTGTGGAAACGTCTGGGCCACGACTCGAAGGTCCCTGACCCCAAGGATCTGAGCAGGAGCAACACCGAAGTGCTTGTCGCTGCCGCGCTGCAGGGGCTGATCTTCGGACTGGTGCGCGCGGCCGTGGACCGTGCAGGTGCGCGCAGCTACAAGGCCATGACACACGAGGATCCCGCCTGAGGAAGGCGGCATCGTCCAATCGCTCAGTCGTCGATCAGCGTTGCTGCCCCTGAACCCGAGAGCGCGCCCGTGGGCACCGCCCGGCCCGAGACCGCCAGCAGCAGATCGATCGTCTGACCGCGGACATCGTCCCCGGTATCGAGGCCGTGGACGAACTCGGAGTCGGTTGTGATCAGGCGCAGACCAGACACCCGTTCGCGTCCACCGCCGAAGCCGACCGCGGTGACCGCCTGATAACCCAGGGCATCCACAACGGAGTCCACGGGGTAGTGCGCGTCGATGCCGAGCGGCCGGCGAATGTCCTCGCCATGGACAAACGCTTCGACAAGACGTGTTGCCGGATTGGCCGGCGGCGTCCTGGTCGACTCGGCAACGGCGCGCATTGCCTCGAGCGTGTCGCGGGGGTCATCCCGTTTCTGCCTTGCGATACCGGTGGCATTGTCTCGATCGAAGTCGAAGCGTGCCAGGATCATTCGTCGCGCAAAGCTGGACCTGGTGGTCATCGCCGAGTCGACCAGGTGTGCCAGGACATCGTGCACATCCCAACCCGGACACAACGAGGGCGTCGACCACGCATCAGCGGGTATGCCGCGCAGATCATCGACCAGCTGGACCCGCTCGGCATGCACCACCGGCCACACATCCGAGAACTTGCGTTTCATGCACAAACAGACCGCCGACAGTTCGAAAACTCATCGCGAGGGCGAACAACACCATCCGGCACACAAGGCCCCACCCTGTGGTCAGGCCGAGCCGAGTCTCACGGGGCCTGGCGCCACCAGGCGATCACATACAACGCCATGGCCGAGATCAACCCGGCCACCACCCACAGCACCACGGTGTAGTCGACCCACGATCCGAACGGCGGCGTACCGGGGAAGATGTTGCGCAGGGGGAGGACGGCAAACAACATGACGGCGAACCAGGTGACCATCGGCGGCTGAAACGCCTTGCGCCGGCGCACCGTCTGGATCGCGACGAACAACGTACAGACGGGGAGCACCACCAGCATCGCGCAGAGCGCCAGATCGAAGACGAGGGATCCGGCAGATCTCGACCCCTCGATGATGAATGACTGTCCCGCACCGGGGTCCTCGTCACCAGCGTCGATGTCCCAGCCGCTGAGCGAATCGGTGATCGCGACCTCGGTCTCGAGTGGTTCGCGCTTGTCGCCGATCTCGCTCACGCCGCGCACCACAACAGACTCCGAGGTGTACTCGTCGAAGGGCCAGGTGCGGATGTCGCCGTAGGCATAGAGCGAGACCGCCAGCATCCCCGGCCGTGTCCCACTGGCGAATTCGATCCGCTGATTCGCAACCATCGGTGAGACGTCGATCAGCAGAGCGTCCTTGAGGTTGCCGTCCTCGTCCACCAGATTGCCACCGGGATACACCGACACATGCCCGCCGAACGAATACTCCGCGCCATTCACGGTGTCTATATCGAGATAAACGAGCACGCCATCGGCAGCAGGCTCACGGGTGTCGGGCTGATTGCCGGAACCGCCCAGGGCATACAGGAGCAGAACCGACACGTACACCACCAGCACACCGGCGACGATGGCCAGACCACGCAACATCGCTGACCGCCGTGGGGCACGCGCCATCTGTTCGTCTCCAACCTGTCGTCCTGCCCTGGAGCCGAACTCGACTCCGATCGGACAAACCAGGTCCGGTCGAAGTCGAGTCTGTCAGCAGTTCTACGGGGCCACAAGTTGATTCGCCATATTGCCGGCGAACTCACCGACCTGCGCGAGACGTCCGAAGTCGAGTTTGACCAGTTGATCGGCAAGATCGAAGTAGCGATCGTCATGGGTGATCACCACGACCGTCTTACCTGCCTCCTTGAGGTCGCGCAGGATGCGCCGATAGAAGAACTCCCGGAACTGTGGTTCCTGATCGGCCGCCCATTCGTCGAAGACGTAGATGGGACGATCCTCGAGCAGCGCCGTCACCAGGCTCAGTCGCTTGCGTTGTCCCTGTGACAGATTGATGGTCGACAGCTTGCCGTCGGACACGGTCACCTTGTGGGCGATCTGCAGCTGATGCAGGTAACCGCGCACCTCGTCGTCGATTCCGGGCCGATCGAATCCGAGGTAGTCCTCGAACAGGTGGAAGTCGGTGAAGACAGCCGACACGTTCTGCCGGTACCACTCCACATTGTTGTGGTCGATGGGCTCGCCGTTGAGCACCACCTGTCCGTGGTGAGGTGCGTACAGGCCCGTGATCAGTTTGGCCAGAGTCGATTTGCCGCTCCCGTTGCCACCCACGATGAAGGTGACCTGCCCGGGATCGAGCGTCAGGTCGATGGGTCCGAGGTGAAAACCGGCACCGTCGTCGGGGCCACCCGGAGGTGGACCGGACGGTCGCTGACCCGGCTTGCCCGGTTTCTGGGGTGGCGGGGGAGGACCGGTCAGCTGCTCGCCGTGATAGGCGTAGCCCAGCCCGCGCAGCTCGATCCGGGCGCCTGCGACCACCGGCCGATCGGTGTACGGCAGGTTCGACTCGTCATCGGCCGACATCATCGACAGGTCCATGTCCCTGATCTTCGCCAGCGCCACATCACCGCGGAGGATGTCGGGGATCAGGTGCATCATGTTCTGCATCGGCATCGCCAGGAACGTGGTGATCAGTACGTACCCGATCATGTGCTCATGCGGAATGTCCAGCAGCAGAGCCAAACCGAACAGAATGAACGCCATGGTCGCCAGCTGGCAGAGTTGACCGAAACCCTGGGCGATCGAGAACTTGGCCCCGGCAGAGACGTTCTTGGCACGCAGATCCTCGGCGGTACCGAGCAGATGCCGGTCCATGAAGTCACGACGACGTCCGCGATGCAGCTTGAGTTCCTTGATGCCGAAGGTGACCGACTGGAAAGAGCGCAGCAGGTCGTCCTCACGTTCCCGGGCGTGCTGATAGATGGCCCGCACCCGTCGCAACACCGTCTCCACACACATGATCGCCAGCAGCGTCGATCCCACGGTGATCGCAAATATCGGACCGGAGAGCATCGCCAGGAAGATCAGGCATCCGACGATGGTGGCGGCGTCGATGCAGATGCTCGGAATCGCCGAAACCGCCATCGACAGCGCACGCACGTCCTCGGTGAGTGTTGCGATCAACCGATGCATACCCAGACGTTCGAGTTGTTCGAGCGGAGCCGACACCACGCCGGCGCTGAGCTTCGCCCGCAATCGGTAGATCGCGCTCTGCGCCAAATGGATCAGCACGATCTGGGACAGCAGCCCGGTCACCAGGACGACAATCGCAGTGATGGCGAATCGGATGACCATGTTGTCCGGGTGGGGCGGCGGTGAGACCACGGTGTTGATCTGCGTGACCAGGTACGCGTTGGCCGCACCGCCGATCAAACCGGCGATCACTGCGAATGCGATGCCCTTCCAGGACACGGAGATCAGAAATCTGATGAGCTGCATGATGTTTGACCTTTTGGTTCGTTGACTCGGTGGTCGCGTCAGCGACGGACGATGTCGAAGAGGAGGCCCTCCAGGGTGACTCCGGGGGCGAAGGAGAAGGCAACACCGGTGGTGGACTCCTCGTTGGTGTCGGCACCACGCTGCGCCATCTGCTCGAGCACAAAGATCAACGAGACGCTGAGCATGTTCCCGTAACGGGCCAGGATGTCCCAGCTGACGTCGGCGCACTCCGGATCGATTCCGAGCGAATGCGCCGATTCGTTGATGATCTTCGGGCCACCGGGGTGGATCGCCCACAGGTCGACGTCGGACTTGCCGAGGCCGTGAGAGCCCAGAACCCGGGTGATGACCGGGTCGACACCGCGGAAGATGTACTGGGGGAGATCCTCCGCGAGTTCGCAGGTGATCCCGTTGTCGTTGACTCCCAACACGATTCCGTCTTCCGCGTCATCGAGGAGATGACTGAACGTCTCGCGGATCACGATCCGGCCTGCCGGGATCGGCGCACGGACCTCACTGGCACCGACCACCACCGCACCACACCCGTCGCCGAAGAGGCTGTGGGTGATGACCTCGTTGATGTCGTCGGCGAACACGGCGTTGACCGAAGACACCTCGAGACTGATCACCAGGGCCTTCTTGTCGGGGTTGGCGCGGGCGAAGTCTCCGGCGATGCGGATCCCGTTCATCGCGGCCGCGCAGCCCATGAAGTTCACGACCACCCGATTGGTACTGCGGGGCAGGCCGAGTTCTTTGATCACCGCGACATCCACACCCGGCGCGATGAACCCGGTGCTCGTGACGAACACCAGCAATCCCACCTCGACCTCACCCTTCACGCTGCCCAGGGCCCGACGGGCGACGTCGACGGCCAGGGGTGCGGCATGCTCGAGGTAGAGGTTCATCCGTTCGCGGATGGTGCCACGCCGCTCACTGAAGTCGCGGAACTCGGGATCGGTGGGGTCGATGGCCAAGTGACGCTCGGTGATTCGGGTCTTCTCGTAGATCCGGCGGATGCGGGCCTGCTGAATCGGATCGGTGAACAGCGCGGCCACCTCCTCGGCGGCATCGGCCTGGGAGAAGACCTGCTCCGGTGCGCCGGTGGCGATGCCCTCGATCACGGCGACAGTGGTCGGCGGGGCCGGCGGCAGACTCGGGCGGATGTGTGGACGCCGGCCGACAAACGTGGGATGCGATCCGGTGATGGGCTGATCAGAGATGACAGACATGGGGGAGTGGTCCTTTCGGGTAAGGGAGAGGTGGTGCGGGGGTGTGCTGGGATGGGGTCGGGCAGGGGTCAGACCGTCCCTATTCCGGTGAAGCCTTTGATGGTGTAGTCGGCACAGGTCTTGAGTGCGGCCGGTGAGAAGTGCTCGCGGAAGAAGCCCCATCCCTGTTCCTGGGCCGGCCGCGACCGCGAACCCAGGTAGACGCGGCACTGCTTGGGCAGGCGGTCGGTGACAAAGCTCTTGGCAGGTAACCATTCGACACCGAACTCGGCAGCTTCTTCTCGCACCACGTCTTCGGTTGCGATGTTGGCAAAGCCGCTGCGCTGGAACGGAAGAACGTGGTGCACGCGGTGCGAACTGAGGCCGGCGGACAAGAAGCAGTCGGCATAACGGTTACCGATGACCTTGAGGTCGTATGCCTTCTCCAACTGATCCACGGCCCAGTCGTCGGTCTCGACCTCGGGTAGGTCGTGGGTGTCGACATCGAAGTCGTGACTGGCCACCACCAGGAAGGTACTGAACCAGAGGACCGCGACGAACTGCGCCAGCCAGGCCCAGAAGTCGCCAACGGCAATGAAAATCGCGAGTTCGGAGATCAACAGGGCTCGCAGACCGAAGGCACCGACGAAGTGCGGCAGTCCGCCTCGCAGCGAACCGTACATGTCGGAGACACCGACTTGCCTGGTCAGCTTACAGATCTCCAGCAGCCGGATGACCATGCCGGTGGTGGCGTGCCCGAACTTGTGGAGGGTGTGGATCGGCACCCGAAAGGCCCGCGGCAGATCCATCATGAAGGTGAAGACGTTCTTCTTGATGTCCACCTCACTCTGCGTGTGTGGATGATGCAGCAGCGCATGGCCATCGGCGGTGACAAAGGACAGTGCGACGTAGTTGATGTCGAAGGCACTGACCAACGCCTTGTTTGCACCCTTTTGCGCCCGGTGGATCGCATAGTGTCCGTACCCGGCAATACCGCTGCGCAGCACCACCATCGCGATCACGAAGACCGGCAACGGCATCCAGCTGGTGTCATACAGCCGCAGGCCTTGGACGGCAAAATATGCCAGCACCAACGCGACGACCACGACGTTGAAGATCGTGTCCATCCGCTTGATCCGGGCCGCGAGTTCCGGTTCGCGCAACCGGCGTTTGATCCGGTGCAGCAGGTCGTTCTTGTCGTCGAACCGGAAGTGCGGGGTGTCACGCCAGCTGTCGAAGCCTTCCTTGAACAGGAAGTCCGGTGCGTTGGCCTTCGGGTGGATGTCCTCGACCTCGGCGTCGCGGTCGAGGGCGTACTTCTCCAGCATCTTCTCGACCCGCTCAGGATTCTTGTGGTACGAGCCGATGATCGAGGTGATATCGCGGTTTTTCGTGCGACCGATGAAGAACTCCCCGCCGGGATGCTTCGAGATCCAATCCGTCAGGTCGTAGGCCCGGCCCTTGTAGATCCACACATTGGCCAAGCGGGGTCCGCCGTCGGGTCCGGGCGCCCGGCCGAGGTCGTGGTCCGCCGCCGGCCCCTGATCGACGTCGACGTCTGTCGCCTCGTCGGTCTGCAATTCAGTCATCCGATTCCTCCGTGTCGGCTGCCCGAATCAGGTGACGGCAGCGGTCGTGGTTTGGCTATAGGAGTACGCGGAGGCGTCCGATGTTCCCGGGCGAGGAAACCGATTACGGTCAATTGAACGACTTTTGACATGCCGCGCGGGGCTATACCGTCCCTGAGCATGCCAAATCAACCTTCTCGCACCCCGCGAATCATGCGCTCGAAAACAAACCTGTTCGCGGCCGCGGTCGCACTGTCGCTCTCCGGAGTTCTGCTGACCGCCTGCGGCGGCGGAGGTTCCAACGATTCGGAAGCGACTGTGTCCCAGTCGGTTCCGCCAGTCCTGGAAACATCTCGATCGACTCAGCCGTCGGTGGTCGCGACTGATCCGGCTGCCGTGATCGAGCAGAGCTCCCAGACGACCCGGATGATGAACTCCGTACACATCGCACTGGTGGTCGACGAGTCGATCGAGAGTCTGCCCATTCAACAGATCGACGGTGATGTCACGAATCAGCCGGTTGTCGGCGCCCAGGGTGCCGGTGAGTTCCGGATCAACAACAACCTGACGGCGACCGATTTCATCGTCGCGAACGGCAACCTCTACACCCGCGGCGAAGGCGCAAACAGCTACACCAACCTCGGCCCGGCCCAGCGGATCTACGACCCGGCCATCATCCTCGACAAGGACAAGGGCTTGGCCAATGTGATCTCCAAGGTCCAGAATCCGACGGTCGTCGGCACCGAGGAGGTCAACGGTGTCGAGGCGATCAAGATCGAGGGCACCATCGCGAGTACGGAACTCAAGCCGATCCTTCCCGAGGTCGACAAGACCGGTGCCGAGCTACCCATCACGCTGTGGGTCACCGCCGAAGCCCCGTACAACCTCGTGCAGATCACAGCTGAGGTCTCGGGCGGCGAGGTCAACATCGTCACCTCGAAGTGGCAGGAGCCCGTCACCGTCGCGAGCCCCGAATAGTCGCCGGTGACACCGGCAGAGCTCACCGAACACCCGACGTCAGGTAACAGCAGATCATGACCACACGTATCCCCGCTGAACTGCAGATATGGGTCGATGGGATCCAGGCTCCGCCGGTGGACGGCGCGACCCAGATCCAGATCGGCCGGGTGCCCGAGAACGACATCACGATCGACCATCCGCTGATCTCCCGGCGGCACGCGGTGCTGTCCTGGAACGGCGGATGGTCGATCACCGACGCCGGGAGCACCAACGGGATCTATGCCGGTGGTCAACGGGTGCAATCGGTGAACCTACGGGGCACACAGGACGTCCGACTCGGTGGGCCCGACGCCGGACCGGTGTTGCGGTTCAGAATCGCAGAACCCGCTCCGGCACCGATTCGGCCCCTGCAGAAGCCGGCCGGGGCCGACGACCGGCCGCACATGCAGGCGCTGCGGCAGAACATGTCCGCGGTGTACCAGACCGCCGGGAATCAGCCGCCGCCGCAACGACAGGCCGTCGACATCGCCAGCGGATCCACGATCCGTATCGGTCGCACCCCGGACAACGATGTCGTCGTCAGCGACGTACTCGCTTCTCGCCACCACGCCCAGATGATCAGCAGCCCATCCGGTCTGGTGATCGAAGACCTGCGCAGCGTCAACGGGACGTTTGTCAACGGCCGCCGGATCACCCGGCAACCCCTCACCGACGGCGATGTCGTCACCATCGGCAACAGCGACTTCGTGGTCGCCGAAGGTCAATTGGTCCGCGGTCAGGCCCGGTCGGTGGTCTCCGGCGGTGTGCACGTCAGTTCGGTGAGTCTGACCATCGACGGCAAACAGCTACTCGACGACATCGACTTCACCGCCGCACCCGGGACACTGACCGCGATCATCGGACCGTCGGGCGCCGGTAAATCGACTGTGTCCAAGATTGTTTCGGGTTCACACCAGCCATCCGCCGGAACCGTGACATTCGACGGGCACGGCGTTCACGAAGAGTACGACGCACTCCGCACCCGGATCGGTATGGTCCCGCAGGACGACGTCCTGCACAGTCGGCTGACCCTGCGCCAGGCTCTGCGCTATGCCGCGCAACTGCGACTGCCACCGGATATGTCCCGCGCCGACCGGGATCTGGTGATTGACGGAGTGCTCGCCGAACTGCAATTGACCGAACACACCGGTACCAGAATCGACAAACTCTCTGGTGGACAACGCAAACGGGCATCAGTGGCGATGGAACTGCTGACCGGGCCTGCACTGCTGATCCTCGACGAACCGACGTCCGGACTGGACCCCGCACTCGACCGGCAGGTGATGCAGACCCTGCGCCGTCTCGCCGACGCCGGTCGTGTGGTCATCGTCGTCACCCATTCCGTGGCACACCTGTCGATATGCGATCAGGTGCTGTTGCTCGCACCCGGCGGAAGGACCGCGTTCTGTGGTCCACCTGGATCCGTGAAAACCGCCATGGGCACCGATGATTGGCCGGAGATCTTCACCTACGTCGCCGCTCATCCGGAAGAGGCATCGAATCGATACCGGGCCACTGTCCGACGGCAACCCCCACCGGCGCCACCGCAACCCGGATCATCGCGGCCACGTTCCCGTCAGGCGAGCGCCCTGCGGCAGGTCAGCACGATCACCCGCAGGCAGTTCCGGCTGATCCTGGCCGACCGCGGATATCTGGTGTTCCTCCTGCTGCTCCCGGTGGTCCTGGGAGCGCTGACCCTGGTGATCCCCGGGTCGGCCGGATTCGGACTCAACGCACCCGGAACCACTGAAACCCTGCAGATCCTGGTGATCCTGGTGATCGGTGCGACCTTCATGGGGTCGGCGCTCACGGTCCGTGATCTGGTTGGTGAACGTTCGATCTTCGAGCGCGAACGTGCTGTGGGACTACGCCCCGGCGCCTACCTGGCCGCGAAGGTCCTCGTCTTCGCGGTGTTCGCGATTGTGCAATCGGTGATCATGCTGTTGATCTGTTACGCCGGCCGTGGCACGCCCGGTAAGGGCGTATACCTGCCTGCCACAGTTGAACTCGGCATCGGCCTCGCCTTGCTCACCTGCATCGGCGCCCTCATCGGCCTCGCCATCTCGGCGACCGTTCGCACCCCGGAACAGACCATGCCGCCACTGGTGGTCGCGGTGATGATCCAACTGGTGTTCTGCGGTGGCCTCTTCGCCCTGCATGACAGGGCCGGACTGGAACAGATCGCGTGGCTGATCCCGAGTCGATGGGGTTATGCCGCAGCAGCTTCCACCGTCGAGGTGCAGTGGACAACACCCGGCTCGGCCACCGAGAACGAACCCCTCTGGCAACACGACATGACCACCCTGGGCACCAGCTACGCGATCCTCGGCGCCATGGCCGCGGTCCTGTTGTTGTTCATCTACAGCCGACTGCGGCTGAAACGATCCTGACCGCCCCATCTTGGTGGGTTCTGGAGACCGCGACCTGCGCGTTTACTCGCCAAAACCCACCAATTCCGGGGTCAGGGGATGATGTTGACCATTCGGCCGGGTACCACGATGACCTTGCGGGGTTCACCGTCGAGCAACGGGATGATCTTCTCGTCCGCCAACGCCGTCGCACGCAACGTCGCCTCGTCTGCGTCGGCCGCAACGGTCATCCGGCTGCGCACCTTGCCCTTCACCTGGATGGGGATCTCGACGGTGTCGTCGACCAGCCACTGCTCCTGCGCCACCGGGAACGGCCCGTGTGCAAGAGATCCGTTGTTGCCCAGACGCTCCCACAGTTCTTCGGCTGCGTGAGGTGCCACCGGCGCCAGCATGAGCACCAGCGGGGTGACCGCGTCGCGCGGAGCACCGTCGGGATACTGCTTGGTCAGGTGGTTGGTCAGCTCGATCAACTTCGCCACTGCGGTGTTGTCCCGCAGGTTCGAATAGTCTTCGCGCACACCGTCTATCGTCTTGTGCAGCAGCCGATTGGTGTCATCGGTCAGATCAACGTCGACGACCCGGGTCTTGCCGGTCATCTCGTCGACCACCAGACGCCAGGCGCGCTGCAGGAATCGCTGCGCACCGACGACGTCCTTGGTCGCCCAGGCCCGCGAGGTGTCCAGCGGTCCCATCGACATCTCGTAGACACGCAGGGTGTCGGCACCGTAATCGCGGCAGATGTCGTCCGGCGCAACGGAGTTCTTCAGGGACTTGCCCATCTTTCCGTATTCGCGGTTGACCTCTTTGCCCTCGTAGAAGAACTTACCGCCTTCTTCGACGACTTCCTCGGCAGGCACGTAGACACCACGGGAATCGGTGTACGCGTAGGCCTGGATCATGCCCTGGTTGTAAAGACGCCGGTATGGCTCGGCCGAGCTGACGTGCCCGAGGTCGAACAGCACCTTGTGCCAGAAACGCGAGTACAGCAGGTGCAGCACCGCGTGCTCGACGCCACCGACGTACAGATCGAGCCCGCCGGGATCGTTCTCACCGTGGATGTCCGGCCGCGGCCCCATCCAGTACGCCTCGTTCTCCTTGGCGCACAGTTCTTCCGAGTTGGTGGGATCGATGTAGCGCAGCTGGTACCAGGAGCTACCGGCCCATTGCGGCATCACGTTGGTGTCGCGGGTGTAGTGCTTGAGTCCGTCGCCGAGGTCGAGTTCGACGTTCACCCAGTCGGTGGCCTTGGCCAGCGGAGGGGACGGTTCGCTGTTCGGATCGTCGGGGTCGAACGAGATCGGCGCGTAGTCGATGACATCCGGAAGTGCTACCGGCAACATCGAATCCGGGATCGCATGCGGCGCACCGGACTCGTCGTAGACGATGGGGAACGGTTCGCCCCAGTAGCGCTGACGCGCGAAGAGCCAGTCGCGCAGCTTGTACTGAACGGTGCCGCTGCCGGTGCCGTCGGCTTCGAGACGCTCGATGGTGGCCGACTTGGCCTCATCGACCCGCATGCCGTCCAGGAAGCCCGAGTTGACCAGAGGTCCGTCACCGGTGAAGGCTTCCTCGGCCACACCCTGCTCCGAACCGATGACCTCGATGATCGGCAGCCCGAATGCGGTGGCGAACTCGTAGTCGCGGCCGTCGTGGGCCGGGACCGCCATGATGGCGCCGGTTCCGTAACCGAGCAGCACGTAGTCGGCGATGAACACCGGGACCTGCGCGCCGCTGAGCGGATTGACGGCGTAGGAGCCGGTGAAGACGCCGGTCTTCTCCTTGTTCTCCTGGCGTTCGAGATCCGACTTCGCTGCGATCGTCTTCCGGTAGGCGGCAACAGCTTCCGCCGGAGTTGCCGCGCCGCCGGTCCACAGCGGATTGACATCGGCAGGCCACTGCGCCGCGATCAGCTGATCGACGAGTTCGTGTTCGGGGGCGAGCACCATGTACGTCGCACCGAACAGGGTGTCGGGGCGGGTGGTGAACACCTCAATTTTACAGTCCCGCACCGGAGACGAAGGCGAAGCCGGAGCTCGACCAGATGGGACGCTGAACGCGACCTGCGCGCCGCGCGATCGGCCGATCCAGTTGCGCTGCATGGTCTTGACCTTCTCGGGCCAGTCCAGCAGTTCCAGATCGTCGAGCAGGCGGTCGCTGTACGCGGTGATGCGCATCATCCACTGCCGTAGGTGTTTACGGAACACAGGGAAGTTGCCGCGGTCGCTGCGACCGTCGGCGGTGACCTCTTCGTTGGCCAGCACGGTACCCAGACCGGGGCACCAGTTGACCAGCGAATCACTCTGGTAGACGAGCCGGTAGTCGTCGATAACCTCGGCCTTGGCAGCCTCGTCCAGATCCGACCAGTCCCGGCCGTCGGCGAGAGTCCGTGCTCCGGAATCGAATTCGGCGATCAACTCGGGGATGCGGCGGGCCTTGCCTGCATCGCCGTCGAACCAGGCGTTGTAGATCTGCAGGAAGATCCACTGGGTCCAGTGGTAGAAGTCGACGTCGGTGGTGGCGACCCGGCGACGCTCGTCGTGGCCCAGGCCCAGCCGGCGGATCTGTTCGAGGTACCGCTCGATGTTGGCCTCGGTGGTCGTGCGGGGATGGGTTCCGGTCTGCACCGCGTACTGCTCGGCCGGGAGCCCGAACGAATCGAAGCCCATCGTGTGCAGAACGTTGCGCCCGTTCATCCGGTGGAACCGCGCGTACACATCGGTGGCGATGAAGCCGAGAGGATGCCCCACGTGGAGTCCGGCGCCCGAGGGGTACGGGAACATGTCCTGGACGAAGAGCTTGGCGTCGGGTCCGTCGAACACCGACAGATCACCTGCCAGGTCACCCACCGGGTTGGGCGCCTCGAAAGTGCGCCGCTCGGTCCAGTTCTGCTGCCATCGCGCCTCGATCTGCCCGGCCAGCTCTGCCGTGTAGCGGTGCTGCGGGGATTCGTCGGGGGCTGAAGTCGTCGGGCCAGTCACTTGACCAGCGTAAAGCCTGGCTCATCTGAGCTGCAGGCAGGCCTGGGTGACCATTGATTTTCCGGGGCCTCGTATTGTATGGGCGTGACCGTCGCAGCAAACATCCTCGCCGTCGTCGCCCTGGCGCTGGCGCTGGTCTTCGGAGTACCCGGGGTCCTGGGCACCGTGAGGCGCCTGCCCCGCAACCGTTGGCTCGGCGTGCGTTCCGCCGAGACCATGGGCAGCGACGAGAAGTTCCAGCTGGCCAACCGCGTAGCCGGACCCGGTCTGATCTGCGCAGGTGTGGTCCTGGTGATGGGCGCCGTCCTGGCGATTCTCCTCGGTGGCACCGCAGGCGTGATCATCGCCATCGCGGCCATCGCGGTCGGTATCGGCCTGGCCGGTGTCATCGGGTCACTGGGCGTCCGAGCGGCCGCAGCACTGCCCGATCCCGCCTCTGACTGCGGTGTCAGCGGTGGTTGCACCAGCTGCTCTTTGCAGAGCATGTGCACCACCGACAGCGCCGCCGGTGGCGCAGCTCCCGCCAACTAAAGGCGTGGCGCGCTCCCCGCTGGCCTTCCTTCAGCGCTTCAACATCGATGGCTTCATGGTGGCCATCATCGGCGCGGTGGTCGTCGCGACGATCTTCCCCGCCCGCGGCGTCGCCGACGACATCCTCGACTGGGTGGTCAAGATCGGCGTCGGGCTGCTCTTCTTCCTCTACGGCACCCGACTGCACCCACGTGATGCCCTCACCGGTCTGACCCACTGGCGCCTGCACCTGACGATCCTCGGGTTCACCTTCGTGGTGTTCCCACTGCTCGGTCTGGCCCTCTGGCCGTTGCTCCCGCACCTCGTCGGCGACGACCTCGCCACCGGTGTGCTCTACCTGTGTTTGGTGCCGTCGACGGTCCAGTCATCGATCAACTTCACCTCGATCGCCCGCGGCAACATCGCGGGCGCCATCGTCAGCGCCTCGGCGTCGAATCTGCTGGGTGTGTTCCTCACCCCGATGCTCGTGGTGCTCCTGATGAACTCGTCCGGCGACATCTCGTTCTCGGCCTCGTCCGTGGTGACGATCGTCCTGCAACTACTGGTTCCGTTCATCGCCGGACAGTTACTCAGGCCGCTGGTGGGCCGGCGGATCGCGGCGCACAAGAGCCTCACGAAGTTCTTCGACCGCGGCATCATCGTGCTCGTCGTGTACGCCGCGTTCGGTGACGGTGTGCGGGACGGTATCTGGAGTCAGGTCAGCTGGTGGCAGGTGGTGATCCTCGTCGTGCTGGCCGTGGTGCTGGTGGCCGTGATGCTGTGGCTGACCGGCGCCGGATCGCGGCGCCTCGGATTCGACAGGGCCGATTCCATCGCAATCCAGTTCTGCGGCACCAAGAAATCACTGACCACCGGTCTGCCGATGGCCGCTGTCCTGTTCGAGGGTCGCACCATCGGCCTGATCGTCCTGCCGCTGATGATCTTCCACCAGGTTCAGCTGATGATCTGCGCCTGGCTCGCCACCCGCTACAGCCGCCAGTCCGAGGCCTCCGACTAGAACCGCTGCAGCCGCCCCCGAAATTCGCGCCACTTACTCGCGAACGCGCCGGTTACAACTGGCGCAAACGCAGGCAAGTGGCGCGAATGTGGGAAGGGGGTCAGCCCACCGGCCGCGACACCGGAACGTTGACGTAGCTCGGCGCATTCGGATCGAGCTGGATGTGTTCGGGTTTGAGTTGCGAATCGTTCAGCAACGGCCGCAACGGAACACCTCTCGGGAAGTTCGCCGCGAACACATCGATCCGCAACCGATGTCCGGGTTTGATCAGGGCATCGGTGGCCAGCAGGCCCACGTCGAGCTGTACGGCCTGGCCCGGGGTCACCGGCTGACGTGTCGCCAGAGTCAATGTCTGCACCGGATCCACCACGTCACCTCCCGGACCGTACCCGGTCGCATCCTCGTCGAGCGCCCGCAACGAGGCCATCAACTGGCCTGAGGTGAGGACCGTCGAGGTGCCGTCGGGGGCAACATCATTCAGTGTTGCCGTCCAGTAGCCGTCGGTCGCGTCCATGACGGCGTTCAGATGCAGATTGATCGGACCGCTCACGCTCGTCGACTCGGCAAACGGGGCCGTGGTGAACGTCAAAGCGCTGGATTCGGCGATCCGTGAATCGTCCGCGCAGAACGAGAACACCGCGAGGATGCCCGCCGTCTGCTGAGCGGCATCACGCGAACACAACGTGGCCAGAGCCGGTGCGACCGTGAGCCTGCCGCGGCTGTCGGATGGTGTCGCGGACAACGATCCGTCACGCACCGCGTGCGGCGCCGTACCGCTCGAACGGTCGGAGAGATAGAGCCGCTGGTGGTTCATTCCCGGGCGCGGGAAGTCCTCGGCGGTGGTCCAGCCATTGCCCTGCTGGTACAGGGTGGCCGGGCCATAGTTGTCGATGCCGTTGTCGATTCCCTTGAGCCACTTGTCGAACCACGCGCGTTGCAGGACGTCGAGCCGCGGCGGATAGCCGGGATCACCGAATCGGGAGCCGCCGGTGACGTGATACGTGGGGCCCATGATCAGCTGCTTGCGGCCGTTTTCGAGCGGGATCTTGTCGAACATCCGCCACTCGCTGTTGGTGAACAGGTCGTACCAGCCGCCGTAGATCATCGTCGGCGTGGTGATGTTCTCGGCGTAGTCCTGCCAGTTGATGCGTTCGGAAGAAGCCTCGTCGAGCAGGCTCTGCGTACGCGGCGGCACCGACTCCACGGTGGGGGAGAGCAGCGCGTCCAACAGCTGCGGGGCGAAGACCGCCGGATCAGAAAGCCGCGAGCCCAACCACTTCCAGTCGAATGTGCCGTTGAACATCGACGCTACGTCGGGCACGAACTTGAGTCCGTTGACCAGTGCCAGCCACGCAGGCAAGAAGCCGACACCCAACGCGCCGCCGGGCGCCACGATGTCGCGGATCAGGTCGCCACCGGGTTCGACCGGGAAGATCGCCTTGAGCGGTTCCGGGTTCTTGTTGGCCGCCTGGACCTGATTGATGCCCGAGTACGACGCCCCGCTCATGCCGACCTTGCCGTCGGACCAGCTCTGCTTCGCGGCCCAGTTGATGACCTCGATGGTGTCCTGCTGCTCACGGGCCTGGAAGACGTCCCAGACACCCTGCGAGAAACCGGTCCCGCGCACATCCACGACCACCTGCGTATAGCCGGAGCGAACCAGTGCGGGGTCGACGCTGAAGGTCTGGGCGAAGCCGCCTTTGAGGGTCTGCACCAGATCGGACAGGCCGTCGATCGGGGTGCCCGAGAAGTTCAGCAGGTCGGCCAGCTGCAGGGCCAGCGGCGCCAGCACCGGATTCGACAGCGCCGCATCGGCAACAGCGCTCACCAGTTTCGTGTACGGCGTCATGTTCACGATCACCGGCGTCTTGGTGGCAACCGGCCTCGTCGCGGCGTCGGCGGGCCGGTAGATGTTGGCCTTGAGGACGGTGCCATCGCTCATGGTGATCGGGACGTCCCAGGAGACGTTGATGCCGGGATACCGCGGCGGACCGTCGTGTTGCGCGGTCCACCGCTCACCATCCGTGCCACCCGTCGGATCAGCCTGCGCTGCAACAGGATTCACGAAGCCGGCAATCAGCGCAACTGACACGAGACCGGCGACCACGCCCACACATCGACCCCACAAGACCATCGGACCCCTCCGCATTCCCCGACCCCCGAGCAAGCATCTGTTGAGACGCCGCTCACATCAGGGATGAACAATAACAGGTTATCGAAATCCAATCGACAATCACCAGATCAGTTACGTTCGAGCTCGATCGGGTGTGTCGCCAGCATCGGAAGCGGCCACGGCTGACGCCGCAGGACCTGCGACCAGAGATCGACCTCGGCGGGGGCGATGACATCGGTGGGCAGCGACGGGGCCACGATCCAGCTGCCGCTGCGCAATTCATCACCGAGCTGTCCGATACCCCACCCGGCATAACCGGCAAAGATCCGGACGCCGACCAGGAAGTGGCCGAGTTCGTCGGCGTCGGCGTCGAGATCGACCAGGACCACACGGCCTTCGACCTGTCGCAGTGCGGGCACGTCATCGATCTCGACACCGGGTTTGACCACACCGAGGCACAGCGCCGAGTCCTGTTTGACCGGACCGCCGACATACACCGCCTTCGGCCGGGCCGCGGTGTCGGTCCACGTCGGCAACAGGTTGTGCACCGCCGTCTGACTCATCCGGTTCAGCACAACACCCAGGCTGCCGGCATCGTTGTGTTCGATGACGTAGACCACCGTCCGGCGGAAAGTCGGCTCCGCGAGATCGGTGGACGCCATCAACAAACTGCCGGCGGAAATCGCCTCGGTACCAGATGACACCCGAACATGATGCCACGCCGATGGCCCCAACAGGCTACGGCGATCAGTCGGAATCAGCCGGTCTCGTATCCGTCGGAATACCCGATCGTGAATTCATTTGTAGGCTGGACACGATGAACGCCGAACCGCCCGTCGCGGACCCAGAGCCGCATGTCTGCGCCAGCCATGAGCGGTTGGCGTTGCGCGATTTCACGCGGTCGTTTCGGGAATCACCCGGCCTGTCCCGGCTTCTCGCCGTCCGGTTCGGCAGTCAGTTCACCGATGGTCTCTTCCAGGCCGCGCTGGGCGGCGCGATCCTCTTCAACCCGGAGCGCCACGCCGATCCGATGGCGATCGCGGCCGGGATGGCGGTCCTGCTTCTGCCCTACTCCCTGATCGGTCCGTTTGCCGGCGCGCTCCTGGACCACTGGGATCGACGGTTGGTTCTCGTCTGGGCCAACGTGCTGCGAGCGATCCTGGTCTCGATCGTGTCGGTGGTGGTCGCCACCGGAGCCGGCGACACCGGTGTGCTGATCGCCGCGCTGGCGGTGACCGGCGCGAGCCGGTTTGTCGCGTCGGGGCTGTCCGCGTCGCTGCCCCACGTGGTGTCCCGCGACCTGCTGGTCGGTATGAACTCGTTCTTCACCACCGCAGGTTCCGGAGTCCTGGCCCTCGGCGCCGGTGCCACCTTCGCCCTGCGCGAGGTTTTCGGGTCCGACAACACCGGCAGCGCCCTGACCCTGCTCGGCGCAGTTGTGATGGCGATGGTCACCGCAGTCGTCGCACACCGATTCAAACCACTGCAGCTGGGCCCGGATCATCCCGATTTCGTCGGTCCTCCGATCCCCGGGCACCCGGAGGGCACTGCCATGCGCGCTGTCGCGGTCGGTCTGGGCCATGGCGCCCGTGCGGTCTGGAGCTCGCCACCTGCGGCCGCAGCACTGTCCGGTGTGGGTGCTCATCGCATCGTGTTCGGCATGAACACGCTCCTGCTGCTCGTCCTGACCAAACAGTCGGCGCTTGGCGGTGGACTGACCGGCTTCGGGCTCGTCGCGGGTCTGACTGCGGTGGGCATGCTGCTCGCCGCGGTGATCACCCCCTTCGCGGTCGCCCGATTCGGGCGTCAGCGCGCTGTGGTGTCGGCGCTGGCCATCGGGACGGTCGCCCAGCTGTCGCTGCTGAGTTTCAACGGCGTGGTCATCTGCTTCGCGGCGGTGGTCTTGGGTCTGATCGGCCAGGTGTGCAAGCTGTGCGGCGACGCGGCCATGCAGATGGACGTCGACGACGCCCGCCGCGGACAGGCATTCTCATTCCAGGACGCGCTGTTCAACGTTGCGTTCGTCGCTGCGGTCACCGCCGCCGCGATTGCCATTCCCACCGACGGCAAGTCCGCGGTCCTGGTCGTGGCCGGTTGCGTGCTCTATGCGCTCGCCATCGTTTCGGTCACCCTGATCCACCATCGACCCGTCCCGGTCAGCTCACCACCGTCCGCGCCACTGGCGACCACCTCCTGATCCGTGCCCGCTGCCGGTCAGGTCGACTCTTCACAGGAGGCACCGTGCAGTACGGAATCGTTTTCCCCAAAGGTGACAGTGCGGATTTCGCCGAGATGGCAGTGGCCGCCGAGGAAGCCGGCTGGGACGCGGTGTTCGGCTGGGAAGCGCTATGGGGCGTCGACCCCTGGATCTCCCTGACCGCTGCGGCCATGCGAACCAGCCGGATCAAGCTCGGGACGATGCTCACGCCCTTGCCCCGGCGCAAACCGTGGGACCTGGCATCGACCACCGCCACCCTGGATCGGCTGAGCGGTGGTCGCGTGATCCTGAGCGTCGGATTGGGCGCACTGCATCCGGGCTGGCTGGCCTTCGAGGCCGAT
Organism: Williamsia sp. Y721; assembly: GCF_059683565.1. Taxonomy (NCBI): domain Bacteria; kingdom Bacillati; phylum Actinomycetota; class Actinomycetes; order Mycobacteriales; family Nocardiaceae; genus Williamsia; species Williamsia sp. Y721. The sequence continues at coordinate 688,928 of NZ_JCASNH010000002.1, read as the reverse complement.
CAGGGACGCAAGGTGCGTGCCGAACTCCTCGATGAAGGTCTCGACGTCTTGTTCGGGCTCTGGGGTGGTCAGCCCTTCACCTACGACGGCAAGCATTACGAAGTGCGGCCCACCGATTTCGAATTGCCCGATCCGCCGGTTCAACAGCCCCGCATCACCACCTGGTGTGTGGGATTGGAGGGTTCTCGCAGATCGATGTCGCGGGCGGCCCGGTGCGACGGGTTGATCCCCAACTTCGCCGGTGCGCAGGGCCCGGGACCGCAACCGTTCGAGCGGTGGGTCAGCGTGGCCCGGAACATCCGAGAGCTTCGCGACGAACTCGGCTACAGCGGGCACTACGACGTCGTCTACGAGGGCACCACCGACCTGACGGACCCCGCAGGCGAACGCGAGCGGGCGGCGGCACTGGCCGACGCCGGCATCACCTGGTGGTTGGACTCGGATTGGGGTGCAACACCCGACGATCCCATCGCTTACCAACTCGAGCGCATCAATGCCGGGCCGCCCATGCCCACTACCCCATAAATGGGGTATCTGCGGAGGTCAGCGGCATATCTTCGGCCCGAGCCCGGATTTGCGAAAATTGATCGTAACCTTTGCGAAAGATCACGGAAACACCAGCTGAATTCGAGCGTTTATGCAGTTCAGCGCCGTGAAGCGCCTGGGAGCGCAGACACTCCGGCACAAACATCACCGATACCGTGACAGAAAATATCGGCAATTTCCGCTCATCAAGGCGACAAAATAGGGAATCACCTGGCACTATTGGCGAATGCGCAATCGTGACGAGGTGTCTGAGTTCGCCATTGAACTCAATAGGCTCTGTGCTACTCGCTGGCCAGGTGGGTCGCGCACTGCAAATGCAGAGATTGCCGACTGGGTGACGGCCGAAACAGGTCGCAACATCGATCGGCAATTTGTATGGCGGATCCGCAAGGGCCGCGTAATGAAGGTGGACGGCGCAGTTCGCGACGCCATCTGTTCATTTTTCGGAGTCTCGAAAGAACATTTCTCATTCAGCCCCCGCACGCTCGGCCAAGAGGTGCAGGCTGCGATCGAGGAAACAGGACTTCAAGTAGCCGGCCTCCGCGCCGATCAGCTGTCGTCGACCGGGCGGGCTGAACTCGCCTCCCTACTGCGAGAGGTGAGTCGGGTCCTCGAAGCCGAGAAGAGCGTCGGACAATGATGACCCGGCAGAAGATGTTTCGCCTCGCCGCGGCCATCACACCGATGAGCGGCTGGGACTGGGACGATTTCGAGTCCCGGCTCGGCGAGCAACTCGAGTGCGATGTCCGGTGCATCACGTCGGAGTCATTCAACTCCGGCGAGATCACCGGAGCCGCATTGCGGACCACCCGCGGGACCGCGATCATCGTCTCTCCTGCCAATGTCTCTGACGCCCACCGGATCCACATTGCAGCCCATGAAGCCTGGCATCTCCTTGCCGGCCACGAGGGTTGCGATCAGAACGCACGGCGCGAAGCGCAGGCCGAGGCATTTGCCACGACCGTCGGCACGCTCGCCGAAGGACGGGGCAACGAACCCCGCAATAATCGCGCTTTGACTGCAGCGTTCGGAGCTGTTGGCATAGTCGCATGAGTCAAGCTCTGGGCGCCCTCGCCTGGACGGGGGTCGCCCTGGGAGCGATACTCGCAATCCGTGGGGCCCTGTACCGCCAGACAGCGACGACCGCCTTCGGCGTGTGCGTCGCTTTCTACTGCCTGACCGGGGAGACCTACACCGCCCTGGTTCCGGAAAACGGTGTCCGCCACGTGTTGAACACTTCCGAACGGATCTGGGGTGCCACCTCGGCGGTGATCGCCGGTTGCGCCCTGGTCGCATCCCTGATGGCGATCCGCCGCGGCAACAGCAATCCGGGATCCGCCCCTCGAAACGATCCCGACCTCAACCAGCGGATAGTGCTTCTGGTGGTGGCTGCCGCGGCTTCGATTGCCGTGATCAACCTGACGCTCGCCCACAGCACACTCGCGCCGTCGGCGAACTTTCTCTCCGACTACGGCCACATGTACCAGGTGGCGATGTACCAGGTGGTATTCGCCAGCTGGATCGGATTTCCGGCCGGTTATCTCGGATGGACCGTTGTCCGATCCGAACTCGGTCCGCTGCGCTACACCGTCGGGTTCGGTGGACTGTGTGGTGTGCTCTGGGCGATCTGGAAGATCATCGTCACCGCAACGATCTGGATCGGCGGCGTCGATATCGCCGAAAACAGTCCGGTGAGCGTGACTCTCGGATTCCTGGCCCTGGCGTTCTGCGTGATCGGGGCACTGCTGCTCGGACTGACCGCATCGTATTCTGCCTGGCAAAACGGGCGGACTTACCGGAACGCACGCGCGATCGAGGACCGTCGCCTTCGGCACCACAACCGGGCCGCCTGACGTTACGGCCTGAAGCTTGTGGTCTGACTTCTCAGACACCGAAACCGGGTTGGCCCGGCAACATCACCGCATCTGCCGTTCCGTCGAGATCGTCGTCGACGAACAATTGGTCGAAACCTTGATCGCCGTCGGTATCGAAGTACACGCGCCCGCCCGACCGCACCACCACGATCTCACCGCGACCGTCCGCGTCACGGTCGTAGAGCACATCAGCGGCATCACCGTCACCGACAAAATCGACCAGCGCGCGCGAACCCCCCGGATCTGCGTCTGCCGTCGCTGTCTGTGATGCGCCATCGAGCGACGTCCACGTGAGACGGATGTCGGTTGGCTGGGATATCGGCGGATGGGGAACCGGGGGTGGGCTCGGTGCACTGACCCGAGGATCCGGCTCCGGGTGCCCCCACACTCCAGAACCGTTGTCCGAGAACCATTTGTCGACTGCACCATCGTCATCGAGGTCGAGACCACTGAGATCGGCCCGGCCATCACCGTCTCGATCCCACATCACGTCGTCGGCTCTGCCGTCACCGTCGAAATCGAGTCGAATCGCATCTACCGCACCTCCACCGAGTGCCACGTCGGCCTGCGACGTCCATGTGGTGCTCGATCCGTCACCAATTCCAAAGACGTACTCGATGACCGGCTCCATGAGTACTTGGACGGACTGGACCGGTGCGTCGGTTCCACGGCGCCCGAAGACGGTAGCGTGTGATGCACACCATGTCCCGGCGTCGAGGAGGATCTACGGATGTATGTGAGCGAGCTCGGCGATCTGTGGCATCGCGGTCGCACCGAGCCGATGAACATCCATCTCGATTCGGCGGCGGCATCACGCTCCTCCACCAAAGTCATCGAGACGATCACCGCGCACCTGTGGCGTGAATCCGAGCGCGGCGCCTACGTCGCACAGGAACAGATGAGCGAGGCCCTGGACCGCTGCCGTCGCGATATCGCCGCGCTCGTCGGACATCAGGCCCACGAACTAGCGTTCCGGGAGTCGGCAAAGGCCGCGCTGCGAGCGCTGTTGACCTACTGGAACCTCCCGATATCCGCCACGGTCTGGGTGGCGAAGAACGAGTTCGGCCCCAACCTCGACGAGTTCGAACGCCGCGGTTACGCCGTCCACACCATCCCCTCCGGCGATGTGTACGGGCATGTCGACACCGACGCACTCGAGAACATGCTGCAGTTCGACCAGCCCGACTTCATCCACATCTGCCATATCGGCTCTCAGAGCGGCGTGGTGCAGCCGGTCAGCAAGGTCGTCGAGCTCGCCAGGGTCGCCGGTGTGCCGGTGGTTGTCGACGTCGCGCAGTCATTTGGCCAGCGCGACTGCGCATCCGGAGCCGACGTGGTCTACGGCACCAGCCGTAAGTGGCTGGCCGGCCCGCGCGGTGTCGGATTCCTTGCCGCACGTTCGGATTCGGTACGCCCGGTGGAGGTAGAGAGTTCGGAAGCCTTCGTGGCCGGGCGTCTCGGGCTCGGTGTGGCGATCCAGGAACTGCAGAGCTTCGGGCCCGAACGGGTCAACCGGGAGCTGGCGGCCATCGGCCGCTTCACCCGTGAGCGCCTCCACGGTATCGGCAGCTGGGAGGTTCTCGAACCGATCGACGAGCCGTCGGCCATCGTGACCCTGGCCCCACCACCGGGTTGGGGTCCGTCGGACGTCCAGGCCGCCCGTGACAAACTGCGATCGATCGGAATCCTTGTGACCTGCGCGGACTCCTGGCGCGCGCCACTGGATTCGGAACAGTCGGTCCTGCGGATCAGCCCACATCTGGACGTCCAGCGATCCCACCTCGATCTGCTGGCCGGTGAGCTTCGCGGGATGGGCTACTAGTCCGGCGTCAGGTCCCCGCCGGGTTCACGATCCCGGCGATCTCGGCGACGGCAGCCCTGGCAAGGTCGGCATCCTTCTGTACCAAGGAAATTCGCGTTCGGCGGGCCAGGATGTCGTCGACCGTGCAGGCACCTTCGTGGGTGATGGCGAACTCGATCTCGGCCCGGGTGACATCGATGCCGGGCGCGATCGGGGCGGCCGCATCCGGCACCTGCGCGATGCCCAGCACGTGGGGGGCCTCCGCACCGAAACGGGCGATCAACGAACCCGGTAAGCCCGAGACGTCCGGTGTCCCCGTCGCCCCGATGAGCGGCAGTTCACTGGTGTGGCACGGCCCGGCCCTCAGACCCGCACGACTCACGGCCTCGTCGACCGCCTCCTCGGCCATCGCACGGTAAGTGGTGAGCTTGCCCCCCACGACCGTGATCAGACCGCTGTCCGCCACTGCCACAAGGTGTTTGCGCGAGAGATCAGCCGTGCTCAGCGGCACCCCGGGACCGACCTCCTCGACCAACGGACGCAGGCCGGAAAAGACTCCTCGGACATCGTCGGTGGACAGCGGACGTTCCAGCGCCTTGTTGATGGTGTCGAGCAGCAAGGTGATCTCGGCGTCGGTCGGCTTGGGCACGTCCGGGATCGGACCGGGCGCATCCTCGTCGGTGAGACCGATGTAGGTGCGGCCGAGCTGCTGCGGCAACGCGAACACGTACCGGCTGATGCTGTCGCCCAAGGGAACTGTGAGTGCACCCGTCGGGTTGCCAAGGGATGCCGAGTCGACCACGAGATGCGTCCCGCGGCTCGGCCGCAGCTTGACGGCGTTGTCGACCTCACCGGCCCAGACGCCCGTCGCATTGACGACGGCGCGGGCGCGGATCCCGAACGTGGCGCCGGTGCGGACATCGGTCAGGGTTGCTCCCGTTCCGGTCACATCTGTTGCCCGGGTGTAGGTACTGATGATCGCGCCATGCGCGGCAGCGGTTCTCGCCAGTGTCACCACGAACCGGGCATCGTCGATGAGCTGCCCATCGTGGGCCACCACCGCACCCCGCAGCCCTTCGGTACGGATTCCCGGACACAATTCCACGGCCTCCGACGCCGACACCCTCCGTGACCGCGCCAGGACCTCGGTTGACGTCTTGGCATTGTGGCGCAACACATCCCCGGCCAGCATCCCCAATCGCGCGGCCAGATTCCCCTTCACCGAACCACCGGCGAAGACCGGGATGACCTGCGGCAGTGAGCGCACCAGGTGTGGGGCGATCACCGTCATGATCCGATGCCGCTCGACGGCCGACTCCTGCGCGATCGACACATCGAGGCTTGCGAGATATCTCAGGCCTCCGTGGATCAGCTTGCTGCTCCACCGGCTGGTGCCGAAGGCGAGATCATGGGCCTCCACCAGGGCCACCGACAGACCACGGCTGGCAGCATCCAATGCGACGCCCGTTCCGGTGACTCCGCCGCCGATCACCAGGACATCCAAAGGCTCAGTGCGCAGCCGTAATTCATCGAGGCCGGCCCGACGTGACGCCGGGCTCAGCGCTCCGGCCGGAAACTGTCCGGCGATCACGGCGCCGTCCGCAGGTACGAGTGCAGCGCGTACCGCAATTCCACGGTCCATCGATCGGCCAGGATCGGTTGGACGATCGCATGCGACTGAATCGCCGACTGACAGATCAACAGCACCATGGCGGCCATCTCGTCCGGAGCCCCGTCACGGACGTCGCCGCGATGCTGACCGTCGGTGATGGCCCGTTGCAGGATCGTCAGGGCGGCGTTCTGGCTGCGACCGAGCCTCACGAAAACATAGGGGGCAAGAGCGGCTGACGGTTCACGCCACAGCATTTCGAGCAGGTTGTTGCCCCGGATCGCATCGGCGACGGCAACCAGGCGATCGACCTTGGCGTCCAGGGTCGTGCCGCGTGCGGGGATGTCGGCGATCGTGCCGATCAACTCCCGGGTGACGAGGTCGGCGATCAACGTCCGTACGTCCGGCCAACGCCGGTAGACGGTAGGCCTGCTCACCCCGGCCTCACGGGCCACCTCAGCCAACGTGATCTTGCGGCCCTCGGCGCGAATCAGCACCGCACGGGTCGCATCGAGGACCCGATCGGTGATGTTGGCGCCCATGGCAGAGGCCACCGGGTCGGGGGTGCCGGCGTCGTGGTTTCCGACCATGGACGATTTACCGTTACGGATTGACATGTTGTGTAAAACTGTAACTCATGACGGTCGAGTTTCCCCAGCATTCCCTGCCTCTGCCCCCGATGCGTTGGGACGGATGGGGATCACCCGAGGCCGCCACCGAGCTCTCCGAGCCGATCAGGGCACTCCTGTCACAGGTTCTCGGCGTCTCCGGCGATCGGATCCCGGCCCCGGCCGCGACCGAGATCGAACTCTCGCCCGTCCGGCTCACGGACGCCGACCTCGATGCCCTCCGCGGAATCGTCAGTGCGGTATCGACGTCCGACGGTGATCGACTGACGCGGGCGGGTGGTAAATCGACCCTTGACCTCCTGCGTCGAAGGACCCGCAGACAAGACGCACCGGACGGTGTGGTCGAACCCGCAGGCGAACAGGAGATCTCCGACCTCCTGGACTGGTGCGCCAGATCCCGGGTCGCGGTGGTTCCCTTCGGTGGCGGCACCAGTGTGGTCGGGGGGGTCGACCCAGACGCCGGCTCCCTGCGCGCGGTGATCAGCCTGGATTTACAGCGTTTTGATCAGCTGCTGTCGATCGACACCATCTCCGGTGAGGCGGTGCTGGGTGCAGGCGTCACCGGTCCACAGGCCGAAAAGCTCTTGGCTGCACATGGATTCACACTCGGACATTTCCCGCAGAGTTTCCAGTTCGCCACCATCGGCGGGTTCGCGGCCACTCGATCATCAGGGCAGGCCTCCGCCGGATACGGCCGGTTCGACGAGATGGTCACCGGCCTGCGAGTGGTCACACCCACCGGGGTCATCGACCTGGGTGGGGCGCCGAAGACCGCGGCCGGACCCGATCTTCGCCAACTGTTCCTCGGTTCCGAGGGCTCCCTCGGCGTGATCACCGCCGTGACCCTGCGTGTGCACCGCATCGCGCCCGTCACCCTGTACGACGCCTGGCACTTCACCGACTTCGACTCCGGCGCAGAAGCTTTGCGTGCGGTGGCGCAGCAAGGAGGCGGGCCGACCGTGATGCGTCTGTCCGACGAGGCCGAGACCGGTGTCAACCTGGCCAGCCCGGACAAGATCGGTGCCGACACCGACACCGTTTCCGGTGGATGCCTGGCCATCACCACATTCGAGGGGACCGAGGCGGTGGCCCGGGCTCGCCAGGAGCTCACCGGACGACTGTTGGCCGCCGCCGGTGGTACGTCGCTGGGCGCCGCCCGCGCACAGGCCTGGGAACACAGCCGTTTCAACGCTCCCTACCTGCGGGATGCACTCCTGGACATCGGGGTCGGCTGCGAGACACTGGAAACCGCCACCACCTGGTCGAACGTGAGCACACTCAAGACCGCGGTCACCGGCGCCCTGACCGAGGCCATCGGACGGTCCGGCTCCCCGGCACTGGTGCTCTGCCACATCTCCCACACCTATCCCACCGGCGCCTCACTGTATTTCACGGTGGTCTACCGCTACGGGGATGATCCGATCACCGAATGGTCCGGCGTGAAAGCCTCTGTCGGTCAAGCGATTGTGGATTCAGGCGGCACGATCACCCACCATCATGCCGTCGGCGCCGACCACCGTCGCTGGTTGCCGATGGAGATCGGGGACGTCGGCGCGCAGATATTGCGCGCGGTCAAATCCGCCCTCGATCCCACCGGCATCCTGAATCCGGGCAAACTCATTCCATGACCATCCTTCGGGTTGCCGCGCTCATCAATCCGGCCGCACGTCACGGCCTCGCCGGCGCCGCAGTGGCCGCCGCCGTCGAAGCGCTGGTGGCAACCGGCCTCGAGGTCACCGCGTTGACCGGTTCGAGCGCCGACGAGACCTTGCAATTCGCACGAGGCGTCCGTTCACCCGAGCATGACGCCCTGGTGGTGGTCGGGGGCGACGGCACCATCCGCCTGGCCCTACAGGCCGCCTATGAGGCCGGCGCAGACGCCGTACCCATCGGACTGATGCCTGCCGGCACCGGCAACGACACGGCCCGGACACTGGGCATCCCGATCGGTGATCCGGCCGCAGCGGCAGCCATCATCCGCGGCGGTGCCCGCCGGGTCTGCGACACCGCCACCATCACGCTGTCCGATGGCAGCATTCACGCGTACGGCACTGTGGCCGCCACCGGCCTCGACGCCCTGGTCACCGAACGGGCGAACACCCTTTCGTGGCCGAAAGGTCAACTGCGATACCCGATTGCGGCCCTGATCGAGCTGGCCCGGATGAAACCGTTTCCTTATCAGATCTCCGTGGACGGCCGCCGACTCGAGCGCGATCTCGTGCTGGCATCGGTGGGGAACACCGCAAGCTACGGCGGTGGGATGCAGATCACTCCGTCGGCCGTCATCGACGACGGGGAACTCGACGTCATCCTGGTGCATCACGGGCCACGCCTGAAGCTGATGGGTCTGTTCCCAACCATCTACAGCGGCAAGCACATTCATCGCAAAGAAGTGGAGCAGTTGCGCGGCAGGCGCATCGAACTCACCAGTTCCAGGAGGACGCCGATATACGCCGACGGCGACCGGATCGGCGAACTACCGGCAACCATCGAAGTCCGTCCGGGTGCGGTATCGTTTCTGTCGTCGGCAGCGCCGGGGGGTGTTTGAGAGTTCTCCTGTCCGATCCATGTTCCGAATTGATCAATACAGGAGTTCTGCGTGCAAAAGCGCGATGTGTCAGCCCGCCTCGACGTCGACATCAACGGCGAGACGGATCTCGAGTTCCAGATCGCCGTCGCACCGCATCCCGGTGCCGAGGTGACCGAGACCCTCTCATTCACGCTCGATGGAAAGCCCTTGGACGCCAGGGAGATCAGCGGACCCCACGGCAACAGAATCCACCTGTTACATGCCGGCGTCGGCAACCTGAAGGTCGCGTACACGGCCACCATCGTGGGGACCACCGCGCCCGCCACGGCCACCGACTACGATCGGTCGCTCTATCTTCGACCCAGTCGGTACTCCGAGACAGACAAGTTCTTCGGTTGGGCCGCAAAGCAATTCGATACCAACGCCAAACCTTCCAAGCTACTCGAGACCGTTGCCGCCTGGGTGGGTAACCACCTCGACTACACACCCGGTGCCAGCGGTCCCACCGACGGGGCCACCGACACCCTGCTCGCCGGGGCCGGTGTCTGCCGGGACTACTCGCACCTGGTCGTCGCAGCCCTCCGCGCCCTGAATGTGCCGGCCCGACTCGTCGCCGTCTATGCGCCCGGATGTGACCCGATGGACTTCCACGCCGTTGCCGAAGCACTTGTCGACGACCAGTGGCGGGTGGTGGACGCGACCTGCCTGGCACCGCGCCAGACCCTCATCCGCATCTCGACCGGACGCGACGCCGCCGACACCGCGTTCCTCGACAACCACGGTGGCGCAATCACTTTGAACAACACGACCGTGACCGCGGTGGTAGACGGCAAGCTGCCCGCCGACGACATCGGGAAGCTGGTCTCGCTCACCTGATCTGCCGGACCCCGGGCACTAACTCGGCTGTTGCTGCGCCCACCACTCGCGCAAGGCCTGCTCGGCCTCCTCATGGGACATCGGGCCACGATCGAGCCGGAGTTCCTTGAGGTAGCGCCAGGCCTTGCCCACCTGGGGTCCGGGCGGCAATCCCAGCAACTCCATGATGGCGTTGCCGTCGAGATCGGGCCGGACCCGGGCAAGATCTTCGTCCTGCGCGATGCGGGCGATCCGCTCTTCGAGGTTGTCGTAGTTCTGCTGCAGTCGGCGAGCCCGGCGCTTGTTGCGGGTGGTGCAGTCGGCGCGGACCAGCTTGTTGAGGCGGGGGAGTAGGTCACCGGCATCGGTGACGTACCGGCGGACCGCGGAATCGGTCCACTGGCTGTCGCCGTAGCCGTGGAATCGCAGATGCAGGAAGACCAGATTCGCGACGTCCTCGATCACGGCCTTCGGATACTTCAGTGCCCGCAACCGCCTGCGGACCATCTTCGCGCCGACCACCTCGTGATGGTGGAAGCTGACGCCGCCGTTGGGTTCGTGCCGACGGGTGTCGGGCTTTCCGATGTCGTGCAGGATGGCCGCCCACCGCAACACCAGATCCGGGTCGCCGTCCTCGAGGTCCATCGCCTGAGCCAGCACCGTCAACGAGTGGGTATAGACGTCCTTGTGCTGATGATGCTCATCGATCGCGAGCTTCATCGCCGGGATCTCGGGGATCACCCGTTCCGCCAAACCCGTTTCGCAGAGCATGTCGATGCCCTCGACCGCATGCTCTCCGAGGATGAGCTTGTCCAGTTCGACCGCAACCCGTTCGACCGTGATCCGGGCGATCTGGTCGGCCATGGCCGTGATGGCCTCGAACACCCGCGGACTGAGGGAGAAGCCCAGCTGCGAGACGAACCGGACACCCCGCAACATGCGCAGCGGATCGTCGTTGAAGGAGTCCTCGGGGGCAGCGGGTGTGTCGATCACCCCGGCAAGCAATGCCTCCAGACCACCGAGCGGGTCGACGAACTCCTGGCTGCCATCGGCGCCGATCTTCACCGCCATCGCATTCATGGAGAAGTCACGCCGCACCAGATCGTCTTCGAGGGTGTCGCCGAACCGGACCTGCGGGTTCCGCCCGACCCGGTCGTAGCTGTCGGCACGGAACGTTGTGATCTCGATCTGCTGCCCGGACCTGACCGCACTGATCGTCCCGAAGTCGATGCCGGTGTCCCAGATCGCCTCGGCCCAGCCACGCAGCAGTTCCTGCACGTCCTGCGGGCGGGCATCGGTGGTGAAATCCAGATCGCCGTGGTTGAGCCGGCCGAGGACGGCGTCCCGCACGGAACCACCGACCAGGTAGAGCTGGAATCCGGCCGCGGCGAACTTGGCACCGAGGGGATCGAGGACGTCGGAGAGCTCCCGCAGCGACACCGCGGCAGAGGCCAGCAACCGCGTGCGTCGTTCGTCTGCGCCTGCGGAATCGGCGGCAGAGGAATCGGCGGCAGGCGGGGGAGTTGTCACGAAACGCCAGACTAGTCGAGCGGGACCGGCAGGGGAGTTCACGGGCCACCACAGGGTGTGAGTTCGGTGCCTGATCGGCCACGCTGGCGGAAACAGCCGGTTACCGACGACTAGCATCTATTGAGTGTCAGCCGAACCCACAGAGCCGAGTAGGGACGTCACCCGGCGTCCTCGGCGACGGCGCGGCAATCGCCGCGGGGGCGGCGCTGGTCAGACCACCGATCCCAGGCCACCCGCAGCGGTGTCCGATTCGCCGGCGACGAACGACGCCCCGGCGACCGACAAGACGCCCGCGGGCGGATCATCACGTCGATCGCGTCGCGGTCGGCGCCGCAAACCGTCCCGTCCCGTCGACAACACGGTCGATGCCGCCCGCAGCGAATCGACCGGTGTCGCAGGCACCAAGGCGGCCGACGGGCGGACCGCGCAGGTCAAGCCATCGGACGTGGGCAGATCGAAATTGCCCGCGAAGGTCCCGGCGAACCTTGCCAAGCAGCGGCTGCGAACCGTCCGGGAGACCTCTGCAGGCGGTTTGATGGTCTCCGGCCTCGACGGTCCCGACAACGAGCGGTGCGCCGCACTGATCGGTCGCGTGGACCGGCGGGGCCGCATGATGTGGTCGCTGCCCAAGGGCCATATCGAAACCGGTGAGACCGCCGAGCAGACGGCCATCCGTGAGGTCGCCGAGGAGACCGGCATCAAGGGCAACGTCGTCGCGCCCCTCGGCAAGATCGACTACTGGTTTGTCAGCGAAGGCAAACGTATCCACAAGACGGTGCACCACTATCTGATGCGGTTCACCGGAGGAGAGCTGTCCGACGCCGATTACGAGGTCGCCGAGGTGGCCTGGGTGCCACTGGTCGATCTGCCCCGTCGACTCACGTACTCCGATGAGCGGCGCCTGGCCCGCGTGGCCGAGGACGTCATCGCCGAACTGACCGCCGATCCCGATCGGATGGCCGAATCCGAGGCCTTGGGCACGCGCAGCGAACCCAATGCCTACGAGAAGGCCGCCGCGGCGCGCAACCAGAAACGCAACGAACCACCTGCTCCCGTCCAGAAACCGCGTCGACGCCGACGACGCGGTCGACGCGGCTCCGGTCGCGGAGGCGAGGGTTCGGCGGGTAAAGGCGGGGGAGCGGCCGCGCACGGCCCAACCGGTGACTCCGGCCCATCAGAAGCCACGTGAAGGCCGGTTCGATGCGGGCTCGGGGGATCGGCCACCTGCGGTGGTTCCTCGTTGTCCGGCGACTACTGATCGTCCTGGGCGCCACGATCATGATTGCGGTGCCGCTGGCTCCGGCAGCGTTCGCAGCGCCCGGCGACGTGCAGACCGACTCTGATCAGTTCCTGCAGATCTCCCTCGAGTCGATCGATCCGTCGACGGTGTCGACCACCAGCGGCGGGACCGTCACCGCGAGCGGAACGCTGAACAACATCGGTGACCGCCCGGTCCGCAACATCGCGATGCGCATGGAGCGCGGGGACGTGATCACCACCAGCGCGGGCCTCGGTGACTCGTTGTCGGCAGATCCGAACAGTTTCGAGATCGTCGGCAACTTCGTCGATGTGACCAGGGAACTGAAGCCAGGGGAATCGGTGCCGTTCACCCTGCGGCTCCCCTTGTCGGCGGACGATTCCGACCGGCCCAGTCTGGCCATCGACACACCGGGCGTCTATCCCATCCTGATCAACGTCAACGGCACACCCGAGTACGGCGATGCGGCCAGGCTCGACGATGCCCGGACCCTGCTGCCGGTCATGGGGTTGCCCGACGACGACACCCGCGCGCAGACGCAGGGTTTGGCCGGATCGGACTCCGCGCCGACCGGGGCGATCCCGGTGGCGCCGGACGGATCCATCGCCCCGGACACCTCCCAGCCGATGGGCCTGACCCTGCTGTGGCCGATCGCCGCACCCGCGTCACTGGCACCGGGTGTCACCGGAGGCGGCGACGAAACGGTCCGCTTGTTGGACAACGGTTTGCGCCAATCACTCGAATCCGGCGGTCGACTCGACACCCTCCTGACCGCGATGGAACAGACCCACGCGCAAGAGGCCAACACGCCGCTCACCCAGAGCCTGTGCCTGGCCATCGATCCAGATCTGCTCGTCAGTGTCCAGGCCATGACCGGCCCCTACCTGGTCAGCACCGATCCCGGCGATCCGACCGGACCTGCGTTCGAGGGCACCGGATCGGCGGTCGCCAAGGCCTGGCTGGCCCGGTTGCAGGCACTGGCACCGACGATGTGCGTCGTCGCGACCCCGTTTGCACATGTGGACACGAACGCGCTCGCGCAGGTGGACGACTCGGGGCTCTCCAAGGCCGCACTCGACACACCGGCCGACATCGTCGACACCATCCTCAAGGTGAAAAGCGTGCGGGGACTGACCCTTCCCACCTCCGGCGTCCTCGACGACAAGGCCGCCGACCTGGTGAAGGACAACGGCTCGGTCGGCACGCTCCTGTCCGCGTCCGCGGTCCGCACCACCACACCCACCTCCACCAACGGCGAGTACCCGCTCGGCGACGACCTTGCGGTCCAGACCTTCGATCCCGCGATGTCCAGTGCGCTGGCCGCGATGGGTGATGCCCCGCGGTCGGCGCAGGTCACCCCCACCGATCAGCGCGACGGATGGTTGCGGGGCAGCGAGGCGGCCCGGCGACAGACCGCGCTCGGAGCGATGATGTTCTCGGCACTGGCGCCGTCCACACTGTCCGCGATCACCGGTGATGCCGAGCAGAACGGGAGCGACGACCCGATCGCCAAGACGATCGGACGGGGTCAGGTCCTCATGCCGCCGCCGACGTGGTCCGCCACCGCAGACGACACCAAGGCCGTGTTGTCCACGATGACCCAGCTGCTGACGTCCAACCTGGGTGTCCCGCGACCGCTCGAGACCCTGGGCGCCGACCTGACAGCCACCGCCACCGCACCGGCCGGGGCCCGACTGATCGCACCGGCAGGCGCCGAGATCACCGGCCCGCCGGAGCAGATCATCACCGCCGTCGGATCGGACACCACCCAGACCTGGGACCTGCAGGAGTCGATGGTCGCGCGGTCCGATGTCCCGATCACGCCGCAGGCGTACATGGCTCCGCTTCGTGAAGACCTGCTCCGTGCGATGGCATCGGTCTCGCCCCAGGATCAGCGGGCCGCCACGGAGGCCGGTGAGATGCGGACCTCTGCGGTGGCGATCACGATCGCGGGGATTCGCGGCGGCGTCGGCATCCTCGATCCCGGCGGCCGTTTCACCCTGGCCTCCGAACGGAGCCCGCTGCTGCTGGTCATCCGCAACGACCTCCCGGTCGCGATGCGTGCCCGTCTTTCGGTCTCGGCCCCGGCCGGGATGACGGTCGGGGACCTCGGCGTCATCGAGATACCGGCGCAGGGAACGCGGCAACTGCAGATCCCGACCCGGGCCGACCGCTCCAAATCCATGACCGTGCAGATCGGTTTGGTCACATCCAGCGGTGTCCCATTGGGTAGTCCGATCGAATTGTCAGTACATTCCAACGCATATGGACAACCGCTTTTCATCATCACGATCTGTGCCGGGGTGCTCCTGGTACTCCTCGCCGGCCGACGGCTCTGGCATCGATTCCGCGGCGAACCAGATCCCGCTGACCTCGACAGACCCGAACCAGACGAGCGCGAGCGTCTGATGGCCGACAGTCGCGCTCTCCACAGCGGGGGCATCGGCACCTGGGCTTCGCCGGAGCCAGGGCACCGGCCAGGAGACAACCCCGGACGGCCTGACGGGGACAATCGATGACCGATCAGCCACCACCACCCCCGCCGCCCCGGCGCCGGCCACCACCGCGGCCCATGCCGGGTCCGGGAACAGGTCCGCGCCCACCGTCGGGCCCACCACCGGGATTCCGGCCCGCACCCCACGGAGGTCCGGCGCCACAGCCACGACCTCCCGGCGACGCCCGACCGACTGCCGGTGACCCTGCGTCCACGCGTGGGCGGGTGAACCGGGCCACTGTGGCGCCGGTCACCGTCGACCCCAAGCCCGACGAGCCGACCGCCACCACGCCGCGTCAGCCGTCCGACGACAGCGTCATGCGAACCAGTGGTTCGATCGCGCTGGCCACCCTCGTCTCACGTATCACCGGTTTCGTCCGGACCGTCCTGGTGCTGGCCATGCTCGGTGCAGCGGTCGCGTCGTCGTTCCAGGCCGCCTACGTGCTGCCGAACATGATCGCCGAGGTTGTCCTCGGTGCGGTCCTGACCGCGATCGTCATCCCGGTCCTCGTCCGCGCCGAACGCGAAGACGCCGACGGGGGAGCCGGGTTCATCAACCGGATCTTCACCCTGACGGTCGTCTTACTCGGGGCCGCCACCCTCGTCGCGGTGATCGCTGCGCCGCTCCTGACCGCCCTCAATCTCGGTGACGGCAAGGTCAACCGGGATTTGGCGACCGGACTGGCCTACCTGCTGTTGCCCGCCATCCTGTTCTACGGACTGTCGGCCCTGTTCATCGCGATCCTGAACATGAAGGGCCTGTTCAAGCCGGGCGCCTGGGCACCGGTGCTCAACAACATCGTTCAGATCATCACCCTGATCGCCTATGCCGCCAGTCCCGGTGAGATCTCCCTGGACCCGGTCCGGATGGGCGATACCAAACTGCTGATCCTCGGTATCGGCACCACACTCGGCGTGGTCGCGCAGACGCTCATCCTCGTACCGGCGATCCGCCGCAGCGGTGTGAAACTGCGCCTGCAGTGGGGTCTGGACGACCGACTCCGCAAGTTCGGCAACATGGCCGTGGCGATCGTCCTGTACGTCGCGGTGTTGCAGGTCGGTCTGATCGTCACCTATCGGATCGCCTCGGCCGCGAGCGCGGACGGTGTCAGCGTCTACGCCACCCAGTGGCAGTTGTTGCAGTTGCCCTACGGCGTCCTGGGCGTAACGATCCTGACCGCGATCATGCCGCGACTGTCCCGCAACGCCGCCGCCGACGACACCCACGCGGTGATCGACGACCTGTCGCTCGCGACCCGCCTGACGATGGTCTCGCTGGTTCCGGTCATCGCATTCATGACGTTCTTCGGTCCCGCCATCGGTGTGGCCGTCTTCAACTTCGGGAAGTTCAACGCAGAGACCGCCTCCCAATTGGGCAGTGTCCTGTCGTGGGGCGCGTTCACGATGATCCCGTACGCGATGACGCTCGTGCAGCTGCGTGTGTTCTACGCCCGCGAGGATGCCTGGACGCCTACCTACATGGTTGTCGGGATCACCGCGGTCAAGGTCGCCGCGTCGTACCTCGGCCCGGTGCTGTTCGACGACCCGGACGACATCATCCGCTGGCTCGCCCTGTCCAACGGTCTGGGCTATCTGGTCGGCGCCGTTGTCGGACACTTCCTGTTGCGCAGCCGCCTCGGTGGCGCCCGGATGACCAACGTCGGCCGAACCGTGTCGTGGACCCTGGTGGTCTCCGTCGGATGCAGCGCGCTGGTGTGGGCACTGGCCGAGATCTCCGGGCTCGACCAACTCTCCACCGATCACGGCAAATTGGGGTCGATCGCCTACCTCGGTCTGGTCGGGATCGTCACCATCTCACTGATCTACATCGTGCTGACCTTGCTGCGAGTGCCCGACGTGCTGACCGTCGTGGTCGTGGTTCGACGTCTGCTTGGCCGCTTCATCCCGGCCATCGCACCGGCACCCGAACCCGAGACCGAGGGTGCGGCCACGATGACGGTCCAGTTCCCGCGGATCTCGGGCGAGGAGTCTGTTCCGTATTCTGGTCAGGTCGAAGTTATCCGACGCTTCGATCGGGGTACATCGAGCTGGCAGGCCTACGCGGTCACAAGCGGCGGCGCTGCCGGAACCAACTTCCGTCAGCCACAAGACCTGCGGTATCGAAGGAAAGGAGTGGGTGCTTTGGGTAAACAGGATGCCGACAGCAAGTCGGTCGAGGCGCCCACGTCGCCACGCCCGTCCGTCGGTGCGCCGGGTCTCGATGAGACCGCGCAGATGAACCTCGCCGATGTGGCAGCAGCCGGCAAGGCCACACCCGAAGCGCCGACCGGGGCCCGTCCACCGGCGCCCGCCCGGCCGCGGGTTCGCCGGGGCCCCAGGCTCGTTCCGGGAGCTGCCGTCGCCGGTGGCCGGTACCGACTGCTGCAACACCACGGCGGATCGCGCGGTCTGCAGTTCTGGCAGGCCCGCGACATCAACCTCGACCGCGACGTGGCACTGACCTTTGTCGACGCCGAACAGGCCGCTCCGCTACCGGAAGCCGGTGTGCGGATCGATCCCCGTGACGAGGGCCCGCAGGCAGTGCTGTCGCGGACCCTGCGGCTCGGCCGGATCAACTCGCCCGGCATCGCGCGGGTCCTGGATGTGGTCCGCGGATCATCGGGCGGAATTGTTGTCGCCGAATGGATCCCCAGCTCGTCGCTGGCCGACGTCGCGAAGTCGAATCCGTCGCCGGTCGGCGCCGCTCGCGCGGTCCGCGCACTGGCCGCCGCGGCCGAGGCCGCACATCGCAACGGTGGCGCCCTGTCCATCGATCATCCCGAACGCGTCCGGATCAGCCAGGAGGGCAATGCTTTTCTGGCGTTCCCCGGTACGCTCGCCGACTCTGACAAGTCTTCGGACGTGCGCGGCCTCGGGGCTGTTCTCTACGCCCTCCTGCTGGCGCGCTGGCCGCTCGACGCCGAGACCGGGGTCGAACTCGCCACCAGCAGGCAATCAGCCGAACAGATCGGTGGTCTGGCGCCTGCCGCGCCGGGCAACGACGGTCTGCCACGTGAACCCCGGGCGCAGCGCCCCGACATCCCGTTCGAGATCTCCGCGGTCGCGGCCCGGGCCCTGGAGGGCAACAGCGGGATCCGCACCGCCGCCACGGTCCAGCATGTTCTCGACCAGGCAACGGTTCTCGACCAGCAGACCGACCTGATCGCCCAGGTCGGGACCGACGGCAAACCGGTGAACTCGTCGCCGCGCGCAACACCGAGCATGCTCGGTGGGGGCGGAGACGACGACACCAAGAAGCCGCGTTCGGTGCGCACAATGGCGATCCTGGCAGGCGCGGGATTGTTCATCCTCTTCCTCGTCATCGCGGTGGTCGTCTGGGCCACCAACGCTTTCGGCGGAGACGACGAGACCCCGGACATCGACTCGATCTTCTCCACCTCGGCACGTCCGTCCGGTGAGGCGGCCCCACAGGCTCCGGCTCCGGCTCCGGCTGCAGCAGGACCGGTGGGCCTGACCGCCGTCACGATGCTCGACTACTCCGATCAGGTACCGGACGGCCGGACCAACCTGAACAACGTGATCAGCGGGCAGGCGCCGGCGTGGAAAACCGATGAGTATCGCGGTGGCGCCAAGTTCGGCAACCTCAAACCCGGTCTGGGCCTGATGTTCACCCTCGATCGGGATGCGACGCTCTCCGAGGTCATCGTGCGGTCACCGACGCCGGGCATGCAGCTGGAGATCCGCACCGCGAACTCCGTTCAGACGGCGTTCGAGGCCACCACACTGGTCGGGGCGGCCACGCTCGAGGGCCAGGAGACCCGGATCCCGATCAGCGACGCCAAGCCGGGGAAGTACGTCCTGGTATGGCTGACGTCCCTGCCACGCAACGACAGTGGGCGCTACCAGGGTGCCATCAGCCAAGTGTCGATGACGGGCTAGTACCCCGCTGTGAACGACGACCTGCCGGTGGGTGCGGTGCGCTGTGAGGATGGGCTGATCCGGCCCGCCTGGGCCGCGCAGACGGGTTTGATGCGCGAGTACTACGACACCGAGTGGGGCATGCCTGTCTCCGGCGAGCACGCCCACTTCGAACGTCTTGCGTTGGAGGGGTTTCAGGCCGGACTGTCGTGGGCGACCATTCTGCGCAAACGTCCGGCGTTCCGGGAGGTCTTCGCCGACTTCGATGTCGACACCGTGGCCGGTTACGGGGAACCCGAGGTCGCCCGACTGCTCACCGACGCCCGCATCATCCGGCACCGGGGCAAGATCGAGGCCACCATCGGGAACGCACGGGCCGCCCAGAATCTGCGCGCCGACGGCGGTTTGGTCGACTTCCTCTGGTCGTACAAGCCGGAGACGACCCCGCGCCCGCGGACCATGGCCGAGGTGCCGACCACCTCGCCCGAGTCTGTTGCGATGTCCAAGGCATTGCGGGCAAAGGGTTTTCGATTCGTCGGTCCGACCACAATGTATGCGCTGATGGAGGCCATCGGGATCGTCGACACCCATTTGATGGACTCGTTCCGGCGGGGGAGTTCCGGCGTATGGACCGATCCCCACTAGTCGTCGGCTACCGCTGATCCGCTGTGCCGAGGCGACGGACGAGGTCGGCCAGGTTCGTCGGGAAGATCAGTTCGGTGCTGGACTCCAGCTCGGCTGGTGACCACCAGCGGTGGTCGAGGATCGTGTGCCGCTCGAGTTCGGTCCAGCCGATCGAATGCGGCTCGAATGCCGGCACATACGCGACGAAATAGACCTCCACCTGATGGATGGGTTCCCCGGCGAAGACGACGTCGAACTCGCGGTGCATCACGGGCCCCGACATCACGTCCACCCGATGACCGGTTTCCTCGAACACCTCACGCCGGGCGGTCTGCTCATCGGTCTCGTCGCCTTCGCGGCCGCCCCCGGGGGTGAACCACCATGTCCCGCCTGACGAGTTCATCGGATCGACCCCACGGAACAGCAGGATTCGGCCGACCTCGTCGATCAGGATCATCCTCGCGGCCTGTCGACGACGTCCGGTCACTCCCATCGTCCACCCCCTTCCGGCGTTCACCAGCCTGCCAGACCCGATGCGGGCGCACTGAGCTCAGCCCCGGGATCTCGCTGCGAACCACCCGCCGTAACCGACCGTGCCGGCAGTCACCGGGCCACAGACGCGTCTCCGGAAGCCACCGCAGATGTTCATCTGCTGTCCTGGCGACGTCCGCGTTCAGGGTTTCTCGATGTGTTTCGCTAGTGTGTGTTGGTGACGGTTGTCAGCCCGGGCGTCCGCCCGACACAACCGCAGCAGCGCAGGGCCGATCGGAAGCGAGTGCGTTGATGGTGGCTCGAACGGCCGAATACCCCAGGCCGAATCACTGCATAGTGCACATCAGCGACACCCATCTCATCGACGGTGACGGCGATCTGTACGGCGGTGTCGACAGCAAGGCGCGGTTACGCCAGATCCTCACCGAACTCACCGGATCCGGTGTCGCGATCGACGCACTGGTCTTCACCGGTGACCTGACCGACAAAGGCGATCCACGCGCCTATGAGACGCTGCGCGGCATGGTCGAACCCGTCGCCGACCGGCTCGGAGCCGAGCTCATCTGGGCGATGGGCAATCATGACGATCGCGCCGTCTTCCGAGTGGAACTGCTCGACCAGCCGCCGGACACCGGGTCCATCGACATGGTGCACGACGTCGGCGGTCTGCGGATCATCACCCTGGACTCAACCGTCCCCGGCCTGCACCACGGCGAGGTGACCGACGCTCAACTCACCTGGCTCACAGATCTTTTGGCGACACCTGCCGAACACGGCACCATACTCGCGATGCACCACCCACCCGTGCCGTGTGTACTCGATCTCGCGGTCCTCGTAGAACTACGCGATCAGCACCGACTCGCAGATGTGTTGCAGGGCAGCGATGTCCGCTCCATCATTGCCGGACATCTGCACTATTCGACCAACGCGACGTTCGCCGGGATACCGGTCTCCGTGGCCGCCGCCACCTGCTACAACCAGGATCTCAACGTGCCGGCCGGGGCGATGCGCGGCCGCGACGGGGGACAAGGCTTCAACCTCATCCACGTCTACGACTCGACCGTCGTCCATTCAGCCGTACCCATCGGCACGTATGCGACTGTGGGCGAATATGTTTCACCCGACGAGACCGCGCGCCGACTGGCCGCAGCCCATATCCGGATCGCCGAGAGCACCCGGCGAAGCCCGGTCAGCCGGAACTAGCGTCGGGGCACTAGTCCGACGCCGCCCCTGCCGCCGTCTCCCATGGTGCGGCGATGGGGAAGTAGCGGTCGAGGAAGCCGATCACCGTCTGGGTGCGGAGTTCCAGATCGACCTCGGGGGTACTGCCGTCGTTGAGACAGAAGAAGTCGACGGCCCGCCGCGGCAGCATCTTCCCCATGGCCTTGAGTCCCGCCACGGCGGTTGTGTCGATGTACTTGACCTTGGCGTCTTTCTGCACCACAGCGCGACCGGTCATGAGCGCGTAGTAGTGGTACAGCGAATTGGTCACCGAGATATTCGAACTGGTGCGAAAAGCGCTGGCGGCGGTGGCGGCGAACTCCTCCGGGAATTCTTTTTCCATCTCCTGTAACACGCTCTTGCGCAACGGAGTTGCCGCATGCTCGAGGTGCCGCGTCGTCATCAGGCCGAATCGGTTCTGCAGCA
Source organism: Williamsia sp. Y721 (assembly GCF_059683565.1). NCBI lineage: Bacteria > Bacillati > Actinomycetota > Actinomycetes > Mycobacteriales > Nocardiaceae > Williamsia > Williamsia sp. Y721. The sequence goes on along the minus strand of NZ_JCASNH010000002.1, from coordinate 667,160 downwards.
ATCGGCGGTTGACCCTGGCGGCATTCTCGAAACCACTGCGGTCGGCGTCGCTGTAGCCGAGTCCGATCCGCGTGGTCGCCTCGATGAACATGCTCACCCCTCCCGAGGAGAAGAACGCCTGCGGTCCGACCGGACGTCCGAAGAACATGTCGTCGTTGGAGTACAGGAAATGCTCGGACAACCCCGGGATGTGGTGGAGCTGGCTCTCGACGGCCTGAGAGTTGTGCGTCGGCAGAACCGACGTGTCGACGAAGAACTCCTCGCTCGGGACGAAGGTCACCCGAGGATCGTCGGCCAGCCACGCCGGGCGCGGTGAATCGGTGGCGACGAAGATCCGGCGAATCCAGGGTGCGTACATGTGGACCGAGCGCAACGCATACTTCAGTTCGTCGATCTGGCGGTACCGCGCGGCCGACGCATCCCCTTCTCCGACAATGTAATTCTGCATTCGCTTGGCCCGCTGCGCCTGGAACTCCGCCGATGACCCGTCGACCCAGGAGAAGACGATGTCGATGTCGAAATTGATGTCGGAGGCATGTCCGGCGAACATGTTCTCGATGGTGGGCCAGGTCAGACCGTAGCGCTCGACGGTCCCACGGACGGCTTCGTCCCTCGGGATGGTCCGCCGGGTCAACGAGTTCTCGATCGGCAGGGTGATCTCGGTGTCATCGAAAGACCACAGCTCTATCTGCACGGCGGTCGCAGCACCGTAGTGCAGCCCGCTGTTCGGTTCGACGCGCGGTCGATAGAGCCGGAAGATTCTTGCTTTCGTGGATTGCGACAGTTTCCCATCGCCTACCAGTACCGCCTTACCCCGTTCTGCATCAACAGTTTTCGAGTAGAACGGTTCCCGCTCGCAAGCGGCGACCATTGCTGCCTTGAAGGCGGCGCGGTCCGGCCATGCGATCGCGATCACCGGTCGTTCGTCGTTGCCGCGCACCAGGAGGTAGGCGATCTCGGCAGCGTCGAGGACGCCACGGATGAACAGCAGATCCTCGACCATCGCCTCTTGCGGAGTGGTCGACGAGATGGCGAGCGCGTACCGACCTTCGAAGCCCACGACGTTCGGCTGCTCCCGCAGGCGGGCCACCGACGCGGCAGACTCCCGGACGACCGACTCCGGGGTCTCCGGCTCGGGAGGGACGAGGTAGATCTCATGGGGTGCGGGGGATGAAGTGATGGCATTCCTTCCGGGGACGGCATACGGCCGAGAGATCCCCGGAATCTCACCAGTGTAGATCGTCTCCCGACCGCAGCCCGAATGCTGATCTCGATCCCGCTTGCGTAGGCGGCCCACCAGGTCAGCGAACGTATCTCAGGAACAAGAAATTGTCGTGTGCGAGGGCATGCGCGAGCGTCAGGCCACGCGGCTCGGCGAGTCGACCCACAGGGCGCGCCCGAGGGGTATGTTCTTGGAGCCCTGCGAATTTCGGCGCCACCGTCAAACACAATTCGTCGACCAGGTCGGCAGCGGCAAGCGCGTCCAGCAATGTCGGACCGCCCTCGCACAGAATGTGTTTCATCCCACGATCTTTCAGCGCCGCGATTGCCGCCGAAAGGTCGACGGACTCATCGCCGACAGCGATCACGTCGGCTCCGTAATCCTGCGCCCTGGTGCGCGCGCGGGTGGTCGTGACGATGATCGGCGGGGGAGTGGCACCTATCAGTCGTGAGGTTTCGGGTAAGACACCGGTATTGGTGACCACCGCGATCGGCGGTGCGGTCATCGCCCCGCGCTGTTCACGTACCCGCTGGTAGGCGTCTTTCAGGACCACCGGCCCGTAGTTCTCGGCACGCACGGTGCCGGCCCCGACCAACACCACGTCGGCGAAGATTCTCAGAGCCTTCAACAAGGCTTGGTCGGTGGCACCCGAGATCTGGCGTACCCGCCCGTCGAACGCCGCTTCCCCGTCCAGGCTCGTCACCATGTTCGCCCGGACACCCACGGGCGGATCCCCGTACCAGTCGACGGCCAGCGTCGTGATGTCCACCTCACCCGAGGGCAACAACCGCACCTTTGAATCGTTCATGCGTCGTGTCCTGGCTCGAGGTCTCGGACATCGGAGAAACTCACCAGTTCCTGGGTGGCCGCGGGCGTTGTCGCACCGTCAAACGGTTCCACCAGCATTCCTTCGTGGTCCCCGGCGTCGATTCTCCGGACGATTCGGCCGACGAACCACGCGGCCGCATCATCGAGGATCGGCAACCCATGCGGGCCTTCATGCCACTGGCATCGTTTGAACTTGTCCACCTCGTCGCCGGTTTCCGAACCGAACAGGCGCGCGAGGTCGAGGTCCTTACGAGCAAGGACATGCACGGCGAGGTACTCCGCATCCTGAGCGACCCCAAAGGTGTGATTGCTCTTGGACACGCCGACGAAGAACCGGGACGGACTGATGCTGGCCTGGCTCGCAAAGCCGACCAGACAGCCTGCCATACGATCCGAAGCGCGGGTCGTCACAACAAACATCGGATAATTCAACTGGCCCACCAGCTGCTCGAAAGCGGGCTCAGAGGATTCCTTTTCATTCACCACTTGCTCATCCTTCGTCACACCAATCACAAACGTTCCTGGACACGTTCTGCTTGCAGTGTCTCCGGGTGGAGTAGAACGCAAACCTCACGGACTCATTTCCCCTGCCGACGGGGGGATACGGATTTGGCGTCTGCCATCGCGTGGAACGTTTGCCTCCATTAGTCTCCACCCATGGCCGAGTGGGGGGAGGTCTGTGGGGATGATGCACGGACTGATGAGGAATTGCTTGCGGCTCACGTGGAGGGGGACTCCGATGCGTTCGGGATACTGATCACGCGGTTGCAGGGTCATTTGTGGGCGGTTGCGCGCCGGACCTCGCATTCTGACGAGGATGCGGCGGACGCTCTGCAGGATGCACTGCTCAACGCACACCGGATGGCCCATCGGTTTCGGGCCGACGCCAAGGTCAGCTCGTGGATGCACCGCATCGTGGTCAACGCATGTCTCGACCGGATTCGCCACAACAAGTCGCGCCTGACCGTGCCGCTACCGGAGTTCGACATCTCCGAGCTGGCAGATCCTCACGACCAGCACGGTGATGTCGACCTGTCGGTCTCGATCGGCCGAGCCCTCGACGCCTTGCCTGCGGATCAGCGAGCAGCCATCGTGGCGGTCGACATCGAGGGATATTCGGTGGCCGAGGCATCGGCGATCCTGGGTGTGCCCACCGGGACGATCAAGAGTCGTTGTGCGCGCGGACGCGCCAAACTTGCTGTGGCGCTGGGGCATCTGCGATCTTCGGCCGAAGAGGCCAACTCATAGGGTGTCCATCCGGGCCTCGAGGCCGGCAAAGATGACCTCGAGACCGAAGGTGAGTTCTTCTGTGTAGTAGTCGCCTGGCGTGTTCGCCTCGTCTGTCACCGCCTCGACCAGGTGCGGATAAACCTCGGGGGCAGCAAGTTTCACGATCGATGCCTCAAAGGCACCGTCGTCGGCGGTGACGCCGCGCTCCGTGACCGCACCCAACTGGATGGACTGGCGGACATGATTACGCACAAATCCGTCGACGAGCAGAAGGGACGACAATTTCTGTTGGCCCGACATCGATGTCCCGTCGAAGGCCCGGAGTCCACATTCGGTCCAGCTCAACAGATTTGGGGTGATCGGCGCGGTGTGCATCGGCGCCGTCACGATCCAGGATCGGGATAGGAACACCGTCGCGATCCCGCGCGCCCACCTCTCGAGTCGGGTGCGCCAGTCTCCGGTGGCGGTCAAGGCGGGATCGGCGCGGCCGAAGGCGACGTCGAGCATCACCTGCTGCAGTTCCTCCCGGGAATCGACATAGCGGTACAGCGACATCGTGGTGAGCCCGAGGACCTCCGCGACCGCCTTCATCGTGACCGAGTCCCAGCCCCGCTCATCGGCAAGCGCCACCGCCGCGGCTCCGATGTCTCCGATGGACAGCGACGGCTTGGGACCTCGACGACCGAGGACCTCCTGTCCCCAGAGGAGCTGCATATGACGCGGCATCGGTCGATCGTCGGTGGTCATGAGGCAATCCTACTAACTGCTTGCCAGATACACAGTTAGCTGCCTAATATCCGTGTACCTCATAAACAGTATTGTCCGTACACAGTTTGGATACCGGATGCCCACCACCCGCTCACCGTGGCTCGCCCTCACGGCCCTGTGCCTCCCGATGCTCATCGTCTCGATGGATGTATCGGTCCTGTTCTTCGCCGTACCGTTCATCTCCGCAGATCTCGATCCGTCACCCGCGCAGCAACTCTGGATCTTCGACATCTACGGATTCGTCCTGGCCGGCCTGCTGCTGACCATGGGCGCGGTTGCCGACCGGGTCGGACATCGCCGCCTGCTGCTCATCGGAGCAATCGGCTTCAGCATCGCCTCGCTGCTCGCGGCCTATGCGACCAGCGCCGAGATGCTCATCGGGGCCCGGGCGCTCCTTGCCGTCTCCGGCGCCACACTGATGCCGTCGACGCTGGCCCTGGTCCGGCACATCTTCATCGACGACACCCAGCGAGCGAAAGCCGTCGCCACCTGGACCGCCGTGATGACCGGGGGAGTTGCGGTCGGCCCGATCATCAGTGGTGCACTGCTGGAACACTTCTGGTGGGGATCAGTGTTCCTGATCAACATTCCGGTGATGGTGCTGCTGCTCGTTGTGGCCCCGGTCCTGCTCCCGGGTGACACCGGTGACCGGACGCGTCGGATCGACATCGTGAGCTCCCTCCTGGCACTGGTCACCATCCTCCCGATCATCGAGGGCATCAAGACGCTCGCGTCCGACGGTTGGGGTCCGGTGCGCGTCGGCTATCTGGTTGTGGGAGTTGCTGCCGGCGTGATGTTCGTGCGCCGCCAACAGCACCTGGACGAGCCACTGGTCGACCTGACCCAATTTTCCGATCGGCGCTTCTCCACCACCATCTGGATCAACATGATCGCCATGTTCGGCATCCTCGGCAACGCCATCATCGTTACGCAGTACCTGCAGTCGGTCCTCGGTCAGTCGCCGCTGGTCGCGGCACTCTGGAGTCTGCTGCCCTCGGTCGCAATCGCCTTTGTCGCACCATTGACCGCGATCCTGGCCACCCGGGTCGGTCGGCCGCCGGTGATGATCGGCGGGCTACTCGTGGCCGGTGGCGGCTTCGCAATATTGGCGATGTTCACAACAACCGACTCGCTGATCACCGGCCTGATCGGAGCGACATTCCTGGCCGGTGGTCTGGTCGCCACCAGTGCCATGGTCTACGACTACGTGGTCGGGGTTGCGCCCGCGGAGCGCGCGGGTGCTGTGGCCGGACTGCTGGAGACCACCACCGAACTCGGCGGAGCGCTCGGCATCGCGATCCTCGGCAGCGTCGTGAACATGGTGTACCGCAACACATTCGACTACTCGTACCCCGTGGACAACTCCGCGCGAGAGAGCCTGGGCGGTGCCCTCGCCGCAGTCCGGACATCATCTGTGGCAACCGGTGACGAGTTGGCGGCCGCGGCACGGACCGCGTTTGTGAACGGTTTCGTGGTTGCCTCGGTGGTCGGTGCAGTCGTTCTCGTACTCACCGCACTGGCCGCCATCGTCCTGCTCCGTCGACCCACCGACGCCGCGGCTGCCCGGGCTGCGGTCTACTGAGGACATGGGTTTCACACACGCCGAACTCGAGTCGTATCGTGATGCGGTCATCCCGGACCTGGTCGGGCCCGACTGCCGGCTGTTGTTCGTCGGGATCAATCCGGGATTGTGGACAGCTGCGACCGGTGCCCACTTCGCCCGCCCTGGCAACCGCTTCTATCCCGCGTTGGCCCGCGCCGGAATCGTCGATCGGGTGATCGACGCATCGGAGGGCTATCGCGAAGAGGATCGGAAACTGTTGTTGGACAGCGGTATCGGTATCACCAACCTCGTGCGTCGAGCAACGGCCCGTGCGGATGAGCTGACTCCCGAGGAACTCCAGACCGGTGGCGAAGAACTGATCGCGACGGTCCGCGCGGTGTCGCCGAAGATCATCGCAGTTGCCGGAATCACCGCATACCGCACCGCATTCGGGGAACGGAAGACAGCGGTAGGTCTTCAGGATCGGACCATCGGCGACATCCCGGTGTGGGTTGTCCCCAACCCCAGCGGACTCAACGCCCACGCCACCATCGACTCACTTGCCGCCGACTACCGCGAGCCGGCCAGGGCCGCGGGAATCGTACGATGACAACTGGTCCACCGAACTTCCGATACCGAGGGAACCGACCGTGCCGCGACGACGTCCTAGCTGAGTATCGAGATGACTGGCCATCGAGATGACGAGGGAAGCAGGGGTCCGCACGATGTTCGGTATCGGCAACCGAGACCACCCAGACAGTGAGTTGCTCGACCCGCCCTACCCCGTAGATGTCATCGCTGACCTGCACGCGGGGGTATACCCCGAAGACTTCGCGAAACTGCTGAAACCTCGGGTACTCGCCGATCCGGACGCCGGTGCCATCTGGTCGGCGCTCGAGGCCACCACTGCCCAGTTGGCCGAGCTACCCGCCTCACCGATCCCGGTCCCGCCGTTCGCACAGGAGCGGATCGATCAAACACTGACTGCACTGGCCGAGGCCGACCGCGGGGGTGCACAGGTCACCTGGCTATCGCGCCGTCGCGGCGCCGTCGCGGCATCGCTCGCGGTAGCCGCCGCGGTGGTCGGGATCGCAGTCGCGGCCACCTTCTCCTTCACGGCCGATTCCCGGGACTCCGAGCGGGCTCCGGTGGCCACGGCCACCGAAGCCACCGACACCCTGACCCCCACCGGCCTGTCGACGGCCACACTTCTCAGCGTCCTCGGCAGCACCGAGAATGAGGGATTCGTGGATCAGGCAGCGCAGGATCGGTGTCTGCTCGCCAATCGAATCGCGCCGTCGACCCAAGTATTGGGGTCCGGATCAATCAACAACGCCGGCGGCCGTGCCGTGGTAATCCTGCTGGCCACCGGCACGATGGGGACGTTCGACGCGCTGGTCGTCGGGACCGACTGCACCACGGGGAACCCGGCGACGATCAGCCGCACCACCATCGGCGACAAGTGAGGCGATCGCCACTGCGGCGACCAGACCGACCGGGGCAACGGCCAGATGTCCGGTGGCCACAGCCCACACCAACGGTCCCACGGCTGCCACCAGGGCGGTGATCGCCCCGACCAGCAGACGATTGCCGCCGTGACTCCGTCCCCGTCCGGTCGACCCGGGCACCAGGTGCATGAGTGCGGCCGCCAGTAGCACCGAGCCGATGAGGTCGCTGGGACGGTGCCAACCCCAGACCATCAGATCCTGCGACACCAGGGTCAGCCACCCGACGCCGGCGATAGCCGCAACCGGAGCGATCGAACGGGGCGCGGCCCGCACGATCGCGGCCACACAACCAGCGGCGGCCGCAGCGTGACCGCTGGGGAAGGTGTTGGCCACCCATCCGAGCCCGTCGAAGTCGGGGCGGGTCAGCAGATCATCGCGCAGAAACTGCGTGAGCAGGATCCCGACAACCGGAAGCACAAGCAGCACAATAATACTGAGCCGACGACGGGCCAGCAGACCCAATCCGATGATCGCCGCGGCCGACACCACCCACAACCTCAGGTCGGTGACCGAACCCAGACCGACAATGTGGGGGAGATCAGCAGTGGCACCGGTCCCGCGTAGGGATAGGAAGGCCCGTTGATCGGCCCGCTGACCGACTGCGGTGTGCACGGCGACCAGGTAGGTGGCGACCATTGCGGCCGTCAGCGATACAACCCACAACACCGACGACAGCGAGAGCTGTCCTCGGGATGCACGAAGTGGCGACGACCGATACATACGCTCCATGGTGCCGCAGAAGCCTGTGAGTCTTCTCAGGCGCTGCGTCACAACCGTGTCCGGGAACAGAAGCCCTTAGGCTGATGTTTATAAAGCTGTCACCCAGTGAAGGAAAGTGGAGCATCGATGACCTCAGCAGGTACCGACACCGTCTACGACGTGATCATCATCGGATCAGGTCCGGCCGGCTACACGGCAGCCGTTTACGCAGCTCGTGCGGATTTGTCGCCCGTTGTATTCGAGGGCACACAGTTCGGCGGCGCTTTGATGACCACCACTGAGGTCGAGAACTTCCCGGGCTTCCAGAAGGGTATCCAGGGTCCTGAGTTGATGGAGGAGATGCGCGAGCAGGCGATCCGTTTCGGCGCTGACCTGCGCATGGAGGACGTCGACGCAGTCCGCCTGACCGGCGACATCAAGGAGATCGACGCCGGTGGCGAGACCTATCGCGCCAAGGCGGTCATCCTCGCCATGGGGGCAGCGGCCCGTTACCTCGACGTACCCGGCGAGCAAGAACTGCTCGGACGTGGCGTTTCGGCCTGTGCGACCTGTGACGGCTTCTTCTTCCGCGACCAGGACATCGCCGTGATCGGCGGTGGCGACTCTGCGATGGAGGAGGCAACCTTCCTCACCAAGTTCGCACGCTCCGTCACCGTGATCCACCGTCGCGAGGAGTTCCGTGCGTCGAAGATCATGCTGGATCGGGCTCGCGCGAACGACAAGATCCGCTTTGTGACCAACACAACGATCGGCCGCGTTCTCGGTGAGACGTCGGTGACCGGCCTCGAGCTGGTCGACACCGTCACCGGTGAGACCTCGAACCTCGACGTGACCGGCATGTTCGTCGCGATCGGACACGACCCCCGCAGTGAACTGGTCAAGGGCCAGGTCGACCTCGATGCCGACGGCTATGTCCTGGTCGACGGTCGCACGACCTACACCTCGCTGCCCGGTGTCTTTGCGTCCGGCGACCTGGTTGATCACACCTATCAGCAGGCCATCACCGCCGCCGGCTCCGGATGCGCCGCGGCCATCGACGCCGAGCGCTGGCTCGCCGACCAGGCAGATTCGACCGCACCCGAAGTACCGGAAGCCGTCGGAGCAGTGTCGGCCGCCGCCGGGGCCTGAACCGCCCACCAATCGCAGGATCCGTTCATTTGAACGGCCTGCACGTAGCTGTGAAAAGGAGAACACAATGGGAGCAAACACCGTGGTCGTCACCGATGCCACGTTCAAGGAACAGGTACTCGGAGCCGACAAGCCGGTCCTCGTAGATTTCTGGGCCACCTGGTGCGGACCGTGCAAGATGGTCGCCCCGGTCCTCGAGGAGATCGCCGGCGAGAACTCCGGGAAGATCACCGTCGCCAAGCTCGACGTGGACCAGAACCCCAACGTGGCCAGGGACTTTCAGATCATGTCGATCCCGACCATGATTCTGTTCGAAGACGGTAAGCCCACCAAGACCATCGTTGGCGCGAAGGGCAAGGCAGCTCTGCTGCGCGAGCTCGACGGGGTCATCGGCAAGTAATATCGCCTCAGGGCGCAACGGCCAGACATCAGCAGCGTGACCTTAAAGGTTCCGTTCTGGTGCCTGGCCGTATTGGCTCTGTCATCCGATTGCTGAGACACTTGCAAACGAGTTCGTGTCCCGGCTCATCGAGGTCCGTATTGTCGTCAGTTCGTGTTGTTGTTAGAAGGAAGGCCACTCCGATGCCGTTGTTCCGGTTGGGGGATCACGGATCCGCTGTCGCCGAAATACGGGCAATCCTGACCAATCAGGGTTTGCTGGCCGACACCGTTCCCCTGTTGGGTCGTGTGGTCGATACAAACGGTTGGGCGCCGCCCGAAGCCGTCTTCGATGCCGAAACCGACCAGGCCGTTCGGGCATTTCAGCAGCAACGTGGCCTGCTTGTCGACGGAATCGTCGGCCCGGCCACCTTCGGAGCACTTCATGAGGCCTCGTACCGCCTCGGCGCCCGCGTTCTGTTCTATCAACTGTCGGCCCCCATGCACGGCGACGACGTGGCAACGCTGCAATCTCGACTGCAGAATCTCGGTTACTACACCGGCCTGGTCGACGGCCACTTCGGTGGCGACACCTACGCCGCGCTGTGCAACTACCAGAGCGAGTTCGGACTCAGTGCCGACGGCATCTGCGGACCGGCCACTTTGCGATCCCTGGAACTGCTCGGAACCCGTGTCACCGGTGGTTCTCCCCACGCCATTCGCGAAGAGGAGCACGTCCGTCGTCTCGGACCGCAGCTGTCCGGCAAACGCATTGTCATCGATCCCGGCTCCGGTGGTGACCATCCCGGTGCCGATCCGGCCGAATCGGCCATCGAAGCCGAGATCCTCTGGGATCTCGCACGCCGTCTCGAGGGCCGGATGATCGCGGCAGGCATGGAGACCTTCCTGTCGCGTGCCGAGGATCAGAACCCGTCGGACGAAGAGCGCGCCGAGATCGCGAATTCCATTGGCGGCGATCTACTTATCGCGTTGCGCTGTGCGCACTACCCGAACAGCCTGGCCAGTGGTGTGGCCTGCTTCCACTTCGGAACCCCGCATGGATCGACGTCCACGATCGGCCGTTCGCTCTCGGGCTTCATCCAGCGCGAGATCGTTGCCAGAACCGAACTGCGAGACTGCCGCTCGCATGAACGTACCTGGGACATCCTGCGCCGCAGTCGGATGCCTGCGGTCCAGTTGGACATCGGCTACATCAGCAATCTTCACGACGCCACCGAGCTGAGCAACCCAGCGGTACGCGACACGATCGCGGAGGCAATTCTTGTCGCGGTCAAGCGCCTGTACCTTTTGGAACGCGACGACCAGCCCACCGGCACCTACACGTTTGCCGGATTGCTCGCGTCCGAACAGATCCCGCGCTAGTCCAGGTTCCGCACCGGGTTGCACGGAACCCGTTCGGCCCCGAAATATTCGAACGAGTCAGGGCTGAGTCAGCGCCGTAGTGTGCCCGCGTCGTCCAACGGTCACCGCGGTACGTTCCCGACCGGCCACGTCGATGGCGGCCATCACAACCAACTTCTCGAGTGCGCTCTCGACGCCGGCTTTCCAGCCGAGGTCGCTGTCGAGCTCCAGCCGCAACCGGGGGAAGCGGTGGTGTGCTGACACCACGTCGAAGCCTGATTCTTTGAGGAACTCCGCGTCGATCATGCAGCGCGGGCAAATGGTCTCGTCGCCGACGATCTCGCCGTTGCCCTGTTCCACGCTCAGGTCGGCGCGTTCGGATCGCACGATCCCGAACGCCTCGACCGCGCGCACTCCACGACGGGTGAGGTCGACGATGACAGCCCGCACCAGATCCTCGGCGGCATTGTCATGACCGGGGTCCACCCACATCGAGGAAAGGATCACAGCGTCGGCGGAAACCGGCGAAGTGGGGAAGAGGGCCGAGCGGGGGACGCTGAGTGGGGAACCGTAGAACGCGGCTCCGACCACCTTGCCGGTCTTGCGGTTGATCGCAACCTGTCCGCACGTGCCCCACTCGAGCAGGATCATCGAGACCCACGCCTCTTTGTCGAACTCGCTCGCGAAGGGTTCTCCACCCACCGTGTCGGGGATCAGCTTCGGTTGCATCTCCCAGAACACACAGCGCCGACCGTGCACGGGAAGTGACTCGAACCCGTCCATGGTGAGCGGCGTTATCGTTACCGACACGGACCCGCCGCCTCCTGAAAACACGTCATTGGACCAAATACTGCGAAGAACACGTCTCAGCATATGCGATGACGGAATCCAGTTCGCATCGAGCGATGGTGAACGCCAATTCTGTTGTCACAACACGTCTTTCATCAATATCAGAGCCTATTGTTCGCATTGTTGTCACTGTGACGTTTCACCCGCACCCACCGGTACCCGAGATTTCGCGGTGAATTTTCTAACTCTGCGCGATGATGTCCACCAGCCGCTCGAGATCGCCAACCGACCCGAATTCCACCGTGATCTTGCCTTTGCGCTTGCCCATCGCGACCGTCACGCGGGTATCGAGCTTGTCCGAAAGTCGCTCGGCCACGTCCTGCAGGCCCGGCATCTGCATCGGTTTGCGTTTCTGAGGAAGGGGAGTGGTCTTACCGTCGTCGCGGTTGGCCAACGTCACTGCTTCTTCGGTCGCACGCACCGACATACCCTCGGCAACAATCCGGGCCGCCAGAACTTCCTGTGCGTCCGCTCCGGCCTCGAGCGAGAGCAGCGCCCGCGCATGACCCGCCGACAGCACGCCTGCGGCAACCCGGCGCTGGACCGGGATGGGAAGACGGAGCAGCCGGATCATGTTGGTGATCACCGGGCGTGAGCGCCCCAGTCGGCTCGCCAGTTCATCGTGGGTGACGCCGAACTCTTCGAGCAGCTGTTGGTACGCGGCTGCCTCTTCCAGAGGATTGAGCTGCACGCGGTGGATGTTCTCCAGCAGTGCGTCGCGCAGCATGTCGCCGTCGGCGGTCTCCCGGATGATCGCCGGGATCTTCTCCAGACCGGCTTCCTGGCTCGCTCGCCAACGGCGCTCGCCCATGACGAGTTGGTACTCGGCAGTGCCCTCGGGTTCGGCCAGCCGGCGCACCACGATCGGCTGCATGAGCCCGAACTCGCGAATGGAGTGGACCAGTTCGGCCAATGCCTCTTCGTCGAACGCCGTCCGCGGCTGTTGCGGGTTGGGCTGAATCCGACTGGGTTCGATCTCGTCGTAGATCGCCCCCACATCATCGATTCCATCCGGATCGGTGATGGATGGGGGAGTGGGTACCGGAGCACTCGCCGTGTCTGTGCCGGTCGGCTTACCCTGTTTGTCGCCACTACCGGTGTCGCTGACGGTGTCGCCTGCGATGTCACCGGTGGACGATGCTGCCGTGGTACGGCCGCTGCCGAACATAACGTCGGTGGCGGCCGAACCCATCTTCGGCCCGTCGGCGGGACCGGTGGGAATCAGTGCGGCCAGGCCACGTCCGAGACCACCTTTGCGTGGTGCGGCTTTTGCCGGCTTGGCGGCGCCCGTTGCTTTCGCGGGGTTCGCTTTCGCAGAGTTCTTGTTGTCGGTCACTGCCGGCCCTCCACATCTTCTCGTTCAGATCGCAACGCCAATTCACGACCGGCGTCCAGGTAACTCATTGCTCCACGTGAACCCGGGTCGTACTCGATGATCGTGCTGCCGTATCCCGGGGCCTCAGAGACCTTCACGCTGCGTGGAATGACGGCGTTGAGCACTCGGTCACCGAAGTGCGCACGGACGCTCTCAGCGACCTGATCGGCAAGCTTCGTCCGGCCGTCATACATCGTCAGGACCACGGTCGACACATGCAACGCGGGGTTCAGATGGGCCTGCACCAAGTTGATGTTCGAGAGCAACTGACTCACGCCCTCGAGAGCGTAGTACTCGCACTGGATCGGGATCAGGACCTCTTGGGCCGCGACCATCGCGTTGATCGTCAGCAGGCCGAGGGAAGGCGGGCAGTCGATCAGGACGAAGTCGAAGTCATAGCGATCGAGCGTCTCGCGGTCGAGTGCATTCCGGAGGCGATTCTCACGGGCCACCATCGACACCAGCTCGATCTCGGCGCCGGCCAGATCCAGTGTCGCCGGGACACAGAAGAGATTCTCGTTACTGGAGCTCTGGACGATGGTGTCTGCGAAATCGACCTCACCGATAAGGAGCTCGTACACCGACGGAACGCCCGAACGGTGATCCACACCGAGCGCCGTACTCGCGTTGCCCTGGGGATCGAGATCGATCACCAGGACCCGGAGCTGGTGGACCGCCAACGCTGCCGCCAGATTGACCGCCGTGGTGGTTTTGCCGACGCCGCCCTTCTGGTTGGCGATCGTGATGATCCGAGTGCGCGCGGGGCGGGGGAGGGAACCCGAACCTCCCGGCGTCAGTACCCGGCTGGCACGCTCGGCCGCCGCGGCAATAGGGGTGTCGTAGTGGGGTTGGGGTCTGGCCTCATATCCGGTGGTTTCACGTGAAACCGTTTCACGTGAAACATTCGGTTCATTGGACACGCTATCGCTCCTTCGGCTACGCCTACCGAACATTCTGCGCTCTGTCACCGACGTCCACCAATTCGAGTGGCAACAACAACTGTTGTCGGCGTTTCGAGTATCCCAGAACCACACGTCTCGACATGAAGGTTGGACAGTCCGATTCGCCCCAGGGTTCCCTGGTGCTCGGAAATCTCGTCCGCAGCCGACGATCCCTTGATCGCCATCAGTCGGCCGCCGGGCCGCAGTAGGGGAACGCACCACTTGGCCAACCGGTCCAGAGGGGCAACCGCTCGCGAGGTCACGACATCGGCACCCCCGACAATCTTCTTGACCGTCTTTTCCTCGGCACGCCCGCGGACGACTTGCACATCCAGACCGAGCTCCTCGATGACTTCCTCCAGAAAGGTCGCACGGCGCAACAGCGGCTCGACCAATGTCATCCGCACCGTCGGCTTGGCTATCGCCACGGCCACACCCGGCAAGCCGGCACCGCTGCCGATATCAACCACATTCTCGCCGTCGGTCAGGAGGTCTCCGATCACGGCGCAATTCAACACGTGACGGATCCACAGCCGGTCCACTTCCCGCGGTCCGATCAGCCCGCGCTCAACCCCGGCGCCGGCCAAGCTCGACCAATATCGTTCTGCGAGCGGTAAGCGTTCACCGAACACCGCCTGAGCGGCGGCCAACGTCTTCTCACCCTCGGGACCATCAAACTCTGCTGACAACGTCATCCTCCGTTTCACGTGAAACATCACCGCGCTCTTGGTGCGGGGCACCGAACGCGGACGAGCAAACTACATCGGTGTAACTAGTGCAGCACCAAACATCGACAACGCAATGGGCCCCGGCGAAACCGCCGGGGCCCATTGCATCAAACACTGGAAGATCAGGACTTGAGCACTACAACACGGCGGTTGGGCTCGGTGCCTTCGCTCTCGGAGTACACGCCCTCGACAGCGGCGACCGCGTCGTGGACGATCTTGCGCTCGAAGGGGGACATGGCGTCGAGGGTCTCGCGCTCACCGGTCTCGAGGACACGCTCGGAGACCTCGGTACCCAGCTTGGCCAACCGCTCCCGACGATCGGCACGCCACCGAGCCACGTCCAGCATGAGCCGACTGCGATCACCGGTGGTGCGCTGCACCGCGAGCCGTGTCAGCTCCTGGAGCGCATCGAGGATCTCACCGTTCTTGCCGACCAGCTTCACGAGATCGGATCCACCGTCGATGCTGACGATCGCCCGATCCCCGTCGACATCAAGGTCGATGTCCCCGTCGAAATCGAGGACGTCGAGGAGCTGCTCGAGGTAGTCGCCGGCGATTTCGCCTTCTTCTACCAATCGCTCCTCATCGGACATCTCCGGCTCATCCGACGCCGAATCCTCGGTGGCAGTGTCATCGGCAGCAGTCTCGTCGTTCACGTCTTCGACAGCGACGTCTTTGGTCTCTGCACTCATCGCAATACCTCGCTTTGTACTCTTCCGGGGAGCTGACCGCGCATTGTGTCAGCGCCTTTTCTTACGTCGTGGTTGGTTACCGCTCGGGCGTCCACCGGCAGGCTTCTTCGCATTGTTCGAAGCGGGGGAGCCGGCGGCCTTGGTCTTGTCGGGAGTCTTCTTGACGCCCGGAGAATCCTTGGCCGCAGTCTTGCTGTCGTCCGCGACGATCTCATCATCGTCGGTGTCTGAGTCACCCTTGGACAGATCGACAGCGTCTACCTTGGCGGTGTCGGCCGCCTTACCCTTGGCAACGGGCTTTGCACCCGGCTTCGGCTTGGCGGACACAGCCGGCTTGGCGCCGGGTTTCGGTGCATTCTGCGACCGCTTCTCCAGCTTCGCAGCCTTCTCTTCTTCTTCTTCCTTTTCGATCCGACCGAAGACGAGGTGCTGCTGTCCGTAGGTCCAGAGGTTGTTCGAGACCCAGTAGAGGAGGATCGCGACGGGGAAGAAGGCACCGGACACCAGGATGCCCAGGGGGAAGACGTAGAGCGCGAGCTTGTTCATGATCCGCGTCTGCGGGTTCTCCATCGCCGCTTCGCTCTGGCGTGCCACGGAGGCGCGAGAGTTCATGTGCGTCGCGATGGAGGAGATGATGACCAGAGGGATCACCAACATGATGATGTTCGCGCGGGTGAAGTCGATGACCCCGTTGGCGCTGAACGCCACCCATTCGGTCTCGGGCTGGCTGATTGCGGCCGACAGCGGCACACCGAACAGACGGGCGTCGAGGAAGTTCTGAACGAGTTCAGGACTGAAGATGTAGTTGGCGGTGTTCCGGGTCTCTTCGGCCGTCATACCCAACTGACCGAAACCGGTGCCCATCCGGTTGAACGAGCGCAACACGTGGAACAGACCGATGAACACCGGGATCTGCGCCAGCATCGGGAGGCAGCCCAGGAGTGGGTTGAACCCGTGTTCCTTCTGGAGCTTCTGCATCTCCTCGGTCATCTTGACCCGGTCTTTGCCGTACTTTTTGCGGATCGCCTGCATCTGCGGCTGGATCTCTTGCATCTTCCGCGTGGTGCGGATCTGCTTCACAAATGGCTTGTACAGGATGGCGCGAAGGGTGAAGACCAGGAAGATGACGGAGAGCGCCCACGAAATGCCGTCCCAGCCCGGAGTATCTGGCAGGACCTGGCTGAACAGCCAGTGCCACACCCACATGATTGCCGAAACCGGCCAGTAAATGAAATCGAGCACGTCGTCAGTTCCTCACTGTTACAACACAATTCGGCTCTGCAGCCGAAGAAGATCGGTCCAGATCCTGTTCGCTGCCCGATGTCGCATAATCATCGGGTTCAGCGCGGTGCCTGCAGCGGCGCTCCGGGATCGGGTCGTAGCCCGGTTTGTGCCAGGGTCCACATTTCGCAAGCCGCACGATGGACAGCAGACCGCCTCGGAAGAATCCGAACTCGGTCAGCGCCTCGACGGCGTAGGTACTACAGCTGGGTTCAAAACGGCAGGTCGGCAACCGCATGGGGGAGACCCATGTGCGATAGAGCTCGATCAGGAAGATGACAGCCCGGCGCGGCCACATCGCCACCGCGTGACGAAAACCTGCTGCCGCGCTCATCACGCAGTCGATTCGATACGGCGTTGCGCCTTACTCAATGCACTGACAAGTTGCTGTTCCAACTCTGGCTCCGAACAGGTGGCACTACCGGGCAACGCCCGGACAACCACCATTGTGGTCGGCTCGCACTGGGCGAGCAACGACCGGCAGGCCGCACGCAGCCGGCGTGACACCGCGTGACGGGTCACGGAATTGCCCACCGTCTTGCCCACGATCAATCCGATTCGTGGTCCGCCGGTGGTGACAAAATCCGGGTGCGACGGCCTGTAAACATGCGCAACCACAT
This sequence comes from Williamsia sp. Y721, assembly GCF_059683565.1. NCBI lineage: Bacteria > Bacillati > Actinomycetota > Actinomycetes > Mycobacteriales > Nocardiaceae > Williamsia > Williamsia sp. Y721. The sequence continues at coordinate 649,987 of NZ_JCASNH010000002.1, read as the reverse complement.
CACGCCGACCAACCCGCACCCCATTTTTCAGAGTGCGGGTGAAGTCCGATCGCCGGGTGATCCGGTTGGGCGGAGCCAACACGAGTTGCTGCGGCCTGCTACGCGGGCTGCGGTTCCGTGCCGACTCAGGCCGTCAAGCTCGAGCGTCCCTTGCCGCGACGTGCATTGACGATCGCGCGTCCAGCGCGGGTACGCATACGCAACCGGAAGCCGTGCACACGTGAACGACGACGGTTGTTTGGTTGGAAAGTCCGCTTGCCCTTGGCCACGGCCAAATCTCCTCATGGTGATGGGCTCGCTTACACAATTTGAGCCCAGCTTGTTAATCGGTGGTCTGTTCGCTACCTCGAAGCATCGGACGAGCAAGCTACCTTTGTACGGGTTCGCTCACCGCAGCCGGAATCGACGTTTGGCGACCGTTCGAGACTACTGATGACGGGCGGGCGGGTCAAACCGCCGGAGAAAGTGCCGAACCGCCCCCGACCTGCGATATCGACGATCGACACGCCTCAGACCGACGGATTCTTGCCTTTACCTGCAACATGTGGTTTTCGGTTGTGACCCCTGACCAATGTCTGTTAACTTCACCGAAGCTATCCACCCGGGGCGGAATCGCGATCACCCATCTGGGGTTCGTTGTTGTCTCGCTGTTGTTCCACACCTGTGGATAACGGTGTGGACAATTGGTGACGAACCACCAGGAGGGATGACCATGCCAGCCGATTCCGATCACGATTCTTTCACGGTGATCTGGAACAAAGTCGTTACCGAGCTCAACGATGACAGCACCGGAAACCGACTTCCACTCTCGAAACAACAGAAGGCCTGGCTCTCGCTGGTCCGCCCGTTGACGCTTGCCGAGGGCTTTGCACTTCTGACCGTTCCGACCCAGCGTGTGCAGGAACAGATCGAACGCGGACTACGCGAGCCGATCGTTACCGCGCTGAGCCGGCATCTGGGCTATTCCGTCGACCTGGGTGTGCGGATCGACCCGATCGCCGCCGCCGACACCCTCTTCGACCCTTATGAGGCCGATCGGGCGAAATCCGAGCGGGCCGAGAACAAAAAGTCTGCCGGGCAGCCGGCAGGCGGTCCCGGGTCCGTCCCGCCAGGACCGGCCGGATCCGGTCAGGTTCCGACAGACCCCGCGGGACCCGCAGGCGTACGCGCCGAAGAGGGTGACGGCCGGTATCTGCAATCCGTACCGCCGCTCCCTCCCGAGACCTTCGCCTCCCGCGACCGTGATCTCGGTCGCACCGGGGCCGCCGAGTGGTCCGGGTATTTCTCCGCGGCATCGTCGAAGTCGGATTCGAGCGCCGACTCGAGCCTGAACTCGAAGTACACCTTCGACACCTTCGTCATCGGCGCCTCCAACCGCTTCGCGCACGCCGCGGCCGTGGCCATCGCCGAGGCTCCGGCCCGCGCATACAATCCGCTGTTCATCTGGGGTGAATCGGGACTGGGCAAGACACATCTGCTGCATGCCGCCGGTCACTACGCGCAGCGACTGTTCCCCGGTATGCGGGTGAAGTACGTCTCCACCGAAGAGTTCACCAACGACTTCATCAACTCGCTTCGTGATGACCGCCGGGTTGCATTCAAGCGCCGGTACCGCGACATGGATGTGCTGCTCGTCGACGACATCCAGTTCCTGGAAGGCAAAGAAGGTATCCAGGAAGAGTTCTTCCATACCTTCAACACCCTGCACAACGCGAACAAGCAGATCGTCGTTTCGTCCGATCGGCCTCCCAAACAGCTTGCAACACTCGAAGATCGACTCCGTACCCGCTTCGAATGGGGTCTGATCACCGATGTTCAGCCGCCGGAGCTCGAGACCCGAATCGCCATCTTGCGCAAGAAGGCGCAGATGGATCAGATCCGGGTACCCGACGATGTGCTCGAGCTGATCGCCTCGAAGATCGAGCGGAACATCCGAGAACTCGAAGGTGCGCTGATCCGCGTCACGGCGTTCGCCTCGTTGAATCACTCTGAACTCGACACCGCGCTGGCCGATGTGGTGCTCCAAGCCCTGCTACCGGACTCGGCAAGCCTGGAGATCACCGCAGCCACAATCCTCGCCGTCAACGCCGAGTACTTCGACATCAGTCTCGAGGAACTCCGCGGACCCGGTAAGACCCGGTCCATCGCGCAGGCCCGTCAGATCGCCATGTACCTCTGTCGTGAGCTCACGGACCTCTCACTGCCGAAGATCGGTGAGACCTTCGACCGTGACCACACAACCGTCATGTATGCCGACAAGAAGATCCGTAAGGAAATGGCCGAGCGCAGGCGCGTCTACGACCAGGTGCAGGAACTGACCGCACGGATCAAACAGCGCTCACGTCGCTAGACAACAGCACTACAGAGAAGACCCCACAGTGGGCGGCCTGATGGCCGCCCACTGTTTTGTTGTGCGCCCCCGGGCCCACGGTCTGCGGCACGTGAGCGCCTGGTTCAACCGTCGTCGGGAGCAGTCATCAAACGGACACACAAACGCGTCCAAACCACCACAACCTCAACCTCTGGTCGAGACTTTGGATCCGTGCGATCTCACAAATCGGCGTCCGCCGCGTCGCCGCCAGCCTGTGTACAACTCCGTGGATAACTCCGAATTTCTGTGGATAAGCGGTGGACGTTTCCACAAACTCCGAGGTCTGTGCACATGCCGGCCATGTTGGTCCACCAGTCGCCAAGAATTCGCTACCAACCCCTCAGCCGTTCTCACCTGGCAAATTTGGTACCTGTCCACAAATTCACAGCGCCTACTACCAATAAGAATTTATCTATCAACAAAACTCTTTAAAAGCAGTGCTGTGCACAAACTGCTCCACACGCGCTGCCGGCAAACCATCGGTCGATGTCTTCGAGCACCCCCATCGGCACCGAATACTTGGGATCCGCCTTAGAGTGGAGACCCTGACGCCTGCGCTCGTCGGATGTTCTGCGTCCGCAGGCAACCTGATGCGCATCGGAAAGTTCAATCAAGAAGGGCAAGCTGGAGACTATGAAGTTTCGGGTGACTCGTGACGAGTTTGCAGATTCGGTCGCGTGGGTTGCGCGCAGTCTGCCCAGCCGACCGCCGGTACCGGTGCTCGGTGGAGTCCTGCTGACCGTGACCGATGCGGGTCTTTCTGTATCGGGATTCGATTTTGAGGTATCTGCGCAGGTCAACGTTTCAGCGGAGGTCGCTGATGAGGGCCAGGTCCTCGTCTCGGGCAAATTGTTGGCCGACATCACCCGTGCCCTGCCCGCCAAACCGGTCGACGTCCAGCTCGACGGCACCCGCGTTGCGATCGTCTGCGGTAGTGCAAAGTTCTCGCTGCCCACGATGCCCGTCGAGGATTACCCCCAGCTCCCGGACGTTCCCGACAAGACCGGATCGATCCCGGCGGATGTCTTCTCCGAGGCAATCACGCAGGTTGCCATCGCAGCCGGCCGCGACGACACGTTGCCGATGCTCACCGGAATCCGGCTCGAGATCGACGGCACGAAGGTTGTCCTGGCGGCCACTGACAGGTTCCGGCTCGCTGTCCGAGAGCTCACCTGGACCCCTGAGGTCCCCGACACGACCTCCGCGGTCCTGGTCCCGGCCAAGACGTTGTCGGAAGCGGCAAAAACCGCAGGAGCCGACGGCAGCTCTGCTGTGGGTTTGGCATTCGGTTCCGGTGGCAGCATCGGTGCCGACGGCCTTCTGGGCATCGTCGGTTCCGGACGACGGACAACCACCCGTCTCCTCGATGCCGAATTCCCGAAGTTCCGGCAGTTGTTGCCCGCGACTCACACCTCCGTCGCGTCGATCGAGATCGCGCCGCTGACCGAGGCCATCAAGCGTGTGGCCCTTGTCGCCGAGCGTGGCGCCCAGGTGCGTCTCGAGTTCGGTGAGGATTCGGTGCTTCTCACCGCCGGTGGCGATGACGCCGGCCGCGCCGAGGAGCAGGTCGACGTGAAGTTCTACGGTGAACCGCTCACCATCGCCTTCAATCCCGGATATCTGTTGGACGGACTGGGATCGCTGCACTCGTCGACGGTTGACTTCGGGTTCACCACCCCGTCGCGGCCCGCCGTGCTGCGTCCGGGCGCCGACAGTGAGCCATCCCCTGACGGCAACGGTGCCTACGCCGCCCCGAACAGCGAATACACATACCTGCTGATGCCGGTTCGTCTGCCTGGCTGAGTCGCCTGCTGACACGGTGTTCGGGGCGAGAATCTGCGCAGACCTGACCGAATCGGATCAGAATGAGGGAGGCGCAGACAGAGTCGAGTCAGACGATGAGCGTCGGCCCGGCGGAGATTGTCCGCGAGCACCGTGATCGGCACACAGATGGGGACGACCATGCAGATTGGTTTGGTGGGACTGGGAAAGATGGGTGGCTTCATGCGCACCCGGGTCCGCGACGCCGGCATCGAAGTGGTGGGCTACGACCCGAGACCGGAAGTCTCGGACGTGGCCTCGCTCACCGAACTCGCCAGTGCGCTCGCCGCTCCCCGGATCGTGTGGGTGATGGTGCCTGCGGGTGAACCGACACGCTCGACAGTGAGGGCACTGGCCGATGTCCTGTCTCCGGGAGATCTGGTCATCGACGGCGGCAACTCCAAATACACCGATGATGCAATCAATGCAGAACTGTTGGCCGCCAACGGAATCAAGTACATCGACTGTGGTGTATCCGGTGGTGTCTGGGGTCTGGAGAACGGCTACGGATTGATGTGCGGTGGCGCGAAGGAAGATGTGGAGAGGGCGATGCCCATCTTCGATGCGCTTCGCCCACCAGGAGAACGTGCCGATGGATTCGTCCATGCAGGCAAGGTCGGCGCCGGGCATTACGCCAAGATGGTGCACAACGGTATCGAATACGGACTGATGCACGCCTACGGCGAGGGCTACGAAATTCTCGACGCCGAACCACTCATCGAAGACGTCACCGGAACCCTCCGTGCCTGGACCAACGGCACCGTAGTGCGCTCGTGGCTTCTCGAACTCTTGGTCAAAGCTCTCCAAGAGGACCCCGGATTGTCTGAAATGACGGACTACACAACAGATTCCGGCGAAGGAAAATGGACTGTCGAGGAAGCGGTCAAACATTCGGTGCCTGCCAACGTGATCTCCGCGGCCCTGTTCGCCCGCTTCGGTTCCCGTCAAGAAGGTGGTTCGCCCGCCCTCAAGGCGGTCTCGGCACTGCGTCAACAGTTCGGTGGACACTCGGTGGTCCAGAGGTCGACGACATGACCGGGAGTTGATCCGACGAGGTGTATGTCCGCAATCTGACGCTGCATGATTTCCGTTCCTGGGAACATGTGTCAGTCGAATTAACGCCCGGCACAACGCTTTTCGTCGGAAGAAACGGATTTGGCAAGACCAATCTACTCGAGGCCCTTTACTACCTGTCGGGCTTGCGATCGCATCGCGTCAGCACCGATCAGCCGTTGATCAGGTCTGGTGCGGAGCAGGCCAGGTTGTCCGCGACCGTGGAAAACGACGGCCGGGAATTGACAGTTGACCTGCTGATCGTCGCGTCCAAGGCCAACAAGGCCGCGATCAACGGTGCACCCCGCCGTCGTCCGCGGGACATCCTGGGGATCCTGCGCACCGTGATGTTCGCTCCGGAAGACCTGTCGCTGGTGCGCGGCGACCCGGGGGAGCGGCGACGATTCGCCGACGAACTCACCGCCGCTCGTGGCCCCCGGTGGGCGGCGGCCAAGGCCGATTACGATCGCGTGCTGCGGCAGCGGGCCGCTCTACTCAAGACCGCGTCGGCGGCGCTGCGTCGGGGTGGCGGCGAGGCCGACTCGGTCATCAGCACGCTCGATGTCTGGGATGCTCAGCTCGCCGAGTACGGGGCGCAGGTCACCGCGGCCCGAATAGATCTCGTCGCTGAACTCGGACCTCATGTGCGCCAGGCATATTCGACGATCGCTCCGCAGTCTCGGCCGGCATCGCTGCACTATCGTTCGTCGGTGTCGGAGAATGTCATCCCGGCCGACGGGGAGAAGGCCGACCTCGAGTACATCGAGGCAGTGATGCTGAACGATCTGTCGATGCTGCGTAAAAAAGAGATCGAAAGGGGTGTCTGTCTGGTCGGACCCCACCGCGACGACATCGATCTGATGTTGGGCAATGAACCCGCAAAGGGGTTCGCCAGCCACGGGGAATCGTGGTCGATGGCGTTGTCGCTGCGACTGGGTTCGGTGGAACTGGCCCGTGCCGACGGGGTCGAACCGGTCCTCATGCTCGACGATGTGTTCGCCGAACTCGATGCCAAACGCCGGGAGAAGCTGGTCGAGGTGGCCGAAGGTGCCGAGCAGGTGTTGGTCACCGCGGCGGTGGCAGACGACATCCCGACGCAGATCGGTGGCCGCACCGTTGCGGTCAACATCGTCGAATCCGAAGGTGTCCGGACGTCAGAGTTGGTGGTGCAGGGATGAGCGAGAGCGATTCGAATCGACCTCCCGGTGGTGCCGACACGCCGCAGGGTGGTGAGTCCGGCAACAAAAACCCGGCCCCGAGCGGCTACGACATGGCCCGCAAGGCGCTCGAAGATGCTCGCGCAGCGGCCAGGGCCGCCGGAAAATCGGTCGGACAGGGCCGGGCGTCACCGGCCGCTCGCAAGCCCGGATCACGCCGACCCACCCGTCGCGGCTGGACCGGTGCCGGACCGGATCAGTACGACCCGCAGCCGTTCGGGCGGCTCGTGGGCGGTCTGGCCGGGCGTCGCGGCTGGAGCGACAAGATCAGCGAAGGTACCGTTTTCGGGTCCTGGGATCGCATCGTCGGCGAAGAAATTTCATCGCACGCTCAGCCAAAAGCATTGCAGGACAAAGTTTTGCATGTAACCGCTGAATCGACGGCCTGGGCCACCCAGTTGCGGTTGGTCCAGTCACAGATCATCGCGAAGATCGCGGCGGTGGTTGGCGACAATGTGGTGACCAGTCTGCGGATCACCGGCCCGCAGGCTCCGTCCTGGCGTAAGGGTGAGCGCCACGTACGCGGCCGCGGACCGCGGGACACCTACGGATAGAACCGGCAGCGGGGCCGATGTCGGCAAAGGGCGAGAAACCCGTCGCAACGAACGTTGGACCCCAAAGTTGTCGGTCAGACTAGGACTCTGTCGAAAAACTCCGCCAGAAGAGACGTGAGGGGTGCGGCAGGGCTATCTCTTGTCGCCTCACCCAGTAGTATGTAGAGAGTTGCCCCGAACCGGGGCAGACCGCCGCGTGGAGAACCCCCGGAACAGGCAGACATCTGTGACTGCCGGGTGCGTGCTGCGTGGTGAATCATTGGCGATGTAAGGAGCGGACGCACTCGTGGCCGACAGCACCGAACCCCAGCAACCGGCAGCCTCGGATCCGGCGAAGAACCCGGAACCGGCAAAGAAAGCCCCGGCAAAGAAGAAGGGGAACAGCGAATACGGTGCGGACTCGATCAGCATCCTCGAGGGTCTCGAGGCGGTCCGGAAACGGCCCGGTATGTATATCGGATCCACCGGAGAGCGCGGACTCCACCATCTGATCTGGGAAGTTGTCGACAACTCTGTCGATGAGGCGATGGCCGGATACGCCACGCGTGTCGATGTCACCCTGCGAGCCGATGGCGCCGTTCAGGTTGTTGACGACGGCCGTGGCATCCCGGTTCAGATGCACAAGACCGGAGTCCCCACCGTCGAGGTCGTCATGACCCAGTTGCACGCCGGTGGCAAGTTCGACTCCGATTCCTACGCTGTCTCCGGTGGTCTGCACGGCGTCGGTATCTCGGTGGTCAACGCGCTCTCGACCAAAGTCGAACTCGAGATTCAGCGTGACGGCTATTCGTGGTCGCAGACTTACAAGAACGCAATCCCGGAGCCACTGGTCAAGGGCGAGCCGTCCAAGAAGACCGGCACCCTGGTCCGCTACTGGGCCGATGACTCGATCTTCGAGACCACCGACTACAACTTCGACACCATCGCCCGACGACTACAGGAAATGGCCTTCCTCAACAAGGGTCTGACCATCACGCTGACAGATGAGCGTGCAGCCACCGTTGCGGTCGGTGATGCCGACGACGTCGACATCGCCGAGGCACCCAAGTCCGAAGACGAACTGGCCGAAGAGGCAGAGAACACCGAGCTCGCCGACGACGTCCCGGTCGACGCCGAGGGCAAGCCCGAGGTCCACAGCAAGAAGAGGCGCACCCGCACCTATCACTACCCCGGTGGTCTGGAAGACTTTGTGGCGCACCTGAACCGGACCAAGCAGGCGATCCACCAGTCGATCGTCGGCTTCACCGCCAAGGGAACCGGTCACGAGCTCGAAGTGGCCATGCAGTGGAACAACGGCTACGCCGAGTCGGTGCACACCTTCGCGAACACCATCAACACCCATGAGGGTGGTACCCACGAAGAGGGTTTCCGCGCCGCGCTGACCACCACCGTCAACCGCTACGCGCTGGACAAGAAACTGGTGAAGGAAAAAGACGGCAAACTCACCGGTGATGACATCCGTGAGGGTTTGGCCGCGGTCATCTCCGTGAAGGTGGCCGATCCCCAGTTCGAGGGCCAGACCAAGACCAAGCTCGGCAACACCGAGGTCAAGAGCTTTGTGCAGAAGGTGAGCAACGAACACCTCTCGCACTGGTTCGAGGCAAATCCCGCCGAGGCCAAGATCATCATCAAGAAGGCACTCGATTCCGCACAGGCTCGTCTCGCCGCCCGAAAAGCGCGAGAGTTGGTGCGCCGCAAGAGCGCAACCGACATCGGTGGTCTGCCGGGCAAGCTTGCCGATTGCCGCAGCAAGGATCCCAGCAAGTGTGAGGTCTACATCGTGGAGGGCGACTCGGCCGGCGGTAGCGCCAAATCCGGTCGAGATTCGATGTACCAGGCGATTCTGCCGCTGCGCGGAAAGATCATCAACGTCGAGAAGGCGCGGATCGACCGGGTTCTCAAGAACACCGAGGTCCAGTCGATCATCACAGCGTTCGGCACCGGTATCCACGACGAGTTCGACATCTCCAAACTCCGGTACCACAAGATCGTGCTGATGGCCGACGCCGACGTTGACGGACAACACATCTCGACCCTGCTGATGACGCTGCTGTTCCGCTTCATGCGTCCGCTAGTGGAGCACGGCCACGTCTATCTGGCACAGCCGCCGCTGTACAAGCTCAAGTGGCAGAAGGGTGCGCCTGCGGAGTTCGCATATTCCGATCGTGAGCGGGATGGACTCCTCAAGGCAGGCGCTGAAGCCGGCAAGAAGATCAACAAAGAAGACGGCATCCAGCGCTACAAAGGTCTGGGCGAGATGAATGCGAAGGAACTGTGGGAAACCACGATGGATCCCGCGGTCCGAGTTCTCCGTCAAGTGACACTTGATGACGCTGCAGCCGCCGACGAGCTGTTCAGTGTGTTGATGGGTGAGGACGTCGTTGCGCGCCGCAGCTTCATCGCGCGCAACGCGAAAGACGTTCGCTTCCTGGACGTCTGACCGGCGTCGTCACTCACCCACCAGCCTGATACAACGAAAGCGAAACGATGACCGACACCACCTTGCCGCCCGACAGTGGCGAAGGCGACCGCATCGAACCGGTAGACATCCAGCAGGAGATGCAGCGCAGCTACATCGATTACGCGATGAGCGTGATCGTGGGCCGCGCCCTGCCCGAGGTCCGCGACGGCCTCAAGCCCGTACATCGCCGGTTGCTCTACGCCATGAACGACGCCGGATTCCGCCCGGACCGCAGCTACGTCAAGTCGGCCAAGCCGGTCGCCGAGACGATGGGTAACTATCACCCCCACGGTGATACCGCGATCTACGACGCGCTGGTCCGTCTGGCCCAGCCGTGGTCGATGCGTTACCCGCTCGTCGACGGCCAGGGCAACTTCGGTTCGCGTGGCAACGACGGCGCCGCCGCCATGCGTTACACCGAAGCGCGGCTGACGCCGCTCGCCATGGAGATGTTGCGTGACATCACCGAGGAGACAGTCGATTTCACGCCGAACTACGACGGCAAGACTCAGGAACCGACGGTATTGCCGTCGCGTATCCCGAACCTGCTGATCAATGGTTCGAGTGGTATCGCCGTCGGTATGGCCACCAACATCCCGCCGCACAACCTCGGTGAAGTGGCCAACGCCATTTTCTGGGCCCTGGACAACTACGAAGCCGACGAGGAAACCACCCTCGCCGCGTGTATGGAAGCCATCAAGGGACCGGACTTTCCCACCTCGGGACTCATCGTGGGCGGTCAGGGTATTCGAGATGCCTACACCACCGGTCGTGGCAGTGTGCGGATGCGCGGTGTCGTGGAGATCGAAGAGAACAAGGGCTCGACCACCCTCGTCATCACCGAACTGCCGTACCAGGTGAACCCGGACAACATGATCCTGTCGATCGCCGAGCAGGTGAACGAAGGAAAGCTCAAGGGCATCAGCAAGATTGATGACGAGTCTTCGGATCGTGTGGGTATGCGCATCGTGGTCACCCTGCGGCGTGACGCGGTGGCCAAGGTTGTTCTGAACAACCTCTACAAGCACAGTCAGCTGCAGACCAGTTTCGGTGTGAATATGTTGTCCATCGTCGACGGCGTACCGCGAACCCTGCGGTTGGACAGGATGATCCGGCTGTACGTGGCCCACCAGATCGAGGTCATCGTACGGCGCACCAGGTACCGCCTGCGCAAGGCCGAAGAGCGCGCCCACATCCTGCGTGGTCTGGTCAAAGCCCTTGACGCACTTGATGAAGTGATTGCACTCATCCGGCGTTCGCAGACGGTTGATCTGGCCCGTACCGGATTGATCGACCTGCTCGACGTCGACGAGATCCAGGCCGACGCGATCCTGGCGATGCAGTTGCGGCGCCTCGCCGCCCTCGAGCGACAGAAGATCGTCGACGAGTTGGCGGAGATCGAAGTCGAGATTGCCGATTACCAGGACATCCTCGCCAGGCCTGAGCGTCAGCGCGCCATCGTGCGTGACGAATTGGCCGAGATCGTCGAAAAGTTCGCCGACGAGCGCCGGACGAAAATCATTGCCGCAGACGGTGATGTCTCGGACGAGGATCTGATCGCCCGTGAAGACGTCGTGGTCACGATCACCGAGACCGGTTACGCCAAGCGCACCAAAACCGATCTGTACCGCAGCCAGAAGCGTGGCGGCAAGGGCGTGCAGGGCGCGGGGCTGAAGCAGGACGACATCGTCCGGCACTTCTTCGTGTGCTCCACACACGACTGGATCCTGTTCTTCACGACCAAGGGCCGGGTCTACCGCGCGAAGGCATACGAACTGCCCGAGGCCAACCGCACCGCCCGCGGACAGCATGTCGCCAACCTGCTGGCCTTCCAGCCCGAGGAGCGCATCGCTCAGGTCATCCAGATCAAGAGCTACGAGGATGCCCCGTACCTGGTGCTGGCGACGCTCAACGGCCTGGTCAAGAAGTCCCGTCTGGTCGATTTCGATTCGAACCGTTCCGGCGGCATCTTCGCGATCAACCTGCGTGGCGAAGACGAACTCGTCGGTGCCCAGTTGTGCAGTGCCGAGGACGATCTCCTGCTGGTGTCGACCAAGGGCCAATCCATCCGGTTCTCCGCGACCGATGATGCGTTGCGCCCGATGGGTCGGCAGACCTCGGGTGTCCAGGGCATGCGCTTCAACGACGAGGACCAGTTGTTGTCGCTGAACGTGGTCCGCGAGGGCACCTATCTGTTGGTGGCGACTTCCGGTGGTTACGCCAAGCGCACCGCAATGGACGATTACCCGGTGCAGGGTCGTGGCGGCAAGGGTGTTCTGACCATCCAGTACGACAAACGTCGTGGTGCGCTGGTCGGTGCACTGATCGTCGACGATGACAGTGAGCTCTATGCAATCACTTCGGGCGGCGGCGTGATTCGTACCGCGGCCCGGCAGGTCCGTAAGGCCGGACGCCAAACCAAGGGCGTCCGCCTGATGAACCTGGACGAAGGAACTACGCTCTTGGCTATTGCCCGTAACGCTGACTTGCCGGACGAACCGGTCGAGCAGTAGAGCGGGCCTGCTGGCCAGAAGTTGGCCAGGAGAGCTGTTGCACTGAACGGTCGGAGCAGGCGAAGTGCTCCGCGAGACGAAGCCGAAGGCAAAGGAACGCATGAGCACACCCAATGAGCCCACGGAACCCAACACCGAAGGCGACTCGGCCGGGACCCCTGGGCCAGTGCAAAAGCCGGCTTCGTCGAACGGGGCGGGCACCCCGGCCCCTGTTCCCGGGACCAATGGTGTTCGGCCTGCCGTCTCGGTGCAGGATCAACCGCCGCGGGGACCCGACACAGGTCCCACCAAGGCACAGACCGGCGGCGATGAGACGAAGGCGAATCCGGTGACACCGCCACCACCGGGACCGGCACAGGGTCGTCCGACAGGTACCGGTCCGGGTGGGGTGCCGCCGTGGCAGCGTGGCGGGGGCGGTGCTCCCGGTCCGGGTCAGCAACCTCCACAGGGTCCGCCGGGTGGTCCCGGCAAGCCGCCGCCTCCGGCAGGCAGCCAACCGCCTCCGGGTGTTGCCTCACAGCAGCCTCCCGGTGTCCCGACGCAGGGTCGGGGTCCGGCCGGGCCGCCTCCCGGGCGTCCGTCCTCGGGTTCGGGCGCACCAGGGCAGGGGAGTGGTCCGCAGACCGTCAAACGTCCGGTGATCACCGGTACCGCGGCACCGAAACTGCTCGACGGCCCGACTCGGAACATCGATCGCCGGGATCTCGCCCAGGAGGATCTTCCGGACCTCGATGCCATCCACCATCCCGAAGCCGCTCCGGCGCCGATACAGCCGATCTCAGCGGTCCCGGCGCACAGTCCTGTGGGTGCAGCCCTGCGTGCGTCGGTACAGCTGCGCCGGATCGACCCGTGGGCCGCGTTCAAGGTGTCGGCAGTGCTGTCGGTGGCGTCGTTCTTCGTCTGGATGATCGCGATCGGTGTGTTGTATCTCATCCTCGACGGCATGGGCGTCTGGGATCAGGTCAACAACTCCTTCGGAACCCTGGTGTCGAGCGACACCGAGACGGAGTCGTCGTTCGAGATCAGTGCCGGCGGTGTGTTCGGAATCGCAGCGTTGGTCGGGGCCGTGAACGTGGTGTTGTTCACAGCTTTGGCGACCGTCGGTTCGTTCATCTACAACCTGTCGTCCGATCTTGTCGGCGGGCTTGAGGTCACTCTTGCGGATCGCGACTAAACAGGGTCTTTGACCAGGCGTTTTGTTGTGTGGGGCCGACGTCGGGTAATCTCTGATTTCGGTTCAAGGGCCTATAGCTCAGGCGGTTAGAGCGCTTCGCTGATAACGAAGAGGTCGGAGGTTCAAGTCCTCCTAGGCCCACTGTGACCATGAGTCCACACCGCGGACGAAAACCCGAAAGGGACGTGATGAAGTTCGTTTTGATCACCGCCGCGGCACTGGCACTCATAGTCGCGAGCCTGCTTGCCGAGTCTCGTCGCAAGATGGAGATTTGGCACGGGCTGCCCGAAAGTCAGTGAGAACTGGCGCCGGGGCCTTAGCTCAGTTGGTAGAGCGCTGCCTTTGCAAGGCAGATGTCAGGAGTTCGAATCTCCTAGGCTCCACAGAAAAATGACCATCTTCCCGAATCGGGGAGGTGGTCATTTTTGTGTCGGTAGGTACTTCACAAACGCCGTCGGAATGTGAATTACGCAAATGTGATTGTTTCACGGGAAACATGCCCCGATTCAGAGCTGCACACCCCCTGAGAGCCGTTCTGAGGCCGCGCGAAGACGCACACCGCCTCACTGGCCGAGTTGCTGTCCGCAGGCCGCTCCGACAAGAGTGAGAGGCATGGAATTACGTGTCTTCGTCGAACCACAGCAGGGTGCCACCTACAGCGATCAGCTGGCAGTGGCCCAGACCGCAGAGGCAGCGGGTTACGGGGCCTTCTTCCGTTCCGACCACTACCTCGCGATGAACGCCGAGGGTCTGCCCGGACCGACGGATGCCTGGACCACACTCGCCGGCATCGCGCGGGAGACCTCCACGATCCGTCTCGGCACATTGGTCACCTCGGCGACCTTCCGCTACCCGGGACCGTTGGCGATCACCGTCGCTCAGGTCGACGAGATGTCGGGTGGTCGTGTGGACTTCGGTTTCGGCGCCGGCTGGTTCGAGGCCGAGCACGATGCGTACGCTATCCCGTTCCCGTCGCTCGGTAAGCGGTTCGACCGCCTCGAGGAGTCGCTGGCGATCATCACCGGCCTGTGGACGACACCGGTGGGCCAGACGTTCTCGTTCACCGGGGAGCACTATTCCGTGACCGATTCACCGGGACTGCCGAAACCCGTTCAGAGCCCGACACCGCCGATCCTGCTCGGTGGTCAGGGCAAGAAGCGGACACCGGCGCTTGCCGCTCAGTTCGCCAGTGAGTTCAACGTCCCGTTTGTCTCGGCCCAGACGGCCCAGGAGACGTTCGGTCGCGTCCGGCAGGCCTGCACCGACCGGGGACGCTCACCCGACGAGCTGGTCTACTCGGCCGCGCTGGTCGTGTGTGCGGGCGCCGACGACGCCGAGGTCGCCCGCCGGGCGGCGAAGATCGGCCGGGACGTCGATGAACTCAAGGCCAACGGCCTGGCCGGATCCCCGGCCGAGATCGTGGACAAGATCGGGACCTTCGCGCAGGCCGGCGCATCGCGGATCTATCTCCAGGTGCTCGACATGGCAGACCTGGCGCACATCGACTACATCGCCGACAAGGTCATGCCTCAGCTCTGACCCGAAGATCCGCTCCACATACAACGATCCGCTCCACTTGCAGCGCACTGCAGGTGGAGCGGATCGCGGAAGATGAAGCGGATTGGAAGGCTGGTGAAACCTGGGTCAGCTGCCGGTGCCGACGATGTAGAGGTAGCCGCCCAGCACCAGCACGGAGGCCGCCAGGTAGAGGTAACCCACCCAGAGCGCAGCGATGGCAAACGCACTGCCCTGTTCTCCGCTGCGGCGGATCTGTGCACGTGCGATGTGGCCGCAGATGATCCCGGCGATGAACGTCACGCCGATCACCGACAGGACCAACGCCGCGATCGCGGTGCGGTTGGTCGTGTTAGCCCGCGAGGTTGGTGCGGGTGTCATCTGTGCTCCGGTTTCGTGATCCTCGACGGGGTCGGCGAGATAGGCGGCGGAGTAGTCGTCGTAGTTCTCATTGCGACGGTCCGCCGGGTCGTGGGTCTGTGAATATGCGTTGCCGGGCCCGGCGTCAGGAGAACCGATGCCGGCAGCGGGACCGCTCAGCGGGGCCGGGGATGGGTTTGATTGCCACGGTGGGCGCGGCTGTGGGCCGGATTGCCCCGGTCCAGCTCTGCCGGGGGCCGGCCGGTAGGGCGCACCCGGTGGCGGGCCGGATCCCGGCATGGGCGGTGGGATGCGATTCGGCGGCGGCTGATTGACCGGCGGCGGACCTGGGCGGCCACCCTGCGGCGCAGGCCCCGTGCCGTGACGCGGGGGCTGCGGCCGATAGCCGGGAGGCGGTGCACCCTGAGGTCCTCGCTGCTCCCATGCGGGCACCGGCGCACTGCGCCGGGTTGGGTCCCCGTTCTCAACACTCACGAATGACACGGTACCCGTCTGCCCGGTGTCAGCTTTCCGTCTGTCCGTTCGATGAGGGCGATGAAGGAGCGGGGACCGGTTCGACCTCGTCGGCAACCGGAACATCGGTCAGACGCGGGGGAGCGGCGGCCACCGAGGGCGGTGACGGACGGCGGCGACGGGAAATCGCGAACACGGCCGCACCCGCTGCGAGGGCACCGGCGGCGATGAGTGCGATCTTCAGCCGTCGTCGCGATGGCTTGATCGTTGCCACCTGCTCCGGCAGCGCGTCGGCCAGGCCGGTGCGCTGCAGACCCGAGACCACGGTCGGATTGGTGATCTGCACGGGGAAGGTGTCAGCGGCGCGGTGGCGGTATTCGTCGGTCAGCCGGCGGGCGTCCGCAGCAAGTTCCGCTTCCTTCGAATATGCCTGGGCTCCAAGTTTTTTGGCACCAGACCAGGCCGCTGCGCCGGTGCTGCGGGTGGCGAGGGCAGCAGAGTCGAAGGTCTTGCGGATGCCGATGCCACCCAATCCGAGTGATCCCAGGGTCACATTCGACAGACCTGCCAGGCTCTGGTGGGTACCGAGCCGCAGACGCTGACTCGAGGACAACGCGACCGCCTTGTCTCGCACAGCTTTCAGATCGGATTCGAGTGTGCTCATGAAAAAACTCCTCGGGTAGAACCAGCGGGATCGACTCCACACTAGTGCCACCGGTGGTGCGATCTGGCCGGTTGTGTCGGGGGCACCACGGCCGAAGTGGCACCATGGTGGGCGTGACCACAGCATTGAAAACCGCAACCGCGACCCTGCACACCAATAAAGGTGACATCAAGATCGCCCTGTTCGGTAACCACGCACCCAAGACGGTAGCGAACTTCACCGGCCTGGCAGACGGCTCCAAGGACTACTCGACGGCAAACGCCTCGGGTGGCGACAGTGGACCGTTCTACGACGGCGCCGTCTTCCACCGGATCATCTCCGGCTTCATGCTCCAGGGTGGTGACCCCACCGGAACCGGCACGGGTGGCCCCGGCTACCAATTCGAAGACGAGTTCCACCCGGAGCTCACCTTCAGCCAGCCTTACCTGCTGGCGATGGCGAACGCCGGACCTGGCACCAACGGTTCGCAGTTCTTCATCACCCTGGGCCCCACCCCCCACCTGAACCGCAAGCACACCATCTTCGGTGTCGTCGAGGACGACGAGTCGAAGAAGGTCGTCGACGCGATCGGCAGTGTCGCCACCGATCGTCGTGACCGTCCGCTGGAGGATGTTGTCATCGAGCGGGTCACGATTTCCTGACCTGTTGTGACATACCAGCCCCCGGCCTCTCAATCGCCGTCTCCACCTACCCAGGTGTGCGTTCGGCACCCCGATCGGCCGACGGGACTGGCGTGTAGCCGGTGCGGGCGTCCGGCCTGCTCCGATTGTCTGACCCCGGCCGCAGTCGGCCAACACTGTGTCGACTGCGTCCGGGCCTCCGGCCGTCAGGTTCCCCGGGCCCGCACCATCGGTGCCAAGGTCGCCTGGGCCACCTACACCTTGATGGCGATCAACATCGCCCTGTTCGTGATCGTCGCCGCCCAGGCGAGGAGCCTCACCGACGTCGTGGCGTCGTCGCAGGTGTTCGCCGACGGCGCGCTCTGGGGGCCCTTCATGGCCTCGGGCGAGTATTGGCGGTTGCTCACCGCCGGCTTCTTGCATTTCTCTCTGATCCACGTCGGGATCAACATGTTCTCGCTGTACATCCTGGGTCGCGACGTCGAGTTGACCCTGGGTACCGCACGTTTCGTCGGGATCTACCTGACCTCGTTGCTCGGTGGTAGCGCCGCGGTGATGCTGTTCGGCGACCCGTTGGCGATCAACGCCGGCGCCTCGGGAGCCATCTTCGGTTTGATGGGTGCCACGCTGGTCGTGGTGCTGAAGGCCAAGATCCCGGCCACCGGCCTGTTGGGCATCATCGCCCTGAACGTCGTGCTCTCGTTCACCATCCCGAACATCTCGATCTGGGCCCACTTCGGCGGCCTGGCATTCGGCGCCGCGGCGGCCGCAGGCATCGTCTACGGACCGGAGCTGCTGCCCACCCGATCACGCAATCCCCGCAATGCAACGGCGGTGGGATTCCTGGCGATGGGCCTACTGATCGTGGTGGCACTGATCATCGGTGTCGTGAAAGCCCAGACGCTGACCTTCTGACGTTCACCGAACCGCTATTTACGCTCTTCCACCGGTAGACCGGCCGCGCGCAGCGCGTCGGCCACATCGAGTGGGTTCGTGCCCAGATCCCAGCGTCCGTAGATGACCAGACGTTCCCCCTCATGGGCCTGCTCATCGTCCAGATCCAGTTCCAGATGCGGTACCCGGCGGCCGAACCGCGGGTACGTGAGCACCTGTGCACGACGGACGTCGTCGAACGAATAACTACACGTCCCCCGGAAAAGCGTGCGGACGTGTAGTTCGCGGCCTTCTACGGCCAGCTTCGGACGGATCCACAAACTCTGCCCGCCGAGCAGCAGAAGCAGCAGCGCGGCGATGAGCATCAGAGCCATGCCCGCCGCGTCGGTGCCGGAGAAAAGTCCGGCGCCGCCGAGGGCAATCCCACCGACCACCATCAGTGCACCCATCGGTGCTGGTGTTGCCCATTCCAGACGTGCGTTTACAGAGTTATCCACAGGCCTTATCCACATTGAGGATGAATTACACACATGTTGTTCCACAGCTGTGGATGAATGAAAGTGCTGTTCACCGCCACTTCACTCCACAGGGGTTATCCACACTGGGGATGAATTACACACATGGTGTTCCACAGCCTGTGAATCATTGAAGCTGCAGCTCAACGCCACTTCATCGTCATCACGAGACCGGCAACCATGAAACCGAATCCGATCAGGAAGTTCCACGAACCGAGCTCGTACATCCAGTTGAGGATCTTGCCGGGGGCGCCGAGGGACTCGGGCGTGGCGACAAGGTAGAAAACCATGAGCCAGGCCAGGCCCAGCAGCATCAGGCCGAGCATCACCGAAACGAAGATGGTGCCGGAGGGACCGGCCTTCACTTTCACCGGTGTGCGGCTGGCAGGGTTGATCGTGTAATCGGTCTTCTTGCGGACCTTTGACTTGGGCATGACTTCCTCGGTTCGCGGGTACAAACGTTTCCCTATAACCTAACCCACCCGTCGACGGGTGCCGGAGTTCTGCGGCTACCCGGAAAGTGGGGTGAGCTCGCGGCATCGACCCAGGTAGCCTGTCGACGTGAACCCTGGCGCCCCTGTGCAGATCCTGGTTGTCGACAACTACGACAGCTTCGTCTACAACCTTGTCCAATATCTCGGACAACTCGGTGTCCATGCCCAGGTCTGGCGCAACGACGACGAGCGGCTGGCCGATCCAGCGGCCGCGGTGGCGCAATTCGATGGTGTGTTGCTCTCACCGGGACCGGGGACGCCGCAGCGCGCAGGCGCGACAATGTCGCTGGTGGGTGCCGCGGCCGCTGCCGGTACCCCCTTGCTCGGGGTCTGCCTGGGCCACCAGGCCATCGGCGCCGCGTTCGGCGCAACCGTCGACCGCGCACCGGAACTCCTACACGGCAAGACCTCTTTGGTGGCCCACAACAGTGAGGGTGTTCTGGCCGGCCTGCCGAACCCATTCATCGCCACCAGATATCACTCACTGACGGTGTTGCCGGAGACCATCCCGGACGAATTGGTCGTGACCGCTCAGACCGATACCGGGATCGTGATGGCGATGCATCACCGCGAACTCCCGATCCATGGCGTTCAGTTCCATCCGGAGAGCGTGCTCACCCAGGGTGGCCATCGGATGCTTGCCAACTGGCTGACGGTGTGTGGCATGGCCGTACCCGATGGTCAGGTCAACACCCTCGAGGCACAGGTCGCCGCAGCGCTGGGCTGACGACCCGCCCGCGTCGGTCGGTGGCGTGACGTCACATCCGTGAGCGTCGGCCGGCGTGGATCGCCTGGCGCGACATGGCTGCAGATGCGTTGACGATCTGATCGCCGAAGCGCTCGAGTACAAATGCCTGGGTCGCGGCCAGGTGGGCTCGGGCCAGCCGTTCGGCCTCGTCGGCACGTCCGGCTGCGATCTCTTCGACGAGGCGGCGGTGGGCGTGAACCGCACCTTCCGCTTCGTGTTCAGAGGGGTACTCGCCGTGCCGGGTGCGGGCTTCTGCCCACGCCTCTTCCTGGGCGGAGGACCACAGGGCGACGCAGCTGCCGACGGCGTAACGAATGGTGGCGTTGGGTGTGAACGAGACGACCAGGTCGTGAAAGTCTCTGGCGGAGTTTGTGAATTCGACGCCACGTGTGAGGTGGCGTATCCACCTTGCAGAGCTCGCGTCTGCTCTGACCTGACGGCGATGATCCCTTCGTCCGGATCGTCGGTGACGATCAGGATGACCTGTCTCGCAACCTGGTTGACGTGCTGCAGCTTCTGGCCGGCGAGGTCGCAGGCGGGCGGGTCGCAGTCAGTCACCGACCGTCTTCGGGATCGACGGGCCGGCGAGATCTGGGCAGCGTGTCAACCACGAGTCTGTAGGATTCGGTCACCAGTTCCTCGACCAGACTCGTGTCGATGGAGTCGCCGGGAGCCAGCGTGATCCAGTGCTGCTTGTTCATGTGGTAACCGGCAGTGATGTCCGCGTAAGCCTCACGAAGGGCTGCGGCGTCG
This sequence comes from Williamsia sp. Y721, assembly GCF_059683565.1. Classification (NCBI taxonomy): domain Bacteria; kingdom Bacillati; phylum Actinomycetota; class Actinomycetes; order Mycobacteriales; family Nocardiaceae; genus Williamsia; species Williamsia sp. Y721. The sequence continues at coordinate 629,786 of NZ_JCASNH010000002.1, read as the reverse complement.
CTCGGGTCGGACTTGACGATCACGACCGGCTGGCCGGCCAGGTCCCGTATTTGGGAATCCTGCGGAACCTCGGTCATCAGCATGAACCATTTTTCGTGGACTCTGGCGGCCTTCCAGCCGGGTTCGAAGGGGTCCAGCGTGGTTGCCGGGAGGTTCTCAGCACACCTTTGGGCTGTGTTCTGCAGGGTTTTTCCGTCCATGGTCGCGAACCCCCTCATCAATACGGGCACAGCCGGAGCACTGACGGGGCCACGCTCTACTCGCCGCTGGGCTCTCTCTCGATGAACCCCAAATTTATCGGCACGCGCCCACGGTCCACACCGTATTGGGCGAACCTGTCAGCAACAGGCGCCGCCAGGCACCTCCCAACTCCCCCCGAGTTCGTTGCTGACAGGTTCACTTGTTTCGGCGGCGGCCTGGCGAGGGTTCAGAGGTTTCGGGCGGCCTGCTCGCCTTCCCAGATGGCGTTGAAGATTCGCCGCGGCGCCTGCGCGTCTCCGACCACCTGGACATCGACGCCGCTGCCGTCGAGCTCACGGGCCAGCGCATCGTCGGCGGTGTTGCCGAGAACCAGCACGATGGCGTCGATGTCGGTGAGAACCGAAGTCTCCTGTGTGTACACATCTTTCACCGTCACAGTGTCACCGTCGATCTCGGTCACCTCGGTTCCGGGAGTGAATGTCATTCCCGCCCTGCGTAGTTGCCCGAATGCGAACGGAAGGTCGTGGGCATCGGCGAAGGCGTGTCCGAGCTGGGGGTATTGCGAGACGATGTGTACCGGATGGCGTCGGCTGAGAAGGTACTCGGCGGTGACAAATGCTTGCCGGTCACCGGTGTCGTCGACGATCAGGACGCGGTGAGGTATTTCGGTGCGGCCGGTGAGGATGTCCGCGGGCGTGTAGACGTTCCACTGATCGGAGCCGGGTAGCGCCGAGGCCGACACCCAGCGGTCGGGATGACGCGATGTCCAGCCGTGCCGGATCGGTGTGGATCCGGTGGCGATCACCGCCGCGTCGTAGTGTCCGATGAGATCGTCTGCGCTCGCCCGGTGCCCGAGCGCGATCTTGACGTTGCTGCCTTCGAGTTGCGTTGTCAGCCAGTCGGTGACGCCCGACCACTCGCCGTACGAGTCGGCCTTCGCGATCAGTCCGACCTGCCCGCCGAGTCTGGATTCCTGCTCGAAAAGCGTCACCTCGTGGCCGAGTTCGGATGCCGTGAGGGCCGCACGCAGTCCCGCTGGTCCACCGCCGACGACCGCGACGGTGCGTGGCCGCCGAGATCTGACATCGTCGAGGGCGAATACGCGTTCGCGGCCGACCTTCGGATTGTGTATGCAGGCGAGTGGGCCTCGCGCGAACGAGGCGACGCACCAGTTCGAGCCGATGCAGGGCCGAATGGTGTCGGAGCGTCCCCGCTGGGCCTTCTCCGGCCAGCGCGGATCGGCGATGAGCTGGCGCGCCATACCGACGAATTGTGCTCTGCCCGTGGCGAGTACGTCTTCGGCCATTTCCGGTGTGGTGATGCGGCCGACCGCGACGACGGGCACCGAGACCGCCCGGGTGATCGCGGCGGTGTCGGTGACCTCGTATCCGGCGGGTCGGGCAGCAGATGTCCCATAGATCTGCATCCGGTCCAGATAGGTGCCCTGGCTGGTGGAGATGTAGTCGACGGCGCCCCAGCGCTCGATTTCGACGGCGATCTGGACCCAGTCGGCGTTGGTCAGACCGGCTGCGGAATCGCCGTCGCTACTGTTGAGCCGGATTCCGAGGATGCGGTCCGCGGGGACGGCCTGCCGGACCTCGTCGACGATCCGACGTACGATGCGCATCCGATTCTCGAACGAACCACCATAAGCGTCGGTGCGATGATTGGTTGCCGGAGAAAGGAATTGACCGAGCAGGTAGCCGTGGGCCAGCCCGTGGACCTCGATACCGTCGACCCCGCCCTCGATCGCGTACCCGGCGGCCCGCACGTAGTGCGCCACCAGTTCGTCGATCTCGGGCAGCGACATCTCGTGGGGGATCTCGCGGTAGACCGTGTCGGGCACAGCGCTCGGTGCCCAGGTCGGCAGACGGCTGATGATCCCGTCGGTCTGCCTTCCCCGATGCCACAGTTGTGCCAGCAAAAGGGTTCCGTGTGGATGGACGGCCTGCACCACCGTGCGGTAACTGTCGACCACGGCGCTGTCGTAGGCGAGTATCACCCCGCGTCGCGGTTGGCTTGTCGGATGAACTGCCATGGCCTCCATGGTGATGACGCCGACGCCTCCGCGAGCACGTTCGGCGTAGTAGTCCGCGCTGGCGTCGGCGAACGTGCCGTCGGTGGAGAACTCCGTGGCATGTGCCGTCATCCAGACCCGGTTGCGGGCGGTGCGCGGCCCGAGGGCGATCGGCGAGAACAATGTGGGGTATTCGTGGGGCATGTGTGGCTCCAATACCTGGCCATCGGTGATGAACGTGCGGTCAGTGCTGCGCCAGCAGCTGGCCGAAGCCCTCGATCTGGTCAGGGATTCCGTTGGTGCGCAGGGCATGCCAGTAGGTGGCGGTATTGACCGCGATCACCGGGAGGCCGAGCCGCTGTTCGGCGTCGGCCGCGATTGCTCCGGCACACATGTTGGCCCCGAACTGGACGATGGCACGCGGCCGGCTCTTCGAGAGGCGGTCGAATCCCTCCTGCACGGTTTCCCTTGTGGTGTGCGCGATCTGCACTGCGCTGGGGGCGCGCAGGTGGATGGCGTCGTGTAGCTGGTAGCCGCAGTTCTCGACGAACGTCCGCAGGTGCCCCTCGGAGACAGGTTGGTACGGCGTGAGCAGTGCGACCGGCCCGTCACTCACACCGAGTGCGCGCAGAGCGGCCGGTATCGCGTCGCCGGCATGGACGAGTCGCAGGTCTTCGCCGAACTTTGCTCGAAGTCGTTGCTGGATACCGGCACCCGCTTTGGGGTCGCCGTACACCGCCTCGATCGAGACGCCGAGGACGATGCAGTCCGGCTCACAGGTCAGGACCCGCTCGACGGCATCATCGAGTCCGCGATCGATGTCGCGAACCAACAGTTCGAAATCGTCGTCGTTGCTGGTGACCCGGTCGGGGATGTGGATGCGCCCGATGTGGTTGGTGACACCTGTAGGCCGCATGTCGTCGTATTCGGGCTGAACGACGGTATTCACCGAAGGTGTGACGACTCCTAATTTCAGTCGCCAACCCAACGCATCGACCATGAGCGATCTCCCTCGAGTGGTGGGGCCCTGAGTTGCCGACAGGCAATCGGTGTCCTTATTGCATACACGCTCAATCTCAATCCTAGCAAGGATTGAAATAGTTATGAGGAAGACCTACATTGCATACACATCCATTCATGACCGGCGGATTTGCTGCCGCAATGATGAAAAGGAGAGCGCGATGGCCACACTCACCACCCGCAAACTGACCGATGTCGTAGGCGCCGAGCTGCTCGACGTCGATATCGACCGCCTGCGCCACGACGACGAATTGCCAACGGCATGCCTGGCCGCGCTGGAAGAACACGGCGTTCTGCTGCTGCGAGGTCTGCCCATCGACGACGAGGTGCAGGTTGAGTTCTGCCGGAAACTCGGTGATGTGGTGCAATTTCCCGCTTATCCGAATCCGGACGTCATGGAGATCAGTTTCGAGCCGTCGAATCCGAATGTGCGTTACTTCTCGAGCAACGACCATTGGCATTTCGACGGTTCGATGGACGAGACGCCTGCGAAAGCCGTGGCCCTGACTGCGCATGTGCTCGCGAGCGACGGCGGTGAGACAGAGTTCAGCAGCACGTACGCGGCCTATGACGTGCTGACCGACGAAGAGAAGGAACGATATGCAGACCTGCGGGTATTGCATACGTTCGAGGCGATACAGCGACGCAGTTACCCGGACCCGACACCGGAACAGCTCGAGGACTGGGCCACGTGGCCCGAACGTGAACATCCGCTGGTGTGGGAACACCGGTCCGGGCGGCGGTCATTGGTCTTCGGGCACAGCGCCTCTCACGTCGTTGGAATGGACTTCGACGAGGGCCGCGCACTGCTTGCCGATCTGGAGAAGCGCGCCACCTCGCCGGATCGGGTGTTGCGGCACGAGTGGCAGGTGGGCGACATGGTCCTGTGGGACAACCTCGGCCTGCTGCATCGAGCCTGTCCTTTCGACCGGACCGAAGCGCGCCGGATGCATCGGACCACCCTTGCCGGAACCGAGCCGATCACCTGAGCAGCCACGGCACCCCCAGAGGCCACGACGTACAGAGGAACTGAACATGCAACTGAAAGACAAGGTCGCCGTCGTCACCGGGGCAGGCTCCGGGATCGGGAAGTCGATCGCGCACCGGTTCGCCGCAGAGGGGGCGAAGGTGTTGTGCGCGAGCATAACCGGACGCGCTCTCGACGTTGCCGAGGAGATCGGCGAGGGTGCGGTCGGCGTCCAGGCGGATATCAGCAAGGAGGAGGATGTCCAGCGCATGATCGCGACCGCGGAAGAATCGTTCGGGCGGGTCGACATCCTGGTCAACAACGCGGGCTTCGGCGGCACGATGATGCCCCTGCACCTGCAGAGCACCGAGGACTGGGACCGCGTTCACGATGTGAATTTGCGGGGGGTGTTCCTGTGCATGAAATACGGGGTTCTGTCGATGCTCGAGTCCGGCGGCGGATCCATCGTGAACATCTCTTCGATGACGGCCATGGTGGGCTTCAAACATCACGGTGTCTACGGGGCGGCCAAGGCAGGCGTCAATCAGCTGACCAAAACCGGGGCCCTCGACTACGTGGACAACAACATCCGGGTCAATGCGGTGTGCCCGGGGACGGTGTGGACGGGCTTGGTCGCCATGTCCAAGGAGCATCCGGTGCCACCTCCGGGAGCCACGCGGGTGCCGGGTATCCCGATGGATCGGTGGGGTATGCCCGAGGAAATAGCCTCGGCAGCATTGTTTTTCGCCAGCGACGCTTCTTCGTATGTCACCGGTGTCCTGATGCCGGCCGACGGTGGCTACTCGGTCGGGTTCTCGGGGATGGGTGCCGAGAAATCGGGGCGGACGCCTGCCTGATCCCCGGGTCCCCGGTCGAAGGCCGTGCATCCTTCAACGAGTCGAAGAGAGCGATTCGCTGTTCTCGCCTGCCGTGTTCACCTCGAGCTGGGCAGCGGAAATGCTGAACTTTGGGATGAACCAGGCGATTCCGAAGGAAAGCAGCGATGCCACGGCGCCGCAGGCCATGACGATGCGGAACGCGCTTTCGGTGGGAACGGTCGTCGAACCCAACGACATCGTCATCTGCGCCAGGATCACCCCGGCGATGGCACTGGCGAAAGATGTTCCGACAGAGCGCATCAACGTGTTGAAACTGTTGGCGGCACCGGTTTCGGTCGCCGGTACCGCACCCATGATCAGAGCAGGCATGGCGCCGTAGGCCAAACCGATGCCGAAGCCGACGATGATCGAGATGAGCACCATCTGCCAGATCGAGTGCATGAACATCACGCCGATTCCGTAGGCGATTGCCACGGCGATCGCGCCGAACATCAACGTGGTCTTGGGACCTCGGGTTGTCGTGATGTGCGCGGACAGCGGCGAGACCAGCATCATCATCAGTCCGGAGGGTGCCATCACGACTCCGGCGACCAGCATCGACTGCCCGAGGCCGTAGCCGGTGGCGGTTGGCAACTGTAAGACCTGGGGGAACACCAGACTCATCGAGAACATGGCGAACCCGAGAACGATGGAGGCCATGTTGGTGAAGAGCACCTGGGGTCGGACACTGACCCGCAGGTCGACCAGCGGTTGCGACACCCGTAGTTCCCACCAGGCCCAGATGACGAAGAACACTGCGGCCAGGATCGCCAAACCGATTGTCGTCGAAGAGGTCCAGCCCCAGTCGGCGCCCTTGGAGATCGCGAGCAGCATCGAGACCATCGCGACCGACAGTGACAGTGCCCCACCGAAGTCGAAGCTACCTCCGCTCCGCAAATTCGATTCGGGCACAACAACAATCACCAGCACGGTGGCGATGATGCCCATTGCGGCCGACGCCCAGAACAGAACGTGCCAGTTGGAGAACTCGGCGATCAGGGCCGAAACAGGTAGGCCCAGCGCACCGCCGACACCGAGTGAGGAACTCATGGTCGCGACGGCGCCGGGCAGCTTCTTGGCAGGCAGCATGTCGCGCATGACACTGATGCCCAGGGGGATGACACCGGCGGCCATGCCCTGCAGCGACCGGCCGACGATGAGGGTGACGATGTCGGAGGCCAGTGCGCAGACCATCGAACCGGCGATGAGTAGCGAGAAGCAGACCAACAATATGCGGCGTTTGCCGAACATGTCGCCGAGGCGGCCCATCATCGGGACGGAGACACTGGCCGCAAGCAGGGTGGCGGTGATCGCCCAGGCGGTGTTGGACGCCGACGCGTCGAGTAGCCCGGGCAATAGGGGAATGATCGGAATGATCATGGTGTGGGTCAGGGCGGCGACCACACCGGAGAATGCCAGGACCGCGACGATGGCCGTCGGGTTGGTGTCGATGCGCTGGTCAGAGCCTGAGTTTTCGGCGGACGACATCGGCAGACTCCATCAGGCGTGCTTTCGAGAGCATCAATCAGTCAATTGACTTATCCAAAACTAGATCCTGATTGTGGTTCAGTCAACTGACCGGGGGTGGAGGTGACCCATGTCATCGGGATCAAATATCGGGAACATTGCAAGCCGTTGCTAAATCAACTGATTGACCATGTGGCCGAATGACGGTTGAATGGCGTCAGGAACAGGGCTCATCCCATAGGCCCTGGCCTGAATCACAACGCGGAAGTGAGTCGATGACTGCGACGGCTGGATCAAAATCGACGCGTGCGGTGGCGACGCGCGAGCTCATCCTCACCGCTGCCGAACGACTCTTTGCCGAAGAGGGCGTCTTTGCGATTTCGAATCGCCAGGTGAGCGAGGCCGCGGGACAAGGCAACAACGCGGCAGTGGGATACCACTTCGGCACCAAGACCGATCTGGTCCTGGCGATCGTCAACAAACACTCCCTGCAGATCGAGGAGTCCCGCGCGAAGCTGCTCGAGGAAACCGAGGGTTCCACCGACATCCGCGCGTGGATCTCGTGTCTCGTACGGCCGTCGACGCAGCACATGGCCGAGCTCGGCACGCCGAGCTGGTACGCCCGGTTCAATGCGCAGGTCCAGACCGATCCGTCCCTGCGGATGCTGGCTTATCAGCAGACCGAACGGGTGTCCCCGTCGTTGACTCCGATGGTGCAGGGCTTCGGGGCGACGCTTGCGCACCTGCCTGCGGACATCCGCGTCGCGCGCGCCACGATGGGACGACTGCTGATGACGCACATGTGTGCCGAACGCGAACTCCAGCTGGCGACCGACGACACGGCTGACGCTGCGAGCTGGGACGACTTCGGAACCGATCTGATCGATGCCATGGCGGGTATGTGGACCGCGCCCGTGACCCGCTGAGCGCACCTCACACAACACAGGCCGACGACCCGATGAGGGTCGCCGGCCTGTGTTTTTGGTGCCCGGCGTTTTGGTGCCCGGTGTTTTGGTGTGTGGTTACTTGGAGACCGGCCGATGGAAGGCGGCGAGCTGCACGCCGGCCGCCGCCAGTCCCACACCCGCAGCCAGGGCGGCACCCTGGTTGGTGCTGAGCTTGCTGTCCAGACCCAGGGCGCGGTCGACGCTGAAACGGCCGGGTCCGATGGCGGCAAGGGCGACCGCGGCGGCTGCGAGGTTGGCGACGTACTCCCAGCCCTCCGAGGTGATGAAGAAGCCGTTGGGCTGATGCACCGAACGGGCGGCGACCGCCATCGTGCCGACGACCGCGGCCGCGGCGAGCGGGGTCCCGGCTCCGGCGACGATCGCGGCCCCGGCCCCGACCTCCACCACGGCAGAGGCCTGCGCCTGCAGCTTCGGCTGACGGAAACCGATCGATCCGAACCATCCGGCGGTGCCTTCGAGGCTGCGGCCGTGCTTGATGCCGTGGGCGATCATGGTCCCGCCGATGGCGGCGCGAAGCAGCAACTGCACGGCGGTATGGTCGGATTTCGGTGCGCGGAACAGGCTAGTCATCGGTGCGGGGACCCTTCGTTCGGTACGTGTGCGTCAAATCTCACTTATGAAGGGTGTACCACCCCGTCACACCTTCCGGCGCGGCGAGGGGCCGAACGGCCAGGTACTAGGGCAGCAGTGCAGCCCGACCGACGGTGATCGTGATCGCTCCGTCCTTGCGTGCCAAGGTCCCCGGTGACGGTGTCTGATCGAGAATCTTGCCGTCGTCGGAACTGCCGAGCGGGACGTTGCGCGGGACCGACGTGATGGTGCCGCGTTCCCATCCGGCCGTCGCCAGCTGTGTCTCTGCCTGGGCGGCAGTGCGCCCACGCAGATCGGGCACCACGTACATGTTGCCGCGACTGACCGTCACCTGGATGATGCTGCCTTCGTCCACCTCTTCGCCGGCATTCGGTGAGGTACTGATGACCGTGCCCTGCGGCAGTTCGGAATCAGCCTCGATCGGTGAGATCTCCAGTCGAAGTTGCGTCAGATTGGTCCGTGCCTGTTGCAGTCGCTGGCCGGTCAGGTCGGGCACGGTGACCAGGCGGGGCCCGGTTCCGACCTGCATGGTGATCAGGGTCGTGACCGTCTGGGTGCTGCGTGCCGGCGGGTCGGTGCCCACCACCTTGCCCTTGAGCTCAGCGGTGGAACTGACCTCGACCGATCTGACGTTGCCGAATCCGAGATTGTTCAGTTCAGCGGTCGCCAGATCCAGCGTGCGTCCCCTCACGTCGGGCACCTGCTGGCGCTGCGGACCGGCCGAGACGTACAGCGTCACCGTCGAGCCCTTGTCGGCCGATACGCCCTCACCGGGTGTGGTGCGTGTCGGATTGCCCTCGGGGACGGTGGCGCTCGGTTCATCGCGCTGGTTGACGCGGAAACCCATCGTCTCCAGTTCGGCTCGCGCGTCGGCCGCGGACATCTCCGTGACTCGTGGAATGGAGATCTGTGGCGTCTCGTCCGAAGCCCACGGCTGGATCAACAGCAACGTGACGGCCACGACCGCCAGGAGTGCAAGTGCGCTCATGGCCGCGTATTTAAGGGCCTTGTGACGCTTCGGCGGCGGATCGTCATCGCCGCGGCCAGGTGAGCCCGCGGCTCCGACCCGGGCAACCCGGGCACGGGGCCCGGTGTCGATCAGGGCGGTACGGTCCTCGTCGCTCATCACCATCGGCGCACTCGGCTTGCCGCCTGCGAGCACCTTGATCAGATCCGAACGCATCTCGGCGGCCGACTGGTAGCGGTTCGCCGGGTTCTTGCTCATCGCCTTGAGCACGATCGAGTCGAGCTCGGGTGGGATACCCGGGCGCACCGACGACGGGACGGGCGGATCCTCCCGGACGTGTTGATAGGCCACGGCCACGGGGGAGTCGCCGGTGAACGGGGGCTCTCCGGTGAGCAATTCGAAGAGCACACAACCCAGCGAATACACGTCGCTACGGGCGTCGACGCTCTCTCCACGGGCTTGTTCGGGCGACAGGTACTGGGCGGTGCCGATGACCGCAGCCGTCTGTGTCATCGAGTTGCCGGTGTCCGACATGGCGCGGGCGATGCCGAAGTCCATCACCTTGACCGCACCGGACTTGTCGATCATGATGTTCGCCGGCTTCACGTCGCGATGGACGATGCCGTTCTGGTGCGAAAAGTGCAGGGCTGCAGCAACATCGGCGATCCAGGTCATTGCCTGCCGGGGGCTGACATGACCTTCGGCCCGCAGCACGTCGCGCAGGGTCTCGCCGTCGACGAACTCCATCACGATGAAAGGCAATGGCCCCTCGGGCGTTTCGGCCTCACCGGTGTCGAACACCGACACGATCGTCGGGTGATTCAGCGCCGCCGCATTCTGGGCCTCACGCCGGAAGCGGAGGTAGAACGTGGGGTCGCGGGCGAGGTCGGCGCGCAGGACCTTGATCGCGACGTCGCGATGCAGCAGCAGGTCGCGGGCCAGATGGACCTCGGACATGCCACCGAAACCGAGCGTCTCACCCAGTTCGTAGCGTTCTGAAACCTGCCTTGGGACAGCCATCAACCACCGTTCCCTGAATCAGGACCCGTGGTCGTGGTCGTGGACGCGTCGTCGTCTGGCCCGGAATCGGTCTCCTCACGGGCAGGCAACCCGGGGATCGAGATGGTCGGCAGCGTGAAGATCGGGCTTCGTTCCGTGGTGGTCGTGGTGGTCGGCTCCGGCGTGGTGGTGGTCGTGGTGTCCTCGGTGGTCGTCGTGGTTGTCGTGGTGGTCCGCGTGGTCGTGGTGGTTGTTTCCTCGGTGGTCCGCGGCACCGTCGTGGTGGTCGTCGTTGTCCGGGGCCTCGACGAACTCGGCGACGGTGTGTCGGGATCGTCGTTGGAGGACATCAACAGGAAGCCGACGGCGATGAGCGCTCCGAGGAGCAGCAGCACCGCGACAGCGGCCAGCGCCTTTTGTCCGCCAGACCATCCGTCCTGCGACCCGGGAGGCGGCGTCGCCGGTCCTTTCGGAGGTGGGGTCGCCCGAACGGCGCTGGTGGTGGCAGGCGGAGCCATCGCCGCGGTGGCGGGACGGGCCGCGGCCGCGGCCGTGCCGGGAGGTGGCGGACGACGGCCTGCACGCACCGCTGCGACGGCGTTGGCGAACTCGCCACCGTCGGAGTAGCGCTGATGGGGGTCCTTGGCCATCGTGATCTCGATGAGTTCACGGACGTTGGCAGGCAGATCCGTCGGTAGCGGCGGCGCTTCTTCGCGGATGTGTTTCATCGCGACGGTGATGGCGCCGTCCCCGAGGAACGGGCGGCGACCGGAGATCGCCTCGTAGCCGACGACTCCGAGCGAGTACACGTCCGATGCTGCGGTCGCATCCTCTCCGAGCGCCTGCTCGGGCGAGATGTACTGCGCAGTGCCCATGACCATGCCGGTCTGCGTGACCGGGGCGGCGTCGACGGCCTTGGCGATACCGAAGTCGGTGATCTTCACCTGACCGGTCGGGGTGATCAGGATGTTGCCGGGTTTGACGTCGCGATGGACCAGACCGGCATCGTGCGCGGCCTTGAGAGCCCGGCCGGTTTGTTCGAGCATGTCCAACGCGTTGTGCAACGACAGGCGCCCGACCCGCGACAACACCGCGTTGAGGGGCTCACCGTTGACCAGTTCCATCACCAGGTAGGCGACAGATCCGGCACCCGGGTCCTGCGCTTCGCCGTAGTCGAAGACGTTGGCGATGCCCGGATGATTCAGCTGGGCGGTGGTGCGGGCCTCGGTGCGGAAACGCTCGAGGAACTCGGGATCGTCGGAGAACTCAGCCTTGAGGACCTTCACGGCGACGCGGCGGCCCAGCCTGGTGTCCATGGTTTCCCACACCTGGCCCATGCCGCCGGTTGCGATCAGCCGCATCAGCCGATAACGGCCGGCGATGGTCGTCCCACCTTGCAAACTCACGCGGTCACCTCTCACCTACGAGCGCGTTGATGACCGCGCGCCCGATTGGAGCGGCCGAGGAGCCGCCCGTTGCCTGTAGTCCTCCATCGCCGTTCTCGACGATCACCGCAACCGCGACCTTGGCATTGCTCGACGGCCCGAACGCGATGTACCAGGCGAACGGGGTTTCGTCGGCGCCCTGGGTGTCGGAGTGTTCGGCTGTGCCGGTCTTCGAAGCGATCGGCACCGATCCGCCCGCACCCGTGGTGTTGCGCTCGGAATCGACCATCATCGCGGTCAGCGTGGCAGCTGTCTGCGCGGAGATCGGTTCGTTGAGTGCGTTCGGTCGGGTGGTGTGCAGTGTCTTGAGGTCGGGAGCCTGGAGTTTATCCACGAGATATGGCTGCATGCGAACTCCACCGTTGGCGATCGTTGCCGCGATCATCGCATTTTGGATCGGGGTGAAGCGGACATCGCGCTGGCCGATGGAGCTCTGGCCGAGTGCGGCGAGGTCCGGGATCGGGCCAACGGTGGACTCGGCGACCGGAAGCGGCGTGTTGGGCAGCTTGGCGTCGACGCCGAAGGCATTGGCCTGTTTCTTGACCGTCTCGACGGGATTCTGCAGCTTCGAGGTGGACAGGTCGACAAATGCCGTGTTGCACGAATACTCCAGCGCCTGGTGCATCGTGACGGTGCCACCACTGGAGGCCGGGCAGGTCTGGTTGCCGTAGTTGGTGAGCGAGGTCTGCGTCTGCGGCAGCACGATGCTGTTGTCGGCGGTCAGCCGGGTGTTCTCGTCGAGGCCCTCCTCCAGTGCCGCCGCGGCCGTGATCACCTTGAAGGTCGAGCCGGGTGGGTAGGTCTCGTTCAGCGCGCGGTTGAGCATCGGCTGGTAGCCGGTGGCGTCGGCGGGATTCCAGGCGGCCCACGCGTCTTCCCGCACGGTCGCGTCGTGGCTGGCCAGCAGGTTCGGGTTGTAACTGGGGGTGGAGACCATCGCCAGGATCGCGCCGGTGCTGGGATCGAGCGCAACCACCGCACCGCGACAGCCCCCGTTGCAGCCGGCCGTCATCTGTTCGTAGGCGACCTGCTGCGCCCGCGGGTTGATGGTGGTGATCACGTTGCCGCCGCGAGGGTCGCGGCCGGAGAACATGTCGGCGAACCGTTGCCCGAACAGCCGGTCGTCGTTGCCGTTGAGGAACGAGTCCTCGGCTTGTTCGAGGCCGGAGCTCCCGTACTGGAACGAGTAGTAACCGGTGACGGGCGCGTACGCGTCTGCCCACGGGTTCGGGTAGGTGCGCAGGTACTGCAGTCGATCGTCGGTGGGGACGGACTGGGCGATGACGTCGTTGCCCGCGGTGATCTGGCCCCGCTGGCGTGAGTACTCGTCGAGCAGGACCCGCTGGTTGCGGGGGTCGGCCCGGAGGTCGTCGGCCTTGAAGACCTGGACGTAGGTGGCGTTGATCAGCAGCGCGAGGATGATCACCATGACTGCCGTCACCACGCGACGGATGGGAATGTTCATGGGCGTTTCACCATTTGCGTGGGCGCATCTGCGATCGGTGTCGGTTTCTTCTTGGTCGGGTCGGGTTCACGCGCGGCATTGGACACGCGGAGCAGTAGCGCCACCAAGATGTAGTTCGCCAGCAGCGAGGAACCACCATACGACATGAACGGCGTGGTCAGACCGGTCAGTGGGATCAGCTTGGTGACACCGCCGACGACAACGAACACCTGCATCACGATGGTGAACGCCAAGCCGGTGGCGAGGAGTTTGCCGAAGCTGTCGCGCACCATGATCCCGGTTCGCAGTCCGCGGGTGACCAGGATCAGATAGAGCATCAGGATCGCGGCCAGTCCGACCAGCCCGAGCTCTTCACCGATCGTCGCGATGATGAAGTCGGTGTTGGCGAACGGCACGATGTTCGGGCGGCCAGAACCCAGACCGGTCCCGAACACACCGCCGGTCGCCAGCCCGAACAACCCCTGCCCGACCTGATAGCCCTGCCCGTAGAAGTCGCTGAACGGGTCCTGCCAGATGCTGACCCGGACCTGGAGATGGGAGAACAACTGGTAGGCGAAGATTGCCCCGAGTGCGAACAGACTGACGCCGATGATGAGCCAGCTGACCCGTTCGGTCGCCACATAGAGCATCACCAGCATCGTGGAGAAGATCAGCAGCGACGTTCCCAGATCCGACTCGAATGCCAGCACGCCGATGGAGATGACCCAGGCGGCCAGCAGGGGACCGAGATCGCGGGCCCGGGGCAGGTCCATGCCGAGGAAGTGTTTACCCGCGGTGGTGAACAGGTCGCGTTTCGAGACCAGCAGGGACGCGGTGAAGATGATGATCAGGATCTTCGAGAACTCACCGGGCTGAATGTTGAACAGCGGTGTGCGGATCCAGATCTTCGAGCCGTTGATCTCCGACATCGACGACGGCAGGATCGCCGGGATGGCAAGGAAGATCAGGCCTCCGACACCGAGGATGTAGCTGTACCGCGACAACGTGCGGTGGTCGCGGATCAGGATCAGGACCGCCACGAACGCGATGATGCCCAGGACCGCCCACAGCACCTGTTGATCGGCGTCATGGGTGCGCTCGATGGGGCTGGCGGTCTCGCCGTTCTGTCCGGTGCCGAGATCGAGGCGGTGGATGATCACCAGGCCCAGCCCGTTCAGGGTCGCGACCAGCGGCAGGATCACCGGATCGGCGTAGGGCGCAAACCGGCGGACCACCAGGTGCGCAAACCCGAAGAGCAGCATGTAGGCACCGATGTACTTCGCGATATCCCAAGTGACACTTTGGGATTGAGCGACCTGAACCAGGATCAGCGCGGCGAAGACGATGACGGTGGACAGGCCGAGCAGGGCAAGCTCGAAGTTGCGTCCGGTGTAGGGCCGGGCGGGCCCCGATGCTGGTGTCTGAGTGACGGCGGCCTGTGACATCAGCGGCTCCGACAGTTCCCCGGCTGGGGCGCCGGTGTCGTCGACAGCGGCGGCATCGTGCTGGCCGTGCCGGATTGCGGAGCAACGGTTGTCGATGTCGTCGAATCACCGGGCTGGGGTGTGCCCGGCTGGGGCGCCGGTGTCTGCGGTTGCGGCGTGATCGCCTCGGTGGACGCCGAAGGTTCTTCCGGGCACAGCGGCAACAGGTTGTCCATCAGGTCGCGGACCTGGGATTCGGCGTCCCCGAGCGACACCGGGTCGCGGCCGTCGAGGGACGCCGGTGCGGTCCCGGTCAGGTCGGAGACCTTCAACGGCACGCAGTCGGCCGGCTGGTTGGCGTAGTCGGCCAGCGTGACGGTGGGGTTGTCGGTGTTCATGTCCTTGGTGCAGGTGATCTTGCTCAGCTCGTGCAGGCTCATCCCGAGGACCGAACCCTGTAGCCCGCGATAGACCACGACCTGGCCGTCGGATTGGCCCACGTAGTAATTCGACCGGACGATCGCGCGTCCGACGAACAGGCCACCGATCAGCAGGGCGATGATCGCCACGGCAACGCCCGCGAGGATCCATTTGCGACGCGGGTGTGCCTGCCGGGGTTCGGGTTCGGGTGTGCCGATCGTGGGTCGACGCGGGGTCTGCGCGGGTGGCCGCAACGCTGCCGCCCGCCCGGCCGAGGTGCTCGGATCTGGGACGTATTCCTGATCGTCGCCACCGGCCGCGCCACCGACGATCGGCCGGCTCTCGCCGTAATCGACATCGACGACGTCGGCGATGACCACGGTGACGTTGTCCGGACCGCCGCCTCGCAAGGCGAGTTCGATCAGCCGGTCGGCGCAGTCGCGGTGGTTCTCGACCGACAACATGGTGTCGCGGATCGTCTCTTCGCTGACCACGTCGGACAGTCCGTCGCTGCAGAGCAGATAGCGATCGCCTGCCCGTGCTTCACGCACGGTCAGCGTCGGTTCGACCTCGGTGCCGGTGAGCGCCCGCATGATCAGTGAGCGCTGCGGATGCGTGTGGGCTTCCTCGGCCGTGATCCGGCCTTCTTCGACGAGGGTCTGAACGAACGTGTCGTCACGAGTTATCTGGGTGAGCTGGCCGTCGCGCAACAGATATCCACGGGAATCACCGATATGGCAGAGCCCGAGCCGGGAACCGGCGAACAGGATCGCGGTCAGTGTGGTCCCCATGCCGTCGAGCTCGGGGGCTTCGGCGACCTGATCGGCGATCGCCTGATTGCCGCGCCGGGTGGCGGCGTCGAGTTTGGCGAGCAGGTCTCCGCCGGGTTCGTCGTCGTCGAGAGGACGCAGCGCCTGGATGACCAGTTGGCTGGCCACCTCACCGGCCGCGTGGCCGCCCATGCCATCGGCCAGGGCGAGTAGACGGGCACCGGCGTAGACCGAGTCTTCGTTGTTGGCGCGGACCAGGCCACGGTCGCTCCGCGCGATATAGCGCAACACCAATGTCACGGGCGCAACTCAATCACGGTTTTGCCCACGCGTACCGGAGTTGCCAGGGGCACCCGCACGGCGGTGGTGACTTTCGACCGATCGAGATAGGTGCCGTTGGTGGATCCGAGGTCCTCGACGTACCAGTCGTCACCACGGCGGATCAGGCGTGCGTGACGCTCGGAGGCGTATTCGTCGGTGAGGACAAGGGTGGAGTCGTCGGCCCGCCCCAGCAGGACGGGCTGGGTGCCGAGGGTGATCCGGGTGTTGGCCAGCGCACCGTGTGTGACCACGAGATATCGGGCAGCGCCCTTGACTCGGGCCGGTGAGCCCTGGGTCCGACGTTCGAACCTGGTCGGTGGTCGTTGGCCCGTCGCGGCATAGACGTCGCTGCGGATAACCCGGAGCACAGCCCAGATCATCAGCCACAAGAGCAGCAGGAAACCGACACGCGTCAACTGCAGCACTATGCCTTGCACGTTTTCTCACCTCCTGGGCCAGCCATCAAAGTCCAGTGCATCTTATGGCCCAGTGGCCTCTATGTAGCTACTCGGATGTGTTTCCAACGCAAAGAAAGTGAGTCGGGTCATGCCGGGAACGGTGGCCGGAGCCCCCGCCCCGTCGGGTGAGCGGTCTACTGGAAGCGAACGGTAATGTCGGAATGTCCGACGCGGATCCGGTCGCCGTCGGCCAATTCCCAGCTGCTGACCTGGACATCGTTGACCGTGGTGCCGTTCGTGGAGTTCAGGTCGTTGAGCAATGCGCTCGATCCGTCCCAGCGAATTTCTACGTGGCGCCGCGAGACGCCGGTGTCCGGGAGCCGGAACTGGGCGTCCTGGCCGCGACCGATCACATTGGAACCGTTACGCAATTGAAAGGTGCGGTTGCTGCCGTCTTCGAGCAGCAAGGTGATGGAGCTGGGCGCGTAGCCGGCAGGCGGTGCCGCGTAGCCCTGTCCGGCGTAGCCGCCCTGCTGATCCGGAGCGGCGTAACCCTGCTGGTCGCCGTACCCCTGGTCGTAGCCGCCCTGCTGGTAGCCCTGGTCGTATCCGGGCTGTGCGTAGCCGCCCTGCTGGCCGTAGGCGGGCTGCTGCTCGTAGCCACCCTGCTGGTAGCCCTGGTCGTATCCGGGCTGCTGGGCGTAACCCTGCTGGTCATACTCGTCCTGCCGGCTGTATGCCGCAGGCGCGGCATCGGCGCTCTGGTCTTCGGGCTGGTACGGCTGCTGACCGTAGCCGGGAGGCGGGTAGGAGCCCTGTTCGTAACCTCCGCGCTGGTCGTATCCGGAGTTCTTGGTCATGGGAACGGCTCCTACTGGTGGGATTCGGTTTGGTCCTGCGGGTTGCGGCCCTGCCTGCGGACGGGGCGGGGGCGGCCCGGGCGGGCCTACCTGTTGGTCACCCGGTGAGGGTACGGGCATCGGGCGGGCATCGGGGTTTACCGCACCTCGAGCCCGGAATTGACCCGTGTGCAGGGTGGGTGACTGGGCAAACTCGACAACCACTTCGCCATACGTCTGCCACCCGTTGTCTCGGATGAAGTTCTCGAGGTGCTTGGAGAACGTTTTGCGATTCAGCTCGTACTCCGCCGCCATCTCCTGATGGTCGGTTGAACTGACCACCAGGGTGTACGCGTTGGGTGCGAGTTTGCTGCCGTCGCCGAGGTCTTCGAGACGGTCTTCTGCCTCGCGCTGAAGCGCGTTCTCGACCTCTTGAGGTGCTACTTTGCCGCCGAAGACCCGGGCGAAGCCGTCATCTACCGCACCTTCTAGCTTGCGTTCGATTCTTTGCAGAATCCCCATCACCGACGACCTCCCTCCGCATTGTCAGCGTGTCGGCGTGCCAATCGTGCTTTTTGATGATAGCGACTCATCTGTTTCATGGGCACTCCAGGGAGAACATCTGCACCGTCCGCCACAGATGTCCCATATTCGTCTGTCCCATATTCGTCCCTCCAATATTGCAGTCATATCGAGCGGATGTCGCGCGGCGCGATACTAAATACAGTCACAGGGCCGCCACCGGCACGCACCGTTCAGGCACTACTCGACCTGCGAGGAGGGTGGCCCCAAACCAGCAACCGGTGAGCTGAACAGCGGATTTCTGTCCGGGTGACCAATCGTGTTAACGTCTCATAGTTCTTTTCGGAGAGATCCGGAAGGGGCAGCCACGGGCGAGTGGCGGAATGGCAGACGCGCTGGCTTCAGGTGCCAGTGTCCTTCGGGACGTGGGGGTTCAAGTCCCCCTTCGCCCACAAAGAGCAGTTCAGCTCACAAGCGGCACACAGGTCAGGTTGCAGAAATGCAGCCTGACCTTTTGCTTTCTCAGCAAACTCTGCTGGGAGTGCCCCCGCTTTGGTTGAGTGCAGTGACTTGCCGGGGGCTCGGCTTCTCGACCCAAGCGTTCTAAAATGGCGCAAATGCTCAGTCTCACAGCGTGACTGGGCCAATGCCCGGCTGATCAATGCCGCCATGGAGTCGTTCTTCGCTCTCCTTCAGAAAAACATCCTCGATCGCCGCGTGCTTCAACAATGTTCCCGGCTCGACTCGAGGTAGAGATGCCGAACCGTGCAACGTCGAGCGACAGTCGCCGACATATCCAAAGTAGGACATCGATGGGTCTGTTGACATTCGAGTCAGACGATGCCGTGTGGGCGATGTCGGATCCGCTGCTGAGGTAGCCGTTTGCGGTTGAGCGGTGTTGCGAGCCAGGGCGAGTTGTCTGCGTTGCAGTCGCCGGGCTCGAGGCGCGATGGCCGGGCGAAGATAGTGCAGCTGTTCCGTTCAGGGGAACAGTCAGGATAGGCCGATTGTCCTGGCAGTATCCGAATCGACGGAACGTTGAGCGGCCCATTAGTCGTTGGCGGTGCTTCCGGTCACAAAACGCGTGGTACGGTTTTCGCGTCCGTAAACCCAGAGCGTTTCTCCCAAAGGAACGGAGTTGATGTGGCTTCTTCTGCACCGCTAGACGGTGTGCGAGTTCTCGACGTCTCGACGATCCTGGCCGGCCCGCTCGCCTGCCAGATCCTCGGCGACTTCGGTGCCGACGTCATCAAGATCGAGCACCCGCGCGACGGCGACAACATGCGCGGCCACGGCCGCAGCAAAGACGGCGTGCCGATCTGGTGGAAGGAGATCAGCCGCAACAAGCGCACCGTGGCCCTCGACCTCAAGGACCCGCGTGGCGGCGAGGTCTTCCGCAAGCTCGCCCGCACCGCTGACGTCATCGTCGAGAACTTCCGTCCCGGCACCTTCGAGCGGTGGGGACTCGGTCCCGACGTGCTGCTCGAGGAGAACCCCGGCCTGGTGATGGTCCGCCTCACCGGCTTCGGCCAGACCGGCCCGTACGCCTCGCGCGCCGGATTCGGCACCCTCGTCGAGGCGATGAGCGGTTTCGCGGCGGCCACCGGCCAGGCCGACGGCCCGCCGACGCTCCCGGCGTTCGGGCTGGCCGACAGCATCTGCGGCATCGCCGCGTCGAGCGCGGTCACGATGGCGCTGCGCCACCGCGACAAGACCGGCGAGGGCCAGGTCGTCGATATGAGTCTGCTCGAGCCGATCATGGCCGCCGTCGGCCCCGGCCCGACCGTCTACCAGCAACTCGGCGAGATCGGGCAGCGTCACGGCAACCGCTCCACCAACAACGCGCCGCGCAACATCTACGCCACCAGCGACGACGGCTGGGTTGCCGTCTCAACCAGCGCCCAGCGGATCGCCGAGCGCGTCATGGAGATCGTCGGCCACCCCGAGGTGATCGACGAGCCGTGGTTCGCCACCGGCGGTGGCCGCGCCGAGCACGTCGACATGCTCGACGACTACGTCGGCGGCTGGATCGCGCAGCGCACCCGCGACGAGGTCATAGCCGCGTTCACCGAGGCCGGCGCCGCGATCGGGCCGGTGTACGACGCGAAGGACATCGTCGAGGACCCGCACATCCGCGAGACCCAGATGCTCGTCGAGGTCGACGACGCGGACCTCGGTCCGATGCTGCAGCACAACGTCATGTGGCGGATGAGCAAGTCTCCCGGCGAGATCCGGTTCACCGGCCGTGACCTGGGCGAAGACACCGATGAAGTACTGACGGAGGTCGGTGTGAGCGCCGACCAGATCACCGAACTGAAGGAGAGTGGGGTCATCCGATGACCGATGCATTGCTCAACGCCGTCCAGCAGGGCACGGACGTCATAGACCTGGGACGCGAGCTGCGGGTCGGCATGCCGCAGTCGCCGAACCACCCGCAGTTCTGGCACACCCTGCCGCGCCGCCACGGTGACATGACGCGCGCCGACGGCGGCAGCGCCGCCAACGACATGATCACCATGGGCACCCACGTCGGCACCCACATCGACGCGCTCGCTCACGTCTCGCACGACGGCAAGATGTACGGCGACGTCGACGCCAAGCAAGCCGGTGTCGGCGGCAAGTACGTCGAGCTCGGCGTGCACACCATCGAGCCGATGATCCGCCGTGGCGTCCTGCTCGACGTCGCCGGACTCAAGGGCGTCGAGTGCCTCGACGGCGGCACAGAGATCACCGTCGCCGACCTGGATGCCGCAGAGGCCGCCGCGAAGGTCACCGTCGGCGAAGGTGACGTCGTCCTGATCCGCAGCGGATGGGGCAGCAAGTTCCCCGACGGCGCACCGTATGTCGGCGGCCCGACCGGCGTCCCCGGCGTGAGTGAGGCCGGGGCCCGCTGGCTCGCCGATCGCAAGATCCACGCGGCCGGCGCCGACACCATCGCTTTCGAGCGCCTCGCGCCGGGCGAGGGCCACGCCCTGCTGCCCGCACACCGCGTTCTGCTGGTGGAGAGCGGGATCTACATCATCGAGGCCATCGACCTGGAGAAGATCGCCGCCGCGGGCTGGGGCGAGTTCACCTTCGTCCTCGTCCCGATGCCGATCTTCGGCGCCACCGGCTCGCCGGTGCGTCCGCTGGCGGTGCGCAGCCGATGACAGAACTGACTCTCGCGCAGCAGCTCGCGAAGTTCGCGGTCGGCACGTCGTACGAGACACTGCCCGCCGACGTGGTGGAGAGCGTCAAGATGCGCGTGCTCGACACGCTCGGCATCGCGACCGCCGCCACCACGCTGGAGACCAGCCGCGCCGCCCGTGAGTGGGCGCGCCGCCAGGGCGTGGCCCGGGACGGCTACGGTACGTCGGGCATCGGTGTCATCGAGCCGCTGCCGGCCGCGCAGGCCGCGTTCGTCAACGGCGTGCTCGCGCACTCCCTCGACTACGACGACACCCACCTCCCGTCGGTTCTGCACCCGAGCGCCTCGGTGGTCCCCGCGGCCCTGGCCGCCGCCGAACAGGCCGGCGCCGACGGCCGCGCGGTGATCCGCGCGATCGCCGTCGGACTCGAGGTGTGCGTGCGCATCGGCATGGCCGGCTACGACCGTGAGGCGGGCAACTCGACGTTCTTCGAGCACGGCCAGCACGCCACGTCGATCTGCGGTGCGATGGGCGCCTCGGTCGCCGCCGCCCTGCTCGACGGCGCCGACGAGAAGCGCATCGTCGACACGCTCGGCGTCGCCGCGTCGATGGCCTCGGGAATCATCGAGGCCAACCGCACCGGCGGCACCGTCAAGCGCATCCACTGCGGGTGGGCCGCGCACGCTGCGATCAGCGCCGCCGAACTCGTCGGCCTCGGACTGACCGGCCCGCCGACCGTCCTGGAGGGCCGCTTCGGCTTCTTCCAGGCGTGGCTGCACGGCACGTTCGACGCCTCGGAGATCACCGACGGACTCGGCACCGAGTGGGCCGTCCCGGGCATCTTCTTCAAGCCGTACCCGGCCAACCACTTCACGCACGCCGCCGTCGACGCCGCCGCCGCACTGCGTGGGCAGGGCATCGACGTCGACGACGTCGTCGAGCTGATCCTGGGCGTTCCCGAGCAGAACAAGCGCACCATCGGCGAGCCGATCGAGGTCAAGCGCACGCCGGAGACCGGCTACATGGCGCAGTTCAGCGGACCGTACGCGGTGGCCATCGGCCTCCTCGGCGGCGGCGGACTGGGGGCGGGCCTGGACGACTACACCGACGAGCTGGCCGTCGATCCGCGTCGCCGCGAGATCATGGCCAAGGTGGACGTCGTCGTCGACGCCCGCTGCACGGAGATCTTCCCAGAGCAATTCCCCGCGGTCCTGACCGCGCGGCTGACCGACGGCCGGGAGGTCGTGGCCGAAGTGCTCACGACACGGGGCGGGCCGGCACGGCCGCTGTCCTTCGAAGAATTGACCGCGAAGTTCCGGGACAACGCCCTGCGGGTGCTGTCGACCGACGAGGCGGACCAGTTGGCCGACACCTGTCGCCGACTGGACGACTGCGCCGATCTGCGAGGCCTGCTGGCTCCGCTCACCGGTATCGACGCACCGACCCCCGGCTCGCACTGACGAGCCCCACCAAGACTGATAGCCGAAGTTGAAGGAGCGAGAACAATGGCTGAATTCGATCTGGTCATCAAGGGCGCCCAGGTGGTGCGTCCCGGCAGTGAAACACCAGAGCTGCTCGACGTCGCCGTCTCCGGCGGCACCTTCGCTGCGATCGAGGCGGACATCGACGCCGACCGCGCCGCCGAGGTCGTCGACGGCACCGGCAAGCACCTGTTTCCGGGCGTCGTCGACGTTCACCAGCACTGGGGCATCTACAACACGCTGTCCGAGGACGCTGCCACCGAGTCGAAGGCGTCCGCACAGGGCGGTGTCACCAGCGGCATCACCTACATGCGCACCGGTGCGTACTACTTGAACAAGACCGGCCCGTACAACGAGATCTTCCCGGAGGTCCTGGAGGCCACCAAGGGTCGCGCGTACACCGACTACGCGTTCCACATCGCTCCGATCACGAAGGAGCACATCGACGAGATCCCCGATCTGATCGGCAAGTTCGGCGTCCCGTCGTTCAAGATCTTCATGTTCTACGGCGCGCACGGCCTGCACGGCCGCTCGACCAACCAGGCGTCGTTCTTGATGCTGCCGGAAGACCAAACCTACGACGTTGCGCACTTCGAGTTCGTCATGCGTGGCATCGAAAAGGCCCGCCGCGACCCGCGTTTCGCGAAGGACAAGGACAACATCTCGCTGTCGCTGCACTGCGAGACGGCCGAGATCATGCGCGCCTACACCAAGCTGGTGGAGGACGAGGGCAAGCTCACCGGTCTGGAGGCCTACAGCGCTTCGCGTCCGCCGCACTCGGAGGGTCTGGCCATCACCATCGCGTCCTACCTGGCGCACGAGACCGAGCTGCCGAACATCAACCTGCTCCACCTCACCTCGCGTAAGGCGATCGAGGCGGCCATGACAATGCAGCAGGCGTTCCCGCACATCAATTTCCGTCGCGAGGTGACCGTCGGCCACCTGCTCGCGGACTTCAACACCGCTGCCCCGGGAGGCAAGGTGAACCCGCCGCTGCGTTCGCGAGACGACGTCGAGGCTCTGTGGGAGCACGTCATGGCGGGTAACTTCTCGTGGGTCACTTCCGACCACGCGTGCTGCAAGGACGAGGCCAAGTTCGGTGAGCCCCGCGAGGACGTATTCCTGCAGAAGTCGGGGTTCGGCGGCGCCGAGTACCTGCTCCCGGGCATGGTCAGCGAGGGCCGCAAGCGTGGCCTGAGCTACCCGCGCATCGCCGAGCTCGTCTGCAAGAACCCGGCCGACCGCTACGGCCTGGCGAACAAGGGCGACATCGTCGTCGGTTATGACGCGGATTTCTGCCTGCTCGACGACACCGTCGACTACACGGTGCGCGCCGCGGACTCGCTGTCGGTCCAGGAATACACCCCGTTCGAGGGCTTCAACCTGACCGCCAAGGTCACCGACACCTTCCTCCGCGGCAACGGCGTGTTCCGCGACGAGAAGATCGTCGGCGAGCCCGTCGGCCAGTTCGTCCGTCGTTCGGGCGTCGAGGCCTGATCCACGGCTGAACACCACGAGAAGGGGCGCGACCGGAATCCGGTCGCGCCCCTCTGCGTAGTCTGCGGCGATCCGGCACCGCAGTGGGGGCGCCGATGAGGTGAGGGTGTCGAGCGCGTCACGCGCGCTGCAGGGTCTCCTGCGCGGCGCGGATCACAGCACCGTCGATGAGTCGACCGTGGGCGTCTACGGTCACTCCGCCATCGGCGGCGGCAAAGCGGTCGAGGATGTCGCGTGCGGCGGCGACCGCGGCATCGCTCGGTGCCAGCACCTCGTGGATCACCGGGATCTGGCCCGGGTGGATCGCAGTGCGCGACCGGAAACCGAGTTCGACGAGCTCACGGGTGCTCCGGGCGAATGCGTCGAGGTCCCTGAAGTCGGTGGAGGTCGGTGCCACCGGCGCCGGCAGCCCGGCAGCGGCCGCGTTCAGCACGACCTGCGCCCGTAGGCCTGTCACGGCGGAGACGGTCGCGTCGCTGCGCGCCATGCGTAGATCGCCGAGCAGATCCACCTCGCCGACCGCGAACGTGGTGAGCCGCGGATGCCGCGCCAGCACCGGAAGATCGAGGATCGCGGCGGCGTCTTCGACGAGACCGACCACCGGGAGCCTGCCGACGCCGCGTTCGGCCTCCAGCCGCTCCAGGAGTTCGCCGACGGCGTCGAGGATGGCCACCGAGCACTTGGCCAGCAGGATGCCCGACAGTGCCGGCCAGACGACGGCGTCGCAGTCGGCGTCGGCGAACGTCGGGTCGACGCGCACCCACGTCTGCGCGCCCTCGCTGCTCGATCCACGCCTGATGAGGAAGTCGCGTACCGCGGCGCGGGCGGCGCCCTTGTCGGCGAGGGGAACGGCGTCTTCCAGGTCGAGGACGACGGCGTCGGCGAGGCCTGCGACGGCCTTACCGAACAACGGCGGCTTGTTGGCGGGGACGTAGAGGAACGACCGGGGGAGCACAGCGGGTCCTTTCACGGAGGCAGGAAGAAGCGTCAGGAGCGGATGCGCTCGGTGATCGCCCGGGCTGCGTCGACGACGAGGGCGCCGTGCGCCTGGTGCGAGTCGAAGTCGTACCGGAAGGCCGGGCCCGACGAACTGATCGAGCCCATCACGTTGCCCGCGGCGTCGAAGATCGGTGCGGCGATCGAGGCCGCGCCGGTGCCGCGTTCGTCGAGCGAGATCGCGTATCCGCGCTCGCGGATCTGGTCGAGTTCGCGCCGGTAGCCGTCCTCATCGAAGTCCGGATTGATCGACCGGAGGTCGTGCACGGCGTCGTCGATGAACGACCCCGGCAAGAACGCCAGGATCGCACGGCTGGACGCGCCGAAGTGTAGTGGCAGCCGGACGCCGATCTCCACGACCATCTTGACCTCCTGCGGCGACTCGACTTGATCGAGGTAGACGCGCTCCTTGCCGGTGAGCACCGACAGGGTGATCGTTTCCTGTGTCTCGTCGCGGAGTCGGCGCAGGATCGGCGCAGCCAGCGAGCGCACGTCGATCTGGCTGAACGCACGCGCCGACAGTGCCGCGGCCGCCGGACCGAGCATGTACTCGGAGGTGTCGGGCACCGTCTGTAGCAGCGAGCGGGCGACGAGGGAACGCAGGATGCGATGCACCACCGCCTTGCTCAACGACAGGCTTCGCGCGATCGCCGAGACACCGAGCGGGGCGTCCGACCGGGCGAACAGCAGCAGGACATCGGCCACGCGGTCGGCCGCCTCGGTGCCGCCAGACGTGGCGGTGCCCATCGGGGTTGTCTCTGCCATCAAAGGCCTCCCTTTTGCCGTCGGCGAGAGCCGACACGGCGGTGATCGCCTCGTTGGCCCAGTCGGCGCCGCCGACTGACAGTAGCTTGGCAGGCTTGGCCGCAACGTCGGAGTAGGCGAGGCCAGGCACAGTCGCGGCCGGCACGTCGAGTGTGATCGCGACCGCACGGTTGGCGACCAGCGGTCGATGTGCCCGGCAAGCCGATTCCATCGGACTGTTTCTTCTATCGGAACGCTCGATTGCGGGCTCCGCCGATCTCATGTGTCGCACCCGATCTGCCGAGTTTCATGGAAATGTAGCTTTACCGCACCCTTTTCCACTGATTAAGAGTAACGCACGGCACATTTGAGGTGAGTGGCGTCACATGCTAGGTTGAGATTCATCGCGCATTACGTTCCGTCTAGCGGAACACTTGTCGGGTGTGTTGGATTCGGAGTCCGAGTAGGAATGGACGCCACGTCAGGAGCGGACGGAATGAGAAGAAGAAGGCTGGTGGCGGCACTCGCCGCCGCACTCGGTGCGGTACTGATAGCAGGCTGCGCCAGCGGGGTGGCCGACGACGACGAGATCGCGATCGGGACCCTGCACCCGCTCACCGGGGTCAACGCCGGCGACGGAGCTCAGCTGGAGAACGGCGCGAAGCTCGCGGTCGAGACCGTCAATGCCGCGGGCGGCATCAAATCGCTGGGTGGCAAGAGGCTCGTGATCGCCCCCGGCGACACCAAGGGGTCGGCCAAGACGGGGCAGAGCGAAGCGCAGCGCCTCGTCAGCAACGGCGTCGTCGCGATGATCGGCAGCTACCAGAGTGGGGTATGCGCCAACGTCGCTGTTGTCGCCGAGCGCAACGAGGTGCCTTATCTGATGGACATCTGCGGCGACAACTCGATCCTCGAGAACGGGTACGAGTACACCTTCCGCATGCAGCCGCCGAACTCGCGGTTCGGCGCGAGCACCGCCGACTACGTCAAGGAGGTGACCGATCAGGCCGGCACCGAGGTCACAAAGGTCGCCTACCTGCACGAGAACACTGCCTTCGGCAACGGCGTGTCGGCGGCGTTCAAGGAGCGTGCTGCCGAGATCGGTCTGCCGATGGGCCCGGAGATCTCCTACGCCGCGGCGAGCGTCTCTGATCTCACCACCCAGATCGCACGGGTCAAGGCCAGCGGCGCCAACATCCTCGTCGTCTCCGGTTACTACCGCGACGGCGTGCTGGCAGCCAAGGCGGTCGCCACCGTGAAACCGCAGCTCGACGCGGTGATCGGCGCGGCAAACGGCGCGTTCGACCAGCCGCAGTTCCCGAAGGACGCCGGCGCCGCAGGCGATGGCTACTTCGATGTGAACTACCACATCAACGACAAGAGCAAGAAAGGTCAGGACTTCGTGCAAGCGTATGAAGAGCAGTTCCACGACACGCCTCGTACCGGAGCGGCTCTGGCCTACGACTCGGTGATGGTGATCGCCGCAGCGCTGGAGAAGGCCGGCTCCGACGACCCGAAGGCGGTGCGCGATGCTCTCGGCCAGACCGACGTGACCCCGGTGGTCTTGTCGGACGGCCCGGTGCGATTCGACGAGACCGGTGAGAACCTGTCGACCCTCCCCGTCCTCACGCAGGTCCTCGACGCAGCTCCATTCGTCGTGTACCCGCCGCAGTATGCGGTCAAGCCGATCGTGTTCCCGGCAGGACCGGGTCGATGAGCGCGCCGCATACGAGTGCGGAGGTGAGCTCGGACGAGGGCACCTTGAGCATCGGGGCCCGGGCGATCGCCGGCGTCAGGTCGTCGATTCCGTTGGCCGTGATGCTGGTGGTCCTCGTCGTCCTCTTCTGCGGGGCGCTCATCCGCTCCGGCAGTATGGCCGTCACCTGGCAGGCGGTACTCACAGGCATCATCACCGGCGGCGTCTACAGCCTGCTGGCCATGGGTCTGACGATGATCTTCGGTGTCCTCGACATCGTCAATTTCGCCCACGGCGCGTTCTTGACGGTCGGACTGTTTGTCACCTACCAGTTCGTCGAGTCGACCGGGATGAACCCGTACATCGCGCTGCCGCTCGCCATCGTGGCACTGTTCATCTTCGGCGTGGGAGTGCAGAGCCTCCTACTGCACCGCACCATGGGGGCGCTGGAGAGCCAGCTGCTGATCACCATCGGTCTGTCGTTGCTCATTGCCAACGTGCTGCTGATGATCTTCCGCGGCGATCCGCTGTCGGTGAGCCTGTCGTCCGATCCGGGCGTGAACATCTTCGGTGCGGTGGTCACCCGCTCACACATCATCGCGTTCGTCGGTGCGTTGGTTCTCGCCGGTCTGGTGTACCTGCTGCTCAACCGCACCTCGTACGGTCGCGCGATCCGCGCAGTCGCCGCCAGCCCGCAGGGCGCCGGCCTCGTCGGTATCAACGTCCGTTCGGTCTACGCGGTCACCTTCGGTCTGGGCGCGGCGTGCGCCGGTGCGGCGGGCATGCTCATCGCACCGTTCACCACGATCTCCCCGACCGCGGGCGAGCAGTTCAACATCCTGGCCTTCGTCGTGGTCGTCATGGGCGGCCTCGGCAACGTGATGGGCGCCCTCATCGGCGGTCTGATCGTGGGCCTCGTCGAGCAGCTCGGCGGTGTCGCGATCGTCGGTCAGAGCCCCCTGCTCGGCGTCTTCATCTTGTTCCTGCTGATCCTGTTGATCCGTCCGCAGGGCCTGTTCGGAGGTTCGAGCAAATGACCACCGCGCTCACCCGCATGCTGCCGAAGTCGCCGGTCGGCGCGAACGGCTCGCGTAACTGGACCCGCCCGCTGGTGTTCCTGGCGATCGTCGTGGTCGTCTCGGCGTTCACCCCGCTGGTCCTACCTGATGCCCGTCAGGCCGTGGCCATCAACATCCTCGTCATCGCGATGATGGCGACCGGCTGGAACCTGATGAGCGGCTACGGCGGCATGTTCAGCTTCGGCCACGCAGCGTTCTTCGGAATCGGCGCGTACACCGACGCCTATCTGATCGTCCACTTCGGCATCTCGCCGTGGATCTCGCTGTTCATCGGTGCCGCATTCGCGGCGCTGGTCGCGATGATCATCGGCTATGTTGCGTTCCGCTACAAGCTGCGCGCTGCGTACTTCGCCTTGGCGACGTTCGCGTTCGCCGAGATGCTCCGCCTGCTGGCCACCAACACCGACTTTCTCAACGGCACCGCGGGACTGCACGTCCCGCTACTCACGGACGACTCGTGGTGGATGCTGCAGTTCGACGCGAATGCGCCGCAGTACTTCTACATCGGCCTGGCCCTGCTGGTCATCTGCGTGCTGATCACGATGTGGTACCTGCGCTCGCGGCCGGGTATCTACACCGTCGCCATCCGCGACAACGAGGAGGCCGCCGACTCGCTGGGCGTCGACGTGATGCGCGTCAAGCTGACGACGATGGCGCTCTCGGCCGCGATCACCGCGGTCGCCGGAGTGTTCTACACCCAGTACTACATCTTCGTCGACCCGGACATCGCGTTCGGCAGCGAGCAATCGGTGCAGGCCATCACCCCGGCCGTCATCGGCGGCATCGCGACCATCGCCGGCCCGATCGTCGGGGCCCTGATCATCGGTCCGCTCAACGAGCTGACCGCCGAGTTGGGCCGCACGCCGCCGGGGTTCCTGGACTTCCTCGCCGGCCGCAGCGGTCTGGATGTGGTCGTCTACTCGATCCTGCTCATCCTCATCGTGCTGGTGCTGCCCAAGGGAATAGTCGGGACGATCAAGAACTGGTGGAGACAACGATGACCAACGTTCTCGAAGTACGGGGCATGAGCAAGTCGTTCAAGGGCGTGCACGCGCTGGCCGATGTCGAGCTCGATGTCCCCGAGGGCTCGATCGTCGGCGTGATCGGCCCGAACGGTGCAGGCAAGACAACTTTCTTCAACTGCATCACCGGCACCATCACCCCCGACACCGGCTCGGTCCGGATCTTCGGCAAGGACGCGACGGGGCTCTCGCCGCACCGCATCGCCCACGCCGGCGTCGGCCGCACCTTCCAGCTGATGCGCCCGTTCGGGACGATGACGGCACGGGAGAACGTGATCACCGCGGCGCTGACCAAAGGCGGCTCGCACAGTGTCGCGCAGAAGCGCGCCGACAAGGTCATCGAGGCGACCGGCATGGCCGAATGGGCCGACATGGTGTCCGACTCACTGCACACCGCCGCGCTCAAGCGACTGGAGCTGGCGCGCGTGCTGGCCCGCTCGCCCAAACTGCTGCTGCTCGACGAGGTTCTCGCCGGCCTGGTCCCGTCCGAGCGGACGCCGGTCGTCGAACTCCTCGCCGAACTTCGGGAACGCGAGGGCCTGAGCATGGTCTTCATCGAGCACATCATGGCCGCCGTCATGCGGCTGTCCGACTCGGTCGTGGTCTTCGACCGTGGCCGGGTGATCGCCTCCGGCAATCCCGAGGCGGTCGTTGCCGACCCGACTGTCCAAGAGGCCTACTTGGGAACGGAAATCGCTGATGCTTGAGATCGACAACATCACTGCCGGATACGGCAAGCTGCAGATCCTGCACGATCTGAGCATCCACGTCGACGCGGGCGAGCTCGTCTCGGTGGTCGGCGCCAACGGCGCAGGCAAGACCACCATGCTCCGCGCCATCAGCGGACTCATCGAGACCCGCACCGGCGAGATCCGCTACGACGGTGCGAAGATCTCCGGGCTCAAGCCGCATCAGGTCGTGCGGCACCGGGTGATCCAGGTGTCCGAGGACCGCGACCTGTTCGGTCCGATGACGGTGGAGCAGAACCTGGTGCTGGGCGCGTGGACTCGCGACAAGAGCGCGGTCGACGAGGAGATGGGAAAGGTCTTCGAGCTGTTCCCGATCCTCAAGGAACGGCGCAAGCAGACCGCGCAGACCATGTCCGGCGGTCAGCAGCAGATGGTGGCGATCGGCCGGGCCCTGATGTCGCAGCCGAAGCTGCTGATGCTCGACGAGCCGTCGACCGGTCTGTCGCCCAAGCTCACCTGGGACGTTCTCAACGCCGCCGCGGCGATCCGGGAGACCGGCATCGGCGTGCTGCTCGTCGAGCAGAACGCGGCGCAGGCGCTCGCCATCTCCGACCGGGCGTATGTCCTGGAGAGCGGCAGCGTCGTCCTCGAGGGACCCGGTAAGGAATTGGCGGGCGACGAGCGAGTGCGGAAGGCCTACCTGGGACTATGACCGAGCAGACGACGTCACTCGACGCCGACCAGCAGGCGGCGCTCGCCGCGGCGACGAGCCTGGGGACGTGGGCCGCAGACCTGACCTGGGGGTCGGTGCCCGCACCGGTGCGCGACCGGCTGCGGCTGGTGCTGTTGGACACTCTCGGCGTCACCATGCTCGGGGCGCGGCTGCCGGAGCGCGCCGGGCTGGTCGACGCGTGGACACCGGGCGCCGGCGACGCCCCGCTGATCGGCGCGGGCGTGTCGACGTCGCCGGAGATCGCCGCGTGGGTCAATGCGACCGCGTTGGTGAGTCTGGAAATGGACGAGGGCAACAAGTTCGCCGGCGGACACCCTGCCGCGCATGGCTTTCCCGCGGTCCTCGCGCTCGCCGCGCAGCTCGACGCCGACGGTCCGTCGACCGCGGCCGCGCTCCTGGTGGCGTACGAGGTGGGTGCGCGGTACGGCCGCGCGTCAACCGCGGTTCCGGGACTGCACCCGCACGGCAACTGGGGCTTGACCGGGCCGGCCGCCGGCTGCGCCAAGCTCCTCGGGCTCGACGCCGCGGGTATCACCGCGGCCGTCGACGCGGCGAGCGGCATGCCGATCGCCGGACCGTTCTCAGCGGCACTCGACGGCAACCCGGTCCGCAACGAGTGGATGGGCGCGTGCAACATGTCCGGCCTCGCCGCGGCCCGGCTGGCCAAGGCCGGGATGGCGAACCCGACCGGAATCGCCGCCCACGGTCTCGGCCGTCTGCTCGGCACGTTCGACCCGGCCGTTCTGCTCGAGGAGCTGGGGGAGCGCTGGGACATCGGCCTGGGTTACTTCAAACGGCACGCGTCCTGTGCGTTCACCCATCCGGCCGCCGATGCGACCCTGGCGCTGCGTGAGCGGCTCGGCGACGCGGGGGTCGACGAGATCACCGGCGTCCGGGTCTCGACCTACTCTGCTGCGGCGAAGCTGCACCGCACCCACTGGAACAATCGGCTCGCCGCGATGTTCTCCATCCCGTACGTGGTGGCGACCGCGCTCCTGCACGGCCGCGTGGCACCCGACGGTTTCGACTCATCGTCGACCCCGGAGTTCCTGGCCTTGGCCGACCTCGTCGAGGTGGTCGCCGATCAGACGTTCGACGACCGGCTGCCCGACGCTCGCGGCGCCGCCGTCGAGATCACCCTCGCCGACGGCCGCGTGCTGCGGGAGGAGACGGCCAATCCGATCGGTGACTCGGCCCACGAACCGTTCGACCACGAGCGCACCGTCGCCCTGCTGCGCGATCTGCTCGGCGACGGCGACACCCTGGCCCGCGTCCTGGACGCTGCGGCGTCGCTGCCCGACGCGCGCGGCGTCCGCGCGGTGCTGCGCACCCTGACCAACCCCTGACCGGAGGAGTCCTACATGAAGATCTTCGCGACCACTCCGCTCCACGTCGGCGCCGACGAACTCGCGCGCCGTCAGCAGCGGTACGACACCATCGCGCCGGAAGGCGTCACGGTGACGCTGCACGACCTGCCCGGCGGCGCGCCGACCAGCCTCGACTCGGCCGACGACATCGCGCTCTCGGACGAGTACGTGCACGCGGCGCTCGCCGATGTGCCCGCCGAATTCGACGCCGTGATGCCCGACTGCGTCCTCGACCCGGCCGTCGCGCGCCTGCAGGACGAGCTCGACCGTCCGGTGATCGGCATCCTGCGCATGAACCTCGCTTACGCGGCGGCACTCGGCGCCCCGACCGGCGGCGTCGTCCGCAACGATGCGATCGCTGCCGAGATGCGGCGCGTCGCCGACGTCTACGGCTGGACGAAGTGGCTGACCGACGTGGAGGTCCTCGATCTGCCGTTCGACGCGGTCAGCGAGGGCCCCGAGTGGCAGGCACAGCTCGACGCCGCGGCCGTCTCGCTCGCTTCGCGTGGCGTGCGGTCGCTGCTCAACGGCTGCTCGGCCGTCGACGTCGACCCCGACCACCCGTCCGCAGTCCCGGTGGTCGACCCGGTGATCCGGGCCCTGGAACTCGTCGCAGCAGGAGGCAGGGCGTGACCGCCGAAGGACCCGACCTCGTCGTCGCCGGCGCAGGCGGCGGACTGATCGCCGCGCTGCGCGCCGCTCAGCTCGGCCTGGACGTCCTGGTGGTTGAGGCCAGCGAGCACTTCACCCGCGGCAACAACACCTCGATGTGCACCGCGATGATCCCGGGCGTGGACAGCCGGTTCCAGAGGGAGCTGGACATCGAGGACTCAGCGGACCTCTTCGCCGGGGACGTCGACCGCAAGACGAAGGGCGCCGGCGACCAGCGTCTGGCGCGCACCCTGGCCGGGGTGAGCGGCGAGATGGTCGAATGGCTGGCCGACGAGGTCGGCCTGGAGATCTCGCTGATGACCGACATGCACTACCCGGGCCACTCGGTCGACCGCTGCCACACCATCCCCGAACGGCACGGCAACGCGCTGATCGACCACCTGGCGCGGTCCGCCCGCAACCACGCGAACATCGACATCCTGGTGCCCGCGCGACTGACCGACGTCGAGCTCGACGACGACGGAAAGGTGTGCGCGGTCGTCGTCGCCAACCCGTCCGGCACCACCGAGCGCATCGAGACGCCCGCCGTGCTGCTGGCCACCAACGGCTTCGGCGCCGACCACACGATGGTCGAAGAGCACATGCCGGAGATCGCCTCGGCCATCTACCACGGCAGCGAGACCTCGCTCGGCGACGCGCTGCGCATCGGCACCGGACTCGGTGCGGCGTCGGCGTACCTCGACGCCTACCAGGGCCACGGTGCGCTCGCCGCCAAGTCTGCGACGCTGCTGGGCTGGGCGACGATCATGCACGGCGCGATCATGCTTGACACCACCGGTCGTCGCTTCGCAAAGGAGACGAGTGGTTACTCCGAGTTCGGTCCGTACCTGGCGCAGCGCCCGGGCGCGACGGGCTGGGTCGTCTTCGACCGCCGAGTCCACGACCTGTGCGAGCCGTTCACCGACTTCCGGCAGACCGTCGAGTCGGGCGCGGAAGTCTGGGCCGACGACGCCGCGGGCCTGGCCGAGGTCACCGGTCTGCCGGTGGAGGCCGTTGTCGCCGAGCTCGAAGAGTCGGCGCGCGCCGCGCGCGGTGAGATCGAGGACCGCTTCGGCCGTGAGTACGAGGCGCCCCTGCAGGCGCCGTACGCCGCTGTCCGCGTGGTGCCTGCGCTGTTTCATACGCAGGGCGGCCTCGTCGTCGACGAGAAGGCGCGCGTGGTCGACGCCGACGACAATCCGATCCCGGGTCTGTTCGCCTCCGGCGGCGCGGCGGCCGGGGTGTCCGGGCACGGTGCCGGCGGTTATCTGGCCGGCAACGGTCTGATGCCCGCGTTTGGCCTGGCGTACCTCGCGGCGACCGTGGTCGCCAATGGCTGATCTCACCGACGTCGAACGCGCCGCGCGGGAGTTCGTGCAGCGGGCGGCGGGTTTCGCGCAGGTGGTGACGTTCGGTCGCGCCGGAGAACCCGTCGGACGCACCACCAGCGCGTTCCTTGCCGATGACTGGACCGTCGAGATGGTCCAGCGCCGCGTGCACCGGCGCAACGCGCAGATCGAACGCGACCCGCGGGTGCTCGTCACCTGGGTCGGCTCGCCGTCGCCCGATTCGCAGAACGACTCGCCATGGACGTTCGACCTCGGCTTGACCATTCCGCGCGTCGTGTTCGTCCGCGGCACCGCGCAGCTGCTCGATGCCGGCGAGACGTGGGACGTCTACCACCACCACACCGAACGGTTGCGCGCCGCGGGCCACGCGAAGGCGCCCCGGCGTGAGCGCGCCGAGATCGACGAGACCATGCGCGGGGTCCGGGTGACCCCGACCGGGATTCGCGTCGAGGGGTTCGGCGAGGGCGCAGAGGCCTTCGATCTCCCCATTCCATGACCGGAGTTGCAGTGAAGGGACCACACCAATGATCAAGGCACTTCTCGGTTACGACATCGTCGAGGGCGTCAGTGAAGAGGACTACGAGCGCTGGCTGTTCGACG
The DNA here is from genome assembly GCF_059683565.1 of Williamsia sp. Y721. NCBI lineage: Bacteria > Bacillati > Actinomycetota > Actinomycetes > Mycobacteriales > Nocardiaceae > Williamsia > Williamsia sp. Y721. The sequence goes on along the minus strand of NZ_JCASNH010000002.1, from coordinate 595,096 downwards.
TCCACGCACCCGATCTGCTGGCCAACCCGCACGTCGACCGCATCGTCTTCAACAAGATCCTGTATCCGGTGACGTCGGCGTCGGGCGGCACCGCGCAGATCCCGCCGAGCCAGAGTTTCTACCGGATCGCCGAGATGCACTTCGCCGACCACGACGCTTACCAGGCGTACCGGGCGTGGTTCGACGAGAACCCTTTGGCTGCCGAGCGCGGTCCGGCCGGACGCACCGACTTCAGATTTTATCTGATCGGCGAGAGCACCGTGGTGGAGCGCGACCAGTGACAACCTTCGATGCGTCGAAGGTCGCGCTCGACGTCCCGGCGCCCGAAGTGACTGATCGCCTCGCGAATCTCGCGATGACCGTCTACTCGGCGGCCACCGTCTCCGGCGACACGGCCGAGGCGTTGGCCCGGTCGCTGCGGGCCGATGCGTTGGGCGAGCCGACCGCGGCAGAGTCGTCCTGGGCCGACCTCATCGCCGCCTCGACCGGGTTCCCGCTGCTCGGGACCGGGCGCGTGGCGCCGACGTATCCGGCGCTGATGTGGGACGGCGCCCGTCTGGCGGCTGTGGCGCCCGACCGACGGTGGGCCCCGCTGCTCGCCGCACTGGCCGCCGCCCCGACCGGTACCGGACTCGAGTGTGTCGGGCGGGCGGTGGCCGCCGGTCTCTGCGTGCTCGACGCGACCGACGACCTCCTGGGAACCGCACCGCTCGCATATCTGACGTCCGCGACGCTCGCCGCGGCGGCGGCCGCATCCCTCGTGGGTCCTGCGGAGGGAGCCGACCTGGCGTCGGTACTCGATCTCGCGGCGAGTCTGCAGGTGCTCACCCCGGACGCCCGTCATGTCGGCTGGGCTGCGGGGCATGCAGTTGCCTCGGGGTGGCTGGCCGCGACGCTGCCCGCCGACGCGATCACCCCCATGCCGGGCAGCGTGGTGCACACGCTGTCGGCGGCGGCCGGTCGCCCGGTGGCGGCAGGCAACGACGCACCTCGCACCGTCGACGACTTGCTGGGACATCTGTCATGAGCGGACCACAGATCCTGCTCAATCTTGCGCGTCCGCGCGGCGTTCAGGACCCGCTGGTCGCGGCGCAGCGCGCGGTGCGCGACGGCGCGGACGGCGTCGGGTTCGCCGACAGCCCGCGACTGTTCCCGGACCCGTTCCTGAGTGCGGCGAGCCTGCTCGGCTCCACCGATGCGGCCCTGTCGGGGCCGTGCGTCATGGGCTTGGGGCTGCACCATCCGAGCGTCGTCGCGCAGTCGTGCGCAACACTCGCCGACCAGTTTCCGGGCCGCGTGCTGACCGTCGTGGCCCGCGGCGAGAGTTCGCTGGCCAACGAAGGGCTCCCGGTACCGTCCCTGCGGGCGTACCGGGATCTGGCCGAGGAGTTCGTAGCCCGTCTCGACGACCTCGCGCCGCAGACCGGGCCGATGCTGGGTGCTGGGTCGGGACCGCGCACCATCGAGGTGAACGCTCAGGTCGTGGGCGGTGTGCTGCTCGACGTGGGTGCTTCGGCGCCCGTCGTGGCACGTGCGGTTGCCACTGCACGTGCCGCCCGCCCGGACACCTCGTGCTGGCTGTTCCTGCGCGGCGTGGTGACCGCAGACGACGCGCAGGCGCGCGAGGCCGCTGCGCCGATACTCGGGTCGTGCGCGACTCGTCTGGTCAGTTCGCCTCAGTGGTACGGCGTCGCCGACGACATGGTCGACCGGGTAGCGGCGGTCGCCGAGGCGCACGACTACCGCAGGCACGGGACTGTCGAGGCGTCTGCGGCGCAGGGCCAGGACCGGGAGGCGCAGGAGCTGGTCCGCGACCGTTTCCTGCTCACCGGCTCGGCCGACGAGATCGCAGCGCGCCTGCGTCCACTTGCCGATCTCGGCGTCGACGGTGTCGTGCTCGCCGGCGGCACCGCCGGCGTCGAAGACCGTCTGGCGGCCACCGTCTCGGCGGTGCGCGCGGGCCTGGCCCACAGTGGGAGGAGATGAAGAGATGACCGACTTGGTGCTCGATCTGGCTGCACTGGGCCGTTTTGTCGCCGACACCGATCGCTGCGATATCCCCGAGGAGACCTGGACGTTCGGCCGTCTGCTCCTGCTCGACTCGCTCGGCGCGTTGATCGGCGGCCTTCGATACCCAGCAGTTCAGCGGCTGGGCCAGACCCTGCAGATCGCCGACGAGGAGGCCGGCGGCGTGCCGTTCGCCTGGACGACGACGCTCGGCTCGGCGGCCACCTGGCTCGACGCCGACTCCGGCGGCTCGTTTCACCCGGCGGGCGCCCGGCTCCCACCTGTGCCGACTGCCCATCCCGCGCCTCACGTGCTGCCTGCGTTGCTGCACGCGCTCGCAAGCAAAGACGTCGACGACGATCCGGCAATCGCAGCCTTCGTCGTCGGGTGTGAGGTGGGTCTGCGGTTCGGCGTCGGAACGTCGTTGCGTCCGGGTCTGCACCCGCACGGCATCCACGGTCCGATTGCCGCCGCCGTCGCCATGAGTGCGCTCGCGGGCGCTGACGCAGAGCAGTCGACGCGAGCGATCGAACTGGGCGGTTCGCTGCCGCTGGCCGCCACGCTCGCCGTCCCTGTGCACGGCGGGACCGTGCGCAACCTGTGGACCGGCCTCGGCTCGTATTACGGTGCGCTCGCTGCCGCGTCCGCTGCGTCGGGGACCGTCGATGAGGGTCTGCTCCAGGCGCTCTACGACGGGGTCGTCACCACAGACACCGACGTCGACGAGATCACCGGGCAGCTGGGGGAGCGGTGGCGGGTACGCGACAGCTACCTGAAGCCGTACGCGTGCGCCCGTTGGGTCCACCCGACTCTCGACGCCCTGCAGATAGCGCTGGCCGCCGCGGGCGGTCCGGCGCCCTCGGACATCGTCGCGATCGACATCGAGACGTTCGCGTTCGCGGCGTCCCTCGACAGCGACGGTGCCGAGTCGGATCTTCACGCCCGCTTCTCGATTCCGCGCTGCGTCGCCTCGGTGGTGCTCGACGGACGCTTGGATGCCGACGGATTCCTACCCGAGCAGTTCGACCGGCCCGACATCGGCATGTTGGTCAATCGTGTGCACCTACGCGAGGTTCCCGCATTCAGCGCCGAGCTGCCGACCAACCGCCCATCTCAGGTCACCGTCCGGACCGTGTCCGGGAACTTCACCGCCAAGGTCCGCAACGCACGTGGCAATCCCGGGTCGGCGCTGACCGTCGACGAGGTGGTCGACAAGTTCCGCGGCAACGTCGGACAGTTCCTGCCCGTTGACGTCCTCGATCCGGTGATCGACACACTGACCGGCCCCGACGGGCGCGGCTCCGCCACGACGACGCTGCGCGACCTCGCCGTCGCGGTCCGCTCGGCCGTCGTCTGACGGCGGTCTCGGATCAGGTACCGGTGAGCACCGCGGAGATCTCTTGTCCGGCTTCCCGGATCAACGTGATGATCCTCGTCCGGCGTTGGGCATCGGTACGGAAGATGGGTGCCGCCGTCCCGATCGACGCGACGACTTTGCCGTGTGAGGTGATGGCCGCCGCGGTACCCCAGATCCCGTCGTCGACCTCTTCGTAGCTTTCGGTCCAACCCTCCGCGCGGACCGCGTCGAGTGACTCGTGGCCAAGGAGGCTGGCCGACGCCGGATCCAGGGTCGGCAAGACCTTGGAGAGGTGTTCGTCGCGTTCACGAGGGGTCATGGATGCCAACAAGACTCGGGCCATGGATCCGCGATGCAGCGACATCGCCTGTCCCCGGTCGAACTGAAGTCGAACGGGGCGACGGGATTCGACGCGATCCACGCAGTAGACGGCGTCGCCGCTGCGGCGCGCGATCAACACGGTCTCGTCGACCTCGTCGCGGATACGGGTGATGTACGGAAGAGCGATGTCCATCAACGGTGGACGCGCGGCTTCGCAGGCCGCAGCGAGCCCGATCACCATGTCGGTGACGCGATATGCGCTGTCGGGTGCGCCTTCGAGTAATCCGACTTCACGCAACAATGCGACGTATCGATAAGTTGATGTCGCGGAGAGTTCGAGTTCGCTGGATAGTTCGGCGACTGTCCAGGTCGGGCGCTGCGCCGTGAAACACAACAACGTGTTGAGCAGTTTTCGACTGCTCCCGGCACCTGAGACGCGGTGCTCTGTCGAACCGTTGACCATCTGGCGTCATTCTCCTCAAGGATCGGGGGCTCGTACGAAACCCCCCACATCGGTTCTCAGTTCCCACATTATGCAGACGCCGAAGACGCCGAGTGAGGTGAAGCCAGCAATTTAACATTTCTACAATATGGTGGGGCTACAGTCGTATTTTGGCAATCAGTCCGCCGAGGTTCGGCGCAGAAGAAAGTGGGACCGGCATGTTCGTGCACCAGGGCACCCTGACACTACGTAGTGATGTCACCGCCGCGCAGATCGACGACATCATCAGCGGACTGCTCGACCTCCCGAACTCGATTCCCGAAGTTGCCGTCGCTCAGGTCGCGCGGGATGCTGGTCTTGCGCAGGGCAACGCGCACTTGACCTTTCGAATGAGCTTCGTCGATGCCGCGGCGTGGCAGGCCTACCGGGTCCATCCCGCGCATGTCTCGGTGATCAAAGACTTCATCGCCCCGGTGCTGGAGTCCAAGGCCTTTGTCCAGTACGACGAAGCGGCCATGGCCACCTCGTGATGGACACTTCCTCAGAGCAACGCGACGGGGGCAACACCGGCGCCGACGGTGAAACGAGCAGTTCCAGCGCGGGTTTCGGGGGGAGCCTGCAACTCGGAAACCGTCCGGCGCTGATCATCATCGATCCGGCTCAGGCGTACACCGAACCGTCGTCACCCCTGTATGCCGGTGTCGACGCCGCGGTGGATGCGATGATCGCGTTGCGTGAGCGGGCGGCAAGCGCCGGCATTCCGATCGTGTTCACGCGCGTCCACTACGCCGATGACACGGGGGCCCTTGGCGGTCGCTTCTACCAGAAGGTGCCGTCGCTGCGGTGCTTTGTTGAGGGTAATCCGCTGGGTGACTTCATCTCCGGCCTCGAGCCGCGCGACGGTGAGGTGGTGGTGACCAAGCACTATCCCAGTGCGTTCTTCGGGACAGACCTCGCCGCGGCCCTGCATGTCCGTGGAATCGACACCCTGCTGATCACGGGACTGTCCACGAGCGGTTGCGTTCGGGCGAGCACCATCGACGCCATGCAGCACGGATTCATCCCCGTGGTCGTCCGGGAGGCGGTCGGTGACCCGAACCCCGATGCCCACCGATCCAATCTGCGGGACATCGCCACCAAGTGCGGTGAGGTTCGATCGCTCGACGAGATCTACCGGTATTTGGACGATTTGGCCTGACGCCCCCCGTCAGAAGTTTCCATATCGTGGGAATAGGTGACGAATTCCAGCGCCGCAGACTTGATTTACGTAAAGGTTACAGAAGGCATGATGCGGATCGTTCGCCCCTGATCATGGGCGTTTCGCAGGCCGGAACGTTACTAAAAGACCAGGTCAGGGTCGTCGTCAGCACCATTTGGGCTGGATCCGAGCCCGCTCCGCCACCGCTTGTTCACACGTACGAAACATACGGTTCGTCATTTCCGTATGGTGGGTGCTGATCGACTTTCTGGGTATTGACGTTGTTAATCCAGCCACATAATCTCCTCGGTATCCACTATGTGGCGGAAGCGTTTCCGCATTGCGATAGGAACTTATGAACGTCGAGTTGGGCCAACAGGCACGAGCCAGCCTCCAGTTCCTCGGCGCTGTCCAGGAGTTCGCCGGTGGAACCCTGCAGAAGCGGGCGGCGCAGGAGTACGAGCGGGCCGTTCCGAATCCTCCGACCGAGCTCGACGATCAGCGCGAATCTGTGTATGCCGCACTTGAGAATTCGTCTGCCTGGGCCTTCGACAGGTTGCTGACCCGGTGGGTCGCCGAAGAGATCTACGTGCGCGCACTCCCGGCCATCGAGACGATCCGGCCCCAGACCGAGCAGTTCCTCGACGTGACGAGTCCGAGCGGATCCCTGACGCTCGACGCCGATCTGGTGCCGCCGGCCTACTGGGCGCACGGCTTCCACCTCACTCCAGGCGGGTGGGATGGACACGATCTGATGGGGCCCGCGATCTCCGAGCTCGCCTTTGCCTACGTGCTCAGTCCCGGCGGGGTAGGGGCGGTACGTACCGGTGAGAACCTGAACGACCAGCGCACCATGGTCGCCGCCGAGGCCCCGCGCGAGAGTTACCGTCACATCGTCGAATTGGGTGCCAGCGGTGGGCGATACACCTTCAAGCTGCGCAACGCCTACCCGTCCGCTGAGATCACGGCCATCGAATTGTCCGAGACCGCCTTGCGGTTCGCCTATGCGCAGGCGTCGGTGGTCGATGCCGGGATCAACTGGGTACAGGCTGCCGCCGAGAACACCGGGCTGCCGGATGGCTGCGCCGATCTGGTCACCAGCTACACCCTCATGCACGAGGTCCCCGAAGAGGTGAACCGCCAGATCGTCGCCGAGGCCTTCCGCGTTCTCGAACCCGGTGGCGACCTGGTCATCAGTGAAATCGCGCCATACGAACACCATTCGGCGTTCCGGGCCGTGGTGCTCGACTGGGAGACCGAGAACAGAGGCGAACCGTACTGGCGTGAGGTGATGGCGATGGACCTCCCGGCCGCGCTCACCGAGGCCGGATTCGTCGACGTCGAAGCCTATGGCGTCGGTGGCGGGATCTATCCCTGGATCACCCGGGCACGAAAGCCCCTGACGACGAACGGAACCGCCAAATGAGCACCGTTGACACCCCAGCCGGCGAGCAGGCGGTCCGCCCCGACTATCTCGGTGACACCAAGACCGACGACCTGGCCCGGATGCTGTTGGAACTGACCTCTGAGGTCTGGGCCCTGCGCGACCGCAACGTCGTTCTCGAGCGACTCCTGACCGAACACGGCGTGCTGTCGGCAGGGGAGATCGATGCCTATCAGCCCGACGAACAGCTGGCCTCGGACCTGTTGGCACAGCGACGTTCTCTGGTTCGCCGGGTACTCGGTGCGGTGCTGCCCTCCGAAGAGCGCACCGCTGCCGCCCTGCGCGATCACTGACCCTTTCTCGGTTCTCCCATTCGTTCGGATCCGTCCAGGTAGGGCGGACCGTCGCCATCCTCATCACCCATCACACCCACCAGGAGTAGCCACATGTCGCTGCATTCTTCATCTTTCGGGATCTCGCGGGGCGCGAGTACCCGCCATCGCCTGCGCCGGCTCGGCACCGCGGGAATCGGCGTGATCGTCGCGACCGGACTGGTCAGCGCCTGCGCCCCCACCGAACAGTCCGCCGGTTCGAGTACCGACAGCATTGTGATCGGTACCTCGACCTCGATCAACCCGCTGACCGGTCTGAACTCGTCGTACCAGACGTACCAGTACAACGCGTTCGATTCGTTGGTGCGCTGGCTCGCCGACGACGAAGAGGCGCAGCCTCGTATCGCGACCGAGTGGACCAACGTCGACCCGCTCACCACCGACTTCACCATTCGCGATGGCGTGAAGTTCCACGACGGCACGACCTTGACGGCGCGTGATGTGGCGTTCTCGTTCAACGAGATCATCGCCGAGAAGTTCGTGACGGCGTCCAACCTCGCGAACATCGAAAGCGTCACCGCACTGGATGACTCCACCGTGCGGATCGTCACCAAGACGCCGGAACCGCTGCTGCTCAACATCGTTGCGCAGGTGTTCATCGTGCCGGAGGCAGCGTGGGAAGCCGCCGGTGGTGCAGACGGGTTTGCCGCCCACCCCATCGGCAGCGGACCTTACGAGATCACCGACTTCGACATCGAGAACTCGGTCACCTTCGAGGCATTCGACGATTTCTGGGGCGAGGCACCGGCAACTGACACGGTCGAACTGCGGTACTTCTCCGATTCCAGCGCGCTGGCCTCGGCCTTCGAGTCCGGACAACTGACGGTGGCGCACGAACTGCCGGGCGCATCGCTGCAGACACTGAAGGGCGATGACCGGTATGAGGTCACCGCATCGTTCAGCGGCAGCCAGAACATGTTCCAGTTCAACACCAACAAGGCGCCCTTCGACAACGAAAACGTCCGTCGCGCAGCCAACCTCGCCATCGATGCACCCGCTCTCATCGACGCGCTGACCTATGGGGCAGGCACACTCGAAGACGGCCAATTGCCGATCGAGGGCGTCTTCGGCCACACCGACACCATCTCCCGTCCGGACTACAACCCTGACGAGGCCCGCAAACTGCTGACCCAGGCCGGCGCCGAGGGAACCCCGATCACCCTCTCCGGAATGTCTCTCTACCGGCCCCTGCTCGAAGCGATCGGTGGTCAGTTGGCCGAGGTCGGTTTCAAGCCGACGATCGAGGCGAACGAGACCGCGGTGTGGTTGCAGCAGTTCCGTTCGGGCACCGACGCCAACATCTTCTTCCGTGGCACCTCGTACACCGGCGTCTTCGACGCGGATCGTCCGTTCTCGTTCATCTCACAGGGCGAGCGCCCGTTGGTGAACGACCCGAAGTGGACCGAGCTGTACCAGGCCACCAAGACCGAGATGGATCGTGATGTGCGCGAACAGAAGCTGATCGCTGCGAGCCAGTACCTGTTCGACAAGAACTACGTGCTGTACACCTACGGACGTCCGTCGGTCGGAGCCGTTGTCGCCGGAACCTCCGGAGTCGATTTCGGTACCGGCATCATGCTGCAGTTCGACACCGTGTCGACCTCGTCGAACAGCTGACCCGACAAGCTGCAGCTGACCTGAGAACGAAGGCAAATACATGAACACCACCACCCTTCCCGCCGGTGAGTTGATCGATCAGCGGGGTCGTGCCGAACTGGAATTCCTGCAGGCATTGCGGGTCGGACTTGCGCCGTTGCGCAACAGGATCCGGGCGACCGTGCAGGAATCAGGAACCCTCGAGGCCCCATTCGTGGGTATCGAGGATCTGCGTGAACGGGTGGACGGTGTTCTGGCGGACAACGCCGATCATCGGATAGTCGGGGCTGTTCTCCGGTGGAGTCGCCAGGTGGCGACTCCCCGGGCGGCCGCGGCATTCGAACGTCGCCGCGAGGTCCTCGCGCCTCTGGCGGCCCCGGCCGGTGTCGTGATCGACACCGGCGAGAACCCGCCGCGGTATTGGGACTACGAGTTCCACGCCACGGCGGGTGGCTGGGATGGTCACCCGGACATGGGCTTCGTGCATCACGAGATGATCTATCATTTCCTGCTCAAGAAGATCTATCCGGGTGATCTCTTCGCCCAACGGCGGCAGGTGGCAGCCGCGGCACCCCGCGACGACTACCAGCGCATAGTCGATATGGGCTGTGGCACCGGGCAATACACGCTGCAGTTGGCAAAAGAGTATCCACAGGCCGCGATCACGGCAGTTGATCTGTCGCGAACCCAGGCCCGTTATGCACTTCGGCGGGCAGAGGATGCCGGCGTGGCGATCACGGCCGTGCACGCCAACGCCGAGGCGACGGGACTACCCGATGGCTGTGCCGATCTGGTGACGGCATTCATCCTTCACCACGAAATGCCGCCTCACGCAACGCGGAATACGTTCACCGAGGCCTTCCGGCTACTCGAACCGGGTGGGCACGTCCACTTCTCGGACGTAGCACCCTACGAGCAGCGATCTCCGTACCAGGCGTGGCTCGACGACTGGGATGCCGAACACGGAAATGAGCCGTGGTGGCGTACCGCCGCCACCCTCGACCTCGAAGCGGCGGCCCGTGCCGCCGGATTCGTCGATATCAAGCAACAAGCACTGGGCGCCGACGCCTACCCATGGGTCATCACCGCCACCAAGCCCCCACAGGAGCAACTGTCGTGAATCCCGCGCCTACCGTGGATGTTTCGAAACAAGAGACAGTCGCCGACATCGCGCTGTCGATGCGTGAGCTCACCGTCCATCTGCCACGCAGTGACAGAGCAGACCTGCAAATCCTGCACGGAGTCGATCTGGAAGTTCCCGCCGGAGCGGTCGTCGCGCTGGCAGGGGAGTCCGGGTCGGGAAAGTCCACGGCGATGCTGTCGGCGTTGCGACTGCTGCCCTGGGGCGCCAGGATCGGTGGCCACATCGAGGCGGCCGGCGTCGACGTGGTTGCTATGTCGAAGCGAGAGCTGCGGGAATTCCGGGCCCGCCACGCGCGGGTCGTGCTCCAGGATCCGTGGAGTTCCTTGCATCCCATGCACACGATCGGTTCTCAGCTCATCGAATCCGCGCGTTCGGGTGAACCCGGACTGTCGAAGTCGGCGGCCAAGGAACTCGCGGTGGACACCCTGACGCGGGTCGGGATCGCCGACCCCGAGGCACGGATGAAGACGTATCCGCATCAGATGTCGGGTGGTCAACTACAGCGCGTGGTGATCGCGATGGCCTTGGTCGCCAAACCGACTCTCCTCTTCTGCGACGAGCCGACCACCGCGCTCGACGTCACCACCCAGGCGCAGATCCTCGAGCTGCTCCGGACCCTCAATCGTGAGACCGGGCTGACGATCGTGATCGCCAGCCACGACCTCGACGTCATCGCCGGCATCGCCGATCGGCTGGTCGTGATGTACGCCGGGGCGGTCGTCGAGCAGGGTCCGGTCGAGGAATTGATGACCAAACCGCAGCATCCGTACACATGGGCGTTGCTGCAGACGGCACCCGAGCACAACCGGGGCCGACGGTTGCGGACCATCGAGGGTCGGCCGCCTGCCCTGGACAACCTGCCGTCCGGGTGCGCGTTCGCGCAGCGTTGCGACTTCGCGACCGTCGAGTGCGAAAGTACTCGTCCCCGTCTGCTGCCGCTGCCGTCATCTCCTGAGCACTCCACCGCCTGCCTGCGGGTGCAGCACGAATTCCCGTCCGGGGATCAAAACGCAACCGCGGCGGCCATCTCCGAAAAGAGCCTGACATCGTGAGCGAATCGAACACAGACTCCGGTGACGGCACGGTGCTGGACATCCAGGATCTGGTGCAACACTTCCCGGGTCCGGGCGGTACCACGGTCCGTGCGGTCGACGGGGTGTCGCTTCAGGTGCGGCGCGGTGAGACCGTCGGGCTGGTCGGCGAATCCGGCAGTGGCAAAACAACTGTCGGGCGGGCGGCCTTGCGGCTGTACACGCCGACGGCTGGAAAGGTCGTGTTCGAGGGCACCGACGTCACCCGACTCAAGGGACGGGCACTGACCCGGGCGTTGCGGCAACGTAGCGCGATGGTCTTCCAGAACCCGTCGACCTCGCTGAACCCGTTTCTGCGGATCGAGGACGCGCTGGCCGAACCACTGATCGTCCACCGGGTCGGAGACCGTGACGAGCGTCGACGCCGCGTGGTCGAGACGCTGGATCTGGTGGGACTCGGTGGCGAGATGGGTTCGCGCTACCCACACGAACTCTCCGGAGGACAACGCCAGCGGGTTGGAATCGCTCGCGCCCTGATGCTGAATCCGGCGCTGATCGTCGCCGACGAGCCCACCGCGTCGCTGGACGTCTCGGTGCAGGCACAGGTGGTGAATCTGTTGCAGGACATCCAGGCCGAACGTGACCTCGGTTACCTGTTCATCAGCCACGACCTGGCACTGGTGCGGCATATCAGCCACCGGATCGCGGTCATGTATCTCGGACGTATCGTCGAAGTCGGCACCGCAGCAGAGGTTTTCGACGATCCACTGCATCCGTACGCGGCGTCGCTGGCCTCGATGCAACTCGCTCCCGACCAGCGAATCGTGCCCAAGGGCGACCTGCCATCACCCAGCAATCCGCCGTCGGGATGCCCCTTCCACCCGCGGTGCCCGATCGCACGGGACATCTGCGCCGTCGAACGGCCCGCTCTGGTCTCTGCCGATGACGTGCGCACTGATCGGCAGGTCGCATGCCACTTCCCGGGGGAACTCACCCTCTCCGAGAAGCCCGCCCACGCTGCCGTTCCCGCGGCACCACTCCCCACGTCGATGCGCAAAACACTGGCGGCCGGCAGTCCGGCATCGTCCGCGCTCACCGCGACCAGTAGTTAGGACCCCCCACACCATGCCCGGATTTGCCCGCGAGGATGCCCCGTACCTCACCGCGAGCGGTGACACCGACGCCCTGATGCGCATGATGCTCGAACTCGCCTCCGAGACATGGGTATTGCGCGACCGGTTGACGGTCATCGAGCACACCTTGGCCGGGGCAGGCATCGACCTGTCTGCGGTCGACCAACCGGTGAGCGACCCGGAACTGGCCGGCCTTCTTGCCGAACAGCGCAATCTGCTCACCGAGCGGCTGATGGCTGCGGCGAGTGGGGCTTCCCTGGGACCGGTTCAGCCATGAAGGTTTTGAACTACCTGGTCCGCAAGCTACTGCTGTTGGCGACGGTGATCGTCGGAGTGACCACATTCATCTTCATCCTCGTCCGGATGTCGGGCGATGCTGCCGAACTCATGTCACCGCCCGAGGCCAGCGAGGCCACGGTCGAGGCGACGCGAGTCCGCCTCGGTCTCGATTCCCCGGTCGTGATGCAATACCTCGACTCGCTGCGTGGTGCCTTCACCATGGACTTCGGAACCTCGTTCGTTTCCAAGCTCGATTCCGGCGCGCAAGCCTGGGCTCGGTTGGGACCGAGTCTGTCGCTTGTCATTCCGGCGTTGCTGCTGTCGGTGTTGCTGGCCGCAGTGGTCGGTGGATATGCGGCGCTGCACCAGGCCCAGACCCGGGGCCGGCTGCTGATGGCGGTCGCCTTTGTCCTGGACGGCATCCCGTACTTCATCACCGCGTTGCTGCTCGTGCTGGTCTTTGCGATCAACCTCGGTTGGTTGCCCGCCACCGGGGCCGGGGGCACGATCGGTTTGGTGCTGCCGATCATCGTCCTGACCATTCAGGGCTTCTCGACGCTCTCGCGGCTCGTGCGTGGACAGCTCATCGACGCGCTGGCACAGGGACCGGTGATCATGGCCAAGTCCAAAGGTCTGGCACCGAGGACGGTTCTGATCAAACATGCCTTCCCCCTCGCCATTCCACCGATCGTCGCCTTCCTCGGAATTCTCTTCTCGCTGTTGATCGGATCACTGTTGATCCTGGAACCGATGCTCAACTATGCCGGGCTCGGACAACTACTGGTCCGTAGTGTCTCGGCGCGAGACTTTCCGACGGTGCAGGCTTGCGTCTTCGTCATCGCGGTCCTGATCACCCTGATGAACATTGCAATGGATGCCGTTGTGCATCTCCTCGATCCCCGACTCCGAGCAAAGGCGTCCTCATGAGCGCGACGACCACCACACCGCGCCGGTCGCAGGGCCGGGTACGCGAAATCCTGGGCAAGGCCTGGTCGAATCCGGCCGGAAAGATCGGCTTCTGCCTATTGGCCGTGCTGGTGATTCTCTCGGTGTTCGCACCGTTGATCGCGCCGCACGATCCGACCACGCAGATTCTTGCCGATGCCGACACTCGGCCGATGTGGATGGGGGGTGAGGGCGGTTACCTTCTCGGCACCGACTCACTCGGGCGAGATGTGTTCAGCCGCGTGCTCTATGGGCTGCGTTTGAGCCTGACCATCGGCGTGGTCACGGCCACCATCAGTGCGCTGCTCGGCCTGTTGCTCGGCGTACTCGCCGGATACTTCGAACGATTCATCGGACCCGCGCTCCTGCGCCTGGCCGACATCCAGTTCGCGATTCCGTTCATCGCGGTCGGCATCGCGCTGACCGCGGTCCTCGGTCCCGGCATCGTCACCCTCGTGGTCGTGCTGTCGGTGTGGTCCTGGACCATCTACGCGCGCACGATCGTGCGTTCGGTGTCGCAGGTGCGTCGTCTCGACTTCGTGGTCGCAGCTCGCACGCTTGGCGCATCGACATCCCGAATCATGCTGCGGCACATCGTGCCGAGCGTGATCGGACCGGTCATCGTGTTGTGGTCGGTCAGCGTGGGCGTGACCGTTCTGGCCGAGAGCGGATTGAGTCTGCTCGGTCTGGGCGTGCAGGCGCCCGGGTTCTCGCTGGGATCGATGTTGGGCGACGGACAGACCGCGTTGCGCCTGGCCTGGTGGTCGATTGCCTTCCCCGGTGTGGCATTGCTCTTGATCGTCCTGTCTTTCAACATGGTCGGCGACGCGATCCGCGATGCCCTGAACCCCGGCGCCCATGCCAAACCACAGAATCCGGAACTGACATGAGCCAGACGGTATCCGGCCCCCCGGACCTCGACGCGCTGTACGGACAGAGGCCCGACGACGTCGCGGCGTGGATCGAAGGACTCGATCTCGCTCAGACCGTCGCGGGAATCAGTGTGCCTGCGACCTCGCAACGGCCGGTGCCCTTTCCGGCCACCGAAGAGGTCATCGCGCTGGCCCCGTTCGGCGACGCCGGCATCGTAGACACCGCGGTTGCCGCAGCGACGGCGGCAGCTCCGGGCTGGCAGGCCATCTCGTGGGCACAGCGGCGAGCGGCGTTGAACCTGTTCGCCGGAGCACTCGATGAGGACGTCTTCACGCTGTCGATGCTGCTGGTTGCCGAGACGGGTCGCCCGCTGCGGCGATGTGTCAGCGAGGTGCTCAGTGCCGCGCGCTTCGTCCGCACGATCGCAGATACCGGTCAGATGGACACGGACATCGTCCATCCCGAGAAATCGATCCGGTTGACCGGACGCCCTCTGGGTGTCGTCGGGGCCATAGCGCCGTGGAACTCGCCGGTGTTGCTCGCGGTGGTGAAGATCGCGAATGCCCTGATGGCCGGAAATACGATGGTGCTCAAGAGTTCACCGTTCACGCCGCTGTCGGGTTTGCGTTTCGGGATTCTGGCGAGAGAGATCTTTCCGGCAGGTGTCCTCAACGTGCTCAACGGTGGCCACGAGGTCGGGGCGGCCATGGTCGCCCATCCCGGCGTGGCAAAGATCTCGTTCACCGGATCGACGGCGACGGGCAAGGTGATCGCAAGGGCTGCAGCAGATCAACTCAAGCGGATCACCCTCGAACTCGGCGGCAACGACGCCGCGATCGTGATGGCGGATGCCGACCTAGGTCGATTTGTCGAAACCGCGTCACAGGTGGGTCTGCTCAACTGCGGCGCGTTCTGCGCGGGTGTCAAGCGGATCTACGTCCACAGCAGTCGGGTCGACGACATGGTCGATCTCTTCGACAAACGGCTACGGCCAGTGCAACTCGGTGATCCGTTCGACATCACGACCGAGATGGGGCCGATGCAGAATCGTCCCCAGTATGAACGTGTGCTCGACCTGAATTCGGCCGCCCGCGCGGCAGGCGGCCGGGTCCACGGACATCGAGGACCGGTCCCGGGGCGCGGTCTGTTCATCGCACCGACGGTGGTGACGGGTCTGGCGTCCGATCACCGGCTCGTGGTCGAAGAACAGTTCGGTCCGGTGCTCCCGATCATCGCGTTCGATTCGATCGATGATGCTGTCGCCCAGGCGAATGCAAGCCAGTACGGACTGGGCGGTTCGGTATGGGGGACCGATGTCGAGGCTGCCGAGGCCGTGGCCACGCGGCTCGATGTCGGCTCGGCCTGGGTTAACCAGCACGGCGCCTTCGACGCCGCGATCCCGATGCCATTTGCCGGCCAATCCGGAATCGGTATCGACTACGGCGGATTCGGCGTGCACGAGCACAGTCAGCGCACGGTGGTGAACGTCGCGCGGTGAAGCATCCCGCATGGTGATGGCATCGCAAGCAGCGGTACTGTTACCCATATATTGGAAAGGCGATAACCATATTATGGAAATCAAAACTCTCGACTCGTTTGAGTCTCTCGGCGCGGACACTGTCCGGGTAGCTGCTGCACAGTTCTTCTCCGGCACCGATGTTGTTGCGAACACAGAACTGTGTGCCGCCTACATTCGCGCCGCCGCGGCGGTTGGTGCCCAGCTGATCGTGTTGCCGGAGAACAGCAATCGGCTGCGGAACTACGGCAGCCGGGAAGAGTGCCACGAACTCTCCGAGACACTCGAAGGCGAGTTCGTAGCCGGTCTGAAGCAGGCTTGTCGTGATGCCGGTATCCATGCGGTTGTCGGCGTGGACGTACGTGGCGCAACGGCGCCGGACGTCTACATTGCGTCGCTGCTGATCGGACCTACCGGGGACCTGCTGTATGTCCACCACAAGACCGTGTTCTGGGACTACGAGTACACGCTCTTCACACCCGGAAGCAAAGAGCTCGAGATCGTCGACACCGAGGTCGGCCTTCTCGGGCTGCTGATGTGTGCCGACGGCATCGTCCCTGATGTGCCCCGAGTGCTGGGAACCATAGGCGCGCAGGTCTTCTGCAACTCCCTCAACTCCCGCGGACCCGACGAACTCCGGGTCCATGTGCCCCTGCGGGCCATGGAGAATCACGTGTGGCACATCGCGGCGAACACAGTCGGCGGCCCGGCCGACGCCTGGCCATGGATGGGCGGGTCGCAGATCGTCACTCCGACAGGCGAAACACTCGCCTGCGCCGGTGAGGAAGACGAAGGTCTGATCTGGGCCGACATCACTCCCGCCGACGCCGACAACAACGATGTACCGGGTTTCGCCGACGTGTTCGGCTGGCGCCGTCCGGACCTCTACGGCGACCTGATGAGCGAGCACGACTCGCTGCCCGTGGCTTCGATGCTCGGTCCGGTGGATCCGGAGCGACCTTCGCAGTTCCTTGATGTTGCGACGCTGCAGGTTTCGTACTTTCACAACCAGGAGTGGACGATAACCCGCGCGGTCGGGCAGATCGCTCACGCCGCTGCACAGGGTGCGACCCTTGGTGTGCTGCCGGAGTTGTTCTGCTTCAAGCCCGGCGAGGTGGCCGCGGATCCGGCCGCCGCCGCAGTGGTTTCCGAGCGGGTGCTCGAAACCATTCGCGCTGCGGCCAAGGAGCATTCGCTGTGGGTGGTGGTCAACCTCGTCGAAGAGTCCGTTGACGGTGGTTACCACAGCACCGCGTATCTGATCGATAACAGCGGCACCGTGGTCTTCCGGTACCGCAAGACCCACCTCGACCACGCAGATATGCAGTGGGCGCGCCCCGGTGACGCCATCGAGGTCGCCCATACCGAGATCGGGGCGATCGGGATGATGATCGGCTCGGAGGTATGGGTTCCCGAGGTGATGCGATTGCTGACCCTGCGGGGTGCCGAAGTCGTTGTGCATCCGGCGAACTGGGACCGGCGCGAGGCGCCCGAGATGGCCGCCACCGAGCGGACGGAAGAGAACCGCGTACACCTCGTATCGGTGAACCGGCTCGACAGCCCGGGGATCGTCGGCAGCCAGATCGTGCGCGCCGATCCGTTCATCCCGGGCCAGCCGATCGCGCTCATGCGCTATCCGTCCGCGCAGTGGACCAGGCACGGTTTTGAAGAACAGCTGATCGTCCGGCTCGATCTGCGGGAATCACATAACAAGATGATGGGATACCACCTGGATCCCGTCGGTAGCCGTCAACCACGGTTGTACGGACCACTGCTTGCCGAGAAGAGCTGAGACAGAACATGTCTGTGAACACAGAACGCACCATGGAGACGGTTGTGGTGGCCGGCATGGGGCCGGTGGGTATGGTCGCGGCCCTGAAGCTGGCCCAGATGGGTCACCAGGTGCTGGTCCTCGAGGCCGGTGACAGCTTGTCCGGTGAATCGCGGGCGTCCACCTTCCACCCGTCGACCCTCGAATTGCTCGAAGAACTCGGAGTTGTCGACGACCTGCTCGCGGTGGGTCTCGAGGCGCCGGTGTTCCAGTACCGGGAACGCGACGGCACGGTGCTCTCGGAGATGGACATGGGTCTGCTCAAGGGAGAGACCAAGTACCCGTACCGGATTCAGAGCGAGCAGGACAACCTGACCCGCATCATCCACGACGTCCTGGTGACGATGCCCAACGTGACGTTGCAGTTCTCCAGCCCGGTGGTGCGGGTCGAGCAGGGCCACGACCACACCCGGATCTTCTTGCCCGACACCGAACGCGACCGTCCGATCCTGACACGATGGTTGATCGCCGCTGATGGCGCGCAATCGGCGATCCGCAAGTCGCTCGGTGTCTCGTTCGAGGGACGGACCTATGACGAGCGTTTCCTGGTCATCTCGACGACCCACGAGTTCCGCGACGACTTCGCAGATCTCGCGTACGTCTCGTACATCTCCGATCCGGAGGACTGGGGTGTGCTGCTGCGTACCCCCAACCACTGGCGTGCACTGTTCCCGATCCGGGACGCCGAGTCCGATGAGCAGGCCCTGGAGCCCGCAGCACTGGAAGCGCGGCTGCAGGGTATCGCGGCTCAGCCGACGGCGTACGACATCCCGCACGCATCCATCTACAAGGTGAACATGCGTGCGGCCGCGACATTCTCGGTCGGCCGCACGCTGTTGGCCGGCGACGCCGCCCACGTCAACAACCCGCTCGGTGGCATGGGTATGAACAGCGGTATCCACGATGCGTGGGCAGCTGCGCTGTGTGTCGACGCGGCATTGGACGACACCGACGACACCCATGCGGCAACGTTGTACAGCGAATTGCGTCGTGATGCCGCACTCAACCACGTGCAGGCCCAGGCGCAAAAGAACTACGACTCGATGCGTTCCGACGACGACGAAGCCCGGGCGGCCCGCGCCGACGAGCTCTCGGAGATGGACATCGAGTTGCTCGACAAGCGGGCTCACCTGCGTGCCTCGGCGATGTTCACCTCGCTGCGGATCACGTTGGGACGCTTGGCACGTGAGCTACATGCGGTACCGAAGACCGTTCGTCCCGCTGGGCGCGTGCTGTCGGAGAGGCTCTGCTATGGCCCCGTGATCGCTCCGGGGGTCTATGACGGGGTCACCGCACGCGCCGCCGTCGACGCAGGTTTCGGTGTCGCATATGTATCCGGGGCCGCCGTCTCGGCGACCGCGCTGGGCCGTCCGGATCTGGGATATCTCGGGCTGGCCGAGATGACCGAACAGGTCCGGCGCATGACCGCGGTCACCGACCTGGCGTTGATCGTCGACGGAGACACCGGCTATGGCGGTGTCCTGCAGGTCGGTGAGGCCGTCGAGCGTCTCGAGCGGGCCGGTGCGGCTGCCATCCAGTTCGAAGATCAACTGGCGCCCAAACGATGTGGGCATCTCGACGGTAAAGAACTGATCCCGGTCGAGGAGATGACGGCGAAGGTCGCGATGGCGGTGCGGAGCAGGCGCAGCGCGCTGGTGATCGCACGCACCGACGCGCTCGCGGTCGACGGTGAGGAGGCCGCAATTGCGAGGGTTCAAGCGTATGCGGCCGCCGGCGCAGACCTGATCTTTGTCGAGGGGGCATATGCCGAGACGCAACTGCGCCGTATTCGCGACGCGGTGCCGGGCGTGCCGCTGATGGTCAACCTGTCGGAGGCCGGTGATCACTCGGCGCTTCCGCCGGAGCGTGTTCTGGCCGAATGTGGTGTCGCCCTGATGATCTACCCGGTGGGCCCACTGCTGGCCGGGGCCGGTGCGGTCGCGCAGACGTACCGATCGATTCGTCGTACAGGGGCCTCGGGCCGGTCACATCAGGACTGGCAGGGCCTCACGGAACTGTTGGGCGTGGGTGCCGAGCTGGCAGCTGACGCCGAGGTCGGCCGGTGGGCGAAGGCCCAGCTGGCGCAGAGCACCACTTCAATCGAGAGGGACACACAATGCCAGGAACCGGTGCATCAGTGATCACCAAGGGCAAGAAGTTCGGGCTGATCGTTCCCTCGACGAATACGTCGGTCGAGCGCGAGTTCCACCAGATCCGGTTGCAGGACTCGTCCTGGCACACTGGGCGGATCATGATCAAGGCCGTGGCCTTGGACTCCGCCGATGCGTTCGGGTTGTTTCGGGAGAACCTGAATGAGGCACTGCCCGCCGCGTTGGAGACGGTGATGACCGCCGACCCCGACTACATCGTGATGGGGATGTCGGCGGAAACCTTCTGGGGCGGAGTGGCAGGCAACGCGGAGTTCGAGGCCAACGTCCGCCGCCTGACCGGCCTGGGTGTGTCCACCGGCGCGACCGCGGCCGGCGAGGCACTGAAAGCGTTCGGGGCCCGTCGAATCGGCGTGATGACGCCTTACCAGCCTGTCGGTGATGAGCAGGTTCGTAAGTACTTCACCGAACTGGGCTTCGAGGTGGCAGGCGTGCACGGCCTGAAGTCGGCATCTGCCACATCGATCGCGGACGAGACCCCGGAAACCATCCGCGCGGGTTTCCTGGCCGTCGACGGTCCGGACGTCGACGCGCTGATCCAGTGTGGAACGAACCTGGAGGCGATGCAGGTCGCGGCCGACCTCGAGCGTGAACTCGGCAAGCCGGTGATCGCCATCAACCTCGCCACAGTCTGGCATGCATTGCGCGCGAACGGGATCAACGATCAGGTCGAGGGCTTCGGCTCGTTGCTGGCCAAGTTCTGACCCCTACACGGTTTCGACGACTGCACATCCAGAAGCACACACTCCAGTCATAGGCACACGTTTAAACATGTGCTTATGACTGGTGCGTGTGCTTTTGTGGTCGTGTCGCAAGCGTCTAGAGACCCAGTGCCTTCTCGAGTGTCGGCCATGCCTTCGGCAGTTGGTCTTTCCAATATGGCCACGCATGCACCCCGACCGGCTCGTACGTCACCGTCGCCGGAATACCCAGCTTGTCCAGACGATTTTCCATCGTCCGGGTGCAGTGATTCGAGCCGACCTCTATTGCACCGCCGACAATCGCGGTGTTCAAATAGTCGTCAGAATTCGGATCTTCATGCGGGCCTGTCAAGCCGTTGCCGACTGACATGTAGATGTGTTTGCCGCGCAATGCTCCTGCATTGAGGACGGAATCGTGCGCCTTCCATTGTTCGTTGCCGAACTCGCCCCAGATATTGCCCGGGTCGCCGCTCTGATGTGAAGCAGTGAGCTGGATGGAGAGACGGCCGACAGCATCAGTGGTCGAATAGCACCCGCTGAATGTCGCTACTCCGTCGTAGAGATTCGGATTCCTATGGGCCAGCATCATCGCTCCTTGCGCGCCCATGGAATTTCCGGCGATTGCGTTGACGCCATTGGTGTTCAAAGCGTTGTCGATCAGTGGTGGCAATTCTTTTGTTGCGAAGGTTTCCCACCTGTTCAGGCCGAGGACCGGGTCGATCTTCTCCCAGTCGGTGTACACACTCGAGCGCCCGCCATTGAGCATCACGACATTGACGTTTTTGTTTGCGAAGAAGCTCTTGGCACCAGCCTGGTACATCCAGCCACTGGCGTTGTCCCCGGCGCTCACCCCGTCGAGCATGTACAGCGTCGGACGCTTCACCGAATTGTCCGCGGGCAGCAGGACATCGAGTGTCACCGCACGGCGCAGTGCTGGTGATTCGACTTTGTATCGAACGTGCTTTCCGGATTCTCCGGTCTTTTCGATCGCCGGGACGAGGATGTCGTCGCGTAGAACCGGCGGCGGGCCGGGGTCATCTTGGAACGGTCCCGGTACTGTCGATCCGGAACCGACGCTGCCACTGCCCGAGCTGCCCAACCCCGGTGCGGCGCCGGAGACTCCACTGAACGTCAGTGTCGCAGCAGCGGCGATCGCTCCCACCGTGCCGAAGCGCACGGTGCTCCGCAATAGTGAATGAGCGGTTCGGATTTTATGGCCCATCGAATACCCCCAGGTAATGACTCAGTAAAGACTGAATCGAACATACCGCGCCCCCTTGGTTGAAGGCTGCTCGGAAGGGTCGGCTGCAATGATTATGTGGCTCAGTTGTGACTTTGCAGTGTGTGGGATCTGGCCGTAGTTTTCTGCGTCCGGTGGTCGGGTTTCCACGTGGCAAGTAGGGCGAGAGCCAAAAGAAGTTCGGCGATGTCGCCCCAGTAATACATGAGAGTTCCGCCATCCTGCAGTTCATTGGGCGGTGCGGGGACCTGTACATAGAGGTCGGCGTAGAGCAATTGAGAGATCACGGCGTGGCCGGCGATGGCCACACCGAGAACCACCAGACGTATCGGCACCGTCGGCCGGTCCGGTCCGGGGTCAGGGCCGGCGATCATCCAGGCGAACAGGTATCCGGCGATGAAGAAGTGCACGTGAATCACGCCGTGCACCAAAGGATTGGCGTCGGCGAGCCCGAACAGCGGCGTGAAGTACAGCAACGCCAACCCGCCGAGGTTCGCAGTGAGCAGGACAATCGGAGTGGTCAGGACGCCTGCGGGTTTGGACCGCAACAGGTGGACCAGTGAGCGACCCCACCGCGGCGGGACCGACCTCAGGACCAGTGTCATCGGCGCGGCCAGGACGAGTGCGAGTGGCGCGAACATGCCGATCAGCAGATGCCCGAGCATGTGGTCGCCGAAACTGTCTGACACCGATGCGCGCAGTGCGACGATCAGGATCGCGATGCCGATCATGAAGCTTGTTGTGCGCCAGTGATTCCAGCCGCGAGGTTCCCGCGCACGTAGGACCGCGGCCGCCAGGTACACGCCGGCGACAACGGCAAGGGCGGTATACGGGAGCGCCACATCCCAGTCGAAACCGGGCTCTGCCGACGATTCGTGAGCCAGAGCGCTCATGTCGAGTGTTCCGCTGTGGGGGCCTCCGGATCGCTGGGACGCACCGAACGCTGCAGCAGCCAGCCGGCTGCTATCAATACCGCGCCCAGGATCAGGAATCCTATGTCCCAGAGGGTTTGGTGTTCACCTCCGCGGACGTGGTGGATCGCGAGGATGTGATGGTCGATGACCCCCTCGACGAGGTTGAAGGCGCCCCAGCCCACCAGCACCCATCCCCACAGGGCGCGAGAAGTCCACAACCGGTGCCGAGAACTCGTCACCCGGGAGAAGAGCAGTGCCAACCCGATCAGGACGGCGAGCCAGGTGAACGTGTGGAAGAACCCGTCCCACAGGGTGTTGATCTTCAGTCCGTGAACGGTGTCGGAGGGGTAGTAACGCACGCCGATGTGGTCACTGTTGGTGCTGGTCAGCATGTGATGCCATTGCAAGATCTGATGTAGCAGGATGCCGTCGACGAACCCGCCGAGTCCGATGCCCAGCACCACACCGGGGAGTGTCAGCGATTTGGCCGTCGTTTCCACTATGGAGTCTGCGGATGTACTCATTCGGTCCCCTTCGGAGGCGGTGTCACCTGCGCCGATACACGTACTTCGTTCAGTTTAGGACGCTCGGGTGGGTGACACGGGTAGCCGATGGGGCGTGGTCGCAAACATCGAACGGGCGCTATTCCGCAGCTGGTTGCTCGGCACTCGGGGTGATCGACAGGCGCGCGAGTCGACCGACGTCGTCGAGTTGGAACCGGAAGTCGAGGTCGACGAGACCTCCGGGAAAGTCTCCTTCGAGCCTGCAGCGGATCGACGTTTCGCCGGGGCGTGCGTTCTCGGCGGCAACCGGCGTTGTGGTGTAGGTGTATTCGCTTGCGACGCGATCGAGCCATGTCCTGATCTCGGCGATGCCTCGGTAGTCGTGTCCGTCGTCGGTGACGTGTGCGTTGTCGGTGAAGAGGGCGGTCGCTGCAGTGCGGTCGCCACATTCGTTGAGAGTCATGTACGCACGGACGGCATCTGGGCAGTCGGCGATTGCGGGGTTTGTCATGGGAGTCTCCTTCGTAGTCACTGCTAAGTTAGAAGTGACTGTAACTGCTAAGTTAGCAGTAAGTCGAAGAAGGAGCGTCCGTATGGTGAGCAAGATCCGACTCGAGGACCGGGAGTGCCCGTTGTCGACGACACTGGGCGTGGTTGGCGAGTGGTGGACGGTGCTGATCCTGCATGACTGCTTCGACGGCTACTCACGCTTCGACGAGTTCCAGGCCAACATCGGTCTCTCGTCCAGCATGTTGACCAGTCGGCTGAAAGCTCTTGTCGAGTCCGGCATTCTCGATCGACGGCGCTATCAGGAGCGTCCGGACCGCTATGAATACGTGCTCACCGACCTGGGCCGGTCGCTACGACCCGTGCTTGTCGCGATGGCGGCATGGCGAAACGCGCAGCTGGCGCCGGAGGAGCGGTCGATGATCCTGGTCGACGCGCAGACGGGTCGCGAGATCGAACCCGTTGTTGTCGATGCGGCCACCGGCGAGCGCATTGATGGCCCCGGGTACGTGTATGCCGCCGGTCCCGCCGCCGGCGAGGTCATGCGCCGGCGATACGAGGGTGCGGTGCGGCAGTAACGCTGATCATTCCTTCAGGGTGCTGGCCATCCAGTCCACGGTTTGCATGCCGAACAGGTCGGTGCCCCATCCGTACAGGTTGGTCAGTGCGTTGAACATGCTGCAGTCGGTTGGCTGATAGCTGACGTCGGTTCCTCCGGCCCGATAGGTCGCGGTCAGGTCCCGCGCATCCTGGGCCGGGACCAATGACATCGGTGAATCATCGGCCACGCAGGACGTGATCAGCACCTTCGACTTCGGGGTCTTGGTTCCCAGCAGGTTGTCGTTGTAGACGTGCTGGAACTCTGGGATATCCGCCGGGTTCCGGCCGCCGGTGAACAGCGTGCGCAGCGGCAGGAACGGTGTCCCGAAGTAGGCGGGTGTCTGACACTGGGTCCGGAACACATCTGCCATCGCCCTACCGGCAGGAGTGAGCTTCTCGTCGATTTTCATCTCCGGATAGCGCGGTTCGAGACCGAGTAGCGTGGCAAACGCGAAACCCGAACCCACAGACCCGTCGGCGGTGCGAATGAAGTTGCGCTGGTTGACAACCATGCCTTCGAGCACGGTCGACTTCACGTTGAGTTCGGGTGCGTAGGTGGCTTGATTCTCGGCCGCAAATGCTGCGCCCACGCCGCCGCCCGCGATCCCGAAGATCGAGATCGGGGCGTCAGCACTCAGGCCGGCCTCTGGCAGGGCCAACGCGGCCCGCACGCCATCGAGGTTCGCATTGCCGCCGAACTTTCCGGCAAAGACGCCGTGTGGCAATGGATCACCGTCGTTACCGACGTCGGAGATCATCACGGCCAGACCTTTGCCGAAGATCTGACCCAGCGGTCCCAGTGCAGACCACGAGGAGCCGTCCATCGGAGCGCCGCCCGTCCACTGGGTGCTGGGATGGCAGTAGGCGCCGACGCTGTCGTTGGCTTCCTGATACGCGACAACGCCACGTTCTGAGTTCTTCTTGCCGTCGCGGGGAATCATCAGGATGCCGGTACTGATCTCGGCGCTGCCGTCGAGGTCGGTGGTGACGTACATCAGCTTGTATGCGTCGATGTTGCCGGGACGAAACCCGGTGAACTGCACCGCAACCGGTTTGGCCTTGAGGATGGTTCCCGGTTTCTCGTCGCCTCGAAGTCGCGGTTCGGCGTAGAACGGATCGCTTGCGGCCAGACCTTGGAAGATCTCGTCGGGGCTCGCAACACGGCCATCGGCGAACGTTCCGATGACATAGCCGTTGAAGACCTCACCCAAGTCCGGAGTCTGCACCGGTTCTGCGTGGGCCGCTGGGACATTCACCGACACCGCCACCAGTGCTGCCAGGAGGATCGACAGGGTTGCTGAAAGGCTTTTCACGACACACTCACCTTCGTACCGGCTGCCGCTGACTCCAGCAGTGCCGGGATGCTCATGATCGGACGGTGTGTTTCGAGCTGGGTTTCATAGGGCGTGCGCAAGATCCGTTCCAGAGCCGGCCAATCGTCGTTCACCAGAATCTTGTACTTCGGCAACAGTTCGGTGGTGATGTAGTCCCACCGCTCTTCGTATTGCGCCCAATTCCAGGTTGGTAGTGGGGTTGTCAGGATTGCGGTGCGTCCGTCGGCGAGACGGGTGCTGATCTCGATGGGCCGAAATGATCTCGGTGCAATGACACCTGCCACTGATGGGGAGCCGGCTACGGTGCTGACGTAAGTGATCGCCTCTCCGACATCGCCTTTGTAAGCACGGGTCTGATCCCACTGCGCCTTGATTACCTGACCTTGCTCACGTTGCAGCAGAAGCGCATTGCCCAGGGCGATCCGGTTGGGATCGTGTGACGCGATACCGCGCCAGGCGTCGAGGATGTCATCGCCGAACAGGCCTGCCGCCCGCATCTCTTCGAGTGGGGCAAGGCCGCCGACCACGTACGCGCGGTGCATGGGCATCAGGTCGCTGAAGATGTTCTTCTGCATCACCAGAATATTTCCGAGGACGACATGCAGATCGTCGGGACTCACCGTGGATCCGACGCGTGCGAGTGCCCGAAGCCCGGGCGGCAGTTGCTCGACGAGACCGGTGGCGGTCTGGTTTGCCTGCCCGACAATGGCATTGGCCAGACCCTGTAGCCGGCTCCAGTCGAAGATGTTGGCTGCGAGTTCGAAGTCGATGATCCCACCACCGAAGTCTGCGCCCACCTGACCGGCCATCCCGGCCCACTGGAGTTCGCGGTGATTCAACTGGAGCTGTTCGTAGTAGGTGTACGACTTGATCAGATTCTGTCGATTGGCCTCGACCCCGAGTCGGGGATTCCACGAGGCCAGATCGATACCGGCGGCAGTTGTGGTCTCGACCAGCCAGTACTGGTAGAGCAACGCCGCGTAGCGGTTCGGTGCCACCGCCCCCGCGCGGGCCTGGTCGAGAAGGGTCCGTAGTTCTGCGGGATCAGTCGGCAACTCGGGGTTCACACCGCCAGGGCCGCGGGATGCGTCCCGATTTGTCAGCGGTAGATCGAGGTAGCGGTCCAGGCTCCGGGCCGGGTCGGCTTGGGCAACGCCTCCGATGCCGCAGAGGGTCATGAGCGCGGCGATGGCCACGATGCCCAGGCGCAGGAACGGCCGACGTAAATGAACGTCACGATCAAATATCATTTCTGTCTCATTTCGGCTCGCAATCTCGGTGAGACGATATGGCAGAACCGTCCCTAGTGATACCCAGGTGAAGTGGCAGTTGACGCATCGCTGCAGATCAGGGCCATCTACAGGATGTATATGTGACTCAATTCATAGATAGTTGCGGTTCTGGCGTATGCCAAGTGGGGCGGGTATGTGCTCAGAACGAGGGGCTGGTGATGTGGGTACAGATCCTTTGAACGCAACCGTGAGAGTCGAAGGCCCCGCAGGTGGAAATTCCGGCATGCTTGAGGGGTGGATGCGTTCTTTGAGTTCGTGGGCAGTTACTGGTGGTTGGTGTTTGTGTTCGGTGGCGCGATCGGTGGCGGCCTGAAGACGATCGGTGCGGCCAACGAGCGTCGTGCAGAACGCAGGCAAGAGCGGTATCGCCTCAAACAGCAGGCGAAGATCGCGGAGATCGAGGCATCCGGTCAAAAGCGGTTGGATGCCGAAGCCGTGCGACGGGACATCGCGAAGACCCTCGATGAGCACAACCAGACCGATGCGCGTTGGTTCGCCTACGAACTGGATGCTGCGACCCTGCTCGACTTCCCGATGATGATCGACCTGCGTGACCCGCTCACCATCGACTTCCACCGGGCGAAACGTAAGGCCGATCTGTTGCGGCCCGACAGCGGCGACGACCTCATCGAGGACGCCGAACGTCGGCGCGAATACCGCGACGCGGTGCACGAGTACGCCACCGCCTTCGACGTCGCCGAAACCGAGGCGAAGCGCCGTCGCCGGTCGGGTTTCACCGAGCCCGAGCAAGAGCGGCTGCGCCGCGGACAGAATCTGCTACATCTCGCGCAGGACAATGAGGCACCGCAGCATGAACGGCGCGCCGCATATGACAGGGCGCGTAAGGAACTCGACGGGTTGATCGTGTTGCCTGCCGCCACCACGCAACAGCTCGAACAGCGGGTCGCCGGTCAACTCGAGCGGTGACGACCCGCCACCGAGCCGGATATCAGTCCCTGGGGGGCGGTGCCACCTCGACGCCACCGGACTCGTGTTCGGGGCCGGCGTCGGGGTGTCCCTCGGGCACTCGGTTCCGGAATTGTGTAGCCTCGCTGGGCCTCTCGGTGTCGACGGCACTGTGTGGTGCCCGATGGTAGGGGCCGGGCTTGGGTCTCGCCTGTCCGCCGGGAAAAGCGAGACGGAAGATCGTCCGATGCACCTGTCCCCACTGGCTACCGAACGGACCTGAGTTGTAAGGCAATTCGTAGCGCTCGCAGATGTCCTTGACCTTCGGCGCCACTTCCGAGTATCGGGTGCTCGGCATGTCCGGGTAGAGGTGGTGCTCGACCTGGAAACCGAGGTTGCCGCTGATGACATGGAACAGCGGACTGCCCTCGATGTTCGCCGAACCGAGCAACTGCCGGGCGTACCAACCCCCGCGGGTCTCGTTTAGAGTTTCTTCCTTGCTGAATGTGTAGGTCTGGTCCGGAAAGTGGCCGCAGAAGATGATCGCGTGCGCCCATACGTTGCGGATGATGTTGGCGGTGAAGTTCGCCGCGAGGGTCGCCAGGAACGTTTGCTCGACCCCGGGA
Organism: Williamsia sp. Y721; assembly: GCF_059683565.1. NCBI lineage: Bacteria > Bacillati > Actinomycetota > Actinomycetes > Mycobacteriales > Nocardiaceae > Williamsia > Williamsia sp. Y721. The sequence continues at coordinate 566,856 of NZ_JCASNH010000002.1, read as the reverse complement.
AGCGTGCGATCCATCAGCTCGGCGGCAACTTTGGCGCGTTTACCGGACCCGGGCGCGCGACGCAGCCGGTTCGCCAACCGCGACTTCCTGGGTTGATCGATGCGCCCGCCCGACCCGAGTTGTGTCAGGGCGAAGGCTCCGGCACTGATCGTCGGCCAGCCGATGTAGTCCTTGATCACCTGTCGCCGCATCTTGACGCCGATGCCCTTGAGGTCGTGCCAGAGTTCCGACATCGACTTCTCGCCCTTGCGAATGGCGTCGAGGTCGAGGTCGTGCAGCGCGACACCCCACTCGAAGAAAGCGGTCAGCAGCACGTTGTAGAACGGTTGCGCGAGGTACACCGGGTTCCAGGGCTGGTGGGGATCGATCCGCATGATCTCGTAGCCCAGATCCTTGTCCTTCCCCCGGATGTTGGTGAAGGTGTGATGGATGTAGTTGTGCGAGTGTTTCCATGCTTCGGCCGTGGACGCGGTGTCCCAATCCCAGACCGAGGAGTGGATGTCGGGGTCGTTCATCCAGTCCCACTGTCCGTGCATGACGTTGTGGCCGATCTCCATGTTCTCGAGAATCTTCGCCATTCCCAGGCATGCGGTGCCGGCGACCCAGGACACCTTCGACCTCGATCCCAGCAAGAGCACCCGGCCGGCGACGGCCAGATTCCGCTGGGTGGCGATCACGTTCTTGATGTACTGCCGGTCGCGTTCCCCGAGGTCTCCGTAGACCTCGTCGTGGATTGCGTCGAACTCTTTGCCCAGCATTTCTATGGTTTCGTCGGACAGATGTGCGAGCGGGTTCTGCACGTCTTCGGTCCGGGCTCCGGTTGATCCGGGGCGGGTTCTGCCCTTGGCTTCGTCGATGGTCATGACTCTCCTTCGATCTACAGGTCGATTTCGATGTCGCCTTCGGCGCTGTTCACACAGATCCGCACCGAGGCACCGGCCGGCTCGCTGACTTCACCGGTACGCAGGTCTCGTAGACTTCCCGACTTCACCGTGCCCACACACGTATGGCAGATGCCGATTCTGCAGCCGTACTTGAGTTCGAGGCCGGCATCTTCCCCCGCGGCCAGAATCGTCTGTCCCGGTTCGCATTTGGCATCGGTCTTGCTGCGGACGAACCGCACCGCGCCACCCTCTCCGGCACCCGCGGCACCGCCGATGATGGGCTGGAACCGCTCGAAATGGATGCGCTCCGCGGCGTCGTTGCTCTCCCAGTGTTCGACGAGGGTATCGAGCATTTCGCCCGGCCCCGAGCACATGGCCTCACGTTCCCGCCAATCCGGGCACAACTCGTCGAGATCTTCGGGTTTGAGGCGGCCATCCTCGCCGGTGAGTCGGATGGTCAAGTGCAACCCGTCCTGGCGCTGATCCATCTCACGCAGGTCGCGGTGGAACATCACCTGCGATTCGGTGCGGGCCGAGTGGATCACCACCACGTCCCTCATGGCGTCGTTGTGGTCCAGGCTGCGCAACATGCTCATGATCGGTGTGATGCCGCTACCGGCACTGATGAAGAGCAGCTTGTCCGGACACGGGTCGGGGAGTGTGAACACACCTTCGATCTCGCCGAGCCGGACGATTTCACCCGGGCGGATCTTTCGCACGAGATACGGCGAGACCACACCGTTCTCGACGAGCTTGGGAGTGACTGCGATCAGGCCGTCCCTCGGCTCGGGATCGGACGTCAATGAGTAGGCCCGCCAATGGAACACGCCATCGATCACCACGCCGAGGCGCACGTACTGGCCCGGCAGATGACCCGGCCACTCGTATCCGGGCCTGATCCACACCGTGGCGGCGTCAGAGCCCTCGTGCCGGACCTCTTCGATGCGACCGCGCAACTCCCGTGTGGTCCACAGCGGGTTGATCATCTCGAGGTAATCGTCGGGCTGCAACGGACTGAAAAGGTGGCTGATTGCCCGGAGCGCCTTTCGGCGCAAAGCCGGGACCTGAGGCTTGGCTCCGCGTTCAGCCACGACTGCCCCACTTGGCCGTGGACAACTCTTTGCTCGATGGCTTGCTCACGTGGACAACCCCCCGGGGTCCGGTTCGAGCATCCTACGATGCACGAAACTTGTCGGTCACCTGTTCGGCGACTCGGCAGGTACAGCTGCAAACTCAACCGAACAGACCGGTGGTTACCCCGTTCGCGATGTCCGAAACATCGTCCGGAAACAATTTTGTCAAGAATTGTCGGCCGGCTGCGATGCGGCGTCGGCCGAGGCCGGTGGCACAACGCCCGTTACCAGATTGCGTGCACTGGTGAATCGGCCGAGCTTCGCGGTCTGCTGGTCCATCAGTTCGAGGTCCGCCGACAATTTCTCGAGTACTCGACGATTGACCGTGAGGGAAGCGAGCACGGGCTTGAGCCAGCGCGCCAGGCCGACCCAGCCGGGCACGTAAACACGACGCTTGCGCCGTTCGATGCCGCGAACGAACGCGTCGACGCATTTTTCCAGCGGCACCACCGCGCTCAGCGGGCCGGGCAACGAGGTGAGGACGTCGTTGAATGTGGGCAGATCTCGCTGACTGTCGCGCACCAGGGGGGTGTCGATCCACGACATGTGCGCGCTGCCCACCGCGACCCCATGATGGGTGATCTCGAACCGCAGGGCGTTGGCAAAATTCTCGATTCCGGCCTTGCTGGTGCTGTACGCCGCCGATCCCGGGATCGCGCCATAGGCGGCCATCGACGACACCACCAGTACGTAACCCCGCCGCTCGATCACATGGGGCAGGGCCGCCCTTACGGTATGGAAGACCCCGTTGATGTTGACGTCGATGACGCGGCGAAAGGTCACCGGATCGACGTGCAGGACCGATCCGTAGCTCGCGATACCGGCGCCGGCCAGGACCACATCGATCCCACCGAAAGCACTCACGCCGGTCTCCACAGCCGCCTGCACTGCCGCCAGATCGGTCACGTCGGCGACCGCGGAGACGGCCGTCCCGGGGCCGAGTTCGACGGTGAGTTGGTCCAGGGACCTCTCGTCGACGTCGACGAGGATCACCTTCGCTCCGCGAGCGGCCAGCGCGCGGGCTGTTGCCGCACCGATCCCGCTCGCCGCCCCGGTGATGAGAACCACCTTGTTGCGCAGTGTCGCCATGGTTGCCGTCCTTTGCCGAGAGTGAGGGATTGATCCCTTGCAGGCGCAGACAGCCTAAGTCGCCCCTACCGCGGGCGGCGGGAGTAGTCGACTACCCCATTCCCGAAATGACCTACCCCGACTGCGGAACGCGCTTGCTCAGGAGCCAGGCGCCGATGCCCACCGCAGCAAAAACCACGGACACAGTGATGAGGGTCAGTGCAAATCCCTGATCGCCGCCGCCGTAGACGGCCATCAGAGCGACACTGACCGCGCTGCCGACGGAGAAACCCAGGTACCGCAGCACCATGTTGAAAGCCATTGCACTGCCGGTTTCTTCGCTCGGAACATGCGGAATGATGAGCACCGCAAGCGACGAGAAACTGAATCCGCTACCCAACCCCCCGATCGCCATCCAGAGCACTGCCCACGCGACATGGTCATGGACAAGGGCCACACCCAGCGTCGAGCACATGAAGATCGCGCAGCCCAAGGGCAGCACCAGGTCTGGGCCGAATCTGTCCACGGCCGCCAATGACATACGGCTGCCGACGACGCTCATCAGCGAATACGGTGTCAACATCAACCCGGCCACCGAGAGCGACTGATCCAGTCCCCAGTCGGGGTTCTGCACGAGCACGATGACCAGCGTGAGCAGCGTGTACATCGCGATACCGCCGCCTGCAGCAACAAGGTTCGGTGCTGCCACGCCGGGCCGGACCGCGAGTCGGAGATCGACAAGTGGTTGGTCGCAGCGCAGCGTCCACACGATCCACAGCGCAAAAGCAGCGACCCCGATCCCGGCCAACAAGAGCGTGCGAGGTGCCAGCCAACCCCAGCTCTCGCCGTGGCTGACCGCGAGCAGGAACGTGGCGGTACCGCTCGACAACAGCACCGCACCAATCCAATCCACCGACATCCGGGTGGACGACGTGCGCGACGGGGGTATGTACCGCAGGGCCATGAGCAGCGTTACCGCGCTGAGAGTTGCGCCCAGCCAGTACGCCGCATGCAATCCCCACAGATGGGCCACCGTTGCGGTGATCGGATAACCGAGGCCGGCCCCGGCTATGCCCGTCACCGACAGCAACGCGATCGCCGACGCCAGCTGTCGCGGGGCAAACGATTCACGGGCGACCGCCATCGCGAGGGGTACCAGCGCCAGACCAACCCCCTGCATCGTCCGGCCGATCACCAGGGCCTCGAAACCCAGTGGCAGAGCAGACAGTACGGATCCGGCGGTCACGATGCCGAGGCCGACCAGAATCGTCGGGCGTCGCCAGGAACCACCACCGAGCCGGCCCAGGACGGGCGTTGCAATAGCGGCCATCAGCATTGTCGCGGTGAGCGTCCATTGGGCCTGGGTGATCTCCACGTCGTAATCCGTCGAGATCTTCGGCACCAGCGGCGCGCCGAGACTGCTGACGATGGACGTGATGGTGGTGACCAGTCCCAGGGTGAACAGCAGGATGCCGTACCGGGGCGGTGGTGTGTCTTTCGCGGTCATCGAGGGGAGAAGCCGACGAGCAGTCTCACCGTTCGGATTCCCACTGCGCCAGGATGGTTCGCAGAACACTGACCAGTGGCAGGGGTTGATCCATCATCGGGTGATGGCCCGCGTCGGGGAGGTCGACCACGGTGGCCGGATTGGCGAACAGTCCGGCGATCTCTTGGGCCATCTCGGGACTGACCATCCCCAGCTCGCACCGGATGTACAGCGACGGGGTCACGATCTTGCCGAGCAGTTCACGAAGATTCACCAGGTGCCCGGCTTCGTGCCGTTTGCGGAACATCTCCGGATCGAACTTCCACATCCACCCGGCGTCGGTCTTCTTCACCGATTCTTCGGCGACGTGCCCGGCGACGTAGGGCAGCAGGACATCCTGCCGTGGTTCGGTCCGGAACCGGACACAGATCTCGTCCCTGTCCGCGTAGGCCTTGGGGACACGGGCGAGCTGCCGGATGATGATCTCCTCCGGCGGCTCGTCGAACAGGGGTGAGTCGATGATGACCAGGCCTGCGGTGGCATCGGTGTGCAATGCGCCGAGTACCGCTGTGACCCAGCCACCCATGCTGTGCCCGACCACGTATGGCTTACCGGCGATGCCACCGGCCTTGGCTGCCTCGAGGACCTCGGTGGTCCAGCCGTCCATCGGGTACTGCTCGCGGATCTCGCTGTCACCGTGCCCGGACAGGTCGACCGCGACCACGCGATGTGCTGACGCGAGGAGTGGGGCAATGTGGTCCCACCAGCCCGAATGCGCGGAGCCGCCGTGGACCAGCACCACCCCGGGTCGGCCCTCGTCGCCCCAGCAGCGAAGGTGCACACGGGCGCCGGCGATCTCGACATCACGGTGTTCGGGTTTCTGGGCCAGCGCGGCGGCAAACCAACGCGGCTCCGTGATCGGGCTGGGTGTATCGGCCGTCATCGCTCACTCCTTTGCCGCGCAAATATTCGTCAAGCCTATCGACCAGCGAGAACCGGTTGTTTGTCGGGACGCAACTTCCGGTTCGAGGGGGTTGCCCTGCGGGGCAGGTGCGCCCACGATGAGCCGATGACCGGAGATCTCGATGACGACGACGAATGGGATCGCGAAGTACGCAACGAAACGCCCATGCAGCGTCTCGACCGCAACTGGTCGAGCTTGCTGCAGGAACTCCGCGTCGTTCAGACCGGTGTGCAGATACTCACCGGGTTCCTTCTCACGGTGCCGTTTCAGGACCTTTTCTATACACAAGACGCCGTCTTCCAGGGCGTCTACCTCGCCACGGTCTCGGCTTCCGTCAGCGCAACTGTGCTGCTGCTGGCACCTGCGGCGATGCACCGCATCCTCTTTCGTCGACATCGACTGCGGGAGTTGGTGTTCGCCGCACAACGCTTTGCTCTCGGCGGATTGATCTTCCTGGGCTTGGCGCTGACCGGGGTCATGATGATGGTGTTCGAGCTGGTGATCAGCCGATCGGCAGGCTGGATCGCCGGTGGGGTGGCGGTGCTGGTCTTCACCAATTTCTGGTTTGTCTTCCCGTGGCGGTATCGCCGCCGCGACCAGTGATGCGGACCGGCGATTCAGTCGTCTTTCTTTTTGTCGTCGTCCTTGTGAACGAGCTCAGGTGCGACCTCCCGCGTGGCCATTCCGCCGGTACCGCCCTCATCGACAGGGCCGGGTCGGCCACCTTTGGGTTCGTCGTCCTTGGTGCGCTTCGAGTCCTTCTTTTTGTCGGTCATCGTTAAAGGGTAGGCGCTCCGCAACTGCGGTGGCATGCTCGATTGATGGCCATCGACCTGCCCACCGCCCGGCGATTGTGGCGATTGCTCGAACCTCTGCACGCCGTCACCTATTTCTCCGACGAAACCCGTGAGGCGCTCTCGGCCGCCGGTTACCGGGGGTTCTGGATGGGCTACTTCGCCGCTCGGGCCGCCCCGCTCGGGCCGGTGGGACCCGAGATCGTCACGGCGCTGTTCTACAACTTCGCGCCGTCGCACGTGGCCAGGGCCATCCCGGACGCCTGGGATTTCGCACCACCGGAAACCGCGCTGCGGGTCCGGGAGGAGGCCGCGGTGGCGACGCTGTCCCGGATGCTCGGCGACGGCGCCGCCGACGCCATCGACCGAGTGGTCGCGTTGCTGTACCCGGTCGTGGACAACGCAGATCTCGGTGGGCGGGCACTGTTTGCCGCGAACGCGGCGCTGCCCTGGCCGACAGACCGGGTCGGCGCCCTGTGGCACGCGGCGACCCTGTTGCGCGAACACCGGGGTGACGGCCATGTCGCCGCCCTGACCACGGCCGGGATCACCGGACGGGAAGCCGGTGTCCTGCATGCCATCGCGACGGCGATCCCACGCTCGGTTCTCGACGCGGGCCGTCAGTACACCGACGAGGAATGGGAGTCGCTGACGGCACGGCTGGCAGATCGGGGGCTCCTCGAACTCTCCGGCGCCATCACGCCTGCGGGCCGCGCACTCAAGGCCGAGATCGAGAACACGACCGATCGGCTCGCCGCGCCCGCATACGCCCAGCTGTCCGACAGTGCTGTCGATGATCTGACGACGTCACTGATGGAACTCACCAAGGTGGTTGTGGCAAGCGGGGATATCCCGTCGGCGACTCCCATCGGCCTCGATCTCGACGATGTGGGCTGATCAGCCATACACTCGGCCCCATGGGTTTCAATGACGACATCATCACCGAGTTCCGGGCCAATGACGGCAAGGTCGGTGGCAACTTCGAGGGTGCGCCGATGTTGCTGCTGCACCACAAGGGTGTCAAGAGCGGCAAGGATTTCGTCACGCCGTTGGTGTATCAGGAGGGTGAGGGCGCCAAGTACGTCTTTGCCAGCGCCGCGGGGGCTCCGGAAGATCCGCAGTGGTACCGCAATCTGATGGCCAACCCCAGTACGTCTATCGAGATCGGTGCGGACACCATTGCGGTGACCGCGTCCGAGGTCACCGGTGCCGAGCGGGAGCGGATCTACGCGCAGCAGGCATCGGTCATGCCCGGTTTCGCCGACTACGAGAAGAAGACCACCCGGGTCATCCCGGTGGTTGCATTGACGCCGGCCTGAGGCGTTCGGGGTCGCTCAGCGGGCCGTCTGCGGCGGGACCAGTGCGCCGCTGTCGGTGTCGACGATCTCTGCGCCGAGCGGGAGCAGTGACACCGGGATCATCTTGAAGCTGGCGATACCCAGCGGGATGCCAATGATGGTCAGGCACATCGCAATACCGGTGGCGATGTGTCCAAGGGCCAGCCAGATTCCGGCGAAGATGAGCCAGATGACATTGCCGATCGCCGATCCCACACCGGCCGTGGGTTTACGGATCACTGTTCGACCGAACGGCCAGAGTGCGTATGCCGCGATCCGGAACGAGGCGATACCGAACGGGATGGTGATGATCAGAATGCAGCAGATGATGCCGGCGACGACGTATCCCAGCGCCATCCAGAATCCACAGAGCACAAGCCAAATGACGTTCAGGATGGTCTTCACTTCACCCATTGTGCCAAAGTTGTCCAATTCAGTTCGGGCGAATGAATATTCGGGAGCGTGGCGATGAGGTTCGGCCTGCGAGAGGTCCTGTGGTCGGTGGCGGTCACGGGGATCGTGTTGATTCGCCTGGTCACGACGCTGAGTACCGCTCTGCTGATCATGGGATGGATCATCGTGGCGGTTCGATCCGGTCTGAACAACGATTGGTTGTGGCCCTCGATCATCTCCGGGGCGCTCCTCGCCGCCAGCACGCTGCTGTACAACGTCGCGAGAGGCTGAGCGGGACTACACGCCGAGGTAGGCCAGAACCGCGAGCACCCGGCGATTGTCGTCGGCCGACACCGGCAGGTCGAGCTTGGTGAAGATGCTGTTGGAGTGTTTGCTCACGGCTTTCTCCGTCACGGACATCGCCTCGGCGATCGCCGCGTTCGACCGGCCTTCGGCCATCAACGACAAGACTTCTCGTTCGCGTGCCGAGAGGCGATCTAGCGGTCCGTCGGAGCGCTGCCCGGTCAACAGTTGCGCCACCACCTCGGGGTCGAGAACCGTGCCACCACCGGAGACCTGGCGGACGGCGTCGATGAATCCGGCCACGTTGGCGACCCGATCCTTGAGTAGATAGCCGACCGCGCCTTCGCCGCTCTCGAGCAACTCGCGGGCATAGAGCTGCTCCACGTACTGCGAGAGAACCAGAACCGGGAAGCCGGGGCGCTGACGGCGAATCTTGATGGCTGCCTGGAGGCCCTCGTCGGTGAAGGTCGGTGGCATCCGGACATCGAGTACGGCCAGATCGACGGAGTCGTCGGATAGTGCCGCATCGAGTTCGGTGGCGTTGTCGACCGCGGCGACCACATCCATCTGATGGGCGGCGAGTATGCGCGAGAGGCCGTCACGCAACAGGGCGTGATCTTCGGCGATCACGACGCGCATGGCACCTCCATGGAGATGATCGTCGGACCACCGACAGGACTGTGGACATACAGCGACCCGTCCATCGCCTTCAGCCGCTGGGTGACACCGTGCAAACCCGATCCGGTGGCGACTGCGCCACCGATCCCATCGTCACCGACCTCGACCCTGAGCACGCCCTCGAAGATACCCATGGAGATCCAGGCGTTCCGGGCGCGGGCATGTTTACCGACGTTGGCAAGGGCCTCGGCCACCGCAAAGTACACGGCATTCTCCATCGCGGCGGGAAGACGTTCTTTGACACCGAGATTCAATGTCATCGGGATCGGCAGGTCGAGTGCCAGTGCCTCGACGGCAGGTCCCACTCCGCGGTCGGCGAGTACCGGTGGATGTATGCCGCGCACCACCGAACGGAGGTCGCCGAGCGCCGCGGTCGCCGACGCCCTCGCCTCGGCCATCAGTTGTTTGGCGGCCACCGGGTCTTTGTCGACCTGACTTTCGGCCAAACCGATGGTCATGCCGAGTGCGGCCAGGCGGGCCTGGGCACCATCATGGAGATCCCGTTCGACGCGTCGCAGTTCAGCTGCGGCCGAATCAACTGTCGCAGCGCGGGATTCGGTCACCTCGTGTACCCGGGCCTCCAATACCTCGGCGCGGCTGCGGTTCAGGACACCCAGATCCATGGCGGCACGCGCCTTCATCAGCGGTTCGACAAACGGGATCAAAACCAGCGTGGCGGTGAAGATCACGCCGACAAGCGAGATCACAAAACCGATGGTGGACGCCAGTGCCAGCCATCCGAGGTCCCGCCAGCGCAACGAATCCGCACTCCACACCGAGAGCAGATGAAGGATCCCGTGGCGGTTGCCCGCGGGCTTGTAGTCACCGGGGCGCCACGGACGATCGAGCACTCCGGCCCCCATCCGCCGGTGCAGGTCGCACAAGGCGCCGGTGATCGGAACCAATCCCCACAGCGCCAGTGCTCCCACGGAGATCAGAACCAGTGGTATCGCAACGACCTGCACTATGAACAGCACCAACGCGACCGGCGCCAACAGGGCGGTGCACAGGGCGTACATCGCTGCCCGCAACCACCGGATGACGAGCGTCGGTTCTTTCTCGGAGTTCACCGCTTCCTCTCTGACCCCCACCGGACCGCGTCACGACTTCTCGCCGGGCTGCATCTCCAACTGTGGTGCAAGAACTTCATGGTGCCGCGATCCCTGTGACAAAACAGTAGTGCTGGGTCCACCCCGGTGGTGGGTTATTTCGCCGCGATCGGGGGTTTACCGCTCCTGACCTGGTCGGCTCGGCCGAACAGAGTTGTAGGTGGCCCGGTGACCGCCGGGCAATCCATCTGAGGTGCCAGGGCATCTCAAGCATCAGGAGCTCACATGAGACAGATGACCCGAGGGCCACAGGCGGTGGCTCGGTGGAGTGCGCACAATCCTTGGCGCGCAATCGGACTCTGGTTGGCACTGGTGGTGCTTGCAGTGTCGTTCAGCGCGCTGATCCCCACCCAGGAGACCGACGACGCCGACTATCGCGTCGGTCAGTCCGGGACAGCCGATGCGATGATCCACGACGCCGGGCTCGCCGCACCCGACACCGAGTTCGTCCTGATCACCGGCGACCAGGATGATGCGGTGGTCGCCGCAGCCGAGCTGCGCGACCAACTCGCCGGCTCCACCGAGGTGCAGGAGGTGGCAGTCCCGGTGGAATCACCGGATGGGTCGACGCTTTTGACCTCGATCTCGCTGCGGGCGCCCCCGGGCGATGAGGACCCGACGATCGCCGACATCAACGCAGCAGTAACCGCGGTCCGCGCGGAACACCCGAACCTCCAGTTCGGGCAGACCGGTGACGTCACGCTCGACGAGGCCATCAACGAGCGGGTCGGCGAAGACCTGGTCTCGGCCGAGATCATCAGCATCCCGATCACGCTGGGCATCATGTTGTTTGCGTTCGGAGCCCTGATCGCCGCAGGGATCCCGGTGTTGCTGGCCATCACGTCGGTGGTCGCGACCATCGGCATCTACGCGCCGATTTCCTACCTCCTGCCCTCTGAATCCACCGCGTCGTCGATGGTGCTATTGATCGGTATGGCTGTGGGCGTGGACTATTCGTTGTTCTACCTCAAACGAGAACGCGAGGAACGGCGTAAAGGGCACAACACGCTCGACGCTGTGGAGACCGCTGCGGCCACCTCGGGGCACTCGATTGTCGTCTCCGGCGTTGCGGTGATCGCTTCACTGGCGGGTTTGTACGTCCTGGGCAACGCAACGTTCAATTCGCTTGCCACCGCCGCCATCATCGTGGTCGCGGTTGCGGTGATCGGTTCGCTGACGGTCTTGCCTGCTCTGCTGGTCAAGTTCGGACGATGGGTCGATCGTCCACGGGTGCCATTGCTTTGGCGCCTCAACAACCGCATCGGTGAGGGCGGGATCAGCTCACGCATCATCGGGCCGGTCGTCACTCGGCCGGTGATTGCATTGGTCGCCGGACTGGCGGTGATGCTGGCATTGGCTATCCCCGCCTTGACCATGACCCTGCGCAGCGGCGGTCTGGACACGCTGCCGCAGGACATCCCCGCGGTTGCGGTGGCGCAGCAACTCGATAGCGAGTTCCCATCTGAAGGCTCGTCAGCCAATGTTGTTGTCTCCGGGGGTGATCCGGCCGCTGTATCTGCAGCGTTGACCGATGTGGGTGAGGCCGCGACCGAGAGTGGGGCCTGGACCATCTCGCAGGAGCCGTTGAGCTCGGCGTCGGGGACCACCACCGAACTCCGGCTCGCCAGCACCTTCGAACAGGGTGATACCAAGTCCGACGACGCCATGCTGGACCTGCGCAACACGATCGTGCCCGACCGCGTGGACGGAATCGACGACGCCGAGTTCGCGGTGGGTGGTCAGATCGCCGAACAATACGACTCGACGAAGGCGTTGTCGGATGGGCTGCCGATCGTGGTCGCGGTGATTCTGACGCTGACCATGCTGATGCTGGTGGTGACGTTCCGGAGCCCGGTGATCGCATTGGTCTCCACCGCCTTGAACCTGATGTCCGTCGGCGCGGCGTTCGGTGTGCTCGCGCTGGTGTTCCAGCACAGCTGGGCCGAAGGGATACTCGACTTCACCTCCAACGGGACCGTCGTCGAGTGGATTCCGATGTTCCTGCTGGCGGTACTCGTCGGATTGTCGATGGATTACCACGTGTTCGTGCTCAGCCGGATCCGCGAGGGCATCAACAACGGGCTGCCCCCGACCGTTGCGGTGCGCGCGGGCGTCACCCAGACCGCCGGGGTGGTGACCAGTGCCGCACTGGTCATGGTGTCGGTGTTCGCCTTGTTCGCCGCGCAGAGCATGGTCGAGATGAAACAGATGGGTGTGGGCCTGGCGGTGGCCATTCTCATCGACGCGACGATCGTGCGACTGGTGCTGTTGCCATCGATATTGGTGCTGCTCGGGAACCGCGCCTGGTGGCCCCGGCGCATCCGGAGCGACGAACCGGTGGCACCAGATCGGGAGGTCGCACCTGTGAGGACGTGACGTGGTGCACACTTGAGGATGTCGGGGCTCGAGGCGAAACGGAGGCGACGCGGTGAGTGAGTTGCAGACACCTCCCCGCGACTTCTGGTCGGCGCTGGAACCAGGTGAGGATCCCGCTGCACGGCTGGAGCAAGTACGCCGAGCCCATGAACTCTTTGTGCAGACCGGCACGATGTCCCCGGCCGCCGGCCGCACCTCGGTGCGGTCGGTCGTCCGGGATTCGTGGATGCGATCGGCCAAAGGTGGCGTCAACCCTTCCGGGATGACGGACGACAACAGCATGTCGTGGAACGACTTCCTCGAGTACCGCAACGGTCATCCGATGGCCGCCGCGTACCCGCTGGTTCGTTCGCTCATGCTCGATGAGGTTTCCGATTCCGGCGTGGTGGTGGCACTCACCGATGACGTGGGTCGGTTGTTGTGGGTAGAGGGTGACCACAAAGCGAGAGATCAGGCCGGCGACATCAACTTTGTCGAAGGGGCGTTGTGGGCGGAGCAAGTCGCCGGCACCAACGCCCCAGGTCTGGCTCTTGAGGTCGATCACGGGGTGCAGATATTCGGGGCCGAACATTTTGCGGTGCGGGTGCAGGACTGGAACTGCGTCGCAGCGCCGGTGCACGACCCGGTGACGGGCGCGGTGATCGGTGTCATCGACGTGACCGGTGGCGAGCGGGTGGCCACCCCGTTCGCGTTGTCGATGGTGAAGTCGGTGGTCGCCGCGGTCGAGGGGGAGTTGCGGATCCGGTCGCTCACCGGCGAAGGACCGCGATCGGATCGGTCCGGTAGCCCGAGTTTGAGGGTGCTGAACGGTGATCGGTATTTCTGGCGGCTTCCCGGCCGGCCTGCGATGCGGCTGTCCCGTCGGCACGCCGAAATCCTGGTACTGCTCGGTGAATATCCCGGGGGACTGGGCACCGAACAGATCGCGACCATGCTCGCCGACGACGGTGTGGACCCGGTGACGGTCCGCGCGGAGATCTCCCGGTTGCGACGCGACCTCGGTCCCGATGTTGTCGAGTCCCGGCCATATCGGCTCACCGCACCCATCGATTCGGACCTTGGTCAGGTGCGTCGGATGCTGCGGACCGGTGAAATCACCCGGGCCATCGAGACTTTCGGCCGCGGCGGACTACTGAGGGTGTCGAAGGCCCCTGGGATCGCCGATGTCTTCGAAGAACTCAAAGAGGATGTTCGCTCGGTCGTGTTGACGTCCGGCGACCCGGAGTTGTTGCGGGCCTGGACCGCCTCGACGCATGGTCGCGAAGATCTGACGGCCTGGCGCCGCTGGGGTCAGATGTTGGCCCCTGGCCACCGGGACGAGGCGTTGGTCCGAGGCCGGCTTCGATTGCTCGACCGCCGTTTCGGCATCTGATCTGAACCTTCTCACCCGCGTCTTCCACTGGTGTGCCGATCCCGAAATCTGGCATTTGATGCGCCGAAATTGGTTGTCGAACACCATCTTTGAATTCCGCTGTACCTTTCGTCGGGTTTCGAAGCGATGTTCACCTGTCGGCCGGTGATTGTTCTCAGGGAGTTGGGCAGCGGCCGGGGGAATCGGCGTTTACTTCATCTCGCATCCAGTTCTCCGCCAGAGACGCTGGCGCGCAGTCGAACATGTCCGTTTCGAGCCCGGCGTTCGCCGGTGCCGACCGAGGGGAATTGCACATGAAGTTCAGGAACAGACTGGTGGCCGTGTCGGTGTTGGTGGTCGCATCGATGAGTGTTGCGTTCGGCGGCGCATACGCCGATCCGGCTCCGGCCCCGACCGAGGGTGCGAACTGGAAGGCGACCCGTGAAGGATCGTCGGTGATCGTCACCACCGACAACGGCTCACTGGCCAAAGAAGGCAATCTGCTCGTGCTGCATGACAAGCAGGGCAACGTCGTGGAATCGGTTCCACTGAAACTGGCCATCGATGATTTCCAGCATCCGGTCAATGCGCAGGTGACACCTGCGTCGGCGAAGTTGTCGGTGGACACCAATCCGTTCGCCGCGACGTTCGCTCCGGTCCGTCACAATGTGGATCTGCCTGCAGCTGTTGCGAGCGTGAAGGACAACATCACCCTCACCGCTGCCATCGGCGGATTCCTCGGTGCCGCAACCGGACTGGTCGGCGGTTGCCTACTGGGTGCCGTTGCTGCGGGCGTCGTTTCAGCACCCGTTGTGCTGCTGTTCGGTGCCGGACCGTTGGCCGGCTGCATCGGTGGCGCGCTCCTACTCGGATCGGCCGCCTCACTGGCCGGTACCGCGGTCGGCGGGCTTGGGGCCGTAGCTGCCAATGTCGGGCCGTTCATTCAGCTGCTCAACGCTCCACCAAAGGCGAAGTAGTCGGCCCGACCGGCCCCCGCTTCGCCTCTCATAAGCCAGGTCCGCCCGGACGATTCGGGCGGGCCTGGCGCTCTTCGTGCAGATCAGCGTTCGAATTGGAATCACACTCCCAATATCCAGAATGATATTCTGGGCAGAACTGAGGATCGACTGTTGGGAGAGCATGTGACAAATGCGGCGGACAACCTGGCCGGGCGCCGGATCATCGTGACGGGCGGCGCCAGCGGGATGGGTGCGGGACTCGTTCGCGCTTTGCCGTCGCTCGGTGCGTCGGTGGTGTCGCTCGACAGTGCGGCGGACGAGGGCAGTGCCGTTGCCTCCGAAGCCGGGGTCCGGTTCATCGCCTGCGACGTCAGTGATCCGTCCGACGTGACCACTGCGGTGTCGGCGGCCGTCGAACATCTCGGTGGGCTCGATGTGCTGGTTCATGCGGCCGGCATCGCCCCGGGTGCACCGGCAGGCGAGTTGCCCATCGAGCAGTGGAACCTGGCGATGGCGGTCAACGCGACCGGCACGTTCTTGATGAATCAGGCAGTGTTACCGGCGTTGATCGAGGCCGGTGGTGGCCGGATCATCAACTTCGCATCGGCAGCCGGGATCACGGGCTATCCAGGTAAAGCGGCCTACGCGGCATCCAAAGGGGCAGTGGTCGCTTGGACGCGCACGGTGGCGCTGGAATGGGCGACCCACGGAATCACGGTCAACGCCATCGCGCCCGCCATCTGGACGCCGATGTATGACCGCACCCGCGCATCGATGACGCCGGAACAGTTGGCGGCACACGACGTGAGTATGGCGAAAACCGTTCCGCTGGGCGGCAGGCTCGGCGATATCGACCGCGACCTGGTGCCGGTGGTCGCCTTCCTGGCCGGTCCTGGTTCGGGTTTCATGACGGGGCAGATCTACTCCGTCGACGGCGGCAAACTGATGCTTCGTTGACGAACCGTGGTTAAGCTGCCTCCATGGATCTACTACGCAACGTCGTAATACTTCTGCACATCGTCGGTTTCGCGGTCACCTTCGGTGCCTGGGTGGCCGAAGCGGCCTCGCGTCGATTCCGGACCACTCGCGTGATGGAGTACGGGCTGCTGCTCTCACTCCTGACCGGTGTGGCACTGGCCGCGCCCTGGCCTGCGGGGATCGACCTCAACTACCCGAAAATCGGCGTGAAGCTGGTGATCCTGGTGGTGCTCGGCGCAGTCCTGGGCATAGGAAGCGCGCGTCAGCGGCGCACCGGCGAGCCCGTCCCGCGGCCGCTGTTCTACGCGGTGGGCGCGCTGTCGCTGCTGGCCGCCGGTATCGCCGTCATCTGGTGATGTTGGTGGACTGGCCTACGTAGAGTCCACGCCCGGTGACGAGCGGCAGATCCAGCGTGGTGCGGATGCCGGGGTCTGCGGCGATCACGGCGGGGATGGCGTTCACGATGCGGCCGGCAGCAGCAACGATCGCGGCGTGGTTGTGGTCGCCTTTGATACTGGTCGGGCAGATGTCCACGGTGTAGTTGGGCTCGCCGATGATTTCCACCCGGTAGGAACCGCCCTCCTGGGCGGGTCGTGCCCAGTCCGGACGAAGGTCGTCACGCAGTCTGGTGACGTGTTCGACGACGATGGCGGAGTGCCCGTCGACCTTGCCGTGGATCTCGAAACGCATGGCGGCGACCGTCCCCTTCTCGATCCGTCCGACGGCAACGTCGAACGCCTCGGGCGCGGGTTCGAGCTCGAAGTTCTCGGTGATCTCGTCGACCTCGATGCCGAGACCGGCCGCGAGCTGGCGAATCGTTGTGCCCCAGGTGAAACCGAGGATGCCGGGCTGAAAGAGGATCGGGAGCTCGTCGAGAGGCTTGCCGAATCCCATCACGTCGAACATCACGATCGCGCCGTCGTAGGTGGCGTAGTCGGCGATCTCCATGACGCGGACCTGCTCGATCCTTTGGCAGGTGCCTGCCAGCGCCAGTGGGATCAGGTCGTTGGCGAAACCGGGGTCGACACCCGTGATGAATATGCTGGAATCGCCTTGTTGCGCCGATGCCTGGACCCGGTCGATGTTCTTGTCGGGCAGCAACTGCCACGGGTACTGCAGGATCACCGGCGCCGAACCGACCACATCGACGCCGGCTTCGAGGATCTTCTGACAGTCCCTGAGTGCATCGCCGGTACGGGTGTCACCCATCGCGCAGTACACAACGCAGTCGGGCTTCGTTGCCAGCACCGCGTCGATGTCGCCAACCGCGGTGATGCCGGTGGTGATCTCGAGACCGGCCAGTTCGCCGGCGTCTTTACCCACCTTGGACTCCGTGGAGACACCCACCGCGGTGAGTTCGTAGTCCGGGCTCTCGATGAGCTGGGTCAATGCCAGGCGACCGACATTGCCGGTGCCGATGTGGGCGACGCGAATGGACATCGATGTTTCCTCGTAACCTGTGGTGCGAACGATGGTCGGCACCGACGTGCCGCTGATCCCTTACAGGGTTTTGTGCGGTACGTCCGTCACCAGTCCGCCGTCCACGACGAACTCGGTGCCGGTCGCATAGGACGATTCGTCACTCGCAAGGAACAAGACGAACGTCGAGATCTCGTCTGACGTGCCCGGTCGGCCGAGCGGGATGGTCACCAGATCATCCGGGAACTTCTCCGTCATGGGCGTCCGGATCATCCCGGGATGCAACGAATTGACCCGGATGTTGTGTGGAGCCAGTTCCAGCGCAACGGATTTCGCGAGCCCACGGACGGCCCATTTCGTGGCGACGTAGCCGTGGGCCCATGGTGCTCCGCGGAGGCCCTCGATCGACGAAACGTTGATCATGGACCCGCCACCGGCGGCGATCATCGGATCCGTCGACGCCTGGATCCCGAAAAACGTGCCGGTGAGATTGACGTCGATGATCTTCTGCCACTTGTCGTGCTTGAACCCCTGGATGGAACTGCCGTTGGCGATACCGGC
Organism: Williamsia sp. Y721; assembly: GCF_059683565.1. Lineage (NCBI taxonomy): Bacteria > Bacillati > Actinomycetota > Actinomycetes > Mycobacteriales > Nocardiaceae > Williamsia > Williamsia sp. Y721. The sequence continues at coordinate 549,063 of NZ_JCASNH010000002.1, read as the reverse complement.
GTTGTTGACCAGTACGTTCAGCTTGCCGAACTCGCCGACAGCGGTGCCGACCGCGGCTTCCCACTGATCAAACTGCGACACATCGAGGTGGACGTAGCGCGCTGCGTCGCCGAGCTCGTCGGCCAACGCCTTGCCCTCGTCGTCCAAGATGTCGCCGATCACGACCTTCGCGCCTTCGGCGACGAGTAGGCGTGCATGCGAGGCACCCATCCCGCGAGCGCCGCCACTGATGATTGCAACTTTTCCGTCCACGCGTCCCATGGGGCGTCACGCTACCTGCATCGTCGGACACGTGTCCAGACTTTCGTCTGAACTACTGTCGGAACCCGGCGACGCTCTTGGTGCCGAGGTGGGTTCAGTGCGCCCGCTCAACCCCTGACGCTCGGCGGTTATCGACTCACATCAACCGGTGATCCGTACCGCGATCTCGGCGGCGAGGGCCAGTGACCCGGGGTCGTCGGTTGCGACGTATCGATCGGCAGCGGCGTCATAGGCTGCGCCGGCTATCGACCCGTGATCGGCGTCGAGCTCGACCAATTCGACCGGCCACGACCACTTTTCGAGTGTCGCCGCGAACTTCCGGCTTGCTGCTGGCGGTACGGCGTCGTCGCGCACGCCGTGTAGCAGGGTGAACGGCACCCGCTGTGCGGACTGCGGGGGTTGTTTCGGCAGGTACTCGCCGGTGATCGGGTCCGTGGCCATGAAAGCGCCCGCCAGGCAGATCGTTCGAAGGATTCCGAGATCGAAGTCGCCGGCGTGGATGGTCAGGCTCGCAGCCGCCAGACCTCCGAGGGACCAGCCGACGAGGACGATGCCGTCGGTGTTATCGGGGCCGTCGTTCGGGTTCGCCGCGAAGTGCGCCGAGGCGAGCAGATCCGCCCGGCCGTTGTCCGCGGCGTGTGAGTTCCAGTCGGCTGCGATGACATGGAAACCTCGATCCGCCACGAGTTCGGCGAGCGGCCGCACCGCGGCCCGTGCGTCGGTTTGCATTCCGTGCCATAGCAACACCGTTTGCGAATCCGGTGCGCCGAACACATCTGCCAGCCGTCCCGGTGCGTATTCGATGGTCTCCATGCCTTCGAGTCTGCCCGACTGCCGGGCGGTTCAAACCTCGGACGCATAACGCCGGGCCACTCTTCGGAACGCGGATCAATCACGTCGCGGATCAATCACCCTGTGCAACAACCGCGGCGACCAGGCTGTGGATTGCTGCCGCGAGCCGGTCGGTGTGATCGGTCCGAATATGTTCGAGGACGACATCGGGGTCGAGAGTGCTCAGCAGTACTCGCGCCAGGACCGTGGCATCGACGTCTGGTCTGGCCTCGGCGAGCAACTGGGCGATGTGGCGATGCCAGAAGGCGTTGATCTCGTCCGCTTGGGAATGAGAGGTCGCGTTGTCGTACGCGATCATGAGCTCGACGTTGTCCACGATCAGCGCGAACATGGCGTCGAAGAAGGCGAGGAGTCTGTCGGCGGCGGGTGCGCCCGGACCCAACGGGGGAGGCCCGTCGATCACGGTCTGGCGAAGGGTCTGGGCCCGTTCGACCACCAGCTCCCTCATCAGCCCGGCCCGGCTGCCGAAGCGGTGAAAGATGGTGCCTTTGCCGACTCCTGCGGCGGCCGCGATCTGGTCGATGGAGATGTTCCCGGCACCGTATTGGGCTAGTAGCAGGTCGGTCGTGTCCAGGATGGTGCGTCGATTGCGAGCGGCGTCGCTTCGTTCGCGCCTCAAACCCTGCTGACTCATATCTGCACCCTATTGGTTGACATGTTGACCGCCGGTCCATATTCTACGAGAAGCTCTAAATTGACCGCCGGTCATCTTATGGATAGGCCTTCGGTGATGGGCGTCCAGGCAACGTCGCCGAGCCGATTTTCCTTGTTGCACAACAGATCCGTCGTCATCTCAGATGTCGGGAAGGACACCGCGCATGGCACATTTTCCGAAACCGCCAGAGGGAAGCTGGACGGAGCATTTCGGTATCGACACCGCACCGATGTCGTACGACGACTCGATCAGTGCCGACTACTTCGAGGTCGAACGTGAGGCCGTTTTCGGGCATTCGTGGCTCAATGTCGGACGGGTCGAGCAGGCCCTGGCGGCCGGTACCTATTTCACCAAGCCTATCGATGCGGTCCGTGCATCGGTTGTTGTCGCGCGCGGCAACGACGGAGAGCTGCGCGCCTGGCGATACGCCATCGGCGGGCGGTTCGCGTTCTTGCAGAACGCGACCTTTGATCCCGACAGTGCCGAAGACGGTTTGACCCCATTGCAAGTCGACGTCTGGGAGGGGTTTGTCTTCGTCAACTTCGACGATGAGAACACTCGGTCGCTCGGCGACTATCTCGGCAAGTTCGCCGCCGGCATGACAGGGTATCCCTTCGGGAAACTGACTCAGGTCTACAAGTTCCGGTCGCATGTGCGGAGCAACTGGAAGCTGTACATCGACGCGTTCGCCGAGTTCTATCACGCGCCGGTGTTGCACTCGAAACAGTATGTCTCCGATGAATCGAAGAAGCTGATGAACTACGGTTTCGAGGCGCTGCACTACGACATCGACGGACCACACGGCATGGTGTCGTCGTGGGGTGGCATGGCACCGCCCAAGGATCCGATGATGGTCAAGCCGACCGAACGTGTTCTGCGGAGCGGCAACTTCGGTCCCTGGGACAAGCCTGATATTCCCGAACTCGCCTCATTGCCAACAGGACTCAATCCCACGAAACACAGGTCTTGGGGTTTGGACTCCTACGTCTTCTTCCCGAATTTCATGATCGTCGTGTGGGAACCGGGGTGGTACCTGACGTATCACTACTGGCCGACCGCGTACAACGAACACATCTTCGAGGGCACGCTGTACATGGCGCCGCCGGTCACGGCGTCGGACCGCATGCGCCAGGAGGTCGCAGTGGTCACCTTCAAGGAGTTCAGTCTGCAGGACTGCAACACCCTGGAAGCCACTCAGACCATGCTCGAGACCAGAACGGTCTCACGGTTCCCGCTCAACGATCAGGAAGTCCTACTCCGACACCTACATTCGTCGGCGCAGCGTTATGTCGAGGAAGTTGGACGCCGCACCGGAGCGGCGCCTGTTCCAACGGTCCATCAGTAGCGATCTCAGGAGACCGAAACCATGTCCAAGCTTCCCGCTGCCTTCGCCGACCTGGAGCCTTTTGCCGACTGGGCTCTGCAATCCGAAGGCGATCGCTACGCAAAAAGACTGTCGAGCACGATGGCAGAGCTACAAGAATTCTATGACGCGGCGTTTCCACGCCTCGCCGAAGCGGCCAACTACCTCGATACCTTCCCGCTCGACGACTTACCCGACGACGCGTATCAACTTCTCCTGCTGACGTATTCGTTGATCAATGTGTCATTCCCGATCGAGGCATGGCATCAACCTCGGGTACCGGACACCGGTGCGGCAAGCATGGACGCCGTCATCGAACCGGTTCCCTGACATGGGCGTGAAAACGGCGGTTGTCACAGGCGGTGGCTCCGGGATAGGGGCGGCGGTGGCCCGACGTCTCGTCGCCGACGGATACCGCGTGGCCACAATCGATGTGGTTCCTGGTGATGACGAGAATTCTCAGGTCGTCGACGTCACCGACCGGGCCCAGATCGATGCCGCCCTGGAAGTGATCCGCGAACGATTCGGTCCCATAACCATTCTCGTGAATTCCGCGGGGATCGTCGGCAATGCACGGTTCGTCGATATCGACTTCGCTGCGTGGCAGAAGGTCATCGACGTCAACCTGCACGGGACCTACCACTGCATCCAGGCGGTCTTACCCGACATGCTCGCGGCCAAATGGGGCCGGATCGTCAATATCTCTTCGTCCAGTGCGCATTCCGGTCAGCCGTACATGGCCCACTATGTGGCCTCCAAGTCTGCGATCAACGGACTGACGAAGTCGCTGGCTCTGGAACTCGGTCAGGTCGGCATCACGGTCAATGCGGTGCCGCCCGGCTTCGTGGACACCCCACTGCTTCGCCACGACGAGAAGCTCAATCGTCTCGGTGGATCCATCGAGGATCACATCCTGCGGACACCGGTACGCCGGGTCGGCAAACCGGAGGACATCGCCGCGGCCTGCGCCTTCTTGATCTCCGACGACGCCGGTTACATCACCGGGCAGATCCTGGGAGTCAATGGCGGACGGAACACATAGAGCGACGACGGTAGTGCAGAGCTGGGCGTAGTGCGCATGAAAACCGTTCCGGTGCAGCGATGTTCAGGCTAGAATCAGCATGGTGACGTCGACCGCGGCGATGGCGATGGCGCCGTAGAGGGGAGTCCGGCCGGGACCCCGCAACGTCACCAGCGCAATGGCAACGACCACTGCCAGACCTGCCCACATCCACAACTGCTGTGAGTTGGCGACCACCGCGATGGCAGTGGCACCGACGAGCAGGGCGGCTGCGACGTACGGGATCCGGCGGGCGCCCAGGACGTGGGGGAGGCCCCGGACGCCGGTGGCGTCGTCGTCGCCGAGGTCGGGTGCGACGTTCAGCAGGTGACCGCCGACACCGAGCAATCCACTGACCGCGACCATCCACAGCGGTGGCAGATCATTCGGGTCTGCGGTCAAGGTGACGATCACCGGCAGTGAACCGAAGGCGACGAAGTAGGGGAGCCATGACATGACCGTCGACTTGAGTCCGAAGTTGTAGGCCAGGGCAGAGCCGACACCGAACACCAGGTGCACCGTGCCTGCCGCCAACCCGCATGCCATCGATGCCACCACGCAGACGATGGCCGCCACCGCGACGGCCGACCTCGCGGTCGGCAGGCTCAGGTCTCCGGACACCAGTGGTTTCTCTGTCCGCCCGACCTGTCGGTCCCGGTCGAGGTCGATGAGATCGTTGCTCCAGCCGATGAGGAGCTGACCGCTGAACAGGGCGACCGTCAACACGGCAAGCGAGCCCACATCCAGGCCGACGGCGACGCCGAGCGCCGCGGTCAGCAGTGTCACCGCTGCCGATGGGACCACGTGCCCGGCTGCCAGCAGTGCGGCCACCGGTTTCATCGCCATGGGCCTGCACCTTTCCGTTTATCGGCCGAGGCCGCGGATCACGATCGCGGGGACGAGTTGTTCGGCACTGTCCCACGAACCGTGGTTGCCGACAAGCATCGACTCGAACGGTTCGACGGCCGAGCGGATCATTGCGGTGTCGCCACGGGCGGCGGCGACCACGTCACCGATCCTCACGCGCACATTGCCGCGGATCGAGTCGCCGAACCAGCCGGCATCGATCGCGTCGTCACGGCTCAGCACGGTCGCCCGGTCGGCGAGCATGCTCTGCCAGGCGATCTGGACGTCTTCTGCGGCACCGCCTTCGGCGTACACGTGACGCACCCGGGCTTCTCCGGCGATGGCGGTGGTGCCCGCGGTGAGTTCGGGATGCAGGTCGATGTCGAAACGCCCCTGCACTGTGTTGACCATGCCGTGATCGCCGGTGATGACCAGGGCGCGACCCGAAGGCAACTCCTCCGCGAGCTGGCCGACCATGCTGTCGATCAGGCGTAGCTGCTCACGCCAGGACGGTGAGCCGGGGCCGTCGAGGTGTCCGGCCAGATCGAGTCCGCCGTAGTAGGCGTAGCCGAGTGTGGCTGCGGACGTGGACATCTCGGCGAGGATCGCTGCACGTAGGTCGTCGAGATGCTCGGCAACGATCATCTTGTCGGCTCCGCGTAGCGCCGCCCGCGACAACCCGGAGTCGACGTGCAGCGCGGGCACGATCTGCCGCGTGGTGAAACCCTGTGCCCGGCATTTCTCGAAAATCGTTGCGGTGGGTTGAAAATCTTCGGGAACAACGGTTTTGGTGAGTCCGTGGTCGTAGTGGCCGTGGACGCACCAGCGCAGGGAGTTGAGGATCGGCGCTTCGGGCTTGAGTCCCCCGGCACCCGCGCGGAAGGTGTACCCGAAGATGCCGTGCGTGCCCGCCGCGCGTCCGGTGGACAGGCTGGTGAGGCTCACCGCGGTGGTGGCGGGAAATCCGGCCGCCACGGTGGTGGAGTTGTCCATCGCCGCGGCATTGAGATGGGGTGCATCGCGTGGGTGCGCGGCAACCAGTTCCGCCCCGAGCCCGTCGATCAGCAGCAGTGTCGCGGATTGCGCGGGCACCATCTTGAGGTGGTTGTCGAGGTCGGCGGCACCGAGGGAAGCCGCCATCGATTCGAGGACGGCGGACAGGGGCGGCAGGCTGTGGCGCGGATCGAGATCACTCATCGTCGATCACGCTACGTGTGCACGAAGATGCTTCGGGCATGGCCGGGCGTCACCGCGAGCTCGTGGCTGCGCCGCGCGGCAGTGAGATCAGGGATGCGGCGAGGAAGCACAGCGCGCCGATGAAGGTGCCGCCCTGGTCGAGCAGTGGCGCGATCGGCTCGCCAGAGGCGTCCACGTATGCACCGACCGCGGAGAAGCCGAACGCGATCGAGCCGACGGTGTTCAGGCTCGTCGCCGACCAGCCGGGTGCATCGGGCTCGTCGCGGTGCCGGTAGAGGTGAACGGCGTAGACCGCCAGTCCCGAGCTGATGAGGAAGGCGATCGAGCCGTAGACGTCCGGCCGCCAGACGAACCGGTCCTCGTCGACGATCGAGTGCACCACCAGGGCGGCACCGGTACTGATGTTGAAGGCGAGGGTGCCCACCTGCTGCACTGCGGCCGACAACCACTCGGAGATGTGGACCTCTCGACCGGCCTTTCGTGACCCGGCAATGGGTTGCGCAGCACCCCGCAACCGTCCGCAGAGCTGGAGCTGGACGAACGCGGCGAACGTGAAGAACCAGGAGCCGACGAAAAAGGAGCTGTTGGACACCGTCGATCCGGCCCAGTCGGCGAATCCGGGCGCCGAGCCCAGTGCGAAGAGTGCCGACCCGATCGCAAATCCCCAGCATTCGGTACGCGCTGAGTGGCGGATCACGTGCATCAGACTAGCCGGTGTCTCGGAAAAAGGGGCTCTGAGCACCGAAGATCGTGGTTGCAACCCGGATGCAACGGAAGCACTCGTACTGTGTGTCTTAGGTCACATGGGTGGCCGAACGCCGCGCGTCGCTCACCCGTAGGCAACCAGGCGAAGAGGAGCTCAGCATGACCGTTTATGCCAACCCCGGAACACCCGGCGCCGTGATGAACTACGAATCACGGTACGAGAATTGGATCGGTGGCCAGTGGACGCCGCCGGTCAAGGGGCAGTACTTCGAGAACCCGTCGCCGGTCACCGGCAAGACGTTCTGTGAGGTAGCCCGGTCGACGTCCGAGGACATCGACCTTGCTCTCGACGCGGCCCACAAGGCTGCCCCGGCGTGGGGCAAGACCTCGGTCGCCGAGCGGTCGCTGGCCCTGCTCCGCATCGCGGACCGGATGGAGGAGAACCTCGAGAAGATCGCCGTCGCCGAGTCGTGGGACAACGGCAAGGCCGTTCGCGAAACCCTCGCCGCCGACATTCCGCTCGCCATCGACCACTTCCGCTACTTCGCAGGCGCGTTGCGCGCTCAGCAGGGTTCGCTCTCCCAGATCGACGAAGACACCGTCGCGTATCACTTCCACGAGCCGCTGGGCGTTGTCGGCCAGATCATCCCGTGGAACTTCCCGATCCTGATGGCCGTGTGGAAGCTGGCTCCCGCGCTGGCCGCAGGCAACGCGGTGGTCCTCAAACCGGCCGAGCAGACACCGGCCTCGATCCTGTTCCTCGTCGAACTGATCAAGGACCTGCTGCCCGCCGGTGTCCTGAACATCGTCAACGGCTTCGGTGTGGAGGCCGGCAAGCCGCTGGCTTCGAGCAATCGCATCCGCAAGATCGCGTTCACCGGCGAGACCACCACCGGACGTCTGATCATGCAGTACGCCTCGGAGAACATCATCCCGGTGACCTTGGAGCTCGGTGGCAAGAGCCCCAACATCTTCTTCGCGGACGTGATGGCGGAGGACGACGGTTTCCGGAACCGAGCGCTGGAGGGCTTCACGATGTTTGCCCTCAACCAGGGCGAGGTCTGCACGTGTCCGAGCCGGGCGCTGATCCAGGAATCGATCTACGACGAGTTCATCGACCTCGCGGTGGAGCGGACCAAGAAGATCAAGCAGGGCAACCCGCTCGACACCGACACCATGATGGGTGCGCAGGCGTCGAACGACCAGTTCGAGAAGATCGCCTCGTACCTCGCGATCGGCAAGGAAGAGGGCGCCAAGGTCCTGACCGGAGGCGAAACCGTCACACTGGAAGGCGATCTCGCGGGTGGTTACTACATCCAGCCGACCATCTTCGCCGGAACCAACCGGATGCGGATCTTCCAGGAGGAGATCTTCGGTCCGGTGTTGTCGGTGACCAAGTTCTCCGACTACGCCGACGCGATGTCGATCGCCAACGACACGTTGTACGGACTCGGCGCCGGAGTGTGGACGCGTGATGGTGCCACCGCCTACCGTGCGGGACGCGAGATCCAGGCCGGTCGGGTGTGGACCAACACCTACCACGACTACCCGGCACACGCGGCCTTCGGCGGCTACAAGCAGTCCGGCATCGGGCGCGAGAACCACCTGATGATGCTCGAGCACTATCAGCAGACCAAGAACCTGCTGGTGGGTTACGCCCAGGATGCCAAGGGATTCTTCTGATCCACCAGGCATCACCAAGCGCAACAAGCTATTTCATCAGAAAGTGATCTGTGATGACTCCTACTGATCGAGTCGTCGCGACTGAATCCGCCGTGGAGCTCTTGACCAAGTTGTCGGAGCTCCACGGCGGCCTCATGATCCACCAGTCCGGTGGATGTTGTGACGGCAGCGCGCCCATGTGTTACCCGGTAGGGGAGTTTCGTGTCGGCAGCCGAGACGTGCTGCTCGGCGAGATCGAACTCCCGGAACCGCTGCCTGCGGTGCGGGTCTGGATCCAGGGTGACCAATACGAACTGTGGAAACACACCCAGCTCATCCTCGACGTGGTGCCCGGACGTGGTGCCGGATTCAGCCTCGAGGCACCCGAAGGCGTTCGATTCCTCGCCCGCTCCAGGGTCTTCGACGAAGCCGAGAACACCTGGCTCGACGCCTGCCCACCGCGCACGGGCGCCGACGTCACCTGAGCGACGAGGTTACGCCATCTATTCGGCTTCTTTGATCCATCTCGTTGCGTACATCGTGTTCGGGCCAAAGAACTCGTGGACGACGTCATCGACTGCGTTCAAGCCGTTTTCACTGTTGGTCATGATCATCACGCTGCGTCCGGTCGCGGGGTACGCGATGAAAAAGGCCTTGTATGCGCCGTTGTCACCCCAGTGCCAGATCGCGTCCCCGAGTTCGTTGGTTTGCAGCCCGATACCGAGCCCCCACTTGACGTGGTCGATCGCTTCCTTGTCGCTGCCACCATGGTCGGCGCTACCCGCCGCGGTGAACATCATGTCGCGGGTGCCGGGTGTGAGCCCTTCGCCCCCGAGGAGCGCGCCGCGGATGAACTTGTTGTAGTCGGTCGCCGTGGTCCGCAGGGTGTACGCGACGTTCGCCCGGGGGAAGTTTCGGACGGGTTTCGGGGTGCCGTCCGCGGTGTGGCCGACGGACGTGACCGTGTCGAAGGCTGGGTTGGTGACGAGGTCGCTGCCTTTCATCCCGAACCGGTCGAAGACCCGCTTCCGGACCAGTTGTTCGAAGGGTGTCCCGGTCAGCGACTCTACGGTCTTCTGTAGGTAGTAGAAGCCCTCTCCGGAGTACGACCACTGGGTTCCGGGCTCGAAAATGGTTCCTACCGGCGTGGTTTCGAACTCTGGACTCGACGGCCCGGTCGCCCAGTTCGGCAGACCGGAGGTGTGCGACAGCACCATTCTCCCGGTGATCCGTTTCGCAGCCGGGTCTGCCGCGATCCGCGGATAGTCGAAGTAGTCCGACAGCGGGCGGTCGAGATCGAGAACGCCCTCGTCCACCAGTTGGAGCACGACGTACGAGGCCACTACCTTCGTCAGCGACGCCGCTTCGAATACCGTATCGGAAGTCACCGGGCTGCCCGTGGCAACACTCGATACCCCGTAGTTGAACACACGCTCGGATCTGCGGTCCGAATAGATGACTTGGGCGCCGGGAACGCCTTGCTTGATCAAGGCAGCGTTGATCCGCTGTGCGACAGCCACATACGAGTCGTTTGCCGAGGATCCGGTGGATCCGGTGGATCCGGTGGATCCGAGAGAGCCAAGCCAGCCCGGGGTGCTGGACGTGTCGGCCAGGGCCGGAGCAGCAATTGATGCGGAGAGCGCAATTGTACTGGAAAGGGCCACAGCGAGAACAGGTACCAGTACCTTGTGTTGGACAGACTTCACTTGACACCTTTGGACGATTGGTCGACGGACTCGCTGATTCTAGGGCGGGCCGGAGCCGAGATTGCCCCTGTTAACCAGATCCTTACCTACGCAAACGAGATTGAAACAAACAGTCAATTCTGTCGTTCTTCCTGCCACACAACAGGTCCCAAGTGTGCTGCATCACTGTACGGCTGGGAGCCAAATAGCTCCTTCTATGAAGTGGCATCGGCTCGAAGCGGATATAAAGTTGCCGGACTGGCTCGACGCCTGCCCACCGCGTCGGTTCGACGATGTCTCAACGAGGCGGGCGCAGGCCGTCGAGCACAACGGTGAGTAGATGGCGTGCGCGAGTTGGCCATTCGGACGCCTCGAGGCGGGTGAGGTAGCCGATCAGCAGTATGACGTCGCGGGCGTCCACGTCGGGCCGGATGCTTCCGTCGACCTTGCCTGCGTCTAGGAGCAGCGTCAGTGCTTTACCGATCGGCCCGAGGCTGTGCGCTGAAAGATCTTGCCAAACAGCCACTTCCACGGCCGCGAAAATCCACCGTTTGATCTGGGCGTAGTCGGCGACCCGGTCGAACCACAGCGCCAGGGCCACGGTCGGCTCGTTCTCGGCCAGGAGTGCCGGGGCGGCGGCAACCAGCTGTTCGACCTCGACGCGGTAGACCTCGGTGAGCAGATCTTCTCTGGTCGGGAAGTGGCGATAGAGCGTGCCCTGGCCGACCCCGGCCTGCTTGGCGATTGCGTTGAGTTGTAACTCATCTGAGGTTGCGATGAACTCCCGCGCGGCATCGATGATGCGCATGCGGTTCTCGGTTGCGTCGGCTCTTCGGCGGGAGGAGGTCATCGGGTCCCAACCGTACTCGACTGGCTAAGCGGACACGTGTCCGCTACGGTTGAACTCACCTAAGCGGACACGTGTCCGGTACAAGTGAGGGAGTTCTCGTATGTCAGATCTGAGTGGCAAAGTTGTCGCGATAACCGGCGCAAGCAGTGGCATTGGTGAGTCCACTGCCCGCCTGCTCGCCGCGCGTGGAGCAGCGGTGGTGCTCGGCGCCCGTCGTGTCGATCGACTGGCGACAATTGTGGACGACATCAATGCTCGAGGCGGTCGTGCGATTGCCTGCACAACGGATGTGACCATCCCGGACGATCTCAAACGTCTTGTCGCCCGGGCCGTAGAGAAATACGGTCGCCTCGACGTACTGGTGAGCAACGCGGGTATCAGCAAGATCGGGCCGGTCGCAGACCTTGATGTCGAGGGTTGGTCAGCGATGATCGACGTGAACGTTCGAGGTGTGCTGCACGGAATCGCGGCTGCATTGCCGGTCTTTCGGGACCAGGGAGAAGGACATCTCGTCACAACGGTGTCGACGTCCGGTTTGAAGATCGTCCCGAATCAGGCGGTGTACGCAGGCACGAAGAATGCGGTCCGGACCCTGCTCGAGGCGCTTCGACAGGAATCGACCGACGGCGTGCTGAGGACGACATCGATCTCGCCGGGCATGGTCAGCACCGATCTCGCCGATTCGATCAGCAACGACGAAGTACGGGCACAGATCAGGCGGAGTATGAGCGACTTCGGTCTCGACCCGGCGGCCGTCGCCCGCGCCATCGCCTTTGCCATCGAACAACCCAGAGAGGTGGAGATCGGCGACATCGTCCTTCGTCCGACATTGCAAGCCTAGGAGCTACAACCAAGGGCCCTTCCAGTGGCGCGTTGGCGGTCGCATATTCTGCCCGCAGCACCCCGGAAGGAACGTTGAGCAGTGATACAGGATAAGCAGTGACCGCGCTCCGGCCGGTCACGTTCCACTCGGTGATGCGTGGTTTGGGCCCTTCCGCTGCCGCTGGTCAACCGCGCGAGATGTTTCGGGCGGGACTCGGCATCTTGATCGGCCTGGGTGTGGTCGGGTTGCTGCTACTGGTGCCGGGTGTGGATCAAGAGCTCGGGCTGTACATGATCGCGCCGTTCGGTGCGACAGCCGTTCTGGTGTTCGCGGCACCGAGTAGTCCACTGGCGCAACCCTGGCCCGCAGTTGTCGGTAATACGATCTCCGCGGTTGTCGGTGTCGCCGTGACCCTGCTGGTACCCGATGTGACGTTGCGGATCGCGCTTGCCGTCGGGCTGGCGGTGGCTGCGATGATCCTGGTGCGCGCGGTGCACCCGCCTGCAGGCGCGGTCGCGATGACGGCCGCATTGTCTCCGGATGCCGTTGATGCCTTGGGATTTCGGTTCGCTCTCGCGCCTGTCGCCGCCGGTACTGTCCTGCTCGTGGTCCTTGCGGCGGCGTATGGGCGCACGACCGGAAGGCACTATCCGTTCCGGCAGTTCGATGAAGCTCCGCCACCCGCGGAAAGACTTGGTCTCAGCGAAGACGAGCTGTCCGGAATCCTTCAGCACTATCGGCAGACGCTGAACCTTGGCGTCGCCGACCTTGCCCGGTTGATCGGCGCGGCAGAACTGCAGGCCGCGAGTCATCGGACCGGGCCGTTGAAGGCCGACGACGTCATGTCTCGCGACCTGGTGACCGTGCAGCCGGATGCAACGCTCGATGATCTTGCGGAACTGTTTCGGCTGCACGGGTTCACGTCATTGCCGGTGGTGGATCACGGCGGCGGATTCCTCGGGGTCGTCTTTCAGATCCACTTGATAGTTCGGCTCCAGGATCCGGAAGCGCGCGGAGGATTCGGGAAGCCGACGCTTCGGTGGGCAGATCGCCGTGGGGAGGTGATCAGGGCGCGCGACATCATGGCAGTGGAACCGGCCGTCGCGTCACCGACGACACCGGTTGCGGCAATGCTGCCGTGGCTTTCCGAGAGTGGTTGCGAGGCAGTGCCGGTCCTCGATGGCAGGGCACTGGTCGGCATCGTCACCCAGACCGACCTGATCGCGGCTCTGGCACGGCAGACCCTGATCGGACCAGTGCCGCTGTGAGGATGACACCGACCGTCAGGAATGCCGCGACATAGCCGGCCACCGCTGCCCAACCCCCGGCCGCATAGGCAAGACCGCCCAGCGCCCCAACCAGGGAAGCCCCGATGTAGTAGCTGAGCACATACAGGGATGACGCCTCGCCACGGTGTTGCGTGGCACGCGCACCGACCCAGGCGCTCGCCACCGAGTGGGCGGCGAAAAAGCCTGCCGTGAAAAGGGATATACCGATCAGGATTGTCGGCAGCCAGTCGGGCAGGCTCAATGCCAGGCCGGTGATCATGACGCCGATGGCGATGACCAGCACTCGGCGCCTGCCCCAGGAATCGGCCATCCGCCCGGCGACGGCGGACGAGATCGTTCCGGACAGATACAGGGTGAAGACCAGTCCGGCCAAGATCACCGGGAGGTTGAACGGACTGGCGATCAGCCGATATCCGAGGAAGTTGTAGACGGTCACAAACCCGCCCATCAGGACAAACGCCAGGCCGAACAGACATAGCAGGGGTGTGTCACGCAGGTGGACGGCCAGGTTGCGAAGCGTCTTCCGTGGCGAAACCCGCTGGGGAACGAAGTTATTCGATTCCGGAACCAGTTTGATGAACGCCACCGCGAATCCCAGGGCGACCAGAGACGCCAACTGTAGCGCCCATTGCCAGGCGGTGATGTCGATCGCCAGGGTGGGGATCATCCGCCCGGCCAAGCCGCCGATCGTGTTGCCTGCGACGTACGTTCCCATCGCTGTGCCCAGGGCACGCCCATCGATCTCTTCGGCAAGATAGGCCATCGCGACTGCGGGAACCCCTGCGCACAACAAACCCTGGAGCGCCCGGCCGGTAAGCAAGATCTCGAACGTCGGACTCCAGGGCAGAACAAGTCCCAGCAGGGCGGCGCTCACCGCTGAAATCGACATCACCCGCACCCGGCCGAAACGTTCGGACAGCACACTTGCCGGGATGATGGCGACGGCCAATAGGCCGGTGCTGACCGAGATGGCCAGAGCAGACGTCGCCGGCGAAACTCCGTAGTGCTCCGAGAAGACCGGAAGCAGACCCTGCACGTAGTAGAGGGTCATGAAGGTCGCCGTGCCGGCTGAAAAGAGGGCAAGGGCGGCTCGCCGATAGCCCGGGTCGCCGAGACGATATCCCGCAGGCTGAACTTTGGACTGTGGGGCGGATGTGTCGGATGCGCTCACTGTGTCTACGGTTCCAGGTGACCGATCCAAAAGGAAATGAATCATATGATGATCTCTAATGCCCTGAGCGCATAAGGAGGACGGATGGCTGCGGACTGGTTCATCACGCTCGCCGAATTGCAGAACGTCTCGGCCGCGGCCCGTCGGCTCCACCTGGCCCAACCGACGCTGTCCCGGATGCTCGGCCGTCTCGAGCGTGAGGTCGGGGTGGCACTGTTCGATCGGCACGCCAAACGGTTGCAACTCAATGCGTTCGGGGAGATCTATCTTCGCCATCTTCGTCGTGCGGTGGCAGAGATGGATAGCGCGCGGTATGAGATCGCCCAGTTGGCCGACCCGGTCGAAGGGTCGATCGACCTGGCATTTCTGCATTCGTTCGGAGTCTGGCTGGTACCCAGCCTGATTGGCGACTTTCGGCGCGAACGGTCGTCGAGGGTGGCGTTCACCCTCACGCAGGGTGCCGCCGATCCGGTGATCGAGCGGGTGCTCACCGGGCCCGCGGACATCGCTGTCGTGTCGCCGCGTCCTCTCACCACCGACGTCGGGTGGTCGCCGATCATGCGGCAGCGGTTGGCGCTGGCGGTTCCCGCGGACCACCCGCTGGCGGTGCGCGATGAGATAACCGTTGCCGAGGCGAGCGAAGAGTCGTTCATCACGGTGGCACCGGGCTACGGAATGCGGCGGATCCTCGAAGAGCTCTGTGCCGACGCCGATTTCCGTCCCAACATCACGTTTGAGACCACCGAGCTCGGAACGGTTGCAGGTCTGGTGGCCGCCGGATTGGGGGTGTCGATCCTTCCGGTCGAGGGCAATCCGCAGCTACCCCCTGGGGTGGTGCTCATTCCCTTTGTCGGAGAGGAAACATCCCGCGAAGTGGGGCTGATCTGGAAACGCGACAGCGCGATGAGTCCGGCGGCATCTCGATTTCGGGACTTTGTCACCGAGTGGGCGCGGTCGGCGGAGACCTGATCGACGAGAAACTCAGGCCGCGATGTTGCGCTTCTTGGGCCGGATGCGGTGCGGATCGACATCGGAATCCTCTTCGGCGAGCCCGAAGGAAATGATCCGCGTCGGGTGGATGCGGATGATCGGCCCCGCGGCGCTGCGTGGTTCGACCTGCTCAGCGGTGCCGCGGATCTCGAGGCAGCGCACCCGCCAGGGGTTCCGGGAGGCGATATCGTCGACCACGAATGCAACCGTGGGATTAACGGCGAGATTCTTGTACTTCTGACTTGCCGCCATGTTGAACCCGGTGATGTCGATTGTGCCGAGGTCGATGTTGCACGTGAAACCAACAGGATTCACCTGTGGGTTTCCTCCTGGCTGGAGCGTCGCCAAACGTCCCAGATCCTGCGTCGCCAGGTATTCGATCTCGTCGTCTGTGAACGTCATCTTGTTCCCCATCTCGTCGTCGGCAGAGTTGCCGCCAACAGTTTCCGACTTCAAGCGCGCTTGAAGTCAACCCGAGATGGGGCGGCCGCTACATGGACTTCACGGCTGCAACGGCGCCGCCGTCGACGAGGAGGTCGATGCCGCTGATGAAGGTCGCGGTGGGGCCGAGCAGGAACGCGACGGCAGCGGCGATGTCGTCGGGGGTGCCGAGCCGTTTGGTGGCCGAGAGATCGACCATCATGCGCATACCTGCACCGCTTTCACCGGCAAGTTCCTGTTGTCCCATCGAGGTCGAGATGACGCCGGGGCTGACGGAGTTGATGCGTGCACCGCGTGCACCCCACTGCCCGCTTGCAGCCTGCACTCGAAGTATGTTGGCGCGCTTGGCAATGGAATAGTTGAGGCCGGGGTCGATGTCGGTGCGCAGGAACGGCAGTTGCAGCAGCTCGGTGGTCGGGGTGCGGGCGAGGGCCTTTTCCTGCTCCCCGTCGAGCCCGCCACCGCCGAGGTATCCGGCCATGCTCGAGATCACCACGCCGGCACCGCCGGGCGCGATGATCTGCCCGAAAGCGTCGAGCGACAGTGCGACCCCGAGAAGGTCGACCTTCAGGATGGATTCCGAATTTGCTTGTGTCGGAGACAGTCCGGCGGTGTGGACGACCTCGGTGACGGCACCGAGTGAGGCCGCGGTGTCGGCAAGGGCGGCCACCGATTCCGGAAGCCCGACATCGATCTGCTGGGTCGTCACCGAATGACCTTCGTCGCTGAGGGTTCTGGCTGCGGAAGCGAGGGTTTCGGTGTTGAAGTCTGCGAGCAGAATGTGCTTGCCAGGACCCTGTCTGCGGGCGACCGCGAGACCCATTCCGCCGACGCCGATGACAACCAGCACGTTCTTGTCCATCGCTGCACTCCTGTCTATTCGAAGGCGGCCAGCTCGCCGCCTCCTCTGACCTGTCGACGATCGACTGCACCGTGTGCGCGAACCAATTGCCGATGCTCTGCACGCTACTGCTTCCGTCGGGCATCAGCGCAAGTTGGCAGGAGGAGAACACGAAACCCAAGCCCATCATGACGATTTGGATACCCGCGGGTGACGAGAAAACGCCGCGGGCCCGCTCCCGGATGCATAGGTTGTCGTTTGACCACCTACGCGTCCGGGTACCCGCGTCGGGCCTCAACTGAGCAGAGTCGGAGATCTCTATGGCTACCTTTGTGCTGGTACACGGCGGTGGACATGGTGGCTGGTGCTACCAGTCGGTCGCGCGCCTGCTTCGGTCTGCGGGCCACGACGTCTACACGCCGACACTGACCGGTCTGGGTGAGAGGTCGCACCTGGTGTCCAAGGATGTAAACCTCGACGTCCAGATCACTGACGTGGTCAACGTTTTGGAGTTCGAGGATTTGCACGACGTGGTCCTGGTAGGCCACAGCTACGGCGGAATGATCATCACCGGGGTTGCAGATCGCGCCACCGCGCGGATCGGTCATCTGGTCTACCTCGATGCCGCCAATCCGGAGAACGGTCAATCGCTTGCCGACGTCGCAGGCCTGCTGATGGAGGCATCCCGGTCGGTCGGGCGAGTGGTCGACGGTGTCGAACTCGTGCTGTTCCCGGGCACCGATCCGATGGGGTACTACGGCGTGACCGACCCCGATCAGATCGCCTGGATGAAGCCGAAACTCACCCCGCATCCGTGGGCTTGCTTCGAGCAGAAGTTGTTGCTGGACAACGAATCCGCCGTGCGTGAGATTCCGCAGTCACACATCGTGTGTACCGCGACCCTTCCGTTCCGTGACGTGGCCGCGTTGCGGGCCGCATCCGACGGGCGGGTGTGGGACATCGACACCGGCCACGACCTGATGATCTCCGAACCCGAAAAGGTGACAGAAATGCTGCTTCGGGTGGTCTAGGCCGTCAACTTCGTCGTCGGGAGCAGGTGCGGAGGGAAACCCCCCTTTGTGGCCATCCTGGGGGCCGAACGTGGCCTGATGTTCTGCCCAACGGGTGAGCTGGGCTGGTCAAACACCTGTGATCGACACCTATACTCGATCCGAATCGCGTGGCCGGGGGGTCTGGCCTGCAGTGGGGGAGATTGAGATGAGCAATTTTCAGGCTGATGTCGACGAGTTGGTACGGCTTGGCGGGGTCTTGCATGGACTAGCGGCGGAAGCGGCCGCCTTGCGGGTCGGACCGGCCGCCGGCCCGTATTCGTCCGTTCAAGGAGGAATCCTGGCATCGGTCACCGAAGCATCCTCGATCTCGGTTGATCTGATCGATGGTGCACTCGTGCCTGCACTGGACGAACGTCTGGGCGAGACCGGGGACGTGATGATCAACGTCGCTGCCCAGTTCCGAGCCGTAGACGAACAGTCGGCAGCCAATCTCGCGTCGACATTCACCGCAGCAACCGGTGACTGGAACCCGGAGGAACCCGTCTGATGGTGACCAGATCACAACTGGCGGCGTTCAACCCGGCGACGCTGACCAGCATTGCTGATGCCTGGACCGCGTTGGGTGTCAGTGCAGAAGCCTTGTTCGAGCGGTATCAGGCCGGCGTTACGAGAGCGGGCGAAGTCTATTGGGAGGGTACGACCGCTGAAGCCGTTCAGGCTCGCGCAACCGCGGATAAGACCGCCGTCGGGACGGTCGCTGATGCGCTCGACGCGGTGGCGACGACGGCACGGCAGGGCTTCTACGAGATCGATGCACCGTTGCAGCGCGCCAGGGCCGCCATTCTGGCCGCAGAGACCGACGGGTTCACAGTCTCGGAATCTCTGGCGATCACCGACAGTGAGTCCGATCCTGAAGATGACCGGGTCGCCCTGCTCGCTGAACGTGCACGGGAGTTGAACGACGCCGTCACCGCGACCGTCAATGCCGATGAGTCCGTCAAGGGGCAGTTGTCCGGCGCGCGTGAAGGACTCACGGCGACGTTCACCTCGGCCGCCACCTCGGGCGGGGGACAGGGTCGGGTTGACGGTCGGGCCCTGGCCAACGACCCCTCCGCGTTGACTCCGGAGCAACTGCGGCGCATCCAAGAAAGCGCGCACCTGACTGACGCGCAACTCGATGCACTCGCTCGCGGCGAAACCGCTGCCATCCCGGCATCGCAGATGGAGTACCTGAATCAGCTGAGTACGGCGCTGGACGGCAAGTCACCGCAGGAGATTCAAGACCTGCTTTCGAAGTTGTCGCCGGGTAACCAAGCAGCAGTGGCCAATTCGCTGCAGATTCTGTCGAACGAGAAGGTGACCGCCTCAGTGCGCGGCGATGTGGAGGTTCCGACCAACGGTGGACTCGACTGGTTGCCGACTGGGATGAAGGAATCACTGACCCGAGATGATTTGACGGTCATCGGCTTTGAGACCGTCGGAAGCAGCGTGCTACCGAGCGTGGCTCTGAATGGCGTCGCCGACAACAAAGCGATCGCCGGAATCGTTGCGAAGGGCGACGGTAGGTATCAGAGCGGCACCGCGCTCGACAGCGCACTGCTCGACGTCGGGCGACAGTACCTAGACGCACAGGTTGCGCACGAGCAGAGTCCGAACAGCAAGTTCGAGTACTTCACCGTGGATGGACGTGGCACTCAGGACATGGCGATCACCGAAGAAATCTTCAGCGCGGTGGGCGGCGACAAAATAGCGGTCGATGCTGCGGTGAGCGATCCAAAGTCCGGAAATGACTTCGTGAAGGACTTGCTCGTGCACAACTGGACTGATGACGGCAAAGCTGCATCCACCCTCTTCCAGTTCGCAGACGGCGATGCCACGATCGAAGATCGCAACAACGCGAACGACGTTGCGACTGCTACCCGTACGGGCAACATCATGGAGTCCGTCGCGCGTGCAGCCAGTACCGGCGCTGGTAGTGAGAAAAGTGAGGACGACGTCTGGAATTACCTGCGGAATATCCCGGGCACGGACCAAAATGTTGGTCAGCTCAACCCGGAGCTCCTCCGCGAAATTTCGAAAAGTATGAGTCCGTATGTCTCGGACCTTATCGGAAGCCCTGGCGACAACACCGCAGGTTTCGATCGCGCTGACCCAGCGAATCCCGGTAAGAGTTGGACCGACCCCGTCGGTGAAGGGCTCTACAAAGGCTCGGCGAACGTGTTCGCATTGATGAACACCGACGAGGAAGCGGGAAGGATATTTACGCAAGCTGCGATTGAGGAGCAAGTTGAGGCGCAGGTTCGATATGCCACGGATCCCACAGCCCCGCTGTCGTCTGCTGAACTGACGAGGATTGGGAAGCTGCACGGATTGGTCGACGAAGGTCTGGAGATGGCTCTCCAGGATCACTATGACGGTGAGGCCACGAAGGCGGAAGCGGCATACGCTCGTAAGGATGCGGCCTTCACTGCGGCATCGGCGTTGGCTTCCTTTGGGCTCGATAGGGTTACAGGGGGCGAGTTGGTCAACCTCGCGGTTGATGCTTCCGGTGACACATTGAAGAACTCTGTGATCGGTGAGGCCCCGTCGGGAGCCCAGACAGCGACAGTTCATCCGCCGAACTTCGACCGCGACGCGTACGCGATCTTGAAATCGACCCCCGAGATACCTGCGGCGGTTCGTGAACAATACCCAGACTACTTTGCCGGCGCGGTTCTGAGGCCGTGGGATGAGATGGTCAACCTCAACGGTGACGAGAATGATGACAGTGCAGCTTATGGGGAGATGTTCAAATTACTCGGTGGTCCCACTGGTACCGACCTCGACAAAATCAAAGATGCGTACGATGCGATCGCCGATGAATAAGAGGGTGCGAAATCTCTCGGTTATGCTTCTCTGCGTATCCTTAAGCTTAGCTGGCTGTGGGGGATTTCATCAGGCTGGATCCTCCCAGGCACCGGCTTTCGATAACTTCGCGCCGCATGTCTGGTCTGCCGATGGCGGTATTGATCTGTTTTCACGCGGTTCGGAGTTGTTACGCGCTTCGTTCGAGGCGAAATACTACTCTCCGGTGATTGAGGAAGTCGATGACTTCTTTCCGGGCTATACGACAGCGCTTCTGAATCCTAGGGAGCCAGGGGAGCCTGCCAGGTTCGGTGAGCGGGAGCAATATCTCGCGCCGCTCAGTGAGACGGTGTTTGCGCATATCACCGACTACGACGCGACTGACGCTGAGATATCAGGGACCATATGTAAGTACATAATTCGCACGACGGCGGGACCAAACCGAACTGTGGAGATGCCGACAAGTGCGTACCGGTTCGTGTTGAAGAATTCTGGCGCAAACGCCGGCTTGCCGGGTGTTACCGATGTTGATCCGGATTATGGTGAGCCTGGGGAACGGACTCCGTCGTGGGATGTGTTTGGTACATGGAAGATTGAGTCGGGTTGGCCACTGCGCGCAGCAAAGCCGCCCGAGAACGGCGGCAACGGTGTGCCGCCGGGATGCCACGATTGGTGGTTGCAGGAACTTCCGAGTTTGACCCTCCGGTCCCCGGATGACGTATTTCGGCAACAGCCGGAAGGCTATGTGCCACCGGTGATGCCGGCGGGAGTGCAGTTTCCGGGCTGGATCGGGCCTTCGAACGTGGCGTAGTCGGTGAGGGCCCTGGGTTTGTCCCTGGGGAGGAGGCAATTCAGGGGGATGAAGTTGGGCAGAAATCGTGGCTGGCTGGTGATCTTCGCCAGTGATCAGTAACCGAGAGCCAGGGGAGTCCGATGGTGGTTAGTCGGGTTTGGCGGTTAGCGTCCCTCGCCGCGTGCGCGGTCCTGGGTGTGACGGCGTGTGGCAGTGGGACTGATTCCGCACCAACGGCATCGAAAACTGAAGCGTTCGTGAACTTCACGCCACATATCTGGTCGACGGAAGCTGGTGTCGATTTGTTCGGTCGTGGATCTGAGTTGATACGGGCCGCGAGTGAGGCGGGGTTCTATTGGCCCGCTATTAAGGAAATTGACGATTACTACGCGGGATTTAGTTCCGCTTTGGCTCCGGAGCAAGGCAACTTTGCTCGCACTCGTTGGGAGACTCGAGCGGAGTATCTGGCCCCGCGCGACGAGACAATGTTCCTCCATATCGCCGACTATTCCGAGACCGAGTCCACGGTATCGGCAACAGTGTGCCACTACACGCTTCACTCGACGCCGGGATCTGACGAGGTCGACCCCCCGGGCCGCGTATATCGGATCGTCTTGGAGAACGTAGACGAGTCAAAGGGGACGCCGGGCGTGGTCGACCATGACGCGGCGCACGGTTCAGAGGAACAGCAGACACCATCGTGGAATGTCTTCGGGTCGTGGAAGATCAGGCTGGGGCAGGTCTTCTTTGGTGGGACTCAGGAGGCTCCGACCAAAGATGGGTTCTTCATTCCGCAGGAGTGCCGAGATTGGTGGGCGGAGAGGTTTCCAGGATTGGCACCGTTGGAACCCGGATCCCCTTATCAGACACAACCACCGGGGTTTGTAGCGCCGGTGATGCCGGTGGGAGTGCAGTTTCCGGGCTGGATCGGGCCTTCGAACGTGGCGTAGTCGGTGAGGGCCCCGGGTTTGTTCCTGGGGAGGAGGCAACTCAGGGGGATGAAGTTGGGCAGAAATCGTGGCTGGCTGGTGAGCTTCGCCAGTGATTAGCAACCGAGAGCCAGGGAGTCTGATGGTGGTTAGTCGGGTTAGTCGGGTTAGTCGGATTTGGCGGTTTGCGACCCTCGCCGCGTGCATGATCCTGACTGTGACGGCGTGTGGTGATGGGGCTTATTCTGAGCCAAGCTCATCGAAACCTGAAGTGTTCGTGAACTTCACGCCACATATCTGGTCGGCGGAATCTGGTGTCGATTTGTTCGGTCGTGGATCGGAGTTGATACGGGCCGCGAGTGAGGCGGGGTTCTATTGGCCGGCAATTGAAGAAATTGATGACTTCTTCCCGGGATTCACTGACGCTCTCGAGCCGACTGAGAGAAGTGGATTTGTGCGGACTCGGTGGGGCGACGATCGAACGGACTATCTCGAGCCGGTTGAGGAGACTATGTTTCTCCACATTGCCGACTATTCGGAGACTGCGGATAGGGTCGAGGCGACGGTGTGTCATTACAGCCTGTTTTCTGTCCCGGGCCGTGATCTGGTAAATCCTCCCGCCGGTTCATATCGAATCGTATTAGAGAATCCCGGCAAGTTCATGAGCAAGGCGGGTGTCGCCGACCGTGATCCAGCAGGGGGTACAGACGAGCAGCGGGCGCCGTCGTGGAATGTGTTTGGGTCATGGAAGATTCGGTATGGCAAGACCATCTTCGGGGGGACCGAGAAGTTCCCTCGGGAGGAGGACGGACTCTTTGTTCCGCAGGAGTGTCGGGATTGGTGGCTGCAGCAGTTTCCGGGATTGACGCTGCCGTATCCGGACGCGCCCTATCAGGAGCAGCCCGCAGGGTTTGTAGCGCCGGTGATGCCGGTGGGAGTGCAGTTTCCGGGCTGGATCGGGCCTTCGAACGTGGCGTAGTCGGTGAGGGCCCTGGGTTTGTCCCTGGGGAGGAGGCAACTCAGGGGGATGAAGTTGGGCAGAAATCGTGGCTGGCTGGTGATCTTCGCCAGTGATCAGTAACCGAGAGCCAGGGGAGTCCGATGGTGGTTAGTCGGGTTTGGCGGTTAGCGACCCTTGTCGCGTGCGCAGTCCTGGGCGCGGCTGCATGTGGAGAACCGGATATAGAGCGATTGTCGGCCGAGCCTGAATCATTCAGCAACTTCACTCCACATGTGTGGTCTGCGGAAGCCGGCGTCGATGTGTTCGGGCGCGGGCCAGAACTGCTGCGTGCGGCGAGTGAAGCGGGCTTCTACTGGCCTGCGATCGAAGAGATCGATGACTACTTCCCTGGTTTCACGGGCGCTCTGGCTCCTGGGCAGGAACCCTTCACACTCGCCCGTTGGGAGGACCGAGCAGAGTATCTCGCTCCGATAGACGAAACGATCTTCTTGCATATCGCCGACTACTCAGAAACGGACACAGTGATATCGGCGTCGGTCTGTAGTTACATGCTGCACTCGATTCCGGGCGTGGACGATGTAAATCCGCCGACCGGTGTGGATCGAATCGTGTTGGAGAACGTTGGCGGGTCAACGGGCGCGGCCGGTGTGGAAGATGTCGATCCGGATCACGGAACCGAACTGCAGTGGTCGCCGTCATGGAATGTGTTTGGGTCGTGGATGATTCGGTTGGGTAAGCCGATCTTTGGCGGCACACAAGGGGCACCGCGGGACGACGGTCTCTTTGTTCCGAAGGAGTGCCGAGATTGTTGGGCGGAGAGATTTCCGGGACTGACGCATCCGGATCCTGATTCGCCGTATCAAGAGCAGCCTCCAGGATTTGTGGCGCCAGTTATTCCTGTGGGAGTGCAGTTTCCGGGCTGGATCGGGCCTTCGAACGTGGCGTAGGGGCTTGAGCCGCCAAACTCGCCCCGTAATAGTTTGGCACTCAAAGGATCTCGTTCGGAATGCTCAGTACAGCCCGGGAAAATACTCCTTGCGAATGTGTGTTCGATTGGGTACGGTGGAGTCAGTCGACCACAAGTACGCCGTATCTGACGCCTTCCCCGCAGAGACACTCCGGTCGACGCCCCCGGTTTGTTCTCTCCTTGGAAGGTGCTGTGCTATGCGACTTCTCGAGATGGTCAACGATTTGGTTGACCTGGTCTTACCCGATGATGCAACTGCCACGTTGGGTATGGCGAAGGATCTGATCACCTTGCGCAATGCGGCCGAGCATCAGCTCGCGGTGTGTGCTGCGGTGATCGACGAGTCGGGAATGGCGCGTAAGGCTGGGTCGACAACAACAAAGTTGTTGCAGGCCAACGGTGCTGCACCAGTATCTGCGTACCGCTGGTTACGCATCAGCGCAGGCTTGATGGGTCTGGATCGTACCGCCGGGTATTCGCGGGACGGGTTCCTGTCCTCCGAACATGTGGACGCGGTGGTCAAGGGCGTCGCCCATATCGTCGGCCGGTCCGAGGATCCGGTGACACCCGAACAGCAGGTTGGCTTTGAGCGGAAACTGCTGAGCCACGCCATTTCCGGAGCCGCACCAGCTGAGATCGGTGCAGAGGCGCGCGCGCTGGGTAACGAGGTGGCCCGGGACACCGGTGGTCCACCACCGGCTGAGGACCGGTCGCTGAACAGTCTGGACTATGCAGTCCGTGAGGGTCGCTGTGTCGGGACGTTCGATGTTGATGCGGTGATCGGGGAAAAGTTGTTCTCCGCGTTGGACTTCTGGTCCAAAGCGCGCACTGAATCGGATGGCTCGGATGACAATCGAAGCCCCACCCAACGCCGCGCAGATGCGCTGCACCAGTTATTGGATTGCGGCGGCGGGGGGCAAACACTGGTGTCGGCGCCGCGGACCGAGGTGATGGTCACCGTGCCCGCCGACCATCCCGAGGCTGCCTCGCTGCCCTGGATGGGTCCGGTCACCGAAGCCACCGCCACAATGTTGGCCTGCGATTCATCGATTACCACGATCACCCTGGACGGACAGGAAGTCCCGGTCGATCTGAGTCCGCCGAAACGGTTGTTCAAGGGTTTGGTCCGCAAAGCGATCATCATTCGCGACACCTGCTGCATCAAGTGTGGTGCGAAGGCCGGTTGGTCGGACTGCCACCACATCGTGCACTTTGTCGACGGCGGCCTCACCACTCTGGAAAACGGGTGCCTGCTGTGCCGCACCTGCCACATGGCCGTTCACAACACCGACTGGGACGTCGTCATGGGCACCGACGGACACCCGTGGATGATCCCACCCGCCGACATCGACCCACAGCGAAAACCTTTACCGGCCTACAACCGGCGAACCCTGACCCTCGCCGCCTGACCGACGATCATCCCGGATCCGCTGCCGCAACGAGATATTGGCAGCGGCCGACGAGCCATCTCCATCAGTCGCATCCGACCACGCGTCGGGACCGCGCACGAACTCTTGACAACTCCACAGTGTGAACGAGCATTGGTGCTGCCGTCCGGCGGCCGGGCGGCAGCACCAATACGCATCTTGATCTAGTCCGCGTATGACTCGTCGAGTTCAGCGATGGTCTTCTGTGACGAATCGGTGATGATGTCGAGGATGTTGCCGTACTCCGGTGAGTCGGAACTGACGATGGAAACGTGGTCTTCGCCCTTCAACAGGACCAGCTCGCCGATGCCGCGGCGGCGGTCGACCTCTTTGATGTACCGCTCCGACAGGATCGGTGGCACCAGGGTGTCGGCTGTGCCGTGGACCGCGATCACCGGCATGGTGACGTCGACGTTCTGGATGGGATCGACGGAGGCGTAACGATCGGGAACCTCTTGCGGTGTGCCGCCGAGGACGGTCACGATGCGGTCATTGCCGTGATTGGCGGCGTAGACCATGTCCAGCGGCCCGGCCAAGGAGACAACCCGCGTCGGACGGAATTTGGGACTGTGGCCGACCTCGTTGGCGTTCAGTTGGTTTCGGGTCCCTGCCCACATGGCCAACTGTGCGCCTGCGCTGTGGCCGACCACCAACTCATCATCGACGGTGATCTGTGGGAACTGCTTGTCGATTTCCGGTACGAAGTCGAGGGCGTTGGCGACGTCGGTGAAAGTGGTCGGCCAGCCACCTCCGGATCCGACGCGGCGGTACTCGATGTTGTAGACGGCCATACCGCGTTCGGCCAGGTCCAGCGCGTACGGACGCATGGTCTGCGCATCGAGCGCGGACTTCCATGAGCCCCCGTGGATCAGGACGACGAGCGGCGTCGAATCAGTCGTCTGCTCGCCGGCGGGCAAGTAGAGATCGCCCCAGTTCTGGTCGGGGTCGGCACTGGGGGAGGTGTCGTATGCGAGTCGGTGAACGGTGATCTCGCCGAGCGTTTCCGCGGTCGACGATGGTGTGGACACCGGGTTCGAATCCGTGTCGGAACACGCAACCGCCACGACGATAACACCGATGAATCGAATGGCACTGGCCACCGTTCTGGATAGCTTCATGTGAATAAGTAAATCGCGGCCGGCTGCGGGAGCTCTCATAAGGCTGGTGTTTTGTAATCGCTAACAACAATGAATTGATGTGGATCCGGGAGTGCCTCTCGCACAATGACATTTGTCATGTCGGATTCATGACATCGACAGTGTGATGACTGTGGTAATCAGTGCATGATCAATTCATGAGCACAACAGCGATTGAATTGCGTGGGCTGACAAAGTCCTTCGCCTCATCCGGCGGGCCGGTGCGGGCCGTCGATGGTGTTGATCTGCAGATCAATGCCGGGGAGGTGGTGGCGTTTCTCGGCCCGAATGGGGCGGGTAAGACGAGCACCATCGACATGATCCTCGGACTGTCCCAACCTCAGTCGGGAGATGTCAGCATCTTCGGGCTCAAACCGTCCGTGGCCGCCGGCAGCGGACGAATTGCCGCAGTGATGCAAACCGGCGGCCTCCTACCGGATTTCACGGTCTCCGAAACGGTCCGGGTGGTTGCTGCGTCCTTCGGTATCAGCTCATTCGGCCATGTCATGGAACGGGCGGGACTCACCGCCATCGCCGATCGCCAGGTCTCGAAATGTTCTGGCGGTGAGCAACAGCGGTTGAAGTTCGCGTTGGCGCTGTTGCCCGACCCGGATCTGATCGTCCTCGACGAGCCGACCGCCGGAATGGATGTCGAATCGCGCCGCAACTTCTGGGCGACCATGCGAGCCGACGCCAAGAACGGCCGGACCGTGGTGTTTGCGACCCATTATCTGGAAGAAGCCGACGCCTTCGCCGACCGAATCGTGATGATGGCCCACGGCCGAATTGTTGCCGATGGTTCGGCTGCGAGCATTCGGGCACAGGCCAGCGGCCGCAGCGTTTCGGCAGTTCTCGGCGGCGACGATCTGGCCCGCACAGTGGCGAAGTTTCCCGAATTGGCCGACGTTTCTGATCGTGGGGGCCGAGTCTTCTTGCGTACGCAGGACTCTGACGAGCTCGCCCGATATCTGCTCACCGAGACCGGGGCGCGTGATGTCGAGATCACCTCGCACAACCTCGAGGAAGCCTTTGTCGCACTCACCAGTGAAGCCCCGCAGAACCTCGAGAGGATCAAACGATGACCACCCTTACTCCCCCCGCCGGCGGGCTCTTGCGTGGCTTCTCCCTCACCTACATAAGCCTTGACCTGCAGCGGATACTGCGGAATCGGCGTGCGCTGATCTTCACCATCGCGATTCCGACCCTGATGTATGTGATCTTCGGGGCCACCGCCAGTGACAGCGGTGACAAGATCGGCAGCGCGAACACTGCCGCCTACGTGCTGATCCATATGGCGGTGTACGGCGCGATCCTGGCCACCACGACCACCGCCGCATCTGTTGCAATCGAACAGCAGGCCGGTTGGACGCGAACACTGTTGATGACTCCGCTGACTCCGGCGTCCTACGTGCTGTCGAAGGTGGCTGTTGCCCTCACGGTGGCAGCGATGCCACTGGTGTTGTTGTCGGTGGTCGGCGTCTTCACCGGTGCCAAAGCGCCGGTAGGGCTGTGGATCCTTTCGATACTGCTCGGATGGCTCGGATCGGCGTTGTTTGCGGCCTTCGGACTGGCCGTCGGCTTTGCCTTGCGGAGCGATGCCGCAACTCAGGTTCTCGGTGGCGTGCTCACCCTGTTGGCCTTCGCGGGCAACCTGTTTGTCCCTCTCAAGGGTGCAATGCTGACGTTCTCGATGTTCACCCCGATGTTCGGTATCGGGACACTGGCGAACTATCCACTCACCGGAGGCGAGACGGCGGACGGCGACCACATCTCATTGCTCGTGGTATTCGCCAACATCGTGGTGTGGGGCGCCATCTTCGGATACGCCGCAATTCACTACTACCGCAAAAGCACGACGCGACAATAGGTAAGTTCAGGTGGGCAACAACTACATCCATCAGAAAGCGGAGACATCGACATGTCATTGATCGCACTTCTCGATCTCAAGTTCAAGGCTGAATCCCTCGACGACGCCAGGACCGTGATGAAGCGGGTTCTCGCGGAAACCAGGGCATTCGAAGGATGCGAAGGTGTCGAGGTGCTGATCGATCAGGCCGACCCGGCTCACTTTCTGGCTGTTGAACGCTGGGCATCCGCCGAGCACGATGCGAAATACCGGGAGTTCCGGGCGGGCGAGGGCGCGATCACCGATCTCGGGCCGCTGCTGGCCGGCCGGCCGGCTCTGACCGTCTACCAGGCTGACAGCGATATCTGAACACTGTCGCTGGGCGCAAGATCTGGTGCCTCGGTGCGGGCGGTCTCATTGACCGTCCGCACCGAGGCGTTCAAACCACATCGATGTCGTCTCGGTAGGACTATCCGATGTCGAGACTGACGAATGACTGGTTCCGTGCCTGGCGCGACGGCCGTTGGCCCTTCGCGGCGGTGTGGTTGTTGTTTCTGGCCTACCCCATCGCGGAGACGGTGACGGCGACGTCTCTGAGCTTCTCCGTCCGGGTTTCTGGCCTCGTCGCATTGGGCGTCTTTGCGCTGGGCTATCTGTTGTCCTGCGTTTACCTGATCAACGATCTGGACCGGACCACCGGCAGTTGGCGCCGCGGGGCAATTGCCGGGTTCCTGTTACTCGCCGCCATCGCAGGCATGATGACGACCATCCTCCATGAGGAGGTCTTTGCGTTGGCGCCGTATCTGATGGCGTTGGCCTCCTTCGCCTTTCCGTTGCCGGTGGCAGTCGCGGTATGTGTGCTGCTGATGGGCGCCGCCGTGCTCGTGCCCGAGCTACTGGACGATTGGCAGATCGACACCGGAATCGTGTTGATGTTATTGGTGATCGGGCCGGTGTTGCTGACGGTACGGATGCTCCGAACCAGGGAAGAGTTGCGGGGAGAAGCCGCTGCGACTGCCCGCCGACTCGACGAACAACTCGCCATCATCGGTGAGAGGGAACGGGTGGCACGCGATGTACACGACATACTCGGTCATTCGCTGACCGTGTTGACAATCAAGGCCGAACTCGCAGGCCGGCTGGTCGATGTCGACAGTGCTGCCGCCAAAGTCGAGATCGCCGACCTGCACCGGATCTCCCGTGAGGCCCTTGCGGCGGTCCGGACAACGGTGGGTGGCTTGCGTTCTCCGGATCTCGATTCGGAATTGCTCTCGGCGCGTACAGCTTTGATGGCCGCGCAGATCATCCCTGAGCTCCCTTCGGACACATCGGTCGTGCGCGCCGAGAATCGCACCCTGTTTGCCTGGGCGCTGCGTGAGGCCATCACCAATGTCGTCCGGCATTCAAGTGCGTCGTCGTGCCGAGTCACGCTGTCGCCCAGCATGATCTGCGTGATCGATGACGGCGTCGGACAGGCCGGTGCCGGTATCGGGAACGGTCTACGCGGACTGCGCGAACGTGTCGAGGCGGTCGGTGGGCTATTGGTGCTGGAGGGCAGTGACGGTACGGCTGTCCGGGTCTCGGTCGAACAAGGAGACATGGTTTGAGTGAGATCAGGCTGCTGGTCGCCGACGATCAGGCGTTGGTGCGCGGCGCGCTGGCCGCGCTGCTGAACCTGGAGTCGGATCTGACCGTGGTCGCTCAGGTGGGTCGGGGCGACGAGGTGCTCGAGGCGGCCCGGACCTACGCCTGCGATGTCTGCCTGCTCGATATCGAGATGCCCGGGATGGACGGAATCGAGGTGGCGAGCATCCTTCGGCGGGAACTGCCGTCCGTCCGCACCCTGATCGTGACGACATTCGGCAGGCCCGGCTACCTGCGCCGAGCCGTTGAAGCAGGCGCCTCAGGGTTTGTTGTCAAAGACACCCCATCCGCGGACCTGGCCGATGCGGTACGTCGGGTCCATGCCGGACTCCGGGTTATCGACCCCACGCTCGCGACCGAGAGCCTGGCCACCGGAGGCAACCCGCTGACCGAACGGGAACAGGACGTGTTGCGGCTGGCGTTGACGGGTGCGCCCGTCATCGAGATCGCTGCCCAGGTGCACCTGTCGGCGGGAACAGTGCGCAATTACCTGTCCAGTGCGATCGGCAAGACGGGGACCGGCTCCAGGCTGCAGGCCGCGCGGATGGCCCAGAAGCACGGTTGGCTCTGAACGGAGATGCCCGGCCCGGTTGTGATGTAGCCGACAATCGGGGGTTCGGCAGCAGCGGGAATCGCTCGGCGGGAGCCGGTAGGGGCGATCTTTTACCGGGCGCGATTTCAATCCGGCGTGGGTGCCGTGAGAAAATAATTCGATGTTTGTTGCCGGGGTGATCCTCCGTGCAATGATCAGCGATCATCTGTGGTCAGCAACGGCGCTGGCTAGAGCATGTGGGACTTGGCCTACGGGCACGTAAGTGCAGGTGGAACAGTCTTTAGGTTTACCTTAACTGGTTTGCCCGTCCCACGTGCGTAACCACTGCTGAAACGGTGCGCTCCGACTGAGCGCGATGTTAAGGGCGAAAAGTATGAAGCACGCTCCCGGCCCGATTGGGCTCTACGACCCGCAGAACGAGCACGACTCCTGCGGTGTTGCCTTTGTTGTCGACATGCATGGTCGGCGTAGCCGCGACATCGTCGACAAGGCGATCTCGGCCCTGGTGAACCTCGAACATCGTGGCGCTGCCGGCGCCGAGCCGAACACCGGTGACGGTGCCGGGATCATGATCCAGGTTCCCGACCGCTTCTTCCGCGCGGTTGTCGACTTCGAACTGCCTGCCGAGGGCTCGTATGCCACCGGCATGGCCTTCCTGCCGCAGGGTTCGGCCGACGCCAAGACCGCTTGCGATGGTGTCGAGAAGATCGTGACGTCCGAGGGCCTGACCGTCCTGGGCTGGCGTGATGTTCCCATCGAAGAGGCTTCGCTTGGTGCGCTGGCGCGTGACGCCATGCCGACCTTCCGCCAGATCTTCATCGCGGGAGAGAGTGGCGACAACCTGGAGCGGCGCGCGTATGTGGTGCGCAAGCGGGTTGAGACCGAACTCGGCAGCAAGGGCGCCGGACAGGACGGACCCGGTCGCGAGACCGTCTACTTCCCAAGTCTTTCCGGCCGTACCTTCGTCTACAAGGGCATGCTGACCACCCCGCAGCTGCGTGGTTTCTACATCGACCTGCAAGACGATCGCGTCGAAAGCGCACTGGGCCTGGTCCATTCGCGCTTCTCCACCAACACGTTCCCGAGCTGGCCGCTGGCCCACCCCTTCCGTCGCGTTGCCCACAACGGTGAGATCAACACCGCAACCGGCAACGAGAACTGGATGCGGGCCCGCGAGGCGCTCATCGACACCAGCGTCTTCGGTGAAGGCACCGCGGAGAAGATCTTCCCCGTGGTCACCGAGGGTGCCTCCGACACCGCGCGCTTCGACGAGGTCCTCGAACTCCTGCACCTCGGCGGGCGCAGCCTGCCGCACGCGGTCCTGATGATGATCCCGGAAGCCTGGGAGCGTCACGAGTCGATGAAGCCGGAGCACCGGGCGTTCTACGAGTACCACTCGACTCTGATGGAGGCATGGGACGGACCGGCATCGGTCTGCTTCACCGACGGCACCCTGATCGGTGCGGTCCTCGACCGCAACGGCCTGCGCCCGAGCCGCATCTGGGTCACCAAAGACGGACTGGTCGTCATGGCCTCGGAGGTCGGTGTCCTCGACATCGACCACGGAGACGTGGTGCAGAAGCTGCGCCTGAAGCCGGGCCGGATGTTCCTGGTGGACACCGCCGCCGGTCGCATCGTCGACGATGCCGAGATCAAGGACGAGCTCGCCGCCGCGCACCCGTACCAGCAGTGGCTCGACGAGGGCATGAAGCACCTCGACGACCTGCCCGGTGAGCCGCACACCCACATGGCCCATGACCGGGTCAAGCTGCGTCAGCAGGTGTTCGGATACACCACCGAGGACATCAGCCTGCTCATCGAGCCGATGGCCCGCACCGGCGCCGAGGCGATCGGATCGATGGGCACCGACACGCCCATCGCCGTGCTCTCGAAGCGTTCGCGGATGCTGTTCGACTACTTCCAGCAGATGTTCGCGCAGGTCACCAACCCGCCGCTGGACGCGATCCGCGAAGAGGTCGTCACCAGCATCGGCGGCACGATCGGTCGTGAGGCCGATCTGCTGAACCCTGGTCCCGAGTCGTGCAAGCAGATCGTGCTGCCGCAGCCGATCCTCGACAACGACAACCTGGCCAAGCTGGTGCGTCTGGGCGAGGACGAGCGGTACGCCGACTACCGCAGTGTGCAGATCCGTGGCCTGTATCCGGTTGCCGAAGGTGGCGCCGGACTGCGTAAGGCCATCGATGATGTCCGCACACAGGTGTCCGCGGCGATCGCCGACGGCGCCCGTCTGGTTGTCCTCTCGGATCGCGAGTCCGACGAGACCCTCGCCCCGATTCCGTCGTTGCTGCTGGTCTCGGCTGTGCACCATCACCTGGTCCGGGAAAAGACCCGCACCCAGGTCGGCCTGCTGGTGGAGGCCGGTGACGCCCGCGAGGTGCATCACATGGCCGCGCTGGTCGGTTTCGGTGTGGCCGCGATCAACCCGTACATGGCGCTGGAGACCATCGAGGATCTTGCGCTGCGCGGTGTCCTGGGCGGGCTGGATTACAAGACGGCCCAGAAGAACTACATCAAGGCCGCAGGCAAGGGCGTCCTCAAGGTGATGTCGAAGATGGGCATCTCCACGTTGGCGTCGTACACCGGAGCCCAGCTGTTCCAGGTCATCGGCATCGACCAGGAAACCGTCGACGAGTACTTCACCGGGCTGCGGTCCCACCTCGGTGGCATCGGTCTCGATGAGATCGCCGGCGAGGTTGCCGTCCGCCATGCCGTGGCGTTCACCGACCGTCCCGAAGAGCGCGCACATCGCGAGCTCGAGGTCGGCGGCGAGTACCAGTGGCGTCGCGAAGGCGAATACCACCTGTTCAACCCGGACACCGTCTTCAAGCTGCAGCACTCCACCCGCACCGGCCAGTACTCGGTGTTCAAGGAGTACACGAAGCTCGTCGACGACCAGTCCAAGCAGATCGCTTCGCTGCGTGGTCTTTTCGACTTCAACTTCGGTGACCGTGATCCGATCCCGATCGATCGGGTCGAGCCGGCCAGCGAGATCGTCAAGCGCTTCTCGACCGGTGCGATGAGCTTCGGCTCCATCTCCGCCGAGGCGCACGAGACCCTCGCGATCGCGATGAACCGTCTCGGTGGTCGTTCCAACTCCGGCGAGGGCGGCGAGAACGTTCGTCGTTTCGAGCCGGACGAGAACGGCGACTGGCGTCGCAGTGCCATCAAGCAGGTCGCGTCGGGCCGTTTCGGCGTCAACTCGCACTACCTGACCAACTGCACCGACATCCAGATCAAGATGGCCCAGGGCGCGAAACCCGGTGAGGGCGGCCAGCTTCCGCCGCACAAGGTGTACCCGTGGGTCGCCGAGGTCCGGGGTTCGACTCCCGGTGTCGGCCTGATCTCGCCGCCGCCACACCACGACATCTATTCGATCGAGGATCTCGCTCAGCTGATCCACGACCTGAAGAACGCGAATCCGGAAGCTCGGATTCACGTGAAACTTGTGTCCGAGGTTGGCGTCGGAACGGTCGCCGCGGGTGTGTCGAAGGCACACGCCGACGTGGTGCTGATCTCCGGCCACGACGGCGGTACCGGAGCCACGCCACTGACATCCGAGAAGCATGCAGGCGGTCCCTGGGAACTCGGCCTTGCCGAAACCCAGCAGACGTTGCTGCTCAACGGACTTCGTGACCGCATCGTGGTGCAGGTCGACGGCCAGCTCAAGACCGGTCGCGATGTGGTTGTCGCTGCTCTGCTCGGTGGCGAGGAGTTCGGTTTCGCCACCGCACCATTGGTGGTTGCAGGCTGCGTGATGATGCGTGTCTGCCACCTCGACACCTGCCCCGTGGGTGTCGCGACGCAGAACCCGTTGCTGCGCGAACGGTTCACCGGCAAGCCCGAGTTCGTCGAGAACTTCTTCATGTACATCGCCGAAGAGGTCCGGGAACTGCTGGCTCGCCTGGGCTTCCGCACCCTGCAGGATGCTGTTGGCCAGGTGCAGATGCTCGACACCGCCAAGGCACTAGACCACTGGAAGTCGGCAAAGGCGGGCAAGCTCGACCTGTCGCCGATCCTGGTGCAGCCGGATTCGCCCTTCATGAACCAGGACCTGTACTGCTCCGGCAGCCAGGACCACGCGCTGGACAAGGCACTCGATCAGCAATTGATCGCCCAGGCCCGTTCCGCGATCGACAAGGGCGAGCGGGTGGCCTTCACGTCGAAGATCGCCAACGTCAACCGCACGGTCGGCACGATGCTCGGCCACGAGATCACCAAGAACTACGGTGCCAACGGACTGCCCGACGGCACCGTGATCATCGACTTCACGGGTTCGGCAGGCAACAGCTTCGGCGCGTTTGTGCCCAAGGGTGTGACGCTGCGGCTCAAGGGTGACGCCAACGACTTCGTCGGCAAGGGTCTGTCGGGTGGCCGCATCGTGGTCGCACCTGCAGACAATGCCCCCGAAGGCTTTGTGGCAGAAGAGAACATCATCGCGGGCAACGTGATCGGATTCGGCGCCACCGGCGGCGAGATCCTGCTTCGCGGAGTGGTCGGCGAACGATTCTGCGTACGTAACTCCGGTGTCACCGCGGTGGTCGAGGGTGTTGGCGACCACGGTTGTGAGTACATGACCGGTGGACGCGTGGTGGTCCTCGGATCGACCGGACGCAACTTCGCGGCCGGCATGTCCGGTGGTATCGCGTATGTCTACGACCCCGCAGGCGCATTGGCGGCGAATCTGAACACCGAACTCGTTCAGCCCGAACCGCTCGAAGCCGATGATCTCGAGTTCCTCGAGGGCATCGTGAACAAGCATCGCAACGAGACCGGTTCGCCGGTCGCACAGGCGATCCTGGACGACTGGGCAAACAAGGCCCAGAACTTCGTCAAGGTGATGCCACGTGATTACAAGCGTGTGTTGCTGGCCATCGCGGCAGCAGAGAAGGATGGACGCAGCGTGGACGAGGCAGTTATGGAGGCCGCACGTGGCTGATCAGCGAGGTTTCATCAAGCACCCGAAACGGGAACTGCCGCAGCGCCGGCCGGTACCGCTGCGCCTGATGGACTGGAAAGAGGTCTACGAGGATTTCGACAAGAACACCCTCAAGACCCAGGCCAGCCGTTGCATGGATTGCGGTATCCCGTTCTGCCACAACGGCTGCCCGCTGGCCAACCTCATTCCCGAGTGGAATGACCTGGTCTACAAGGATCGCTGGGCCGACGGCATCGACCGGTTGCACGCCACCAACAACTTCCCGGAGTTCACCGGGCGGCTGTGCCCGGCGCCATGTGAGGCGTCGTGCGTGCTGGGGATCAACCAGCCCGCGGTGACGATCAAGCAGGTCGAACTCGAGCTCATCGAGAATGCGTTCGACGAGAACTGGGTCGAGCCGGTGCTGCCGTCGAAGAAGACCGGCAAGTCGGTTGCGGTCGTCGGCTCGGGCCCGGCGGGCCTGGCTGCGGCACAGCAGCTCACCCGCGCCGGCCACGACGTCACCGTCTTCGAGCGGGCCGATCGGATCGGTGGCCTGCTGCGGTACGGCATCCCCGAGTTCAAGATGGAGAAGATCTTCATCGACCGCCGACTCCAGCAGATGGAGGCCGAGGGGACCACGTTCCGTACCGGTGTCAACGTCGGTGTCGACCTCACCGTCGATCAGCTGCGTGCCGATTTCGACTCGGTGATCCTCTGCAACGGCTCCACCGTGGGTCGCGATCTGCCGATCCCCGGACGCGAACTCTCCGGCATCCATCAGGCGATGGAGTTCCTGCCCTGGGCCAACCGGGTGCAGCAGGGCGACGACGTGCTCGATGCGGACGGTCAGCCGCCGATCACCGCAAAGGGCAAGAAGGTCATCATCATCGGCGGTGGCGACACCGGTGCCGACTGCCTCGGTACCTCGCTCCGTCAGGGCGCCGAGATCGTCCATCAGTTCGAGATCATGCCGCGTCCCCCGGAGGAGCGCGCAGATTCGACTCCGTGGCCGACCTACCCGCTCATGTTCCGCGTCTCGTCGGCACACGAAGAGGGCGGCGAGCGTGTCTTCTCCGTGAACACTGAGGAGTTTCTCGGTGAAGACGGACGGGTCACCGGGTTGAAGGCGCATGAGGTCGTGATGAACGCCGGACGCTTCGAGAAGGTCGAGGGCAGCGAGTTCGAGCTCGAGGCCGATCTGGTCCTGCTGGCCATGGGCTTTGTTGGTCCCGAGCGCGGCGACTTCCTCGACAAGCTCGGTGTTGCCTACAACGAGCGTGGAAACGTCAAGCGTGACAACAACTTCGAGTCGACCGTGCCCGGCGTGTTCGTGGCCGGAGATGCCGGACGCGGGCAGTCGCTGATCGTCTGGGCGATTGCTGAGGGACGGTCGGCAGCAGCTGCCGCCGACACGTACCTGACCGGTTCCTCGTTGCTGCCGACGCCGATCGAACCGACGCAGGCACCTCAGCGATAGGTGATGCGAAATCCTCTCGGGCCTGAGAGGATGTGCACGGGCGGGGAGCGATATCAGATCGTTACCATGCTTCGTGTTTTCGGATCAGCGGAGGAAACGGCATGCGGTTGCGTCGATGGGTCAGTGCGTTCGCGGCGGGGGTACTGGCAGCGGGAACGCTGACGGGACTGTCCACTCCGATTGCCGGGGCTGATCCCGAGGACTGCCCGGAGCTCTACGTGTTGGCAATCCCCGGAACCTGGGAGAAATCGGCTGACGCTCAGATCCGGGGGATGCTCGCGTATCCGACCACGGGTCTGGGTTCAGAAACGAGAACCCAGCTCGTCGGGTACAACGCCACCGCCTTCCCCTGGGAAGACGGCGGCAGCATCTACGGTGAGTCCAAGGCGCAGGCCGTGGCCAACGCCGAAGGTCTGGCAGTCGTGATGACCAATCGGTGCCCCGGCACCAAGGTCGCGCTGATCGGTTACAGCCAGGGCGCGGACGCGGCGGGCGATGTGGCCGCCGACATCGGCAGCGGGCGAGGCGTCATCTCGCCTGCCAAGTTCGCCGGTGCCGTCCTCATCTCTGATCCCCGAAGGTCGAAGCAGGACACGCTGATCGGGCCGAAGCTGAGCGGCGAGGGCAACGGCGGACCGCGACAGGGTGGATTCGGCTGGGTCAAGAACCGCACCTTCACCATCTGCGAGCCGAACGACCAGTACTGCAACGTGCCCCGCGACTACTACGTCTCCCGGATCATCGGCTACCTCGCCGAAACCAGTGATCCGAACCCGGATCAGGTTGCCCAGTACCAACTCGAAGCCGCGGCGATCCTCGGTGAATTGATCACCCGGGGTGGTCCGGGTGCACTCGTCGATGAACTGAGCAACGACAAGGCCCGAGCGCAGATCGTCGCCTTTGACAAGTTCCTGCAGTCGGGTTCCCACGGCAGTTATGCCGACTTCGAGGTGCAGCCCGGAGTGAGCGCACTGCAATGGGCACAGAACTTCCTCGCGGGTCTCGCCTAGCTCCAGGCAGTCCGCGCGTGTGGCTGTTGGGGCAGATGTGACTCGCCCGCGTGTTGTCCGAAGAATCGGAAGTTTGCCGGCGTAATGTGATCTACGCAACATTGTGGACCGCATTGAGGTGCTGACCTGCGAAGAGTAACGACGCGACCGGTCAACACGACACATGGCACAGACGAACGATGGAGACAGGCAAGCGTAATGCCAGGCCATATCCAGTATCGTGAATACTTTCCGCTGTAGTAAAACAGGATGTGATCAGTCGTGAAACTGGCGAACTCCCGCACCCGTCGCCGGACTCAAATTCTTGGGATGACCCCACACCTTTTCGGGACGAATGGACTGATTGCCCATCGTCGGCTGGCCCGGATGTATCCCGAAGACGGCGAGCGGCTGGCGACTTCGGCAGATCTTCGCCAGTTCAACCTCTGATCGTTCGGTTCAGCTCTTGATCACGCGGTCCGCGAACTCGGCGATCACCTCTGCGGTGACCCCGGGTTGCTGGACCACAAAGTAGTGTCGCGCCGGACTCAATGCCCGGTACTCGGCACCCAGCTGCGCCGCATACCGGCGCTGCTTCCATTCCCAGTAGATCCTGACCGGGGTACGCCGACCCGAAACCGCTGACACGACCAGCGTCGGAGCGTGCAACTCGGCGGTCCGACGCAAGCCGGTCAACTCGGAATTGAGTACCCCGAACGCGGTCTGCTCCACCAGTAGCGCACGGGGATAGTTCTTTCCGCCGAACACATCCGCGATCCAGGCCTTCTGTTCATCATCGAACCCGTCCGGCGCTCCGGGATATGTGGCGATCGCATGACCGACGACCCCGGCGGAGCGGGGCAGCGGCAGCTTGTTGATCACGGTCGCCGCCGTATGCGCGAACCGGTTGCTCAAACCCGGCGGCACCACCTGCAGCGGCACCACCACATACGAACCGTCGAGCATGATCACGCCCGCGACCCGTTCGGGTCTGCTGCGCGCATATGCCTCGGCGTACAGCGACGCGAGCGAATGTCCGACCACCAGAACCGGCTCGATGATGCCGAGGGTGTCGAGGATTTGATCGATGCGTTCGACTTCGGCGGCGAGTGACGGGACCTCGCCTTCGGGCAACGGCTCGGAGTAGCCGTAACCCGGACGGTCGTAGCGGATGATCGTCCACCGATCGTTGAGCAGGTCGGTCGCCTGATCGAAGTCGAACCAGTTGCCGCCCAACGCCGCCAGATACAACAGCGGTGGGCCCTGGCCATCGACCACCACATGGGTCCTCAGGCCGGCAATGGTCATGAAACTCCCGGGTGGCTGCACTCGGCCAGCTTAGGTGGCGACGGCCTTGCTTGTCCGTCGCGCTGAACCCGTGATCCCGGCGATCACGAAGAGAACCACCAGAGAGGCCAAGGCCCCGTATCCGATTGCCTTGGCTGTGGTCACCGCAGAGGCTTCGATGGCAGGTCCGGGCTGATCGGGTTCAGCGACCTCGGGCTCTTCGACCGTCAGCGACTCGGTCGCCCGCTTCAGATCGTCACCGATCGAGGTGAGGACACCACCGAGCTGATCCACACCATCGGTCACCTGCTCGGCGGCGGCAACCGCGTCGGTCCGGGCGTCGGCCAGGGTCGCCAGACCGTCGCGGAGTTCGACCGCCGACGTGTACGCCGACGAGATGGCGCTGTTGGCCGAGGCCGCCGACGCCTGCACCGAGGAGCCGAGATCGGTCAGGGAGGTGCGCAACCCGGCGACCGACTCGAGATCGGCCGAGAGGGCCCGCGCCGACGTCTGCATCGCCTGCAGACTGTCACGCGTTTCTTTGGACCCCGGTGCCTTCACCGTGTCCAGGGTGGTCAGCAGCGGGGTGATGATCTGGTCGAATTGCGTGGCGACCGCGGACAGATTCTGTGCCTCACCGACGGCGTTGCCTGCCGAGGTGCTCGCGGTTGCGATCTGATCGGCCGCGACCGTCAGATCGGGAGTAGAGCCGAGTGCCTGGACGAGCTGATCGGCACCGAGCCGTGCGGTGTCGATGGAATCGAATATCTGCTGGGCGCTCGAGGTCACGGTGCTGATCCCGGAGGAGGCGCTGGTCGCCGCGCC
This sequence comes from Williamsia sp. Y721, assembly GCF_059683565.1. Classification (NCBI taxonomy): domain Bacteria; kingdom Bacillati; phylum Actinomycetota; class Actinomycetes; order Mycobacteriales; family Nocardiaceae; genus Williamsia; species Williamsia sp. Y721. The sequence goes on along the minus strand of NZ_JCASNH010000002.1, from coordinate 508,742 downwards.
CGACAGGAACCCGAACAGCAGTTGCGCTTCCTGCAGTGAGGTCCGCGCCGAGTCGACCTTCTCCGTTTCGACGTTCCCCGAGTCGGGTCCGGTGGGCGGGGCCGTCGGCGCCGGGGTGTACGTCATGGCGAAAATCAGTGTGCCGGTGCAGATGCCGATCAGGACGACCGTCAGAAATATGGGCGCTGACCCGAAAAGCCGGGTGGTCCAGCGTGAACCGGTTCGCCACAGCCGGACAAGAGGGTCTGGGAGGTGCAACGGTCGTCCTTGTCGTCGGCCTGGTACCTGCGGCACCGATTGTTCCGCGGCACACGCGAGCACACCATGCCAACCTCGCCGTCACCCACCGCGGAAGCTGACGATCAGCTGACGGTTTCATCGGCAGCGGGGAGAATCACCGTCACGACCGTACCCACGCCGGGCTCGGACGTCACCGTGGTCGTTCCGTTGTGCGCCTCGACGATTGCTTTGACGATCGCGAGCCCCAGGCCCGAGTGACCTTGTGTCCGTGCCCCGCCGGGTTCTGCGCGCCAGAATCGGTCGAACAAGTTCTCCAGCTGCTCGGGCCGGATCCCATCTCCGTGGTCGCGTACCTCAACTCGGATATCGGCCCCTACCGACACCAGGACATTGATCGGCCGGTCGGCAGGCGTGTGCTCCTGAGCATTGCCGATGATGTTGCCGAACACCTGACGGAGACGATGCGGATCGCCCAGGATCCGGGCCGGACCCGTGCACTGGAAAGAGATCTCTCGTTCCGGTGTGACGACACGGGCATCGGAAACCACTTCGCGGACAAGATCGCCCACATCCATCCGGGTCAGCTCGAGCGGCACTCCGGCATCGGTGCGGGCCAGCAAGGTCATCTCGTCGAGCAGGAAGCGCATCCGCCCGGTCTCCGCCTCGAGCCGGGCCACCATCAGATCGATGTCGTCCGCACTGGTGAGCCCGCCCTGCAGATAGTGATCGATCCACGAACTCATCGTGGTGACCGGCGCCCGGAGTTCATGGGACGCGTCCGCGACAAAGTTACGCATGCGGTCCTCAGCATCCTGGCGCGCGGCGAATGCTGCTTCGAATGCGGTTGCCAGAGCGATGATCTCGGCGCCCGAGTCCGACCGGGCAACCTGCGACACGACCGTCTGCATGTCGTCGCCCGACGGGGTGGCGGCAGCGTCGGCCATCACCTCCAACGGCCGTAAGCCGCGCCGCAACAGGTATGCGCCGAATCCGCCGACCACTATCATCGACGCGACCGCCCCGGCGACGGTATACCAGAGCAGGCGTTCGACGAGTAGATCGTTGTCGCGTTGATCGAGGCCGATGATCAGATCTGTGACTTCCACGGTCGACGTGTTGTCGACGATGACGATCCCGGGCGCCGGAATACGGGTGACGGCGAAATGCTCCGATCCCACGGTGATCCGTTTTGCCTGGCCGACCGGGAGGTCGGCCGTCGCGCGGACGAACATCGCTCGTTCGTCTGACGTGACATCGCTGCCTGCCGATCCGATCATGTGGCCTTGTCCGGCGGAATCGACGACGACGAATACTGCAAGGGAAGGAAGTAGGGCCGCCACCTGCTGGGCCGGAACCTCGATGGGTGAGACCGCTGACAGTGCGGCCTCGATGCGATCTGACGTATTGATCAGTTGCGCGGCGGCGCGATCCTCGAGGTAGTCGCGGACCAGGACCACGCTGAGCAGCGGCGCGACGAGCGTTATGACAACGGTCAGCAGTCCCAGGGTCACGCCGAGGCGGAAACGGAGAGTGCGCGGAGTCCGACGGCTGCTCACCGAGAGGCGTCCAACGTGTATCCGAATCCGCGAACCGTGTGTAGGAGCCGGGGATGCTCGGAGTTGTCGATTTTGCGCCTGATGTTGGACACGAAGCGTTCGACGACGTTCCCGTCCCGCCCGAAATCGTAGCCCCAGATCTGATCCATGATCTGGGATTTGGACATGACGTGTCCGGCGTTCACCATCAGATACTCGACCAAGCGGAACTCGGTGGCCGACAAAGAGATCGGAGTTCCGCCGCGGGTCAGCCGCCGGGCGCTGCGATCCATTCGGAGATCGCCCACCTGTAAGACAACCTGAGGCAGACCAGCCGAACCGGCGCGGCGGACCAACGCGTCTATCCGGGCAAGTAACTCGGCCATGCTGAACGGTTTCGTCAGATAGTCGTCCCCGCCGAGTCGAAGGCCGCGAACCCGATCCTCGATCGCGCTCCGGGCGGTGAGGAACAACACCGGGGTGTGTTCGTCGCGGCTGCGAATCAACTGCACCACTTCGAAACCGTCGAGGCCGGGCAGCATGACGTCGAGGATGACCACATCAAACGACTCGGCCAAAGCCTTCATGGCGTCGGTTCCATTGGGCGCGGACGTCACCTGGTAGCCGCTGAACTCCAGCGATGAGGTGACGATCTCGGTCAGTTCCGGGTCGTCGTCGATCATCAGGACCCGTGGTGCCGGGTCCTGATCATCGCCTGTCTTATCGCTGCGGACCATCGCGATCGGAGCCTACCTGCGTCCGCCTACCAGGTCGCGCATCTGGTCCCGTCGATCGACGTACTTCCCGTATCGGCGGCTGGCCCTATCGATCTTCGCCGGCGAATAGAAGCGCCTGGCCCAGTACGAGTCGGGATGGGCCAGGCGGATCGAGCCGAAGAACCCCAGGAGTGGTACCGGCAAACCGATCAGGCCGGTGGCGACCTTGCCCTTCAACAAACAGATGACCGTATAGAGCAGGTGGACCACCACGCCCACCGCGACCAGGGTGCCGCCCAAGGCATTGGAGTGCGGTTCGTTCTCGCCGATGGGGGAGGTGGCGATCAGCATGGCCAGGCCCACCACGGCTGCGATCATCACCGCGTCGATGGACTTGCGGCCCTCTTCGGACCAATAGACGTCCTCGAGGTGTAACCACAGAGCGAACTCGTCGAGGGCCAGTGCCGCCCCGATCCCGAACAGGGCGGCGAGCACCTCAACCCATGGGGCCTCCGGCCGGAATCTGAATTCGAGCAGCGCGGCGACGAGAACCAGCAGGATGCCCCACACCTGGTGGTGGATGTGGACGCCACCGATGTAGATGTCGTTCACCGGACCCGAGTCGCGCTCACCGGCCGGGTTGTCCTTGCGGGCTTTGATCGACAGCGTCACCCGCCGAGTGATCCCATACGCGATGATGAAGCCGATCAAGGCCGCCAGTGCTGCAGAGCGGCCGGTCTCGACAATGTGTGTGTGAAACCAATTCACGACTTGTTCGAACCGCTCTACTTGGGTTTCGCGAGAGGGAACGCGAGCGTCTCGCGGATCGACTGCCCGGTCAGGAGCATGACGATCCGGTCAACACCGATACCAAGGCCGCCGGTCGGCATCATCCCGTGTTCGAGGGCCTGCAAGAAGTCCTCGTCGAGTTCCATCGCCTCGGGATCACCGCCTGCCGCGAGCAACGACTGCTCGGTGAGACGTTTGCGCTGCTCCACCGGATCGGTGAGTTCGGTGTAGGCCGTGCCCAATTCGACACCCCAGGCCACCAGGTCCCAGCGTTCGGTGACACCCGGAATGGTCCGGTGCTGACGGGTCAGCGGCGACACCGACGTCGGGAAGTCCTTGTAGAACGTCGGGAACGTGGTCTGGTCCTCGACGAGGTGCTCGTACATCTCGAGCGCCACCTGGCCGGCGTCCCAGTCGTTGCGGTATGCGATCTCGTGCTTGTCGCACAATTCTTTGAGGTACTCGACCTCGGAGTACGGGGTGACCTCTTCGCCGATCGCCTCGGACACCGCGCCGTGCAGGGTCTTCACCGGCCACTCACCGGAGATGTCGACCTTCTCGACCTCCCCGTCTTTGCCTTCGATGTAGACCACCTGCTCGCCGTGTGCGGCGATCGCGGCGTTCTGGATCATCTGCCGGGTCAGATGCAACATCCGGTCGTAATCACTATGTGCCTCATAGGCTTCGAGGCTGGTGAACTCCGGGTTGTGCTTGAAGTCCACACCTTCGTTGCGGAAGTTGCGGCCCATCTCGAACACCCGCTCCATACCGCCGACACACAGCCGCTTGAGGTAGAGCTCGGGTGCGATGCGCAGGTAGAGATCGAGATCGTAGGCGTTGATGTGGGTGCGGAAAGGTGCCGCGTTGGCGCCACCGTGGATCTGCTGCAGGATCGGTGTCTCGACCTCCAGGTAGTCACGGCCGGAAAGGAAGTCGCGCATCGACTTCACGATCGCGCTGTGGACCCGCATCAGTTCACGGGCGCGTGGATTGACGGTCAGGTCCACATACCGTTGGCGCACCCGGGCTTCGGGATCGGTCAGTCCACTCCACTTGTCCGGCAACGGATGCAGGCACTTGCCGAGCATCCGCCAGTCCTTGGCGAGCAGCGACAACTCGCCCTTGCGGCTACGTCCGACGGTGCCGCTGACCTCGATCAGGTCGCCGAGATCGACGGTTCCGGCCAGGTCCAGCGTGTCGGGTTTGAGGGCAGCCGAATCCACGAGGACCTGCATGTCGCCACTCCAGTCGCGCACATCGCAGAACACCACCTTGCCGAAGTCGCGCATCCGGATGACCCGTCCCGCGATGCGGCCGGTGGTGCCCTCGGGTGCGGCCACGGCCTCCGCGATGGTGTGCGTCGGCGGATAGGCAGGCGGGTACGGATCGATCCCGGCGGCGGTGAGCTCTTCGAGCTTGGCCAGCCGCACCCGGACCTGCTCGGGCCGGCGCGGGCCGCGATGCTCTCTCTCGCCTTCACTTTCGATCAGTTTGGCGATCTGCTCGATATCCACGCCCGGCGGGACCGACGACGAGCCGCCCGTGAAGTCGCCGCCCCTGTCGAACTTGGGCAGCTTCACAAAACCTTCGTTGACCACCGCCGCCAGGCCGACGCGCGGCACGGTGCGGGCGTCCTCGAAACAGAGGAAACGGGGCACCCATTCGGGCTGGTACTTGGCGTTCGACTTGTAGAGCGACTCCATCTGCACATACTTCGAGGCAAAGGTCAGCGCGCCGTACATCGCCCGCATGACCGGGCCGGCACCGATCGTGCCGCCTTCTTCGAAGACCGTGCGGAAGGCCGCGAAGTTCATCGAGATGTAAAGGATCCCGAATGCCTCTGCGTTCTCGGCGAATTCGGTCACCATCGTCTCGGTGAGTCCGTTGATTGAATCATGGTCGCGCCGCATCACATCGAGCGAGGCGCCGGTCGTGCCCCAGGGCACGAACGACAACATGCCGACGACCTTCTCGTCGTTGGTCCCCGCATTCTGAACGGCTTCGACCAGGATCGACCGCCCGTCCTTGGGGTCGCCGAGGCGGCCGAGCGCCATCGAGAAGCCGCGCTCCTCATCGGTGTCCCGCCAGGCATCGGCGCGAGCGATCATGGTGGACATCTGTTCTGGCGTCAGATCCTCGTGACGGCAGATCCGGACGGTGATGCCCGCACGCTTGGTGCGCGCCACCGATTGCCGGACCGCCTTCATGTCAGGTCCGTTGAGGTTGTAGCCGCGGGCGTGGATGATGGCCTCGTCGCCGATGTTGAGCGTTTTGAGGCCTGCGGCATCCCAGTGTTCGGCGCCGGTGACACTGACCCCGATCGCTCCGGGATGCCAGCCGTACCTGTCACAGATCTTCAGGAACTCTGCGATCGCGTCCGGCCAATACTTCTTGTCGCCGACGGGATCTCCGCCTGCCATCGCGGTGCCGACCTCGACGCGGTAGGTGATCGCGGCCAATCCGTTGGGGGCGAACACCACTGCCTTGTCGTGCCGCGTCGAGAAGTGGGCCAGTGAATCGTCGCCGCTGTATCCGTCGATCAACAGCCGGATCAGGCGTTCGTCGTCCGGGGTCATCGAGTTGTCGGAGCGCTGTGAGCGGAACAGGATCAGCGCGGCCGCGATCAGCGCAAGGGCCCCGAGAACACCGAGCAGGGTGTCGATCGGCTGATACGAGTGGTACTTGTCGTAGTCGGTCGAGATGTCGACGGACCCAAACGTCACAACATGATTGATCGCGTACGGCAAACGGTGGGACTGCGGGAGTGTGTTCGGCCAGATCTCGACGAGTGCCCAGCCGATGAGCGATGCGGCGACCAGGCCGGCGACCAGAACTCCCAGGGCGCGCCAGATCGCTCCGCGCCGGACCTTTGTGTAGAACTGCTGGTAGCTGGCAACGAGATACACCAGGGCCAGCAACTGGAACGCCAGGCCGATGAAGATGTTGAGCCGGACCACGGCGTTGACGCCGTTCTCGGATGCCAGCGGTTCGAACAGGTAGACAACGTTGGCCGTACCGAACAGCAGGATGTAGGCAACGGTCAGCCACCACGCGATGCGCTTGCGGGAGGCGAGCGCAAAAGCCAAGAGCGCCAGCACAAGAGCCCATGCCAGGCTGGTGTCAGGCGCCGAGACGATGTAGTTGTCGATGTAATCGCGCGGTACTTCGGTGAGGCGGCGGAACTGATACGAAAGGCTGCTGATCAGGGAGATCCCGGCCAGAACGCCGACAACCCAACTGGTGTACCGGGGAGCATTCCGGAACCATCCCGCAGGCGGTGTCAATCTGGATGGTCTGGCAATGGGTGAGCTTGTCTCGGAGATGGTTTCGGGTGTTTCGACGCTCACAGGTGGGTGCCTTTCCGCAGCTGGTCCGTCACAACGTTAACGTGCGGGTGAGATGATTGGATCGTGAGCCGACAAACAGTTCCGATCCGTGATGACTCAATCCGTCTGGGCCAGTTCCTGAAACTGGCCAATCTCATCGAATCCGGGGCCGAGGCCAAGGAGGTGATCGCCGACGGCCTGGTCAGTGTCAACGGTGAAGTCGAGACCCGCCGTGGGCGTCAGCTTGTCATCGGCGACGTCGTTGAGATCGGCGGCTTCGAAGCCGCCGTTGGTGCGCCCGACTGATCGGTGCCTTTATTACCCGTCAGTAGGAAGTGTCGTTAGGCTGGTGGACATGAGCGAAACGACGTTTGTAGCAACCGCCGACCTCGTCGACGAGATCGGCCCGGATGTCCGCAGCTGTGATGTCCAGTTCACGCAGTTCGGCGGCACCCGGGAGTTCGTCGGACCTGTCACCACGGTCAAGTGTTTCCAGGACAACGCGCTCCTGAAATCGATCCTCTCCGAGCCCGGCAACGGGGGCGTCCTGGTGATCGACGGGGCGAACTCGCTGCACACCGCGCTGGTCGGCGACGTGATCGCCGAACTCGGCCGCAGCAATGGATGGTCGGGGATCATCATCAACGGAGCCATCCGGGATTCGAAGATGATCGGGGCGATGGACATCGGCGTCAAGGCGCTCGGAACCAACCCCCGCAAGTCGACCAAGAGCGGCGTCGGCGAGCGCGATGTCCCGATCGAACTCGGTGGCGTCACCTTCAATCCGGGCGACCTGGCCTACAGCGATGATGACGGCATCGTCCTCGTCGCACCCGCGGAGTAGGGGACAGCATCATGGCGAAACCTGATCAGAGCACCTTTGACCGGCTCCGTGGGCTGGTCGCGATCGACGATGCCGACGCGCGGCCGACCCGGCCGGTGCTCGAGGCGTTCAGTGGCACCGAGATGACGACGATCCCGGTGGGCACTGCCGACGACGTCACCGTCGCATTCGAGAAGGCACGGATCGCGCAGGCGGACTGGTCGAAGCTCTGGCCGCGGGACCGGGCACAGATCCTGACCGATTTTGCCGACCTGGTGATGAAGAACCGCGACGCCCTGGCCGACATGGCGCAGGCCGAAACCGGCAAAGCTCGCGGATACGCCCAGGAAGAAGTGCTGGACGTGGCGATGACCGCCCGGCACTACGCCAAGACCGGCCCGAAACTGCTGGCTGCGGGCAGGGTCAAGGGAATGCTCCCGATCGTCACCGACACCCGGGTGCGCTACCAGGCCAAAGGTGTGGTCGGGGTGATCTCGCCATGGAATTACCCGATGACGCTGGCGGTGTCCGACGGACTGGCGGCGCTGATGGCAGGCAACGGGGTGGTCCTCAAGCCCGACAGCCAGACCCCGTACTGCGCACTCGCGGTGGTCGAACTGCTGTACCGCGCCGGTCTGCCTCGTGAGCTGTTCGCCGTGGTACCCGGATCGGGTTCGGTGGTCGGCCAGGCGATCGTGGCCCACGCCGACTATCTGATGTTCACCGGTTCCTCGGCCACCGGCGCACAGCTCGCCGAGCAGGCCGGTCGCCGGCTCATCGGATTCTCCGCCGAACTCGGCGGCAAGAACCCGATGATCATCACCAAGACCGCCGACATCGACAAGGCCGTCGAGGGGGCGGTGCGCGCGTCGTATTCCAACTCGGGACAGCTCTGCATCTCGATCGAACGGATCTACATCGAGAACTCTGCAGCCCCCGACTTCGCCGCCAAGTTCGCACGCCGGGTTGCGGCGATGTCCATCGGTGATGCCTACGACTTCTCAACCGAGATGGGATCGCTGGCGTCCGCCGCGCAGGTCGACGCGATTGAATCGCACGTCGAAGACGCCAAGGCCAAAGGGGCCACCGTCCTGGCCGGTGGTCGGCGACGTCCCGATCTTGGCCCGTTCTTCTATGAGCCGACGGTGTTGGCCGGTGTGGAAGAGGGCATGGATTGCTATGCCGAGGAGACGTTCGGTCCGCTGGTCTCGCTCTATCCGGTCGAATCGGTCGACGAAGCGATCGAACGTGCCAACGACACCGAATACGGCTTGAACGCAAGCGTTTTTGCCGGTTCCTCGGAAGAGGCGCGAAGGATTGCCGCAGAACTACGCGCAGGCACCGTCAACATCAATGAGGGTTACGCGGCCGCCTGGGGCTCGACTGCGGCCCCGATGGGTGGCATGGGTAAGTCAGGTGTCGGACGTCGTCACGGTGCCGAGGGACTGCTGAAATACACCGAACCGCAGACCGTTGCCGAGCAACGCATCATCGGCCTCGGCGGTATCAAAGGCGTGCCGCGGTCGCTGTTCATGCGGATCGTTCCGGCGTTCATCAAGTCACTGAAGTTGTTGCCCGGTCGCTGATCTCTCGGCGACAGGCCGGCACAACTGGAGGTTCTCAGCGGGGGCGACGACGGCGGAACAGCACGACGGCGACGGCCAGGACCGCTGCGATCAGCCACGCCAACTGTCTGCCTCCGCCGGACCGGGTGGCAGGCAGCGGGGTCGGTTCGGTCTGCTTGAGGGCGGTGAACCGAGACGGTTGTGCCGGGGTGGGGACAGCGACCGGTTCGGCCTGCGGCTCGGTGTGCGCGACCGGTGTGGGCGGCACCGTTGCGGGCGGTTCTGCCGGTCCGTTGGCGGCCACCGCCTGGGCCGGGGTCGACTTCGGCGGGGCCGTGTTGCGGGGCTTGTCGGGACCGCGCCGGACCGGCGGTTTCTGGGGGCCTGCCTTTTTCGCCGCAGATTTCTTGGCGGGTGCTTTCTTTGCCGGGACCTTCTTGGCGGGGGCCTTTGCGGCAGGCGCCTTCTTGGCGGCGGACTTCTTGGCAGGAGCCTTTTTCGCCGGTGTCTTCTTCGGCTCCGGCTGGTTCGGTACCGACGGGTGCTCGGGCGTACCGTCCGGTTGCGGCTCGGATGCGGGCTGTGGATCCGGGTCTGCCATGCGGGCGTCGCTCCTTCGCGGGATCGGCGAACAGTTGTTTCAGCGGGGGCTGGGCCGCCGCTCCGTCGGCGGGTGCGTGCTGACAATCATGCCTGCCTGCAGCGCCGTCGGCTCAGTTGGGTGCGGTCGACCCCAGGGCTGCGGCCAGACCGATCACCACGGCCATGGTCAGTACCTCGGCAACGGCGAAACGGAGAGAGGAGGTTTCGGGAAGTCGATGGCCGGCGGCTGCCGGTAGCCAGCGTTTGCGGAGATAAATGGCCGACATCAGCAGGATCACCAGACCGGTTGATTTCGCGATCAGAATCCGCCCGTACCCGGTCGTCCAGAGCGCCGGCAGTGAGTCGAGCTGCAGGACCGCGGCAACAACACCGCTGCACACCAGGGCGAGCACACACCACTGTGCCTGCAGAGAAAATCTGGGAAGACCCAGCGCCCAGGCCTTCCGGCCCCTGGCGGTCAGGGCCAGCGCGATCAGGGCCCCGCACCACCACGAGGCGGCGAGCACATGGATCGCCAATGCCGCGGCACCACCGGTCTGTTGTCGCAGATGTCCCGTGATCGGCTCGATGACCACACCGAGGGCGGCCACGGCTGCCGCGGCCTCCGGTGCGACGAGGTTCGGTCGGCGGATCCAGACGATCGCCGCGACACAGATCCCGACGGCGCACCCGGCACCGATGATGGCGGGGGTGGTGCCGCCGGCCCGCACGAAGTCGCGGACACCGATGTCGGCGGCGGACTGCCCGACACGCTCGGCGGCATGCAACCAGGATGCGATCAGTGCGGAGACGGCCCACAGACCGGCGGCAACGGACATCAGCCGCAGGGCAGCGGGGTCGGTGGGGTCGCCGCCGAGGAGCCGAAGGCCGGTCAATCCGAGGACGGTCATGGCGGCCACCAGGGCGACCGCCTGGGCGAGCGCCTCGGGCTCGGGTCCGGCCGGGTGCGCCACCAGCGCGGCCAGCAGCACGCCACCACACGCCGCGGGTACGGCACCGAGCAACCACTCGCGCCGCGCCGTACCCGCAGTCATGCGTCTACTTCTTGCGCTGCGGTCGAAGCGCAAATGCCAGACCGCCGGCAAACAGCACCACCGCACCGACGATGAACGGCCACACCGGGACTCCCGATGACGATGAACCGCCATCGTCGACCGCGGCGCCGGGCGTGCCCTGGCCTTCGGCGGTCAGGGTGAACGTCAGCCGGCCCTCCACCGGGTGGCCGTCAGCCGACGTCACGCGGTAGTTGACGGTGTACACGCCCACGGGCCCCAACTCGGAGACCGGTGCACTCATCGTGCTGCCGGTGACCGTGGCTTCGCCGGACTGCCAGTAGTGCTCGTCCGGCCCGACCACGGTCAAGCTCGGAAAGCTCTCCTGCATCGGTTCGTTGAAGGTCAGTGTCACCCTCGACGGCCCGACCGCCAGCGACGCGCCATCGGCGGGATCGGAGCTGACCAACGCTGCATGCGCCGACGCGACCGGCGCGGTGGCGGTACCCGCCAGCACCGTGAGGATCAACGCGCCGAGGAGCAGGCCCGCCCGCCTCACCGGCGTGAGCGCAGCACTGCGCCGATGCCGATGCCGATACCCAATGCGCCCAACGCGATTCCGATACCACCGAGCCAGCGGGCGGTGTTGTCTTCCTCATGCTCGGAGTCATCGGAGTGTGCGTTGTCGCCATCGGCCGAACCTCCGTGGCCGTGGCCGTCGGCGGATTCTGCACCCAGCGTCACGGTCGGGGCCGGCTTGTCGGGCTCGGGCTCACCTTCGACGGTGGGCTGATCCCAGTTGACGACCTCTCCGTCGGAATAGGTCTGCACCGCCGGGAATTCGACGGTCTCCTGCTTGGGCAGGGGGCCGGCCGACAGCGGGAACTGCATGAACTCACCGGGCGCGATGCCCGGATTGCCCTCGACCACGCTCCAGGTCACGGACGTCGCTTCTTCGGTGGTGGCGTCCTTGGTGATTTCTGCGATCCACCCCGGAATGGGCTCGGTGCGAGCCGATTTCAGATTCGGCAGGGTGACCCTCACCGAGACGGTGTTGGCGGTGTCGGATTCGTTCGGAACCCGGAAATTGACGACGCCGTAACCGCCCTGGGTGAGGTTTTCGCCGACGGCGCTCACATGAGCCGAAGCCGAACCGACGCCGAGCAGTGTGCCGGTCCCGACGAGTGCCGTGGTGGCGATGCCGGCGCCGATGAGCCGGGCCCGCCGTGAGAATGAAGACATGCGTGATTCCTTTGGTCGAGATGAGGTGTCATCACCCGATCTCGATGTCGGGTGATGAATGTGGCGAGTGGAATCAGATCGCCGGTGGACCTCGAACCCCGATGCCTCCGGGGGCGATCAGGGCGATCAGTGGCTCAGGGGCCGGAGTTTGTTGCGCGCCTGGTCGATTGCGGTCCGTGATCGGCACGCCGATCAGGAACTCGAGCGCCCGCAGGACGGAGGTGATCACCTGATACAGGCGGCCGGCGCCGGAAATCAGCAAGGCGCACAAAGGAATTGCGACGAGGTGCGTGATCAGCATCGCGCCGGTGTTGCTCTGGTGTGACATCGCAGCCGGCTCGGCGGCCGCGGTGAGGCAGACGTGTGCGGCGACCTGGGTGCCGGTCAGCAGGACCAGGAGTCCGGCCGCGGTGGTCAGCTGCCTGCTCAGGGCGCCGGCGGCCACGCCGAGCAGGATCAGCAGGAGGAGCCCCGGGGTGCCCGGGAGATGGCCCGACGCCGCACCGTGGGCGGCGACCGCCAGCGCCGGTGCGGTGAGAGCAACCGCCAGAGGAGTCAGGGGCGCACTCCGAGTCGGGCCAGCAGATCGGCGTCGATGGCTTCGAGTTCCCGCGAGATGGCCGTGTGGGCGCTACGGCGTCGCGCGGCAGGCATGGTCTCGGCGGCGGTGACCGCGGTCGACAGATCCGACAGGCGCTGATTCATGATCGTCGTGAACGTCTTGGTCTCGGCGTCCGCGGGGTGCTTGGCGGCCAAGGCCTGCAGCGACTCGTTGGCGCCTGCGATCCGGGCGGACAGCGCCGCGCCATGGCCGCTGTATTTGTTCAGTTCGGCAATGGGCACCCCGGCCCGATCGGCCTGGATGCGATTGATCTGCTCGCGGGCCGCGGTGCCGGCGCGGTAGGCCACTGGCACGAGCACCGGGGACAGGACCTTCGCGACAGACAGGTAACGCTTTACGCGAGTGGGCGAGAGCAGTTTGCCGTCGGCAACAGCCTTGGCGTTCGCCTGGGCGATCTTCAGATTGGTCGAGTTGGTCGCCTTGGTGAGCTTGGCGGCATTCTTCTCGGACTTCGACCGGGACTTCTGCGCCTTCTTGGCGAGCTTGCGCTGTTGCTTGAGCTCGGCCTGGGCGAACTTTCGTCCGGATTTGTCTTTGAGGCGCACTTCGAGTTTGGCCTTCGCCTTCAGTGCCTTGGCCTGGGCTTTGCGCTCTGCCCGCTTGATGCGTCCCGACTTGAACAGACCCATACGGTTCAGACCCTCTCGTAGTGACCACCCGCCCCGGCGCCAACGCAGGCGGCTTGCACAATTGTCGTGCAGTTGCGGTACAAGCATTACATAGCGTGGGTCCGGCGGATGCACCGCTGACGGACACGGGAGGATGATGTGGATGGCAATTCGTTCATCGGTGCCATCTGGCCCGAAAAGACCCCCGCTGCTCAGTCCTCGTGATCTGAGCGGCTGCGAGCATCGACTCGCCCGCGATTCCCTCTATCCCAAGGTGGAGTCGGTCCCTGAGGACCCGTCGGTCGCGGTGCGCAAAGAGGCGGCCGCCGCGCACCGCGAGCGTGTCCGGGACATGCTGCACGGACTACACGCCACCGAGTTGCACCGCTGGGCCGACGTCTCTTCAGGCCGGACGGCGCGTGCACGGGCGAAGTCGACCGTCTCTGCGATGAACGCGGGCGCCAAGTGGATCTGGGGCGCAACCCTGCCCGACGATCCAGAATCCGGACGTCGGGGCTGGGCGGAAATGCTCATCCAAATCGACACGGGTTATGTGCCGGTGATCGTGGTCAATCACAAATCGTTTGATCCGGGGGCCGGTGCGGTCACCAGCCCGGTGTGGACGTGGCAGCCGTCGGTGGACGAGACCCGCAAGGTTCGTGGCAACTCTCGCGACACCACCCGCCTGGCGCATCTGTATCGCATGCTGCAGAAATTGGGCTTGGCGGCGACGACCCCGACCGGCGGTGTCATCGGTCTGGACCCCACGGCGATGGTGGTCCACGACCTCACCGACGCCGTGGTGCGCTACGACGACCTCCTGCGGCGCAGGCTGGGCATCGCACGCGGCAAGGTCTCAACCGCCCCGTCGCGGATCGGGGAGTGCCGTAACTGCGTCTGGTGGAGTGCCTGCGGGCCCGAACTCGAGCAGGCCCACGACGTGAGCCTGGTGGTCAACGGGAATCTCACCCAGATGCTCGCGACGGTCGGGGTACGGACCATCGACCAACTCGCGGGGTACGACGGACCGCTTCCCGAAGGGTTGTCGAGTCTGGACGATCCGATCCTCTCGGCGCGGGCCTATCTGGCGGATGTGAAATTGGTTCGCCGGATGCCCGATGTCGAGGTGGTGCGGGCCGACGTCGAGATCGACATCGACATGGAGAGCTATCAGGACGACGGTGCATATCTGTGGGGCACGCTCCTGACCGACAACACCGATCCGTCGCGCCCGGTGCGCTACATCCCGTTTGTCACCTGGACGCCGCTGCCGACCGTGGACGAAGCGCGATCCTTCGCCGAGTTCTGGGGGTGGCTGATGACGGAACTACAGACAGCTATTGCAAATGGCAAATCATTCGCGGCATATTGCTATTCGCAGCAGGCCGAGAACAGGTGGCTGCTGGGTTCCGCCGATCGATTTGCCGGACACCCGGGTATTCCGACGCGCGACGAGGTCACCGCATTCATCAACTCCGAACACTGGGTCGATATCTACGAGGCGGTCAGTCGCAATTTCCTGAGCCCCGAAGGAAAAGGTCTCAAGAAAATTGCCCCCCATGCGGGCTTCACGTGGCGCGACGACGAGGCCGGTGGAGAGGCATCGATGCAGTGGTATCGCCGGGCGGTCGGACTCGACGGTGACGATGTCGACCACACCCAGCGCGTGCGGTTGCTCGAATACAACGAGGACGACGTCCGTGCCACGAAGGCGTTGCGTGAGTGGATGGATGGTGGGGGAGCACAGCACATTCCGCTGGGGTCGGAGCTACCGGCGCCCGCCCCTGCGTCCGATCGCTGACTTCCGGGCCCGCGAATCCGGAGCGGCAGTGGGTTTGTCAGCTCCGAAGTGAGCCGCGCAGTGATTCGAGGAACGAGCCACTTCCCAGTAGTGCGAGCGCCCCCAGGACGAACAGGCCCGCAGGCGCGAGATCGCGTGCGGTATCGGCGCCGATGCAGCCGCCCGAATCGGTGGTTCCCAGAAGGCATTGCGCGGAGGTCGTCACCGGATCGATGGCGGTGATCACGGGTGCGGCGGTCGTCGGGGCCGGATTCTGTGGCTGTGGATCCGGGCGGGGTGCCGTCGGGGCGGGGATCTCTGTCGCGGGTTCGACCGTCGGAATGGATTCGACCGCAACGCCACCGCCGGTGGCGACGCCGCTTGCCGTCTCGCCGCCTCCCGTCCCACCGCCTCCCGTTCCACCGCCGGTCGGCGCGAGCGGGGCGATGCCGACGTCCTGGCGTTCGGGTGTTGGCGGAGTGCTCGGCTTCGGGAGCTGTCCCGGGGGCCTGGTCGAGGTCTGCAGCGAATTGCTGTCGGACGATGTCGATGTGGCGCCACCGCCGGCCGGCGGGTTGTAGGTCGGGGCCGGAGGCCGGGTCTGCGTTGTCGGGGTGCTCGGATGCGTCGTCCCCGGATCGACGGGCACCTCGGTGCCGGCGGATGGTTCGGTCTCGCTTGGCGGACCGGTTTCGTTTGTGATCCGGGTTGGCGAGGGTTGATGCCCGCAGTTCGACCATGCCGGATTGCAGTGCGCGGAAGCCGCGGAATTGGTCACCAGCAGGGAAATACCGCCGATGAGAAGAGCGCACATTCCGAGAAATGCCGACCACCGCAGGGTGCTCACACGGCGCGCGCGATGCTTCGGCATCCGTCCTCCAGGTTGGCTTCCGCAAATCAGCTATTGAAATTTTCGCCTGTACACGGTTTATTCAGGTGGGCAAGTCAGCGTCGACTCCGCCCAAACCGGAAAAATCATGCATCCCCCGGAGCGCCTGAACCTGATTGGCAGCTAATTTGCAGTAAGCTACCATATGGCAAACAGGGCATACGGCGTAGTGAATTTTCCGAACTGCTAGCCGTTCGTGCTGCGGCGATCGGCCTCACAGAGGGACACCTTGATGCGTGTGGAGCATGGAATGACTGAGAATGTGGAACCGGTAGATCCAGAGACGACCACGTTCGACCCGGGTTTGTTCGCCCGGCGACTCGAAGAGCTGTTTCGGACCGTACCCGGGCCCAACGGTCGCGCCTACAGCGCCAAAGCCATCGCCAATCGGTCGACCGAACTCGGATTCCGACTCGGAGAGTCGTACTTGAGTCAACTGCGGTCCGGTAAGGCGAAGTCGCCTTCCTTCCGCACGGTCGAGGGCATATCGGCGGCGTTCGGTGTGGACGTCCACTATTTCCTCGAAGACCGCGCTGCCCAGCGCACCCGCGACCAGATCGACCTCATGCGACTGCAGGCCGACACCAACGTGCAGTTGGCGGCGTTCCGTCTCGCCGGCTTGTCGAGTGATTCGGTGACGGTCGTCAACGAACTGATCAAGGTGCTGCGCGTCCAGCAGGGTCTGCCCGCAGATCCGCCGGATCTGTTGAAGTCCTCGGAACCCGAACTCGGCCACGGCCACTCGGGACTGCGCGTTGTCGAGAGGCATGAAGCCGCCGACTAGGTTTTGAACCGGGGGCGGTACCGTACGGGGTCATGCGGTCCGAAAGAGCTCTGCGGACGCTGTGTCGCCGCGAGCTGGCCGATCTGTTGCTCGATCTGCCGCTCGACGCCGAACAGCTGTGTCGGTTGTACGGCGAGAAGCGTGGGCGGGCCATCAAGATCATCGCGCACCCGCTTCCGGTCGGGATGCCGAACGGTGTCTGGATGATGGCCGAGGACGCCGACTACTTCTTCTACCAGGCCAGCACCACCAAACTTCACCGCGATCAGATCGTCGTCCACGAGTTCGGGCACCTGATCGCCGGTCATCAGATCCTCGGTTCTGATCCCTCGGTGCTGGCCGGTGGTGCTCTGTCGTCCACTGGTGGCGACGGACAACCCCTTCAGGATGCCCTGAGCCGTACCTGTTACTCCGATGAGCGTGAGTGGGAAGCCGAGATGCTGGCCACGATCATCAGGGAATGGGCGGCGAAGGCTGTGCAAGGCGTCGGACGATCGGCTAGACATGGGGGATTGCGCGGTATTCAGAGCGTGCTCGGGGGGCATTCGGGATGGTTGTAGGTGTTGTCAACGCTGCCGCGTTGGCGATCTTCGCCGTCGCGCTGTGCTGGCGCATCGATCAGATCCGGCGAGAGCGTGCCGGCCTCCAACCACTTGCGTTGACGGTGGCCGTCGCCGCGATGACGTTGGCATTTGTCGACACCAACACGCAGGTGCGCGAGTGGCTCGATTCGGCTCTTTTCACCGGGGCCGGCCGGGTGTTGTTCTACTGCCTGTCGGCCGTCGGGGTGGCCGCACTGGTGGTCGTCTTCTTCTTCGGGACCGCGGAGAGCGGTCGTCGGCGCCGCGCCGGAATGGAAGCGGTGCCACTGGTTGTCGCAATGATCGGGCTCAACGTCGCGATGCTGGCGACCCCGACCCCGGTGCGGACCAGGGTCGTGTCGGAGTGGACAGTCCAGCACATCGGTTTTGCGTTGTTCTTCGTCATCGCCGGCTGCTATCTCGTCTACGCACTCGGCGCCTGTGTGGTGTCGATCGCGCGCTACGTGGGCGTGGCGGAAGGCTATCTGCGGCACTCGCTGATCGTCCTGCTGGCGGGTTTGACGATGGTCGGCGCCGGCGCGTTCATCCAGACGGTCTTTGTGGTGTCGGCCGGTCTGGATCTGTTCAATCTTCCGGTGCTGCTGACGATCGCCGGCCTGATCTCGGCGGTGGGTGCGGTGTTCTTCCTTGCCGGGATCTCCTACCCGATGGTGCGGGCGCGGTGGATGACGCTGCGCCACGACATCCGCCATCGACGTCACCATCGAGAACTCGAAACGCTCTGGACCCTGACCACTTCTGCGATACCCGAGGTGGTCCTGCCGCCGCGAACCGGCGAGCACGTCGAGGGCTCGATCAACCTGTTGTACCAACGTCGGGTCATCGAGATCCGGGACGCGGTTGTGCAACTGAGTCCGTACCTGCCGGAAGACTTCGACAGTCGGCCCATCTCCGATCAGGCCGACGCCATACGCACTGCCGTCGACACCTACCGGGAGGCCGGCGGTTCGTCCGGTGCCGTTCGTGAGGTGCTCGCCGGGGCGGCCGACGACCTCGACTCCGATGCCAGGCCGCTACGACGACTCTCGCGGGAGTTGGATCGCGTGGCTCCCGGAACCGCCCGGGTACGACATCGGGCGGCCTAGCCCGGTATTCGCCGAACGCGATTCCACTGGTGAATGTGTTGTCGGACTGGGATTTTCATTCGCCGCGATCGATTCCGCGTCAGACGGTCAGCAAGACCTTGGTGGCCCGGCGTTCGCTCATGGCTCGGTAACCTTCGGCGGCCTGTTCGAGCGGCAAGGTGAGATCGAAGACCTTGCCGGGGTCGATGGTGCGGTTCCAGATGAGGTCGATCAGTTCGGGTAGGAATCGGCGCACCGGTGCCGGTCCGCCGTGCAGATGGATCTCGGCGAAGAACAAATCCAGTCCGGGGAGTTCGACGTCGTGGGAGACGCCGACGTACCCGACGTGGCCTCCGGGACGGGTGGAGCCGATGGCCTGCATCATCGATTGTTGTGTGCCCACCGCCTCGACGACCGAGTGTGCGCCCAGACCGCCGGTGAGTTCCTTGATCTTCGCGACGCCGTCGTCCCCGCGCTCTTCGACGATGTCGGTGGCGCCGAATTCCCGGGCCAGGGCCTGGCGGTCGGCGTGACGGCTCATGGCGATGATCCGATCTGCGCCGAGCTCTTTGGCAGCCAGGACTGCGAGCAGGCCGACGGCGCCGTCACCGACAACCGCGACGGTTTTACCCGGTCCGGCCTCGGCGGCGACGGCACCGAACCATCCGGTGCCCAGGACGTCGGAGGCCGCGAGTAGCGACGGGACCAGATCCGGGTCGGGTTGACCGGGTGTGGCGACGAGTGTTCCGTCGGCAAGCGGGATGCGGGCGTACTCGGCTTGGGTGCCGATCGCGCCGATGGGGATTGCGTTCACGCACCGGGATTGGTAGCCGGCGCGGCAGATCTCGCAGGTGTTGTCCGAGGCGAAGAATGACCCGACGACGAAATCGCCGACCGAAAGATCCTCCACCGAGTCGCCGATGTGCGTGACCGTACCGACGTACTCATGCCCCATGGGCATGTGATCGGCGGGGTCATCGCCGCGGTAGGGCCACAGGTCCGATCCGCAGACGCAGGTCGCCGCGAGACGAATGATCGCGTCGGTCGGCTCGACGACCACCGGGTCAGGACGTTCTTCGACCTGTACATCACCGGGCTGGTTCAGAATGACTCCACGCATGGCTATCTCCTCGATCGGGGGTGTATCTCCACACAACCAGCATCCGGTGGGCGGGGGGAGTCCCTCAAGAAAGATTTCGCGCCCATGATGGCCTCCGGGGCCCGGTCGGGAAAACACAGAAAGCCGGGCCCTGTGAAGGACCCGGCTCCTGCTGTTGATCTGAGGTGGTGGCTAGCGCGGAGCCATCCGCAGCGCGCCATCCATCCGGATGGTCTCGCCGTTCAGGTAGTCGTGGTCGACGATGAATGCCGCGAGCTTGGCGTAGTCCTGCGGATCGCCGAGACGCTTCGGGAACGGGATGCCCGCTTCCAGGGTCTTCTTGAATTCCGGGGTGATGCCGTCGAGCATCGGGGTGTTGATCGTGCCGGGAGCGATGGTGCACACCCGGACACCCACCTGGGCGAGGTCGCGGGCCGCGGTGATGGTCATCGCGTGCACGCCACCCTTGGAGGCGGTGTAGGCGATCTGGCCGATCTGGCCTTCGAAGGCTGCCACGGATGCGGTGTTGATGATGACGCCGCGCTGGTCGTTTTCGTCGACCGGCTCCTGGCTCTGCATGCGGTTGGCGGCCAGGCGCATCACGTTGAACGTGCCGAGCAGGTTGATCTCGATGATCTTGCGGAAGAGTTCGAGCTCGTGCGGACCTTTTTTGGTCAGGATGCGGCTGGCCCAGCCGACACCGGCGCAGTTGACGGCAACCCGCAGCGGGGCACCGGACTCTGCGATGGTGTCGAGAGCGGCTTCGACGTCGGCTTCGCTGGTGACGTCAGCGGCCA
Source organism: Williamsia sp. Y721 (assembly GCF_059683565.1). NCBI lineage: Bacteria > Bacillati > Actinomycetota > Actinomycetes > Mycobacteriales > Nocardiaceae > Williamsia > Williamsia sp. Y721. The sequence goes on along the minus strand of NZ_JCASNH010000002.1, from coordinate 488,666 downwards.
GGAGGGTGACACCCTCTACCGGCTCGGCCTTGTCGATAGACGGCTGCAGATCCAGCCCGAAGACAACCGCGCCCGCATCGGCGAAACGCTTGGCGGTGGCTGCGCCCAGACCTGAGGCTCCACCGGTGACCAATACTGCTGATCCTGAGATCTCCACGACTTGATGCCGTCCCTTCGATGAGTGTCCACGGGGAACGTCCTAGACCCCGCGTCTATACACCCTAGTCAGAGACTTTCGTGGCAGCCCGGTCGGCTGCTCCCTGGTTGCCTCGGGCCAACTCCGCGGCTTCCTCGCGGCGGGCCTTGATCAACCAGACGCCGACCACTGTGATGATCGCGACCAGGCTGATCGTCGCGATGGTGATGGTGAGATCGTCGGCGCTGATCAGACCGTCGATGGTCAGCCAGGCGGCGAACACGAAGAAGAGTGCCGCGGCGCCGATGGCGATCGTCTTCTCCGGCAGGCGACGGCCCAGCATCGCACCGACGCCGATCGCCAGGGCGTCGGCGGCGACCATGCCGATGGTCGATCCGATCCACACGCCGAGCCAGTTCTTGTCGGTCGAGAGGGTGATGGTCGCGAGCATCGTCTTGTCGCCGAGTTCGGCGAGGAAGAATGATGCGATCACGGCGAACAACACGGACTTGGTGACACGGTCGGCCTTGACCGATTCGTCGTCGTCGAGGCTGTCGCCGCGGACGGTCCAGAAGCCGAAGACCAGCATCGCCAGGCCGCCGACGATCGTGAGCAGATCGGAGGGGATGGACAAACCAAGGAAATGGCCGACCCCGACCGACACCGCGTGCACAAGGGTTGTCGCGATGGTGATGCCCGCGAGCACCACCCACCAGCGGTACTTCAGCGCATAGGTCATCGCCATCAGCTGGGACTTGTCGCCGAGTTCGGCCACGAAGATCACGCCGAAGCTGACCAGGAATGCGGTAATCACTTAGCCAACGTAAACGGCATTCTCATATTTGCGCAAGTGATTGTTCACCCGTATTCATGCAGGTAGGGTGCCCTTTTTTGAAAGTTAGGCTACCCGAAACTTAGGTTTCCCTAACCCGTGTTTCCCGGCACGGACCTCCGCGTGGGTCCTGACGTGCGCGGACTTCTTGATCCGGGGTTACTCAGGCGGCGAGCAACATCGCGAGAACCGCGGTGTCGGGGTCGGTACCGAGATCGACACCGATCTGATTTCGCATCATGACGACGGTCCCGTCGGCCTCTGCCTCGGCCCAGCCCGCGCGATGATCGAGTCCGAGTTCAGGGAGACCCGGAAGCAGCACACAACCCGACGCGACGTCGGAACATTCCGGCAGGGACGGCTTGGTCTCCGAGGGCGGATGGAGCATCAGCAGTGCAGGCGGCGGAGTCGTGAAGTGCCCGGATTCGGCGAAGCTGTTGTCGAAGACGCTACCCACCGCGAGCATCAGGCCGACCGTGTCCGGATCGCAGGCTTCGGGCCGATCTTCGATGACGCTGAAAACGGTCGTGGTCCGAAGGAATCCGGGCCGGCACGCGATGCGGACCGAGGCGACCAGCGTCTGTGTCCATTCCAGGGTGGTATCCGGCCAGCGGCCGGAGATCAGGATGCCACGCAGTTCACCCTCCTGATGAAAGGGCGTGAGGCCGATCGGTTTCAGTCCGGACCGCGGTGCATGGTGGCCGGTGGCGTCCTCGTTCATGGTGACCTCCTGTTGCCGGAAGTGAATGTCACTGCTTGGGTCGCCTTTGACCGGTTCGCGATGCATATCGCGGTGTTGCGGAGCTGTCGGTTTTGCGGAGCTGTACTGGAAGCATGCCCGGTAAACGGTTGGCACACAAGCCGACTCGACTGCCAAAACAGCAGGTTGCGGAGAAGTGTCGCCCGGGGACGCCAAACGGCGACCATCCCCCGGCTGGGGGAGATCGCCGTTCGAGTAGAACTGCCGCAGTTTCCTGCCGGATCTACGGGATCAAGCGGTCGCCTTGGCGAAACGCTCAGCAGCGTCGGCCCAGTTGACGATGTTCCACCAAGCCTTGATGTAGTCGGGCTTGACGTTCTGGTAGTCCAGGTAGAAGGCGTGCTCCCACATGTCCAGCAGCACGATGGGGGTCTGGTTCGGCGGGATGTTGCCGCTCTGATCGGTGAGCTGCAGGATCACGAGCTGGCCGATGAAAGCGTCGTACGCCAGGATGGCCCAGCCGCTGCCCTGCAGGGTGGCTGCGGCGGCGGTGAAGTGGGCGCGGAACTTGTCGAAGCTGCCGAACTGATCGTCGATGGCTGCGGCCAGCTCACCTTCGGGCTTGTCTCCTCCGTTGGGGGACAGGTTCTTCCAGAAGATGGAGTGGTTGGTGTGGCCACCGAGGTGGAAGGCCAGCGTCTTGCTCAGGCCTGCGACCTTGTCTGCGATCGTGCCGTCTTCACGTGCCTCGGCCAGTTTGCCGAGCGTGGCGTTGAGACCGGCAACGTAGGTGGCATGGTGCTTGCTGTGGTGCAGCTCCATGATCCTGCCGGAGATGTGCGGCTCAAGAGCTGCGTAGTCATAGTCGAGTTCCGGCAAGGTGTAGTCAGACACGATGTTCCTCTCACTATCTGGGGACCCGTCGTCCCCGCTTGGTAGTCGGCGCGCTGGGCATTTAAGGGGCTTACCCAATTGAACGCAGTTCTACCCTTCCGTAGGCGGTTGGGATGTGCAATACCGCACGCCGAATGCACCTCAAGCCCGGTTGAGGTTTGAGGTGTCCGTTTGTGGCGGTCTACAGGCCGTGGACCAGCGGTTATGCGAAGAAGATGAGGATCAGCAGGAGCGCAAGGAGGGCAACGATGCTGAGGCTTGTGGTGACACACCGGGTCGCGACATTGATGGGTTCGGACCCCGGCCACGCGCTTCGGCGACGCTCGAACCGTCGGGCGCCTGCGCCTGAGCTGGTCGAGGATGCCACCCGATCTCCTGCCGTCAGCAATCAGCTTTTTCGACCCGAAGTGACTGTGGTCACACGGGCTTTGTGTCGCACAGCTAAACACGTCTGCTCCCGCGACTCAACCCGAACGGGTAAATCGGCACCCTTGTTGTGACCGGGAGATCCCGATCGGGCGGGTGGTTAGGATTACCCGATGATCAGCTCCATCGCACTGCCGCGAGAGATCCGCATCGGAGCCGGGGCGATAGATCAGCTACCTGATGTGATCGTCGGACTCGGGGCTCGTCGACCACTCCTGATCACCGACGGTTTCCTGTCTTCGCAGGGTGCGCCAGAACGCGTCGTGCGGGCGCTGGAGGCTGCCGGACTCGACGCCGACTACTTCGACGGAACCGTTCCCGATCCCACCACCGCATCGCTGGAATCGGGGCTGCGGGCGGTCCGCGATCACGGGGCGGACCTGTTGATCGGTTTCGGTGGGGGCAGCCCGATGGACACGGCGAAGGCATTGGCTCTGCTCGCGGTCCGCAACGGCACGATGCGCGACTACAAGGCCCCACTGCGCAACGATGCGCCGGGATTGCCGGTGGTGGCCGTGCCGACCACAGCGGGAAGCGGATCCGAGGCCACACAGTTCACGATCATCACCGACAGTGAGAGCGACGAGAAGATGCTCTGCATCGGACGTGCGTTCTTGCCGGTCGCGGCGATCGTCGACTACGAGCTGACGCTGTCGATGCCCGCCCGGCTCACCGCCGACACGGGTATCGACGCGCTCACCCATGCCGTGGAGGCGTATGTCAGCCGGAAGAACAACACGTTCTCCGACGATTTCTGCCTGCGAGCGATCACGGCGATCGGTGGGCACCTGCGACGGGTGTATGCCGACGGTTCGGATCGCGACGCCAGGTCGGCGATGATGCAGGCGGCACTCCATGCCGGGATCGCCTTCTCGAACTCGTCCGTGGCGCTGGTCCACGGCATGAGCAGGCCCATCGGCGCGCACTTCCACCTCGCGCACGGTCTGTCGAACGCCATGCTGTTCGCGGCGGTGACCCGGTTCTCGCTGGAGGGCGCCACCGAGCGCTACGCGGACTGCGCTCGCGCGCTGGGCTGTGCCGCGGTGACCGACTCCGATCAACGCGCAGCGGGTCTGCTCGTCGACGAACTCACCAGGCTGTCGGAGGAGCTGGCGGTCCCCACCCCGGAGCGCAGCGGTATCGCGCCGGAGCGTTGGGACGACTTGATCCCGCTGATGGCGCGCCAGGCGATCGAGTCGGGTTCCCCGGCCAACAACCCGCGGATCCCGTCGGCAGCAGAGATCGAGAAGCTCTACGCGGAGATCTACCGGTGAGGGTGATCACCGGCTGACACGCGTGGTCTTCAGCGTGCCGAACCGGCAACTATCATCGCCTGCGGGCAACCTGCGAGGGTTGCCGCGCGTCCAAACCTGGACCACCGAAACACACGACGTTGCCGAACCGAGGGGGACACATGGCACGGCCCACTGCCGCGCAACTGTATGCCGCCTACGGTGACAACGCCGATAGTGACGTCACACTGCGGCTCCTGCGTTCCCGCAATGCGGTGCCGTACCTCGCGATCATGGCGGCACGGCTGGCCGACGGGCAGGTCGACGGCGATCACCTTGCGGCCGGCATCGAGAAGGACCTCGACGACCTGGCCGGGCACTGGACCGATCGTGGCTGGGAATTGCCGACGCCGGACGACCTCCTCGACCGGTGGGTGCGAGCCGGATACCTGGCGCGCACACTCCAGAATGATTCGACCATCGAGCGCTATCAACTCACCCGGGGTGCCACCCAGGCCATCGCGCAGGTGCAGGCGGTTCGGCAGAACCGTACGGTGGCCACCGAGACCGTGCTCGAACTCGTGATGTCGCGGCTGTCCAACATCGCGGTGTCGATCGATCCAGACCCGGGCGAGCACATCCGAGACATCGACCGCAAGATCGCCGAATTGTCCAGGCGGCGCGACGAATTGGCCGCCGGTGCGGTGCCGGTGGTCGATACCCGTCGGGTGCTCGATGACATTCGGATGGTCAGTTCACTCGCCGAACGTATGCCCGCCGACATCATCGGATACGGCGAGAAGATGCGCGAGAACTCGCGGGCACTGTTGACCACCGGGATCGATGCCGAGCAGGGATCGCACGCCGACGTACTCAACCGCATGTTCGACGGCCATGACGCACTGGCCGATTCGGACGAGGGCAAGGCTTTCGACACCTTCTACACGCTCATCGCCGATCACCGCCTGCGAGAGGATCTGGAGTCGAGCATCGAGCGGATCGCCACCGGGTTGCCGAACCTGCCGCCCGACCTCCTCGACACCTTGACCGGGTTCATCGACCGTATGTGGGATGAGGTGCAGGCGGTCGACGAGGTGCGCGGGCAGGTCTACCGGCGCATCAACACCTTCGTCAAAGACGGTGACTTCCTGCACTACCGCGCGTTGCGGGCGCAGATCGCCGATGCCCAGCGGGCCGCGATGGCCGCGTTCACCGAAGCCGGTCCGGGCCGCGACATGGGAATCGAGGTTCCCATGAGTGCTGCGGTCACCAATTCCGTTGGCGCACTGATATTCCACGACGGCATCGTCGAGTCGCCGGGTGCGGTCGCCGACACCGCAGGTGAGATCAGCATCAACCCCGTCGACCTGGTGGGTGTGGAGTCGATCGACTGGCATTCACTGACCGATGCGGTCAACGAGGCGCTGAGCATCGGCCCGGCGGGCATCGACGAGGTACTCGCCCGGTTGCCGAAAGCCCGGACCGGTGACGTGGTCGGCATCTGGTCGCTGGCCCAGCGTCACGGCGCCACCGACAATGACAGCACCGTCACCGTTTTGGCCCACACCGCCCGTGGGCTGCGTGAAATCTACTTACCCGCAGTGCGATTCACCAGCGCGCTACCCGATCCGATCACGGCGTTGCCGCACGAGGTCATGCACTTGCTCGACGAGCCGAGTACCGATGACACCGCCCCCAACGCATCCGCCCCCAGTTCCACCAGGAGAGGTCGATGACCACATCGGAAGATCAGGTCCCCGAACACGCGGACGCACCACAAGGTGAGGCGGAGCAGGACGGCGACGACCTGTTCGTCGACTCCCCCGAAGCATTCGAGGCGCCTCCGGTCGACCTGTCCCACTTCGCATTCGACGGATCAGTGCCGGTCGGGAGCATCAGCGAGGCCCGGGTCGACGCGCGATTCGAGGGCGATACCTCGGCGCTGCCCGCACCGGTCTGTTATGCCTTGCAAGAACTTGTTGCCGCGGCGCATGTTTCGGTGCGATCACGCAACTGGAAGACGATCGAGATCCATGAAGAGGTCATCCGGTCGAGGCTGTCGGAGCTGAACCTGCAGCTGGAGATCAATCGGGAACACAAGTACGCGTTCACCAGGCAGGTCTCGGAGAACGACCCGAGGCAGCGCAACATCCTGCGGGCGCAGACGCTGACGTTGGCGGCTTCGGTGCTGGCGCTGTTCCTCCGCCAGAAGTACCTGACCAGTGCCGACGAGTCGGTGGTGGTCGAACGTGGCGAGATCATCGACCACATGCTCACTTACAAGCCGGTGTCGGATACGGACGAGGCGGGGTTCGTCAAACGTATCGATGCCGCGATCAATCAGCTCGAATCCCGCAAGATCATCAGGGCTCTTCCGGGCACCGACCGCTATGTGGTGCTGGGTGTGATCGCCTCCCTGCTCGGACCGGAGCAGGTGGCCGCCTACACGGAGGCGTATCGACGCCTGGCCGGTGACTACGAGGAGGCCGGTACCGACCTGGCTGAACTCGATGACCAGGAGCGCACATCATGACCGAGATCCTGGAACGTGACGGAAACGGCGCCCGCCCATCCGAACTCGCAGCAGCCGATGGCGGAGCCCGACCGACCGAACCGGCAGGCAAGCGCACGCTCAACATCGGGCAGTTCCGTTTGACCAGACTCCAAATGGTCAACTGGGGCACGTTCGACGGATACAAGGACTACCCGATCGACGAGCGCGGCGTGATGCTGACGGGCCCGTCGGGGTCGGGAAAGTCGTCGATGATGGACGGCCACTCGGTGGTCCTTCTGCCCACCTACGACCAGGTGTTCAACGCATCAGCCGACCTCACCGCAAAGGGCGCCAAGAAGGCGGCCCGTTCGATGGCCGACTACGTGCGGGGTGCATGGGCGGAGAACGACGATCGCTACAACCAGTCGCAGGTTCAGTACCTGCGCGCCGACGGTGCCACCTGGTCGGCGATCGCGGCCACCTACGACAACGGTGCCGGGTCGGCGACGACCGCGGTTGCGATCAAGTGGTTCCCCGGTTCGGGTACCGACGGCAGTTCGCTGCGGTCGTGGTACCAGTTGCACGACGGGCACTGGGATCTGTTGTCGCTCAATGCCTGGGCCCAAAGCGGTTTCGACATCCGGCGTTTCCGGACGACCAATCCGACAGTCGAGTGCTTTGACGTGCAGAGCGCCTATCAGGAGGCCCTGCGCCGGCGGGTGGGCATCGGCCAGTCGTCGGCCGCGCTATCGCTGATGGGTAAGGCCAAGGCGATGAAAAACGTCGGCGACCTCAACCTGTTCATCCGTACCTACATGCTCGATCGCCCGGAGACCTACGCCAAGGCCGAGCGGTTGGTGGAGAACTTCACCCAACTCGACGAGGCGTACCAGGCCGCCGCGCGCGCGAATGCACAGGAACAGGTGTTGCGCCCGATCCCCGAGGCGTGGAAAACCTATTGCAGCGCAGAGGAATCCACCACCAGGGCGGGCACGTTGCTTGGCCCGCCGATGCGTGGATTCATGCGCGAGCATCGGATGACGTTGTTGCAGGAGCGGCTCGACCGGATCGACGCCGACCGGTTGCGCCTGGACAACGAGGTCGCCAATTGGGAGAACCTGGCCGACGAACGTGAAGAACGCCATGGATCCCTGCGAGATCAGCTGACGTCCGAGAAGGGCGAGCTGACCACGCTGGAATCGGAACTGAAATCGTTCGAACAGCAGGTGACCGCACGGAACCGGGCCTATGAGCGCTACTCCACATTGGTGGGTGGGCTCGGTGAGCAGACCCCCGAGACCCAGGATGAGTTCGCGGCCTTGAGGTTGCGGGCACCGGAGATCGCCCGGGCGGCAAGGGAATCGGCAGAGCGTCTCGCGACGTCGGCGCATGCGTTCTTCACCGCCGAGACCGATGCGCGCCGCGCGTACGAAGGTGCGGTCGAAGAACTGTCGAGCCTCAACACCCGCCGGTCGCTGCTGCCCCGTGAAGTGCTCGGGCAGCGTGACGGGATCGCGCAGGCCACCGGTGTGCCGCCCGAGGATCTTCCGTTTGCCGCCGAACTCATCGACGTCGACCCCGAGGAAAAGGACCGCTGGGCCGGCGCTGCCGAGCGGGTGCTCCGTGGCCTCGGTATGACGATGCTCGTGCCGGAGACCCACCGGCGGACGATCGGCGACTTCGTCAACCGCACCAACCTCGGCGGTGTGCTGGAATACCGCGTCTACCAAGAGAATGCGTCCTCGTCGGGCGCACCCGTACCCGGATCGCTCGCGGAGAAGCTCCTGGTCGACCGTCGCCACCCGGCGGGGTCGTGGCTGGCGAATGTGGTGGCGCACAGCGCCGAACACATGTGCGTCGATCTGCCTGCCCAACTCGAGAACCATCTGTTGGCGGTGACGCCGCAGGGTCTGGTGAAGTCCGGCCGCGACCGCTTCCGTAAGGACGACCGCCGGTCGGTGTCGGACCGTACCCAGTGGATCCTCGGATCGAACACCGACGGCAAACGCGCTGCCCTCGAGGAGTCTCGGGATCACCTCGAAGCGGTGTACCGCGAGGCGCGTCAGGCTGCCCAGGACAAACGAGATCTGCTGGAGCAGAACCGGGAACGCGCGAAGAATGCCGATTCGCTGGCCGGATATGCATCGTGGGCCGAACTCAACTGGTGGTCGTCGCAGCGCGATGCCGACGAGTTGAACACCCGCATCGACCGGGTCCGCGAGAACCGCGTCGACCTCGCCGAACTCGAAGAGCAGGTCGAGATCGCGCGCGCCGACTGGCGTGAGGCCGTGGCCCGGGTGGGCGCACTCGGTGATCAGCTGGGCCACATCGGATCTGACTGGGACCGGTGGTTTGCCGAGTTCGAGCAGGTCAAGGCCGAGAACTTCAAGATCGACGACGGAGACCGCGGGTACCTCGCAGAGGTGCTCGCCGAGACCCTGTCCGCGGGTGGCAAGACACTGACCCTCGACAACTACGGCGAGGTGCGTTCGGATCTGCGTAACGCATTGGAAGCGATTGTCGGCAAGGCGAATGCCGAACGCGATGGCGCGGAGAACAAGGTTGTGCGGGCGGCGGAGGCCTTCTTGCGGGAATGGCCCGAGGCGTCGGCGAACCTGAGTGCCACCATCGAGTACGCCGCCGATCTGGTGTCCATCCACACCAGCCTCGTCGAGCACGGTCTGGCCTCCACGCAGCAGCGCTTCCGGCAGCTGATCACCACGGACATCAGCCATTCGGTGTCGAATCTGTACAAGGAGATCACCGACACCAACAAGCGCATCACGCGCGGTATCGCCGAGGTCAACCTCGGACTGCACCGCGTGGACTTCAACGAGGGCACGTATCTGCAGATCGCGCAGCTGTACAACCCCACCGACGAGTCCCGTGAGTTCGCCAAGATCGTCGACCAGATGATCCGGGATGCCCCGGCTGCCAAGGGCGGTGACGGCGCGGTGCTGGCCCGCCAGTTCTATCGCATCCGCGATCTGGTGGCCCGGCTCACCGGTACCGATGCCGAGAGCCGTCGCTGGTGCGACAACGTCCTCGACGTCCGCAACAGCTACACGTTCTATGGCAAGGAGCTCGCGGCCGGTGCACCTGCGGACGATCCACCGGTGCACACCTACCGCAACACCGCATCCAACTCCGGTGGTGAGCAGGAGAAGCTGGTGGCGTTCTGTTTGGCTGCGGCGCTGAGCTATTCATTGAGCCACGGTGGTCACGAGGCGAAGGGGCAGGCGGACCTCGACCCGAGACCCAGCTTCGCGCCGCTGATGTTGGATGAGGCGTTCAGCAAGTCCGATGAGACGTTCAGCTCGCAGTCGTTGCGGGCGTTCGAGCAGTTCGGATTTCAGCTGATCATCGCGGCCCCGATCCGCATGGTCGGTATCGTCGAACCCTTCATCGGCCAGGTCATCCTGGTGGACAAGCAGATCGGTGAAACCGGGGCTCGCTCCGACGCCCGGGCCGCCACGTTCGGTGAGTTGGCCGATGCGCGGGCCTCGGGTGGACGCAAGTAGAGAACGGGCGGACAGCATGGCCGGATCGATCAGTCTGCGGCAGTGGAACCGGACGTTGCTGCAACGGCAGCACCTCCTCGAGCGGATTGATGAGGATGTGCTCGACGTCCTCGATCGGTGCGTGGGGTTGCAGTCCCAGGATCCCAAGGTCGCGTTCTACGGATTGTGGTCACGGATAGCCGATTTCGACCCGGCGGACCTCGATGAGTTGATGACCGGTCGCGAGGTGGTGCGGATGGCACTGCTGCGCAGCACGGTTTTTCTCATGGACGCCGAAGATGCGCGCTGGGTACGACCGCTGGCCCAGGCGAGCATGGACGGCGAGATGCGGAACAACCATGTCAAGCATCTGGCCGGCGCCGATCCCGAGGACGTGGCCCAGCACGGACGTGAGTTGCTCAGTGGCACAGAACTTTCCGTGAAAGAGCTCAGCGCCTCCTTGGCGCAGCGGTGGCCGGATGCCGTCGCCGCATCCTTGGCCACCGTGGTCCGCTGCCTGGTCCCGCTGGTCCAGGTGCCGCCGCGGGGAACGTGGCAGGGTTCGGCGACGACCACCTACAGCCTCTACGACGACTGGTGTGGACCCGGCGAGTCGGCGGTGACGGGGGACGAGGCGGTCAAGGATCTCATCCGCCTGTACCTGCGCGGGTTCGGTCCCGCGACGATCAAGGGGATCGGGAGCTGGGCGGGCATGACGCGGCTTCGTCCCGTCGTCGAGGCGATGGAAGCGGATTGGGAGCTGGACAAGCTGACCGGTCCGGGTGGCGAGGAACTGTTCGACCTCGCAGGTATCGCTCTTGCCGACGAAACCCTGCCCGCACCGGCCCGTCTGGTGGCGCCCTTCGACAACATCGTTGTCTCACAGGGAACCGACCGCCGTCGTGTTGTCGATGACGAGGTGTTCCCGCATCTGGTCACCCCCAACGGAAGATCACCTGGATTCGTGTTGGTCGACGGCCGGGTGGCGGGTACCTGGAAGCCGGTGAAGGACGGGAAGAACACCGCCATCGACGTCAACTACCTGATCAAGGTGTCGGCGTCCGAGAAGCGGGGTGTGGAGTCAGAACGCGAACAGCTCACCGCGTTCTGCAACGCCTGACCGTCTTACTGCACCTGCATGGTCCCCGAGCAAGATGTCGACGGGATCGCCCACAGGGCGTTGCGGTTGACCGCGGAGAAGGTGAAGTCGACGGTGCCCGCGCCGGTGTTGAGATCGAAGGTGGGGCCTGAAACGTAGGCGCCGATGCGGGCGGTGTCGAAGGTCGTCCCGGCGCGGCCGGTGTTCCGGTTCCGCCAGTCCAGACGGCCGATCGAGTCATAGCTGAGGTCGCGGGAGAAGATCGCCCAGTTGGTGGAGACATCACGCACGGCGGCGTTCACCCGCCCGGGACCGGTCGGGTAGACGAACAACCGTGCGGTACTGAACGGCTGGTCGACGATATAGGGGCTCACACCCCAACAGCGAGTCATCGGGACAACGGTCTCCGCGGAGGCCTGTCCGGCACCGATGGTGCCGATTCCGATCGTGGCGGCGAGCGCAAACAAAGCCGCGGCGGCGTTACGCCGGATGTTGTGGTGAGCCATCGTGCCTGTCTCCTATGCGTCGAGGTGAAACCCGGTCGAGCTCGAAACGTGCGGTGAATGTGCTGGGTCTATCGCCGGTGCAACCGAAACTGTTCCGGCCGGGCCGGAATTCATTCATCTGAATGACCGGCGCCACCTGAATGACCGCTGAGTGGCGCCACTGCGGTGCTCAGCCGGTCGGCCGGGATGCGTTCGATACGGGTCCATCCCTTCCAGCCTCGCGCTTCCAGTTCAGCCAGAATCGGTTTCACGATCGGTGCGGCTTCGAACGTGGTCGCGTCCAGAAGTTTGATGAACGGATCGTCGAAACCATCGACCTCGTACTCGCCGGCCTCCACCGCGCGGATCATCTGGCGCTCGATGATGTCGGCGACCTCGAAGATCCGCGGATCGTCGGTCTGCCAGTCGAATGCGCCGCTGAGCATCGTGTAGAGCCGGACGATGTCGGGGTCGTCGAGCTCTTTCTGCTTCATGACGATGACATCGTCGATCTGGTCTGGTACCTGAGCGGCGATCATGATCCAGGCGTCGCGCTCCATCTCGATGTAGCGTTCCGCGAGGCCGAGCCCGCGCAACCGGTCGAGGTAGTCGACCACGCTCTGCGGTATCGCCAGATGCTCGCCTGCGGCCAGCCGGGTGAGCCGCTTGCGGGTGTCCTGCAGCCGGCGGATCTCGGCACGCAGCTTCTTGTCGATCTCCCCGAGACCCTCGGTGAACTCGTCCGCGTCGGCGTCGAGCAGTTCTTCCACCCGGGCCAGCGGCACACCGGCATCGGCCAGCGTGTGGATCCGGATCAGGGTCACCACCGCGGCGGCGTCGTAGATCCGGTAACCGGAGTGGTCGCGTTCGGGCTCCGGTAGCAGCCCGATCTTGTGGTAGTGCCGGATCGCCCGCACCGTCACTCCCGCGTAGGTCGCCAACTGGCTGATGGTGAGCATGGTTCAGCCTGCCTCAGCTGGTCTTCCGGCGGAAGGTGATGGTCGCGAAGAGATATGCCAGGACACCGATCCCGACGCACCAGGCCACTGCGATCCACATGTCGCTACCGACGGACCCGCCGGCCAACAGATCACGGAGCGTATTGACGATCGAAGTCACCGGTTGATTCTCGGCGAACCACCGCACCGGGCCGGGCATGGTCTCGGTCGGCGCAAACGCCGAGCTGAGGAACGGCAGGAAGATGAGCGGGTAGGCGAACACGCTCGCGCCCTCCACCGTCGTCGCGGTGAGGCCGGGGATCACCGCGATCCAGGTCAGCGCGAGGGTGAACAGCAGCAGGATGGCAATCACCCCGAGCCAGGCCAGAATGCCTGCGTCTGAGCGGAACCCCATCAGCAGGGCTACGCCCACCACGATCACCAACGAGATCGCGTTGGCGACGAGTGAGGTCAGAACATGTGCCCACAGCACCCCCGACCGTGCGATCGGCATGGACCGGAAGCGTTCGAAAATTCCGCCCCGCACGTCCTGGAAGAGCCGGAATGCGGTGTAGGAGATACCAGAGGCGATCGTGATGAGCAGAATGCCGGGAAGCATGTAGTCGATGTAGTCGACCGAGCCGGTGTCGATTGCGCCGCCGAATACGTAGACGAACATCAGCATCAACGCGATCGGCATGAGTGCGGTCGTGATGATGGTGTCGATGCTGCGCGTGACATGACGCAGCGTCCGTCCGGTGAGAACGGCGGTGTCGGCGATGGATTGGGTGACCATGATCGTTCCCTACGTGGTGGTCGAGTGGGTGGGGGTGGCGGCGTCGGCGCGTTTGCCTCCATCGCCGACGACCGCAAAGAAGACGTCTTCAAGCGTCGGCTGCTTCTCGACGTACTCGACCTCGGTGGGTGGCAGCAGAGCCTTGAGTTCGGCGAGGGTGCCGTTGACGATGATCCGTCCCTGATGCAGGATCGCGATCCGGTCGGCGAGATGCTCGGCCTCTTCCAGATGCTGCGTTGTGAGCAGTACCGTCGTACCGCGCCCGGCGAGGCTCTTCACGGTGTCCCACACCTCGATACGTGCCTCGGGGTCGAGTCCGGTTGTCGGTTCGTCCAGAAAGATCACCGGTGGATCCCCGATCAGGCTCATGGCGATGTCGATGCGGCGGCGCATGCCACCCGAGTATGTCGAGACCCTTCGCCCGGCCGCTTCGGTCAGTGAAAAGCGTTGCAGAAGAGCCTCTGCCGTTGCGCCCGGATTCTTGACGTGCCGGAGCCTCGCGATGAGGGCGAGGTTCTCCCGGCCGGTCAGGATCTCATCAACCGCGGCGAACTGTCCGGTGAGGCTGATCGACTTGCGTACCTCGTCGGCCTGCGACGCGGTGTCGAAGCCGTTGACGCGGGCTGAACCCGCGTCGGCCGCCAGGAGCGTCGACAGGATCTTCACGACGGTCGTCTTGCCCGCACCGTTCGAGCCGAGCAACGCGAAGACGCTGCCCCGCGCGACATCGAAGTCCACGCCCCGCAGTACCTCGAGTTTCCCGAACGATTTTTCAAGTCCCTGCACAGCAATCGCCGGGCCGGTGCTCGGTGCTGGTGTCATCGTCTATCTCCTTTCGCAGGAAGCGGTTCCGATCTGTGCGGAAGCTTCTGCGACAAGGATGGAGGGTTGACCCTGCGTCAAGGTCAAGCGTTCGAGGCGTGATTTACGATCGGCGCGTCACTGCGCCAGATTCCCGGACCGCGGGTTCCGGTGGGTGATGCAGTAGCGCCGTCCGATCGGATCTTCCATCACCGTCCAGAAGCGTTGGTGTTCGACCACTTTGGCGCCCCAGCCCTCGTGTCGCGCCACCTCTTCTTCGGGGTGGGTGCTCGCCAGATCCAGGTGACCGCCGATGTGCCGGGATCTCACCCGCTGCAACATGATGCGCAACGGCATCTCGTCGGGGCGGCGCAGATTACGGAACTCCGGTAGCAGGCCCTGCCGCCACGGCCAGGTGGTCAGCGCCGCCCAGAAGTCGCACTCGATGTCGTAGTCGGCGGCGGGGACGTCGATGGAGACCTGATCGATGATGCTGATCGTGTCACCCGGCCAGCGGATCGGGCGGGAGCGACGGCTTTCGCCCCGCCAGGGGACCAGACAGAAGCTGAAGCCGCCGGGTGAACGCAGGACCACGACGTCGGGATTCTTCGAGACGATCGTGGCGCCGAGCGCACTGGCCCGGCCGATCGACTCGGTCAGATCGTCGACGTGCAGATCCAGATGCACGCCACCATCGCCGGAATCGATCCGTTGGACCCGCAGGTGGGGGTCACCGTTGAACGGTTCGAGCGAGGCGAACTCGCGGTGGGCGCCGCGGGCCGGTGACACCGTGCTGCCGGCGATCGCGCGCCAGAACGTCACTTCGTCGCTGAAACTCTCGCGCGGGAAGTCTAGGAAGACGGAGAGCCATCGGACTGTCATATAGGCCAGTGTGGGGGGTCGGGGTCGGCGCTGCCCCCTCATTCCGGCGGACGAGTCCGCTTACTGTGGACTGATGGGTCCCTTGAAGAAGATCGCACGCAGGATGGCAAAGGCGCACGCCGACAAGGTTGCAGTTGTGCGCCTGGAAGGGATCATCGGTGGGATCGGGCCCGGTCGTCACGGGTTGACCGCGGAAAATCTCGAATCGAACCTGACTCGGGCGTTCGAGACCGAACGACTCAAAGCGGTGGTCCTGGTGATCAATTCACCCGGGGGATCGCCGACGCAGTCGGAGTACATCGCGGAGCGCATCAGGCAGTTGTCGTCGGAGAAGGGCGTGCGCGTCATGGCCTTCTGTGAGGACATCGCGGCCTCGGGCGGGTACTGGATCGCCTGCGCCGCTGACGAGATCTATGCGGCGCACACGTCGATCGTCGGTTCGATCGGGGTGGTCTCGTCAGGCTTCGGCCTGCAGGACCTGATCAGCCGGGTCGGGGTGGAGCGCAGGGTCCATACCGCCGGTGAGAACAAGTCCCGGCTCGACCCGTTCACCCCGGAGAAGCCCGAGGACGTCGCCTGGTTGCGTGGTCTGCAGGACGACCTCCACGGCGCCTTCATCACGTGGGTGCGACAGCGCCGCGGCACCAAACTCGTGGGGACCGACGCGGACCTCTTCAACGGCGATGTCTGGGTGGGCCGCGCGGCGGTCGATGTGGGACTCGTCGACGGTATCGGTGTCCTCCGGTCGGTGATGGCAGAGCGGTTCCCCGATGCCGAACTGGAGATCATCGCCCCGCCGAAGCCGCTGTTGGCCCGAATCGCCGGATTGGCGTCGGACACCACGATGGCCGGAACGAGCGCCGAAGCGGTTGACGGATTCGTCGGCGGTGCCATCTCAGCGGTCGAGCGCCGCGCCCAGTGGATGCGATTCGGGCTCTAGTGCCCCGAGTCAGAAGTCCTTTTGCAGTCTCCGGCGTTCGATCGGCGCCTGCCAGCGTTGTCATCGGCTGTGCCGAAGGCGCACGTCTTCGACATGGATAGCTCCGCTATGCCTCCCTCTTCCGCCTTGCCAGCCACCCATCGCTCCACCGGATACAAGCAAGAAACTTCTGACTCGCAACACCAGATCCGTCCCCCTTCCGGGGCCTGAATGCAAACCCGCTGGTGGTGCAGAAGTGACGGGTGGGTTGTGGATAAATGGGCAGGCGGATTGTGATCGCCTGTGAGTAGCCGGCGGACGCAGTCCGAAAGTTATCCACAGGCACCCCCTAATGTGCTGGTTCAGCCGGTGCCGACCAACGCTCAACCTGTGGATGAGGCTGTGGAAACTGTGGAGAAGTTATCAACAAACGTGACCGTAGAGTGAACGGGATCACAATTTCAGTTGAAGCTGGTCACACAACATGTCAGATGCTCAATCGCCGACCCTGATTCGGCACGGAATTGAACAAAATGAAGGGCCTGTGGATAACTTGTTGATAAGTCCCAGCCCGTGCCGCACGGCCACCGTGCGTGCCACCATGGTCGAGTGAGTATGTCGGAAATCCCTTCGGTACCCGTAACCGAGCTGCCTGCCGATTTTGTCGGCGAGACCAATGCGATTCTGTTGGACGTGCGCGAGCCCGACGAATGGGCGGAGGGTCATGCGCCCGGTGCCCTCCATATCCCTCTCGGGGATGTGCCCGCCCGCATCGACGAAATCGACCCGGATGCAGACCTTTACGTCATCTGCCATTCCGGCGGCCGGTCCGCGCGGGTGCTCGGCTACCTGATGCAGCGGGGATTCCAGGGCGCCAACGTCATCGGCGGCATGGTGTCCTGGGCGCAGTCCGGCCGACCGTTGGAATACGGATCGGGTGCAGGGGGAGCCAGCCCTGACCCTGGGAACTCCCCGTGAGCAGACCCACCGGAGCACCGCCGGCACGGGATTACTGCCCGAATTGCCGCATCGCGGGTCCGCACGATCCCAGCCGTCCCCGTTGTCCCCGGTGCAACGGTCCGCTCACCCCGCTCGACGCCTACGGCCGGATCGCGCGGCCGGGGGCCGCTCCCGGTGCACAGTCGAGTGCTCCCGGCCCCCCGATGACGCAGGCCGAGCGTGACCACACTTATGTTCCGGCCCGGACCACCGGAGTCGGCACATCACGTCCGGCACCTCGGCCCCAGCGTCGCGTGAAGTGGGTGGCATCGATGCCGGGGGCGGCGCGGGTGGCAGGTCGACGGCGGGTGGCCGCGGAGCCGACACCCACCCCCCACTACGACCGCAACCCCGGTTGGGGTCTGGTGGACATCCCGCTTTCCGAGCCGGTCGAACCGGAAAAGACGTACATCGAACGGATGGCGGCGAAGTTACCCCGGTTGCTCATCGCCTCCGCGGTCGTCCTCACACTCGCCGCGCTCGCTCAGACCTGGCTGTACGTGCTGCTCGTGATCAATCTGGACGCCCCGATCAGCTACGCGATGGTGGTGGCGGCCCGGACCGCGGTCATCGCCACCGGGGTGGCCGCGGTCGGCATGATGATCGCGTGCCTGTTCGCGCTCGCGGGCTGGCTGATGGAGGAGCGTCGTCTGGCTTACGGGCGCCATGATCAGCGGGATCCCCGCTCGCCCGAGCAGATCATGTTGGGCTGCTGGATCCCGATCCTGAACCTGGTCAAGCCGTTGGCGTTCTTCCGTGAGCTCCTCGATCGCCGGGATGATCTGCTTCCCGACTACACGGGAAAGCGACTGTGGTGGTTATGGGCGGGTTGGCTGGTTGTCAACGCGCTGGTGGTCACCGGGGTCGGCATCCGGATCTTCGCCGACACCCTGGTATGGCAGTCCAACGCGCTGGTGCTGGTGATCGTCTCCGATGTGCTCAGTGCGCTGTTCGCGGTGGCACTGTGGTGGACCATCACCCGGCTCCTGGCGCGGGAAGCGCCGGTAACGGTCCCGAAGCGGTTCGTGGTCGCGGCATGAGTGACACGCCGAGAGTGGTCCGACAGGAGAAGCCTGCGGTCGTTGCGCATCGCGGCGCCTCGGGCCATCGGCCCGAACACACCCTCGCGGCGTATGAACTCGCTCTGGAACAGGGCGCCGACGGGCTCGAATGCGACGTGCGCCTGACCGCCGACCACGAGTTGGTCTGCGTGCACGACCGCACCATCGATCGCACCTCGGACGGTTCCGGTGTGGTCAGTGAACTCACCCTTGCCCAGCTCCGCGAGTACAACTTCGGTGCCCGGCACAGTTCGGGTCTGCAGGCCGAGATCCTCACATTGCCCCAATTGCTGTCGCTGACGCTCGACTGGAAGCGGCCGGTGCGGCTGTTCATCGAGACCAAACACCCGGTGCGATTCGGCGGGCTGGTGGAGCAGTTGCTGCTCGCCGAGCTGCAGCGATTCGGTGTCGCAAGCCCGGCGTCGGCCGACCACAGCCGGGCGGTGGTGATCTCGTTCTCCACCGCAGGCGTCTGGCGGATCCGCCGCAACGCCCCGATGCTGCCCACGGTTCTGCTGGGTGACACCGCCCGCTTCCTCGGCGGCAGTGCGGCGACGGCAGTGGGTGCAACCGCGATCGGGCCGTCGATCTCCACACTGCGGGAACATCCCGATGCCGTCGACCGAGCGGCGGCTGCGGGTCGCGCGACCTACTGCTGGACCGTCGACGAACGCCGCGACGCCACGTTCTGCGCCGATCTGGGCGTCGGGTGGATCGCAACCAACTACCCCGACCGGGTCCGGGGTTGGCTCGCTGCGTAAGTTCGGGGCGTGGCAAAGAAGAGTAAACGTGGCAGTGGTCCACGCCCCGGAAGTAATCGCGCCGAGCGGGTGGCAGCCCGGAAAGAGCGGCAGGCCGAGGCAGTAGCGTCGGTGCCCCGTCCATTCGCAGGCCTTGCCGCCGAATGCGACCTGGTGGCGCTGCGTTCGTTCGTGGCCTCCGCTACCGCGGACCTGCCACTGATCACACCGGGTGCCAACCCGGTCCGGCTGGTCACGGTCCTGCCCGGGGCCGGTCCCGCGCTGGTGCGCGACGAGGATTCCGCGACTGTCGGTCTGGTCGCGTTGCAGACTCAGCCCGAACCCGAAGATCCGGGCCGTGCGCTGGCCGCGGCGATCCAGTGGGCGACCGAAAGTGCTGCCGGAGATTCGCTTTCACAGGTCGAGACAGATGACTCGAAGTCACTGACCGAGGTGCTCGATCCGGCCAAGTCGCTGACGATCACCGTCCACGACGACTTCAACTGGTGGATCGAGGGGCAGACCGATCCGGCTCCCCAGATCAAGGCGATGATCGAGCAGGCCAATGCCGCGATACATCCGACCGCACGCCTGGAAGGCGATTTCGTCGGTGCCCCCTGGTGGGTCGACGCCGGTGAACGTGCCCATCTGCGGTGGGTTCGGCCCGAGGACGAAGACGAGATGATGGCTGCCCTGGCACGCGTACATGCCGCCGGTGGCCTGACGCTGGGCGAAGGGTCGCGTTTTGCCGGCTCGTTCCGCACGCACGGACTTCTGGTTCCGGTATTCGACCTGGACCGCGAACTGCATGCCCAGGAATGGACCGCAGGCGCCGAGAGGTTCAACCAACAGCTCAATGAGGCCCTGGCCACCGACGCCGAGCTGACCAGCGAGGAGCGCCGGTCCCGCGACGGGATCCGGGCACGCCAGGTCACACTGCGTTAAGACTCGCGACAGCAGTCCAGGCAAAACAAAGCGGGCCCGACCGGATCAGATCCGTCGGGCCCGCTTTGTGGTGGAGGAACTACAGGCTGCCACCGGCAACCGCCGGAGCCGTCGCGTCGGGCGCGCCGGCCTTGGCGATCTCTCTGGCGACAAAGTTCTCGAGATCGAACAGGTTGCCATCGCAACGCTGCGCGATGGTCTGCAGGGTGCGCATGGTGGCGACCTCTTCGAGTTGTTCCTTGAGGAACCACTGCATGAACTGCTCGCCGAGGTAGTCACCCTCGTCGCGGGCGGCCTTGGCCAGCGCGACGACCTGGTCGGTGACGTGCTGTTCCTGTGCCAGGGCCAGCTTGATCGGCGCCCGGAAGTCGGCGAAGTTGTTCTCCGGCTGATCGATGCCCGGGGTGTAGACGGGCAGATCGCGGTCGAGGAAGTACTGCGTGATCATCATCGCGTGGTTGCGCTCTTCAGCGGCCTGCGCGTAGAAGTGCGCGGCCAGCTGGGGCAGGTCTTCGCTGTCGTAGTACGTGGCCACCGCGATGTACTGCTGCGCCGAAGAAAATTCATTGCGAATCTGGTCATGCAGGAGCTCATGGAAATGCGTACGTTTGGTGCTCATGTCAACGAGCGTAGGTGCAGGTCAAAGCCGTTGTCATCCAAGCTCGTCCTTACTTAGGGTGACTTATCCAAAGTGTCCGAAGGAAAGGATTACCTTGGCTGACAGGGCATTACGCGATAAAAGTTGACCAAGGCTATCCAAACCATCTCGCCGGCTGCGGTCTGCGATCGGCGCCGAGCCGTGGGTGATGACCGGTCAAAAGTGTTGTCCGGGTGAATGTTACGAATCCCAGTGGACCGGGTCGGGCGACGGGGAGGGAAGGGCGCTGTGGCAAGAATTGCGATTCTGGTTGTGGCCCCGCTGATCTGGAACATGTTCTCACTCGGGGGCACGGATCTGCTGTGGTGTGGTCGGGATCTCACCTCGAGCCGGTCGGAGAATTGTCGATGTGGCCCTCGGCTGTCCTGTGGGCCGGAGGTTGTCACCGCCGCTCAGCGACGGTCGAGTGACTCGACGGAGTGATCCCGGTCACCGGGGTTCCCGGTCAGTGGAATCGTCTCCACGCCCGAACCCGCCTCGATGCAGGATGAGCAGCGCTGTAGATCGGTGAAGCGAAGCATTTGATCGGGACCCACTGCTGTGCTCCCGGCGAACGGGGAGGGATTGTCGATGAACAATGTCCGGAAGAAGCGCTCGACCGGTGCGACGCGGAGCATTCTCGCGCTGTGCACGGTCATGTCGATCGCTGCGTGCTCCAGCGGTGGCTCCGACGATGACAACACGTCGGGGGCGGACTTGTCGCCGGGAACGCTGGTGACGTCGCATGACCTCACCGAGTCGGCTGCCCTTCCCAGTGCCGCGCGGAATCAACGCATCACCTACATGTCCCAAAATGTCTCCGGTGAACCGATTCTGGTGTCGGGGGTGGTCGCCATCCCCACTACGCCCGCTCCGGAAGGGGGCTGGCCGGTGGTGAGCTGGGCCCATGGAACGACCGGCGTGGCCGATGCCTGTGCCCCGTCCGCGGATACCCCGAACGGTCCGGTGCATGACACCGTCGATGTGGTGAGCAAGACACTCGACCAGTGGGTCAGCAGCGGGTACGTCGTGGTCCAGACGGATTACGAGGGTATCGGCACCCCGGGTGGTCATCCGTATATGAACGGCACCAGCGAAGCCAACGCGGTGACCGACATCGTCCGTGCCGCACGGCAAGTGGACGACAACGTCGGCAAGGATTGGTTCGCGGTGGGGCACAGTCAGGGTGGCCAGGCGGTGGTCTTCACCTCCGAGATCGGCCCGGACCGGGCACCGGAGCTGAACTTGAAGGGGGCGGTGTCGATCGCTCCCGGAAACGGGACCGGCAAGATCCCGGAGATGGTCGCCACCGGAGACCCTTTGATGGCCCCGGGAGTGCCGTTTGTCCCGATCATTCTTCTCGGCTTACAGGCCGTTGATCCGACGATCGTTCCCGAAGAGCTGCTCACCGAGCAGGCCCGGCCGCTGCTGGAGGCGGCCCGGACGGGATGTCTGGCAGCGGTGCGGGCGGTGCCACCGATACCCGTCGACCAGATCTTCCGCGAGGGTGCCGACCTGACGCCGCTGGCAGCGAATCTGAACGAGCAGGAACTGGCGACGGTGACCCCGCAGGTGCCGACGCTGTTCGCTCAGGGGACGGCAGATGTCCTTGTCCCACAGGCGAGTACGACCGCGGCGGTCAAGGATTTCTGCGCGAAGGGATCGGACGTCGAGTTCAAGGTGTACGAGGGTGCCGACCATCGGGGCGCCATCGCGGCCTCGTTTGACGATGCACACGATTTCGCGTCGAGGATGCTGGCCGGTGACGCCGTGGGGTCAGGGGCCTGTTGACCTTTGTGTTTTCGACAGCACATGGTTGATGACCAGCGCGGCAAACACCACGGCGCAGCCGATGGATCCGATTCCGAGTGCCAATTCGATGCCGTGTTCGGTCGGGTGGAGGTCGGTGTTCATATGCGCGGCGAGGACAGCCCCTGACAGAGCGCTGCCGAAGGCTCCACCGACGGTTCGCAGAACCTGATTGAAGCTCACGGCACTGCCGAGCGCGGTGTCGGCAACACTTCTTGTGATCAGTGCGGGCATCGCCGCGTAGGCGGTCCCCATGCCGATGCCGAATCCGAGCATGCCGATCAGGATCTCCCACAGGGAGTTGTGATCGAGCCACAGGTGCACGCTCGAGATGGTGAAGATGCCGGCGCCGACGAGCAGCAGCGTGCGAACGCGGATCCGGTGCGATATCAGTCGGACCACCCGGTTTGCGCCGAAACTGCCCACCGATAGGGGAAGCATCACGAATCCGGCCCAGAACAGCGGCAGCGCGATCCCGTATCCGGTCGTTTCCGGAGCCTGGGCGATGAGGCTGATGATCGACAGGCTGATGTACATCGCGGCGCCGAGTCCTATCGCCGTACTGTTGGCCACCAACACATCTGGGGTCCTCAGGACACGAAGGTTGATCAGCGGATGTGGCACACGGAGTTCGACGAAGCACCACACCGTCAGAATGGCGGCCGCCGAGCCGAAGAAGCCCAGCGTCGGTGGAGCGATCCAGCCCCAGCCCGAGCCCTCACTGATGGCGAGCAGCAGGCATGACAGGCCGGCACCGATGAGTACGGCGCCGGTGAAATCGAACGGTGCGCGCGGCGCGCGTTCGTCGGGACCATCGGGCACGATCCGCCAGACCACGGCTATCGCGACCACCAGGAACAGTGCGGCGAACCAGAAGGCGAAACGGAAGCCCAGCAACGAGGCAAGGATGCCCGTCAGCGGATAGCCCACACCCAAACCTGTTGCGACGGTGACGGATAGGCTCGATATTCCGGCCCGGACCTTGTCTTCTTCGAGGTACCGCCTGGCCAATGCGATCGTCACCGGCACGATTCCGTAGCTCAACCCCTGTAGCGCTCTGCCGAGCAGGAACACGATGAAGTTCGGTGCGGCCGCCGCCAGGATCGAGCCGACGAGAATGCAGACGAGCGACCCGATGAGAAGCCGCTTCTTGTGTGGGCCATCGCTCAGGCGGCCCATGATCGGTGTCGAGATCGCGCCGACCAGGAGATTGATCGTGAGCATCCACTGTGCGGTGCTCACCTCGACGTCCAGTTCGTGCGAGATGGTCGGGACGAGCAACATGCCGAGCGAGCTCACGACCGCGGTGGTGAGAGCGGCAAACACCAAGGCCGACGAGAGCTTTGGATGCACCCGGGTTTCAGTCGAGATTGTCATCGGTCACCAGTTTGTGGAGTATCGGGATGAGCGCCTCGAGTGCCTTCTGTTCGTCGTCGTCGAGTCGGGCGGCGATGGCCTCGTTCAACCAATCCGCGCCGATCGCCCGTTCTTTGGCGAGTCGGGTGCGGCCGGCTTCGGTGATGGCGATCCAGATCCGGCGGCGGTCGTTCTCATCGGGCGTGCGAACGATCAACTCGAGGACTTCGAGTTCGCGCACGGCGGTGGTGATCGCCTGGGGACTGACCTTTTGGGACGTGGCGAGCGTGGAGGCCGACATCGGGCCGTGTTTCGAGAGATCGGCGAGAATGCCCATCTTGCCCACCGAGATCGTTCGGTCGGCGGTGAGGCGGCGCCAGAGGGGATGTAGCGCTTCACGGAGTTGTTGGGCGGTGGACTGCGTGGACGGCATTTGACCAAATATACAACCAAATTGATCAATCTGGTTGACTAAATTGGGTTGTGTTTGTCACTCGCGCTGCCTCGGCCCCGATGGGCCCCATTCTGAAATCAGCGGCGGATAGGGGCTCAACCGGTCTGAAGTAGTTCCGGCGGAACCTCTTTACCGTCGGCGATGGTCTTGAAGAACTGGGTTGTGTTGTCGCCCCACGCCAATGAATCGCCGTCGTCGGTGAAGACCGGCCCGGCGTTCGGGGTGGTGACGGTGACCGGATCGCTGCGCAGCGCCCAGGCAAGCCGGGCCAGGTGCCAGAGGTGATCACTCTTGTCGACGGTCAGGGAATCCACGACACCGTTGACCAGCGGCCAGAAGCGGAACGGGTTGAGGACCGTCGAGGCGCTGGTCGCCTTCTGCATCAACGCGGCCATGAACTTCCGCTGATTCACCACGCGGGTGAGATCGGCATTGGCAAACGCGCGGGTGCGGACGAAGCCCAGTGCCTCACGCCCGTTGAGTGTTTGGCAACCGGCCTGCAGGTTGATCCCGGCCAGCGGGTCGTTGATCGGTGCGTCCAGGCACATCTCGATGCCGCCGACGGCGTCGACGATCTTGTCGAAGCCACCGAATCCGATCTCCGCGTAGTGGTCGATGCGGAGCCCGGTGTTGGTTTCGATGGTCTGCACCAACAGTTGTGGGCCGCCGATCGCAAAGGCGGCGTTGATCTTGTGTGTGCCGTTGTCCGGGATGTCGACGTAGAGGTCGCGGGGGATCGAGATGATCATCGGTTTTCCGCCGGAGCCGTAGTGCACCAGCATGACCGTGTCGGTCCGCGAACCCTCACTGTCGCCGGTGGACAGGGCGGCGCGCTCGGCTTCGCTCAAGCCTTCGCGCGAGTCGGATCCGACCAGCAGCCAGGTGGTTCCCGCACTGCTCGCCACGCGGCCCGCGTAGTTCGACAACGCGTCGACCCGGTGGAGCTTGGTATCGAAGTAGACGAGCAATCCGACCGTGCCGAGCACCATGACGAGCAGCAGGATCAACAGGGTGCGAAGGATCGGGATGCGGCGGCGACGTGTGCGCTCCGGTGGACGCGTCGGCCCCGGCGTGACCCGGCGAGGTGGTCCCTGCGGCGGCTTGGGGGGCTGGCGGTTGTAGGCCACGATCGGCGGCGGCGGACGCTGCGCCGGCCGAGCCGTGCGGGTTTCCGGACTCTCTGCCTGCGACCAGGCCCGAGGTGGTTGGTATCCGGGGTCGGCCGGCTGCGGTGGACCGACCCGGGTGGCCGGTGGCGGAGCATGCTGCGGCCTGGCGGGACCCTGCTGGGGTGATCCCTGATGCGGCGGTCCCTGCTGCGGTGGACGTTGCCCGGCGGGCTGTGCCGGCCCGCGCTGCGGAGGTGGTCCGGTCGGGCCCGGCATCATGCGCCGGGTGCGTCCATTCGCAGGCGGTGATGCGGGCGGGGGAAAAGAACCCTGATCGGGACGCCGCGCACCGCCGGGGCGGCGGATGAAGGGCTCGTCCTGGTCAGTCATTGCACAGACTCTAGTCAAGCCAGCTGAGATGATCTCTCAGGACCGCATAGCCGACAAAGGCGACGGTGTCGATCAACGCGTGCCCGATGATCAGTGGCCACACCCGGCCGGTGCGTTGGAACACCCGGCCGTAGACCAGGCCCATCAGCACGTTTCCGAACCCGGCGCCGAGACCCTGGTACAGGTGATACCCGCCGCGCAGCACCGCCGAGAACAGCAGGCTGCGATTTTCGGTCCAACCCAGTTGGCGCAGCCGGGTGATGAGATAGGCCACAACGAGCAGCTCTTCGGCCGCGGAGTTCGCGATGGCCGAGAACACCAGCATCGGCAGGCGCCAGAAGGTCTCGTTGAGATCTGACGGCACCACCTGGACATTGAGGTCCATGGCGCGGGCGATGACGTACAGGCCCAGGCCGGGGATGCCGATGATCGCGGCCAGGCCCATGCCGAGCGGGATGTCGAACTTGGCGCGTAGTGCGGGTAACCCGATGCGCGCCAACGGAACTCCGGCCCGCCAGATCAGGTAGACGGCCAGCGCCGCGATGCCGAAGAGTTTGGTCGCAGAGAGCAGTTGCCGGAAGAAGTCGATGGCATCGAGTTCGGACGAGCTGACGTTCAGTGCCACGGAACTGCCGCTGATACCGGGCTCCGACATCGCCTTTTCGATCAGGGAAAGCGCCGATGAGACCGCCGACAGCCCGAACGTCAGGACCAGGACGATTGTGATCTCGATCCCGATGGCGCGTCGCGCGGTCGGGTCGGTGACGACTTCCGGCTGCGCCGGACGTGCCGGTTGTAGCCACGGGCGCAGGTTCACCCGGTTGAGGTTACTGACGGGTGGCCCGGTGTGGCGTCAGCCTTGGCCGGGCAGGCTGTTCAGGAACGGGCATCCGGCCAGGGTTCGGATCGCCCGGGACAGCTCGGGGAGGTCGCTGACCGGTCGAGGGAATGACAGTCGAACGTCGGAGTCGCTTTCGGAACCCTCGACGCGGAAGCGGATGCCGAAGCGGTCGATACCGAGTGGGCGGACCCGGCCGTCGCGCAATTCGACCGGGAGCCGATTGCTCAGCGCGGCGATCATGTCTGCGTGATCGGTGTCCATGTGCGCGATCCAGTCGGCTTCGAACTCCCAGAAGGGGTCGGGATCGGCGTGGGCGAGGTCGGTGGACGCCACCGAGGCGGCACCGGAGCTGTTGGCCAGGACCGCGGAGGACAGGCCAAGGCGGAGCAGTGAGAATCCGTGGCCGATGTCGAGCAGGCCGGGCGACGGGTGGTCGGTGGCGATCTCGCAGGCGAGGTCGCGTTCGAGATCGGAGGGAACCGAATGCAGGGTGCCGTTGAGCCAGATGAGGGAACGGACCTGTTCGCGCAGTGTGATGGGGGCCATGTCGGTGACCTCCACCATTGCGGGGAGTCCGGCGCTGCCTGCCTGCCATGCCAATGCGCAGGCGGCGCTGTCGGAGGGGACCAGGACGAACGCCTGCGAGTCGTACAGATGCACCATCGTGACCGGTGCGGGCTCGCTGCCCTCGATCGCGAGCATCGCGTCCGTCACGTGCATACATGCGGTGCGGATGAACTCGGCATCGGTGGGGCGGTCGATCGCTGTTTTTGTCATCTACGGTCCTCGGTGATTCGGTTCACGCTGTGTAGGTAAAGCTACCCTAACCACGCGACCCGATCGAAGGCAAGCCTCAATTTGCATTACCCGCTGCCGTAACCTCGGAACGTGCCTGCGATCGCCTACTTCGGCCCATCCGGAACGTTCACCGAGATGGCCCTCGACCGTCTGTTGATCGAGAACCCGTGGCTCACCGCCGACGGTGAACTGGAACGGATCAGCGCCAACAGTCCCGGTGCCACGTTGAGTCTGGTTCGCCAGGGCCGGGCCCGATACGGGTGCGTGCCCATCGAGAGTTCGATCGAGGGCTCGGTGCCTGCAACGCTGGATGCCCTGATCAAGGGCAGCCGGCTGCAGATCTTTGCCGAGACGGTGCTCGATATCGCGTTCACCCTGGCCGCTCGCGACGAGGTGGCGCCCGGGGACATCAAGACGATCGGGGCGTATCCGGTGGCGGCTGCGCAGGTTCGTGAAACGCTGGCCACGCGTTTCCCCGATGCCCAGGTGGTGACGAGTGCGTCGAACGCGGCGGCGGCCAAGGATGCGGCCGACGGGGTCGTCGATGCCGCCGTGACCACCCCGGTGGCGGCCCGCCTTCATCAACTTCACGACATCGCCACCGGCATCGTCGACTCCGACGATGCCAACACCCGGTTCGTCCTGGTCGGCAAGCCTGGGCCGGTGCCGGCGCGTACCGGGCAGGACCGCACCTCTGTGACGCTGGACCTGCCGAATGTCCCGGGTTCGCTGATGTCGGCGATGTACGAGTTCGCCAGTCGGGGTATCGATCTCACCCGCATCGAATCGCGGCCCCGGCACACCGGAGGGTTCTATTTCAACCTCGATGTCGTCGGGCACCTCGACGATTCGCCGATCGCCGAGGCGTTGGGTGCGTTGTACCGCCGTGTGCCTGCGTTGCATTTCCTGGGCTCGTGGCCGTCGGCCCGGCCCAACGGAACGCCGCCGCCCCGTCATGCGGCGAGTGATCGTTGGCTCGAATCGATTCGGTTGGGTCTGGAGCCATGAGTCGGTTGTATCTGGTCCGCCACGGCGAGACCACGTCGAATGTGTTGCAGCGCTTGGATACGGCGTTGCCAGGGGCGAATCTGACTGATTTCGGCGCGCGACAAGCCGTGCGTTACGCGCTCGAACGTCCGAAACCCGATAGCCCCGTACTCATTTCGTCGGCGGCCTCGCGCGCGCAACAGACGGCTGAACTGATCGGCTCGGTGTGGTCGGTGCAGAATCAGGTGCGCGACGGGCTCTTCGAGGTACAGGTCGGCGACCTGGAGGACCAGACCTCCGAGGAATCGCATCAGGTTTTCGCGAAAACCGTACGCAGTTGGTTCGAGGGCCAGACCGGGGTCCGCATCCCCGGGGGTGAGTCACTCGACGACGTGTACGCGCGGTACCTGCCGGTCATCGACGACATCGTCGAGGAGTACCTCGTCGATCCTGATGCGCCGGATGTCCACCTGGTCAGCCATGGTGCGGCGATCCGGCTCATCGCGGCCCGCCTGGTGAACATGCCTGCTGAGTTCGCGCTCAAACATCACCTGAAGAACACCGGCTCAATCGAATTGGAGCGCACCGCCGACGGCTGGACGTGCACGCGGTGGGGCCTGGAGCTGCCGCCGTTCCACACGACCGATCCGGCCGAGCTCGCCCGCGACCCGATGGGCTGAACCAGCCGCGTCCGCGGATTTCGTCGCTCCGGAGGTGTTCAGCCCCAGCCGTTGGCGTGGAGCCAATCGTCGGAGATCCCGAAATGATGCGCGATTTCGTGTACGACCGTGATCGCGACCTCGGAGATGACCTGCTCTTCGTCCTCGCACATGGCGAGTATCGGATCGCGGTAGATCGTGATGGTGTCCGGCAGGGTGCCGCCGTAGTGGCTGTCCCGTTCGGTCAGCG
The DNA here is from genome assembly GCF_059683565.1 of Williamsia sp. Y721. Classification (NCBI taxonomy): domain Bacteria; kingdom Bacillati; phylum Actinomycetota; class Actinomycetes; order Mycobacteriales; family Nocardiaceae; genus Williamsia; species Williamsia sp. Y721. Next base: position 459,497 of record NZ_JCASNH010000002.1, on the reverse strand, counting down.
CAATGCCGAAGTACAGCCCGAGCAGATCGGGTTCTTCGTCGTTGAAGGGCTCGACGAGGATCACCACGTTGTTCATCGCGGCGGCAAGATCTTCGGGGATGGTGTCGAGGGCGTCGGAGACAAGGTTCTCGAAGTCCTTGTCGGTCATCGCAACCGGCATCGATCACCCGCCGCCGGCTGGGGCTGGGACCTCGAGTGTTGGATTGACCTCTACGCCCGGCGGCAGCGGCACCGGTGTCGGGACGATGCGGCCGTCGGAATCTTCGGCCGTCGGTACCGGGACCTGACCGTTGATCAACAAATCTCCCCTGGCGTCGCCGACGAGGGTCGCGAATCCGCCCGCATCAGGTAATCCGATGTAGCATACCGAAGTTCGGCTCCCGGCCATCCAGCTCGTCTCCGCCAGGGTCGACCATTGCAGGTTGAGTGTGGTCTGGGCGAGTCGGTCGGCACCACCGAGGAACTGGTCGGTCAGACCCGGGCAGGTCGCCGCCAGATATGCATTCTGCGCCTCGAGGTTCGGCCATGGCAGACCAGATGCGGGACCTCCGAACTCGACACCGAGGTCGACAACCCCGGTCACCTGAAACGCGTGGGGCTCGGAGCAATCCACCGGATCGGTGGGTTTACGGGTCTCGGGATCGATTCCGATGCAGGTGCCCACCGGCCATTGCTGGGCCTGGTCCAGGTCGCGGACGAACCCGGTGAACGGCGCGAGTGTGCCGGTGGTGCCGGACAGTTGCAGTCCACACCGCAGGCTGCGCTCCCCGTTGTTCCACTGCTCTTCCGAGGGATACATCAGATTGACGGTGAAGCGGCCGGCCGGGTCGAGCTTGCCGCCGAGGTAGTTGTTGACAATCGTCGGGCAGTACTCGTCGCGGATCGTGTTGAACTGGTCGGGTCCGGGCCAAGGGGCGTCCTCACCGAACTGCACACCCGGGTACACGGAGGTGTCAACGGCACCGGCCACCTCGAACATGTGCTCGGTGTTGCAGTCGACCAGGGACTGATCGGTCAGATCGGCCAGCGGCCAGGACAGGCAATCCCCGGCCTGCGATTCGGAGAACGGCGTGGACTCCGGCGTCGGTTTCGTGTCCCCGACCTCATCGCGCTGTACCTTGCCTGCGTCATCGAAACCACCGAACAGCCCGACCACTGCAGCGCAGACCACTGCGCCCACGAGTATCGCCGCGAGCAAGACCCGGACGGGGTGCTCGTGCATCAGCTGTCCGATGCGACCTCGCCGACTCCTCACCGAGGAGTTGGCGCCCTCACGCGAGCCCGAATCGCCGCCTTCGTCCGAGGCGGAAGAGTCTCCCTCGGGTGGGGCGGAATCGTCACCTTCTTGCCTGTCAGCCATCGGTGTCCATCATGCCCTTGTCGGCGGGCGCCGTGGCCGGATGGGGCGACAACCGGGCGGCCCGGGTCGGCAGCGGGCGCTATCGTCGGCTCATGGACCCGAATGTGCACGGCGAATCGGCCGATCCGAAGAACCCCGACAACACCGAGCCGCCCGCCGAGGTGGCCGAACTGGCCGGCCGGATGTTCGCCATGGCGCGTTCCGGTGACCTGGCGATGCTGCAGTACATAGATGCGGGCGTGCCGGTGAATCTGACCAACCAGTCCGGCGACACCGTGCTGATGCTGGCGGCTTATCACGGCCACGCGGAAGTGGTGAAAGGCCTGTTGGAGCGAGGTGCGGACGTTGATCGCCCCAACGACAAGAATCAGACCCCGCTGGCCGGTGCGGTGTTCAAGTCACACGACGAGGTGGTTCGGGCGCTGATCGATGGGGGTGCCGATCCGGACGCGGGGACGCCGACGGCCCGAGACGCAGCCCACATGTTCGGCCGCGAAGATTACCTCGGTTTGCTCGGCAAGTAGGGTTTCACACGTGATCGACCTGAAGATTCTGCGTGAGCATCCTGATGTTGTCCGGGCTTCCCAGCGCACGCGCGGTCAGGACCCGGCGTTGGTCGACGTGCTGCTCGCCGCCGACACCGACCGCCGTGCCGCCATCGTGGAAGCGGATCAGCTGCGTTCCGAGCAGAAAGACCTCGGAAAGCTGATCGGAAAGGCTCCGGCCGACGAGAAGCAGGCGCTGTTGGCCAAGGGCAAGGAACTGGCCGAGCGGGTCAAGGCCGCCCACGCCCGCGAAAGCGCCGCCAACGACAAGATGGTCGCCGCGCACCGCGCGATCAACAACATCGTCGCCCCGCAGGCGCCTGCCGGTGGAGAACAGGACTTCGTCCTGCTGGAGACCGTCGGCGAGATCCCGCAGATCGAGAACCCGAAAGATCACCTCGAACTCGGTGAGAGTCTGGGACTGATCGACATGGAGCGCGGCGCAAAGGTCTCGGGATCGCGCTTCTACTTCCTCACCGGTGCAGGCGCCATGCTGCAGCTCGGGCTTCTGCAGCTCGCCGCGCAGAAGGCGACAGCAAACGGTTTCACGATGATGATCCCACCGGTCCTTGTTCGCCCAGAGGTCATGGAGGGCACCGGATTCCTCGGCGAACATTCGGCCGAGGTCTACCACCTGCCGGACGATGACCTTTACCTCGTCGGAACCTCTGAGGTGCCGATGGCCGGCTATCACATGAACGAGATCCTCGACCTGTCCGACGGCCCCAAGCGGTACGCCGGTTGGTCGAGCTGCTTCCGCCGTGAGGCAGGCAGCTACGGCAAGGACACCCGGGGAATCATCCGTGTCCATCAGTTCGACAAGGTCGAGGGATTCATCTACTGCCGCCCCGAAGAAGCCGAGGCCGAGCACGAAAAGATCCTGGGCTGGCAGAAGGAAATGCTGGCCGCCATCGAAGTGCCGTATCGGGTGATCGACGTCGCCGGTGGTGACCTCGGTTCGTCTGCGGCCCGCAAGTTCGACTGTGAGGCCTGGGTTCCCACCCAGAACACCTATCGCGAGCTGACCTCGACCTCGAACTGCACCACCTACCAGGCCCGACGGCTGCAGGTGCGGTACCGCGGTGAGAACGGCAAGCCGCAGATCGCGGCAACACTCAACGGCACTCTGGCCACCACGCGCTGGATCGTGGCGATCCTCGAGAATCATCAGCAACCCGACGGCAGCGTGCGGGTCCCGGAAGCCTTGGTGCCTTTTGTTGGCACCGAGGTGCTCACACCGCGCTAGAGATTCACGCCCCGAGCACGGGCTCGTTCTCGTCGACGACTTCGGCGCGCAACTCGTCGAGACGATCCCGGTACTCGGTGAGCTGATCGATCCGTGCCGAGAGCTGGTCACGACGATTGCCCATCAACAGCAATGCCGCGGCGCGATCGGCGTCGTCGACGCGACTGGGCTCAGCGCAGATGGCCTCGATGATCTGACCTGCTTCGGCGAGGGTGAGCCCTGCCGCGAGCAGACAGCGGACGTCCTCGACAATGCGGACGTCTTCCTCGTCGTAGATCCGGTACCGGTTTGCCGTGCGCTGCGGTTTGAGCACCCCGGCGCGTTCGTAGTGGCGAACCATCCGTGGGGTCGCCCCGGTCCGAGCGCAGAGTTCGCCGATCCGAAATGCCCCGCGCTCAGGTGAACTTGGTGTTGGAGTTGACATTGACATTGATGTCAGACATTACCGTCGGGCGCATGACTTCGACAGTGCTGATCGTGACCACGCACCCGGACCGCTCGTCGGAAACATGGCGCCTGACCGAGGCGTTGGCGGCAGGTGTCACCGAGGCGGGTGGCATTCCCCGTATCCACGACCTGTGGCAGACCGGCTTTCAGCCGACATTCGGTCCCGCCGACCTCGCCGCGTTCCGCCGACAGAAACCACCACCGCAGGATGTGCTCGCCGAGCAGCAACTCATCGAAAAGGTGGACGCCGTCGTCGCGGTGTTCCCGGTCTACTGGTGGTCGGTCCCGGCACTGCTCGCCGGTTGGATCGAGCGAGTGTTCACCGCCGGTTGGGCCTATGAGGACAACGAGGATGTGACCGGGTTCCGCACCGCGGTACCCGATCTGCACTTTGTCGGGGTCGCGGGAGTAGGCGAGGACACCTTCGTCCGACGCGGCTACCACGCATCACTGTCCACACGCCTACTCGGCGGTCTCGCAGACTATTCGGGGATCACCACGGCGAGCCTGACCCTCCTTTACGACAGCCATGCCGAACAGTCCGACGTACACGTCCGACGGCTACGGGAGGCTCACGAGGCAGGGTTGAAGATCACTACGGCGATCAGTCCTTGCCCACAGCACGCGTAACCCGTGGAAGCGGAGGTGGATTCGGATCGATCTGCGGGTTTCACGCATCGGGTAGAGGCAGATTCGGCTCTTTGCCGCCATACTGCTGAGCATGATCATCGGAGTTCTGGCGGCGCTGTTCGCGTGCGTGGCCTACGGCGTCTCGTCTGTGATGCAGGCGTACGGTGCCCGGCAGTCCAAACAGAAGGCAGTGGCCGACGGACTGGAGGGCTTCGAGACCGAATCCGGCGCCCCGTCCATGAAGTCGACCATCGCCGCAGCGTTGACGTTGGCTTTCATCGTCGGAACCTGTTTGGACGTATTCGGTTTCATCGGCGGCGCGGTCTCGGCCCGGTTGGTCCCGTTGTTCCTTTCGCAGACGATCATCAGCGCCAACCTGGTGGTGACCGCGGTCCTCGGCATCTTCGTGCTGGGAATCAACCTGCATCGCCGCGACTGGATTGCGATCACCGTTGTAATCCTGGCGTTGTTCGCATTGGGCTTCTCGGCTGAACCCGAGGGCACCGGCCACGACTCCGCGTGGTTCCATTGGGGCTTGTTGGCGATCACGATGGTTCTCATGGCGGGCTCGATCGGCCTGATCCAGTGGCTCGGCTCCAAAGCGGCCATCGCCGCCGGTCTTTGCGCCGGAACGATGTTCGGCGTGGTGGCGATTTCGGTACGGGTCATGGACGGTATCTCCGACTTCGACATCGTTGAGATCCTGGCGGACCCGGCCGCGTACGCTCTGGTGATATCCGGTATCGGTGGCTTCTACCTGCATACCGTTGCGCTGCAATTGGGTTCGGTCAACGGTGCCACCGCGGCCCTGGTGGTCGGTGAGACAGTGATTCCCGGGCTGGTCGGTATCATCTGGCTCGGCGACAATGCCCTCCCGGGCCGGACCTGGTTGGCTGTACTCGGATTCGTCTTTGCAGTCATCGGGGCTGTTGCGGTCGCCTGGTCCGGGGCGGTGGAGGCCAGTGCAGAAGCAGAGCGAGGCGGAGAGAAGGCAGTGGCATGAGTACGTCCATGTATGAGCGATCAACGAAGATGGTGCGGTTCGACCAACTGTCGATGGCGATGACAGAAGAGCTCGCGAAGCATTCTGCAAGCCAGCAGTTGGTGCTTGCCGACGACATGCCTGCCTGGCTCACCCACAGTGTCAATCAGCCGTCGCAGTCGGTTCTCGGAAAGCTGTTCGGGACCAGGGCCAACGCCACTGACGAAGACTCCGAACACGATGTCCTGGTGGTACTGCACACCACGCATCTCCTGGTGGTGACCGCTGGTGAGAATCGTGGTACCGCAGCACTTTCGGTACCCCTGTCGCAGGCCTCGGCGCGGGTCGGCGGCGCCCTGGAGGATTCGTTCTCCGCGGTGGAGGATTCCGGCATCACCATCGGCGGGTTCCCTGGCGACCACGGCCAGCCCGGCACGTTCTACATCGGCCTCGGACCCGAACCGGCAGGAGCCGAGTGCGCGGAGGCGATCAGGGCTGCGATCACCGACGCCAAGAATCCCTGAGACGCAACGCTGCGCTCACGTGGACAAAGATTCTCGCAGTTCCTTGTCGAGTGAGGCCCGGACAAGTGCAGCGGCGAACTGCGCGGTGGAGCCGGGGGCGAGATCGGCCAGTTCATCGGGATCGTCCGGCAGCCCGAGATCTTCGGCGGCGCTGCGCGCCTTTTTGTCGAAGTACGGGGCCGCCCACGGCCATACGTCCTGGACCTCGCGGAGGAAGATGTCGGCGCCGACCGGACCCAGCCCGTTGAACTCCTGCAGCAGTTCTCGAGTCCGGGCAACGTCTTTGTCGGCGGCCTCCGCGAGTTTGCGTAGATCGCCGGCGTAGGTATCTCGCAACCGGTGCGACAACTCGTTCAGCCTTGTCGCGGTGCTCTCGTCGTATCGCACGTAGTGCCCACGGCCGAGCGCCTTGATGATGTCGGCTCGGTGGGCCTCGATCACGGCCTTCGGACTTCGTAGTCCGGCACCGAACAGCTCGCGCGCGGCGGCCACGGCGATATCGGCCGATATCCGGGCGCTCAACAACATTGTCAGAACAAGTAGTTGGAAGAGTGGCGCCGGGGTGTCACGCAGTTCTATCCCGGCCGCTTCCGCGTAGGTCGGGCCGGCCCGTTTGCTGAGTTCGGCAGCGATGGAACGTTGTTGTCTGGTGGTCACTGCGCCTCCTCGGGTCCGCCTGCGCACCTGCAGGCGGCAACGTCGGTTCTTTCCTTGTGGATATCCGGTCGACCGGCGGAGCCCCAATGTGCGCGCCCGGCGGTATCGGTGCCGCGGAGCACAATAGGATCGACCACGTGCCGGTCAATCGAAGTCGCAAGGCCAGATACGCGCGAAAGCGAAAGCGGCGGATGGATGCCGTCGAGCATGACCTGAGCCCTGAGCAGTGGACCGAACTGAAAACTGCCTGGGGTGGTTGCGCCTACTGCGGTGCGACCGACAAACCGCTGCAACGTGATTGCGTCCTACCGATCTCCAGGGGTGGCCGCTACACCATCGACAACATCGCACCGGCCTGCGGCTCGTGCAACGCCAGCAAATGCAACGACGAGGTCACCGGGTGGCTGCGGCGCAAGAAACTCGACGAGCGCGCATTCCTGGAGCGCCACATAGAGATCAGCGCAGCGATGCGCATCTCTCACCCGGAGGACTCCGCGTCGGTTACGGATGCAGCAGGATCTTGACGGCTCCATCCTGCTTCTTCTGAAAGATCTCGTATGCGTGGGGTGCCTGCTCCAATGACAATTCGTGTGTGGCAAACGTATCCACGCCCAGCGGATCGTCGTCGGTGAGCAGCGGCATGATGTCGTCGACCCACCGCTTGACGTTGGCCTGTCCCATCCTCATCGTGATCTGCTTGTCGAACATCGTTCCGAGGGGGAGCGGATCCATGTCGCCTCCGTAGACCCCGATCAGTGAGACCGTGCCGCCACGTCGCACCGCGTCGAGGGCGGTGTAGACCGCACTGAGACGGTCCACGCCGGCAGTCTTGAACAGCGGTTGGGCGATGGCGTCGGGCAGCATGCCGGTCATCGTCTGAATCACCTTGGCCCCCAGCGCGCCGTGCGCTTCCGCACCGACCGCGTCGATGACCGAATCGGTTCCGCGGCCATCGGTCCGATCTCGGATGATCTCGGCGATGTTGTCGTGGCGCGACAGGTCGATGGTGTCGATCCCGCGTGCCCGCGCCCGTTCGAGCCGTTCGGGGACGAGGTCAACAGCGGTGACCTGATAGCCCTTGTGGGCTGCCACTCGCGCGGCCATGTCACCGATCGGACCGAGTCCGAGGACGGTGACCGAGCCACCGTCGGGGATGTTGGCGTACTCCACCGATTGCCACGCGGTGGGCAATACGTCGGAGAGATATACGAACCGCGAATCCGACGGACCCTCCGGCACTTTGATGTGCGTGAAGTCCGCATGGGGGACCCGGAGGTACTCCGCCTGCGCGCCGGGCACCTGACCATAGAGTTTGGAAAAGCCGAACAGGGCCGCACCCCGTCCCTGAGAGGTCACCTGTGTGGTCTCGCACTGTGTGGGCAGTTGATGGTTGCACATGTGGCAAGTCCCACAGGCGATCTGAAACGGGATGACAACCCGATCCCCGACGGACAGGTTCTTGACCGCCGAGCCGACCTCGACCACCTTTCCCATCGGTTCGTGCCCGAGGATGTCTCCGGCACTCATGAACGGTCCGAATATCTCGTAGAGATGGAGATCTGATCCACAGATGTTGGTCGTCGTCAGCGAAATGATCGCGTCTGTCGGATCTTCGATCTTCGGGTCGGGCACGGTCTCGACGCGCACATCGCGCTTGCCTTGCCAAGTCACTGCTCTCATATCGTCTCCTTGTTACGGCGAACTTCAGGTCATCCGGCCCCCGGTCTGCAAGTACCCCTCGGACGCGGGGCGCAATCACGATGTGGATGTGGGCACCAGGGATGACAGAGTGGGGGTTTGGGAAGTACTCGCAACGGGTAAGTCGGGCGAGTGAGAAGACGATTGCGTGGATGGGACAGTATTGGACCGATCTGAATCCAAGGGCCGCACCTCGGACGACTATTCCGATGTAGTCGGCATGATCGAGCGGCTGCGAGCGGGTGATCCCGATGCTCCTGGGACCGACCGTCTCCGCGATGACGTGATCACGCGGTGCCTACCGTTGGCCGAGAACATCGCACGTCGCTTCGGCGGCCGCGGTGAGAATCACGACGACCTGGTGCAGGTTGCCCGCCTCGGTCTCGTGAACGCGGTGGATCGCTTCAATCCAGACCACGGTTCGGAGTTCGTGTCGTTCGCCGTGCCGACGATCATGGGCGAGGTGCGCAGGCACTTCCGTGACGCCGCGTGGGCGACCCGAGTTCCCCGGCGTCTCAAGGAACTTCACAAGTCGATCAACGACGCCTCGGAGGATTTGTCGCACAGGCTCGGGCGATCGCCGTCGGCGAGTGAGATCGCAGTCGAACTCGGGCTCGACGTCGCCGAGGTGACGGAGGGTTTGCTCGCCAGAGGGGCGTATCAAGCACTCTCGACTGATTCCGGCGCCGCGGACGACGAGATCGGGGCACCGCTGCTCGAGACGATCGGCGAAGAGGATCCGGAGTACTCTCACGTCGAAAGTTACGTCATGATCCGGCCGGCCTTGGCCAAGCTCACGGAACGGGAGCGGCGGATCCTGGTGCTCCGGTTCTTCGGTTCGCAAACACAGACCGAGATCGCCAAACAGTTGGGCATCTCACAAATGCATGTGTCGCGAATCCTGTCGAGCACTCTGAAGAAGCTCCGTGAGGACCTCGGGCCAACCGAGACCGACATCAGTTCATTGCTGGGATGAGCGCGGTGATTGGCAATCAACTGCATGGGTACACGACCAAAGAGTCGAGGAAAGGGTTGTCGCAGTGATGGAACGGGTACATCGAACCTGGCGGGGTAACCTGCCGGGCAAAGGGGGAAAGACGTAGTGGGTGACGTTGTGGACATCGATGGAATCGCAGTGGCTCCGGTGAGCATCCGGGTCAGAGCCGATGAAACGCAGGTACCGATGGTGCGGGCGATCGCCGAGACGTTGGCCGTGCTTGCGGACTTCTCGCTCGACGAGGTGGCCGACATCAAACTGGCAGTTGACGAAGCGGCGTCGTCGATCATCGGCTGTGCAGGCCCGGAAGCCGAACTCATCATCGGATTCACCACTTCTGACCGCGACTTCCGCGCCGTCGTCCAGTCGTGGGTACCGGTCTCGAAAAGCCTGTCACAAACCGGATTCGGATGGCATGTCCTTCAGACGCTCACCAACTCCGTCACCGTGCACGAGGGCGCCGTTGACAACGGTGGACGCCTGGTAGCCATCGAACTCTCGAAATAGCTCGAAATAGCCAGACCCCCATGCGGTCGCTGATCAGTTGAGCCGGTGCAGCGGTGAGGTGGCAGGTCCTTCGAGGATCTCGCCATCGTGGCGGAAGCGCGACCCGTGAAGTGGGCAATCCCAGGATGATTCGGCGTCATTCCACTTCAGGATTCCGAAGAGATGCGGACAGATGGCGGAAACCCGGTGTTGTCTGCCGCCCACGGTGCAGACCCCTACCGGCTGTGCGCCGTCCCTGCGAACCTCTCCCGTGCCCTCGGCGGCCGATGCGTGCGACTCCGGTGAACCGGCGATCGCGGCGCCAACCCAACCCTTGACCAACTCCAGTCCTACGGCACCGTTGATCATCGCGGCGGTGGGTAGTCCTGAAATCTGTTGGTAACGAGAAGAATTGAACGCACCCGCCCAGGATTTTCGGGTTCCGTGCAATTGCCCGGACAGCATGAGTGCGGCCGCGATGCCGTTCGACATCCCCCATTTGGCGTACCCCGTGGCCACCACGATGTTGTCGTGCCCGGGGACGAGCGGTCCGACATAGGGCAACTCGTCGATGGAGACATAATCCTGTGCCGACCAGCGAGCTCGCAGGCGGGCGGTCGGAAATGATTGCGTGGTCCATTCGAGGAGTTCGTCGACCAGGGATTGTTCAGATCGCGTCCGGCCGACGGTGTGGCCTGCCCCGCCGGTGAGCAACACCTCGCCCTCTGCGGTTGGAACGGTACGGATCGACCGCGACGGCTGGTCGGCTGAGAGGAACATCCCGCTGGGAAGTTCTTCGGATACGTCGAAGGCGGCGGTGTAGGACCTTTCGGGGTGGAGCCGCGCAAAGTACCCACCACGATCGAGAATTGGTGTGCCGGTGGCCAATACGATTGTGCCCGCCCGTACATCGCCCTGATCGGTGCCCAACACCTGGTCGCCGCGGTCGGTACGTACCGACCGCACCCGGACGTTCTCGAAGATGTCGGTGCCGTGCGCTTGTGCCTCTGCGACGAGAACCGCCAACACGTCCATCGGGTCGAACTGGGCCTGATCCTGCAAGACCACTGCCGAGCGCGCCGGGAATGCCGTGTCGAGCTGGTCCACACGTTGAACCGGCAATCCCGCACGTCGTGCGACCCGGAACTCCGCTTCGACGGCTTCGATACCGTCGTCGGATTGGGCGTAGGTGTATGCGTCCCTGAGTTGAAACGCGGCACCCTTGTCGCGCATCAGATCGAGCAACCATCGCTGACCCTCGAAGTTGGCCTCGACATACCGTCTGACGGTGTCGCCAGTGTGTTTGGCCGCAATGCTCGAGAGCCGCGTGCCCTGCAGCAGGCTGAGTTTTGCGGTGGTATTGCCCGTGGCACCGAAACCCACATGGCGAGCTTCCAGTACCGCTACCTGTGCACCGGCCCGTGACAGTAGTGACGCGGTGGCCAGCCCGGTGATCCCACCCCCGACCACGACGTATTCGTAGCGGGCGTCGGTGACTGCTCCCGAGGGCGTCTCGACATTGACTCGGTCACGCCAGAATGAGGACACCGGATCGCCATACCCCGATGACGGACCGATCAAACCCGCTGCGATCCGGTCCGATGGTGGCGTATTCGACCGGTGCTCGCCGATCAGACCGGAATCCGGCGGCTAGTCGACCTTGCTGCTGCGGAGTTCGTGACCCTTCGAGGTCAGGCAACGGCCGCTGCGCAGGTCCCACGACCAGCCGTGCAGGTTGCAGGTGAGTTTCTCTCCCTCGATGACACCGAACTTGCTCAGATCGGCCTTCAGGTGGGGGCAGCGTCGCTGGATCTCCCAGCCGTCCTTCACGATTGACGACGAATCATCATGTGCCTCGGCAAACCATCCGTCCGCGTAGGCAATTCGCTCATCGGTCAGACACTTGAAGAAGGTGTAGAGGTATTCGTTGTATCCGCCGATGCGCCACGTGGTGAACCGGGTCGAGAGGAAGATCGTGTTCACCCAGTCGGGTTCGTTGTCCCGCAGAACAGTCCGGACCAATTCGGGTGCGATCCGGAAGCCGTACCGGTACTTGCCCTCGTTCTCCTTGGGTTCACGGACCGTGCGGTTCGGGAAGTCGAGAACGACTGTCTCGTCGCCCATCACGAGTCCGACGGGATAACCGATCCCGTCGCAGATCTGATCGCTCTGCGCCATGATCGGCTCGAAGAGCGACTTGAGGGGGTCGAGTAGTGGCTCACCTTCGGCCGGTGCCCAGGTTGCCTTCTGTGCGGCGATGACCGGGGCGAACTTCACCGCCATCTTGTCGAGGTAGCCGGCCTTGTTCTTGCCGAACACCTGTTCCGGCGGATACGGATGGCTGATCTCGTCGAGTTGTGAACCGGTGAACTCGGCGGTGGACCCGGACACCATCATCAACCCGCGATGCTTGACGCCGTCGTCGGTGCCGTGTTCCTTCATCTGATCGAGGAACGTCTCCTGATCAGGGAAGATGCTGGTTGGGTCGTTCTCGATGTCGTTGAGGTACCGCAGCTCCTCGTCGAGGAACATCGGCGGTCCGGCCGAGGGCACGACCCAGGTGGCGTCGACCTGTTCGATGTACGACCGTGCGCGGTCCATGCCGCGCTGGCGCTTTTGCGCCGCGAAGTTGGCCTTCGAACGCTTCGGGATGTCGTAGACCATCGGATACCAGATCGCGCCCGAGTACTGCAGCATGTGGACATCGATGTGGCCGAACTGCTCGGTGATGACGTCGAGATCGACCGGCCGGGCGTCGTTCATGTTGAACACGGTGGTCTGACCATCGGAAACGACGATCCCGCTGTCCCCGATCGGGCCGTCGGCAGGCGCGCGCAACGCCACGATCATGATGTCGAGGCTGCCCTTGTCATTGGTGATCGTGGTCTTCACCGAGTCCTCGGTCTCCACGAACTTGTGGAAACCTAGTTCTTCCAGCGCCCGCCTCAGGTCGGGAACCGGGTAGTCGGGTAGCAGGACGGTCGCGTCTTTGTTGACGTTGTCCCGCAGATTCTGCTCGTCGAAGTGGTCCTTGTGCAGGTGGCTGACGTAGAGGTAGTCGCAGTCGCCCAGGGCCTTCCAGTCCAAGTCACTGTTGTCCGGAAATGGGATCCACGACGCAAAGTATGCGGGGTTGACCCATGGGTCACACAGGATGGACCCCGCTGCCGTCTGGATGTGGAATCCTGCGTGTCCAACGCTCGTGACCTGCACGTACTGCCTCCAAAATTGTGGTGCTCTTGCTGCGTTCCCCAGAGTATCGACCGCATGGGGATGGCCACCTGCCAGCCAACGCTAAGCTCGCGGAATGGAACCGGTCTACGACACAGTCATCGCCCTGGCCCGTTCGCTGTGGGCGGCCGAAGGGCTGACGTTCACGGTAACCGGAGTCGAGAATGTACCGAAAACCGGCGGTGCGGTGATCGCGATCAACCACACCGGCTACCTCGACTTCACGTACGCCGGGCTGCCCGCTTTTCTGGCGGGCAAACGCAAGGTCCGATTCATGGCCAAAAAAGAGGTCTTCGACAACAAGATCAGCGGACCGATCATGCGCAGCCTCCGGCACATCCCGGTTGATCGTGGCGCAGGCGCCGAAAGCTATCGGGCCGCGGTCGACTACTTGCGGTCCGGCGAACTCGTTGGTGTGTATCCCGAGGCCACCATCAGCCGCAGTTTCGAGATCAAGGCGCTCAAGTCGGGTGCGGCCCGGATGGCACACGAGGCAGGCGTGCCGATCGTTCCGACCGTGATCTGGGGTGCCCAGCGGGTGTGGACCAAGGGCCATCCCAAGCGGCTGGGCCGGACCAACATCCCCATCTCGATCGGGGTTGGCAAGCCCGTCGACGCAAGCGGTGATCCGGCCGCGGTCACCGCAGAGTTGCACAGGGTGATGGGCGAGCTGTTGCTGGAACTGCAGGAGTCGTACGGCCCGCATCCGCAGGGCGAGTTCTGGGTTCCGGCGCGTCTGGGCGGCGGTGCGCCGACGCTGGCGGAAGCGAATCAGATGGACGCCGATGAGCAGGCCGAGAAGGCTGCCAAACGTGCCGCGCGGTCTGAAGCCGGTCACGGCGGCTGAGGTCTCGGAGAATCACGACCGACGTTCCATTCCAGGATGACGGTGGTGCCGAACGCGGTCGGGTTGATGCGCGGGTGATCGGAGAGCGCCTGCATCAACGGGATGCCTCGTCCACGTAACCCCGCGAAGGACGATGCCTTGGCCTCTTGCCAATGGCCGTGGTCTTGAACGGTGACGCTGAGAAGGTAGTCATACCGGTCATAGGTGGCGCGCAAGTTCATCGTCCCCGGTCCGGCCAGATGCGCATATGCGTGTTCCACGGCGTTGGCCAGGGCTTCGTACACAGCAAGGGTGATGGCGTCGGCGTGGTGGTTGGCCTCGGGGACCTCGTCCTGCAGCCAGCTCGCCAGGTGTTGCCGAAGCCGAGTAGCCGATGCGGGATCGGCAGTCACGTCGGTGAACGCGAGCTGTGGGTTCTCGATCGGCAGGTTCGTCATGGTTCGGTCGCCATCCACCCTTCGGTGTTACCCAGGGGGATTGGGTTTTATGCGGTGTAGGGGTCGGAGCGGCGTTCTTCACCCAATTGAGCGACAGCTTCGTCCACCGTGGCGTACATGGTGACGGTCTGATCCAGCCCGACCAGGTGCATGGGCCGGGCAGTGGCAGGTCCGTCGGCCACCACGGCCAGGCGTCCGGTCGGTGCGATGTTCTCGTGCGCCGTGACCAGTGCCGTCATGCCTGCCGACGACAGGAAGTCGACGGCCGAGATGTCGATGATGAGTCCGGTGGGGACCCCGCTGATCGCTTCGCTGACGGCGTCGGACAACTGCGGGACGGTCAGTACGTCGATACTGCCGCGCACGGTCAGTACAACCAGCCCGCCATGGCGGTCGGCGGCGATGGTCAGTCCGGTGCCGGCGGGTAGATCGTTGTCTTCACGAGTGTGATTCGACTGTTTGTCGATCGAGTCCATCGAAACCCCTTGTGCCGTGTGTCAGATGAACGTGGCGGCTCCTCCTGAACCGACCTCGTCAATATTTGCACAGTTGATGTTGGCCGCGCCGCAGTCCCGGGTGGGGATGACGCTGTGGTGCTGGACACGCGGAAGGCCAGGTGCGCGACGTCGCGGAAATCGAACTGCGCCTTCGCGACGCTGAATTAGGCTGTCCGCCATGGAACCGGTATTCCGAGCGCTCGAAATGACCGCGAAGACGCTGGTCAGGGCGCAGGGATTGAAGCTCGAGTTCGTCGACCTGGACAAGCTGCCCACCCGCGGTGGGGTGGTGTTGGCGATCAATCACACGGGCTATCTCGACTTCCTGCCTGCTGCGCTGGGTGTTCACCGTCGCGGCAGGCGCGTGCGATTCATGATCAAGTCGGAGATGGAGAAGATCGCCATCATGCGTTTTCTGATCAAACACAC
Source organism: Williamsia sp. Y721 (assembly GCF_059683565.1). NCBI lineage: Bacteria > Bacillati > Actinomycetota > Actinomycetes > Mycobacteriales > Nocardiaceae > Williamsia > Williamsia sp. Y721. The sequence continues at coordinate 444,484 of NZ_JCASNH010000002.1, read as the reverse complement.
CAAGACGGTGTCGGTTGATCGATCCGCGGGCGCCCAGGCCTACGAGATCGCGGTGCAAACCCTTCGCAGTGGGGAAGTGGTCGGCGTCTATCCCGAGGCGACGATCAGTCGGAGTTTCGAGATCAAGGGATTCAAGTCGGGTGCGGCGCGGATGTCGATCGATGCGCAGGCTCCGATCGTGCCGGTGATCGTCTGGGGAGCCCAACGCATCGCGACCAAGGGCGGTCCGCGCAATCTGGGACGCACCAGGATTCCGGTCGTCGTCGCGTTCGGGGACCCGATTGCGCCGCCGGTGGTCGGTACCGCGACCACTGACGCGCTGATCACCACGCTGAAGCAGACCATGCAGGGCATGCTGCTCGAGGTTCAGGAGCGGTATGGCGACCACCCGGCCGGGGCGTATTGGGTTCCGGCCCGCCTCGGCGGGAGCGCCCCGACGCTGGAGGAGGCCGAGGCGATGGACATGGCCGACGCTGCCGCGCGGTTGGCGAAAAGGCAAAATGGATGAAATGCCGCCCCCGGAGTTCGTAGGTCCGCCCACACTGATCGCCAGCGATGTCGATGGCACGCTCATCGACGACAACAACCTGGTGCCCGAATTGGTGCGCACGATGATCAACAAGGCGACCGCCACCGGTGCCACCTTCGTGATCGCCACCGGACGTCCGCCCCGATGGATCGCCGAGATCACCGACCAACTCGACGTCGAACCGTATGCGGTGTGCGCCAACGGTGCGATCGTCTATGACGTCGCGACCGACCGCATCCTGCATTCGCAAACCCTGGGTGCATCCGTGCTCGAGAAGCTGGCCGATTTTGCGTACCAACAGATCCCCGGATGCGGACTGGCGGTGGAGAGGGTCGGCAAGAGCGCCCACGACGCCGCGACCCCACCGTTCGTGGCGACGTCGGGTTACCAGCACGCCTGGCTCAACCCGGATCACATCGAGATGAGTGAAGCCGATGTGCTGTCGCAGGAAGCGGTGAAGCTGCTGGTGCGCCGTCCGGAGATGACCAGCGATGAGATGGCCCGCCGGATGGCCGCGGTCGTCGGCGATCTCGCAGACGTCACGTACTCCACCGACAACGGCTTGATCGAACTCGCGGCGCCCGGGGTCAGCAAGGCCAGTGGCCTTCAGGTGCTCGCCCGCCTACGTGGTCTGCCGGTCGACGCATCGGTGGCGTTTGGTGACATGCCCAACGACATCGAGATGTTGCGTTGGGCGACACGAGGCTTCGCGATGGCAGACGGACATCAGGCCGCCATCGACGCGGCCGACGAGATCGCCCCCGACAACAACGTCGGCGGCGTTGGCCAGGTTCTGGCCCGCTGGTTCTGACCTAAAAGAAATCCGCGCCGCCTGCCTGCGTACGCGCCGGTTGCAACCGGCGCGCATGAAGGCAGATGGCGCGGATTTTCAGGATCAGGCAGGCGGTGCGGTCGTCGCCAGGTCGCGCTGCTGGTTGTAGCTGTTGTTGAACTCGTCGATGTAGATGCGCAGCACCTCGACGATGCCGGTGATCAGGTTGAAGATCAACGTTCCGCCCTGGAACGACTGGCTGATGCCCTGCGGTCCGGAGGTTTCGCCCGACGTCGGCAGGCCCAGGGATCCGGTCTCGAATCCCAGTGCCGCCCAAGCCGTCTCGATCGCGCCCTGGATCACCTGTGCGCCGGTGGCCTCGGACCAGTAGATCTTGCCGTTCTCGAAGTCGACGTACTTGGCGGTGCCGTCAGGGGTGGTCTGCTCGACGGTTGTCGCGTTGCCGAGCTCGCCGGAGGGACCGCCGGTTGCCATCCACTGCTGGGCGATGGCGCCGGTGTCGGTGGTGGACAGGACCTGCGGATTGGCGGTCGGCAACTGGCCGTTGCCCGCGGCGATCGCGCGGATCTGCGGCAGTGCGTCGTAGCCGAACTGGCCGGGGCAATCGGTGCTGTAGAAGTCGCGGTGACCACTGATCATCGACACCGTTGCCGTCTCACCGGCGGCGTACAGGCCACCCGGGAATCCGATGGAGACCAGCGAACTCTGTCCGTTCGGATCGAGTCCGGCGAGCCGCAGCTTCCATCCGAGGAAGGTTCCGGCCGCGTTGATCATCTCGGCGCTCGGCTGGACCTCGTTGAGGTTGCCCATCATCGCCAGGCCCATGGTGTCCTCGTTGAACCCGCCGGTGTGGACGCCCTGGACGTTTTTGTCGAGTCCACCGGCCGTGCCCTCGAAGGTCTGGCCGTACTTGTCGACGAGCACGTTGTATCCGATGTCGCACCAGCCCAGCGTCTGCGCGTGGTAGGCGTAGATGCCGCGGACGATCTCGGCGGACTGCTCTGGGGTGTAGTCGTTCGAGCCGGCCGTGTGGTGAACGACCGTGTCCGCCAACGTGGCGTCGTATGTCGGCTCCGAGCAGCGCAGCGATTCATCGGCACCCCACTGGGCGCGGGAGATCACCTGCGGGACACCGGGAAGTGCCGGTGCGGCAGGAGGTATGACCTCTGCGACAGGTGCTTGACCTTCTGCGGCAGGCGCGCTCGTCCCGGGCGAGATCAGTGCGGCACTGATCGATGACAGGGCCTGCATCAGATCCTGTTGGGGTGCACCGGTGGTGGTCAGCAACGGCTGGTCCTTGGGCGTGAACACGCGGGGCGCGATCTCGCCGGGAGCGACTGTCGATGTCGGGATCGAGGTGTCGGTGCGCTGCGGTACCGGAGGTGTGGTGAACGTGGAGGTCGTCGACGATTGGGTTCCGGCAGCGGGGTCGGCAGGCGAGCTGCCCGGAACGGCAACGCCGCCGTTGGTGACGGCGATCTGGATGACGTTCGCCTTGCCGATCCAAACCGGTTCGGTGCCTTGCTTGTTCGGGTCCTTGTCGCTGACGCCGTCGATCTTGTCGGCCGAGAGCCACGGGCCCCACGACCCGTCGGGCGCCTTGGCGCGGATGTACGCGGTGGTGTCGGCCAGTCCGTCCCAGGTCAGTCCGACCATCGAGAAGGGGGTGTCCTGGCTGATCTCTTTGACCAGTGCACCCTCGGGTGCGGCGGGTTCGGCCGGTGCGCCGCCAGAAGGAGTGGTTGTCCCCGGAACCGTGGACTCCGGGACGGTGGTGGCGGGGGCGGTGGTCGACGGGAGGAGGTCGCTCGGGATCAATCCGGTCGGGATCTCCAGCGGGATGTCGGGTAGGTCGATCCCGGAGATGTCGATCGGAGGGAGTGTCACACCCACATCTGCCAGACCTGACTTCACCAGGTTGAGAACAAGCGTCGGGACGTCGTTCAGGCTGACCTGGTTGATGGTCGTCGGGGTGATCGACTGGGCGGTTGGCGCATCACTGGGATCAACAGCGAGGTTCGGTGCACTGCCCCCGACCAGGATGGCGACCGGGCTTGCGACGACGACGGCGGCAACAGTGCCCAGGACGATCGAGGGTTTGGGGCGGCGATAGCGCACGTAGTTCTCCTTGTTTGTCGCACTGGTCGAGCTGGTCATCACCGACGTGTGAGGGCACGCCAAAGCGGGCGTCCTGCGCAACGTCGACTTCCCCTTCGACTTGTTAGACCGGCAAATCGTGTCTTTTGTAAGGCCCGAAGTCCACGACCTCGCCCGGCGTGGCGTGAAACTCGTGATGCTGTTGTTATGTCCTGTGACTTTTGTGGCTCGGAAATAGCAACTACTGTCACTTCAGTCCCACTAGTCACATTGCGTGCTCATGCGTGTGTGTGAAGCCGCAGTGGGCGGAACTGTTGTGAAGGGACAGCCATGCCGCGTATCCCAGGCCTGTACACCACTCGACCCATTGGGGGCCGGGCTGCGTACGGTGCCCGGTTGCGGCGGCCTGCAGTGGCCGGGGTGGCCCTGTTGATTGCCGTCGGAGCCGCCGGATGGGTGGTTCCGCGGGTTGTCGAAGCAGATGTTTCGCTTGCGGTCGGTGGCGAGGTGACGCTGGTCGGGCACGGAAACGGGCACGGCCGCGGCATGGGCCAGTGGGGCGCGTTTGGTTATGCCAAACAGGGTTGGACCTCGACTCAGATCTTGGGTCACTATTACGGCGGCACCACCGCGGGGAAGGTGGACAACGTCGACGTCTCGGTAATTCTCACAGGCGAGTCGTCGGTCAATGTCTTCGCGGACGCCGGAATGAGGGTTGGTGATGTGGCGGTGGCACCTGGGCAGGCCGTGAGTCTGTCGGGTTCCACCGCCGCCATCACCACCGGCTGCGGCGGTCCAGTGGTTCAATCCGTCGAACTTCCACGGTCCCTGGTCTCACCGATCACCCCGGGCCCGGGACGCCCGCTACCGGAACTGCTCCGGATGTGTGGCTCCGATCAGACCTTCCGTGGCTCGCTCGGTTTTGACGGCGGCAACGTGATCAACGTGGTTCCGCTCGATGACTACGTCAAAGGTGTTGTGCCCGAAGAGAGCATCGTGGCCTGGGCCGATGAGGGGGGCGCCGAGGCACTCAAGGCGCAGGCCGTCGCCGCCCGTACCTATGCACTGGCCTCGATGGACATCAGCAAACCGATCGACGACACCATGAACTCTCAGGTCTACGGCGGATTCGACGCCGAAGACCCCCGCTCCAACATCGCGGTCGACGCCACCGCCGGAGAAATCCTGCTCAAGGACGGAAAACCGGCGTTCACCGAATTCTCCTCCTCCACCGGCGGCGCGACCGACGGACGTGACTTCCCGGCCGTGATCGACGAGGGTGACGCGATCTCACCGCACCACGAATGGACCGCCTCGGTCAGTTCGGCGAGCATCGCAGACGAATTCGGCGTCGGATCCCTGACCGGCTTCGACGTGATCGAGGCCTACGGCATGGGCGCAGAGTCCGGCCGGGCCGCCACCATCCGGATCAGCGGTACCGCAGGCTCCGTCGACGTACCCGCGCAGGAGGTTCGCACCAGACTTCAACTGAAGTCATCGTTCTTCTCCGTGCAGGGTCAGGCGAACCCGCCTGCGATCATCGCACCGCCCTCGGGTGTCGGCACCGCTCCGGCCGCACCGGCGATACCCGGCATCCCGACGCTTCCGACATCCCCGGGCACACCGGGAACCCCTGACTCCTCCACCGGCACCGACGAACTGCTCGGTCAGTTGCTGGCATTGGCAGAGGCCGCCATCGGGACGAAGTTTTCCGAATTGGGCGGTCCCGCAGGACTACTCGGCGCAGCCCTCGGACCGGTCGAACCCACTGTCACGGGAACCGGTGCGGTGCAGCGGTTCCAGAACGGGGCAGTGTTCTTCAGCCCGGAACACGGCGCGCACGCGCTGGCCGGCGTGGCCCTTGTCGATTACCTGCTCAAGGGCGGCGAAACCGTCTTGGGACTACCGGTCGAGGATGCGTTGAGCGCCCTTGCCGCAGGATTCGCCCCAACTCCATCCCCGTGATGTGAATTCCCGAGGGCAATGCTCCCTCGGGGCCTGCAGATCGGGCGGGTTTCGGCCCAGCCGGGGATACTGAGCGCGTGAGCGAACCAGGTCCGGCCGCCGCCGGGCAACTTCATCGCAGACTTGGCGTATTCGACGCCGTGGCAATCGGGCTCGGATCGATGATCGGCGCCGGTATTTTCGCCGCATTGGCACCGGCCGCCGCGGCGGCAGGATCCGGGCTGCTCATCGGTTTGGCGATCGCCGCGGTCGTCGCCTACTGCAATGCGACATCGTCGGCACGGCTCGCCGCCCTCTACCCGGTGTCGGGTGGGACGTACGTCTACGGCCGCGAAAGGCTCGGCGCTTTCTGGGGTTACCTCGCGGGCTGGGGTTTCGTGGTCGGGAAGACCGCATCGTGTGCCGCCATGGCGCTGACGGTCGGGCTCTATCTGTGGCCGCAGTACGCCCATGCCGTCGCGGTCGCGGCCGTCGTGCTCCTGACCGCCGTGAATTGTCTGGGTGTGACGAAGTCGGCGCTGGTCACGCGGCTGATCGTGGCGGTGGTTCTGGCTGTTCTGGCGGCCGTGGTGGTCACCGCCCTGTCATCGGAGGCCTCGCAAGCCGATCGGCTCGACCCGTTCACCGATATCACCGTCACCGGTGTTCTCCAGGCTGCCGGCCTGCTGTTCTTCGCGTTCGCGGGATACGCCCGGATCGCCACGCTCGGCGAGGAGGTGCGCGATCCCGCCCGGACCATTCCGCGGGCGATCCCGCTGGCGCTGGGGATCACCTTGCTCGTCTATCTGGTGGTCGCGGTGGCGGTGCTCAGTGTTCTGGGCGCCGACATCATGGCCGGGTCGGCCGCGCCGCTGGTCGACGCGGTGGCGGCGGCCGGTGCCCCAGGGCTCGAACCGGTGGTCCGGGTCGGAGCGGTGGTGGCTGCCCTCGGGTCGATGCTCGCGGTTCTGCTCGGTGTTTCGCGGACGAGCATGGCGATGGCCCGTGATCGACACCTACCGCATCCGTTGGCCGCGGTCCACGCGTCGACGGGTGTGCCCTACCGCGCCGAACTGGTGATCGGGCTGGTGGTGGCCGTCCTGGCCGCGACCGCGGATCTACGTGAGGCGATAGGGTTTTCGTCGTTCGCGGTCTTGATCTACTACGCGATCGCCAACCTCTCCGCGGCAACTCTGCGGAAGGACGAGGGCAGGCCGCCGCGGGTGGTACCCGTGCTCGGCCTGGTTGGATGTGTTGTCCTGGCGGCGTCACTACCGGCCGCGTCGATGATTGCCGGGCTTGTGGTTCTGGCGTGTGGCGCGGCGGTCTACGGATTGCGACGTGTGACCGCCCGTTGACGGCGGAGTCATCGCGAGTTGGGGCAGCTGGGACAATGGTCCCCGTACCAAGAACAAGGAGATGACCCCATGCGTCCAGAAGCTGACGGAACGGCGCCGCATATTTCGTACGTGATCGCGGGGTCAGAGGCCACCGGCGGTGCCGGGCTGCAGGCTGATCTGCGTACCTTCCGGCAACTCGGGACGTACGGCGTCGGGACCATCACGTGCATCGTCTCGTTCGACCCGAAGTCCGGCTGGGCGCATCGCTTCGTCGCGGTGGATCCCGAGGTCATCGCCGATCAGATCGAAGCTGCCACCAGTGCGCACGATCTCGATGTGGTGAAGATCGGCATGCTCGGTACGCCGCAGACGATCGCCGTGGTCGCCGACGCGCTCGCGAAGCAGACCTGGCGGCACATCGTGGTCGATCCGGTCCTGATCTGCAAAGGGCAAGAACCGGGCGCTGCCCTCGACACGGACAACGGTCTTCGCAGCGAGATCCTCCCCCTGGCCACGGTTGTCACACCGAATCTCTTCGAGGCGCGCACCCTTGCCGGGATGGAGAGCATCGAGAGTGTGGAGGACCTCAAAGAGGCAGCTCGGCGTATCGCCGACCTCGGACCCCGATACGTCGTGGTCAAGGGCGGAATGGATCTGCCGGGCACCGATGCTGTCGACATCGTCTACGACGGTGTCGATTTCACGGAGTTCCGGGCCCCGAAGATCGGGGAGCAGCGAGTTGCCGGTGCCGGCTGCACATTCGCTGCCGCGATCACGGCCGAACTCGCCAAGGGTGCGGACGTGCTGGACGCGGTTCGGGTGGCCAAGGAGTTCACCAGGGCCGGGATCTTGGGCCGGATCGAGACGAACATGCCCCAGCCATCAATCGGGATCGCGTGATCGGTTGCGCTCGGGTGCCCGAATCATCAATGCCGGCAGCATGATCCCGAAGAACAGCGCGATCGCCACGCCGAGTGCGGTTTCGCCGATCCGTTCGAACATCCGGGAAGGTGCGCTGTCGGGATTGGAGTATCCCAGCAGCATGATCACAAAGAATGTCGTGAACGCGGGCAGGATGTAGAACCTCGAGCCCGCGGTGGCAGCCGCCAGTGTGAGCGCCAGTGCGAAGGCGACGGCGTAAACGACCGTGGGTGGCGAGGTTTCGATCAGCAGTACGGCCAGTGCGCCGCCGGTGATCACCGACGCCAGGCGTCCGACCATGCGGGAGATCTGAACGCCCCGGGCCGGACGCATCACCATCAGCGCTGCGGCGCAGGCCCATCCGACATGGTCGAAGTCGAGCGCAAAACCGATCGCGGCCGCGACCGCTCCGGCTGCACCCAATCGCAGCCCGTATGCCATCCCCGGTCCTTCGGGTGGTGCGTCCCGGGCCTCGGGTTCCCGCTGCGGAAGCACCAGGCAGACCAGCCAGACATAGGCGGAACCGGCGAGGAAAAGCGCTGTCAGTCTTCCTGATTCACCGATGCTGTCGTAACTGAGGCCGACGCCGACCATCGGTACCGCCAGTGTCATCAGCAGTAGGCCGAGCCGGGCGAACCGGGCGACACCGGCCAGGAGCACCGCGCCCAGCGCGAGGCCGAAGATCACCGGGACCGCAACCACTGGGTACGGGGCCACCAACGAACCGGCCATCATCGGTACGCCGATGAGCAGACCCGAGATCAGCAGAACGAGGCGTTGCCTGCGTCGTGGTGGGATCCCGACCACGGCGGCGGGCAAAACACCCACGCCGAGTGCCGCGGCCGCGGCGAGGTCCGAGAACGCGACCACAACAGCGGGCAAGGCGGCCACCGCGCCAAGGGCAGCCCTGGCGCCGCTCCAGGCGAAGAGCGGTTTCTCGGGCATGGGCCACAACGCCTTTCGCAGCTGGTCCGGCTCGGTACCCGCGGGTCGGCCCGATGTGCCTTTCGAAACGCTAGCAGGATTCGGTCATGCACACGCTCTGGCTGTGGAACCATCGTCGTGATATCCGTGGCGGATAGCTGGATCGACCGAAACCCCATCGGTGAGCCCGCCGAACGAAATCAGTTCAGCACAGGCAGATCTGGGCCGAGCGCAACCATGCGGCGAATGCTTCCTGATCGGTGCTGTCCGTGACCCACCACGTGATGGTCCCGTTGACTTCCGAGTAGATGATGTACGCAACGGTGTTGTCGTCGAAGGTGTCGAAGTAGGCGTACACCGGGTCGCCGTCGATTGTCTGGGTGAACAACTCGGAGGTGTTGCTCTCGGCATACGCGGCGTCGGCGATGGTCTTGATGTCCGAGGTGCCTGCGTCGAACAGGGCGATGGCACTCGGTGGGGCGCCCGTGGTGCCCTCGGTGAGTACGCCACTGGCCGGCGCACAGATGATCGCGGCAATGGCATAGTCCGGACGGTCCATCGCCTGGCAGGTGTCGGCGTCGAACAGATCCGGGTTGGCGTCGACCAGACCCTGGTCGTCTGCGTCGAGGGCGCCAGGTGTTGCCGATGGGTTCGTCGTGGGTTCCGGGCGTTTGGTGGTGGTGGAGGTTTTGGTCGTGGTGGAGGTCGACGTCGATGTGGTCGACGAACTCACCGGCCCGGCCTTGGGGTCGTTGTCCCCGCCGGAACTGGCGATGGCCACTCCGAGAATGGCAGCGACCAGCACAACAACAACCGCTGCGATCGCACCGATCGTGAGATTGCGCTTGCGGTTCGGGTTGGGGCCCGGCTGCTCTGGCGGCGGGCCGTAGGCGGCGGCATAACCCGGCGGGGGGTTCGAACCGTACGGGGGGTCCGAGCTGTACTGGGGGTCCGAACCGTATTGGGCATTCGTGCTGTATTGCGCGGTTGGCACATATCCGCCACCCGGTGCCGGTGCCTCGGGCGAGCCCCAACTCGGTGTGCCCCAACCCGGTGCACTCGGTGGCGGTGGACCCGCAGGTGGCGCCGGTGGACCGGACGTCGTTTCCGGGGTTGCGGGTTTGGACAAAGCAACACCGACGATCGGTGGCGCCGGGAACGGTGCGGCCGCGGAACCGGCGGGATCCGACTCGGCGACGAGAGCTTCGAGCGCGCCGAGTGCGACCACGGTCTTCGGGTTGTCGAGTGTTGCCACCGTGCCGAGTTCACCGAGACGCTGCTGGACCAGTGGCACCCGTGAGGAGCCGCCCGTCAGATAGATCTGGACGTCACCGCCGGCGCCTGCGCGAGCCAGTGTCCGCCGGGTGAGGTCGACAACCGAGTCGACGTTGGCGGCGATGAGCTGTTCGAACTCACCGCGCGTCAGCTCGAGGATGGCCTCGCGGCCGCCTGCGCTGATGTTGATGACCGCGCGCGGCGATTCCGACAGCAGCTCCTTGGCGCGTCGGATGTTGTCGTCGACGGCGCGTTTGGTCGACAGGTTTGCCTCGGTCCGCAGGTACTCCAGGAGTTCGGGTGCGCGTGAGGTGAGTTGTTTGTCGACCCACCGCCGGATCATGGCATCGAGGTTCTTGCCGCCGAGGCCGTTGCTGCCGTCGTGCGCGATCAGGTCGATAGAACCGGGTGTGGACGTCGCATCGCCGATCTCGACAACGGCGACATCGCATGTGCCGCCCCCGTAGTCGAGCACCGCAATCGTCTTGCCCGCGGCTTCTCCTGCAGGGATGGCCCGGGTGTAGTGCGCGATCGCGGCGCGAGGTTCGGAGATCAGGGTGACCGCAGAACGGTCGAATCCGATCAACTCGGCCGCGAGGGTCAGGACATCGATCTCCTCGGGTGACCAGGCCACGGGGTGCGTGAGGATCAATCGGCTGGGCCGGGTCCCGCCGCGGCGTTCCACCGCCCGATTCATGGCCGAATTCAGCACGGCGGCGATGAGGTTCTCCAGTGGTAGATCAAGATTGCCGACCGGAACCGTGCCGGCATTGATGTGCCGTTTGGGGTGTGTGATGAACGCGGCGGGATTGCCTGAGGCCTGGTTGACGGCGGCTTCGCCGACCAGCACATTGCGGTACGAATCCGCGTATACCGACGACGACATGATGTCGCTGTTGTGGGAGAGCGGCACCACCGCGGGCGCACCTGAACCGGGTTCATATCCGGCCGCGGCGGTATTGGACGTACCGAAGTCGATTGCCAGCCACCATTGGTTCGACATCGGGGTGGTTCCTTTCGAAGTGAGTTGGCCATCGGAGTCGGCCACCGCCAACGTAAGGCATCTACGCGTTGGCGGCAGCCGATTGTCCGGTGGGTGAATGTCGTACTGCCAGATGACGGTTGAGGCAGTGCCTGCTACAGGATGGTGAAGCCGTCCGGTATGCCGTTCTGGTCGAGATCGGAGACCGCGAAATCGTGCACGCCGTCTTCGTCGACATCGGTGTAGTAGGTGTCGACGGTTCCGTCCTGGTCGAGGTCGGATGCGCTGGTCTCGCTGAACCCGTCGCCGTCGATGTCGTGGGCGATGGTGTCGACGATCCCATCACCGGTGAAATCCTGGACGATCGTGTCGTCGATCCCGTCGCCGTCGGTGTCGACGAGCGCAGATTCTTCATAACCGTCACCGTCGAAGTCCGCGTATCCGACGATCTGCGGATCGTCCTGCGGATACTCGGCGGCCGGACCGTTGCTCTGGGGTGAGGTCTGCGGCGAATCCGCTCGGGTGGAATCAGACATGGGGTTCCTTTGATGCTGGTTGTCGCCGGCTCAGAGGGCGCTCGTGTCGGGGGTCTCGACGCTGTCGGGATCGATTTCGGTCCACTCGTCGGTGCCGGTTTCGTGGACGTAGGCGCTGTCCACCTCGCCGTCCTGGTCGTCGTCGACGAATGCGATGTCGTGTTCGCCGTCGGCGTTCTCGTCGAGGAACACGGTGTCGGCGATTCCGTCCTGGTCGGAGTCGGAGACCGCGGTTTCGAAGTGCTGGTCGCCGTCGGTGTCGAAGGCAAGGGTCTCTGCGGTGCCGTCCTGGTCGTAGTCCTGCACCATGACGTCGCCGACGCCATCGCCGTCGACGTCCACGAGGGCGGATTCGGTCACGCCGTCGTTGTCGACGTCGAAGACCTCCAGGACGGTGGCATCTTCGCTGATCTCGGGCATGCTGTTGTCGGACATCGGATTCTCCTTGTTGGTGGGGGTGCTCGCGATGGTCTCGCTTGCGGTGTTGTTGATAGGAGAGTCCGAACGCGCCGAATGTTCCGGTGGATATGAAAGAGGTTTCCGGGTATCGATCTACTGGTTCGGAAGTACATCGCTGACAGGGGTGTTCTGGCCGGCCGCGAGCCACCACTGGTCGTCCTTGTTCACCAGTACATACATGGCCATCTCCGAAAATCCGGTGGCGTCGGGCTCTCCACCCGCGGACAACGCCTGCCTCCGGATGTGTGTCACCACCACCCCGGGTGCAGGGGAAATGCTCTGAACCACCTGAAACTCGGACGTCGGTACTGCGGCGACCTTGCCGTCCATCATGGACCGATGAATCGTGTTGAGAAGTGAGTATCCCTGGAGTACCTGGCCCTTCGGGCTTCCCCAGAGCACATCTGAGGCGAACAGCGAGTCGTATTGATCGGCATTCGATGCGCTTTGTAGCCGATCTGCCAGAAGTGCAACCGCGGCAGCGACCCCGTCGCTGTCGTCGGCTCGGTGCAGAGTCGGCCGGGTGGTGTCCATAGGTGGATTCGATTCAGTCATACGATGACGCTACGAGTTCAAGTGTGCTTTAAGTCAAGCCGCGACGTCAGCCCGTGATTCGGATCGTTTTCTCGAAGGCCTGTGGAACGCGTGTAGTGCGAACGGATGAGCTGGGACGACGTCAGGCGACAAAACCCGCGTATCCGTAACGGGCACTTGATGATCCACAAGCAGTCGGAAATGTTCTTTGGTGCACATCGGAGTTGCTGGTCGCGTACATTTGCACCGGCGCAAAGGCATCCCTGCGCATCGCCTGCCCAGAGGGAGTCCTTACATGGACATCAACACTGTCACCGACGTTGTCCGGCGCCCACCGCAGCGACCTGGGGAGATCTGGCGCGCAGGCGATGCCTGGCTTGCCGGTGGCACGTGGTTGTTCTCCGACGATCAGCCACATCTGCGTCGGCTTGTTGATCTCACCTCGTTGGGCTGGGAGCCGCTCGTGTCCGATGCCGACGGCCTGCAGATCGGCGCCACGTGCACGATTCGCGATCTGTATGCCTTTGTGCCCCCGGGTGGTTGGGTGGCCGGCCCGCTGCTGGCCACCAGCTGTGAAGCGTTCTTGTCGTCGTTCAAGGTCTGGAACGCGGCAACAGTCGGCGGCAACATAGTCATGTCCCTGCCGGCAGGCCCGATGATCACGATGACCGTTGCGCTGGAGGCCACCTACACCCTGTGGGCAGCCGACGGCAGTGAGCGGACGGTCGATGCGGCCGAGTTCGTCACCGGAAACCATGAGAACGTACTGGCATCCGGCGAGATACTGCGCCGCATCGCGATTCCGGCGCAGGCGTTGCGTAAACGGTATGCCGTCCGCCGGTTCACCCTGACCAAGATGGGCCGATCCACGATCTTCATGGTCGGGACCCAGACACCGGGCACCACAGATCTGCTGCTGACGATCACCGCCGGAACCACCAGGCCGGTCCGGCTGGCGTTCGACACGCTCCCCGACGCCGTCGCCTTGCGCGCCGCCATCGATGCGCTGCCGAGCGAGCTCTGGTTCGACGACCCGAACGGGAAGCCCGATCATCGGCGACACCTGGCGAACCACTTCGCCGAAGAGATCCGGATCGAACTGGCAGGCGGTGTGGCATGACGTACACGGTGAACGGCAAACCCTTTGAGCAACAGCCAGACCCGGGTCAGTGCCTACGTACTTTCATGCGCGATCTAGGTCATCATGGAGTAAAGAAAGGTTGCGACGGCGGTGACTGCGGTGCCTGCACCGTCTGGCTCGACGGCAATCCGATCCACAGCTGCATAACACCGGCATTCCGGGCCGACGGCCGCGAGGTCACCACCATCGAGGGCCTTGGCACTCCCGAAGACCTCCATCCGATGCAGAAGAACTTCTGTGCGGCACCGGGTTTTCAGTGCGGCTTCTGTACGGCGGGCATGATCATGACGGCAGCGACGTTCACCGATGCACAGAAACAGGATCTGCCGCGAGCCCTGAAGGGAAACCTCTGCCGCTGCACGGGTTATCGGGCGATCGAAGACGCCGTCAACGGCGTCTCGGAGATCGAGGAAGCAAAGCCGGGCCAGGCCGTCGGAACCAGCGTGGGGGCACCGGCGACCGTGGACATCGTCACCGGCCGCGCCGAATACACGATGGATGTCGCGATGGAGGGAATGCTGCATCTCAAGGTGCTCCATTCGCCCCACGCTCATGCCCGGATCGTGTCCATCGACAAGACCGCGGCCCTTGCCGTGCCCGGCGTGCACCGGGTGTACACGTGGGAGGACGTCCCCCGGAAACTGTTCACCACCGCCATCCACACCGACCACCTCGTCGATCCGGATGACACCTACATCCTCGACAACGTTGTCCGGTTTGTGGGGCAACGGGTGGTGGCCGTACTCGCCGAGTCCATCGGCGCGGCCGAGGAGGGTTGCCGTCAGGTGGTGGTCGAATACGATTTGCTGCCTGCGGTTTTCGATCCGGAGGATGCGATGTCGCCGGGTGCGCCGGCGCTGCACGATTCGTCCGACCCCTTCGTTCAGGACCCGGAACACAACATCCTGCTCGAGATCCACGGGCACGTCGGTGATGTCGAGGCCGGGTTCGCCGCGGCCGATGTGATCCACGAGGGGACGTACGCCTCGCCCCGGGTGCAGCACGCGCATCTGGAGACCCACGGATCGATTGCGTGGATGGAGGAGGGGCGGCTGAATGTCCGCACGAGTTCGCAATCACCGTCCATCGCCAAGGTCAAGCTTGCACATCTGTTCGATCTGCGCCCTGACCAGCTGCGCGTGTTCTGCAAACGGGTCGGTGGCGGCTTCGGTGGCAAACAGGAGGTGATCGCCGAGGATCTGGTGTCATTGGCGACGATGGACACCGGTGCGCCGGTCTCGCTGGAATACACCAGGACCGAAGAGTTCACCACGGCCTCCCCGCGCCACCCGATGAAGCTGACGGTCAAACTCGGTGCCAAGGCGGATGGGACGCTCACCGCATTCCAGGTCCGCAACGTCTCGAACACCGGTGCATACGGCAATCACGGTGGTGAGACGTTGTTCGCGGGCAGCGCCGCGGTGATGCTATACCGTTGCGCCAACAAGAAATACGATGCCTATTCGGTCTACACCAACACGGTGCCCAGTGGTGCGCTGCGCGGGTACGGGATGACTCAGCCGGCTTTCGCTGTCGAATCCGCGATGAACGAGCTGGCGGTCCTGTTGGACATGGATCCGATGGACGTGCGGCGCCGCAACATCATCCGTCCGGGCGATGCCCTCATCGCGTTCGAAGACGGTCCCGACGATGTGATGTTCAGTGAAGACGGCCTTGGTGAATGTATCGATCTGGTCGATGCGGCGCTGGCGCGCAACAACAATGGTGTATCGCTCGGTGATGATTGGCTGATCGGGGTCGGCACCGCGAGCTCGGTCCATGAGACCGCGCCGCCGACCGAACACATCTCGGAGGCCTGGGCGACCCTGGGTGACGACCTGGTCTACGAGTTGGCCGTCGGAACGGTCGAGTTCGGTGAGGGTACCTCGACCGCGCACGTCCAGATCTGCGCAAACCAGTTGGGCACCACACCCTCACGGGTACGACTCGTCCAATCTGACACGGACCGCACCGGTTTCGACACCGGCGCATTCGCCAGTGCCGGCCTCTTTGTCGCAGGCAACGCAGTGCTGAACGCATCCAATGCACTTCGGGACCGGATCCTGGCATTCGCGGCATCGCACGCCGGTGAACCGCTCGCCAACTGCTCGATGGACGACGACGGCGTTCTCTGTGGTGGCACCCGACTGACGCTTGCCGAGATCGTCGCGGCCGGAGCGCGCCGCGGGATCAAGTTCACCGAGGCCCGAAAGGCGTACGGATCACCGCGCAGCGTCACGTCGAACACCCACGGATTCCGGGTTGCAGTTCACCGGATCACCGGCGAGATCCGCATCCTGTACAGCGTGCAGGCGGCTGATCCGGGCGTGGTGATCAACCCGGCCCAGGTTCGCGGTCAGGTGGAAGGCGGTGTGGCACAGGGGCTCGGATTTGTGCTCACCGAGGATTACCACGTCGACGAGACCGGCACGATGATGAACCCGAACCTGCGCAACTACCGCATCCCCACGTTTGCCGATGTGCCGCGTACCGAGGTGATCTTGGTGGAGTCACACGACTCGGTTGGCCCGATGCGGTCCAAGGGTATGGCGGAGTGCTGCATCAACCCGGTGGCTCCGGCGCTGGCCAATGCTGTCTACGACGCGACCGGCGTCCGGTACCGAGAGCTTCCGCTCACCCCGGACCGGATCTTCCACCGTCTCGGTGCTTCCCGAACAAATGTCGCGCCGGCCTGATCCGTGTTCGACAAACCCAATAGGAGATGGCGATGAGCGCCGAAACGATCAACACCGTCGCGACGGTCATCATCGGCCAGAAGGTACGGCCCGGAGCTGAATCGGCGTACTCGATCTGGCAGGACAGTATGAATGCCGCGGCCTCGCTCTATCCGGGGTTCGTCGCAGCCGAAGTTTCCCAGCCCACCGACGTTCAGCCGGATTGGGTGGTCATCTACCGCTTCGACTCTGTCGCCAATCTGCAGGCCTGGATCAACAGTGCGACCCGCCAGGAACTCTCAGATCGCGGACGCGACCACGTCGACGGGCCCGCCACCCAACAGGTGATCAGCGGCGGCGCCCAGGCCGCGGACCCGTTGGTGACGGTTGTCGTGACCCATCGGGTCAAACCTGAACTGGTGGACGACTTCTTGGCCTGGCAGGGCCGTCTGAAGGAAGCCGAGACGAAGTTCGACGGGTTCCGTGGATCCGAGTTGTTCCGGCCGATCGAAGGCCTGCAGGACGAATGGACCGCGCTGTACCGCTACGACAACGCCGCAGACCTCGATGCCTGGCTGACCTCCGCCGAGCGCCGCGAGTTGTTGGCGGAGGGTGAGCGGTTCAGTGATTTCGAACTGCGGACCATCGACAATTCCTTCGGCAGCTGGTTTGCCTTTGACGACAAGGGGATTGAGGCGCCGCCGCCGTCGGGGTTCAAGACCTCCATCGCGGTGTGGGTGGGTCTGTATCCGACAGTGGTGCTCTTGTCGCTGGCGTTGTCACCGCTCGAGATGCCGTTGTGGCTCGGGCTGCTGATCGGCAACCTCATCTCGAGCTTCCTGATGAGCTATTTCACAATGCCCTATTACGTGAACAAACTGCTGAAGGTATGGCTCTGGCCGCGGCCGGAACGCACTGCCCGATGGACCAATTCGTGGGGCTGGGGCATAGTCGCCGCCGTGACGACATTGTGGGTGGTGGTCTTCTACCTGGTCACGGTGGTGTTCTGGTCCCTGCCCTGAGGTGGCTCCTTCCGCCCCACTGTGCGAACGCGAAGTCGGAATCATCTGAGCGCAGCCAAGTCGTCGTTCCGGGCCGTGATCCAGGTCCGCATGCTGTCGATGCCGGCCGTCAGATCCTGCGCGGTCAATCCGTCGCTGGTGGGAATGGACTCCGCCAGGGCGTCGAGTTGATCCTCGGCCAGACCACTGCCATAGATCAGGTCGTACAGATCCCAGTACGCGGACTCATAGACCTCGGTGAACGCATCCGACGCGAGGAACCGGGTCTTGAGCGGGTTGCCGCCGCCCATACCTCCACCACCGGGACCGATCTGACCTCTGGTGTCGGGTCGGGTGTTGTCCTGGCCCGCAGGCGCTGCCTGCCGGATGCCGGTGTTGGCCGGGCGTTGCTGCATCTGCCCGTCCGTCGCGGTTGCTCCCGGTCGGGCGCCCCCGCCACCGCCGCCACCCATTGACACGGTGTCGTCGGGACCTGCGGTGGTCTGACCGTTCATGGCCAGGTTGAGGTCCCACGCGACAACCGTGATCTTCTCGGTTTCCAGGTCGTACCAGAGGTAGTAGTTCTGGCCCGGCCCGCTCATGTCGTCCGAGTTGACCAGCAGGTTCTGGGTGGCCACGTACCGCGCAAACGAATCGACGTCCACCCAGTCACCGAGGTGCTCGTCGAACTCTTTGTCGTCGGCACCATCGAGCCATCGCAGAAAGTTGATGATCGGCTGTACGTCACCGGTTCCCGATGCGTTGAGCAACTTGAACTGGCTGGTGTACGAGGCCTGGTCATCGTCGACGTACGCCATCTTCGAGTTCGCGTCGGCCTTGTACAGATAGCCGGGGGAGTCGAAGAGGGTGTCGGCGTAAGCGGAGGCAGGATGTTCGAGCAGCAGCCGCGTAGACGTCTCACTGCCGTTGATGCGGTAGACACTGTAGGCGTAACGCTGCGATGCCTGTCCGGTCTCTGCGGTCAGTGACAGGGCCATCGCCTCGTTGATGACGGGTGATCCCGGACGTACGGAGATCTCCGTGAGCCCCTGGTAGGCACGCCCTTTGGCGTTCTCGTCGAAACTGATCAGCAGCGGAAGTGAGCTGGGATCATCTGCGCTGACGGAACCCATGGCGCCGCCCATCATGCCGCCCATGCCGCCGCCCGGTTGCCCATCGGCAGGTGGCTGCATGCCCTCGGGAAGTTCCATGCCTTCCGGTGGCTCGAAGCCTTCGGGAAGTTCCATGCCAGGGGGAGCTTCGGCACCCTCGCCGCCGGGGTCCTGCCGGTCGCCGTCTACACGTAGACCCATCAATGTGGAGTTGCCCTTGAGGCGTACCGAGGCATCCGAGACCACGGTGCCGTCGATCGTCACCGTCGCATTGATCCACTTCTTCTCGCCGTCATCGCGGTACGCGGTGATCATGTCCTGATACTCGGCGTCGGTGATGTCGATGGACACCTCGTGGTCCACCGAGTCGTCGAACAGATCAACTGTGCCGGTGATGTTCTCGGTGATCTCCGAAGCAATGACCGCTGGATCGCCGGTGATGTACGGACGGATCCGGGTGGTGCCGAACACCGTTGCCATCACGACCACGAACACCACGAAGATCGCCACGATCTGCCAGTGCTGGCGCCAGCTGACCGGAATATGGTGGCGCAGCCTCTTTTTGGTCTGACCGGGCTCAGGGACCGCCAGATCCGGATCGTCGGCCATCAGATATCCGTCTGGTCGTATCCGGTCAGAACGGTGACTCGTTGGCCGGAGTTGACGTCCCTCAGTGCGGCGATGAGCTCGGCCGGCTGCTTCCCCTTCTTCAAGCGCGCGGTGTAGTACAGCTCATTGAGGGCGCCGGCTCTGGTGGATTCCGTTGACACCAACTCGAATTCGAGGCAATAGCTGATCATCACGTCTTCGATCAGTTTCGCGTACTCCTGCTCCGGCGGAACCTGGACCTTGACCACCTGGCGCTGGACGTCGAGCTTGTACCAGTTGAACTTGTACATGATCACGAGCACGAGGCAGATCGCCACGGTTGCCGCGATGGCGAGAAGGTAGAAGCGGGTTCCGGTGCACATACCGATCGCCATCACAAGGAAAATGAATCCCACGTCTCGGGTTTCCTTGACGGCGTTGCGGAATCGGACCACCGACAGTGCTCCGACCAGAGCGAATGCGCGCGCGATGTTGGAGCCGACAACCAGCATGATGAGGGCGATGATCATGCCGCACATCACCAGTGTCTGCACAAATGACTGGCTGTACGAGACGTTCTTGTGGGTGTAGCGGTAGACCCAGGCCACCGTCGCCGACAGCACAAACGACAACGCCAATGAGCAGATGATGTCAAACGTGTTGAACGTTCCACTGAGATCTTGCAGATCGATATTCACAAACTCTTCCTCAAATCGGTCATACTCGCACAGCTCTTGGATTGTTGTGGCACAACAAGTTCTGCTGCACCCATCTGGGATCGCGGAGCCATCCCGAATGCTTCGATGGATTGGCAGTACTTCGACACGCGGATGACCGACATGTTCAGCCGGGCGGTGAGATCGGTGGCCCAGTAGGGCACACGTTCGTTCGCCTTGAGTTCCACGACCGCCAGTTTGGGTGGAATGGTGAACTTGTTTTCCGAAGCGCAGGCGAAGTCGAAATCGCGGTCACGGCCGTGGACCTTGTGGTCGATCGTCACTCGGAGCCCGAGGTCTGCGTCGTTGCCGACGAATGCTTCACGCAGGTATCCGGTGGTGACGATCGGCCGCAGGTCGAGATTGCCGATCAACGTGGTGACCTCGTTGACAAATGGTCGTTGTGCGGGGTCGCACTCGATGTCTTGGCGCTCGTTCAACCATCGCAGTGCGGTGCCGTACGGCATCGAGATCCGGCGCTTCTGGGTGACCCTGTTGACGCGTTGCTTGATCTCGACATGCACCTCGGTGGTGTCGGTGCACTGTGTCGGATCCCCATAGAGGCGCATACGCACTTTGCGCCGGAACTTCAGTCCCTCGATCTTCTCCCAGTAGAACCGCAGATCCGGGGTGTCGTAGTACAACGACGTCACCGGGTACCCGCCTACGGGTGAGTACGGATCGGAGTCCATGCGGGCGGAGAGTTCTTCGCGCAGCTCTGGAACCTTCAGCTCGTCGACGAAGTATTTGATCTCGTAGCGATTGAACGCATGCAATCTGCTCGCTGTTTGCTGATATCCCTGGGTACTCACCCCGGTTCGTCACCTCTTCCGTTCCGGTACGCCGGGATGAACTCCAGGCGAACCAGAGCAGTAGAACTGATGAACCTTGAGGGAAGGTCTGTAGATTCCTGTCAGTTTCCTGTCAATGAAGGATCAATTGTCCCCGCGGCGAATTCAGAACGCGGTGCGCTCGAGCCAGGTCTCCCAGATCTGCTGATCGCCAAGGACCTCGACGTTTGCTTCGGCAGCCGATAGGCGACGAGTCAATGCCAGCAAGAGATCCATCGCGCGTCCGCGTGCTGCGGCCCCGGCCTTGGTATGGCTGTTGTCCCAGATGATCGCATCGTCACCGCGGCTGATCGACCATTCACCGGCGCTGCCGAGGCTGTCTTCGAAGGCGTGCAGGTGCAGGGTGGTCCCGGCGTCGAGTGGGGCGGGCCTGCCAGAACCCGACTGGGCCAGGAGGTCGAGCCATTCGGATATTCCATCGGCGGCAAGAGCTGGGCTCAGCTCGTAGGGAAGACCCAGTGACAAAGCGGCATCGGCCCGGTGGACCGTCGCCTCGTGGAGACGGCGGCGGATCCACCACGCTGACGGACGGGGGCCGAGGAAAGTCCAGACCGGGGTGTCCGGGCCGGTCACCGAGACGGCGTCGATCAACTTCTGGGCTCCGTCGTGCAGCCAGTCGATCGCCTGATCCGGATCGGCTGGCGGCTTTCCCCCGCTGACCGATCGCGGATCGAGTGGTTGCTCGCGTCGTTCGGCGACGATCGCAGCGGCCCATCGATCGCCGCGGCCGACATGGCGAAACAGTTGCTGGACGGTCCATTCCGGACACGTCGGCACTGGATGGGCCGGATCTGCCTGCCGGATCAGTTCGCCGAACAGGCGGTTCTCTTCCACAAGCGCATCGGAGTAGTCCATTCTCGGACAGTACCGCTTCCGGTCGGGGGTGGGTCATGCATCCCGATGCCTCGCGGTTTCACCTCCCTAACGGCCACCGAGCGCCGGTACCCCGGACGATGTGGGCGGCAGCGTGGTCAGCAGCGTGGGGGCCAGCGTGGCTGCGTCCGGATTCGGCCGCGCCAGAACGTATTTGCGCACCTCTCCTGAGGGTCCGGAAACAAGAAGATCCGCACCGGTGGTCGTACTGGTGGTCGCGACGTGCACGCCGCCCGCGGTGTACGGCTCAAATGAAGCGATCACCCTGAACTCGATCGGACCATCGTGGTGGCCGGGGCTCTCCAAATACATGGCCGGGGCGCCGTCGAGGCGCGAGCCGCTCGAGAACACCTTCACTGATCCGGCGCCAGTGCTCATGCCGGCGATGATGCTCTTCGCGCCACCCTCTGCACCGGCGACCCAGCCCGTGGACAGTGACACACCGCCGGTGTAGGACGGATCGAATGCGAGGAACTCTGACGTCACGGTTGGCGCGATGGCGTCCGCGGGATCGACGGAATGGGCTGAGTGAGTGTTCGTTCCGGTTTGCTGGGCTTTGGCCGTGGGTGTGTACAGGTCGTACCGGAAGGTCTTGATCAGTGGCGCGTCACCGGCGCCGGGCGCGGTCACGATACTGTCCCGGCCGGAGGCCGCATCCACCATGCCGGTTGCCACGCTCACGCCGGTCTGCGAACCGGGATACGGGGTGAAGCTCGACCACACCTTCGGTGCGGTGGTCTTGTTTGCAGGGAGATCCGACGAGAAAATCTTCACCTGCGTTTCGATACCCGAACCGGAACCCACGATGATGTTGTCTTTCAGGGCATTCCCGTCCACATCGGCGCCGGCAACGTTGACACCACCACGGAAGTCGTCGTCGAACGGAGCGAACCGGGTCAGCTCCTCGGTGAAAGGTGACGGTCCGGCGCCGCTGTACGCCACCACCTCTGGTGCCACACCCGCTCCGGTGCCCGCGACCAGATCGAGAATCATGTCACCGTCGACGTCCGCCATCGCGACGGTGGGCGATCCTTTGTATCCGTCGAACGGGGTGAGCGTCGCGACCGGCTTGTCGCCGTCGCCGTTCATGATCTGTACCTTCGCCGGGCCGGTCGGTGAACGATCGACGGCCACAGCGTAAGTCGATTCCTCGGGGATCACGTTGATGATCGCCATCAGTCCGTTGTCCTCGTGGTTGAGACGGTGACAGTGGATCACGTAGCTGCCGACGTAGTCGGTGAATGTGCTGCGCAGTGTGACCGATGCAGGTGCCAGCGGGTTTTCCTGGTCGTCGGTCACCGGTGCCGGAACGTTGATGTTGTCGATGCCCCACGGTTGGACGCCGGTCGTCACACCTGACACCGGATCGACGATCTCCATCACCTGGAAATCGTTGACGTGGATATGCATTGGATGCTCGTCGTTGTTCAGGTTGACGACTTTCCACTCCTCGACGGAGTTCAGTCGCGGCTGGATCAACGGGATGTTGGGGAAGAGGTTGGAGTCGAACTCGTATGTGAACGACTTCGGATCGCTGTTGCTGGCCAGGTCGTTGCCGAACCCGCCGCTGATCACGAGCTCGCGATTCACGTCGACCGGCATCGAGGCGGTGTCGACAAACGACGTGTAGGCGTCGAGCTGTTGGCCGATGGTGAGGTCGGTGGTTTGGCCCGTTCCGCGATCGGGTGTCGCCTGGATCAGTGTTTGCGTCGGGAAGGTGAAGAACCCATCGGCGTAGCTGATGTACTGCGGATCGAGGGTGACCGTGCCCAATTCCGCAGGCGGGTTGTCGGTTCCGTTGTTGGTGTACAGCACGCCGTGGTTGATCACGGGCTTGGCATTCTCGAGCGGAGGCATCTCGAGCACCAGATCACCCGTGGTCGGCATCGTCACGGCGATCGCGTACCGCGAGGCCGGTGGGACCACCAGGCGCGTGCCATCGCCGTCGACCGGGCCGTGGACCTCGGTGTACGGATTACCGTCCTGCCCGACGATGGTGAACTTCGGGTGATTGCCGGTCGCGGTCTCCGTCAATTGCAAAGGCATATAGGCGAAGTCGCTGATGTTGGCGACGACCCAGATCTCCGTCTGGCCCGGTTTGATCTTCAGCTCGGGCTGGAACTGACCGTTGACGGTGAACTGGACATCGCGCTCGTTGTCGGGAAGATCCGGATTCGCCGGGATGGTGGTCTTCTCGCCGGTGAACGATTGCAGGTTTTGCGGGACCATCTGGTTCTGGCCGCGATGGTTGTCCGGTGACAGCGGCCCGGAGTACCAGTTGGTGAAGTACTGCGCACCCTCGCTGGTCTCGGAGAAGTTCACCGGCGCAAGGACGGGCCGATAGGTGCCGTCGGCGAGCTCAGAGTCCGAGGGCGGTGTCAGTGTGCTCACGAACTGCGGCCAGTTCGGGGCGTTCAACTGGTTCCCTTTGCCGGCGCGGTCGAAGACGAAGTTGTACTGCAGCGCCATGTCCCGGATGGGGATGTCGTTCTCGGTCACGATCGGGAGATCGCCGTCCGGACGGCCGATTTCGAGTAGTCCGGCCAGGCCCATGTACGTCTGCTGTGCGGTCAGCTGGTGCCGGTGGCTGTGATACCAGTACATCCCGTTCGGCATGTCATCGGGAACCTCGTAGGTGTAGGTGTTGCCCATACCGGCCGGGATGTCGAGTAACACGTTGTCGGCGTTACCTTCCGGGCTCACGTGCAGCCCGTGGGTGTGCAGGTTCAGCGGTGTGGATTCCTGTGCCGCCGGGTAGATCGGCACCTCCTCGCCCTTGGCGGTGTACGAGGGATCGAAGTAGTCGGCGATCGTCAGATCCTGAAGATCGTTGTCGTAGTGGACGATCAGCGTCTCACCGGGATCGACGCGCAGGGTCGGGGCAGGATAGAGGTCAGAGGCGGACATCTTGCCGTTCGACGGCGAGCCCTTGATGACGTCATAGCCGTAGACGAGAAAGCCGTCGACCGGGCCTGATGCGGTGTCGAGGGCGATGGCGCCCTGGTGTGCGGAGAGGCGCACTTCGAGAACACCGCCCGCCGCAGTCAGTTTCACCGGTTCGCGGTAGGGGACGGGGCTGCCGCCGGATCCATGGTTGGCACCGGGGCCGGCTTCGGTTTTCGATGACGAACATCCGGTGAAGATCAGAACGATCGACAATATGATCACCGAAATGGCTACAGATCTCTTGCGCGACACAAACACTGTGGTCCTCACCATCGACGATGAGCGAACCTTACGTGCTTCCCGAGGATTCCACAGTGTGAATTGTCAATAGAGCGCAGGATTTTCGATCGGAGAACAAAAACGCCGGACCCGATGATCTCGGGTCCGGCGGCTTTGTTGTTCAGCGCGTCAGCGCGTCAGTGCATCAGTGTGCAATGACGGGTTCGGCGTTCGGGTCGATCTCCGGGATCTTGTTGGGATACAGGACACCGGCGACCAGTGCGCCGAGCGCGAAGAAGCCGGCAGCCCACCAGAATGCGGTGTGATAGCTGGCCATGGACGCGCCGTCGGCGATGGCCTGCATGCCGTCGGGGCCCGACGGGCTGTGGCTGCTGACGTAGTTCTCGGCCGCGGTTGCGGCGAAGCTGCTCAGCAGTGCCACGCCGATGGATCCACCCACCTGCTGCGCGGTGTTGATCGTGGCCGAGGCGACTCCGGAGTCACTGGCTGCGACGCCGTAGGTCGCCAGGCTGATGGCGTTGGCGAAGACGGAGCCCAGGCCGATGCCGATCATGATCAGGCCGGGGACCACGCTGGTGACGTAGGAACTGTCGACCTCGATGTTGGTCAAGTACGCCATGCCGATCGCGCCGACCGTAAGGCCGACCGCGACCATCACTTTGGGGCTCAACCGGGTGATGAGCACCGAACCCGAGATCGCCGCTGTGATGGCGATGGACAGGACCATCGGGAGGAAGGCCAGACCGGTTTCGACCGGGCTGAATGCGAGGGTCTTCTGCAGATAGAAGGTCAAGAACAGGAAGACCGCAAACATGCCGATCGAGGAGATGAGCATGACGAGGTAGGACGCGCCGCGCATGCGGTCGACCAGGATCCGCAGCGGTAGCAGTGGATGGGCAACCTTGGTCTGAACCCAGGCGAAGGCAACGAGAACCACGAGTCCGATGACAAGGGGGAGCAGCGTCAAGCTGTCGGTCCAGCCCTTGGTCTCGGAATTGGCGAATCCGTAGACGATGAGGAAGAGGCCGACGGTGACCAGTATGGTCCCGGCCCAGTCGATCGGAGTCCGGGTGGGGGCCTTGATGTGCTTGGGTAGCAGCACGATTGCGCCGATCAGGGCGATCAGGGCGAAGATGACGTTGACGTACAGGCACCAGTTCCACGAGATGTACTCGGTGAGAACGCCTCCCAGCAGGAGGCCGATGCCGGCACCGGCGCCGGCGACGGCCCCGAAGATGCCGAAGGCCTTACCGCGATCCGGCGATCCGGCGAACGTCACGGCGAGCAGTGAGAGTGCTGCGGGCGCCAGCAAGGCGCCGAAGACACCCTGCAATGCACGTGCACCGACCAGGACCTCGAAGTTCGGTCCCCAGCCGCCGAGTGCCGATGCCGCTGCGAAGCCGATCAACCCGACGATGAAGGAGTTCTTGCGACCGAACAGGTCGTTGATCCGACCGCCGATCAACAGCAGGCTGCCGAAGGCGAGTGAGTACGCAGTGATCACCCATTGCCGATCGCCATCACTGAAACCCAGGTCTTCTTGGGCTTCGGGAAGCGCGATGTTCACGATGGTGGCGTCCAGGACGACCATCAGCTGGGCGACAGCGAGCACGGCGAGGATCAGCCAGCGATGATTGGAGCCGGTCGATTCTCGCGACGGCGAAGTTTGGGTTGTAGACATGTTCTCTTTCAAAAGACAGAAACGGAATAGGCAATTCCGCTAATGGTATCAGAACGGAACCAGTGATTCCACTTAGCGCTATGCTGTAGCCATGGCTGAGATAGGGGACACGTCCGACGTGCTGCGGGCCGATGCGAGGGAGAACCACCAACGCATCCTCGTGGCCGCTCGGGAGGTGTTCGCGGCCCAAGGGCTCGGTGCGAAGTTGGCCGACGTGGCCAGTCACGCCGGTGTGGGCGTTGGCACGATCTATCGGCGGTTCGAGAGCAAAGAAGGGCTCATCGAGGAGCTCTACGCAGCGCGACTCGGAGATGTGGCGGCCATGGTCGGTGAGGCCGAGGCGCTCGCCGATCCCTGGGAGGGTCTACTCCACTTTCTGTATTCCAGTGCGACGATGATGGCCGACGATCGCGTAATGAGGGATCTCGTGTTCGCCGGTGCGCCGTCGATTCCACAGACGTCGGGTGCCAGCATCGAACTGGCCGAACACATCACCGAGGCTCAGGCCACCATCAACGATGCCGCCGAACACCTTGTCCTGCGGGCGAAGGAGGCCGGTGAACTGCGCGCCGATTTCGAGGCCACCGACCTTCCGGTGCTGGCTTTTTCGATCCAGGCCACCGCTCAGTTCGCGAGGTCGCACAACCCGGATTTGTGGCGCCGGACGATGGGCATGATCATCGACGGCATCCGGGCATCGCGAACCCGGCTGACGCCGCTGGAGAGTCCGGCGCTGACGTCGGAGCAGTTGTCAGAGATATTTGTTGCCCATCAGATCGGAAAGTCCATCTGAGGGTCACAAAGTCAGAAGGGTCGCTTCGTCTACCCGCAACCGGTGACTGGTGTCGAAGCGACGTGTCAGTGGGTAGCCCACGGTATGAATTGTTCCGTAGCTCAACGGCATCCATAGTTTGGGCTCGTGATTTTTGACATGAGCAATGGAACACGGACCTCGGGCCCGGACTCGGGAGGCGGCACCGGGAGGCACGGACCTGCTGCCCTGCCGTCTGCTCCTAGCGGGGTGTTCCATGCTGACCGGACACCGCTTGAACGGGTTTCGACCGGATCCGTCTGCACTACTGCAGCTGGTCGCGGCGGCGTGTCAGGAAGGCAGCCTCCGCGGTGTTGCCCGCCACTTCGATGGCTTTGTCATACGCCGCGCGGGCATCCTCGCTGCGGCCCAGCCTGCGCAGAAGGTCGGCGCGGGTTGCATGGAAGGCGTGATAACCATCCAATCCCTTTTCAAGTCGGTCGACGATCGCAAGTGCCACTTCCGGGCCATCTAGCTCGGCGACCGCGATGGCCCGGTTGAGGTCGATGATCGGCGACGGGTCGACTTTGACGAGCTGGTCGTAGAGGGCGAGAACCTGTGACCAGTCGGTGTCGCGGATGTTAGGGGCGGAGGTGTGCACGGCGCCGATTGCTGCCAGGATCTGGTAGCGACCCGGAGCCTCCCCGGCGGCGGCCAGGCGCTCGCGCACCAGCCGATGACCCTCAGCAACTAGCACCGCGTCCCATTCCCCTCGGTCCTGCTCATCGAGGGGAACCAGTTCGCCGTTTGCCGAGATCCGAGCGGTGCGGCGGGCCTCGGTAAGGAGCATGAACGCCAGCAATCCGGCCACCTCACCATCCTCCGGCATGAGGGCACGGACCAGGCGAGTGAGCCGGATCGCCTCGACCGTCAGGTCAGCACGTACCGGGTCGGTGTCGGGGCCGGTCGCCAGGTAGCCCTCGTTGAAGACCAGGAAGAGCACGGCGAGGACACCGGAGACGCGGCCAGGGAGATCCGCCGCAGACGGCACCCTATAAGGGATGCGAGCTGCCTTGATCTTGGCTTTCGCACGGGTGATCCGCTGTCCCATCGTGCTGTCGGGCACAAGGAAGGCGCGGGCGATCTCAGGGACGGTCAGACCGCCGATCATGCGCAGTGACAGCGCCACCCGGACCTCCATCGCCAACGCCGGATGACAGCAGGTGAAGATCAACCGGAGCCGGTCGTCAACGATGGCACCGATCGACTCGGGTGGAGCGTTGTCGCACACCATCTGTGCCTCTTTGTGCTTGTCGTCGCGTTTGTTCTCGCGCCGTATGCGATCGATGGCCTTGCGGTTGGCGGTGGTGGTGAGCCAGGCGCCAGGATTCGGTGGCACGCCGTCGGCCGGCCACCGCGCGACGGCTGTCGCGAATGCCTCGGCCGCAGCCTCCTCCGCGAGGTCGAGGTTGCCGAAGCTTCTGGTCAGCCTGGCGACCAGCCGGGCCCACTCGTCACGATGTGCCCGGGTGATTGCGTCCTCGACGTCGCTCACTGGAACGGTCGCACCTCGATCTTCCGATCGCAGATCTTCGAAGCCTC
This sequence comes from Williamsia sp. Y721, assembly GCF_059683565.1. Lineage (NCBI taxonomy): Bacteria > Bacillati > Actinomycetota > Actinomycetes > Mycobacteriales > Nocardiaceae > Williamsia > Williamsia sp. Y721. The sequence goes on along the minus strand of NZ_JCASNH010000002.1, from coordinate 415,973 downwards.
GGCGGCGAGGGCGAGTGCCACATTCAGATCGGGCGCCTCCCACACCCAAACACCGGCGAGGTACTCCTTGGACTCCACGAACGGTCCGTCGCTGAACATCGGTTGCTCGCCCCGGTTGTCGATGACCGTGGCCGCGTCTGTGTCCGCGAGTCCGCCTGCGAACACCCAGTAGCCATCGGCGATCAGTTGTTCGTTGAACACGCTGATCAGCGACCGCCTGTCCGTGCTGCCGGGATTGCTCTTGTCATCGATCACGGAAACTAGGTACTGCATCTGAGGACCTCTCCTATGGGTTTCAGGACATTGTGTAACGCCGGTCAGGTACTTCAGCCTGCTGCATATTGCGGCCGCCCGGCCGGCCAGTAGACCTGGATCGCAACGCCCTTTGAGTCGACTCGCGATTCGACCAGATCGAGCGCAAGGTCTGGACCGGTCTCCGGGAACAACCGCGCGCCCTGGCCGAGGATCACGGGGACGACAAGCAGGGTCATCTCATCGACCAGATCGTTCTCTAGCAGCCACTGCGTCAGCGCGCCACTGCCGTGCACCTGCAGCTCGCCCCCCGGCTTGGCCTTCAGATCTGCGATAGCGGTCGCGAGATCACCGGAGAGGAACGTTGTGCCCGCCCATTGCGAGTCGGTGAGCGTGGTCGACGCCACAAATTTAGGTGTCTCATTCAACGCCACACCGATGGGATGGCGTTGCATATCCGCAACTGCTCCCCACGAGCCCGCGAACAGCTCGTAGGTCCACCGACCGAACAAGAACGCGTCGGCGCGCTGGAAGGTCTGGGTGATGAATGTCCTGGTCTCGTCGTCACCCTTCCCCAGCGCCCATCCGCCGCGCTCGAATCCGTTCCTTCGGTCATCCGACGCACCACCGTTTCCCTGCATAACCCCATCGACGGTGACTTGCGTCATGGTCGTCAATCTCATGATCACGGTTCCCCTGCACTTGGGGCCGCCCTGGTGGACGACCTCTCACTACTCCTACGAACACCACTGCCCCGATCCGACACCGACTCCGGATCTCTTTCGAACCATGCGTCTGGACAGATGGCGTTACGTCGGCGCACCAGCCAGTGGTGCCGTTCATTGGGCCCTCGTCAGTTGTCAGTGCGGGCCACCGGGATGCGAGAGGTCGTAGGCGCGGGAGACCTTCGCTGGGACGACCATGCGCCAGGCATCGACGACGAGCTCGCGGGCCTCGGTCGGATCCAGGGCCGCAAGATCGGCGTGGATCCAGTTGAAGCGCAGGTCTGACTCCGAGGGCATCTGGAACTTGCGTGGATCCGCCGCGACTAGCGCTGCCCGCTCCTCCTTCGGGAACGCGAACCCCATCACGCTCTCGTCGAGCGAGAACGCGACGTAGACCATCTGACCGACGCGGAATTTCAACCGCCCGCGCACGTAGGCATGGTAGGAGCGCTCCAACTCTGCGCCCAGCGCTCGTACGTCGTCGATGACCGCCATGTTCAGAGTCCGTTGGGCGTGTTCGACACGGAGCGATCCGCTATCGGTGGGCAGACCGTTGTGCGGTCAAGCTTCACAGCCGCACCTCCTCAAGTCTTCACGTAGCCGCGTGCCTCGACGATCCTGCCGTCGCGGATGCGGATGAGGTTTACGCCGCGGACCCAGTCATTCTCGCCACTTCCCCAGCGCAGGATCCACGGTGCCACGGCGAGATCACCGAGGATTTCCGCGGGCTCGGTCGAGAAGTTGAGGTCCGCGTTGCCCGCGAGTTCGGACCAGCGCGCTGAACAGGCTCGACCGCCCTCGTGACGGGCTCCGTCGGGAGCCGGGCTCGTGTCCTCGATGACGCATTCGTCTGAGATCAGATCCTCCAGGAGCGTTGGATCATCCAAACGGAATGCCTTGATGTATCGGTCTATGACCTCATGGATGGTGCGGGGTGTGGTTTCGGTCATGGTGGCGCCTCCTCATGTGTAGTGGGTCATTCCGTCAAGAGTGAGCTGCGTGATCGTCGTAAGTTTCATTTCTTTTGTTCTCCAGCTTCGGCACCACGTTGGCACTTTTCACCTATTCAACGAACGACTCCGCTCGGATCCGACACCAGCCGAAAAAGACTTCGTTCGGACAAGAAGTCTCACGGTGGACAGTCCGAGTCTCGAGCCGCTTCTTTCTCATGAAAGGCCGCTTTTCACTAGCGCGACAAAATCAAGTGCTAGGAGGTGTGGTTCGGCATCATCGAACGTCAACCGTCTCTATCTCCATCGCCAGAGGGGTAGAAAGGTGTTCTTGCTCATGGTGACCCTCCCGGCCTCGCTTGCGGGTCGTCATCTTGAAGGACGAGGAAATCCTGTTCTCGGTCATCTAGACCGCCCGGCGCATCATCGAATATGTGTGCAGCAGAACGGCAACGGCCTGTTCCTCGGCCGCCGACCCGCCGAGCAATCCGGCGGCGTGCACCCGCTGCAGTCGACGGTCCAGTTCGGAGGCAATGGCGTTGCGGTCGGCGTGTGGCGGCAGCCCCACGCGGCCACCGATCCCGGAGCCGACCAGGACTTGTCGAAGCTCGCCCACCCAGGGCGATTCCGGATCGGTCTGCGTCAGGGACCCCAGTGCTTTGAACTCGGCCATCGTGTGGGCCTGGGGACTTCGGCGCACCTGGCGCAGGATCGACCTGATCTGCCCGCCCGCGGGATGGGTCAGGGCCAGGTGCTCGACCTGGGTGCAGGCGGCCACCGCCCGGCTGATCAACACCGATCGGGTCAGATTGACGTCGATGTTGGCGCGCAGCTCGTCCACCCTAGAATGTTGTTGCAACCAGGCGTTGACGGCGTACGCGCCGCGGGTGGCCACGGTGCGGGTGTGCCGAAGGCCGTACTCGCCCAACAGGTCCAGCAATCGGTCGCGTTGCGCGTCGGTGCCGATCGATGGTGTCGGGGATTCGAGCCAGCGCTCCAGCTGTGGGTCGGAGAGGCCGGCGAGCGCGGCCAGGGCATCGGCGTCGGATTCGGTGAACTGCCCGGTTTGCGCGGTCTGGGCCAGAAGGCCCGCCACCGGTTGCACGGTGAGGAGGCCGGCAGTCAGTGATGCAGCGATCGCATCGGACTGCTTCTGCGCTTCCTCGATCGGATCGGCATCACCAAAAGCGCCCTCGCCGAGGGTATCTGCTTTGGCCAGCACCCCGATCGTGTTGACTGCAGAGAAGCCGAGGTCGTGCAAGAACTGCACCTCGTCGGCGCGGGGGGTCGCGTCGAAGAGGAAGATCGCCGCATCGGCGTTGACCGATGCCTCGCGGGTCTGTCCGAAGCCGTCGATCAACGCCCGGCGGGTGGCCTGCTCGTTGCCGGTGGTGATGGTCGCCAGACCCGGAGTATCGATCAGGATCATGCTCTGCAGCAACCGGCTCGGGAGGTAGCGGTTGACGTAGGCGACGTCTTCGGCGGCAACACCGAGTTCGGTGACCCGGCCGTCGGTCAACGGTGCACTGCGGCGGACTCCTCCAACGGTGACGACCTCGGCCCGCGAAGGTGCGCCATCTTGGTAAACCGCAACAACTTTGGTGCATTCGGTGGCGGCGGTATCGGCAACCCGGTCACCGATCAGTGCGTTGACAAGCGTTGATTTCCCGGCCTTGACCCGCCCGACAACCACCACCCGAGGTGGAGCCCACAGGTCATCACGGATGCGTGCGGTGGCCTGCGCCAGTGGCCGGTCGATCTGTGCGATCTGGGCGAGGGCGCCGGTCAGCTGGTCGCGCAGGGCATGTGGCCGGGTACGCCGGACCGGTGGCCGGGTCACAGGGGTGCGCTCGCCTTCTTGAGTCCGCCGATCGCGGTGTCGAGTTGTTCGATGAGCGAGACGATTTCGGTCTGGCGGCGCGTGAGCCCGCGCACGCGCTTGTCCCGGGTCGCCTTGTCCTCCTTGGCGGCCTCTGCGCCGGCACTGATCTGTTCGCTGATCTCCTCGGTCTGGGCCCGCAGGTGCCGTCGATACGCCACCACGATCTCCGGGCGCGCGGTGGCGACGGTGCGGTCGATCACCCGCAGGGTCGACTTACTGGTGAGTCCCAACGTTTCCCGGAGCCAGGTGATCAGATGCTGGCGGCCGTTGCGCATCGCGCGGTACCCGAGGTTGACCGACAGCCAGACGCCGCCGGCGACCAACCCGATCGGCAACACCGCGGCCATCGCAAGACTTCCGAAGATGGCGCCGCCGACCATGCCGCCGGTCAGCAGATTGGCACCCATGAACCCCATCATCATCGCGCTGGGGTCCACCACATCTTTCCACTTCTTCTGCACCTCAGGCGAATTGATGTCCTCGGCCACCAACGTGGCGGCCACCGAGTTCATGATGTCCTCCCACTGTTCGTCGTTGCCGAACAGTTGTGCCACCACGTCGTGCAACGCCGAGGCGAAGGTGTCGAAGGACCGGGCCCCGGCAGCCTGCAGATCGGAGGTGATCGCGGCGGTGAAGACCTGGGGCTGCTTGCGCAGCATCCGCCAGCCCTCACCGTTGATACGGCCGGTCCAGTCCTCTTTGATCCGGTTCAGGTCGCCGTCCAACTGGGCGGTCGCCCGCTGCCGGGCCAGCGTGATGTCGCGGGACAGGTGCTGGTCCCATTCGGTGCCGTGGTCGCGAAGCTCCTTGAGCCGCGCCTTCTTCTGGTTCAGATCGTCCAGCGCGGACGAATCACCCTGAACCAGTGCGATTTCCGTGTCGAGGCGGACCTTCATCCGGTGCATGCCGCTGCGGCACACCTGCAGTCCGTCGAGCATCGGGGAGATCTCGCCGAACTCGAGCAATCCGTTGATCGCATCGCGTAGGGCTTCGATCCCGGAGGCGGTGAGGATCTCCTCACGGTGTGCGGGGTCCTGGTCGAGAGCTGCCAGGGCCCGGGTACCCGACACCCCGATCACGGTGGCGGTCCGGCCGAGTTCGCGGCGCACGATCGAGCGATTTTCTTCGGCGATGGTCCGCCAGTTGCGGCGGTTCTTGTCGATCTTGGTCATCGCGACCACCACCGACCCGGAGGTCTCGGTGGCAGTCCGCAAGAACTCGACCTCGGGCGCGGTCAGTGGCGCGGCGCTGTCACAGACCATCACGATGGCCCCGGCCCGGCGAGCGGCGGTCAGAGCGAGCCGGGCGTGCCGGGGATCGAGACCACCGGCCCCAGGGGTGTCGACCAGCGTCATCCCGGGCAGATGCAGGGGATCGGCGGCCACCACCGCTTCGGTGGGCAGGGTCTCGATGGTGGGGTCTTGGACATACCGACCGCCCATCGTCACCCAGTCGGGCAATTCAGCCAGTGGGATCACGCGGTTGGCGTCGGGGAAGTCCAGACGCGCCGAGCCGGCCGCGAGAGTGTCGTCCGGCGGTGTGAACCAGACACTGGCGCTGGTGGTGATGTCGACACCGACCGGAGCCAGCGACCGTCCGAGCAACGCATTGACCAGGGTGCTCTTGCCGCGCTTCACCTCGCCGACGAACACCACCGCACCACCGGAATCGGCGGCGTGAAAACGCGCCTGGGCAAGGTCGGCCGCCTTGGGCTGTCCGTACTTACGTAAGGCCTCGGTGGCAGCGCCAAGCGCCTCGACCGCATCGGCGTTGGCACGAGTGGTCACAGTCACTCCCGGATCATCGGTGGGGCAAGGGCAAGGGTGGGGCAGGGTCAGTCGAAGGGACGGTTTCTTCACCGATGACTCTGCCGCATCCACCCTGGTCTGCGACATTGATCAAGTGACTGACATGAGCGAGCGCGACCTGGTTTTGCGCAGCCAAGATGGCGATCAAGCGGCCTTTGGTGAGCTGGTCACCCGGAACCGGGATCAGATCTGGGCGGTCTGCCTACGGATCACCGCCAACAAGTACGACGCCGAGGATGCGCTGCAGGATGCGCTGATCGCCGGCTGGCAGAACATCGGCAAGTTCCGCGGCGATTCGAAGTTCACCAGCTGGATGTACCGGATCGCTGCCAACGCGGCGCTGGCCGTCATCCGGAAGCGGCTCGACACCTCGGCGGACGGACCTCCCGAGTTCGAATCCTCGGCACCGCGGGTCGATGCCCAGGTCGCCGACGTCGACCGCGTGCGTGCGGCCTTGGCCCTGTTACCGCTGGAGTTCCGTGAGGCCATCGTCCTGCGTGAATTCGGTGATCTGTCCTATCAGGAGATCGCCGACCAGCAGGGCGTTGGTGTGCAAACCGTCAAAAGCCGCATCAACCGGGCCCGCGCCAAGCTCCTGGAAACCCTCGCCTGACCCTGCCGCACCCCGATGATGTGCCCTTTTGGCGGCGCCCACCTGGGCTTTTGTTCGCCAAAAGGGCACATCATCGGGGGCCGGGTCAGGTGAGTAGGTCGTCTCCGGTCGTGTCCGTGGGATCTGAGTAGTCCGCGTGGTCCGTGAAGTCGGAGTCGGATGAGTCTGTGGCGTCGGTGTCGGGGTCGTCACTGTCGAAGTCATCGGTGGTATCGCCGACAAACAGGTCGTCACTGGTCTCGTCTTGATCGTCCGGCAGTGTGCTTTCGGTCTCTGGAATCAGGTCCTCGAAGCCGGATCCGGTGTAGTCGAATGCGGCTTCGAGGGTCTGATCGAAGACCGCCGGATCAACCTGGTCCTGCGCCGCGATCTGGGAAAAGATCCCGTCGAGCTGGTCATCTGGGCTGGTCACGGTACTTCTCCTGGGTCGATGGTGCGTCCGCCGAAAAGATGGGTCGCCGGTTTGTCAGTAATAGGAGTCCGGCCGACCCCGGAATGTTCCCGCACGGTCACGACGTGTTTGGCGGTGTACCTGCCCGGCGAATCGGAGTAGCTCGACGGTTCGGTTACCCTGAACACCCGTGACCCCCCACAAATCCAGCCCTGATGCCGCGTCCGGCTATGACCTCTTTGTGGTCGGATCGGGATTCTACGGACTGACTGTTGCAGAACGGGTGGCCACCGAGCTCGGCAAACGTGTCCTGGTCATCGACCGGCGTCACCATCTCGGCGGCAATGCGTATTCCGAACCCGAACCCACCACCGGGATCGAGATCCACAAGTACGGCGCACACCTGTTCCACACCTCGAACAAGAAGGTGTGGGACTACGTCAACAAGTTCACCGACTTCACCGGGTATCAGCACCGTGTCTTCGCCATGTACCAGGGACAGGCGTACCAGTTCCCGATGGGCCTTGGCCTGGTCTCGCAGTTCTTCGGTCGCTACTTCACGCCGGACGAGGCACGCGCGCTGATCGCCGAGCAGTCCAGTGAGATCGATACCGCCAAGGCGACGAACCTCGAAGAGAAGGCCATCAGCCTGATCGGCCGCCCTCTCTACGAGGCGTTCGTGAAGCACTACACGGCCAAGCAGTGGCAGACCGACCCGAAGGAGCTGCCTGCGGCGAACATCGCCCGGCTCCCGGTTCGCTACACCTTCGACAACCGCTACTTCAACGACACCTATGAGGGTCTGCCGACCAACGGTTACACCGCCTGGCTCGAGAACATGGCGGCGAGCGACCTCATCGACGTCCGTCTGGAGACCGACTGGTTCGACGTCCGCGATGAGTTGCGGGCACAGAACCCCGACGCGCCCGTGATCTACACCGGGCCGCTCGACCGCTATTTCGACTACGCCGATGGCGAACTCGGCTGGCGAACACTGGATTTCGAGACCGAGGTACTCGATACCGGAGACTTCCAGGGAACCCCGGTGATGAACTACAACGACGCGGACGTGCCGTACACCCGCATCCACGAGTTCCGGCACTTCCATCCCGAGCGCGAGTACCCGACCGACAAGACGGTCATCATGCGCGAGTACAGCCGTTTCGCCGAGAACGACGACGAGCCGTACTACCCGATCAACACACCTGAGGACCGCGAGAAGCTCAGTGCTTACCGCGCACGGGCAGCCGCCGAGACGGCTTCGTCGAAGGTGCTGTTCGGTGGCCGTCTGGGCACCTATCAGTACCTCGACATGCACATGGCCATCGCCAGCGCCCTGACGATGTACGAGAACACGCTTGCGCCGCACCTGAAATCCGGTGCGCCACTGGCGACAGAGGTGGAACAGTGACCGGGACAGCAACAGGGACAGTGACAACGGAAGCCGAGCAGTCACAGAGCCCGCAGACCCACGACGCGGCAAAAACCTTGCTGCAACGCGTGATTCTCCCGCGACAGGGTGAACCGCTGGACGTCCGGTCGCTCTACCTGGTGGAGTCCGAGAACAACGCTCGACGCGCACATGCGCCGACCCGGACCTCGGTGTTGCTCGGTGCCGAGTCCGAGGTGAGCTTCCTGACCTACTTCAACGCTTTCGCTGCGTCGTATTGGCGCCGTTGGAGCATCCTGAAGTCCGTTGTGTTGCGTATCGAGGTCACCGGCGCCTGCCGTGTCGACGTGTACCGGTCGAAGATCGATGGATCCCGTATCGCGGTCGACGGCAACCTGGTTCCGATTGACGAAAACGGTGACGGTGTCATCGAATTCGAGGTCGGCCTGGAGCCGTTCGAAGACGGTGGCTGGATCTGGTTCGACATCACCACCGACACCGAGGTGGAGGTGCGCGCCGCTGGTTGGTACGCCCCGATCGATGCGCCGACCGGTCCGGAGACCAAGCGGGTGACCATCGGTATCCCGACGTTCAACCGCCCCACCGATGCGGTGAATGCGCTGCGCGCGTTGACCTCCGATCCGCTGGTCGATGAGGTCATCGACGCGGTGATGATGCCTGATCAGGGCACGAAGCTGGTCAAGGAAGAGCCCGGCTACGCCGAGGCCGCCGCCGCGCTCGGCGACCGGCTGCACATGTTCAAGCAGGGCAACCTCGGTGGTTCGGGCGGTTATTCACGCATCATGTACGAGGCGCTGAAGCAGACCGACAGCCCGTACGTCCTCTACATGGACGACGACATCAGCATCGAGCCGGATTCGATCCTGCGCGCTCTGGCGCTGTCGCGATTCGCCAAGTCGCCCATGCTCGTCGGCGGTCAGATGCTCAACCTGCAGGACCGCAGTCACCTGCACTGCATGGGTGAGGTCATCGACCACAGCAACTTCATGTGGACCAGTGCGCCGTACGTCGAGTACGACCACGACTTCGCCGAATACCCGCTGCGCGACCGGGAGAACTCCAAGGACCTGCACCGGCGCATCGACGTCGACGGCAACGGTTGGTGGATGTGCATGATCCCTCGTGAGACCGCGGAAAAGATCGGCCTGCCGATGCCGCTGTTCATCAAGTGGGACGACTGGGAATACGCGCTGCGTGCGGGCAAGGCCGGCTACCCGACGGCCACCATTCCCGGTATTGCCATCTGGCACATGGCCTGGAGTGACAAAGACGACGCCATCGACTGGCAGGCGTACTTCCACCTCCGTAACCGGTTGGTGGTCGCCTCGATCCACCACGAGGGTTCGATCAGTGGCATCCTGAAGTCGATGTCCAAGGCCACGGCCAAACATCTTCTGTGCCTGGAGTATTCGACGGTCGCCATCCAGAACGAAGCCATCCGTGACTTCCTGGCCGGACCCGACCATGTTCGGGACCTGCTGCCGACGGCGCTGCCGAAGATCGCGGCCATGCGCAAGCAGTACCCCGATGCGGTGGTTCTTCCATCGGCCACCGAACTGCCCCGGACCACTGGGGAGGCAACACGTTTCGGGATGAGCATCCCGACCAACCCGATCTCGAAGATCCGGTCACTCGGTGCTGCGGTTGTGAACAACCTCCGCCCGGCCGATCCGCGCCACCATGAGGTCCCGCAGGCCAATTACCCGCCGCTGCAAGCGCGTTGGTTCAGCCTCGGCCGGGTTGACGGGGTCACCGTGACCACCGCCGACGGCCGCGGAGTCGTGTACCGCCAGCGGGACCGGGACAAGATGATCGAGCTGGCCAAGGAATCAGCCGCCCTGATCAAGGAACTCCGCGCTCGCTTCCCCGAGATGCGAGAAACCTACCGATCCGCGCATGCGGACCTGACCAGTAAAGAAAGCTGGGAGCGTGTCTTCGGAATCGATTGAGGTCGAGCTGAGTCCCATCGGTGTATTGCGTGGCGAGACCAAGATTCTGGTCGGGATCCAACGTGCGCTGATCAACAAGCCGGGAGCGGTGACCGCTGCCCGGGGGCTCTCGCATTTCGGTGAGCACTCCCTCGGCTGGCTGGCTCTGGCCGCCGCCGGCGGGACGATCGCGCAGCTCCGGGGTGACAAGTCGGGACGCGACAAGTGGATCGCCGCCGGGGTTGGGGCGTTTGGCGCCCACGCCGCCTCCGTCGTGATCAAGCGGGTGGTCCGCCGCCGCCGTCCGAACGACCCGCGGGTCGAGATCGGTGTCGGAACCCCCAGTAAGTTGAGTTTCCCGTCCAGTCATGCGACATCGACCACCGCGGCCGCGATTCTGCTCGGCCGCGCGGCGGGCCTTCCGGTCGCGGCCCTTCCGGCGGTACTGGTGCCGCCGATGCTGATGTCGCGACTGGTCTTGGGCGTTCACTACCCGACCGATGTGATCGGCGGGGCGCTGATCGGTGCCACCTGTGCGGCCGCGCTGACCACAGGTGAAAGACTGATCCGAACTGAGAACCGAGGAGTGCAGTGAGCGAGGAGCCGATCGAGCACGGCGCGTTGCGTGGACCGCCGAAGAATTTGGCAACAGGCCTGGTCAAGGCCGTCAGGCCGCGACAGTGGATCAAGAACCTTCTGGTGTTGGCCGCACCGTTGGCCGCGGGGGCCGTTGACGAAGGCGACATCCTGGGCCGGACCGCGATTGCGTTTGTTGCGTTCTGTCTGGTCGCTTCCTGCGTCTACCTGATCAACGATGCCCTCGACGTCGAGGCCGATCGTAATCACCCGACCAAGCGGTTCCGTCCGATTGCGGCCGGAGTGGTTCCGGTGCCGCTGGCGTTCGCGCTGGCAGTGGTCCTTGGTGCGTTGTCCATCGGCATCTCGTTCCTGGCGAACTGGCAACTTGCCGCGGTCATCGGTGTCTATCTGGTGATCCAGCTCGGCTATTGCTTCGGGCTCAAGCACGAGCCCGTCATCGACATCTGCATCGTGTCGTCCGGCTTCCTGCTGCGCGCCATCGCCGGTGGCGTGGCTGCCGAACTGCCCGACGGTCTGTCCAAGTGGTTCCTGTTGGTGATGACGTTCGGGTCGCTGTTCATGGCGGCAGGCAAGCGGTACGCCGAGCTCCAGTTGGTCGAGCGCACCGGCGCCAAGATCCGTAAGAGCCTCGAGTACTACACAACGACGTACCTGCGATTTGTGTGGACGTTGTCGGCGACCGCCGTGGTGCTCTGCTACGGAATGTGGGCGTTCGATGCGGACAGCAACCACGACGACAACGTTTGGTATGCCCTGTCGATGGTGCCGTTCACCGTCGCAATCCTTCGCTACGCCGTGGATGTTGACGGTGGTCAAGCGGGCGAACCCGAAGAAATCGCGCTCGGTGACCGTGTTCTCCAGCTGCTGGCCATTGCCTGGTTAGTATGCGTGGGTGTCGCGGTCTATGCCATCAGTTGAACCAACGGTTTTGGGCCGCAGGATCAATCCGGCCACGATCTCACTGTCGATCAGTGCGGTCGTGGTCGGCGCCATCTTCGCTTACGGAGCATGGCAGCGTCGCTGGATCGCCGACGACGGACTGATCGTCCTCCGGACGGTTCGCAACCTGCTGGCAGGCAACGGTCCGGTCTTCAACAAGGGGGAGCGGGTCGAGGCGAACACCTCGACTGTGTGGACCTACCTGATCTGGTTCTGGAGTTGGGTGACCGACGCCAGGACCGAGTACGTGGTGTTGTGGATCGCACTCGTTCTGTCGGTCGCCGCCCTCCCGTTGGCCATGTACGGAACCGGGCGCCTGTACCGCATCGACAAGGGCCGTGGCCCGGTCAATCGCGGCTGGATGTTGCTGCTCCCGCTCGGTGCGCTCGTCTACATCGCCTTGCCGCCTGCCCGCGACTTCGCGACCAGCGGTCTGGAGACCTCGCTCTGTATTTTCTGGGCTGCCCTGCTGTGGTGTCAGTTGATCGCATGGAGTCAGCGAGAGACATCGACCAGACACCTCGGCCGGAAACAGACCATCACCACCCTGTTGCTCGGATTCACCGCAGGCCTGGCGCCGCTGATCCGGCCGGAACTGACACTCGTCGGTGGATGCGCTCTGCTGCTGGTGGTCTGTGCGCCGATGACGTGGCGGATGCGACTGGCGTTCGCAGCCGTGGCGGGTGTGCTCCCGGTGGCCTACCAGATCTTCCGGATGGGCTACTACGGCCTGTTGGTTCCGAACACGGCGGTGGCGAAGGATGCCAGCGGATCGAAGTTCGAACAGGGTTTCCGCTACCTCGGCAACATGTTCAGTCCTTATCTATTGCTGCTGCCACTGATCGTTGCGGTGGTCGCGGCCGCGGTGGCCTGGTACCTGCGCAGTCGGCAGGTCGATTCCGCAGCCGATTCGAACCGTGAGGACCAGGATCGGGGATGGCGGGCGCGGACCGCGATGGTCAGTCGCAGCCTGCAGACCCCGACGGCCGTTGTCGCCCTGATCATCGTCACCGGATTGGTCGAGGCGCTCTACTGGGTTCGCCAGGGTGGCGACTTCATGCACGCGCGTGTGCTGCTGGTTCCGCTGTTCCTGCTGATGCTCCCGGTGATGGTCATCCCGATCGTCATCCCGACCGCGCTGGGCCGCGACCAGATCGTCGGCTGGGTCGGAGCCGGCGTGATGGCCGGTCTCTGGGTGACCACCGTCGTATGGGCCGCCTCGACCGCGCATGTGGCCGGCATGACCAACGGCACCGAGATCGGCCGCGGTGGCATCGTCGACGAGCGGCGCTACTACATACAGAACATCGGCGTCGAACATCCCATCACCGCCGAGGACTATCTGAATTATCCGAGAGTCCGGGCGATGGTCGAATCGATCGCCGAGCATCAGGACACCGGTGGCGTCCTCTTGCCGTCTCCGAACTACAACGAGTGGTACTTCGATCCGCTGCCGGTGCCACCTCCGGACAATGTGGTCAAGCAGTTGACCGTGTACTACTTGAACCTCGGTATGACCAGTATGAATGCGCCGCTCGACGTCCGGGTCATCGACCAGATGGGCCTGGCATACCCGATCGCCGCTCACTCCGATCGTCTTCCGGACGGCCGGATCGGTCATGACAAGGATCTGGACCCGGAGTGGGTGATCGCCGAATCGGGCGCTTACCCGCGATACCCGGTGCTGCCACCCTTCATCAGTCAGGACGGGGTTCGGCAGGCGCAGGTGGCACTGACCTGTAAGCCCACGGAGGATCTGATCGCGTCGTACTCGGCACCGTGGACATTCGAACGATTCCGGCACAACGTTCGGCAGGCGGCCGGGTTCACGTCATATCGGATCGACCGGAACCCGCTGTACGAACTCCAGCGCTGTAATTTGCCGATTCCACCCCCGGTGCCCTGATCGTGACAATCAGATCCTGTGGACTCGCCAAATTGTTATCTGAAAGTAACCTGTGAATTTCGGCGTCGGAGCAGGTAGGGCGAGCGGGCTCGAATTGTGACGTAGCGCAAGGTCTCGGAACTGTAACGCCGGGTTTTGCTGGCGCGATAATGATGGAGAACCTGAATTTTGGCAGGTCGCGATGTAGTTCGGGGCGCGATGAATCCAGCCGTAGGGTTTGTCAGGCCGGGGCCTATCCAATAGGCTCCGTTCGTTGCCGGAGTGCGAGACCCATGTGTCGCCAAGCTGTGTAACAGCTGAGGGGCCTGGTGGTCCACCGGAGTGCTCGTGGCCGATTGATTTCCAAGGCACCCCAGCCGATGGCTGCGGTGCTGGACAGAAAGAGAGTTACATTCGATGCGCGTACGCAGACCTTTCGGGCGAGCGGGATTCGGTAAGCGATTCGTCGCTGCCTTCGCCGCAGTGGCGACCATCTCCGGAGTCGGCGTTGTCGCCGGTACCGGAACCGCCGCCGCCTGGGGCACCGGATCAGGCTTTTCGCAGTGGTATGCGGACGGCTGCGGTATGCCCGGTGCGGTGAAGGTCCGGTCGTGGACCAAGCCCGGCAACTACAAGACCGTTGTCATGCTCGACGGCCTCCGCGCAACCAACGACGTCAGTGGCTGGGAGCACGAGACCAATATTCAGAACATGGTCGACCGTGGCGTCAACGTGGTCATGCCCATCGGTGGCGCCGCAAGCTTCTACAGCGACTGGAATGCGCCCAGCAACTTCAATGGCCAGGATTACGCCTACAAGTGGAACTGCGTGATCACGCGTTCGCTGGTGAACGGGATGGATGAGCGCGGACTGCGTGGGCCCTCGGGCAAGTACGCAATCGCCGGAATCTCGATGGGCGGCAACGCGGCCCTGGTCATCGCCGCGAACAACAAGCAGAACTACTCCCACGCCTTCTCGATGTCGGGCTACCTGAACCTCTCGGCGCCGGGTATGAAGTCGGCCATCCGTGTTGCACTCCTTGACGGCGACGGCGGACCGTGGAACGCCGACAGCATGTGGGGTCCGCCGTGGAGCACCCGCTGGTACGACAACGACCCGTTCGTGCAGATCACCAAGATGCAAGGTCTGAATGTTCGCGTCGGCTCCGGTACCGGTATCCCGGGTGTGCACAACGTCAACGAGAATTTGGTCAGCATCGTGCAGGGCGTGCCGCTCGAAACGCTTGCGCTGGCGCAGACCCGTGCGTTCGAGGTCCAAGCCTTCGTCAACCGCGTCAAGCTCACCACCGATTACCCGCTCCAGGGCACTCACGCGTGGGGTTACTGGCAGGACATGATGTGGCGCGCACTGAACGACGGATGGTTCCGCGGATAGTTCGCCCGTGACCCTCTGGTCACAAAAATCACACCAGTAACAGGTGTGGCAACCTCAAAACCGAACGCCCTACGTGTATGAAACACGTAGGGCGTTCTGTTTTTTTCTGCTCACCGGTATTCGGAGACGTAGCGAGACGGAGTTCGACCCGGTGTGCGAAGCAGGTGCGCAGCGGAGTTCGGCCAGAGATCTGGTTTTGATCGTGACTTGAGGAGTAGAGGTACATGCGGCAGAGATTTGTGCGCGGCGCAATGGGACTGATCGCCGGCGCAGTGGCAGTGTCCGCAGTGCTGGGAACATCGACCGCGGTGGCCGCGCCTGTCCATGCGGCCCCTGGGCCGGTACACAGCGCTCCTGCTGTCGAAGTTCCGGGTGTCAAGATCACCAACACCTTCTGGTACTCCGATCGCCGCGTCGCGATGTGGGTCTACTCACCCGCGATGGGCACCAACATCCAGGTGCAGTTGCTGCTGGCGCGGGACTGGAACTACCGGCCGTCGAACACCTTCCCGCAGATGTACATGCTGGACGGTCTGCGCGCGCAGGAAGACCAGAACGGCTGGATCATCAACACCAACGTCGAGGACTTCTACAAGGACAAGAACGTCAACGTCGTCCTGCCCATCGGCGGTGAATCCAGCTTCTACGCCGATTGGCAAGAGCCGAACAACGGCAAGAACTACAAGTGGGAGACGTTCCTGACGAAGGAACTGCCGCCACTCCTCGAGAAGCAATGGCGTTCGACGGATGTCAGGGGCGTCGAAGGGCTGTCCATGGGCGGTTCGGCGGCGATGATGCTCGCTGCGCGTAACCCCGGGTTCTTCAAGTTCGCCGCGTCGTTCTCCGGCATCCTCCAGCTCAGTTCGTTCGGTATGCCGCAGGCCATCCAGTTCGCGGTGAACGATGCCGGCGGCTACGACGCCGCCAAGATGTTCGGGCCGCCGACCGATCCGGCCTGGAAAGAGCACGACCCGTATGTGATGGCCGAAAAGCTGGCTGGCACCAGTCTCTACGTGTCGTCCGGCAACGGCCTGGTCGGCCAGTACGACACCTTGTCGACCATCCCCGGCCTGGCCACCAACTACGCGGGCGTGGGACTCGAAGTGCTCTCGCGGGTCACCTCGCAGCAGTTCGCGAGCCGTCTGAACCAACTCGGTATCCGTGCGCAGGCCGTCTACCGCGACTCGGGAACCCATACCTGGCCGTACTGGCAGTTCGAGATGGAACAGGCATGGCCGCAGGCGGCCGGAGCCCTCGGGCTCGCTGCCGACCGCCCGGCGTGCAGCACCAGTGGCGCGATCGCGCCGGTGTACAAGACGAACAAGTCTTCGCTCGGAGAATGCCTCACCCCGGAATACGACGTGCCCGGTGGTCGCGCTCAGGACTTCCGTGGCGGCCGGATCATCTGGTCGGCCAAGACCGGCGCCCAGGTCGTGGGCGGTGGCATCGGCGGAGCCTATGTGGCCGCAGGTGGTCCCGGTGGCTGGCTCGGATTCCCGACCAGCGGTGAACTGGCCACACCGGACAAGGTGGGACGCTTCAACCGCTTCCAGAACGGCAACATCTACTGGACCCGGACCACCGGTGCCCATGCTGTCGGCGGCGCGATTCTCGCCGACTGGGGCAAGAGCGGCTACGAACGCGGACCGCTGAAGTACCCGACCGGTGATGAGATCGACACCCCGGGTGGCAAGGGCCGCGTGCAGGCCTTCCAGATCGGTGCGTACTACTGGAATCCTGCCAATGGCGCACATTCGGTGCAGGGCATGATCTTTGACAAGTACCTTGCGCTCGGCCACGAAGGTGGCTGGCTGGGCTTCCCGACCACCAATGAGATCGGTCTCAAGGCGGGCGGCAAGCTCACCGCATTCGATGGCGGCAACATCTACTGGACTCCGGCCAAGGGTGCCTTCGCGATCGCACCCGGACCGATCTTCGATGCGTGGGGCAAGGCCGGCTACGAGAACGGAAAGCTCGGCTACCCCATCAGCGACGAGGAGCCGATCACCGGCGGAACCAGGGTGCGTTTCGAAGGCGGCTCCATCGAAAACGTCAACGGCGTTGTCACGGTCAAATAATTCCCTCAGATCGTTTCGGTAGCCTGGCGGAGGCCTTCGGGCACCAGACCGCACAGACGACGTCCCCGCGAGGGGCGCCGGAGAAGGAAGTGACATGACAGGCAACATCATTCGGGCCGTGACCGTGGGCGCAGCACTGCTGGTGACAGCTGTGCTGGCCACGGGGTGTGGTGACGACGACTCGACCGCTTCGGCGCCCACCAGTGCGGTGAGCACCTCCAGCAGCCCGGTCAGCGCCACCAACAGCGCGGAGCCCTCACCGAGTGAGAGTGCCCCGTCATCGGCAGTGACTTCGACAAAGGTGACCAGCAAGGCACAACCCGACGACACCGAGGGTCTGCCGGCAACCGGACCGGCTTCCGCGCAGGTCCCCGTGGGCGTCGACGCCGACGACAAGACGCAGGCGTACCTCGCCGAGCTGAAGAAGCAGGGTGTGCAGATCCCCAACGACCCCGACAACGCGCTGGCAATCAGTGCGGGCCAGACCGTCTGTGAGGGCAAGAAGCAGGGGACTCCGCCCGAGAACGTCAAGATTTTCGTGGTGCCGATCGTCGGGTCGGGTACGACTGATGAGGCCAAGGCCAACTCTGACGCCGACAAGGTGATCAAGGCCGCCGAGTCGAAGCTCTGCTGACCGGCCGAATTCAATGACACCCAAGAAACGCAAGCGGGGCAAACTGCTGCTCTTTGCCATCCTCGGTCTGGGGATTCTCAGCGTCATCGCGGTCATCCTCGTGGTGATCCTGATCATCAACCTGCTCAAGCCGGAACCCGTTGGGCCCGAAGGCCCGACACAGGACACGACGAGTTCGGTGCCGCGTCCCACCGCGCAACCGGCCGATTGTCCCGATGTGCAGGTGATCTCGGTCCCGGGTACGTGGGAGTCGGCGAGCGACGACGACGCCTATAACCCGACCGCGAATCCGCAGTCGTTGATGCTCAAGGTTTCTGGTCCGCTGTCGAATGAATTCGATTCGTCGCGCGCTGACGTCTACACCGTTCCGTACGTCGCGCAATTCCGGAATCCGACGAACCTGCAGGACCGGCAGGCCGACTACGACGTCTCGCGCGCCGAGGGTACGCAGAAGACCCGGGCGAAAATCGCGGAGGTCAATGCGGAGTGTCCACTGACCAGCTTTGTGCTGATGGGCTTTTCGCAGGGTGCGGTGATCGTGGGTGACATCGCCGGCGAGATCGGCAACGGCAATGGCCCCATCGCCCAGGATCTGGTTTTGGGCGTCGGCCTGATCGCCGATGGTCGTAGGCAGCCGAACCAGGCGGAGAACGTCGGCCCCAATCCGACCGGGGTCGGGGCGGAGATCGCCCTCGACATCCTGCCGATCCCCGGCATCGATCTGACCGGTCCGCGGCCCGGTGGTTTCGGTGAACTCACCGATCGCACGTACTCGCTGTGCGCGCCCGGCGATCTGATCTGTGATGCGCCGACGATTACCAACCCCCTCGAAGGCATCAACAAGTTGATGGGGGCCATCAACAATCCGATCCACGCGATGTACAACACAACGCAGTACTGGAGCAACGGTGGTCAGCCCGCGACGGTCTGGATGACCGACTGGGCGCGCGGCGTGATCGACGATGCGCCGTTCCCCAAGCACGAATAGCCCGTCTGGCCCTGTCCGACCATTTTGAACCGCCTGGCTGCGGAAGTAACGTGTGACGCCGAACCGCGCGGCGTCGGGTTGAGCCGATGGCCGCGGGCAATGCGTACTAGGTAGGAGAGAAGATGACGTCAGCTGCGGCGGACTCCGGTCTGCGCAAGTTCCGATTCGGAGCAGGCGGCGAGGGCAACCGTGACGAGGGTGGTGCCCGTAAGTTCGTCAAACTCGCGCAGACCGCCGAGGAGTACGGTTTCGACACCTTCGCGGTGCCGGATCACCTCGGCAACCAGGTCGGTCCGCTTGCGGCCCTGGGTGCACTGAGCCAGGCCACCGACCGAATCCGACTCGCGACGTCTGTGCTGGCCAATGGCTACCGTCATCCCGCGCTGCTGGCCAAAGAGGCCACCACCATCGACGTGCTGTCGAAGGGGCGCCTCGAGCTCGGTATCGGGGCGGGGTGGATGAAGGAGGAGTTCGACAAGGCCGGCATCGAGTTCGAGTCGCCGGGTGTCCGCATTCGTCGTCTGGATGAGTCATTGACCATCCTGGACGGCCTGTTGCGGGGCGAAGAGGTCAACTTCTCAGGTGAGTTCTACAACATCAAGGGGCTCGTCGGCAGCCCTCGGCCACGGCAGGGCCCGCGGCCTCCGATCGCGGTCGGTGGTGGTGGTCCGAAGATGCTGGCGCTGGCCGCCAAGCACGCCGACATCATCTCTGTGGCGACCGGCACCACCGCCGAAGGCAAGCTGCGGCTCTCGGATATGACGATGCAGAAAACGGTTGAGCGGGTGGACCGGATCCGGCAGGCGGCCGGTGAGCGTTTCAACGAGATCGAGCTGAACTGGACGATCGCCACGATTGTCATCACCGACGATCGCGAAGCCACCGCAGAGATGGCCCTTGCTGCCCTTGACCAGGGATATCCGCCGAACATCGAGATGGATGCGAAGCTCTCGGTCGAGGACATCCTGGAGTCGCCGTACCTGGCATTCGGCTCGTTCGAGCAGATCGCCGATCAGATCCGTGAGGTACGCCGGCGCACCACGATGTCGTACGTCGGAGTTTTCCCGACTCAGATGGACGCGTTCGCGCCCATCATCCCGCTTCTCAAAGGAGAGTAGGGGCGACCCGCGTCGTAGTGGCGTAGGTTGTCTTTCGGCCATCCTGCGAAGACGGGTGCCGACGGCGGGTGGTGTTCATGTGATGGGCACCGTCGCCGGTAGGATGTGAAGGGTTTGGCTCGGGTCGACATGGCTTCGAGTCCTATTTGGCTTGACATGAAAAGTAGGGAACCCTGTTGGAGACGAATCCGAAGGTAGAGATCGGCAACCGTGCCGAGATGACGCCGACGGCGGAGTGCGACAGCGGTGACCCGATTTGGGCCGGCGCCCCGGCCGCTATCAGGAGTGCGAATGAACAACGAGTTTGACCAGTTTTTGGACGAGAACGGCAATCTGTTCTTCACCGAAGACGCGACTCTGGTCGACTACGTGGAGCGCAATGTCGTCGAGCAGGCCGACACCCTGGCGTATCGATTCATGGACTACAGCCGTGAGCGCGACGGCGAGGCCATCGATCTCACCTGGGCACAGTTCGGCAAGCGCCTGCGCGCGATCGCAGCGAGGCTGCAGCAGGTCACCCAGCCCGGTGACCGGGTGGCGATCCTTGCCCCGCAGTCGCTCGAGTACGTGATCGGTTTCTTCGGCGCGCTCTACGCAGGCAACATCGCTGTCCCGCTGTTCTCTCCGGATGAGCCCGGGCACACCGATCGGCTGACCGCGGTGCTGGCCGACTGCAAGCCGTCCGCGATCTTGACCTCGACGAAGTCTGCCGAAGCGGTACGTGACTTCTTCAAGCCGCTGCCCGCCAAGGACCGTCCCCGCGTCATCGCCATCGACGCCGTTCCCGATTCGGTCGGGGAGACCTGGGTGCGTCCGACGCCGAAGCTGCACGACACCGCGTATCTGCAGTACACCTCGGGTTCGACCCGGGTCCCGGCCGGCGTGATCATCACCTACGAGTCCGTTGCGGCGAATGCGCTGCAGATGATCGATGCGATCGAGTTCGACCACAACTCGCGTGGTGTGACCTGGCTGCCGATGTTCCATGACATGGGCTTGCTGACGGTCATCCTGCCTGCGCTGGGTGGCAAATACATCACGATCATGAGTCCGCAGGCGTTCGTGCGCCGCCCGGGTCGCTGGATCCAGGAGCTCGCGGCGATGGCCGACCGCGCGGACACCTTTGCTGCGGCGCCCAACTTCGCCTTCGAACATGCCGCCGTGCGCGGCGTGCCGAAGGACGGCGAGAACATCGACCTGAGCAACGTCATCGGTCTGATCAACGGCAGCGAGCCGGTCACGGTCAGCTCGATGAAGAAGTTCAACGACGCGTTCGGCCCGTACGGACTCCCGAAGACGGCCATCAAGCCGTCGTACGGCATGGCCGAGGCCACCCTGTTCGTCTCGTCGACCAAGCGCGACAACGAGGCGAAGATCATCTATGTCGATCGCGATGAACTCAATCGCGGCCAGTTCAAGCTTGTCGACCAGGACGCACCGGGTGCGGTGGCGCAGGTGTCGTGTGGGCAGGTCTCGGTGAGCCAGTGGGCCGTGATCGCCGATTCGGAGACCGCCACGGAGCGTCCCGACGGACATGTCGGTGAGATCTGGTTGCACGGCATGAACATCGGGCACGGTTACTGGGGTCGCCCGGAAGAGACCGAAGAAACCTTCAACAACACCCTGGTGAACCCGTTGCCGGAGGGAAGCCACAGTGTCGGCGCCCCGGAGGGTGCCAAGTGGATGAAGACCGGTGACTACGGCGTCTGGTACGACAACGAGCTCTACATCACCGGTCGTGTCAAGGATCTGGTGATCGTCGACGGCCGCAACCACTACCCGCAGGACCTCGAGTTCTCGGCGCAGGAGGCCAGCCCGGCACTGCGCCCCGGTTTTGTGGCGGCCTTCGCGGTGCCGGCCAACGAGTTGCCGGAGGTGGTGTTCGCGAACTCCGCCAGCGGATTGAAGTTCGACGCCGATGACGCATCTGAGCAGTTGGTCATCGTTGGCGAGCGTGGGCCCGGTAAAAAGGTCGATCCACAGGAAGTGGCGGACACCGTCCGCGCCGCGATCGCACAGCGACACGGCGTGATGGCGCGCGATGTGTTGATGGTCCCGGCCGGCTCGATCCCGCGAACCTCCAGTGGCAAGATCGCCCGACGGGCATGTAAGGCGGCGTACATCGACGGGAGCCTGCGCGGTGGCTACCAGCAGACCGCGTTCCCCGACGCGCCGATTGAGAACCAATAGTTTGGAAACCCCGATGCCTGAACTGAATAACGAGCCCGGTGCTTTGAACTCGGACGATGAATTGCCGGGCTCCGGTTTCGGGCCGGGAGACGGCTCGCATTCAGACGGTGACATTGACGTGTCGCCGGTGGGGTCGGACACCGATTCGGGTGTCGCGCTCCATGATGACGAGAAGGCCGGGGACATGACGGTCTCGGAGCTGCGTGAGTGGCTGCGCGGCTGGGTCTCCGACACCACCGGGCTGCCGCTTGATCAGGTATCGGATGACCGGCCGATGGAAGAGTTCGGTCTGTCGTCGCGGGATGCGGTCGCATTGTCGGGTGACATCGAGGACAAGACCGGTGTGATCCTGACGGCCACGGTTGCCTACCAGCATCCGACCATTGCGTCGTTGGCGAAGCGCATCATCGAGGGTGATCCTGATGAGGGTCTCGATGACGATGATGATGCCGAGCGTTATCAGCGGGTACGTGGCGCCGACGACGACATCGCCATCGTCGGTGTGGCAACGCGTTTTCCGAAGGCCGGGCACACACCGGAGTCGACGTGGGATCTGTTGATCAACGGGCGCGACGGTGTCGGTGGACTGCCGGAGGATCGCTGGACGGAGTTCAAGTCAGAACCCCGCATTGCGAAGGTCCTCGCGGAGGCGAACCTCAATGGCGGCTACCTCGACGACGTCAAGGGCTTTGACGCCGACTTCTTCCAGATGTCGCCGCGTGAGGTCGAGATGGTCGATCCGCAGCAGCGCCTGGCGTTGGAACTGACGTGGGAGGCGCTCGAACACGCCCACATCCCGGCCAGCGACCTCAAGGGTGGTCAGGTCGGTGTCTTCATCGGCAGTTCCACCAACGACTACCAAATGCTTGCCGTCTCCGATCCGGAAGGCGCGGGCGAGACCGCCGCGTACGCACTCACCGGAACGTCTACATCTGTTGTTGCCGGACGTGTTTCGTATTATTTCGATTTCCGCGGGCCGTCGATCGCCCTCGACACCGCGTGTTCGTCGTCACTGGTGGCCGTGCATCAGGCCGTGCGGAGCCTGCGCTCCGGCGAGTCGGACGTGGCGCTCGCCGGCGGCGTGAACATGCTCATCACCCCGGCCGCGACACTCGGCTTCGATTCGGTGGGATTGCAGTCGAAAGATGGTCGGATCAAGGCTTTTTCGTCTGACGCCGACGGCGTTGTGCGTGCGGAGGGCGGCGGGCTCGTCGTCCTCAAACGGCTCTCCGATGCTCGGCGCGACGGAGACAAGGTGCTAGCCGTGGTCGCCGGTTCGGCAGTGAACTCCGATGGACGCTCCAACGGTCTGCCGGCGCCGAATCCGGAGGCGCAGGTCGCGGTACTGCGCACCGCCTACACCGATGCCGCGATCAATCCGCGTGATGTCGACTACATCGAGGCCCACGGCACCGGAACCATCCTCGGTGATCCGATCGAGGCCGACGCGCTCGGTCGCGTACTCGGCAAGGGTCGCGAGGCCGACAAGCCAGTGCTGCTCGGTTCGGCGAAGACCAACTTCGGTCACCTCGAAGCTGCCGCCGGTGCCGCCGGTCTCATCAAGATTGTCCTGGCACTTGGCGAGAACAAACTGCCGCCGTCGCTGAACTATGCAGGCCCCAACCCGTACATCCAATTCGATGCGCTGCACCTGAACGTGATTCCGGAGGCCACCGATTGGCCGCGGTATTCGGGACACGCGGTGGCCGGCGTCTCCGGGTTCGGCTTCGGCGGTACCAACGCGCACGTCGTCGTGCGAGAGGTGACCCCAGAAGATCTCACCGAACCGGCGACGACCGAGGTCGACGTACCGGCGGCTGCGCAGGCCACAGTCGCGGACTTCCTGGACGCCGACGACGATCCCGACGAGTTCCTCACCGAGGCCGAGCGTGCTGCGCTCGGTCAGTTGGCTGCGGCCCCGAAGGTCGCGGAGACCGCAGTGGCCGAGGTCGATCCGACCGAGGGATTCGCCCCGTGTGCGGTCGAAGGTTCGGTTGTCCCGCTTGTCGTTTCCGGATTCGTGCCGTCGCGCCGCCGCAAGGCCGCCGCCGATCTGGCCGACTGGCTGGAGACCGATGAGGCCAAGGCCACGCCGCTCGCAGACATCGGCCGTGCGCTGGCCCACCGCAACCACGGGCGTACGCGCTCGGTGGTGATGGCCCGCAGCCACGAAGATGCACTCAAGGGCATGCGTGCGATCGCGGACAACAAGAATTCGCCGATCGTATACACCTGTGACGCGCCGGATCCGGCGTCTGCCGTCTGGCTGCTGTCCGGATTCGGCTCGCAGCATCGGAAAATGGCCAAGCAGCTCTACACCGAGAACCCGATCTTCGCTGCGGCGGTCGACAAGGTCGACAAACTGATCGAAGACGAGCTCGGTTACTCGATCGTCGAGCAGTTCCTCGACGATTCGGTCAACTACGAGATCGAGACCTCACAGATCGGCATCTTCACCATCCAGATCGGCCTGGCCGAGCTGCTCCGACATCACGGCGCCGATGCCGGTGTGGTGGTCGGACATTCGATGGGCGAAGCGGCAGGCGCCTACATCACCGGCGGATTGTCGCTGGGTGATGCCGTGCGCGTCATCTGCCAGCGTTCGCGCCTGATGGGTGAGGCCGAGGCGACGCTGACCGGCGACAACATCCGGCTGATGGCACTGGTGGAGTACAGCGCCGATGACATCACCGGCGTGCTCGCCGACTACCCGGATCTCGAGATCTGCGTGTATGCCGCGCCGACCCACACCGTGATCGGTGGACCGGAGTCCCAGGTGGATGCCATCGTCGCGCGCGCCGAGAGCGAAGGAAAACTCGGCCGCAAACTGGCAACCAAGGGTGCGAGCCACACGTCCCAGACCGACCCGCTGCTCGGCGAACTCGCGTACGAGCTCAGCGGAATCGAGCCGATGTCGCCGAAGATCGGCTTCTACAGCTCGGTGGACCGCGAAGAGTTCTACCGCCCGGGCAGCGACCCGGTGCACGCCGTCGAATACTGGACCAAGGGGCTGCGGCACAGTGTCTGGTTCTCCCAGGCCGTGTCGAAAGCTGTTGAGAACGGCCACACCACGTTTGTGGAGCTGGCACCGAACCCGGCTGTCCTGATCTCCGTTGCCGCAGTGACCTTCGGTGCCGGTATCCACGATGCCGAACTGATCGAAACGCTGCGCCGCAAAGAAGACGAGAGCTACGGCGTGATCAATGCGCTGATGAAGCTCTACGTGCACGGGCATCCGGTGGATGTCGGAACCCTGTTCGGACAGGGCGACTTCGCCGCCATCCCGCGGACCCGCTTCGAGCGCAAGCCCTACTGGCTGACCGCGTCGATTTCCGGCGGTTCCGGTGAGGGTCGTATCCCCGGCTCGCACGTTGCGCTACCCGATGGCAGGCACGTCTGGCAGGTCTCGGCAACGGCCGCAACCGATCTGACCCAACTGGTGAAAGCCGCTGCCGAGCAGGTGCTTTCCGATGTGCAGGTCACCGCGGTGGTGCCTTACGGCGAGCCCGTGGGAGCAACGACTCTGACCACCACACTCGCACCGCATCCCGGTGGTGCCGGACTGCAGGTACATGCCGCGGAAGGCACGTCGTTCCGATTGCTGCTCGACGCGGTGGTCACCGCCGGTGCGCCGCTCGCGCCGCCGGTGCCTGCACTGTCGAATGCCGCCGACGCCGCTAAGAACTCTGGCTTCGTCGACAACACCGTGGTCACCGACCCCGAGGTCAGCGATGAGATCGGCGCCCGCTGGGATCCGAACTCCGGTGAGAGCATTGAGGATCGGATGGCCCACATCGTGGCCGAGTCGATGGGCTATGAGGCCGAGGATCTTCCGCGCGAGATTCCGCTGATCGAGTTGGGTCTCGATTCGCTGATGGCGATGCGGATCAAGAACCGCGCCGAGTGGGAGTTCGACATCCCGCAACTGCAGCTGCAGGCGATGCGTGAGGCCAACCTGCAAGATGTGGTCAAGTTCGTCACCTACGCCGTCGAACATCGTGAAGAAGTGCAGGCACTCGCCGCTCAGGCCGAAGGTCAGGGCGAACTCGACACTGCCGCGCTGGCCGAGCTCATCAACTCCGACACGTCGGAGAGCGCAACCGAACCAGAACCCGAGCCCGAGCCTGAACCCGAGGTTGCTCCGGTGGTGGTTTCGCCGGAGGCTGCGCCTGCCGCAGCTGTTGCTCAACCCGCAGCAGCCGCACCGGCAAACCTGAAGAGTCAGGCCGAAGTCGCTGCTGCTGCCGGCGCCGATGTGCCGCCGCGAGATGCCGCCGAGCGCCTGACATTTGGTGTGTGGGCTGTGGTCACGGGCAAGTCGGCCGGTGGAATCTTCAATCCGCTGCCGGTGCTCGACGACGAGACCGCCGAGAAGTTGACCGCGCGTCTGTCCGAACGGGCAGGCGGTGAGCTCGACGTCGAGGACGTCATCGACGCCGACAACATCGAGACGATGTCGAACTACGTGCGCGAGCACCTCGAAGGAGGCCAGGTCGACGGGTTCATCCGGTACCTGCGTACTCCTGAGAAGACCGACCGTAAGCCGGTTCTGGTGTTCCACCCGGCGGGTGGATCGACCGCGGCCTACGAACAGCTGCTCAAGAAGCTGCCCGACGATGTGCCCGTGATCGGTTTCGACCGCGTCGAGGGCAGTATCGAAGAGCGCGTCAAGCAGTACTTCCCGAAGCTCAAAGAGGTTCAGCCCGAAGGGCCGTACACGCTGGTGGGTTGGTCGCTGGGTGGAGCGTTGGCCTATGGGTGCGCCCAGATGCTGGTCGAGCAGGGTGACGAGGTCGCGTTTGTGGGTCTGATCGACGTGGTCCGCCCGTCTGAGCCGATCCTCGACACCCCGGAAGCCAAGCGGGCCCGGCTGCAGCGGTACTACGACTTCGCCAAGCGCACATACGGTCTCGACGATGCGCCGCTGCCGATGGACCGCCTGGTGGAGGCCGATGACGAAGGCCAGTTCCGCATCATCATGGAGATGCTGGCGATGAGCGACGCCAAGATCCCCGGTGGCATCATCGAGCACCAGCGCACCAGCTTCCTCGACAACCGGGCACTGACAACCGTGGAACCGACACGATTCGACGGCAAGGTAGTGCTCTACCGTGCCGACCGGATGCACGAGGGTGCAATCGAACTCGAGCCGCAGTGGGCTCACATCGATGAAGACGGACGATGGGGTGAGGTCGTCGACGATCTCGAGATCATCCACGTCGGCGGCGATCATCTGGCAATCATCGACGAGCCTTATATTGGAAAAATCGGTGCCGATCTGACCACCCGGTTGGACGAGCTCTCGCAGGAAAGTGACACGAGTGACTGACACGACCGCAGGCAAACTCAAAGAACTCCGCGAAAAGCTCGAGGCCGCAAAAGAACCCGGTGGCGAGCGGGCTGTTGCCAAGCGGGCGGCGAAGGGCATCGGTTCGCCGCGTGAGCGGTTGAACATGCTGTTCGATCCGGGCACGTTCGTGGAAATCGGTCAGCTGGCCAAGATGCCGGGTGCTGCCGAGAGCGGCTACGGCGACGGTGTCGTCACCGGTCATGGAATGGTCAACGGCCGTCCGGTGGCTGCGTTTTCGCACGATCAGACCGTGTTCGGCGGGACGGTCGGTGAGATGTTCGGCCGTAAGGTCGCGGCGATCATGGAGTGGGCGGCCAAGGTCGGTTGCCCGATGGTCGGTATCAACGACTCGGCGGGTGCTCGTATCCAGGACGCGGTCACCTCACTGGCCTGGTACGCAGAGATGGGTCGTCGTAGCGATCTGCTGTCCGGCATGGCCCCGCAGGTCTCGGTCATCCTCGGAAAGTGTGCGGGCGGTGCCGTGTACAGCCCGGCCAACACCGACATCCTGGTGGGCGTCAAGGACCAGAGCTACATGTTTGTCACCGGGCCCGACGTGCTCAAACAGGTGACCGGCGAAGATGTTTCGGCCGAAGACCTCGGTGGCTCGTACAACCAGGCGGCGTGGGGCAACATCCACCACCTGGCCGACGACGAGAAGGGTGCCTTCGACTGGGTCCGTGAGTACCTCGAGTACATGCCGTCGACCTGTTACGAGCGTGCGCCGATCATCAATCCGGGCTTGGAGCCCGAGGTCACCGACAGTGATCTCTCGCTGAACACCTTCCTGCCCGACAGCGACAACGCCGGCTACGACATCCGCGACGTCATCCTGCGGGTGTTCGACGACGGTGCGTTCCACGAGGTCGCAGACCTGTTCGCGCCCAACATCGTCACCGGTTTCGCCCGTATCGACGGGACGTCGGTGGGTGTTGTCGCCAACCAGCCCAACGCGATGTCCGGTGTGCTCGATACCGATTCGTCGGAGAAGGCCGCTCGGTTCGTGCGGATCTGCAACGCCTACAACATTCCGCTGATCTTCCTGGTGGATACTCCCGGCATCCTGCCCGGGTTGGAAGAGGAGCGTAAGGGCACGATCCGCCGGTCGGGTCGTTTCCTCTACTCCTATGTCGAGGCCGACGTACCGAAGATCACCGTGGTCCTGCGCAAGGCCTACGGCGGCGCGTACGCGGTGATGGGCAGCAAGCAGCTCGGCGCCGACCTCAACTTCGCGTGGCCAACGGCCAAGATCGCGGTGATGGGTGCGGAGTCGGCGGCTGCGGTCCTGACGCGCAAGCAGACCGAGAACGCCACACCGGAAGACGCCGCGAAGATCCGCAAGGACTTCATCGACTTCTACAACACCGCCATGGCCACGCCCTATCTGGCGGCTGAACGTGGATACATCGACGCTGTCATCGAGCCGGCCAACACCCGCCTCGAACTCCGGCGGGCGTTGGCGCAGCTCAAGGACAAGCAGGTTCTGCGGACACCGCGCAAGCACTTCTTGATGCCGATCTGACGTTGCGGATCGCGCCTGCAATGGGGCTGCTCGACGTACGGTGATTCCACGATCGCCTTGCCATACGTCGTGGAGTGCGCAATGGAATCCTCTTACAGTTACAAACTGCTTCGGATCGCGCTGGTCGTCTTCGGCACGGTGATGCTGCTGCTCTATCCGCTGGCGCAGGTGTGGCCATCGGGGTGGGCGTGGCATCACGGTGCTCCGCACGAGTCCGATTACTTCATGATGATCGTCGGCCTGTATGCGACGTTGGGCGTTTTCCTCTGGAACGCGGCGCGGCGACCGGAGGCCAACATCAGCCTGATCTGGTTCACGGTTTGTTCGAGCTTCGTCCACGCCGCGATCATGGCGGTGCAGTCCTTCGGCAGCGGCCACGACATGGGGCATCTGTGGGGAGATGTCGTGGCACTGCTTCTGGTCGCTGTCGTGTTGTCGGGTTTGTTGCTGTCAGCTGGTCTCAGTCGACGGGTTCCCCCGATTGGACCCACTGCACCAGCTGCCAGATGATCCCGTTGGGATCGGTGAACTGGCAGTATCGCTCGCCCCATGGTTCGGTTTCCGGTGCGGTGACGACCTGGGCGCCCGCGGCTTCGATCCGGGCATATTCGGTGTCGATGTCTTCGACCTCGAACGCCACCAACATGCCCTGACCTGCCGCTCCGGCGATCGACGCCGGCTTGAACGTTTCCAGGCCTGTTTTCAGGAAGACGATGTTGAACCCTGCGTCCGGGTGAGCCAGCGAGATGAAACCGTCGGCGGACATCGCCTCTGTGAACCCGAAGTGATCCTGCGCAAACGACGCGGAGGCCTTGACGTCGTCGACGTTGAGGGACAGTGCAGTACCGGTGATTTTCACGGTGGGCCTTTCGGTTGAGCGACCAAAATAACATCGTATGGTGTACGAGGTTACCAGATTTGCATCGGTTACCGGTCTGAGCTGACCTGTCGATGCGTCTTCGGCGGCACAATCGCTGTCTGTCGCGCCACGTGAGCCCAACCTGAGGTGATCCGACCTCGTTTCATTCACTGCGCAGGCGGGGATGACGACGATCGCCGGTTGGCCGAGGATCTCGGGTCGGCATGTCGCACATTCCCGACACGGGTATGTCGTGTGAGGTGTGGGCGAGACCGGTAGTGGGTTAGTCGGGAGCGTGGATTCACTTTCGTGTCGGACCTCCCCGGTATGATGGCGGTCTGGACCTGCCATGTGGTGAAAAGAGTTGTGTAGCAATAGAATTGCTCGTATAGAACACTTGTGCGAATGGGATTCGGCCGGTAATATTGGGCTATGGACTTCGGGGAGATGTTCGCCAGAATGTCAGATCTGGCAGGGGATGCGGCATTGGTCGCCGGTGATGATGCGCAGGTATCTTCACGAACGGTGGCGGTTGTTCGACTCAATCATGTTGTGGAGCAGATACTTTTCCGTTTGGTCGGCGAGGTCGATAACCGTCGGATCGCACAGAAGAAAGGCGTGGGATCCACAGCCAAGCTACTGCGGGACGCAGGTGTCGCGCCGACGGTTGCGCACCGGTATGTGCGAGTGGGTAAGGCGCTCAGCGACATTCCGTCGATTGCCGATTATGGAATCGACGGGAAGCTATCTGGTGAGCATGCGGATGCAATTGTGAAGGGTCTCCATCATATTGAGCGTCGCAATCCAGAACTCCCGGCTACTGACCGGTCTGACTGTGAGCGCGGACTACTGACCGAAGCGTTGATGGGGACGCCGGCGGCGGTGTCGGTCCGGGCACGGCATATGGCGTTGGTGTTATCGCCGCCTGACAAGGAGATCCCGGACGCCGAGAACCATGACCTGAACGAGTTGTCGTTCGGGACCGGTGATGACGGCCGCACCCACGGCACCCTCGACTTGGATAGTCTGCTCGGCGAAAAGCTGGCGGTGGCACTGGATCCACTGTGCACACCGGCACCCGAACCCGACGGCTCACCGGAGCCGCGGAGCATAGGCCAAATCCGGGCTGATGCGCTGGAACGATTGCTGGATTCGTATTTCGATCAGGAAGACCGACCCACCCGCGGCGGGGCGAAACCACATGTGACGGTGACAGTCTCACCTGAATATCTACAACATTTGCAGCTGCGCGGCATCCCAGGCCCCACACCGCCGGCCATGGCACCCAAATTCGAATGGACCGGCCCCGCCTCAGCACCCACCGCCCAGATGGTGGCCTGCGATTTAAGTGATCACCAAGATCCTGCTCGACAGTGAATCGGTACCGCTCGATGTCGGCCGCGACCAACGCACCGTCACCCCCGCGATCCGCAAAGCGTTGATCGCCCGCGACCAGGGGTGTGCCTTCCCCGGATGTGGCTGCCCCGCGGTCTACACCGACGCCCACCACATCGACTTCTGGCGCAACGGCGGCACCACCAGCCTGACCAACATGGTCCTACTCTGCCGCCGACACCACCGCTACATCCACCACCACGGCTGGACAGTGTTCCTGGGTCGCGACGGACATCCCTGGTTCATCGCACCCGGCAGCGCCACCGAACTACGATCCCACGCCCGCCGCACCCTGACCACCGACCTCACCGCCGCATAAGACGACGAGACACCAAACCGCAAGACCGAGCAACACAGGCTGAACCCTGTGTACTGCATGACCTTTGACAACTTCATAGTGTGACGGCATTGGTGCAGATGCCCATATCGGGTGCCTCGCGACGTGAGCCGCGTACGCTGTGGGACACATCGATACGCGAATCGAGGTGCGGTCCATGACAACCATGCATGCGGCTCTCGTCACGTCGTTTGATGAGCCTCCGCATTTTCGGGAGTTCGAGGTTCCGGCGGTTCATGGGCCGGATCATCAGCTTGTTGACGTCCTCGCTGTGGGACTACATCCGCGAGTACGGTCGGGTGCTTCCGGAAAGCACTACACCAGCACCGGAGAATTGCCGATGATCCCGGGTGTCGACGGCGTCGGCAGGCTCCCGAGCGGCGGCACCGTCTTCTTTTTGGCCGATGGCAAGATGCCGGGGCCGATGGCAGAGAAGGCTGTGATCGATATGAGCCGCACGATCCGGCTGCCGTCCGACGCTGACATCCTGCAGGTTGCGGCCGGAATGAATCCGGCGATGTCGTCCTGGGTGGCACTGCGCAGTCGGGTATCGATGCAGCCGGGCAGCACGGTGATGGTCTTCGGGGCAACCGGCAATGCCGGTTCGATGGCAGTGCAGGTGGCCAAATTGCTCGGTGCTGCACAAGTGATTGCAGTAGCGCGCAACCGGTCTCGCCTCGAGGAGCTCAAGAGCCTCGGTGCCGACGTACTCGTTCCGCTCGCTGCGGATGGGGCCGAGTTCGGTGCCGAGATCGCTGCCGCCGGTGAGGATGTCGACATCGTCCTCGACTACCTCTGGGGTGCGCCTGCGCAGCAGGCGATGACGCCGCTCATGATGGGTCGCGACGACCGCAGCAAAGCACTCGACTGGATTCAGATCGGAGCTGTCGCGGGTGCGACCATCGAGCTTCCGTCGGCGACCCTTCGGGCGTCGAATCTTCGAATTCTCGGCAATGGTCAGGGTTCGGTTTCCCCAGCCGGATACATGGCAGAACTCCCGTCCCTCGTCGACGTGATCAGCGCCGGAAAACTCGAGATCAGCGTCCGTGCTCAGCCGCTTGCGGAAGTCGAAAAAGCCTGGGCGAACACTGATTCCAGCAGAACTCGGACCGTTCTGGTCCCGTGAGGAGTGTTTGTGACGATGTGGCTTCGGTTCATCCACGGTGCAGGCGGCTATTTCGACGACCGTGAACTGGCAGACGGTCTCGGCGCCGCGGTCGGTGCGGCTGTGGACATGCCGCACATCCCCGAAGACGACATGTCGTTCGAGGCGTGGGCGGCCCCGGTGCGGCGCATGGTTGCCGAGATTGGTGCGGGGGATCTGTTGATCGCGCATTCCTTCGGCGCGTCGGTGCTACTCCGGGTGCTGGCCGAGGAAGCGCGGCCGATCCCGTCCCGGGCGTCGCTGCTGGCGATGCCGGACTGGAGTCCGGCGGGATGGGACGTCGAGCAGTATGCGTTCGACGGACCTGAACCCGCTCAATCGATTTCGCTGCACCACTGCCGCGATGACGAGGTGGTGCCGTTCACTCATCTGGCGATGAACGCGGCGCGGCTACCCTCGGCCCGGGTCCACGAGCATCCCTCTGGTGGGCACCAGTTCCTCGGCGTGGTCGACGCGATAGCCGCGGACGCCCTGGCCCGGTGGTGACCGCGGTATCAGGGAGCGTGTCAAGGCCTCGGCACGAGCATGTGCCGGCAGTGCGGAACCCCTTGTCTTCCAGAAGTTTCGTGAAGTTTCGGAGGTAGGGGCGGAAAGGTGGTTGCGGTAGACCGCTGTTACTGATCGAGCCCGCGGGCCGACAGCGCATCGGCGAAGTGGTCGGCGGTGTGCAGTGCACCCAGAACCACCGGTACGGCAAGCCGATGAGGCATGAACTTCAAACCTCTCGCGCGACGGGCCTCGTCGACATGGGTGACGAGTTCGACCATGAGCGGAATCGACCGAATCGCAAGGGCCAGAACCAGAGCCATCCGATCGGGCCGGAATCCGAATCGCCGCAACGGCATGAACATGCGCGTCAACGCGGCCAGCATGTCCATGGTGCGGGTGGTCAGTGAGACCGCGACGGCCAGGGCCACCGACAGGATCATCACTCCGCAGACCACGAGTGCTCGCTCCCAGGTGGCAAAGATGAGCTGAAAAGCGAAGATCATCAACACAACCCAGAACAACGGCCGCAGCGAGGCCAGTACGACCCGCATCCGCAACCGGGCGACCACGAACACCGCGGCCACGAGGACGATCCCGAACGGCAATCGCTCCGGGGTGTCGATCAGGGCGGTCATCGTGATCACCACAACACCCAGGGCAAGGAGTTTGAATCCCGCGGGCAGGCGATGGATGGGCGAGTTCCCGGGTTGGTAGACGCCGAGTGCGTTGCTCACGCCATCAGCGTTCGATAGTGCGGGATCACTTCTCCGGGCGCGCCGTCGGCGACAACGCGGCCGTCGTCGATTGCGATCACCCGGTCGAAATCTGACAGCAACTCGAGGTCGTGGCTCACCACGATCAGCTGCTGCTCCAAATCGGCGAAGACGCCGCGGATCATCGCGCTGTTGCGGAGGTCGAGCAGCGTGGTGGGTTCGTCGGCCACGATGATCGTCGGTTCGGTGACCAGTATCGACGCCAACGCCAACAACTGCTTCTGGCCACCGGAGAGCTTCTGTGCGGGATGGTCGGCGTGCCCGGCCAGCCCGAATCGGGCGAGCACCTCGCCGACCCGTTCGGCGACCTGTGCCTTCGAGAGCTTCCCCCGCGACAACGACAGCGCCACGTCTTCGCCGACGGTCGGCATGATGATCTGGCGATCCGGATCGGTGAAGACGAACCCGACCTCTTTGCGGATCGCGCGGGTTTTGCGTCGGGTGTCGAGACCGTTGACCTCGACGGTGCCGCTGTCGGGGATGACCAGTCCGTTGATCATCCGGGCGAGCGTTGATTTCCCGCTGCCGTTGGACCCGACGATCCCGATCCGCCGCTGCGTCAACTCCAGGTCGACGTCGCGAAGTACTGCTCGATCTGCGTAGGCGTGACTGACGCCTCGGAAGGTTATCCCCGTCATCACCGTCGCATCAGACGCAGCGGGGTGATCAGCCCCGGATATCCGCGATGAACCTGCCGGGCGACGAGCGCGGTGGCGGCGGCCTTGGCGAGGTCGCCGATCACGTAGATGCCATTGGTGCTCAGTGCGGCCCACCACGTCATGTCGGCGCGGATCATCAGTCCGATGGTGCCGAAGAGGTAGATGACGCCGAGTCCGCCGATGACGTTGATGACGAATCCCGGGATTACCCGGTACTTGGGCATCATCGCGGCGGTCAAGAGGCCGATGACGATGACCGCGGGCAGCCAGCCGATGAAGAATCCGGCCGTCGGGGAGGTCAGCGAGACGAGACCGGTGCGGCCGCCGGCCAGGATGGGCAGTCCGCAGATGGCGAGTGCGCTGAAGATGAGGACCGCGAGCGCACCCTTGCGCCAACCCAGGATGGCGCCGGCAAGCATGACCCCGAGTGTCTGCAGCGTGATCGGCACGCCGCTGCTGCCCAGCGTGATCGTGCCGGGTAGGCCCAACGCCGCGATGAGGGCCGCAAAAACAGCCGCCTGCGCGAGATCGCGCACGGTCAGGCCGACGGCGATCCGGCGTGGGCGCCCGTCGATGGGCATGGTCGTATCTGATGTCACGGTGATACCTCGCGCTGTGGGACGCCGGATGCTGCATCCGGGGTACGTCAGCTCCGAATGAATGCGATTTCGGTGGTGATACTACGGATCGGCGTGGTGTCCGGTTTCCTGACCGTCACCTTTTAGACATATGTCACGAATCGAAGCTACTGTGGAAACCATGCCCAAGGCGCTGCCAGTTATCGACACCACCTCGCCGATCTGCTGTGCGCCGGTGTCCGCGGCCCCGGTGAGCGATGACGACGCACTGGAGATCGCGCTTCGACTCAAGGCGCTGGCCGACCCCGTCCGGATCAAGTTGATGTCGATCCTGCTGACTGCCGACAGCGGTGAGGCGTGCACGTCGAACCTGGCCGCCCTGCTCGGATTGTCGGAGGCGACGGTCAGTCATCACCTTGGTCAGCTCAAGAAGGCGGGCATGGTGCAGTCGTCGCGGCGGGGCATGAACGTCTTCTACGCCGCGCACCCGGATGCGTTGAACGCCCTGCGTGGTGTGCTTGATCCCGATTGCTGCCGCTGACGGCCGAGCACGAAGCGGCACGTCCGTCAGCCGTCGGAACCTTCGAAACGCCGTAGGAGCGGGTCGAGTCGGTAGTCCACGAGTCTGCGCATCACCAGCGACGTCATCGTTCGCTCGACACCGTCGATGTCGAGCACCTGGCCGGCGATTCGATAGAGGTCGTCGGCGTCCCGCGCGACCACCTGGACCAACAGATCTGTCGCGCCGCTGAGTCCGTGGACCTCGACGACCTCGGGTATGGCGTCCAACGCCTCGGCGACCGCGGTCAATTCGCGCTGCACCACGCTGGTGAGGATGAACGCGGTCATCGGATAGCCCAGTGCCGCCGGATCGATGCGTCGTTCAACAGACCGCAGCGCACCGCTCGATTCCAGCTTCGCCAGCCGGGATTGCACCGTGTTGCGCGACAACCCCGTGTGCTCGGCCAACGACAAGACGGTTGCCCGCGGCTCGGCGGCGAGGGCACGGAGCACCTTCGCGTCGATCGGGTCGGCCTGGTGACCGTTGCTCATTGTGCCTCCGCTGAGAACCATCGAATCCGTCGTGGTGTGCAAAATGCATACTCTCACGGCGATTGGTTGCGCAGAAAGTCTGTGCGTGATGCAGTCGAACAACATCTATGAGTAGGAGCAACTGATGGACGAGCGGGACCTCGGATCGCTGGCGGACGTCGAGCAGCGGGTGCTCTGGCTTGCGACGTCGATGATTCACCACGCCAACCGGGTCAGGCCGAACACGTCGGGACTCAAGGTCGGTGGCCACCAGGCCTCATGCGCGTCGATGGTGTCGATCATGACCACACTCTGGTTCGACCAGCTGCGTCCCGGAGACCGGGTCTCCGTCAAACCCCACGCCTCGCCGGTCCTGCACGCCATCAACTACCTCCTGGGTGAACTCGGCGAGTCCTATCTGACCCGGCTCCGGGAATTCGGCGGCCTGCAGAGCTACCCGAGTCGCACAAAAGATCCTGATCCGGTGGACTATTCGACCGGATCCGTCGGCATCGGCG
This sequence comes from Williamsia sp. Y721, assembly GCF_059683565.1. Taxonomy (NCBI): domain Bacteria; kingdom Bacillati; phylum Actinomycetota; class Actinomycetes; order Mycobacteriales; family Nocardiaceae; genus Williamsia; species Williamsia sp. Y721. The sequence continues at coordinate 379,509 of NZ_JCASNH010000002.1, read as the reverse complement.
CGACCGCACCCATCTGGGGCGCAATGGCCCGGCGCTATGTCGAGACCACCTTCGGCGGTGCGGGCAAGGGCAGGCAGTACTCGCTGGTGGGGGACGCCGAACTCGACGAAGGCGCCGTGTGGGAGGCGATCCTCGATCCGTCGGTCGCCGAACTCGGTGAAGTCGTCTGGATCGTCGACCTCAATCGTCAGTCCCTGGACCGGGTTGTCCCGAACATCGCCGCAGACCGCCTGGAGAAGATGTTCGACGCAGCCGGCTGGCAGGTGATCACCGTCAAGTTCGGTGCCCTGCTCGAGGAACTGTTCTCGCGCCCGGGCGGGCAGGCGCTGCGAACACGGATCCTGCAGATGCCCAACCCCGAATACCAGCGGCTGCTGCGCTGCCAGGCAGACGACCTGCGCACCCGCCTGCCCGGTGACGGGCCGGAGGCCCAGGCGGTGGCCGACCTGATCGCCGGCCTCGACGACGACACTCTCACCCGGGCGATCCGCAACCTCGGCGGGCACGATCTCGACGCATTGCGCAAGGCGTACAGCGAGATCGACGACACCAGGCCGACGATCATCATCGCCTACACGATCAAGGGTCACGCGCTGCCGACCGAAGGGCATCCGCAGAACCACTCGTCGCTGCTGACCGTTCCGCAATACGACGAGCTCGCCACCGGTCTGGGAATGGACCCGGCCAAGCCGTGGGCCCGGTTCGACGACAATTCCGCCGCCGGCCGGCTCTGCCGCGAAACCGCCGCCGCGCTGCACCGCGACAACACCACCCCGAATCTGCCGCCGCAGGTTCCCGCCGACTTCGGGCGCACCCCGTCGGGAACCTCCACCACCCAGGCGGCACTCGGTCGTACACTTCTCGATCTCAGTCGTGAATCCCCGGATGCCGCACAGCGTGTGGTGACCGTGAGCCCCGATGTCAGCTCCACCACCAACCTCGCCGGATGGCTCAACAAGGTGGGGGTGTGGTCTCCGGGGGAACGTCGGAACTGGTTCGACGACGACTCCGAGACGATCATGCACTGGCGGGAACGCCCGACCGGGCAGCACATGGAACTCGGTATCGCCGAGACCAATCTTGTCGGCCTGATGGGTGAGCTCGGTGCCACCTGGAGTCGTTGGGGCGAACCACTTTTCCCGATCGGCGTGATGTACGACCCCTTTGTGGAACGGGCACTCGAACCCTGGTCGTACGGAATCTACGCCGGCGGACAGTCGATCCTGGTGGGCACGCCCTCCGGTGTCACCCTCGCGGCCGAAGGCGGTGCCCACCAGTCGATCAAGACGCCATCGATCGGACTGGAGCAGCCGGGGTGTGTCAGCTACGAGCCGGCGTTCGCGATCGACGTCGAGTGGATCCTGTTGTCCTGCATCGGCCGCCTGGGCCGGATCGACGGAAGCTCGTCGTACCTGCGGCTGTCGACCCGCCCCGTCGATCAGCGCCTGGCAGCGGTCCCGACCGATCCGGCGGCCCGGGAACGTCGCCGCCGGCAAGTGGTGGCAGGCGCCTACACGGCACGCCATGTCCCTGATCCTCAGGTGACGCTGGTGGCAATGGGCGCGATGATCACCGAAACCCTCACGGCGGCAGATCGACTCGCCGACCAGGGGATCGCCGCCGAGGTGGTGTGTGTGACCAGCCCCGGACTGCTCTTCGAAGCCCTACAGGCCCGCCGTGGACACGGAGACGCGTCGACCTGGATTCTCGATCAGGTCTTCCCGGCCGAGCGGGCCGCGCCGATGGTGTCAGTCCTCGACGGGCACCCGCACACCCTGGCGTTTCTGCAGACCATCAATCAGGTCCGCGGAATCTCGCTCGGCGTCAGCCGATTCGGCCAGGTCGGCACCCTTGACGACGTGTACAGCTATCACGGTATCGACACGGACAGCATTGTCCGCGGGGCCCTCGACCTGACCTCCTGACCCCGATGATGTGGCCTTATGGCGATCAAAAGCCCAGGTGGGCAACGCCATAAGGCCACATCATTGGCTCAGTAGCGGGCGCCGCGCATCGGGGCGGGGTCATACAGCCCCGAATGCGTGGTCGATCCGATCTCGAGTTGGGCGGGCTTGGCCTCGACGATGGGGGTGAACTTCTGCAGCGAACCCCAATCCCGGCCCCAGTTGTTCCGCATGTACGACGGAATGATGGTGGGCCGCAACATCGCCTGAGTGATGCCGAGTGGTCCGCCTGCGTCGCCGGACATCCATGTCTGGGTGCTCTGGCGAGTTGCCTCGGCGTCCGGCAGGATGCGCCACTTCGGCACCTCGATCACGCCGTACTTCACCGCCATCGGCTGCTGGCATGGGAATGCCAGAGCAGGTAGCCAGTCGATCAGCACCGGATCGTCGTGGCCGACGAGCTTGTCGAGGGTCTCCATCTGCGTGATGCGAGGAGGCGTGAGCGCCAGCCACTGATCAGGGGCAGCAGAGGTGTCCGCAGCGATCACGCGCACCACAGAAGCCCCGGCGGGGGCATCGCTGAGCGGGAACCGCAGGTTCCGCCAGATCGGCTGCTCGCCGGTGTCGATCGGACCCATCTGGCCGAGCGCCACAACGGTATTGCCGGGTCCGGGCCGCCCGAACTCCACAACCAATTTCTGGCCGGACTGGACGATGCCGTCACCGTCGACGGCCTCGATGCGCCCGGACGCCGACAGCGTGAGCAGCGGTGAGTCCGCATTCGGCGCGGGCATCTGGTACCAGGCCGAGGTGAGGGATCCACCGGAGGAGCCGTAGCTGCCCAGGACCGGGGTGGTCGCCGGATCGAGGCCGAACGGCAGTCGGACCGTGGAGCCGTTCACGCCGAGAGCGCCTTGGCCACCGCCGGTTCCGGCTTCGTCGGCGTCGTCCGTTTCGTCGGCGCCTGCCCCGGTCTGTGCGGTGTTCAGGGCGGCCGCCTCCGTCGACTCGGTGGCGTCCACGGACAGGTCACCGGGTACCCCGTTCGGGGTGAAGCCGGTCATGTCGGTTCCGGCGAGTGCTTCACCCGGGGTCAGATCGACCTGACCGGCAACAGATGCCGGCTGCAGCAGCCCGGTATTCGGATTCGGCTCCACCAGGACGTCGTCGGCCATCGCGCAGATGTCACCTTGCAGTGCAGCCACATTCGAGTTGAGCCACGAGTAGCTGTCACGTTGTTCATATGCTGCCTTGGCGAACGACAGCAGCATGAACAGGACCACCAGTCCGGAGATGACCGGCATGGGGGAGAACGCGAATCGGTGCCAGAACTTCGAGCCCTCGGTGCGCTGTTCGGCGTCGACGTAGTCATCGCGGAAGTGCTGGTACAGGCCGACCAGGGTGGTGACGACAGCGACCGCGAGGATGATCCACGCGACCCGGATCCCGGCGATGGCCGGCGGCCGATCCCACCATGGGATGCCGTAGCTGCCCACGAACCACCAACCGTTGGTGCCGGCAAAGGACAGTGCCGTCACATAGAGCACGGCAGCGGCGAAGAAGGTTCGATTTCGCCTGCGCCGCAAGATCGCCGGGGCCATCATCGCGCCGGCGGCCGCGGCGAGCGCGGCGCCGATACCCGCATAGACACCGAGGTGATGGGTCCACTTGGTCGGGGTGAAGGCGAGGAAGAAGATGAAGCCGAAGACACCGGCAACCAGACGCCAGGTGGGTCCCTTCGGGATACCCATCGGTGTCCGGCGACGCAGCAGCATCAGCAGCACGACCATCAGGCACAGGAAGGCCATCAGGATGCCGAACCGCCTCGACAGTGTGCCGTCGGCGGTCGGCAGCATCAGGTAGTAGTACCGGACCGGTTCCTGCCACCATTCGAGAGTCGGTCCGACCTCGGTGGCGACTTCCGACGACGTCAGAATCGTCGCGAGGGTCTGATCGGCAAAGATGTTGTACAACACCGCGGTTCCGGCCGCCAGGATCGGTACCAACAGTGGCAGTAGGCCGTCACGGCCACGGCGGGCCATGATCCGGCGCAACAGCGGGCGGATGCCGGCGAGCAGCAGCGCCACGGCCATGAGACCACCGGGCGCCAGCGCCAGGGTGAACGACGCGATGATCGTCGCGACCGCCAGCGGAAGCAACCGTCCGGTCGCGATGGAGCGGTCCACCGAACACCAGGTCAGCAGGGCGCCGACCGCCAGTGCGGGTTCGGGGCGTAGCCCGTTGTTGTACGGCAACCAGATGGCCAGGAACACAAACAACGCCGACCACAGGGCCGGGGTCGAATGCCGGACCGTGCGGCCCAGTCGTGGGATCACCTCACGGGAGATCAACCACCAGCCCAGAAGCCCGAGCAAGAAGGAAGGCAGACGCATCCACGGTGTCGACAAACTCACGTGGGTCATGGCCGAGATCACCTGGTAGTGCCAACCGAACGGATCTTGCGGCACACCGAAATAGCGGTAGTAGTTGTCGACGTATCCGGCTTCGCTCGCGATGCGTCCGACCGTGAAGTTGTAGCCGTCGTCAGAGGTGTTGGCCCCCATCAGCCACCACAGCGCCAACGTGGCGAACACCACCACGTCCGAGACGCGGATCGTCCACCAACGCCTGGGTAGGAATCGGTGATGTCCGCGACCGTCACGCGCATCGAGCAGTGCCAGCGCGATCAAGGACAGGACGGTCATCACGATGCCGATGATCATCGCCGCGAACTTCAGGTTTGTCGGGGTGGTGACGAACCTGGTGTCGATGGTGGCCGAGAACTCGAGGCCCTGCGGCGAAACGCTTTGCGGCAGTCCGGTGAAGACGCCGACGATCTGCGGGCGCAGGTTCGGATCCGGCACATCGAACGAGAGCAGACCCTCCGTGCCGCCGTTCACGATCTCGCCGTAGGCGCGCTGCCCGTCGGCGTTGAAGGTGATCCGACAATCCGGATTCGACTGGGCCGCAGCGCGATCCACTGTCAGCAGCACCACGTCACGGTCGGTGACGGTGATGCGCTCGGACGTGGCGCGGATGAACAGGCCTCGCGACGTGGCGTCCTGTCCGCCAGCAGGCAACGTCGAGAGCAGTACGCCGCCATCGGCGGGCAGATCGGCAGCGGTGGAACAGGGTACGGACACCCGCATGTCGACCGGCACAAAAGAGACCAGCGGTGCCGAGACATTGGTGACCTGGTTGTCCTGTGGCCAGTTGAGTTGCGCGGTGGTCTGATTCACCGGCATCAGCGGGCTGAGGCAGGCCAGGAGGAAGCCGATCAGGCCCGCCACCACGGCAACAATCTTGACGTTCCGGTAACCAGGGCCGGCAAATCTGCCCACTGACCCGTTTTTACTGATGATGCTCGCCTTTTCACTCATTTTCTTGCGGCACCACTCTCAGCGGACCGGTCCGCGACCAGCCCCATTTTGTTTCGGTACCGGTGATGATGTTCGCCTCCGGGGCGTCGGGCACCAGCGGGATCAGGACCTCGAGAGATCCCCACGAGCGGTACCAGTCGTCGTCGAGGTAGGTCGCAACCGTGTCGGCGCGGGTGACGGCTTCACTCACACCGAGCGCGCCGCCGTCTTCGGCCGCCTGCCAGGTCTTCGACTGCGACGCGGCCGTGGTGCGGTCCGGCAGGATCCGCCACTGCGGGATCTGGGCGACCCCGTCGGTGATGGCAAACGGGCGCTGACACGGGAACTGGCTCGCCACCGAGAAGTCGATCAGCGTCGGCGCCTTGGATCCGACAACCTCCTGCAACGTCCGCAGCTGCGGTGCCCGCGGTGGGGTGATCGCCAGCCACTGCTTGTTGTTGACGTTGTTGTCCTTGGCGATGATCCGCATGCCGGTCGCCTCGGTGGGTACCTGATCCATCGGGATCACCAGGTTGCGCCACGGCCGGTTCGGCTTGTCCGGACCCGGGTCGATGGGACGGATCTGCGCTCCGACATCGACGAACGTACCGTCGGCCTCTTCGATGCCGAACTGGATCTGCAGTTGCTGCCCGAATGTCATGACGCCCTCTTCGTTGAGCGTGAGGACCGGTCCGGCGGCGCTGAAAGCGAGGATCGGAGAGGCGTCGCGGGCCGGCAGTTGATACCAGTCGGTCATCAGTGTGGCCTCGCCCGAGTCGTATCCGTAGCTTCCGAGCACCGGCGTGGTGGCCGGGTCGAGTCCGAACGGCAGGGCCACCGTCGAACCGTTGACCGTCTCGGGGCCGTATCCGCCTGCGATGCCCGCGCCCGATCCGGAGACGACGAAGGGTTTGTTGAAGCTGGCCGAGACGTTCATCTGTCCGGGGCGGGCCGACCCGGCCTCGGGTGTGAGGCTCTCCGCCACGCCGTCGGGTGTGAACCCGACCGGATTCTCGCCGGCGAGGGCATCGGAGACCGAGACCCCGTTGGCGGGCGTCAGCATGCCCTTGTTGGGGTCCTGCTCGACCAGAACCGCGTCGGCCATCGCGCAGCTGTTGCCTTTGAGGGTCTCGAGGTTGGCGTCGAGGACCGTGTACGCGGGGTACCGGGAGAGTGCGGCCTTCGCGAACACCGCAAGCATGCAGATGACCATGAACCCGGCGATCAGCGCGATGGGGGAGGAGGCCAGGGTGAGTCGGCGACGGTCGGCCTTCTTCTGGGCCTCGTCGCCGGTGTGGACCAGGCCCTTGTTCTGCACGAAGTCGTGGCGCAGGTGCTGCCAGACGGCGACCGCAGCGGCGACGACGGCGAGGATCAGGAAGATCGTCGAGACCTCACGTCCGGCCAGGACGGGTGCTTTGTCGAACCAGGAGATTCCGAAGTTGTAGGCGAACGGCCAGGAGTTCTCGCCTGCCATCGCCGCGGCCATGGCGAACATGAGTCCGGCGACGAACACGGAGAGGTTCCGTGTCGATCGGGCCGCGGACTGGGCGACGGCGACGGTGGCCGTGGCTGCCAGTGCCGCTCCGAATCCGGCGAAGATGCCGAAATGGATCGTCCACTTCGTCGGGGTGAACATCAGCAGCAACAGCGTGACGAGGGTGGCGCCTAGGACCCGCCACACCGGACCCGGATCGATGGCCCGAATCTTGCTGCGGCGCAACATGACCGCCAGTGTCACGAATACCGATGCCAGCAACAGGAGTAGCGGCACCCGTCGGGTCAGCCCGCCGTCGGGCGTGGTGACGGTGATGAAGTAATAGCGCAGGTATTCCTGCCACCACGAGATCGTGGGGCCCACGATGTAGCGGGTGCGGACCGCGTCGAAGACCGTTGCCAGCGTCTGATCGCGGAACACCACCAACACCACCAGGGAGGCAGCGGCGATCGACGGCGCGGCAAGGGCGGCCAGGTTCACCCAGCGACCACGGGTGGTGGTGGCCGATTCGCGACTGCGCTCGATCACGATTCGCAGCATCGGGCGGGCGCCGACGATCAGGACGGCGATCGCGATGACACCCTGCGGGGCCAGTGCCAGCGTGAGGCCTGCCACCATCGCCGCCAGTGCGGCGGGGAGCAGGCGCCGGGTGGCGATGGCCTGCTCGACGGCCCACCAGGTGAGCAGCGAACCGAGGATGATGATCGACTCGCTGCGCAGGCCGCTGGCGAACGGGAGCCAGAACGCGGTGAACACCGTGGCTGCCGCCCAGACGGCCCAGGTACTGCGGCGCACCCCGGCGCCCAGTCGCGGCAGGAGCACCCGCGAGAGGATGAACCAGGACGCCAGACCGGCCAGCAGCGAGGGGATGCGCATCCACAGACCGGACGCCGACACCTCCGACCAGGCCGCGAGGAACGAGTAGTACCAGTCGAACGGGGCCTCGGCGATCCCGTAGTAGCGGTAATAGTTGGCCAGGTAGCCGGCTGACTCCGAGGCCCGGCCCATGTTCAGGATGTAGCCGTCGTCAGGCGATCCGGCGCCGAGGAAATGCCAGATCAGCAGCACAGCGGTGACGGCGAGGTCGCTGGCCCGCGGGCGCAACAGCCGCTTCCACGAACGTTTCCCGATGCGGCGGTGGTAGCCGTCGATCCGGTCCAGCAGGGCCAGGCACACCAGTGAGATCACGATGGCGATCAGCCCGAGGACCAGGACGATGGTCTTGATCGCGGTCGGGGAGCTGTCGAAGCGGTTGTCGACGGTGGTGGTCGCCGAAAGGCCTTGTGCAGCAGCTGCTTCCACGTCGCCGGTGGACAGGTCGGTGAACACGCCGTCGAACTGCGGACGCGAGTCGATCCCGAGGAGGCCTGCGGGACCGAGCCCGACGAACTCGGCACCGGCACCGGTCGGCGTCGACCAGACGTGTAGCTCGCGGCACTGCGGGGTGTCGATGGCGCCGCGGGCCGCGGATGTCGCCAGTTCGTTGCGGAACACCACAGAGACGGAGTTCGCCGATGCGTTGACCACGAGTGCGTTCTGGTTGTAGCGCTCAGCCCCCGGCGGCATGGTCGCCAGGACCAGTCCGCCACCTTCTGGCAGCGTCCCGATCAACGAACAGGGGATGGTCGCGTCGAAGGCTTGCGGGGTCTGCGCGATCAGCGGAGCGGTGACCGATGCGGTCTCGGAAGAAAGCTGCTGGCCGGTGGGCCACTCGATGGTCGCGGTCGACTGTTTGACGGGCAGCAGGGGAGAAATCGCGCAGAACACGATCCCCACGAGACCGGCCACGATCGCGACCAGGCGGACTGTCCCCGCACTGGGGAGGTGAGAGGACACAGGCACGAGAGACGATGGTATTGCACCGACCTGAGAACCCGAACCTGCCCCGTGAGCAGGGCAAGGTCCGGGTGTTTCTCAGGGTCGGCTCGTGCCAGGTCTCAATAGCGGATCGGTGCCGGACTCCACAGACCGGAGCGGGTTGCGGTTCCCAGATCCAGTTTGGCCACCGTGGCGGGCTCACCGAACGGCTCGTACCGCACCAGCGAACCCCAGTCGCGACCGATGTCGCCTTCCAGGTACGACGGCACCGTCGTCTTGTCCAGGGCCACCTCGATCCATCCCAGCGGTCCGCCGCCGAACGCATCGGACCACGCACCGACGGCCGCGGCCAGGTCGGCGCCCGGTGCGATCCGCCACTTCGGGATCTCGGCGACGCCGTACTTGTGGCCGAACGGACGCTGGCACGGGAAGGCCAGACCGTTGGTCCAGTCGATTTGTACCGGTGCCTTGCTGCCGACCATCGTCTGCAGCGTCTCCACGTGCGGCACCCGCGGTGGGGTGACGGCGATGAAGCTGTCCTGGGCCAGATTCTCGTCGTTGGCGACGATCCGGATCGCGGTGGTGTCGGCCGGGAACGAACTGCGGTAGGTGCGCAGATCGCGCCACGACGGACGCGGGCCCGGGTCGATCATGTCGACCTCTCCGGCCACCTCGAAGTCCTCGTTGCTCTCGCCCGAACCGGTCGAGTACTCCATCTTCAGGTCTTCGATGTTGAACTGACCCGCCACGGCCATCGTGACCAGCGGGGTGTCCGCGGTCCGTGCAGGCAACCGGTACCACGACGAGGTCAGATACGAGGGGAACTGATCGTCCTGCGAGTAACTGCCCAGGACCGGGGTCTTGGCCGGGTCCAACCCGAACGGCAGCTTGGCCGTGCTGCCATTGATCCCGGCCTGCTCGGACTCGCCTCCGCCGGTGCCACCGGCATTCGAGTTCAGGACGTCCGGAGATGCCGCGACATTGCCGCCGAGAACACCGAGGCTGCCGGCACTGGCGGTCGAGTTGAGTGACAGCGGCAGTCCGTTGGGGGTGAACCCGGACGTGGCCGGAGGCACACCGCCGGGCGTCTGGGTGCCTGCCAGGCCGTCGGCGATGTTGCCGTCGACGGGTTCGAGGAGATCAGCGGTCGGGTCGGGTTCGACGAGGACCTTGTCGGCCATCCCGCAGACATCGCCGGACAAGGCGTCCACGTTCGACGAGGGCACCGAGAACGACCCGCTCTGCTGCACTCCGGAGAATATGGAGGTACAGATCAGGAAGACGACCACGAACATGCCCGCGACGGCCAGCGGAGATGCGGCAAGCATGCTGATCCACCGGCGTCGGCGACCGTTGGTGCGTGGGGTGTCGGCCGTCTCCGGTTCGCGGAACGGTTCCCGGAAGTGGAACCAGAACGCGATCAGCAGGGCGACGACACATAGGAACAGCAGCAGTGTGCCGAGCGCGACACCCATCCGAACCGGGAGCACACCCCACGGCATGCCCCAGTTGGAGACGTAGAAAGAGGCGTTCGGCGCGGTGAAGGACAGGCCGGTGATGAACAGGACCAGCGCGATGAACAGCATCCGGTTGCGCCGGGCGTGCATGGCCTCGGCGCTCACGGCGATGGCGGCGATGGCAGCCAGCGCGGCGGCCAGACCCGCGAAGACACCGAACTGATGTGTCCACTTGGTCGGCGTGAACATCAGGAAGATCAGTGACGCGAAGGTGATGCCGACGATGCGCCGGGACGGGCCGAGCGCGGTACCGGGGATGCGGCTCTTGCGGATCAGCATGGCACCGGAGATCACCAGGCCGACCAACATCGCGAGCACCGCGAACCGGCGGCCCACCGAACCGTTGGCGGAGAACTCGAACAGCGCGGTGTAGCGGTCGATCTCGTTGTACCAGCTCAGTGAGGGACCCAATGCGGTCTTCATGCTGGTCGACTGCGTGAACGCGGCCAGTGTCAGATCGGAGAACACCACGAACATGACGAACACCCCGGCAGCGCCCACCGGTGCGGCCATCGCGAGATAACCCGTCAGACCCCCACCGATCGCCTTGGCCCTCTTGATGAGAGACATCACCATCGGACGGGCGCCGGCGATCAACGCGGCCACGGCCATCAGGCCGGTCGGTCCGGCGGCGAGGCTGAACGCACCGATCATGCAGGCCAACGCGGCGGGCAATGTTCGCCCGGTGGCGATGGCACGTTCGACCGAACACCAGGTGAGCAATGCGCCGAGGCAGATGATGGGTTCGGGACGCAGACCGTTGTTGAACGGGAACCATGACGCCATGAACACGAATGCTGCGGTCCACGGCACCACGCGATTGGTGACCGCAGCGCGTCCCAGGCGCGGCAGCACCTCGTGAGAGATGATGAGCCACACCAGGATTCCGCAGACCAATGCGGGTAGTCGCATCCACGGGCTCGCCGTGGTGACGTGCGCGAGCCAGCCGAAGATGTGGTAGTACCAGCCGAACGGGGCCTCGGGTGCGCCGTACCAACGGTAGTAGTTGGCCGTGTATCCGGCGTTTTCGGCGACCCGCGACATCGTCAGGATGTAGCCGTCGTCGGACGTGTTGACCCCGACGATGTGCCAGATCAACAGACCGCCGATGACCACGGCGTCACGGGCGTTGAACCGCCACCAGTTCTGGGGCAGGAACCGCCGGTGCCTGCGGCCGTCGGTGCCGTCGAGGACGGCCAGTGCGCCGAGTGAAATCAGGGTCAGCACCACACCGACCGCGATGGCCAGCCACTTCAGCACAGTGGGGGCGGTCGTATAGCGGTCGTCGATGTTCGCGTGCGCGCTCAGCCCGGGCAGGGCCTGGGCCGAACCGGTGAGGTCGGTGTAGATGCCGGTGAGCTGGGGGCGTTGATCGCCATCGGTGGTCTCGCCGACCAGCGCCTCACCTTCGGTGTTCGTCATGCCGACGAACTCGGCCCGCACCGACTCGAAGGTGGCGGTGACGTCGATGCTCTGGCAGTCCTGGGACCGGATCTGGGCGAGTGTTGCGGAGGCGACCGGGGTGTTGCGGACCACGACCTCGACCACCTGGCGGTCCAGCGCATCGGTGGCCTGGCCGGCCTTGCGGATGAACAGGCCCCTGGCGACCGATTTCTCGGCTTCCTTCGGGAGCGTCGAGACCAGCACGGTCTGTCCCGGTTCGGTCAACTGGTCGATCGCCGCGCAGGGCACCGAGATCTGCAGGTCGACCGGTACGTACGACACCAACGGCGCCAGCACGGACTCCAGTTTGTTCTGCTGCGGCCAGTTCAGATCAGCTGTCGTCTGGGTGACGGGGAGCAACGGTGTGAGCAGCGCAAGGAGGATTCCGGCAAGCCCTGTGATGATCGCGGTGACCTTTGCGATACGGACCCGGTCTCGGCCTGCGGTGCCGACAGATGACGGCGTCTTGTCTGTCTCGGCGGCATCTGGCACAAGGACTGATGCTATCGGTCCTTGCGTGTCGGATTGACCAGCGGTGCGGTGGCGCGCAATACACTTTGCGCAATGAGTGAAAAACTGGGCGCGATGAGCGGAAAGCTGCCTGTCCTGTTGCTGAACGGACCCAATCTCAACACGCTCGGGACCCGACAGCCGGAGGTGTACGGCTCCGACTCACTCGACGACGTGGTGACGCTCGCGACCTCGATTGCCGCCGAGTACGGGTTTGCCGTCGATGCGCGCCAGACGAATCACGAGGGCGAGATGCTCGAGTGGATCCAGCAATCGCGGGGGCAGGTCAGCGGGATCGTCATCAATCCGGGCGCCTGGACCCACACCTCCATTGCGCTCCGAGATGCCCTGGTCATCCCCGAGGTACCGATCATCGAGGTACACATCAGCAACGTGCATGCCCGCGAGGAATTCCGGCACAAGTCGTACGTTTCCGGCATCGCATCCGGTGTTGTCGCCGGCTTCGGAATTCGCGGATACGAGTTCGCGATTCGTCGGATGATCGACCTGATCGGCTGAGTCAGAGGTCTGCTGCCCGACCGACAGTGTGGTCAGGGTCACTCCCAATGGTGCAGAATGACCCCAGTACGAGGGGCCGAAACCGGAAGTGAATACGTTCGCCCTGTTCAGCGACTCGCGCGTGGCGCGAGGGAAGGATCTGCGGAACTCCTCGGTTATGATCCAGCAGAGCCTTTGCGCCCACTTGGGCGCTGGATCTGTACGGAGTTGTGTCGGGCCGTGGTGTGAACGCGGTAGTTTCGCGGTCGGTCCCTTTCGGATTGGGACCCGCGTTTTCTGAGTTGTCTAGGTGTGTGGAGGGTTTTATGCGGGAGTTGTGTATATGACGCTCCGCGATGACCGCCGACCCGCCACCGATCCGAAGAGCGGTGTGGTCGACGCCGCGGAGTACGAGTCAATCGACTTCGAATCCACCGAGTTCGATGCGGCGGAGTTCGATACTTATGAATCCGAGCTCAAACAAACCGGTTTCCGAGCGGTCGCCACACGCGTCAACCGCTACCTCGCCCGGCCCCGATGGTGGCTCGAAGTTCTCATACTCGGATCCCTGTACGCGATCTATTCGCTGATCCGTAACAGCGTCGGGGACGTGGCCGACCAGGCCTACCGCAACGCCAACGACATCCTCCGCTTCGAAGACGCCTGGCATATCGCGCTCGAGCGGCCCCTGAACGAATTGGTCCACACCACCGGGTGGCTCGCGAACATCGTTGCCCTGCAGTACGCGACCCTGCACTTCTGGGTCACCCCGGTCGTGTTGATCTGGTTGATGTTCCGGCGCAAGGAGCACTACCGCAAGGTGAGCGGTGCCTTGGTCCTCACCACAGGTCTGGCGCTGATCGGTTTCTACTGCATGCCAACGGCACCGCCGCGTCTGCTCGCCAATGAAGGTTTTGTCGACATCATGGCGCAGACCGCCTCATGGGGATGGTGGCCCGCGTCCGGCGCGCCCGGAAGCGACGCGATCTCGAACCAGTTCGCGGCCATGCCGTCGTTGCACTGTGCCTGGGCAACGTGGTGCGGCGTGGTCCTGTTCTGCTTGGCGAAGTGGAAGTGGCTGCGGTTTGTCGGTTTGCTCTACCCGCTGACCACCTACTTCGTCGTGATGGGTTCGGGTAACCACTTCATCCTCGACGTGATCGCGGGCGTGGCATTGCTTGCCGTTGCTGCGCTGATCATCTATGCGCCTGCGCTGTTGCGTTGGTCGCGCCACCGATCGGCGGTCACGCCGACCAGGTCCGGAGTGCCGCTCGGATGAGTCTTCCGGTGGCCACGCCACTGTTGCGCTGGCGGCCCCTGTGGCCGATGGTGTTGGCGGCGGTGGCAATTGTGGCGCTGTGGCTTGCCCATCCGACGGTTGGTGACCTGCAGGCAGCCATCGCTCGGGAAGAGGCCGCGCGTTCGGGCGTCGGCCTGGGCTACTGGTTCGGTTGGTACGGCGGCGTGTCCCCGGGAAGCTATTCACTCATCGTCCCGGCCCTGTCGACGGTGACCGGATCGCTGCTCCTGTTGTGTATCGCGACCGCAGTCATCGCGTTGCTGTCGATCCCGCTCTCCAAGGGTGGAACCCACCCCACGGTATTGATGTGGGCGATCACGGCCGCTGCTGTCCTCAACATGTTGTCGGGACGGGTTGCGTTCTCGGTGGGTGCGGCGATCGCCTTGGCCTCGATACTTGCCCTCAGGCGAAACCTGTTGCCGCTGGCGGCCATCGGCCTGCTGGTGGCGGGTCTGGCGAGTCCGCTCGCACCTGCGTTTGTCGGATTGGCGGCGTTGCCGTTCGCTCTCGGAAAGGATGCCCGGGCGCGTAAGGTCTGGTGGGTTCTGGGTGGGGCGGGGCTCGGGGTCGTCGTACCGTTTGTGATGTTCGGTGCCCCCGGTGCACAGGGCTTTCCGGCCACCACTTTGTTCTGGATGGCGTTGATCGCGATCGGTGCCTCGTTTGCGCTGACCATTCCACCGGTTCGGTGGATAGTGCCGCTCGCGAGCGGGGTGGCGATCTTCATGTTCCTCGTGCCGACGGGGATCGGTTCCAACCTGAGCCGGTTCTTTTGCCTTGTGCTGCCCTGCATCTGCTTGTTCTATTCGAAGAAGTCGTTGAAGATCCTGGCGATCGCCCTGGCGCCTGCACTCATCTATGCCGTTTTTGTGGCCACGGCTGATCAGGTGGTCGGTGCAGACTCCGGCCAGAGCGAGACGTCGTACACGCCGCTTCAGTCGCTGTTGCTCGCACAACCGGAGATCGACAACCATCGTGTGGAGCTCGTGGATGCCCAGACTCATGCCGGGGCACACAAACTCGGCCTGGACATCAAACTCGCGCGCGGCTGGGAGAACCAGTCGGACTCGCGGTACAACCCGATCTTCTACGAGAAGAATGCGCTGACGCCGGAGTCCTACCAGGGCTGGCTGGCCGAGAACGCCGTCGCCTTCGTGGCGGTCTCCGCAGATCCGTTGCGGCAGTTGAAGGATGAAGCTGCACTGGTGACCGACGGCCTTCCCTATCTGGATCGCATGTGGGGTAACGACGATTGGACGCTCTACCGCGTCGAGGGTCCGAAACCGATCGTGCCGCTGCCGTTGACCGTGGTCGAGTCGTCGCCGTCCCAACTCGTATTGGACGTGCCGAATTCGGACGCGCATCCAATCCAGTTGCGCTACAACAAATATCTCGTTGCGCGCAGCAGTGTCGATGAGTCCGTGTACGCCTGCATCGAGGAAACCGAGGACAGCTGGATCACCCTGACGGCTGCGGTACCCGGCGAATACACCCTCGAAGGACTTCTCTCTGTCCGTGGTGTGGTCGGCGCCCAACCTGCAGACTGCGGCGAGTCCTGATTGGTGGCCCCCTGGGGCCCACACTGTGTAGTTGTCAAAGATCTTGCAGTTCACAGGGTTAGCTGTGTTGCATTGGTGGTTCTGGCAAATAGCTGTCGCAGGGTTGTTGTCGGTCTGGCGGTTCCTGTTCCGGTTCCGCCGTGCTTATGCGGCGGCGAGTTCTGTGGTCAGTGTGCGGCGGGCGTGGGAACGGATTGGCGTCTTGGTGGCGTCGTCGGGTGCGATGAACCAGGGGTGGCCATCGTGACCTAGGAATACCGTCCACCCGCGGTGGTGAATGTATCGGTGATGTCGCCGGCACAACAGAACGGTGTTGGACAAGCTGGTGACTCCGCCGTTGCGCCAGAAGTCGATGTGGTGGGCATCGGTGTAGCCGGCGGGGCAGCCGCAGCCTGGGAATGCGCAGCCGCGGTCGCGGGCGATCAGTGCTTTGCGGATCGCCGGGGTTACGGTGCGGTGCTCGCGTCCGACATCGAGCGGTACGGAATTGTTGTCGAGCAGGATTTTGGTGATGACTGAATCACAGGCGACCATCTGCGCGGTGGGTGCTGAGGCCGGTCCGGTCCATTCGAATGCAGGCGCTATTGCCGTTGGTGTGGCGTTGCCGAGTCCGCGCAGCTGTAGCGCTTGGAGGTATTCGGCTGTCACTGTCACCGTCACGTGCGGTTTCACACCGCCGCTGCTGGGCCGGTTTTCCTGTCCGAGATAGGAATCCAACAGTCGTTCCAGGGCATCGGCCCGGATTTGGGCGTTGTTACGTGGGTCTGGTGACCCATCTGGTTCGGGTACCGGTGTCGATAGTGGTCTCAACGCGACGGCAAGTTTCTCGCCCACGAGGTTGTCCAGGTCGAACACTCCGTGGGTACGGCCGTCGTCGCCAGTCGTGAACGAGAACTCATTGAGATCGTGATTCTCGGCATCGGGGACTTCTTTGTCCGGTGGTGACAACACGATCGCCATATGCCGAGCCCGCGCAGAGACCGCGGCCGGTGTCGCCATCAGCGCTTCGGTCAACAGCCCCCGTACACAGTCACCCCGATCACCATCGACCAAGTCTGGGTTCCGTCGTTCAATATGGCTCAGGCCCTTGACGATCGAATCGATATGCTCACCCGACAGCGTCCCGTCCACGCCATAGGACGCCACCGACGGAATGTCGTTGAGTGCCTTACCTACTCGCACGTATCGGTGCGCGACCGCCGGCGCCATCCCGGCCTGTTGTAACAGTCTCGCGGTGGAACCATCACCCGATTTCTGCGCTATCTCACGCCGGTCGAGTTCACCGATGAGTCGGAAAAGTATCTGTTCCACAACACGATTGAGTCGAATAACTGTCACCGTACGGGATGAAATCTCAACGTCATCCCCGGCGACCAAAGCCGCATCCCCTGCCAGATCTGAGAGCCTGGCGAACATTCCCCCGAAGTCCATAGCTCAATAGTACGACCCGAACCCCATTCGCACAAGCTTTCGAACGAACTAATCATATTGCATTGCAACATCTTTCGCTGACTTCACGTTCTCGACCCATCAGTCTAACGAGAGGCTATGACATGGGCTTCGAATCGGCCGGTGGGCTGGTTGTGTTGAGCGACGTGCTGGTGGCCGTCGAACATCACCTGCCCTCGTCACTTCCTCGGCCGCGTGGAGGAAACGCGCTCAGCGCTTCGTCTCGTACCTGTTCAGAACCACCCCGCCGGGAAACGTCCGCGTCTCCACCAGGTTCAGGTTCACCCGGCTATCGAGCGTGGTGAAGAACGGCATGCCGCCGCCCACCAGGACCGGGTGGGTCACGATCGTGTACTCGTCGACAAGCCCGGCCCGCATGGCCGCCGCGGCCAGCGTTGCACCACCAACCCTCATCGGCCCGCCGTCCTGCGCCTTGAGTCGGGTGATCTCCGCGACCGCGTCGCCGGTGACCAGGCGGGTGTTCCAGTCGACCTTCTCCAGCACCGAGGAGAACACCACCTTCGGCGTGTCCCGCCAGTTCCGCGCGAACTCGATCTCCGCCGGGGTGGCATTGGGCTGTTGATCGCCGGTCGGCCAGTAGGAACTCATGACCTCCCACAGCTTGCGCCCATACATCAACAGGCCGATCGCCCGCTCCTCATCGAGCCACCACTGAAACAGCTCGTCGTTCGGCTCGCTCCACCCGAGGTCGTCGCCGGGCGCGGCGATGTAGCCATCCAGTGTCAAGTTCATGCCGTAGGTCAGTTTCCGCATCGCGCCATGCCTTCCGTCAGCCAGTGTCGGAGTTTAGACCGGTTCAGCGCACAAAACTGATCGGTGCGTGATCTGGCTCGCAGGGACGGCTACGAGCCCACGTTGTTCGATCTGCCGTCAACAACCTCATGGGTTGGAACAGCTAGTTCCGGACCACCAGAACGAAGGGGCCGATGTTGGTGACCGTGAACCGTGGATCGTCGAAGACGTTGGGGTTGAAGGTCACCGTGTACCGGCGGACGTTCGGGTCGTTGGGGTAGACGTCCTCGGCCAGACGCAGTGCGTAACCCTCGGCGCTGTAGCGGAACAGGAAGACCGTCGGGGGTAGCCAGGGCGACGAATCCAGTTGCCCGATCAGGATGTCGGTGGTCTCCGATTCCGACCACGCGTTGATCGCCGCGGCGCGTTTGTCGAACTCCGCCAACGGGTTTGCGTAATGCGAGGTCAGTCCCTGGAATCCGAAGTAGGGATAGATCGACAGGAATCCGTAGTCGGCGGTCAGGACGATCGTGTCGGCCTGAGGCCTGCCGGTCTGTTCGAGGATGACGTCGTTGATCTCGGGGAAGTAGGCCTGTGCGCCCGGGGGGCGCTGATCAGCGCGTTCGCCGTAGCCGTCGGTGTCCGTATAGGCGACGGTGATCTCGGCGGCCAGATGGTTCGGGATGCTCTGTCCGACGGCGATCGCGGCAAGGGCTGCCATGATGGCGATGGCGGTCCGGACGTCGCCGAAGCGGCGGACGACGTAGCCGGCGAGTTCGGCGAATCCGTAGACCCCGGCGACACCGAGGATCACCGTCAGTACCGGCTCCATGCGGAACGAGAGCAGCGTGGTGCCGGTTGCGGTCAGGGCCATCGAGAGCAGGCAGAACAGGTAGATGGAAAAGACGGTGATGCCGTAGGCCAAAGCGACGGTGCGCGTGCGGAACCGGAGCACGATCCAGATCAGGCCGACCATGGTCAGCGCGCCGATCAGAGACCAGTGCAGCATCGGGGTCGGCAGCACCGCACCCGAACTCGGCAGGTAGTGCTCAGCGGTACCGCCGGAGGCGGGCTTGTTCCGAAGCCTGTCGATCAGGTACGGCGCCCAGACGATCAGCGCGACCAGACCGGCGATGACACCCATGACCACCAGGCGCAACCCGTGATCCCGGATCGCACGCCACCGGGCCGACCGGATGTCGCTGGGTGGAATCGTCTTGTTGGACTGCCCGAACCAGGCCGCCAGCACGAAATAGAGCGCCATCAGGACGGTGGTCATCGCGTAGAGGCCGGTGTAGAGCGTGTAGAAGGTGGCGCTCAGGCCGAGGAAGAGTCCGCCGGCCAGGATCGCGGGTCTGCTGCCCGAGCGCAGCCCGTGCAGGATGGTGATCAGCATCGGTGCGCCGACCATCACCAGAACGGCCGCATACGGTTCGGGACTGACGTACATCAGCGTCAGGACCGTGGATGCCAGGGTGACGGCGATGGCCCGGTCGGTACGGATCATGCGCTGCCACAAAGCCATTGCGATCGCTGCCGCAATCGCGATCGAGATGATCGACCACGGTTTGTACGCTTCCCAGGCGGGCTGGCCGGTCAGGTCGGCGTACCGGCCACCGAACCAGAACCAGCCGGCCGGGTAGTACGGCGGCAGATCGGCATACGTCATGTCCGCCAGACGGGGGCTGTTGGTCAGACGCGTGAGGTATTCGGTCCGGAACTGCTGATCGACGGAGATTCCGAACAGGTAGAGCTTGGTGGCACCCAGCGGCATCGCCAGGGTGACCGCCGCAAACGATGAGATACCCACCCACGACAGAGGTTTGATCAGTCGGCCGGCCTTGCCGGTCCGCGACAGCACGACCGCGATCAGCAGGATCACGATGGCCGCCACCTGGCCGGTGGTGGTCAGCGCGGTCGCGACATTCGACGAGTTGAATGCCGGCCAGTCGACCTTGGAGATCACTGTCAGACCGGCGCCCGAGACCACAAGGGCCACGATGGCCGCGCCGATCAGATCCCCTATCGAGGACAGATGGGTCCGCATCGGCTCAGATTGGAAGCTTGCGGAAGATCGGGCGCGGGATGTGCCGGAGGATGATCATCACGAAACGGAACGGCCCCGGTGCCCAGACCAGTTCCTTGCCCTTGTCGGCCGATGTCACGGCCAGCTTGGCCACATCTTCCTTGTTGACCGTCAGCGGCGCTTCTTTCACGTGCGCAGACAGCCGGGTACGGACCATGCCCGGCCGGATGACGAGGACGCGGATGTTGTACTCGCGCAGAGCCTCGCCGAGGCCGAGGTAGAAACCGTCGAGGCCGGCCTTGGTGGAGCCGTAGACAAAGTTGCTGCGACGCACCCGTTCTCCGGCCACCGAGCTCATCGCGATGATCTGACCGTGGCCCTGCTCGCGCATCTTCTGCCCGAGGAGCACACCGACCGAGACCGCCGCGGTGTAGTTGATGGTGGCGGTGAAGACGGCTTTGCGCTGGTCCTGCCACACCTCTTCGTCGACACCCTGGACGCCGAACGCCACGATGGCAACGTCGATGTCGCCGCCTGCGAACGCCTGGTCGATGACGGCGGGGTGGGTGTCGGGCTTGAGCGCGTCGAAGTCGATGCGCTCCACGGACGAGGCACCCGCGGCCTTCATGGTCTCCACGGCCGCCTCACCGGCGGGGTCGCCGGGCATGGTGGCCAGCACCACCCGCATCGGGCCCTTCTTGAGGTACTCGGCGGTGATGGCCAGACCGATCTCGGAGCTTCCGCCGAGAACGAGCACGGACTGGGGGACGCCTACGGCGTTGATCATGAATGTTCCTGTCTGCGTTGAGAGTGTTTGTGGCTCAGGCGAGTTCGAGGCGTCGAGCCATATCGGAGATGAACACTCCGGTCGGATCGATCCGGCGACGGGTGGCGATCCACGAGTCGATCTCGGGGTACATCGCGTGGAAGTTCTGCGCAGACGTCCGCGAATCCTTGGCCGTGTACAGCCGTCCACCCATGGCCATCACCCGACGGTCGAGTTCATTGAGGTACTCGCCGAGCCCGCGCTTGATCGGGAAGTCGAGGCAAACGTTCCAGCCGCGGAACGGGAAACTCAGCGGCGCCCGGTTGCCCTCGCCGAACAGCTTGATCACGTTGAGGAAGCTGACGTGTCCGGATGCCTGGATATCGGCGATGATCGATTTGAATTCATCCTCGTTGCCGGTGGGCACGATGAATTGATATTGCGTGAATCCGCCACCGCGTCCGTAGGCGCGATTCCACTCTCCGAGGACGTCGAGCATGTGATAGAACTGCGGCAAAGTTTTGACCTGACCGGTTTTGTTCGATCCGATCCGGTAATACGCCTCGCCGACGATCGAGAAGTCGAGTTTGTTGGCCAGGCCCTTCGGGAAGACGTCCGGCAACGTCAGCAGTGGCTTGCTGACGAACTTCAGCGGGTCCTTCTGCAGCTTCGGCGGGAGTTCTTCGAGCTTCGCGAGGTTGCCGCGGCTGAAGGATCCACGGCCCAGCTTCGGTGGCTTGCTGATCGAGTCGAACCAGCCCGATGCGTACTCGTAGCCGTCCTCGAAACCGTCTTCGAGGTGCAGTGCGATCGTCTCGTCGAGGTTTGCCGTGGTGGCGGTGTCGGCGATGAAGTACGCGCTCTCGGTGCGCTTCAGTTGCACCTTGGCCCGCAAGATGATGCCGGTCAGACCGATTCCGGCGACCGTGGCCCAGAAGAGTTCACCATCCGGATCGTCGGAGGTGCCCGACGGTGTGAGCGTCAGGACGCGACCGTCGGCGACGAGCAGCGTGATCTCGACCACGTGCTGCCCGAACGTGCCTGCGCTGTGATGGTTCTTGCCGTGGATGTCGTGGGCGATCGCACCGCCGATGGTGACCTGGCGGGTACCCGGCAGCACCGGAACCCACAGCCCGAACGGCAGGGCGACGGCCATCAGCTCATCGAGCGAGACGCCGGCGTCGAGGTCGACGATCCCGGTGGTGTCGTCGATCGAGTGGATGCGTTTGAGCTGCGTCATGTCGATGGTCAGGCCACCGATGTTCTGCGCGGACTCGTTATAGGAGCGTCCCAGGCCGCGTGCGATCACGCCGCGACGCAGGTAGGACGGCTTGTCGGCATTTGCATCGGCAACCTGTGCGACAGCCTTGGCGATCACCTCGACATCGGGTGTCGCCAGCACGTGACCCTCGATCGGCGTCGTGCGGCTCCAGCCGACGAGCTTGCGGGTTTCAATGGGCAATTCAGCGGTAGACATCGATTCAGAGACTACCTGGGGTGGAACGGTCCGCCGCGACGTCTGTGTGACAACCAACGATGGTAAGAATCAGGTATGACCACACGATGGGTGTTCATCACCGGAGCCGCAGCAGGAATCGGGCGCCACAGCGCGCTGACCTTCGCACGCAGGGGATATTCGGTCGGCGCCTATGACATCGACGACGCCGGACTGGCCACCCTCGCCGCAGAGGTCGCCGGGTTCGGTGGGCAGATCGTCACCGGACATCTCGATGTGACCGACGCCGACGAGTTCGGTGCCCGCCTCGACGAGTTCGCCGAGCACAGCGGCGGTCGACTCGACGTGCTGTTGAACAACGCCGGGATCTTGCTTGCCGGGGCTTTCGAGGACATTCCGTTGGCTGCTCAACACCGGCAGATCGACATCAACGTCAAAGGCGTGACCAACGGCTGTCACCAGGCATTTCGGCATCTGAAGAACACTCCGGGCTCCGTGGTGGTCAACATGGCGTCGGCTTCGGCGATCTACGGCCAGGCTGAACTGGCCACCTACAGCGCCACCAAGTTCTATGTCCGCGGTCTGACCGAGGCACTCGACATCGAGTGGGGCGTCCACGGGATCCGGGTGATCGCGATGTGGCCCCTGTTCGTGCAGACCGCGATGACCGAGAACGTGTCGACGGGCACCACCGACTCGCTGGGGATCCGGCTCGGACCCCAGGATGTCGCCGATGCGATCGTCGCGGCGGTGGAGGAAACCAGGGTCGACAAACTCATCCATCGGGTGCACCACGCGGTGGGTACGCAGACCAAGGTGATGACCCTGGGTTCTCGCTTCTCTCCCGCCTGGCTGACCCGACTGGTCAACAAGCGTCTCGCACATTCGTAGAGCGGGCCCGCTCAGGGTTCGAGGACCGCGGCGGCCGCGTTGTGTCCAGGAATCCCGCTGACCCCACCTCCGCGTCTGGCTCCGGCACCGGCGATGAGGAGGCGGGGATGTTCGGTCTCCACACCCCACGTCCCCACGGCATCGGGGGTCGGCGCCCACGGCCACTGCAGTGGCCGGTGGAAGATGTTGCCGCCGGGCAGGCCAACGGCGGTCTGCAACTCCAGCGGGGTCTTCGCCTCGATACACGGGTCGCCGTTGATGTCGACGGCGATGACGTCGGCGATGGGTTCGTCGAGCACCGAGTCCAGTGCGGCCAGAGTTGCCTGCACCGCTTGGTCTTTGGCGCCCGCAGCGGCGAACAGCTCGGGCGGCATGTGCAGGCCGAACAGGGTGAGCGTGTGCATGCCGTCGAGTGCGGCCCCGAGGATCGTGGGGTCGGACAGTGTGTGGCAGTAGATCTCACAGGGTGGTGTGGTCGGGATGGAACCGGCCGCGGCCTGGCGGTGTGAGCGTGCGAGCGCCTCGAAACCCTCGTGCACGTGAAAGGTCCCGGAGAACGCGACGCCCGGTGCGATGGACTGATCGCGAAGCCTCGGGAGACGTCGCAGCAGCACGTTGATCTTCAATTGCGCGCCCTGCGGCGGCGGCCCACCGACGGTCGGGGTGTCGAGCAACGTATCGAGGACCGCGGGCGCGCAGGCGGCGTGGATGAACTCGGCCGACGCAGCGCCGCCGGGCCAACCGACCCGGCCGTCGACGGTATCGATGGCAGTCACCTCTACACCCGTCCTGATCTGCGCCCCGGCCGCGACTGCCGCTGCCGCCAGCGCGCCGGACACCGCGCCCATGCCGCCGACGGGGACGTCCCAGTCGCCGGTGCCGCCCCCGATCAGGTGATAGAGCAGACAGATGTTCTGCAGCAGCGAGGGGTCGTACAGGTCGGCGAACGTGCCGATCAATCCGTCCGTCGCGACGATCCCGCGCACGATGTCGTCGGTGAAGGTGTCCTCGATGATGCTGCCGAGAGGTGTGCTGGTCAGGTCATCCCAGAGATCCATGGATTCGAGGTCGGATCCGGCGATCGACGCCATTTCGTCGGCGCTCATCAGCGGTCGCAGCATGGTCGGGAAAACGCCCTCGGCGATGGTGGACATCGCGGCGTAGAACTTCTGCCAGGCCGCGAAGTCCCGGTCCGAACCAGTGGCGGCGCGAAACGACTCCGCGGTGGCCCGGTCGTCGGCGGTGTCGACGAGGATGCCGCGGGTCGGGTCCATGGGCGTCGGGGTATATGACGAATAGCGTCGTCTGACGAGTGTGAGGTCGAGGTCGAGATCGGTGATGATCTGCCGGGGCAGCAGCGACACCAGATACGAGTACCGAGAGAGTCGGGCGTCCATGCCGGGGAAGGGCCGAGCAGAAACGGTTGCCCCGCCGATGTGATCGGACCGTTCGAGAACCAGCACCTTGCGACCGGCGCGGGCGAGGTACGCGGCTGCGGTGAGTCCGTTGTGGCCGGCCCCGATCACGATGTCGTCGTACGTCTCCATGCGGTCATGATGCCGCCACCTGCATCCCGCGACCAGACATCCTGGTGAGACAGCAATTGTCAGGGTGTCGTCATCCCGTCCTATGGCATCTACATTGCAGCCGAGTCCGAGGAAACCGTGCGCGTTATCGCCGCGAATGTGCCGAATATTGTAGTGCGCCGATGCGCGCTGAAATAGCGGACGAACTGTCACGTCCGGTATTATTTTTACTGTTGGTAATTATTGGAACTTGTTCATCACGTGAGGGGCGTCGAAATGCAGATCTGGGGAACCGGAGCTTTCGACAACGATCCCGCGACCGCGTGGGTGGGCAGGTTCGACCGTGCTGCTGCAGCGGCGCGGCCCATCGTGACGCGCGCGGCGTTGGCGGCGGTGTTCGATCGCAACGACGAGTCTGTTGGGTTCGCGGCTCTCGCGGCCGCGACGACTGTGGCCGCAGCGCTACCGGGTAGGCCCTTGCTTGCGGCGGGTGTTGGTCCGAAAACGTTGGCGGACAGTGTGTTCACGGTAACCCCTGAGCTCGCCGATCTCGCTCTGGCAGCACTGAAACAGGTCGGTTCTTCCACCAGTGAGTGGTCTCGGGCATGGATTCGCTCCGGACGTCTCGATGATGCGCTCGCAGTCCTCGACGCGGTGGCCGACGAGTTGGAAGAACGGTCCGAGCGCGGTCTCAGAGTGCGCGCAGCTTCTTGAGCAAGGGTTCTGCCGCCTCGCTCAAAAACGCGTCCTGCGTATCTCCGCCGATCTGTACCAGCGCCACATCTGTATAACCCGCCTCCAGAAAAGGTTTGACGCTCTCGGCCAATTCATCGAGGTCGGGTCCACAGGCAATCGATGAGGCGACGTCTTCGGGCCGGACATATTCGGTCGCGCCACTGAAACCTGCGGGGGTGGGCAAATCGGCGTTGACCGACCATCCGCCGGCGAACCAGCGGAATTGGTCGTGGGCCCGGGCAATTGCGGTGTCGCGATCGTGATCCCAGCAGATCGGGATCTGGCCGATCTTCCTGGAGTCGTCGGGGTGGTGTCGGTCCCATGAGCTGACCAGATCGGCCTCGGGCTCCGTGGAGATCAGATGATCGCCGAGCGGTGCGAACTTCTCGATCGATTTGTCGCCCGACACCGCGAGCCCGATGGGGATCCCATCGTCGGGCAGATCCCAGATTCGGGCGGAATCGACACGAAAGTACTTGCCGTCGTGGGTTACCAGCCCGCCCGCGTGTAGCTCGCGGATGATCTCGACCGCCTCGACGAACATGTCCTGACGCTGGTCCACAGCGGGCCAGCCCTGGCCGACCGTGTGCTCGTTGAGGTTTTCGCCGGAACCCAGGCCGAGGATGAATCGCCCGTCGGCGAGGAGCTGCATCGTCGCTGCCTTCTGCGCGATGACAGCGGGGTGGTATCGCATCGTCGGTGCGGTCACGTAGGTCGCCAGATCGACGCGTTCGGTGACGTGGGCGACGGCACCCAACACGGTCCAGGCGTAGGGCGCGTGACCCTGTGAGACCAGCCATGGCGAGTAGTGATCGCTGGCGACTTCGAAGTCGAAGCCCGATTTCTCTGCATCCGCGGCGTAGCGCACCAAATCCTTGGGGCCGCTCTGTTCTGTCATCAACGTATATCCGTAACGCATACCTCGAAGGTTCCCCTTCTGTCCGCAGGCAAAACCTCGGCCACGTGGTACGCCGATCGGATTGCAGGCATGTGCAAACCCTGTGCTGCGCGCGGCGGGCTTGTAACGTGTGCCACATGCACGGGGTCATCGAGTCCTGAAGCACGTCGAACCGAAGGTCAGGAGCGCGTATGCCCTATATGCCCATCACCGAATCCATGTTCCTCCTGGCCGAATCGCGGGAGCATCCGATGCACGTCGGAGGCCTGCAGTTGTTCGAGCCGGTCGATGGTGCCGACGACCTCTCCGAGCAGATGTTCGAGACATTTCAGGCACAGACCGAGGTCCACCGGCTGTTTCGCAAACGTCCGGCTTCGCCCGTGGGTGTGATGGGCACCGTGCGATGGACCCATGACAAAGAAGTCGACCTCGAATATCACGTTCGGCGAACCGTGCTCCCGCGTCCGGGCCGGATACGTGAACTGTTGCGGTACGTCTCGGCCAATCACGGCGCGCTCCTGGACCGGCATCGTCCGATGTGGGAGCTACACCTCATCGAGGGTCTCGCCGACGGACGCGTTGCGATGTACACGAAGATCCATCACTCGCTGGTCGACGGGGTCTCTGCCCTGAAGCTGCTCGAGAAGACGCTGTCTCCCGACTGTGATTCCCGGACGGGCCGGGCGTCGTGGGATCCGGAGTTGTTCATTCCCCGGCCCAAAGCGCCGGAGCCGGGCTCGGAGGAGTCCCGGAGTCTGTTCTCCGAGGGGTTCAAGATCGCCGGTGAGCTCGTGGGTTTCCTTCCGGCTTCCGCGCGGGTCGGACTTCGGGCCATGCGAGACGCCAACCTGATGGTGCCGATGCAGGCGCCGCGCACGATGTTCAACGTGCCGATCGGAGGCGCCCGCCGGTTCGCGGGCGAACAGTGGTCGACCACTCGTCTGCTTGCGCTGGCTGCGGGGCTGGAGATCACGCTGAACGATGTGGTGATGGCGATGTGCGCAGGCGCACTGCGCTCGTATCTGATCGATCAGAATGCCCTGCCCGACGACCCGCTGATCGCGATGATGCCGGTGTCGATGCACGCCAAGGGTGACGACTCCTCGGAGGGCAACGCGATCACCGCGATCCTGGCGAACCTCGCGACCGATCAACCCGATCCGGAACGCCGGCTGGCGGCCGTGATCGATTCGACGAGGGCCAGCAAGCAGGTGATCCGGGATCTGAGCCCGCTGCAGGCGATGGGGTACGGCGCCGTCATCGCCGCCCCGCTCGCATTCTCGACGGTGCCGGGGTTTGTTCGGCTGACCCCGCCGCCGTTCAACCTCATCATCTCGAATGTTCCTGGGCCGCCGCATGATCTGTACTGGAACGGCGCCAGACTCGCCGGTGTGTATCCGGCGTCGATCGCGATGGACGGTCAAGCCCTCAACGTCACCGTTGCCACCAACGCTGACATGGTGAACTTCGGGGTGACCGGCGCACGAGCGGAGATCCCGAGCCTGCAGCGGATCCTGACCCACCTCGACACCGCATTGGAAGAGCTCGAGAAGCTCTGCGGTGCCGGCTGAGGGCCGGGCTGCCAGTCAGGACGTCGGAGCGTTCACGATCGAGTCGACGATATCGCCAGAGCGAATGGCGATGTTCGACAGCAGGGTCGAGGTGAAACCGTGTGAATGTTCCACGCCGCCATGGAGATACAGATTGCCCGGGTGATTGCCCTTGCGCTCGACGCGGTAGTCGCGGGTGACCACAGGCAGTCCGGCCTCATCGAAGCAATAGTCGTCGGTGGCATCGCCCAGCAGGTCGGCGAGGCCAACGGACCGGAATCCGGTGGCGTACACGATCGCGTCGGCGGTGACGGTCTCCGAGGCGCCCGTCGGCAGATGGCTGATGGTGGCCTGAACACCGTTGTCGGTTTCCACGGTCGTCCTGGAGTCGAGTCGAGATGCGCCGCGAACGAACAAACGCCTACGGCCGCTGACCTTTTCCTGGTACTCCCGCGCATAGAGGTCGTTGATGACGTCCGAATCGACAGCCGAGTAGTTGGTGCCCTTGTGGTAGCTCATCAACTGCTGTCGAACCTGGGGCGGCGCGAAGTGGAAATCGTCGACGGCCGCAGGATCGAACACGCGGTTGGCGAAGGGGCTGTCGTCGGCCGGGGTGTAACCGTACTTCGCGAAGACCGCGTGCACCTCGCAGGCCGGGTAGGTCTCGTGGAGATAGGCGGCCACCTCGGCGGCACTCTGCCCGGCTCCGACCACCACGAATCGTTGATGGGTCAGGGGCGGCAGGTCGCTCAGACGGGCGAGCAGGTTGTGGCTGTGCCACTGGCGCACCGACGGTGTCACGAAATCGGGTAGGACACCGGTGATCCCGCCGCCTGCCACCACATTGCGGGCCGTCACCTCGGCAGTGGTGCCGTCGGCGTCGCGAACCTCGACCACGAAATGGTCGCCATCCGCGCGAACGCCGCAGACCGTCGAGCCGAAGGTCACCTGATCGCAGACCTGCTCCGCCGCCCACGCGAGGTAGTCGGCGAACTCCGCCCTGGAGGGGAAGAAGGTCTGATGGTTGACGAAGTCGACCAGTCGACCCCGGCACTTCAGATAGTTGATGAACGTGAACTGGCTCAACGGATTACGTAGTGTGACCAGATCCTTGAGGAATGACACCTGCATCTGTGCGCCGGGGATCATCATGTCCGGATGCCACTGGAACGAGCGCTTGCTCTCGAAGAACCGTGCCCGCAGAGGTGCATCCGGCGCTGTCTCGTTGTGCTCGTTGACGGCAAGAGACAACGCCAGATTGCTCGGGCCGAAGCCGATTCCGACGAGATCGACTATCGCGGAATCGCGCGTCATATGGTTCATTCCTTAGGTCGTGAAGAAGCATCTGCGGACTGGCGGGCCGCCAGGGCCTCGGTCAACCGTTGGAGGTACCGGACGTTGAAATCGGAGTGCGACAGGAAGACCGCGAAGTCGGCCATGTCGAAATCCGGGTCGTACGACGGTGGACCGCAGACGGCAGCGCCGATTCGCAGGTATCCCTGCATCATCGGTGGGATCTTCACTCGACCGGGCGTCGCCGGTATCTCGTCCAGCGACTGCCCGTCGACGCTCACCGGGTTCTTGGGCGTGACCCGGCGTTCGGGCGGGGTGACGCTGCGTTTGTAGGCGAAGTCGCGAACCTTGCGGACCAGGGATCCACGCGGGCCCCCGTCTTCCATCTGCACCGAGGCGCAACCGATGGCGTACTCATGTCCGGTCATCTGCTGGTATTTGAAGATCCCGGCCCACAACATGCCCATCACCGCGCCGCTGCGATGCTCGGGTTGCACTGCGGCCCTTCCCAGCTCGACGAGATTGGGTCGGAGCGCCTCGATACCCTCACCGAACTCGAAGATGGTCTCGGTGAACATGCCACCGGCCGCCTTGGCACCTTCGGGAAGCAGGAGCCGATAACAGCCCACCACTTCTCCGGTGCTCTCCGCGCGCGCGACCACGTGGTCGCAGTACGGATCGAATCGATCGACGTCGATCATCTCGCCGGTGTATTGCCCGCGCACCGCATTCGGTAGCGATGCACCCATCTCGTCCGCGAACGACTGGTAACGCAGACGCTGGGCTGCCTCGATGTCCGCCGGGTTGGTCGTCAGGCTGATCGAGTAGCCGGTCGCAGACGCGGGGGGAATCAGCAACGTGTCAGTGACGGACATGTGGCTCCTCTCGGGGCTGCTCGGCGGCAGCCTGTTGTGATGCGTGGTCGCGGTGGATCAACGCGTAGACGATTGCGGTCAGGACGGTCGCCGCCGTGGCTGCGGCCAGCACGGCCGCTTGCAGACCGGCAGCCGAGGATTCACGGGCGATGCGGGCGAGTTCGGGTAGTGCGAGAGCGAACTGGTCCGGGATGAAGTCGAGGATCGCCAGACCCGCACCCGATCCCAGAGCATCGGTCAGTGCAAGAGTCTGTTCGGCAGAGACATCGACCGGTGTTCCGGCGATCGTCAACGAGTCGAGTTCCTCGCGGGCGTGCGAGGCGGCGTACTGCGTGAACAACGCGCCCATTCCGGCGATGCCGATCACGGTTCCGATCTGGCGGGCGGTGCTGACCACACCCGTCGCCATCCCGGATTCTGATTCGGGGACAAACGACAGCGCTGCGTCCGAGGCGATGGCGCTCATCATTCCCACGCCGAGGCCGGCGATGATCGAACCGGGAATGAAGTGTGTCCATCCGGTATCACCGGAGATGCCGATCATCGTCCACAGCCCGGCGGCGATCATTGCCGTCGACAGGGGCACCACGTGGCGCATCGCAAGCCAGCGCGTGACCACCATTCCGATCGGTGCGCCCACAATGCAGGCGATCGTGAGGGGGAGTGCGCGCACACCGGATTCAAAGGGAGTGAACCCCAACGTGTTCATCAGATACAGGGCCAGATAATTCGTGCCGGCGATGACTGTGCCGGAGGTGGTGAAGGCGGCAAGTGAGACGCCGGCGAAACCTGGCCTGCGCACCACGGCCAGATTCATGAGCGGATCGGTGGTCTTTGCTTCCCAGAGCACAAACGCGATGGCGAAGACCGCTGCGATGGAGAACAGTCCGACGATCAGCGGCGACGTCCACCCCTGACCATTTCCTTCGATGATCGCGTACACACCGGCGCACAGGGCGACGCTCAGTGTCGCCGTGCCGATGAAGTCGATTGCGCGGGTGACGTCGCCGCGCGATTCCTGGACTTTCCAAGCGGTGACGGCCAGCGCAACGATCCCGAGTGGGATGTTGATCATGAAGATCGCCGGCCATCCGAACGCGTCGACCAGCGCGCCGCCCAACAATGGGCCTGCCGCGCTGCCCGCACCCATGACGGCCCCGTAGATCGCGATCGCGAACGAACGCCCCCGGCCGGCCGGGTAGGCCGCGGCTATCAGCGGCAGCGAGACACCCAGCATCATCGCGCCACCGAAACCCTGGACCACGCGAACGAGGTTCAGGGTGTTGATGCTCTCCGACAACGCACAACCCAGCGACGCCAGGACGAAGATCGTCAGGCCGATCTGGAAGATCCGCTTGCGTCCCAACCGATCTCCGAGCGTCGCCGCGGTCAGGAGGAATGCGGCCATCGGAAGTGCATATCCGTCGACGACCCACTGCAGTCCACTCAGGTCTGCGGAGAGGTCGGATTGGATGTCAGCGAGTGCGGCCGACACGATCGTCATGTCGAGCAGGAGCATGAACACGCCGATGCAGACCACGGTCAGCGTGGTGCGGGCGTGAACGACTCGATCATTCAGCGAAAACAAGGGCGCCTTTCGACGCGCGCGTGATCAACGCACGTGGGGACGAAATCGGAAACCAAGAAAATCGAGAATTGATGGGGGCTGAAAGGTGAGATGCACGGTATTGCAATTGCTCGCCTTTGTGCAAAACGCCCGGATGTGGACGATAGGCCCCCCGTGGCCAATTCGCAAACTGCGTGGAGTTGTTCGGTTTTGCAATTCTCTTGAATTATTATTCGACGCCGTGTTCATTCGGGTTCTGGGCCGAGGTGTCGAGCCGTGGGTGTGGCCGAACCGGCCAGCCGCTAGGGTGTCTGGGTGGTAGAAGAGCAGGCCCAGGGGGGTCGGACAACCGGACTGGACGCGGCAGTCGAGACCCCGAAGCCGGCCGGTGGCGATTTGAAGACCCAAATGGTCCGTTTCGTCATCACCGGCGCGGCGTCCGGAGTCCTCGATTTCGGGTTGACCCTGCTCTTCCAGCATGTGCTGGGCTTCCCGGAATGGGCCGCCAAGTCGATCGGTTTTGTGTTCGGCACCACAATGGCCTACCTCATCAACCGGCGATGGACGTTCCGGGCCGAACCGAGTGTGGCCCGATTTGTGGCCGTTGCACTGCTCTACCTGCTGACCTTTGTGGTTCAGGTGGGGATTTACACCGTGTTGTCGCGGATCTGGGACGACACCGTGGTGTGGAGCCTGGCCGCCTTCGTGGTCGCCCAGGGCACCGCCACCGTCATCAACTTCGTGGTGCAACGAATGGTGATCTTCAAGATCCGCTGACCATGACCCAGCTGCGTTACAGGGTATTGACCCACGCCAGGCGGTCCGACGACAGCGAGAACGTGTCTTCGAACAGCACCACGTAGGTGCCGGGGGCTGCGCCGTCGCGTGCGTCGAAGCAGATGTCACCCGCTGTTTGGCCGCCGGGTGCGATCTTGCCCGAATTCAGCATTTGCTTCTCGGGCGCATACGTGGCGTTCCGAATGGTTCCGCTGGCGTCTTGCAGACTCCAATCGATATAGCCGTTGAAGTCATTCTGCTTCGAACCGACATTCTTGATCGTCACACTGCTGCAGAGGTAATTGCCGAAATCGGTATTGGCGCTTTCCAACGCGGAAACGGTATATGCCAGGTCGTCGCGGGTAATCGTATCGCCACCGGCTGCTGCGGTGTCGTCGTCCAATTTCCCCGGGAATTGGGGTCCGGCCTCGCTCTCGGTTTCGGTCTCGGCGCCCGCGGTTGTCGAGACCGCTGCAGAGGTCTCGCCGGAGGCTTTGGTGACGCTGGTTTCGCTGTTGCCGCCACTGCCGGCGACGATCGCGGTACAGGCGCCGATCAACAGAATCGGCACACCGATCACGACCCAGGGCCAGACCTTGCGCTTCTTCTTCGGCGGCTGCTGATACGGACCCGGGGTGGGGTTGTAGGGCTGGTTGTAGGGGTTGTTGTCGCCTGGCAGGCCGGGATTGGTCATGGCAGATCCTCCTGAGGGGGGTGGGGGTTGGCGTGGTGAGAACAGCAGACCGCAACCGGACATCGGGTCGCCTCCTCCAAAGGGACGGCACCCCTCATACGTTCGGACGGAGGTTCGGCCGATGCAGACCGTTCGGTGGATCGTGCAACGTCAGAGGTTCGCCGTAGCCTCCATACCGTGACAACAACTTCCGGCGAAACGATCCGGCGCCGGCTGTGGACCACCGGCGCGGTGAGCTTGAGCGTCTTCGGTTCGATTCTGGCGGTGGCGCTCACCGAAGAATCGGGGAGTGTCCCGGTGTGGAACTCCACCATCGGGTTGCTGTTGAACCTGGTGGCTGCCGTAGCGCTCATCTGGCGACACCGGTACCCGATACCCGTGCTGGCGGTCTCGGTCATCGGGCCGATGTTCTTCTCGACCGATGCCACCGCGGCCCTCATCGCGCTCTATGCACTGGCGCAGGCCGAGCGCGGGATCAGGCTTGTCCTGGCTGCGTTCGCCGTCTACCTGGCTTCGAGTGTGTCGCTCATCTACGACACCATGCGGACCCGAGACAACTCGATTCTGACCATCAGCTCCCCGCGGCCCGAAGAAGGCGCGCCCAGCCCGGATTGGGATGTTCCGCTGTGGATCCCGTGGATCGTCGCGGCGGTTCTGGTGGCCATCGTCGTGACCGTCGCGTTGCTGCGACATGCCCAGGTCGAACTGGCCCAGGTGAAACTGAGCCGAGACCGGGCGACCAAGCAGACCGATGTGATGCGTGACGAGATGATCCGAACGGAAGAGCGGACCCGCATCGCACGCGACATGCACGACACCCTGGCGGCGAGCCTGAGCCGGATCTCCTTGATGGCCGGGGCAGTTCAGGTCGGAGGCACCGACAATCCGGAGAAGATCGTCAACAATGCGTCGTTGATCCGGTCGACCGCGCACGATGCCCTCGACGACCTCAAGAACATCGTCGGGGTCCTGCGCGGTTCGGCTCCGCAACACAGCGGCCATCAGGGGATCGATGCAGTCGCCGAGCTGGTGCAGGGCGCGCGGGCGGCCGGCCTGCACGCCACCCTCTACACGGACCTGTTGCCCGGCGACGTCGGCACGGTCTCCGGGCACGTCACCTACCGGGTGGTGCAGGAATCGCTCACGAACGCGCAGAAATACGCCGGTGATCAGACGATTCGGATCTCGATAGTCGGTGCCGGTGAACACGGGATCCGCATCAACATCTGCAACCAGCTCAGCAGCCGTCCGCCGCTGGTCCCGGTGGGCTCGCGGTCCGGGTTGCGGGGGCTCGCCGAACAGGCAAGGGACATCGGCGGGACGTTCCACGCGGGCGTGGTGGGAGGCGAGTTCGTGACCGATTGCTGGTTGCCCTGGTATTCCTAGGGCCGCGAGTCTTGCTGGTGCCGCGAGTCTTGCTGTCGGTGCAGGGTAATACCCTGGGCCACCATGACCGGGCCACACCGCATCACCGTGTTGATCGCCGACGACGATCCCTTTGTTCGGCGCGGTGTCTGCGACATCTTTGCCGCCACCGCGGACATCGTTGTGGTCGCCGATGTCGATGACGGCGACCAGGTCTTGGCCGCAGTCACGCAGTTCCGGCCACACGTGGTGCTGATGGATCTGAAGATGAAGCGCATGGGTGGACTCGACGCCACCCGCGCACTGATGGCCATGCCGAATCCGCCGCGGGTCATCGCCATGACCGCCATGGATGTGGACGACCTTGTGATTCAGGCGGTCTACGCCGGGGCGCACAGCTTTTTGAGCAAGGATGAACCGCCGCAGACGTTCCAGCAGTCGGTACGCGCGGTCGCGGCGGGCAACACTTTGTTCAGTCAGGAGTCGTTGCGTCGCATCGTCGACGGTCGGCCGCAGCCCGTGGCCGCGGTCCCGTCCGCGGTTGACAAGTTGAGCGGCCGTGAACGAGATGTGCTGCGCGCGATGGCCACGGGCGCCCCCAACGCCGTCATCGCCGGGGAGCTGTTCCTCAGTGAGACGACCGTGAAAACCCATGTGTCGGCGGTCTTCACGAAACTCGGCGCGAAGAATCGCGTCGAGGCGGCGCTGGTGGCTTTTCGGGCCGGCTTGGTGAGTTGAGCTAGCCGTTGACCTTGCTGATCACCGAATCGGCGAACATGTTGAGATTGTCGATCTTCTTCTGCAGCGGCTCGGTGTCGTTGCCGGTGATGTAGGGGATCCGGAAGCCGACGATCACGTCGGTGATGCCTTTGTCCTCGAGGCGTTTACAGCCGTCCGGGGTGTAGGCATCCATCGAGATCACATGGATCTCGAAGGGGTCGTTCAGTTTTCCTTCCGCCTTGCGGATGGCCGTGATCTTGTCCAGCAGCGCATCGAGTTCCTCGGGTTGCCCGCCGCCGTGCATCCAGCCGTCGCCGCGGATCACCGCGCGTTTGAGGGCGAGATCGGCGTGTCCGCCGACCAGAAGCGGGATCGGTTTGGTGGGAACCGGATTCATCTTGATCTTGGGGATGTCGTAGAACTCCCCGTGGAACTCGAAGTACTCGCCACTGCTCAGTCCGCGGATGATGTCCATGCATTCGTTCATCCGCCGGCCCTTGCGTTTGGGGTCGACGCCCATGATGTCGTAATCCTCGGCCCAGGGGCTGGTGCCGACGCCGAGCGAAAGTCGGTTGTTGGTCAACACCGCCACCGACATCGCCTGCTTCGCCACCAACGCCGGTGGCCGCACGGGAAGCTTGAGGACAAACGGGTTGAACCGGATCTTCTCGGTGACCGCACCCATCGCCGCCGCCATCACAAACGTCTCGATGAAGGCTTTGCCGTCGAGGAACTCGCGATTGCCGTCCTCGGTGTACGGATACGTCGAGTCCGATTCCTCGGGATAGGCGATCGAATCGGGGATCGTGAATCCCTCGTAGCCGGCTTCCTCTGCCGCCTTCGCCAGTGGCAGGTAGTAGCTCGGATCGGTCATTGCCTCCGCGAACGTGAACCGCATGATCCTCCTAGAATCGTCGTGCG
This sequence comes from Williamsia sp. Y721, assembly GCF_059683565.1. Taxonomy (NCBI): domain Bacteria; kingdom Bacillati; phylum Actinomycetota; class Actinomycetes; order Mycobacteriales; family Nocardiaceae; genus Williamsia; species Williamsia sp. Y721. The sequence continues at coordinate 343,841 of NZ_JCASNH010000002.1, read as the reverse complement.
CCCATACTAGAACGAGTTCTATTTCTCTGGTGGAGATCGGTCACCCTTGTTGCGCCTCGGTCGTTGCGGTATATGTGGCAAATGAAATATGTGCTTCTGATCTGCGACGACGAGAAGGACGCTCCCTCCAACGAGGAGATCGCGGCCGATCCCGCATATCAGGAGTGGGACGCCGAGGTTGCGCGACGAGCCGTCCAACACGGCGGTGCCCGGCTCCGTCCCACCGCAGATGCGACCACGGTGCGCGTCCGGGACGGCGAGACGCTCATCTCCGACGGCCCGTTCGCGGAGACGAAAGACTTCGTCGGCGGTGTCGACATCATCGAATGCGCAGATCTGGACGAGGCGATCGAGATTGCGGCGGGACATCCCTATGCACGTCGAGGATGTGTGGAAGTGCGACCCGTCTGGGAATGACCACACCCGACGAGGTTCGTGCCGCGGTCGAAGACGCATATCGACGCGAGTGGGGTCAGGTGGTGGCGACCCTGATCGGGTTGACCGGAGACTGGGACCTCGCCGAGGAATGCGCGCAGGACTCATTCGCCGCCGCCGTGGCCACCTGGACGCGCGATGGCGTCCCACGCCGCCCGGGAGCGTGGCTCACCACGGTGGCGCGCAACCGGGCGACCGACCGGCTGCGTCACGCCACCGCCGAAACGGCAAAACTACGCCAGGTCGCGGCGCTGCCCATGGAACCGGCTGTGCCGCAGGAGATTCCCGACGAGCGTTTACGGCTGATCTTCACGTGCTGTCATCCCGCCTTGCCGTTCGCGGCGCGCGTCGCACTCACGCTGCGCACTCTGGCAGGGCTGAGCACGGCCGAGATCGCCGATGCGTTCCTGACCTCCGAATCGGCCATGGCGCAGCGACTTGTACGGGCCAAGCGCAAGATTGCGGAGGCGGGCATCCCGTACCGGATCCCGCCGGTCGAAAGTCTTCCGGACCGGTTGTCCGCGGTGCTCGCGGTTCTCTACCTGATCTTCAACCAGGGCTACGACGAGAAGGATGGGCGCCGGGCACTGGCCGGCGAGGGCATCCACCTCGCCCGGATGCTGGTCCGGTTGATGCCCGACGAACCCGAACCGCGTGGACTGCTGGCGCTGATGCTCCTGCTCGAGGCCAGACGCGAACAGCGTTTCGAGGCCGACACACTGGTCCCGCTGGAGGACCAGGACCGCACCCGCTGGGACGCTGCGCTCATCGCAGACGGTGTTGCCGTGCTCGACGGCGCGCTGACAATGCGGTGGCCGGGCCCGTACCAGGTCCAGGCCGCGATCGCCGCCTGTCACGCGACCGCATCCGACACCGCCGACACCGACTGGCCGCAGATCGCGGCGCTCTATGCCGAACTCGCGCGCATGACACCGTCTCCGGTCGTGGAACTCAATCGTGCGGTTGCCATCGCCATGGCCGACAACATCCCTGCAGGCCTGAGCCTGATCGACGAACTCACCGAGGCGGGAGAGCTCGACGGGTATTACCTCCTACCCGCGGCTCGCGCCGATCTGCTCCGCCGTGACGGCCGAGCGGCCGAGGCCGCGTCGGCGTATCGCGAGGCGTTGTCGTTGGCGCCGACGGTTGCCGAACGTCGCTACCTGGACCGACGCCTGCGGGATCTCTAGACCGCTTCGGTCGCGGAGTTCGGCACGGCCGGTGAAAAGAATTCTCGGATGATGTCGATCTGGGGCCGCGTGCTTCGTCGGTGGGATGTAACCCACCGAATAGAGAGGCCGCGTGCTTCGTCGGTGGGATGTAACCCACCGAATAGAGAGGCAGAACAAAAATGTCGAACAAAGAGTATTTGAGCGCCACGATGACCGTCGATCGCACGCCGGAGGAAGTCTTCGATGCGATCACCAACGTGCGCGGATGGTGGTCGGAGAACATCGTCGGCGGCACTGCCGACCTCGGCGACGAGTTCATCTTCACCGACGACACCAAGTTTGCGGGAGAGATGGCCCTCACTTCGAAAGAGGGCATCCGATTCTGTAGGTTCCATCTGACCGACGTGGTTCCCGGAAAGCGGATGGTCTGGCGCGTGCTGGATTCGGTCTTGACCTTCATCGATGACACCAACGAGTGGACCGACACCAACGTCGTCTTCGATATCACCCCCACACCGGGCGGTGCGACGCTCGAGTTCACCCACGAAGGTTTGACCGAGGACTCCGAATGTTTCGAGGCCTGCTCGCGCGGATGGGGCTTCTACATCACCCAAAGCCTGCCGCAGTTGATCACAACCGGTACCGGTAAGCCCATCGAGCGGTACTGAAAATCCGTCCGCAGCATCGAATGCCGGGATGTCGCCTGCCTTCAGCTGACGTGTTGACGGTCATATCGTCACTGATGTGCGACATCCCGGTGTACGTATCCTCGTCTCATGTCAGAAGTACAAGGCTTCCTGTCCATCGATGACCTGGCCTGGATCGGGATTGTCCAGCGTCTGCGCGCATCCGAGATGTCCTTGGCTGAGATCGCCCGGTACGCCCAGATGGTGTGAGCAGGGACCGGCAACGAGACCGAGCGCCTGGAGCTGCTGCAGCGTCATGAAGCAGACGTGCGTGCCCAAATGGCTGTTCTGCAAGAATCTCTCGATCTGATCACCGCGAAGGTGGCTGCGTACACGGAGGCTCTGTCACAAGGATCTGCCGGGGAGCTCTTTGTGCGGGATGACGTCGACGACGCCTATTTCGCAGGTCGTGACGTCCGGCCCGGCCAAAGGGCGGCCGCGGACTCCTGAACGGCCAACCTGCCGAGCTTGACCTGGAGTCGACTCCAGTTTCTAGAGTGGCCTGACTGGCTCACCCCAAGCTCGATCTTCGGTTCGCGTGGGCCAGTGTTCTCGACTGCCAACGTAAGGAAACACATGTCCGTATTCATCGAACCCGACGATGCCCGATACGACAATCGTTCACGTTCACTTGTGCGTATCGGCCGTGAGGCCATTGCTCGGGAGAACTCTGCCGCGTTGAAGGAGTACTTCAGCGAAGATTTCACCTTTCACGGTCCCGGTGTCGACCTCGACTTCACAGGCCTCGAGATCTTCTTCGGCCAGATGCGTTCCGCATTCAGCGAATACTATTGCGAGCGTAGAGAAATCGTCTCGTCAGGGCTGATGGTCGGTTGCCGCACCGAAATTGGCGGCGTCTTTGACGGACCCTTCGACCCCTCGCCGTTCGGCACGATCAAGCCGCATGGCGGCCAGGTCACGCTGACGCTGATCAACATGTTCCGTTACAACGACAACGACAACGGCAAGCTAGCCGAGGAATGGGTGCAGTATGACAACGTCGAGTTCCTGCGCCACTCGGCGTCGAGCTCGCTCCGCAGCCCTGATTGAAGGGCGCTGGGTCAATGGGTGCAGCTCCGACTTCCGTCGGAGGTGCACCCATCCTGGTGACTCTTACGAACATCGTCGTGTTCGTCGAAAGGTGCGACGCTGTCGGTCGTTCAGGGCTTGCCGAAACGCTCGCGACGTCCGAGTGACTGCAATCGCAGCCAGTTTTTGAACCCGGCCACATCACGTTGCTGCACAAGGAAATACCATCCGAATCGGGCATATTCCTGGGGCAGGAGTTTCCGCATCCCGGGCCTGCTCATCAAATAGCCGCGATTGCGGTAGGTGAAAAAGCGTTTGGTCTCGTTGTCGGGGTACTGGGTGTGCATCCGGCCACCGAGGATGGGGCGAAACTCGCCGCTGCCGTCCGGATGAAGGTATGCCGTGGTCAGGCAGGTTCCGAAATTCAGTCCGGACCGCACCAGGCGACGATGCATCTCGACCTCGTCGCCGCGGACGAACAAGCGCAGATCTGGCACGCCGACCGCGTCGATGGCCGCAGCCGAGAACAGGGCGCCGTTCATCAGGGATGCGATGCCCGGCAACAGATCTGAGGTCTCGCCGTCGGCGAAGAGTTCGGACCGTTTGCGGCGCCACACCAGGCCGCGACGCAGCGGGAACGCCAGGGTTTCAGGGTTGTCGATGTTGCAGACAACCGGCGAAACCTCGTCGAGCTGGTGGGTGGTGGCGCAATCGAGCAGCTTCTGCAGCACCTCGGGGCCTTCGGGGCGGCCGTCGTCGTCGGCGCACCAGACCCAGTCGGCGCCCAGCGCCAGGGCCTGCAGCATGCCGAGCGCGAAACCGCCTGCGCCACCGAGGTTGTGGGCCGATCCGATATAGGTCACCGGAACCGGTTGGGCAGCAACGAGGTCGGCGACGTCGTTGTCGTTGTCGTTGTCCACGACCACCAGGTGGTCGATGGGGCGGGTCTGGTTGGTCAGCACGATCAGCGACTGCTCGAGGAGTTCGAGTCGACGGTGGGTCACCACCACGGCGATGACCTTGGGTTCAGGCATCTTTTTCGACCTCGGCCAGCACTTCACGCACGTGCCGGGCAGCCTCGGGACCTTCGTAGGCGCCGACCACTTCTTCGATGCCGCCGTCCATCCGGATCGCTCCGTGGTCGATCCACAGGGCGCGATCGCAGAGCTGGGCGAGGAACTCGTTGGAATGGCTGGCGAAGACCAGGATCCCGGACCGTTTCACCAACTCCTGCAACCGGACCCGGGCCTTCTTCATGAACTCGGCATCGACGGCGCCGATACCTTCGTCGAGGATCAGGATCTCGGGGTCGATAGAGGTGACCACACCGAGCGCAACCCGCACCCGCATGCCGGTGGAGTAGGTGCGCAGTGGCATCGAGAGGTAGTCGCCGAGCTCGGTGAACTCTGCGATGTCGTCCATCTTCTTGAGCATCTCGCGGCGGCTCATCCCGAGGAACATGCCGCGGATGACGATGTTCTCGTAGCCGGAGATCTCGGGATCCATGCCGACGCCGAGGTCGAAGACCGGTGCCACGCGGCCCTTGATCGCGCAGGCGCCACGGGTGGGTTCGTAGATGCCGGACAACAGCCGCAGCAGTGTCGACTTGCCGGCACCGTTGTGCCCGACCAGGCCGATCCGGTCACCATGCGACAGATGCAAGTTGATGTCTTTGAGGGCCTCGACCACGATCACGTTGGATTCGTTGGATCCGATCACACCGCCGGCCCGACCGAGGACTGACTTCTTCAACGACCTGGTCTTGGCGTCGAAGATCGGGAAATCCACGCAGGCATCCCAGGTATCGACTCGTACTTGACTCATGACCTCACACCCAATACGGAACGCGGGCACGGTAATTACGCAAAACCAGCAACGCCACTGCCCATCCGGCGGCGGTGCATGCGATGACGATCAGCCAGTGATAGAGCGCTACCGATTCGCCCAGCAGTGGTCCGCGGGTGATCTCGAGGTAGTGGAACATCGGGTTGAGCTGCACGAGCTTGACCCGGCTGGAGTCGGCGCCGACGTTCTTCTCGAGGTCGGTGGCACTCCAGATGATCGGTGTCATGAAGAAGATGAGCTGAACAGCGGTGGTGAGCAACTGACCGATGTCGCGGAACCGGGTCGACAGGATGCCGAACACGATGGCCACCCAGATCGCGTTGACCACCAGCAGCGCGATGCCGGGGATGACCAGGATCACGGTCCAGGTCACCGGCTGCGGGAAGATGATCAGCAGGACCAGGTACAGCGGGATGTTGTGCGCGAAGATGATCAGCTGACGCCAGGTCAGCCGGTAGACGTGCACGCTCAGCGGAGCCGGGATCTGCTTGATCAGGCCTTCGTTGCTGGAGAAGAGTTCGGCGCCTTCGAGGATCGATCCCTGGATGAAGTTCCAGAAGATGAATCCGAGCATCACGTACGGCAGGAAGTCGTGGATCTCGTTGCCGAAGAGCTGCGAGTAGAGCAAACCCATCGCGACGGCGGTGACCGCGGTGGCGATGGTGATCCACAGCGGACCCAGCAATGACCGGCGATAACGCTGCTTGATGTCCTGCCAGCCGAGGAGCAGCCAGAGTTCGGAATGTTTGAAGCCGGACGAGAGGTCGCCGAAGGCCCGCCTGAGCGACCGCGAATCGGACTCCGCTGATGGGGGCCGCATAGGTACTTCGTCGGCTGCTGTTGACACGAGAGTCGAGCCTACCGTCACCGCACCGGGGCTCTCGCTCCCATGGGGTCGAGCGTCAGAGGTATTGACCGGTACCGGCCGCCCCGTGCGGTCCGCCGGGACCACCGCCTGCGAAGGGGCCCGACGGGGGCAGCTGGCCCTGCCGCATCTGTTCGAGCTGGGCACGCGCGGCCATCTGCTGGGCGAACAGCGCGGTCTGGATACCGTGGAACAGGCCTTCGAGCCAGCCGACGAGCTGCGCTTGAGCGATCCGCAACTCGGCATCGGAGGGGACGTCGTCCTCGGTGAACGGCAGTGCGAGCCGTTCGAGCTCGTCGCGCAACTCGGGCGAGAGCCCGTCCTCGAGCTCGAGGATCGACGACCGATGGATCTGTTTGAGCCGGGCGCGACTGGCGTCGTCGAGCGGTGCGGCCCGTACCTCTTCCAGCAACTGCTTGATCATGGTGCCGATCCGCATCACCTTCGCGGGCTCGACCATGGCGCGCATGCCCTCGTCGTCATCGCCGGTGCCCTCTGAATCGGCCGACGGGACCACAAGGATGCCGTCGTCGTCGTTGATACCCGCGATCGGACGCTTGTTGAGATTTTCATCGGTCATCCGTTCATTCTCCTGATGTTGAGCGGCGATTGCACGCAGTTGCCCAGACGAGGGGCATTGCGGTGTCGCGGGGACCGTCTATGGTGGCTGCCATGGCTTATGACGTCGCCCGCGTTCGGGGACTGTTCCCGTCGCTGGGTGATGGTTGGATACATCTCGATCCGCAGGCAGGAATGCAAATTCCCGACTCGGTGGCGACAACCGTGTCGAAGGGTTTTCGATCCCTGGTCTCCCAGCCAGGTGGCATCTACCCCGCGGCCCGCAAGTCGGCGGGGATCATCGATGCCGCTCGTGCGGCGGTGGCAGATCTGGTCGGTGGCGATCCCCGCGGAGTGGTGCTCGGACCGTCCCGTGGACACCTGCTGAACGTGCTCGCCGAGAGTCTCAACACCCGGGTGTGGCTCGGATCGGAAGTGGTGGTCAGCCGGCTCGACGACGAGGCGAACGTACTGCCGTGGCTGCGTGCCGCCGATCGTTTCGGCGCCAAGGTGAAATGGGCCGAGGTCGACATCGAAAACGGTGAACTGCCGGTCTGGCAGTACGACGGGCTAGTCAGTCGGTCGACGAGCGTGGTGGCCATGCCCCTGGCGTCGTCGACGATCGGCTCTGTGGTCGACGTCGCCACCGCAGCCGCGGTTGTCCATGCGATCGACGGACTTGTTGTTGTCGACGCGACCAGCGCAGCCGCCTACACGTTGCTCGACATCGAGGCGCTCGGCGCCGACGTCCTTGTGGTCAGTGCCGACCGCTGGGGTGGACCGGCGACGGCAGCGTTGATCTTCCGCGACCCCGAGATGTTGTCCCGGGTGCGGTCGATGTCGCTGGACCCGGACGCGCAAGGTCCGTCCCGGCTGGAGGTCGACGGACATCAGCACGCCCTGCTGGCCGGCTTGGTCGCATCGATCGAACACCTCGCCGGACTCGACGAATCGGCCACCGGTACCCGGCGTGAGCGGTTGGTCACCTCGATGACGGCGCTGAGTGAATACTCACAGCGACTGCTGCAGTACCTGCTGCGATCGTTGGGGCAGTTGAACCTGGTGAATCTGGTCGGATCGGCCGCCGTACGGATTCCGGTGGTCAGCTTCACCGTGACCGGGGTGACCGCCGACAAGGTGGTTCGACGGCTGGCCGACAACGGAATCTGCGCACTCGCCGACGTGAACAGCCGGGTGCTCAGTGGCATCGGCGTGAACGACGTGGGCGGTGCCGTCACCATCGGCCTCGGTCCGTACACAACGCCTTACGAAATCGACCAGCTGGTGCGCACTTTGGGATCGCTGGGCTGACTTTCGCCATTTTTCGGCCCCACAGTGGGCGCCCGAGGGAACATTGCTCCCTTGGGCACCTCTGCAGGGGACGAAATCGGCGGGCGCTCAGAGTGTGAGCAGAATCTTGCCCGACACCTCACCCGACTCGAGCAGGACATGGGCGGCGCCGGCTTCGGCCAGCGGAAATGTCGCTCCGACAACAGGTTTGATCCTGCCGTCGGCGATCAGCGGCCAGGTGGTGGCGATGGTGTCGGCGACGATGGCGGCCTTGTCGGACTGGTCCCGGCCGCGCAGCGCGGTGGCGTGGACGGTACCGCGCTTGCTCAGCAGTTCGGCGATGTTCAATTCCGCTTTCACACCACCCTGCATGCCGATGATCACCAGGCGGCCGTCTTTGGCAAGCGCAGACACGTTGCGGCCCAGGTACTTTGCGCCGATGATGTCGAGTATCACGTCGGCACCACCTTGCTCCTTGATCACCTCGACGAAGTCGTCGGTTTTGTAGTTGATGGTGATGTCGGCGCCGAGGTCGCGGCACAGTTCGAGCTTGTCGTCCGAGCCTGCCGTCACGGCAACCGTTGCGCCCAACGCCTTGGCCCACTGGATCCCGTGGGTGCCGATGCCACTTCCGCCTCCGTGGAGCAGGACGAGTTCACCCGGCGCCAAGTGGGCGGTTCGTTTGAGGTTGGACAGCACGGTGCAGGCCACCTCGGGTAGCGCCGCGGCCTCGATCAGATTCACGGAGTCCGGGATCGGCAGCAGGTGTTCGGCTGCGACCGCGACGTACTCGGCGTAGCCGCCACCTGCGATCAGCGCGCAGACATCCGTGCCGGTGGTCCAGCCGGCCACACCGGGGCCGAGTTCGTCGATGGTCCCGGAGACCTCCATGCCGATGATGTGGCTCGCGCCGGGAGGTGGTGGATAGTTGCCCTGCCGCTGCAGCAGGTCGGCCCGATTCACGCCGGCCGCGGCCACTTTGATCAGCACCTCTCCCGCGCCAGGGCGGGGTTTGTCGACCTCGGCCACGGTGAGGTTCTCGGCCGGACCGAACTCGGTCACGTTGACTGCGCGCATTGAGGTCATGCCTCTACCTTTACTCGGCGGATGCCGTTGGGCGGTAGGTGGTGTCCGTAAGCCGCGCATTTAATGGCGGTAAGGTCCCGATTTGTAAACGCTCAATCCTGGCGTTGTTGGGTCAAAAGTCGTAGTCCGGGGGAGAAATGACAGACAATACAGCTGTGCCCTGGCTCGATGACTCTGAACAACTTGCGTGGCGATCGTTCATGAATGGATCGCAGCGCCTGTTCGACGCGATCAATGACGCCCTGGTCGAAACCGCTGGTCTCACCTTTGCCGACTACCGGATTCTGGTGTTGCTGTCGGAGTCGGAATCGATGCGGATGAGCGCTCTCGCCGATGGTGCGTTGAGCAGCAAGAGCACCATTTCGCGACGTGTGGACCGGATGGCCGAAGCCGGCTGGGTCGAGCGGATGGCCAAGGATCACGACAAGGACCAGCGCAATCGCGTCTGCCGGATCACCGAGTCGGGCCGGATCAAACTCCACGACGCCGCCAAAGGTCACGTTGTCGCGGTTCGTACCTACCTACTCGATCACCTCGAAGATCACGAGCGCGAAGCCATGGCGACAACCTTCCTGAAGGTCGATACGTGGCTGCGTGAGAACCCTCAGGCCCGCGTGAAGTAGGCTCTGTGCCGAAGGAAGCGTGGCAGAGCGGCCGAATGCACTCGCCTTGAAAGCGAGCGTGGGTGAAACCACCGGGGGTTCAAATCCCTCCGCTTCCGCAGTTCAAGGGGCTCCGGTATCAGATCAGATGCCGGGGTCCCTTTGGTTTCGGGCGCACACGGGAAAAATCACCACGCACAGGTTTCCGACCATCGCGCCCTGCTGGTCGAGGTGTGAGGTGGGCCGTCGTTGCTGAAGTCCTCTCGCGGTATTCTCGCCCCGCGACTGCGGGACAGATGTGATCGAGGAGGCGACAGTGACACCCACCGGTGGTTTCACCGTCGCATCGTTCAATGTCAACGGCATCCGTGCGGCCCGGCGCCGCGGGTTCGATGACTGGCTGGCCCAGCGCGCCCCGGACGTGGTCGGGGTGCAGGAACTACGGTGCGGCATCGATGACGTCGGCGACTTCGGTGACCACATCGCGTCGATCGACGTCGGTTCGATTCCGGGACGCAACGGGGTGGCGATCCTGACCCGGCACGAACCCGCCGCCGTGCGCACCTGGTTGACGCATCCGCCGAAGGCCCGGGGGTTGTCGGAGTTCGCCGCCGAGGGTCGCTACATCGAGGTCGATCTGGCCGATCGGCCGCTGACCATCGGCAATCTCTACCTCCCCAAAGGCGGCCTGCCCGCCGAACTCCAGCGCCCCGGATCGATGCGTGAGCAACCCGACGGGGGAGTCAAATATGCTCGGAAGCAACGGTTTCTGGCCGGATTCGCCCGCGAGCTCGAGCGCAACCGTCGGGCCGCGCGGCAGGCCGGACGGGAGTTCTTGCTGCTGGCCGACCTCAACGTGGCGCACACCGAACATGACGTGACGAACTGGCGTGCCGCCCGCAAGATGGAAGGCTTCCTGCCGGAGGAGCGGGCCTGGTTCGATGAGATCACCGGACCGCGTCGGCTGGTCGATGTGGTGCGCACTCTGCACGGTGACCGTCCGGGCCCGCTCACCTGGTGGAGCTGGGCAGGGGAGTCGTTCGTGAAGGACGTCGGCTGGCGCGTCGATCACCAGCTGGCCACCCCTGGCCTGGCCCGGCGCGCACGTCGGGTCACCGTCGACAAGGAATCCACGCCCCAACTCCGGCTCTCCGATCACGCCCCGCTGATCGTCGGGTACGACGACGTTCGCTCGGAGGACTGACCCTCGCTCGGGCTGTGACGCGAGCGAGGGGTGAGATCAGCGGCGTCGGCCCTTGCCGGGTTTCTTCCCGGTGGCCTCGCGGCGGGCCTGTTTGGCCAATGACTTCTCCTTGGCAGAGCGCTTGGGGGCGGGGGCAGAGCTTCCCCGCGACGAGCTGGATTTGCGACCCCGCACGATGCCGATGAACTCGTCGGCGAGCTCAGAGGTAGGGGCCGGCCACATTAGACCGACGGATCCGGCCGGTGCGTCGGTCACCGGACGAAAGACCAGATCCTTGCGATGATGCAGTCGGGCCAGCGACTGCGGGACCAGGATGATGCCGGTACCCGCCGCGACGAGTTCCATTGCGTCGCCGGTGGTTTCCGGTTGGTGGTCCACAGCTGTTCCCGGCCGATTCGACATCACGATGGGCTCGTCGAGCGGCCACAGGAGTTGTTCGTCGGCGAGGTCGGCAACGCTTATCTCATCGCCAACGGTGAAGACGTGGTCTTTCGGCACGACCACGACGGTCGTCTCCTCGTAGAGCTCGATCGTGTGGTGCGGCCCCGGATCGCCGTGGCGCAGTGCGTCGGGAAGACGTGTGATCGCCATCTGCACCCGCCCGTCGCGGATTGCGTCGGCGCACGCGGCGACGTCCATCGCGACGAGTTCGAGAGGTGTCTGCGGGATTCGTTCACTCCAGGTGCGAACCCACTTGCCGGGTGTTACGCCGGGCACGTACGCCAGCCGAAATGAGGGGGCGTCGTCGGGTGTGGTCACGCCAAGAGGCTACCGCCCGATACCCTCGACATATGAGTTCGCAGTCGATGAAGCCGGCCACCGCCGCCAAGAAGTTGGACGTGTACCTGCCGGCGACGCCCGCCGAGTTCCAGGAGGGCCTCATCACCCGGGCGGAACTCGATGCGCTGCAGGCGGACCCGCCGGAATGGCTGCGCGATCTGCGCGTCAATGGGCCTCACCCGAAGAACCTGGTGGCGATGAAACTGGGGATCTCGAAGGGCGCTCTGGTGCGCCACGGCATCACCGAGGCGCTGACCACTGAGCAGATCAACACCCTCCTGTCCGAGATGCCCGACTGGCTCGAGGCCGAGCGTGCCACCCAGATCGAGGTTCGCAAGGAAGCGGCCAACCCGAAGCCGGCGCCTGCCGACCGGCCGCGCGCACGACGAAGGAAATAAGTATCCCGATGATGGTGGCTTTCGGCGAGTAAAAGCCCCAGGTGGGCCTGGCCAAAAGCCACCACCGTTGGCCCTACCCGGCGACCGCAGCGACGGTTTGAGAACCCAGGGCCGCGAGAAGGTCGTCCGACGACGCGACCGCGCCGAAGACGCCACCCTGCATGGTCACCATCTGCAGGGCCGCGCGGTGATTCGACGGATCCGTTGCTCCGGTGCAGTCGGAGAGGACAAGGCATTCGTAACCGCGGTCATTGGCCTCGCGCATCGTGGTGTGCACGCAGACATCGGTGGTGATTCCGGTGAGGATGATGTGCGTGATTTCGTTGCGGCGCAACACCAGGTCGAGATCGGTGGCGTAGAACGCGCCTTTCCCCGGCTTGTCGATGATCACCTCGCCGTCGATGGGTGCGACTTCGGGCACGATCTGCCAACCTTCTTCACCGCGCACCAGGATCCGGCCGCAGGGGCCTTCGGCCCCGATCTCTGCCCCGATCTGTGCGGACCGCCAGCGTTTGTTCTCCGGCAGGTCGGAGAGATCGGGACGGTGTCCTTCGCGGGTATGGATGACGGTCAGTCCCGCGGTGCGGGCGGCCGCCAGCACCCGGGCCGTCGGCTCCAATGGTGTGCGGGTGAGGGAAAGGTCGTAGCCCATCGCGTCCACGTACCCGCCGGGGCCGCAGAAGTCGGTCTGCCAGTCGATGCACAGCAGGGCGGTCGACTCCGGTCGGAACGAACCGTTGTACGGCCAGGCGTATGGGGTGGCGCCGGGGAGGGTGGGGAAAGCGGAAGCGGTTGTCACAGAGTTCCTTTGACGAGATCGGGTGGTGTGATCGGTGGTCACGCGGCGGACGGGACGTTAGTCTTCCGGACGATGCGATCGTGCGCGAGGGCTATGAGGGCGGCGACCACAATGCCAACAACGACCACGCAGAGTTCGGGTAGCAGGTAGTGCGCGGCGAGAGCAGCGGCCGCGCCGAGACCCCATGCGATGAAGGCGCCGGCCTCCCAGGCCCGGTCCGAACTGCGGGAAGCCTTGCGGCGCAACATCTGATCGGTGATCAACACCGCGCCGAGTGGCGGCACGACGACACCGAGCAGGTTCAGCCATTCCTCGAAGTGACTCCAGACTCCTGCCACCGCGAGGACGACGCCGATCGCACCCAGCAGCACGGTCAACGGCCGCATGCGGACACCGGTCAGCTGACTCCAGCCGACCGCGCCGTTGTACAGGCAATGCGTGCACACCGACCCAAGATTGATGAATACGAATGCCACGGCCAGTGGGACGAGTACGCCGCCGTGATCGATCAGGATGTTCAGGAAGCTGCCACCGGCGGTACCGGGATCGTCGGAGGCACCCATGGCCACGATCACTCCGCCGATCGCCAATGCGATGGTGTTGCCCACCGGGAAAGCGCTGAATGCGGCGAGGAAACCTTCACGGCCGTTCTTCGACCAGCGGGTGAAGTCGGCGGTCATCGTGCCCGAGTCTGCGAACAGCGCAACAACCAGCGTGACGGCGGCACCGAAGCTGAGCGCGCTTGCACCGGCCCCACCTGAGTACGAGGCGAAATCGGAGGCACCCGGCGTCGAGGACGCCTTGACGATCGCCACGATCCCCAACACGAGATACAGCGGCGCCGCGATGATCCCGATGACCGTCAGTGCGCGGATGCCCAGGAGTGTGGCCAGGAGATAGCCGACTCCGGCGATGAGCGCGATGAGGGTGGCGTTCCAGCCCATGCCGCTCTCGAGCGTCGACCCGGTCAGGCCGGTCTGGAAGGCGAACCAGCCGATCACGACCGTGGCCAAGAAGGCGGCCGGAATGCGGTAGCCGCGGGCACCGAAGGTGCGGGCCGCCATCAGTGCGAAGTTCTCGCCGGTCTTGCCTGCCTGGTGGCTCAGTATGCCGACGTAGGCCATCAGGATCAGATTGCCGGTGAGGATGGCTGCCATGCCGAGCCAGAAGCCGAGCGAATACACCACCATGCCGCCGAAGACCGCGCAGGTCAGGATCATCGGAAAGCCGAGCCATACCGCCGACACGGAGAACAGTGACTTTCGTGCTGCGGTCGGAACCGGTCGGTCCTCGTACTCCTCGAAGGGATCGATGGGTGGCAGGGTCTCGAGTGTGTCGTTGGGCAGGTCGGCTCCCGAATGGGCGTCAACCGTGCTCGCGTGGGGGGTCATGAAGATCCTTCCGAGAAGGTGCGTGCGATTTCCTATAGGAAACAGTCCTTGCTGTCGTCTTTGGTTTCACGTTTGTGAACTGGTTGTTAAACCGAGTGTGGGCAGTGTTTGAGTGTTCTTGCCGGGTTTCGGGGTCGTGGTTTAGCCGACTGAGAAGCCCGCGGGTGATCGCAGTTACATATAGGATTCGCGGCATGCCATCGAAGACGCCTGCCGACGCGGTGCCGGTCGCCGACCTGATCAGGGCGGACGTGGAGGAAGAGATTCTCACCGGCCGGATGACGCCGGGGAGCAAGGTGAATGCGGACGAGCTCGCTCGTGCTCGCGGGGTCAGTCACATCCCGGTCCGGGAGGCATTGCGTGCGCTGGAGGCCGATGGGTGGGTTGTCCGGCGCCACCATCGGGGCATGTTCGTTCGCGAACGGGACCGCGATGAGATGGCCGACCTGTTCGAGGCGCGGCTCATCGTCGAACATCAGGCGACCCGGTTGGCGGCGCAGCGCCGTACCTCAGAACAGCTGACGGAGCTCGAAGAGATCGTGGCACGGCAGGCCGTCGCCGAAGATCCCGCAGTCCTGGCCGCGATCAATGCGGAGTTCCATGTCGCCATGGCGTCCTGCGCACAGAACGCAGTGTTGTCGTCGATGGTCACCGACCTCAACAAGCGGGTGCGCTTTTTCTATCTGCCTGCGGCTGGGAGTCGGCGTGGTGACTCCGTGTCCGAGCACCGTGCCATCCTCGCCGCAATTCGTGATCGCAGACCAGAGGAGGCTGCCGCGTTGCTGACCGAGCACATCCGCGACACCCGCGATGACGCCTCGCGGCGGCTCGAATCACACGCGGAATTGGCGGCTTTCGGCGAGTAAGAGTTCAGGTGGGCCTCGCCAAAGCCACCGATTCCGGCTAGAAGCTGGCCTCGACCGGCGCCGGGGGCAGGGTGACGACCTGGCCGGCGTAACTCAGACCGGCACCGAAGCCCAGGAGCAATGCAGTCTGGCCGCCTTTGGCTTTCCCGGTCACCAGCATCTCTTCGATGGCCAGCGGGATCGATGCCGCCGAGGTGTTTCCGGTGGTCTCGATGTCGTTCGCGACGGGAACGTCGTCGGGCAGACCGAGGTTGGCCTTCATCAGCGTGTTGATCCGGGCGTTGGCCTGATGCGGGATGAAGATCTCGATGTCTTCCTTCGCAACGCCGGACTGTTCGAGGACCTTGCCGAGTGCCTTGGGCAGAGTGATTGCCGCCCAGCGGAATACGCGACTGCCCTGCATCTCGACGACCATCCGCCCGATCGGGTCGGTCTCGGGGTCCTTGGACTGGAACTCTTCGGCGCGGTTCATGTACTCGGGGATGTCGTAGTTCTGCGAGATGGCGTCGCTGTTCTCGCCGTCGCTGCCCCAGACGGTGGGGGAGATGCCGTTTTCCGCACTAGGACCGACCACTACCGCTCCGGCGCCGTCGCCGAAGATGAAAGCGGTGTTGCGGTCGGTGGGTTCCATCACCACCGACATCGTCTCGACCCCGATCACCAGTACATGCCGGGCCGAGCCGGACCGGATCATGTCGGTCGCCAAGCCCAGGCCGTAGCCGAAACCACCGCAGCCCGAAGCGACGTCGAAGGCCGGGATCCCGTTGATCCCGAGATCGAGAGCCACCACCGGGCCGCCATGGGGAATCTTTGTCTTCCAGCTGCCGGTCGCCAGGATCAGGGCGTCGACGTCCTGGCGGTCGATGCCACTGTTCTTGATGGCACGATCGGCAGCTGCGACGGCCATCGATCGTGCGGTCTCGTCTCCGCTGATCCACCGGCGACTCCGGATACCGCTGCGTTCGAAGATCCACTCATCCGTCGAGTCGAGGATCTCGCACACCTCGTCATTGGTGACGATCCGTTTCGGTCGGTACGCGCCGATCCCCAAAATCGAGACGTTGCGATGGCCAGTGGTTGCCGCGATGTTCATGCCTGATCCGAGCCCCTTCGATCGGTTCACCGAGTTCATCGATTTTTCGCAGGGTACGCGCTCTCAGTGCCTGTGCGGGGGAGGCGCTACGCCTTTCAGTTCCTGTCGAAGCAAATGTGATCGGTTGCGCGCCAACTGTCATCGTAGGGCGTCTGGGTGGAGACGTACCCACCCGTCGGCTACATTCTGCAAAGGGGTGGGGGTTCGGTGCGTAGTGCATCGAGCATTTCGAAAGGCTGACCAACCTCGATGCGCATCACCTCCACAGTCGGGGCTCTCGCTCTGGCTTCACTCGTCGCTCTGACAACTGCAACATTCGGCACGAGTACCGCTTCGGCTGACACCGACGATGCCGATTCGCAGGCCTACATAACCAGCATCGAAACCCTCACAGATCAGCACTGGGTGATCAACGTGTACTCGCCTTCGATGGACTCCATCGAAGCGCTTGATGTGCTCGTCCCTGCCGACCGCAGTGGGCCGAGCCCAACCCTGTACGCGCTCAACGGCGCCGGCCAGGGTGCGGTGGAGAAATCCGGTTGGTTCGAGGCCACCGACGTTGTCGACTTCTTCGCCGACAAGGACGTCAACGTGGTCTCCCCACGAGGCGGCACATTCAGCTACTACGCCGACTGGATCAAAGATGACCCGGAACTCGGTCACAACAAGTGGGAAACGTTCCTGACGAAGGAACTGCCGCCGGTCATCGACGCCGAACTCGGCACCACGGGCGTCAATTCCATCATGGGTATGTCGATGAGCGGCTCGTCCTCGTTGTTCTTGGCCGCGCTCAACGGCGACCTCTACCAGGGCGTCGCATCGTTCAGTGGGTGCGCCCGGACCACCGATGTCGTCGGACGCGAGTACATGAAGTTGGTCGTCGAGACCCGCGGTAAGGGCGACATGACGAACATGTGGGGCGAGCCGGAGAACCCACTGTGGGCCGAGCACGACATGTACCTCAACGCAGACAAGCTCCGCGGCAAGGCGATCTATCTGTCGAGCCGAAACGGGCTTCCCGGCAAGTACGACAACGAAGACAACGTGCGGCTCAACGGCCAGGTCGACAGCCTTACGGACCAGATCATCCTCGGCGGCGGTATCGAGGCCGCGACCGGCCTGTGCACCCGGCAGGTCGCAGACCGGCTCAGTGAACTCGGGATTCCGGCGGTGACCGATCTCGATCAGCCCGGCAGCCATTCCTGGGGTTACTGGGAAGAGGACCTGCGCAAGTCCTGGCCCACGCTGGCAGCGTCGATGGGTATTGCGGTCTGAGGCTTTCGGTGACTCAGCGGCCGTTGTGGATGCGGCGCGGGTCGACACCTTCGCGTTCCCAACCGGCTGCCGCGTACTTGATGTACAGCCAGCGCACCGGAAGGCGGTTGAAGATCGGATTCGCCGCGCGCAGGGCTGCGGTGAAGCGGTCGTAGCGCTTCTGCATCTTCGGGTTCCACTCCAGCTCACAGACATCGCGCATCTGCTGGGGCACGGTGCCGATGACCACGGTGCGGACGACCGCGTTCAACGGACGTGACAGCACCATCCAGATGGGCGCCGGAATCGATTTCGGGCGGGGCAGGCCTTTGCGGAGGTATCCGGTGGCGTAGGTGATCGTCTTCGTCGGCACAAAGCGGTCCAGCATCGAGTCCCAGTACTCGCAGAATTCCGAGTAGGTCTCGGGCTCGTTGCGCGAGCTGACACCGTAGAGGCGGTACCAGGCCTTGCCTTCTTCGAAGATCTGCGCCTTCTCGGCGTCTGTCAGCCGACGGATGAAAGTGTCGGCCGCGTAGATGACCTGGTCGATGAATGTTGCGTGCGCCCAATAGAAGAGCTCGGGATTGAGTGCGTGATAGCGCGATCCGTCGCTGTCGATCGTGCCTTTGATCGGTTTGTGGAAGTCGCGGACCCGGCGGCCCCACTCGTGGGGGTTCGCGCTGTAGATGGTGTTCATGATCGGGGGCACGGTGCGCTGTGCGCGGCCGGTGAAATCGGAGAAGATCACCGAGTGGTCTTCGACGCCTTTGGCGAGCTGTTCGATGCAGTTCTCGGTGCCTGCGGTGCGCTGGAAGCAGAAGGCGCTGCGGATGTCCCCGTAGAACTTCCAGACCAATGAGTCCGGCCCCAGCGGCGGCGCCGAGGTGGCGTCTCGATCATCGATCGGCATGGGTGCGGCCTCACGAACCGCGCTGTCGAATGCTGTCATGGCGACGCCCCCTGTGCTGACACAAATCTGTGAATACGTTCCAACTGAAGTGACGATAGCAGTTTGTATCGGCGGTCGTGCGAGCAAAGTGGGGTGACCGTGCGACGGGTGTGGAACGGATAGCCGCGAAGTGTGTCACCAGATCATCGGTGCAAGAAACTTCTCTGCGAACTGACGGGTGGCGGCGGCGTCGGTCAGATCGAGTGCGCGGGAGCGGGACATCGCGAAGGACGCCACGAGGCGCATCTGCAACTCGGCGGCGAGTCTGAGGTCGCCGGCCGGCATGGACGCACCGGCCTTGCGCAATGTGTGCGCGATGGCATCGCTGAACGAGTCGATGACCGCGTCGGACTGCGACCGCTCGAATCCGATCAACAGGTCGAGCGCTTCGGGCTCGTCCGCGATCAGTCGCCGGGCAAGCGGGTTGGTACGGAAAGCCTCGATGGTCTGGGTGAAGGCCTCGACCACGGCAGCGCGGGGGTCGAGGCCCTCAACCGAAGCTGCCACACCGCGCATGAAGTCTGCTTGCATCCGCGCTCCGACGGCCGTGAGGAGATCTTCTTTGCTGGGAAACCGGCGGTACAGGGTGCTCCGGCTGACCTGGGCCTGCTGTGCGATCCGCTCCACGTTGGCGCCGCGGACGCCCATGGAGGCGAACTCCGCGACTGCCGCCGTGAGGATCGCCTCTTCCTGTTCCTGGTGGGTTGCGTTGGTGCGTTGCACCTTTTCAACCCTACCGATCAGACGTTGGTCAGTGATTGACGACATTTAATTATGGTGACCGCCGAGCGCGAATGGCGCCGGGGTGCTTTAGTGATTCGGTGAAACACCTCTACCGCGGACAGATCTTTCATATCGCCGGTTCGCCGAAAGTGACCACAGCGCACGACGCCCTTGTCTTCATCGAAGACGGTGCTCTTGTGGTCGAAGAAGACGGAACCATTTCCTGGTGCGGTGAATTCTCCTCGCTCCCAGATGAACACGATCATTCGGTGGTCGTCGACCATCGGCCCGGATTCATTCTCCCTGGTTTCGTCGACACCCATATTCATTTCCCGCAGACATTCGCCGGTGACGCGTATGGCGGTGGGCAATTGCTGGAATGGCTCGAGCGGTGCATCTTTCCCTCCGAATCGAAACTCGGTGATCCCGAGTTCGGGCAGCTGGCCGCCGCCGAGTTCACGCGCAGGCGGGTCCGGGCCGGGACCACCGCTGCGATGGTGTTCGGGTCGGCGTACCCCCACGCGCAAGACGCGTTGTTCGAAGAGACGCAGCGACGGGGGCTCCGCATCGTCAGCGGCCGTGGAATCCAAACCCGTGGACCCGATTCCGCGGGTCCTCTGCTGACAAGTGAAGAAAAGGCGATCGAGCTGACCGCGGCAGAGGTCGACAAGTGGCATGGCGCCGACACCGGAGACGTCGCGACCGCACTGTTGCATGTCGCACTGGTGCCGCGGTTTTCACTGTCGGTGACACCGACAACGCTGGCCGCATTGGGTGAGCTGTACACCGACGTGCGATCGAAGGGCGTGTACGTCCACACGCACCTGAACGAGAACAATCGGCCGGGTACCGGTGAGGTCGACGCGACCAAGGCTGTCTATCAGGTCGACAACTATCTCGACACCTATGACGGAAAGTTCTTGCCGGGCTCCAAGATCGGTGGCGACTCGCTCCTCGGACCGCGCACGATCATGGCGCATTCGGTGCATTGCCAGGACGGGGAATTGGCCCGCATGGCGGAGACGGGAACCTCGATCTCGCATTGCCCGACCTCGCAGCTGTTCCTGGGGTCGGGCACCATGCCGTGGTTGCGGACCGTGGCGTCCGGAGTGAACATCTCCCTCGGAACCGATCACGGTGGCGGCGACGAATGGCTGATCTCGCGAGTCGTCAACGACGCCTTCAAGGTTCACATCACCGAGCCCGGTGATGCCGGCGTTTCGATGCATCCGGCGGAGATGCTGTTCGTATCAACCCTTGCCGGTGCCCGCGCGCTCGACATGGAGGACCGGTTCGGCAACTTCGACATCGGCAAGGAAGCCGACTTCATCGTGATCGATCCCGAGCGGTGGCCGCCGCTGTACAACGCGGTCACCCACGGTGTTCGTGCTGACGACGCCGAATTGGCCCGGGATCAGTTGCTCTTTGCGCTCCTCATGCAATTGCGTGAACCTGCCATCGCCACGGTGTACGTCCAGGGTCGCAAGATCGACGAGGACTGATTCCGTAGATGATCGATACATCCGGTGAGGCAACCGTTTTTGTTGCCTTTCACCCGGACTCCGACAACGACTTCGCGGATTGGTCCGGGCAGGTGCGGGCGGTCGCGGAGAATGCGGTGGGCTATCGGCATCTCGCGGTGGCCGAGGAACGGCAACCGGCGATGGCGTTGACGTTTGCCGACGAGGCAGTGTTGCAGGCGTGGCTGGACTCACCGGAGTGGTGCCGGTTGCTCAAGGTGGGGACAAGCCGTGGCATCCGCCGCGAGTTCAGTGATCTGGTCACCGTCGACGGTGAGCAACCGCCATCCGGTGTTGGCATCTTCGTCCACCGGGTGGAACCGGATAACCTGGCCGGATTTATTGCAGCGCAGAGCAAGTTGATGGATCTGAGTGCAGCCGCACCGGGTTTCGAGTACTCGATTCTCACCGGACCACGTCTCGCCGCCGACGGAATCGAAGAGTGGACCGCCGTGGTCAAGTTCCGCACCGACGCTCTGCTGAACCGGTGGCGTGATGCTCCGGAACGCGCGCAGGCCCTTGGTGAACTGAGGTCGAGTCTCGAGGAGGACTTCTCCTCGTCGTTCGAGGCGAACTCGTTCGGTTCGATCGTGCGGGTCGCCGACGGCCGATCGGCGGCAACACCCGAATGGAAAGTCGGGATGATGGTGCTGCTGGTGCTCTACCCGACAGTGATGGTGCTGTCGCGTTTCGTGGGGCCGTACTTCGACCAGTGGGGCGCCGAGCCCTGGTTGTCCATGTGGCTCAGCCAGATTCTGTCGGTGTCACTGCTGACGTATCTCTTCATGCCGATGGCCACCGCGGCGTTCTCGTTCTGGCTGGATCCTTTTCGAGGATCGTCACTCAAGATGTCGCTCGTCGGTGTCCTCGCGGTGCTTGTGCTCTACGCCGCCACCCTCACGTTGTTTGCCAACGTACGGTGGCTGCAATTCTGGGACTATGCCTGAGCGATAACTGCGGCGGCACTTGGGTAGTGCCTGGCCGGGCCTCCCCGCCCGACCAGGCACTGGTCTGGGGGATCAGCGGAAAATGGTCTTGATGTTCTGGTAGGCGGACATCGCACCGGGGCCGAGTTCGCGACCGAAGCCGCTGTCCTTCACCCCGCCGAATGGTGCGAACATGTCGATCAGGTAGGTGTTGACCCCGATCGTCCCGGTCTGGATCTGCCGGGCGACATCCATGCCGCGGTCTTCGTCGGTGGTCCACACCGATCCGCCGAGGCCGTACGGCGAATCGTTGGCGATCCGGATCGCGTCGGCGTCGTCGTCGAACGGAATGATCGACAAGACGGGGCCGAAGATCTCTTCCCGCGCGATTTTGAAGCTGTTGTCGACGTC
The DNA here is from genome assembly GCF_059683565.1 of Williamsia sp. Y721. Lineage (NCBI taxonomy): Bacteria > Bacillati > Actinomycetota > Actinomycetes > Mycobacteriales > Nocardiaceae > Williamsia > Williamsia sp. Y721. The sequence goes on along the minus strand of NZ_JCASNH010000002.1, from coordinate 321,959 downwards.
CGCGAACACGGTGGGTTCGACAAACCAGCCGTCGTCCAGACCGGCGGGCCGGCCACCGCCCGTGACCAGCCGTGCACCCTGTTGCTTGCCCGAGGCGATGTAGCCCTCGACGCGGTCGCGGTGCTGCGCGCTCACCATCGGGCCCAACGTGGTCGCCGGATCGAGTGCATCACCGACCACCAGGGTGCTGACCAGCGCCTCGAAGGCGCCGACGACCTCGTCGTAGCGGCGCCGCGGCGCGAGTATGCGGGTGCCGAGGAAGCACGTCTGACCGTTGTTGAGCATGGTCGCGCCGAAGAGTTTCTCGCCGATGACAGTGAGGTCGAGGTCGGCGTCGTCGAGAACGATGGCGGCAGACTTGCCGCCCAATTCCAGGTTCACCGGCCGCAGCAGCCGCCCGCAGACCTCCGCGATCGCACGGCCGGCACCGGTGGAACCGGTGAATGCGACCTTGTTCACGTCGGGATGCTGCACCAGATAGGCGCCGGTCTCGCGGCCGCCGGTCACGATGTTGAGTACGCCGGCCGGCAAACCGGCAGCTTCGGCGGCCTGCGCCAACAACTCGGAGTCGAGAACGGTTTCCGGTGAGGGCTTGAGAACCACGGTGCACCCGGCGGCCAGGGCCGGCGCGTACTTGAACGCGGCGAGGCATTGCGGGAAGTTCCACGCAGCGATTGCCGCGACCACGCCGATCGGTTCCTTGCGGGTGGTCGAGGTGCCGCCCAGCATGTGCGGATTGGTCTCCTCTGCGATCGACTCGCGGAGCAGCGACGCGTAGTAGCTCACCGTTGCGATCGGGAAACCGCCTTCGAGCTGGCCGGCCGTCGAGATCGGCATGCCGTTCTGCTCGGAGACCCGCGCGGCGATCTGTCCTGCCCGCGCCGTCATCTCGGTGGCCAGTCGGTCGAGGGCATCGGCGCGCGCTGCCGGCTCCCAGGTGCGCCACCCGGTGGGATCGTCGAATGCCCGGCGGGCAGCAGCCACGGCGGCGTCCACATCGGTCGGGCCGGCATGTGGAACAGAACCGATCGGTGCGCCCGTGCTCGCGGAGAGGACCTCGATTCGATCTGTGGTCGAGGGTGTGGCCCACTTGCCGTCGATGAACAGCGAACTGACGTGGACGGCCTCGGCGGCACGGGTCATGATCGAACTCCTTGCGATGCGGGTCTGCAATCGACGTCAGTGTGCCATGCTCCGCAGCCGAGAATGCCGGTTTACATAAATTGGTCCCACAGGTTGTTGATCAGCAAAGATCGGTTTCCTCATTCACTCCCGTGATCGATGTCCGGAATCACCTCGGGACCGTCCTCCTCGAGCTCCGCGTCGACGACTTCTTCGGACAGCGTGTTTTCTGGCGCGATGGCCACCGGGATGTCGGGCTGATTTTCGATCTCGACATCGGGTACCTCCTCGGCCAATTTCTGGTCCAGAGACTCACCCTCGGCTTGTTCGCTGGGTGTGGTGCCGAACTTATCGGCCTCCTGCCAGTTGTCCGGCGGATCCACGACGCCGTCGTCGTCGAGGTTTCGCTCGTCCGGGTCCAGGCTTTCGCTGGGGTTCAGGGTGTCTCCGGGTCCGTCTTCGATACTCATGTCTGCAGCGTGCCCGCCCACGGTGGTCGCAAAACATCCCGCACCGCGGAATTTGGTCTCACGTGCAGGTTCATCGCGGCGCAGTACATTGGGCCGATGGCAGTCGATGATGCGACCTCGGCCTTACTGGCCCGCTTGGCGGAGGCCGGTGAAGCGCGGATTGATCAACTGCCGGTGCCGCAGGCGCGCGAGGTCTTCGCCGCACTCGCCGAGTACTTGGAGCCGGGGCCAGATGTATATGCGGTTGCCGAGGACACCGTGGTGGCCGATGACGGGTACCGGATTCCGGTGCGCGTCTACAGCGCGACCGAGCAGCCTCGTGGGGTGATCGTCTACTTCCATGGTGGTGGTTGGGTGCTCGGATCCACCGCGGTATATGACTCCACCCTCAGGCGGCTGGCCGCGGTCGCCAATTGTGTTGTGGTGTCGGCTGATTATCGCCTGGCGCCTGAATATCCATATCCCACTGCTGCACATGACGCGTGGGACGTGACGAATTGGACCGCAGCGAGTTGGCCCAGTCTGCCGCTGATCGTCGCGGGGGACAGCGCAGGCGGCAACCTGGCCACGGTCGTCGCGCAACGCGCTGTCCGTGAATCCGGTCCCCTCATTGTGTTGCAGGTCCTGATATATCCCATCGCCGATCATGATCTGGATACGGTCAGCTACCTTGATCCCGCGAATCAACTACTTCTGGACAGAGATTCGATGATCTGGTTCTGGAATCACTACGCACCCGATCCGGACGTCCGGAGCCAGGCGGACGCGTCTCCATTGCGGGGAGTTCTGGCCGGATCGCCGCCGGCGCTGATGCTGATACCCGAATACGATGTGCTGCGAGACGAGGGTGAGGCGTACGCCGTGGCCCTCGGAGATGCGGGAGTATCGGTGCAACTCAACATCTTTGACGGACAGATGCATGGGTTCGCCCAGTTCCCGGGAATCCTGCCCGCGGCCGACAAGGCGTTGGGGCTGATTGCCGAACGGGTCACAGCGGTCACCGACGGGTGAGCGTCGTCCGGTGTGTCACACGCCGGATGTGTCTGCCTCCGGCAGGAGGATGTCGGAACCGGCCTCCACCACTTGGCGAGCGAGCACGGCAAGTCTGATGTTGGAATCCTGCGAGAACCTCCGGAGAAGTGCGAAGGCCTGATCGGCATCGATGCCGAACCGTTCCATGATCATGCCCTTGGCCTGCCCGATCACGTCTCGGCTCTCGACCGCGAGCTGTAACTGTTCGTTCTCGCGTGAGGCGGCGAAGGTGAGAGCTGCGTGGGCCGTGAACAACTCGCCGATCAGCTTGGAATCGGCATTGAATCCGCCGACGGTGCGGCTGTACATGTTCACGGTTCCGATCCTGTTCACGCCCGCGTCAAATGGCAGGCAGAGCATGGCACCCAAACCGGCCGCGGTTGCCGATCGAGAGAATCGGCCCCACCGCGCGTCGCGGGAGACATCCTCGATCAGCACGGTTTCGTGGTGGGTTACCGAGTGCAGGCTGGGCCCTTCCTCGAGGCTCACCTGAAGACTGTCGCAGGTGCTTGCGAACCCGTCGATCGCTACGGTTCGCTCGATCGTCTCCTTGCTCGCGATGACGATGCTGACACCGTCGGCGGTCGGCATGAGATGCTTCGCCTTCGTTGAAATCGCCTCCGCGAGTGCACGAATATCACCGCGTTCTGCGTGGAGTTCCCGAGCGATCGCGGCCAGATCCACGGGGAGGGTTTTTGCGTTCTCGTTCATGGCCATCCTTCGCGCTGCACGAATTCCGGCTGTCGATATTAGCTCGCTGACGGCCGGTTCCCGCGATGCACCCCTTCTGCCGAATATGGCCAATAGGTCTGTGCGGCAGCAGCTCCCGGCAGAAAAATTTTTGCGCGGAAGGGCTTGGCACTCCCGCCTGTGGAGTGCTAAAACTATCGGGCACAGTGATTTGGTCGCCCGCCAGGGTGGCGGGCCATGAGCGACGTAGGAGGTGGGTTGCTGTGCTTCGATTCGATCCTTTCAGTGATGTTGATGCGTTGACCCGCGGATTGCTGGGTGCCCGAACCGAGGGGGCGGGATCTTCGCGAACTCCCCGGTTCATGCCGATGGATCTGTGCAAACTCGATGGGCATTATCTGCTGACGGCTGATCTCCCCGGCGTGGATCCGGGTTCGGTCGATGTGAACGTCGACAACGGTGTCCTGACGCTCTCGGCGCAGCGCACCGCCCGGTCCGATGACGGCGTGCAGTGGTTGACCAATGAACGGTTCTTCGGAAGCTATCGTCGCCAACTGTCGTTGGGTGACGGAATCGACACCGCCGGAATCAGCGCGCACTACGACAATGGTGTTCTCTCCGTGACCATCCCGATCGCAGAAAAGGCCAAGCCTCGCCGCATCGAGATCGAACACTCCGACAACGTTCGCTCGATCGAGTCCAGCGGCTGACAACTCGCCAGAGATCGTCGCTCGACATGCGGGCTCCGTGGGCGCTGAACTAACGTTGACGCAAGCGCTGCGGAGGAGTTCGGATGACATCTGATTTTGTGGTCCCCACTGTCGACATCATGGCATACGTGAGTGGGGGAACTGCCGCCGAGCGGGCTGGCGTCGCTGAGCGCATCGACGCGGCCTGCTCGGCGGTCGGTTTCATTCAGATTGTCGGACACGGTATTTCGACCGGGGTGACGGATGTCTTCGCTGCCGCGATGGACGGGTTCTTCGCCTTGCCGCTCGAGGTCAAGAAGGCGTATCGGACACCTCCGCGCATCAATCGCGGTTACACCGCGCCGAAGTCGGAGTCCCTGTCGCTGAGTCTCGGTGTCGAGTCCGCCGATCGAATGAACGACTTCTTCGAGGCCTTCAACGTGGGGTCCTGTGCGGCCGACTATCCCGATCATCACCTCCCGCAGGACGACTACGCCGAAAACCTCTGGCCGACAGAAGCTCCGGAGTTCGAGGCGGGGGTATCGGCCTACTATGCCGAGGCGGCCAGGGTGGCACGCACGCTCACCCGGATCTTTGCCGATGCCCTGGATCTGGAGCCTGACTTCTTCGCCGGGTTCACCGACCATTCCCTCGACGTATTGCGGATGAACAACTACGCCTTGCCCCCCGGCGAGATCGACGTCGACGGTGAGCTGACCGGGATGGGTGCGCACACCGATTACGGGATCGTCACCGTCCTGTGGGCTGACCAGGTGAAAGGTCTTCAGGTCCTCGACCACGACGGGATCTGGCACGACGTCTCACCCGCCGACGGTGCGCTGCTGGTCAATCTCGGCGATCTGATGGCGCGCTGGACCAACGAACGCTGGATGTCCACGCTGCACCGGGTGAAACCGCCAATTGTCAACGGCGTCATCGAACGTCGACGTTCGGCGGCCTTCTTCCACGACGGCAACATCGACGCGACGATCAGCACCCTGCCGTCGTGCATCGGCGACGGCAGCAAATACGAGCCGGTGACGGTGGCCGATCACCTCGCGGCCAAGCTCGCCGGATCACGTGCCGGGGTGGCCAATGCCGCGGCCGAACGAGAGGCCGCCCGCGTCCGGGCTTCTGCCACGACTTGACCCCGATCGCACCCCGATGATGTGGCCTTTTGGCGGCGGCCACCTGCGCGTTTGTTCGCCAAAAGGGCACACTATCGGGAGCGCGCAGGACAGACTTTCCTTCAGAACCCTGAAGGAGGCGCATGGCAAAGCTCATCTACTCGATGCTCACCTCGCTCGACGGCTACGCCGAGGCGGCGGAGGGCGACCTCGGCGTCGGGGCCGCCGACGACCCAGAGGTGCATACCTTCATCAACGACCTCTTCCGCCCAGTCGGCACGTATCTCTACGGACGCCGGATGTACGAGACGATGGTCTTCTGGGAGACCGCGCATACCGAGCCCGACGCGCCTGCGCACATCGTGCAGTACGCCCGCGACTGGCAGGCCGCGGAGAAGATCGTGTACTCCACGACGCTGGAATCGGTGTCCAGCGCGAAGACCAGGATCGAGCGGACCTTCGACCCGGACGCGGTGCGCAAGCTCAAGGCCGAGGCTGATCGGGACCTCACCGTCGACGGCCCGAACCTCGCGGCCCAGGCGATCGCAGCCGGACTGGTGGACGAATACCACCTGTTCATCACCACGAGCGTGGTCGGCGGTGGCAAACGGTTCTTCCCCGACGGTGTGCGACTGGATCTCGAGCTGGTCGAGGAGCGCGCTTTCGACAACAGCGGACTGATCTACGCGCGCTACCGAACACGCTGAGCCGCCGGCGGCTCCGACTAGAGCCAGTCCTTACGCCGGAAGAGCATGTAGAGAATCGTCACGGAGGCGACGATGATGACCACGCTGATGGTGAGGCCGAACGTGTTGCCGAATCCCGGGAATCTGACGTTCTGACCGAAGAACCCGGTCACCGCCGTCGGCACCGCGATGATGGCGGCCCACGAGGTCAACTTTTTCATCACCGAGTTCAGCCGGGCATCCTGTAGTGACAGGTTTGTCTCGAACAGCGTTGTCACCATGTCGCGCAACGACTCTGTCCACTCGGTCGCGCGTAGAACATGGTCATAGAGGTCGGTGAAGCTCGCATCGAGCGCCGGATTGGCCCTGTTCTCGAGTCGGTTTCGCTGGATCAGGTTGACCACTTCGCGCATCGGGAGCACCACCCGGCGGAGTTTGACCAGGTTCTTGCGTACCCGGTATGTGCGTCGCTGGAGGTCCTGGCTGTTGTTGTTCTCCTCGAAGAGCAACGACTCGAGATCCTCGATGCTGTCGTCTAGCATCTGGACCGCGTCGAAGTGACCGTCGACGACGACGTCGAGGAGTCCATGGACCAGCACCCCGATGCCGAGCTTCTCGTCATCCATCGCATCCCAGCGCTGTGTGACCACATCCATATCGAAGTCTTCCGACAACCGCACCGTGATCAACACGTTTTCCTTGATGAACATGGAGATCCGGTGGATGTGTAAGGCGCCGTTGGTGGACAGCGACGGATCTTCGTGGATGTCCACGCCGTAGACGGTCATGAACTTGTGGTGCGGATAGCTGACCGCTTTGACGCGCTCGGCATCGGCGAGGGCGTCTTCCACGGCCCAGGTGTTCAGATCGAGTTCATCGGCCAGCTTGCAGAGGGCTTCATGGCTGGGATTCACCAGATCGGCCCAGGCCAGCGTGGTGTCGTCGGCCAGACAGTCGGACAGTGATTCGATGTCGAAACCGTCCTGGAGTTTGCCGTTTCGCCAGATCCGGCCGCGCACGTTTTCGATCACACTTTTCATCGTGCCATCCGGGCTACCTCAGTGGTCGGTGGAGAACCCCGACCGCACCTGGTGTCGCTGCTGTGCGAGGTCGACAAGCCGGTTGATCAGGTCGCTGTAGCCGAGGCCGGAGGCCTCCCAGAGCTTCGGATACATCGAGGCCGGGGTGAACCCGGGAATCGTGTTGATCTCGTTGAGAAGCCAGCCGCGACCGTTCTCCTCATAGAAGAAGTCGACGCGGGCCATACCGGAACACCGCAGCGCAAGAAATGCGCGTTCGGCCAGCCGGCGGACCTCTGCGATCTGGTGATCGGGCAGTTCCGCCGGGATGACCAGACCGGCTGCACCGGTGACGTACTTGTCCTCGTAGTCGTAGAACTCTGCGCCGGGGAGGATCTCGCCGGGTACCGACGACTTCGGCTCCCGGTTGCCCAGGACGGCGACCTCGATCTCGCGGGCGGTCACCGCCTCCTCGATCACCACGACCTCGTCGTAGCGCAACGCCAGCTCGATCGCGGTGGCCAACCCGGCGCGGTCGGTGGCCTTCGAAATGCCCACCGAGGAACCGAGATTGGCAGGTTTGACGAAGACCGGCAGGCCGAGGGTGTCGATCGCCCGTTCGATCAGGTCGTCGACATCACCGGAACCGGCACGGTATTCGACCCACTTGCACTGCGGGATCTGGGACTGCGCGGTGACGACCTTGGCCATCGCCTTGTCCATGCACACAGCCGAGCCGAGAACCCCGGCGCCGACGTAGGGGACGCCGGCCAACTCGAGCATGCCCTGGACGGTGCCGTCCTCGCCGTGCGGTCCGTGCAGCAGTGGCAACACCACGACCGTCTCGTTGTCGGCGCGCTGCAGTGCCGAGAGCGGGTCGATCTCAGTGCCTTCGGGCTCGAGTACGCCCGGCAACTCCAGTGTGGCGTCGGCCAGTGTCGCGATCGCCTTGTCGTTTCGGATCCACTTCCCGTCGCGGGTGATGCCCACCGGGATCAGCTCGTACCTCGAACGGTCGGCCGCGGCGAGGACGTGTGCCGCGGTGATGCACGACACGTCGTGCTCCGCGGAGACACCACCGAACAGCACAACAAGACGGATGCGGTCGGATGATGCGGGATTGGCCATGCGGCCACGATAGGCCAGCGCCGAACCGGACATCGCCGGTGGTTGGTGGTCACGCCCGCCCGCCCGGTAGCGTCGATGCGTGCGATTCAAGGCGAGTGACGTGGCAGCGGCGACCGGTGGAAAACTCTTCGGCCCCGATCTGGAGATCGATGGCGCGAGTATCGATTCTCGCGGCATCAGGCCAGGCCAGCTGTTCGTGCCGATTGTTGCCGAACGCGACGGACATGACTTCATCCCCGGCGCGCTTGCGACCGGCGCGACGGCGTACCTGACCGCGCGGGCGGTTGACCAGGGCGATGCCCAGACCGCAGCCATCAAGGTCGCCGACACCGCACTGGCCCTGGCTGACCTCGGTCGCGCTGCTCGGGCCCGGCTGACGGGTCCGGTCGTGGGCGTGACCGGTTCGGTGGGCAAGACATCGACCAAGGACCTGCTCGCGGCGGTCCTGGCGACCACGTTCGTGACCGCGGCCAACGAGCGTTCGTTCAACAACGAGCTCGGACTGCCGCTGACACTGCTCGGTGCCCCCGACAACACCGAAGCGGTGGTCGTCGAGATGGGCGCCCGTGGCATAGGTCATATCGAGCTGCTGTGTGACATCGCTCGCCCGACCGTCGGCATCGTGACCCGCGTCGAAGGTGTGCACCTCGAATTGTTCGGAGATCTCGATTCGGTGGCGCGCGCCAAGGGCGAGTTGATCGAGGCGCTGCCCGCCGACGGACTGGCCGTGCTGAACGCCGACCATCCGGTGGTCGCTGCGATGGCGCAGCGCAGCGCCGCCAGGGTGCTCACCTTCGGGCTGTCGTCGAGCGCCGATGTGTACGCCGACGACATCGTGATGGACGCCGAACTGCGGGCGCGTTTCACGCTGCACACACCGTGGGGCACCACGCAGGTCGCGTTGGAGGCCCGTGGAGAACACCAGGTCGCCAATGCACTGGCCGCCGCTGCTGCGGCCGGTGGCATCGGCGTGGGCATCGAGCAGATCGCCGCCGGGCTGGGCGGTGCGGCCATCTCCGGACTCCGGATGGAACTGAGCCGTACCGACGCCGGGGTGCAGATCCTCAACGACGCCTACAACGCGAACCCGACATCGATGTCGGCCGCACTCGATTCGTTTGCCACCCTCGATGCCCGGCGTCGGGTTGCGGTGCTCGGCGTGATGGCAGAACTCGGTGGATCGGCAGCGGCCGAACACCTGGCCATCACCGAGCGGGCCCGGGGGCTGGGTATCGAGGTGATCGCAGTGGCGGCTCCCGACTACGGACCGGATGCCACCCACGTCGTCGACGTCGACGCAGCCGTTGCCGCCCTCGGAGATCTGCGATCCGGAGATGCGGTCTTGGTCAAGGGAAGTCGCGTCGCGGCCCTCGAGCGGGTGGCCGACGCTTTGTCGGCCCTCTGACCCAGGCCTGATGACACCGCGCCCCGGATTCACCCCGTCACTCACGGGAATCCGGGGATTGGCGGCGATGCTGGTGTGCGCCACCCACGCCGCATTCTGGACGGGCAAGTACACCAACGACTTCGAGGGCTGGTTCTTCGCCCGCCTCGAGGTCGGTGTGACGATCTTCTTTGTGTTGTCGGGCTACCTGCTGTTCACACCCTGGGTGCGATCGCTCCAGCAAGGTGATCCCAAACCTGATGTGCTGCGGTATTTCTGGCGCCGCGCGGTGCGTGTTCTGCCCGCCTACTGGCTCACGGTTCTCGGTGTCTACCTCATCTTCGTGTGGCGTGACGACATCTCTGATGTCGGGCACGGGCCGACCGGGCTCCTCCGCAATCTCACACTCACGCAGACGTACGGATTCGGTTATCTCCATTCGGGTTTGACGCAGATGTGGAGCCTCGTCGTAGAAGTCGCCTTCTACCTGATGCTCCCGGTGTTCGCGTGGCTGATCGGACATCTGATCTGCCGTGGAGGTTGGCATCCGGGCCGGATGATCGTGACCATCGGTGGGCTGATGATGATCACCCCTGTGTGGGCGCTCATCACGGCCGGCGGGGGTATCGACGTGACCGCGCGATTGTGGCCACCTGCCTTCCTCGCGTGGTTCGCCGGCGGGATGCTGCTGGCCGTACTCGCCCGGGTGGTCACGATCTGGCCGCCGACGTTGTCGGTGCTGGTGGGGCTCGTCGCGTTCGAGATCGCCTGTACGTCGATTGCGGGGGAACCGACCATCACCCCGGCATCCACCTCGGCGACGATCGTGAAGTCGGTGCTCTACCTGATCGTGGCGTTGGCCCTGCTGGCGCCATTGGCGATCGGCCCGCGCGGACACTGGTGGGACCGGACGCTGTCACAGCCGGCGGTGGTCTGGTTCGGCGAGATCTCCTACGAGTTTTTTCTTGTGCACGTCATCGTGATGGAACTGGCGATGAATCTGCTCGGATATTCGCTCTTCAGCGGTTCGGTGGTCGGCGTGTTCATCGTCACGTCGGTCCTGTCGACCCCGGTTGCCTGGGCGCTTCATCGGGTGACCGCACCGCTCTGGCGTCGGGAAACGGCCTCGCTCGAGCGCATCCGGTAATACTGGTTGAAAGCCCGCAACTCCCGGAGGCCCCGATGGTCGACAGTTCTGCCTTTGCCGCCTCAGGCGGTGCCGCGAACATTCGCCGCTGGTGCGAGAACTCTCGTATGCCGGGCAGGCAACCCGATCTGTCCGATCCAGCGGCCATCCTGATCGCGTCCGGATTCCTGTCCGACCAGGCCCGGGCAGTACTTGTCCGTCGCAGCACCGCCGGTCTGGCGGTCCCGGGGATCGGTGGGTTCGGTGAGTTGCGGCGTCTGCAGCGTGAGGTCGGACAGCTCGAGGATCAATTGCGCAATCCCCGGGTCCCCAGGGTCGCGGCGCTGGTGGTGCGCTCGCGGGTGGTGGCCCTCACGCGGCGGCGGGATGCCGCTCGTAACCTCGTGACGGCATCGAAACCGGTTTTTGCCGGAACGGTCCGCGGCATCCGGCGCGAACGCCGGGAGGGCCTTCACCTCGACTTGAGTGACCGGGAGCGGTTGTTCAACGGGCTGCTGTTCACACCTTGCCCCAACGCGCTCGACGTCAACTACCTGCGGCGTGCCACCGCGATGGCGGCGAGTACCGCGGCGGGCGTCATCGGGCAGCTGACCGACAACCGGTCGAAGGCCGGCCAATGGGTGGCCGGGAAAGCAGCAACCTTCGACGACGCCGAACAAGATGAAACATCTTCTGGCAGTTCTCGGTTCGTCGATGGATACGAGACGTTGCTCTACGTTGCGGGCAACGCGTATGACCGGATCGTGCGTTCGCCGGTCTGGCACAGTGACCATTTCGTGGTTCAGCGCGGCCAGATCAATGTGCATGCCGAGATCGCCGAGATCGCAACCGATGTCATCAACCTGCGAACCGTTCGTATCGAACTCGATCGTGTTCGGGCCGTGGCCAATTCGGACCAACGTCTTGCCGAGCAGTTGCGGTCGCGGGAGGCCGAGTTGCGGCCCGTCTGGTCGCAACTGATCGATCGGGTGGCGGCGCTCTGGGACGTTGCCGATGCGGTGGCCGCCGCGGCGGTGGAGCTGAAGGTTCTCGATCAGGTGAACTACGCCGGAACCATCGACCAGCGCATCGACCACCTCATCGCCCGGTCGGGTGAGCGGGAGTTGTCGGCGGAGAACACACGGCGTCTCGGTGAGCAGCTCGGTGCCGGACGGGAGCATCTACGTGACTACCGAAACATCCTGCAGGGAAACGTGACTCCGTTTCCCGACGAAGGCTCCTCGGCTGCGGTCCCGCCCATCCCGGCGCCGCCGCGGGCGGCAGGTCCGCGTAAGCAGATCGAAAACTGAACGCGGGCAGCATGTTCAGTCCCGGGACCACTGCCTGAGGTAGTCCTTCTCGACGTCGGTGAGCCGGCGGAGGCGTTGTTTTTCCACGTCGACAACTGCCATCTGGGTGCTGGCCACGCAGGCCGGTTTGCCGGTGGCTTCGGCGTGTGCCGAACGAACTTCGTATCCGATGGTGAAGTCCACGGAGCGGAAACCCTTGATCCACATGCTGATCCGCAACGGGCTGTCCTCGTGTCGGAGCTGTGCCTGATAGCGGATCTCGACGGTGACGATCATCGCGCTCTTGATGAGCGGTGCATACTGTTCACCGGCGCTCATCAGCCAGGCCACCCGGGCTTCTTCCATCAGGGTGACCATCCGGGCGTGATTGATGTGACCAAACGCATCCATGTCCGACCACCGCACGGGGACCTCGGCAACATAGGCGAATGAGTCTGCGGCATTTGAGGTATTCGTCGGATTTTCCATATCTCACATGATCCATGCCGCATTTCTGAACTGGAACCCTCGCCCGAAAATGGCTCTGTGAGTTGGCTGAGAGTTTTCCATCGTTCTGTACCCTCGGTAGCCTTCGGTCCGGGGATTCGACAACAGGGGAGTGGTCAATTCATGGAGCGCGTTGCACGTGTGATTCAGGCTATGGGTGGACTGGTGGCGTCTGCCGCGTTGGCCACGTCGGGGGCTGCAGTGGTGACCGCGGCACCACCGACGGCCGAGATCGAGACCGTGACGCAGGTCGGTCCACAGAGGCAAGACCTGACGATCGCTTCGCCGGCCATGGGTGGTGACGTCAAGATCAGCGTGCTCACACCCGCCGATCTGACCAGCCCGCGAGGCACGCTGTATCTGCTCGACGGTGCAGGTGCCAAGGACCGCGTCAGTGACTGGCTGACCAAGGGCGGTGCAGAGGAGTTTTTCGCGGACAAAGACGTCACCGCCGTCCTGCCCTCGGGTGAAGGCGCGTTCTATACGAACTGGCAGAGTCGCGACGCGGTGTTCGGCCAACCCCAGTGGGAGACCTTCCTCACGAAGGAGCTCCCGCCGCTCATCGACGCGACGTTCAACGGCAATGGCAACAACGCGATCGCCGGACTGTCGATGGGTGGGCAGGCCGCCTACGCGCTCGCCGCGCGAAAGCCGGATCTGTACACCGGTGCCGGGTCGCTCAGTGGCTGCCCGCCGGTGACGGGCCTGGTAAACGAGAGTTATGTGCGCACCACGCTGGCCAAGGACGGCGCCGACGCCACCAACATGTGGGGGCCATTCGGTTCATCGGGATGGACCGACCACGACCCATCGCATCGGCTCGACGCGCTGCGCGGCAAGAACCTCTTCATCTCCGCGGGCTCTGGGATCCCGGGTCCGCTGGATCAGACGACGAAGCTCGACGAGGGTCTGACCCGGGAACAGATGATCGCCGCAGGCGTGACTCTCGAAGCCGGTGCCTACCGCTGCTCGGTTGAGTTCGCGGTGCTGATGCGGGCCAGTGGGGTGGAGGCCACGTCGAAGTTCCGCGCCGTCGGCACCCATTCGTGGCCGTACTGGAAGCAGGATCTCAAGGCGATGTGGCCGGTACTGGCCCGCGGGCTCTGACCGGAGGTCGTTACTCGTGCGCCTGAGTCGGCCGCTGCGGCGCCGGAGGTTGCCTGTGCATCCCCGAGGTTGCCCCAGGGCCTCCGACGGCGGCTGCGGCTAGCTGCGTGCGGCTCGAGCGCGGGCGAAGTCGAGGAATGTGTTGTTCTCGCCTTCCTCGGTGATGGTCACCCGCACGCCGTCGCCGTCGAACGGCCGGATGATGACGCCGGCCTCTGCTGCGTCCCGGGCAAAGGGCAGCGAGTCGGAGCCGAGATCGAGCCAGACGAAGTTGGCCTGGCTCGGCGGGATGCGGTAGCCGGCCGACCGCAATTCGGAGGTGACACGGTCACGTTCGAGAGCGACCGAACCGGTGCGCGCGAGAAGTTCTTCCTTGGCGTGCAGGCTCGCGATGGCAGCGGCCTGCGCCAGTGAGTTGACGCTGAACGGCACGTGGACCTTCAGCAGTGCATTGGTGACAGAGGGGTCGGCGACCGCGTAGCCGACGCGGAGGCCGGCAAGGCCGTAGGCCTTCGAGAAGGTCCGCAGCACAACCAGATTCGGATACCGGCGGTGCAGTTCGATGGCGTCGTAGCGTAGGGACTCGTCAGGCCGCATGTACTCGAAGTAGGCCTCGTCGAGGGCGACCAGGACATCGGACGGGACTCGGTCCAGGAAGGCGATCAGGCTGGCGGTTTCGACCACGGTGCCGGTCGGGTTGTTCGGGTTGCAGATGAAGATCATCCGGGTGCGCTCGGTGATCGCGGCAGCCATCGCAGGCAGATCGTGCACCAGATCGTCGTTCAGCGGCACCTGCACCGGCGTGGCCCCGGCCACCCGGGTTGCCAGCGGATAGGTCTCGAACGACCGCCACGCGAAGAGCACCTCGTCGCCGGGACGGGTGGCGATGGTGATCAGGTTCTGGCAGAGCGTCACCGATCCGCAAGCGGTCTGCACGTTCTCGGGGGCGACGTCGAGGTGCTTGGCCAGTTCTTCCGTCAACGCGACCGCGCCGTTGTCGGGATAGCGGTTGACGCGCGACGCCGCTTCGGCGATGGCCGCAGCCACACTGGGCAGCGGACCGAACGTGGTTTCGTTGCTCGCCAGCTTGAGGGCGCCGGGGATGTTCTTGCCCGGGACGTAGGCGGGCACATCGGCTAGGTCGGGACGAATACGCGGGGTCACCGATCCAATCTAGCGCTGCGACGTCACGTCGCCAGAAAGTGCCGCTGATCAGACGGTTTGCTCCGTTCGGTGAAGCGTGTGTAATCTTTGGTCCGGCAGTTCGAAAGGACTCCACCAGGAGGCGTGCCAGAGCGGCCGAATGGGACTCACTGCTAATGAGTTGTCTCGCTAAAACGAGACCGGAGGTTCAAATCCTCTCGCCTCCGCCAGTACGACCGAATGGATGCACGACCAGTTAGACCGTTGGACAACTGAACACAGCACGCGCCCGTAGCTCAACGGATAGAGCACTTGACTACGGATCAAGAGGTTAGGGGTTCGAATCCCTTCGGGCGCACAACGGAAATCCCGGTGATGATCATCACCGGGATTTTCTGTATGTGCAACGGGGTGGGTCGATACGCGAATTGGTGTGATGTCAGCAACAATTGGGCGATGACCATCTATGTCTCGAGTCCGCAGATTCCCTACATCCTGACGTTCGAGGATGTCGACCGCGATGAGGTCGCCCGCGAGATCCAGCGCAGCATCGTCGGTGCGACGGAGACGATCGAGGTGCCGGGGACCACGGACTATTTCGAGGAGGTCGTGCCCCCGTTGGTGATCGCACTCGATGCCGCCGATGCCGCGTTTGTCATCAACTGGGGGCAGGTGGCGTTTGTGGAGATCACCGAGGACGATCCGAATGAGGTGACACCGGGAGCGTTCGGGCGGCCATATCTCGAACTCAGTACCTCGGACGGGGTCTTCGATGAGGGTGACGAAGAGTTCGAAGACGACTTCGATGAGGACGCTGAGGCCGGGTAGTCCCGTACCACGTAAAGACCGAAGCCACCGCGGTCATCAATTGACCGCGGTGGCTTCGGATTTGAAGTTGGGTGTCAGGTGACACTTTCGATCAGGAAAGCACGCTCTCGAGATCCGCACTGATCTCTTCGGGCGTGACGGTGGGTTCGTAGCGTTTGATGACGGCGCCGTCGCGGCCGACGAGGAACTTGGTGAAGTTCCATTTGACCTCATCGGTCCCGATTGCTTCGGGACGCGACTTCTTGACGTGGTCGTAGAGGAAGCCGGCATCCGGGCCGAATTCTCCGGGAGCCTCGGCGCGCAGGTAGGTGAACAGCGGATCGGCATCTTCTCCGTTGACTTCGACCTTGGCGAAGATCGGGAAGGTCACGTTGAAGTTGACGTTGCAGAACTCGGCGATCTCGTCTGCCGTTCCGGGCTCCTGGCCACCGAACTGATTGCAGGGGAAGCCCAAGATCTGCAGGCCCTTGTCCTTCTTGTCGCGGTACAGCGCCTCGAGACCTTCGTACTGCGGGGTCAACCCGCACTTGCTCGCCACGTTGACAACCAGAAGAACCTGGCCCTCGTAGTCCTTCAGTGATTGTGTGCCGCCATCGGCAGTGGTGGCGGCGAAATCATGAGTGCTCATCGAGTTCTGTTTCCTCACATCTGAATCTGGTGGGCAAGTGCACTCCACGTTAGCGTGGAGATTGACATCCCGATGCGTTGAACGTTGCTCAGCTGGACACGAGAGCTGCCTGTACCGCCGCGGCGAACTCGCGGCCGGGCCCGCCGAAGACCCTGGTGTCGGGAAAGTACATCGAGGCCAATCCGCTCAGCAGTGAACCGCATGCCCCCGGTCGCACCGCGACCGCAAACCACATCCCCATCGAACATCCCTGGATAGTCCGCGTCCAATCTCCATGCTCGTCGATGGCGCTCGCGATCCGGAGGACTTCTTTGGGATCCTTGACTCCGGGTACGCCATCCAGCTTCTGGACGGGCGTCTGCTGATCTGCGGCTGATGGCGGGTAGGTGATCGAATGCATGGGACTCTCCTGTGCGATGGGAGTTGGCCGCTTGGCCAACATATTGACCGTCGCACGGGAGGGGTGTGTTCGTTGCAGGTCAAGCCACTATTGACGGAGTTTTAGTGCGCGCAAACACAGATGAGCGTTCATTGAGTTAATAGTCACCATGTCCAAAAGTATGGTGAATAACAAATGTTGTTCAGTTGGACTCCGAGGTCACTTGGACGCGATGGTGTATGTGAGCCGGTTTCACCATCGCAACGACTGCGTCGAGACGACGTTGATCGATAGTCGACGGGTCGTCGACCCGCACTGTGACAGTCACAGATACTTCCCCGGCCGGGGTGCCGGTCGAGGTGGGAGACGTTGAACTGACCACGCCTCCGGTCTCGTCGATCTCGGGTATCACCCCGAACGCGGCGGTTACGGAATCGCGCAGCCCCGTGGTCGTCCCGCGCCAGCGCAGCGCCTCGGCACCTGCCGAGATCAGCTCGCGTTTGCGGTCCGCACTTTCGTGGCCCTGCAGGGTCAGGCCGATCCAGCCGGCCAGCCAGTTCAGGGTCTCGGGAGGTGCGGTTGCCGGATCGAGGTAGGCGGGAAAGGAATCGAGTACCAGGAACACCGGCGCGAGCATGTCGTCGAACGACTCGCAGAGTCCCTGGGCGTAGAAGTCGTCGTGATAGATCCCCGGAAGGGTCCCGAGAACGGGGATCGGGGTCTGAAGAGATGCGAGCCGCCCGCGCATCTACAACACCCTGGCCTGATGCTGATGTGAATGGACCAGCCCGTTCGCCGGCAGTTGCAGCCGGTCGGTCGGCTGACCGCGTCGGCCCGTCGCCGGGCCCACCGGAAACAGCTGAACGGTCACCTCGCCGCCCATGTCGATGCCGGGGACCGCTGCCAGTGTTGCGCTGATCTCCGGGATGCCCACCGGTCGTCCGACGGGCCAGCCGGTGCCCGCGTGGCCGCCGACGAGTGGATGCAACATCCGGTACAGCGCGCGAAGCACATCCTGCTGGACCGTCTGCTTGTCGAATCCGGCCAGTGCCGACACACTCACGACGATGGTGAGCCCGATGTACTGCGGTGGCTCGAGAAGCAAACGGGTGCCGATCAGTCGTCGGCGGTCGAGATACTCCGCGATCCGATCCATCGTCTCCGGCAGTGGCGTCAGATCCCCGAGCCGGATCTGGCCGAGTTCGTCCGAGGCGACATGTGGCACCACCAGCACCCGCACCTCACCGGCCGCGGCATCGGCGGTCAGGCAGTGCACCCGGGCGATCTCTGGTGCCGCCTGTCGGGTGAGCTCCTCGAAATCCTCTGCAGTCACGGCACGTCCGCGTGATCGCAGCACCACCGGTCCCCGGAGTTTGAGCTCTTCGACCGTCTCGGGCGCCGCGCCACCGACCGCGGCGGTTCGGTTCTCCACGCGGGTGATGTACGGGACGCTTGTCTTGAGAACCCGAAGTTGGCCGGCACCCACGTTTCCTCGCGTTCCGCCGCCGATCCGGTACTCGCGCAGCCCCAGGACCGCACCTTTTCGAGGAATCGCACCGAACCCGCGCACCGTGCCATCGGCGTTGCGGACCGACGGTCCGAACACGACCTCACCGGATACGGCATCGAGGTGGAACACCCGGTCGTCGTCACCGGAATCAGCGAAGTCGTCCACCGCATGCCATTCGGTCCTCTCCTGCCCATCGGTGACGGTGAGCACCCCTGGCCGGGTGCCGGGCACGACGGGTTGTTGTTGCAGCGTGAACCGTTGTGCGGCAGTGCCGTCCGATAGGCCGAGGACCTCGCCGGTCACCGAGCGTGAATGAGCCGCGGCAACCGTGCCGCCCACGGTGCACGCCGAGATCGCGTCGATGTGCGGCGATCTGGAATAGGTCGGCTGATCGGGAAGCGGTTCGAGGAGACGGCAACGCAGCCACCCCGCGCGGTGGCCGGCGATCAGAGCATTCGAATGATCCTCTGGCACATGGACGATGACATCCCCGGGCTCGTTGAATCCTCCGGTGTCGTCACGGTCGAGGTCGCAGTCGACCCAACCCCGCTCGGTGAGTGCCTCCCATCGCAGTGGGGGCCGACGGGGGTCGACACCCACTCCGGAAACCCGGCAGGAGATCCGTAGCAGTACCGCGCAGGACGGCACCGGATTGCTCAGGCCGACGAGCAGTGCATCGTCGGGGGTCGGCGAGGCGGAGAAGCAGTCGAACCCGCCGTGTCCCAACGACAGGGTGCGGTCGATGACCTCGCCGCCCGATGGCGCCGAGAAGACCTGCTCTGATGAGCAGGGCACCACGTCCAGCGCGCGGTCGGTCGAAAACACAACGGGCTCTGCGATATCGGTGCGGTCGGTGCTGACCTCGCTCGCGGACCGTACGGTGACGGTTTGTGTCTGCGGTGCCGACAGCCAGAACGTCACCCTGGTCCGGGCCGAGGACGCCGGACGCATCTCCAGGCCCAGTAGATCCAGGAACTCGAGGTAGTTGCGTTCGGGGACCCGGTTGAGGCGGTAGATGAGCTGGTCGACCATGTGCGCGACCGCTTCGATCAGCGTGATGCCGGGATCGGAGATGTTGTGATCGGACCACTCGGGGAATCGCTGTCGCACCAATCGGCGGGCATCGTCCACCAGGTTCTGGAATCCGCGGTCGTCGAGATTCGGGGCCGGGAGCATGACGGTCACCTGGCTTTCTGGCTGTTGGAGCCAGTCTCCGGGGAGACGGCGGGGGTGTGATCTGGCTCGTCGGGGATGACATAGAACGGGAAAACCAGGTTCCGGATGTCGTTGCGGCCGTGGATGCGATAGCCGACGTCGATGTAGAACGTCCCCGAGTCGGTCCCGTCGAAATCGACGATCACGTCTTCGACATCGATGCGCGGTTCCCAGTCCTCGAGTGCGGTACGTACATCGCGTGCGATGGCGGCGGCGGTCGCCGATCCGGCAGGCGCAAAGATGTGATCGTTGACGCGGCAGCCGAATTCCGGGCGCATGGGGCGTTCGCCAGGTGAGGTTCGCAGGATGATCTCGATGGCCTGCTCGATGTCGGTGCCGCCGGTCGCCAGCGCGAACGCTCCGGTCGGGTCGGTGCGGAGCGGAAAAGCCCAACCCGCGCCGATGAAATCTGCACCAGTCGTGGACATCCGAGATCACCCGCCGATCAGGACGGTTGGGGCGCCGGCCACGATGGGTGCGCCGCACGCGGACATGTCGCCGACCCGGGCCGCGGGGCGGCCGCCGATCAGTACCGTCGGAGATCCGGGCGGGACGATGGCGCTGGGCGGATGCACCGCCGGTGGCGGGAACGAGCAGATGTGGGGTGTTCCGACGGTCGCGGCGGGGCGGCCCTCGATGAGGACGGTGGGCACTCCGGGTGGCCCGACGACCCCGGGATGTCCGGTGGGATCTGAAACCCGTGCTGCAGGTGGCATGTTCGGTCCTCTCAGTTCAGCTTGATCGGGGTGCCGGAGATGGTGAGAGGGCCTGACGCCGAAAGTTCTGCTGTGGCGCCCGCCTTCACCGAGACTCGCTGTCCACGGAGTTCGAGTTCACCGGCACCGGCGTCGATGACCACACCGGTCTTGCCCTCGATGTGGACCTTGCCGTCGCTGTGCACGGTGACCGCGGAACCGACGGCGTCGAGTTCGATTCGCACCGATTCCGAAGCGCTGGACAGGACCACGCCTTCGGTTCGCCCAGCCTGGTCGTTCAGGTCTATTCGGTGGCCGAGGCGTGACACGAATGACCGCCGATTGACCATTCCTGATCCCGGGTCGATGAGTGTGACGCCCTTGGCGTCCGGGGTGTCGACTCCGTTGAACAGACCACCGAGCACATAGGGATGGTCGGCGTTGCCCTGTTCGAAGGCGACCAGTACCTCATCTCCGACTTCCGGAAGAATCAGCGCCCCACGGTCTTTGCCCGCTCCGGCCTGGACTGTGCGGGCCCAGCCGCTCACGTAGTCGTCGGAGAGCTGGGGAAAGGTGAGCTTGACACGGCCCGCGGACATCGGATCGTTGGCGTCGGTCACCTGGCCGATGACGACGCCGTTGCCGACTCCGCTGCCGGGCGTGGCGGTCAGTCCCAACAGGCTGCGGTCATGGCTGCTCGAGACGGTGAACGCGGTGGTGAATCCGGTTGCGGGATCGAATCGGTGGCGGGCGCTGCTCACCACGAACTTGCCGTCGAAGGGCTCGCCCAGGTTCTCCAGGGATACCGAGCTGCCGGCACGGAGCTTCGGGTTTCCGTATGCGACGGCATCGATCTCGGCGAAAGCTCCTGCTATGGAGGCAGATCGGGCCGAGGCAGCCGTGTCGGCCTCGGCCTGGGTGCGCAGACCGGAGTCGTTGCCGACGTAGACGGGACCGCCGAAGGTCGACGCGAGTTGTGCGGGGTCGATGCCGGGGACCTGTGCGCTGGTGGTGGTGGCCTCTGCCGTCCCGACGATGGGTCGTTTGGTGGCCACGTCCCAGCCACGCATCTCGACCTTGCTGACCTGCTGGCCGGCGGTCAGGGTGGACCGCAACCGCGTGATGTCGGTGCCGTACTGCAAGACCAGAGGATTCTCCGGATCGCCTGACGGCGCCGTGTCGGCGTGTGCCGGTGGCGCAAAGTCAAGCGCGCCGTCGCGGACGGCCACTTCGTACCCGATGTCGCGGGCCAGCGCATTGAGGAACTCCCAATCTGTCCGGCCCCGTTGTGAAATGTGTTCGAAGACCGTTGGTGAGGGTTCGATCCGGCCAGGCTTCAGGCCGGCCCGCCGGGCACATTGTGTGGCGGCATCCGCAGCCGTCGCCTGCGTGTACGAGGCGGTGTGCCGGGCGCGAAACAGGCGGTGGGACTGGTCGTAGCCACGAATTGTGGTGAACGTGCCCGACTTCTCGAAGTCTGCCTCCACCGCTGTCACCTCGCCGCTGATCAACGGCGCCGGTTCCGGGTTGTGGTCGGTGACCACGGAGATCAGAACGACTGCGCCGATCTTCGCCCCGGCCTCGGACAGGACCGTGCGTCCCGGATCGCGGAATCTCAGGGTGAACGCGTCGGGCAACGTGGTGCTGGTGTCGACGTGCGCGGATACCAGTGAAGTGCTCAGGTCGGCCGCAAGTACCGAGCCGTCGATGGTGATGGTGAACCCGCCGGTGGTGGCCATTGACGTCACCCCCGCGCCGCGGCGAGATCGTCTTTGGCGGGCAGGCGGAGCACGGTACCGCTGGGCACCCGCATCGGGTCGTCGATCTGGTTGACATCGGCGATGCGCCGCCAGAGATGTTGGTCGCCATACTCGCAGAACGCCAAGCCGGCCAAGGTCTCCCCGGCAACGAGGACATGGGTGCGGCGGGCGGAGGCCGCCCGCGACGTCGGATTCTGGCCACCTTTGCCACCGGGCATCTCCTCCAGCTCGACGGTGCACACGGCGCGTAGCGGGGTACCGCTCGTCGAGAACAGTGTGAACTTTGCACTGACCTTGGTGATGAAACCCGGAAAACTGGTCAGCCCACCCCATTTGAAGACCACCAGGGGTGGGATGGCGGTGGCCGTACCCGATGTCGAGGCGGTGGGAACGCAGCACGACATCAGTTTGTCGACCTTTTCCATCACCGAGTTGTCCTGCTTTGCACCGGCATCGAGGAACATCTCCAGCGACAGCTTGCAGGGTTCGGCACCCATGAACTCTGCGGCCCCGGCTTTGGCAGCGCCTTTGGCGGGCTTGCTCTCCCACTTCGCCGATTTCGCGATCGTCACCTCCTTGGGATTGAACTGGAACTCGATCGCTCCGAGCTTTCCGCCCGGTTTGGCGCCGCCGGGCGCCTTCTTGGCCTCGAACAATTCGAGTTCGGCGTGTACCACGGACGGCGAACCACCACCGGCCGAGTCTTTGGACGCCGGGGCCGCGGACCGCAATGCGATGGAATCACTCATGCGGCACTGCCTTTCACTCCGGTGATGCCGCGATGCGTCAGCTCGAGGGTCTCGGTGGCGACCTTGGGGGTGTCAGGGTTCAAAGTGGGTCCCGTCCAGCGGACCGGCAGGACGCCTTCGAGAGCCCACTCCGCGACGATCTCCCCGGCAGAGTTCCGGGCCGCAATCGTTGCGGTCCCTGGTGTGTAGCCACTCACCACATCGGTCACCCACTTCACGAGCTTGTGGCTGTCGTTCGAGACCGGCCGGGTGAGTTTGATGTTCGTGAACTTGATACGGGTCGGGAGCTGCCACACCATGCCGTTGTTGCCACCCTCTTCACGTTGCTCCACGACAATCTCCAGACCGAGCCCCTCGCAACTCGCGAAGTCGCCGAGTGGTGCGCTGTCGACGTCGACGGTGAAGCAGACGCTCACCGCCGGATCGGTGTCGGTCATCGTCGTATTCTCCTGTCCCGTGCTGGATGTCGGTGTTCGATGGTCATCGTTCGGTCAGCAGTCCGCTTCTTTCACGGTCGAGCCAGAGCTCGGCGCGAAGGCGTGCGGTGAGGGGTTCATAGAGTTGCCGCGCCAGCTCTTCGATATCAGGTGCCGCGACTGCCGGTGCGACTGCCGGTGCGGGTGCGGGAGCAGCGGCCGCTCCCGCACCCTGCGCCACCGATCGGGCTGCGGACAGCGCTGATGCGGGTACACCCGAGGCATCGGAGGTCGCCTGCGTCGCGCGATCGATCAACCCATCGAGTACTCCCGCGGCATCGGGGACTCCTGGCAGGTCTGAGACGTCGGGCAGATTCGGGAGATACTGAGCCCCGGGGAGTTCGGGCATCTTTGGGATACCTGGGATGTCCGGTACACCGGAAATGTTTTGGATACCTGGAATGCCCGGGAGACCCGGGATCCGGGGCATTTCCGGGTGGTTCGGAATTGCGGTGGGCAGACCGGTCGGCATTGTCGGTACGTCCGGGAGAGTGCGCTTCACCTGATCTGCAACGCCGGCCGATCGATTGGCCGGTGAGAACATCTCCGCCAGTGGGACCGGGTTCGATGGCAGCGACGGTAGCGATGGGAACATCGAGCGTTGCACGCTGGGAGCAGGACCTGATGTGTGCTCAGGTGCCGTATCGACAGTCCGGGATACCGGGCGTCCGACAGCGCTTCGACGACCCGGTGATGATGTCATGCGCTGAACGGACGCGATGGCGTCTGCATGTTTGACCGGAGTTGTTGTCGGGCGGATGTTTTGAGCAGATTGCGCGTTGTCGGGTGGATGGAGGGACGTATTCGAAGACGGCCGGGGTGTGGCACGCGTCCAACTGGGTTGATACACAGGCGCGGGTTCGGGGGCCGGGGATGAAGGGGTTCCGGACGGCGATGGTGCGTCGGTCACAGTTCGTTGCATCGCGCTGCCCACTGCGCGCCAGATGGCGGGTGTGGTGTTCGGTGAACCGTCGACCATGCGCAAATCACTCTCGGCGGCACCCAAATTGCCGCTGACCGTGCCGAAATCACTGGGCACCGTGTCAATGGTGCGTACCGTGCTGTGCACATCAGGGGGTTCGGGATGCGCCGTGTCATTCGCGCTCGTTGGTCTCGGCACCAACGCCGGTGGTCGGGGAGCGAGGCCATTGGCTTGAGGCGTAGTCGGTACGACCGCGGGCGGGGCAGCATCGGCGGAACCTCGATGGACTTTCTGGACCGCCGAAGAATGGCGCGGACTGGTCATATGTCCACTGACCGGATTGGTCCGCGCGGCGTCAACACCAGCACGCTGGATGGTCTGATGGACACGCTCGGTGGTCGGTTCGGCCCACCGGATGGTGTCTTCGGCGCGCTCGGTGGGTGGCTCAGAACGCTTGGCAGTCGTTTCGACCCCCTGAACGGTGTGTTCGGCACGTTCGAGGGGTTGGTGGGCCCGCTGGAGGGTCTTTTCGGCACGGTCGGTGGTGATTGCGACGCGGTCGGCAGCGGGGGTGGGGATGGGGGTGGTGAAAGATGTCTGGGCTGAGCGCTGGATGGGCAGGGGTGCCGCACGAGGCACGGGCGCGGCGCTCACCGGCAGTGAGGCCGGTGCGGCGATGTCGTCCACGATCACTCCTGCAAGTACCGGTGGTGTGTTGTCGCTGTGCGAGTCGAGATCGGTCACCACGGGCGTCTCTCGGGCTGCCTGGCCTTCGACGGGCGGCCTGGTCGTGATGGCCGGTGTAGGGATGGCCATGCGCTGCAAGGGCCCTCGAGTGGTAGATGCAGGCTTCGCCATTGGGGGAGGTCGGAGTGCGGGAGCTGTCGGTGCCGCGGGGGGAGTCGGTTCCGGTGTGGTCTCTGGGGCCAGCATGGCCGGATCGTCCGCCAGATCGACGGTGGTGCACAGCGGATGTCCGAAACATGGATCTGCCGACGTCGTCAGTGACGAGGTGAACCCGCCGACGTCGGTGGTGGTGGCGATCGGTGATGTCGTCGTCCGGACCGGCGGCGGCAGGTGCCGGGCGCGCTGCACGGGGACCGCATACACGGATGTCGCGGGTGTTGCGGGGGTGTGGGCAGTGCGCCCCCGAGGCCACCAGGTCGGCATCATCGGTTCCCTTCGTCGTTGTTCAGCTGAGCAATCTGTGCGACGTACTTCGCCCGCTCAGCGTGTTCCAGATCGAACAGTTCAGCTCTGGCCCAATGGAAGTGGTAGGCAACGTACGAGACCTCGGCATAGAGTCGTTCGATCCCGTACGTCGCTATTCCCCCAGGCGCCCACCGGAAAGGTCGACGGAGAACTCGGCGTTACAGTTCGGACAGATGACGCCGGCCCGGGTGTGCCCCTCTTGGTTCACCCGGCGATACATGTCCTGCAGAAACGCCAGATCTGTGGCAAACATGTTCTCCACCAGTCCGGCGTGGACGTCATCGATGCCACCGATGCGGGTCACCACGCGGCTGATCAGGATCACCGTGAGGTAGCCGGGGTTCTCGCGGACGCGGTCATCGCGTTGGGAGACGAGCTCGTCGCGAGCGGTTGCCAGTCGCATTGTTCCTTCACGGTGGATGGTCCCCGCTGAATCGACATAACCCCTCGGCAGCACAAATGCGAACTCGGTACGCAATTCATCGCCACCCGAGGAGTTTTCGTCGGAGCGATCGATCACCGCGACAGCATTGGTTCTACGCACCGTCGACCTCCACGCGCTCGTAGGTGAGGACGAGTTTTTCGGTCAGCACGCTGGTGTCGCCCGCTTTGAGGGAGTTGATCTCCAGGCTCTTTGGCCAGGCATTGGTGACCTTGTAGCGCTTGACCGCAGTGCCCTCGTAGTCGTAGACCACGATCGCCCCGCCCTTGCGGACGTCGCTCATCTTGCCCAATTGTGAGTCTTTGACCCACTTGTCGAAGCTGTTGTCCTCGGTGAGGGGCCGGGTGAGTGTGACTTCCCCGGCCTTCCACCGGCCGGGGAGCTTCTTGACGGTGTACTTGCCGTCGGCGGCGGTGTTCGACTTGTACTCGATCACATCCTGTTCCATCTTGAGGCCGGTGACCTCGGTGATGCTCTTGATCTGGATGCCATCGAATTCGAGCCCGAAGGAGTGGCCGACGGAGCTGTCGAATTCGGGGAGGGCCATGGTGTCACTTCGCTTTCAGCAGTGGTGGATTGGGCTATTCGGCAACAAGGCTGGTGCCGCCGGAGTACTGGGACAACCGGAAGATCACGAACTCGGCGGGTTTGACGGGTGCGACGCCGATCTGGCAGACCACCTCGCCCGCGTCGATGCCCTCGGCGGGGTTGGTCTCCGCATCGCACTTGACGAAGAAGGCCTCGTCCGGTGTCCCGCCGAACAGGGCGCCGCGCCGCCACTCGTTGACCAGGAACGCGCTGATCGTGCGCCGGAGTTTTGCCCACAGCGCGGGATCATTCGGCTCGAAGACCACCCAGTTGGTGCCGTCCAAGATGGACTCTTCGAGGTAGTTGAAGAGCCTGCGGATGTTCAGGTATCGCCAGGCCGGGTCCGACGACATCGTTCGGGCACCCCAGACGCGGATCCCGCGTCCGGGGAAGGCCCGAATACAGTTGATCCCCACCGGATTGAGCAGATCGTGCTCACCTTTGGTGATCTGGGTCTGTAGGGTTACCGCACCCCGGACAACTTCATTTGCCGGCGCCTTGTGGACGCCACGGGTGTCATCGTTGCGACCCCAGATCCCGGCAACAAAACCGGACGGCGGGAGGAACACTCCCTTGCCCGGGCTGACCCAGGGCCAGTACAGGGCGGCATATTTCGAGTCGTATCCGGTGGTATCCACTCGCCACTGTTTGACCTGTTGCGCGGTGAGGTCCGGCGGGGTGTCCAGGATCGCCATCCGGTCGCCCATCAACTCACAGTGCGAGATCATGGCCAGTTGAACGGCTTTCACGGTGTCGACGTCGATGGCGCCCTGCTGATGGGCCGTCATCAGATCCGGGATGCACACCATCGTCACCTCGTCGATGGCCTCGAGTCCGGAGAAACCGCTCCGCGCGGCCACATCGCCGACGTAGTCGTCGGTGGACAGCGTCGACGGGACGATCGCGGTGGGTGCCGGCACGACAAGTGTTGCGCTCTGGCCGGGGGACAACTCGTCGGAGGACTTTCCAGAGAGAGTATCGATCTTGACGAGTTTCGACGCGGCGTTGACCACGGTTTTCACGCTGGTCTGCCCGCGACCGGTGGTGATCCCATTGTGTTCTTCGACCACTTCGTTGCCGCGCCGGATGAGCAGCTTCATGCTCCCCTCGGGCGGCGATTCACCGTCGGCTTCGACGATGTCGACACGCAGACTTCCGTCCACCGCGCCGGCATCGATTGCCGTCACCTTCAGATTCCCGATCTCTGCCTGTGGCACAGGCGATTCCAGTGCTCTGTTGCCGGATCCGTCGCCCTCGGACAGCGATCTTCCGATGCGGACGATGTAACAGTTGCCGCCGCCATTCTGGAAGTAGGCGAAAACCGACTGTGCCAGTGCAGCATTGCCGAGATATCCGCCGAACGTGTTGGTGAACTGTGTCCAGTTGCTCACCAGGGTTGGTGTGTCGAAGGGACCGGATTCGGCGAGACCGACAAAGGCGGCAACCGCGGTCCCCACCCCCTCGATGGGGCGTGATCCCGAATCGACTTCCTCGACGTACACACCGGGGGAGAGGTAGGAAGGCATTGCGACTCCTTGCTGGGCAGTTGATGTCCTGATCATTGCCGCGCCGGATCGATGGCATAAGTGGCCTTCGGACTCCCATGAAGGCAGGGCGGTGTGCACAAAAGGGCAGAGTTGCCCGACGACGTCGGATGTTGCCCGGTCCGGTCGTAATCTGGTGATAGAAGGTGACTTCGACGACTGGAGCAGTGATGGCCGATCACCACAGTGAACACGCGTCGGGTCTCGGACCGGCCAGTGCGAGCCGACCGGAGCGGCGGGCCGATCCGATCCGGACAGGTGGCGTCAGCCGTGAGGAAGTACTGGGCAGCGCCGGATTACGAGACCTGCAACGTACCGCGGGTAACGCGGCCGTCACCGAGATGCTCGAGGGTCGGTCGCCGATCGACGGTGTCATCGGTGCTGGAGGCGGCCGACCGTTGGAGCCTGCGGTGCGGGCCGACATGGAATCACGGCTCGGGCATGATTTCGGGGATGTTCGCATCCACGACGACGGGGCTGCGCATCAATCGGCGACAGCGGTCGATGCCCACGCGTACACCGTCGGATCCGACGTTGTGTTCCAGCGAGACCTCTACGACCCGAGCTCGACCAATGGGCGGGTGATGCTGGCCCATGAACTCACCCATGTGGTGCAACAGCGCAACGGACCCGTCGACGGGACACCGACGTCCGACGGGATCAGCGTCTCCGACCCGTCAGATCGCTTCGAGCAGGAAGCAGTCGCGAATGCCGATCGGGTGGCCGGCGCGGACGCGCCGCCGGTACAACGTGCCGAGGACCAGCGCGCGGACCTCGACGGCGAATGAGACCGTCAGGAATCGGGAATCAGATCGGGCTCGTCGGGTGTCGCGAGCGTCAACACCGCTTCGATGACACGCGGGTCGTTCTCCAGTTCGGCCTCGATTCTCCGCAGGGCGATGGCAACCGAGGATTCGTCGTTGTTGCCGGTGATATCGATCGCGGCCACCAGGAATAGTGCAGCGGGCCCGGCATATTCGATGTGCAGGTAGGTGACCCGATCGACGTCGGGGTGCGCGAGGAGCCTGCGGAGCACCCGCCGGCGGGTTGCGTTGTCGACGGTTTGACCGAGCAGGAACCGACGATTCTGGTTGATGAGGACCACGGCGACCACACCGAGCAGGATTCCCACCAGGACAGAGCCAAGGGCGTCGTAGGTTGGTGAACCGGTGACCTGATTCAGGAATACGCCGAGAAATGCGATGGCCAGGCCGATCAACGCGGCCGAATCCTCGGCGAACACGGCCCGCAATGTCGGGTCGGATGTCCGGATGACCTGGTCCAGCAACCTGATTCGACGTTTCTCCGCCCCTTGTTTGGCCTGATGGTAGGACCGCAGGAACGAAATGGCCTCGAGCGCGGCGGAAATGGCGAGAACGACGTATGCCACCCCGTAGTCGCGTGCCGGCTCCGGTGAGAGCAGCTCGGAGATACCGTGCTGAATGGAGACTGCCGAACCGACCGTGAAGAGCCCGAACGCCGCGAACATCGACCAGATGTAAGCCTCGTTGCCGTATCCCCGTGGATGCTGGACATCCCGGGCTCGGTGGGAGCGGTGTTCGGCGATCAGCAGCAGGATTTCGTTGCCGGTGTCGGCCCAGGAGTGTGCCGCCTCGGCCACCATCGAAGCTGATCCGGTGATCACTGCTGCGCCGGTTTTCGCGATGGCGACCAGCAGGTTCGAGATGAAGGCGATGAGCACCGTCAGAAAGCTCTCGCTCTGGCCGGCTCCGGAGGAGTCGATCCGTTCAGTCGGCTTCGTCATGTGAACCTCCCGTTCCGAGGGTATTCGCCGTCGTCGGGTTGGGGACGATCTCCAGATCTTCGACCCTGGCGAACACGGCATGCCCGAGCGGACGGGCGAACCGTCATTCAACAAATACACCTTTGTGCAAATAATGGTTTGTGTTAACGTGGCGACGTGAGTTCCTCAATGGCCGTTCAACACCTCGACTCCGCGTTCACCGCGCTCGGGGATCCGGTGCGGCGTGCGCTCATCGCCCGTCTGGCGCTCGGTGACGCCACGGTCGGCGAACTCGCGGAGCCCTTTGATCTGACCCAGCAGGCGATCTCGCACCACGTGGGTGTCCTGCGGAAATGCGGCCTGGTCGAGCAGCGGCGGGAGGGCACCCGCAGGCCCTGCACTTTGAGCACCGCCCGCCTGGCTGCGATGAGCACGTGGATCGACGACCAGCGCCGCATATGGGACGACAGACTCAACGTGCTCGAGACGCACTTGGTGAACGAGGGAGAGGTCCGTTGACCGACGCCACATCGCAACTCATCGGCGACGAATTGATCGCACAGCGAAGCCTGCCGGTACACGTTGACCGGGTATGGGAGGCCTTCACGTCACCGGCGGGCGTTGCGGCGTTCTGGGGTGGGTCTCACGCCACGGTGCCAGTCGATTCGGTGATCATCGACCTACGCGTCGGGGGTGAGTTCTCAATGGACACCCGCGGATCGGGCGGGACGACCAGTCGACTTCGCTTCACATATGTCAGCGTCACCGACCGCTCGGAGCTCGTGTTCGACGAACCCGTCACGGGGCTCCGGACCACCGTCCGCATGGGCGTCACCGCCACCGGAACTGACCTGACCATTCATCAGCAGCGTCTCCCGGCAGAGCTTCAGACCGCACAGGCGGCACAGGGGCTCGCTTCGATTCTTGATGCGCTCGCCGTGTACTTGTCCCCCGGATCGATCACGAGATGATGGAGAACAAAATGACCAAGACCGGCCAACGAGACCTGGTTGCCGAATATTTCGAAGGGTTTCGCAAGAGCGACCACCCACGCATCCTGGCAACTCTCACCGACGATGTGGAATGGGTGATCCACGGTCACCGAACCACCCGAGGCAAGTCCGAGTTCGACGGGGAGATCGAGAACCCGGCGTTCACGGGCAGCCCAACACTCGACCTCGAACGCGTGTATGAAGACGGGCAGGTGGTGGTGACGACTGGCGTAGGTGGCGGGGCGTCCGTTGAGCACGGCCCGTTTCAGTTCGCCTTCAACGACATGTTCACTTTCCGGGACGGTCTCATCGCCCGGGTGGACTCTTACGTCGTTCCGCTTTCCTGATCCGAGCGGATCAGAGGTACAGAGGAGGAGAAAATGACCAGCGCCCTGGATCCCGGTCGACCGTTCACCGGCAGTGAGCGAGAGCTGTTGGAGAACACCGCCCAGTACCGGACAGAGATGAAGGGGTTTCGCAGTGCGTAGTCGCCACCTCAGCCGGGTGATCCCGGCCCAGGCCGCCGATGTCTATGAGTTTGCATCGAATCCGGACAACCTGCCCAAATGGGCGGCCGGACTTGCGAAGTCCGAAGTGACCCGTGACGGTGACACGCTGTTCGCGGACTCCCCGATGGGCACGGTGGCCGTCCGTTTCGTACCCCACAATGAGTACGGCATCCTGGACCATGACGTGATACTGCCTTCCGGGACGACGGTCAACAATCCCATTCGGGTACTGGCCCATCCCGAAGGGTCCGAGGTCGTGTTCACCATCCGACAGATCGAGTTGAGCGACGACGAGTTCGACCGTGACTGTCGGTTGGTGGAAGCAGATCTCGCTCGCTTGGGCGAACTTCTCACGACCAGATGAGGTCGGGCAGGCTGCCGGCTTGATTCTGTGTTGCGGCAGAACGACGTCCGGTAATTGCCATGCGTCTGAAGCCACACGTCGGGATGGCTCCTGCCATCAGTGCCGAGAACCCTGCCCGTAAGGGCAACGTGTCTTGGCTCTTTCGTGATGGGACCACTCGTCGATGCCAGGCACGCTTGTCGCATGCGATGCGCAGAAACGGAATACCGAGTCGACGCCGACGGTGGGCCATGAGCACCCTGGCCTGCCCAGAATGTGGATCCGGCAACGCGCCCGGCACCCAGTTCTGTGTGGAGTGTGACACCTACCTGGGTTGGACGACGGCACCGTCGGCGCGGGCAGCGGTCACGCCATCGTCTGGAGCACCGCCCGCCGGGACCACGACGGCGCCGCGGACCTCGCCGGACGCCGGCCGAGTAGTTGTCCCGACTGTCGAAACGGGCACGACCACAGCAACTCTGGAACCAGACACCGGGGTGACGGTCGAGCTTCGGATGTACAACCCTTCTCCCATCGTCGACGGCTATCGCGTCGAGTTACTCACGGCACCAGAGTGGTTGATGGTCGAGCATGGTGAGATCCGGCTGATGCCCCACACGGATTCGATGATCCCGGTGACGTTCGCCCTCGCCGAGGGGAGTGTTGTGGTGGCGCAGACGATCAGCGTGCCGCTGCGCGTGCGGTCTCTGACCGATCCGGAGAAGTTCACCGATGCCGAGATCGAACTCGTGATCCCGCGGGCCGGTCGGGCGGTGGCGCTCAGCGCCCACCCCACGCTGGTCCGGCTCGTCGACGAGACGGCCGGGACCGCCCGCATCGATCTCGACAACACTGCCAGCAACTACCCGCAGACGGTGATACTCGGCGGCACCGATGCCGAAGGCGTGGTGCGATTTTCGTTCACACCCCCCTCGGTCGAGGTCCCAGCCGGGGGGACATCCAGTGTCGACATGCGTTTCGAGACCCCGGTACTCGACTACGGAACCCAGACCTCGCGACAGCTCACGGTCACCGCCAGCAGCGGCGAGGACTCCACCGATGCCCAGATCACGGTGAACCAGCAGCGATCACCGGCTCCCGAAGACGTACCGGCGGAACTGCGTCTGGAACCCAGCGTCCTACGGGTCACCGACTACCCCGCGGCCGACCTCGACGTGGTCATCGACAACCGGCGGGGCAGCGCCGACCGGCAACTCACCCTCGGCGGTCGGGACCCGGAGAACAAGGTTCGATTCAACTTCGCCACCACATCGTTGTATGTGCCTGCCGGGGAGATCGCGGTTGTCCGTCTGAATGTGCAATCGACACCACCGCCCGAGGGCGAGGAAGTCTCAAAGCCGTTCACCGTCATGGCCGCCGATGAGAACGAGGAACTGGAGGTGAACGGCACATTGACGCTGATCACCTCGACCTCCTCGATCACCACCGCATCGTTGCGGCTGCATCCGGCCAGAGTTCAGCGTCGGAACAGCGGCTCGGCACGGTTCAAGGTCATCGTGGACAACGCCAGATCGAGTCGACCGCTCAATGTCGAACTCGCCGGATCCGATCCCGAGGCGGAAGTGCGATTCGCCTTCAGTCCGGCACGTTTCGAAGTTCCTGCCGGCCAATCGATGTGGGCGTGGTTGTCGGTGAACGCGAGTCAACCGGAGCCGGGAGGCAAGATCGAGAGATCGCTGACCGTGGAGGCCTCGGACGGCAGGGGCCGGATATCCGCCGAAGGCACACTCGTGCAACACACTTCGGACTGGATGCCGGTGGCGCGGGTTGTCCTCACCGTTCTCGGTGGTCTCACCGCAATCATCGGTGCGCTTGCCCCTTGGACGATCAACCTGCCCGACTACTACTTCGACCGACTCCTGAACCCGAGCGCCGAGGCGGACTTCGTCGAGCAGTCACAACCCGCGGCACGCCTCGCCGTCCTCGTGCTCGCCGGACTGATGATGTGGGGCATCACCGGGAAGACCGGCAAGCTGACCCGGACCTCGGCGATCCTGTTGGCCACGACGGTGATCGGCTACCTGGTCTACCTCACGGTGCAGTACGGCACCGGTGGACCGATGTACGGTGCCATCCTCGTGGTTGCCGGGGCGGTCCTGGGCGGGCTCGGCGGACTCTGCATCCGCAATCGCTGAACGGGTCAGGCTCGGTCGGCCAGGTACCCGCCAAACTCACGTTCACCGATCAAACGCCCCAGCTTACGATATTCATGGGCGATCGCCGCCACGACGTCGGCGGTGGTGATCGAGCGATCCTCCGCAGCCGCGCGGTAGCCCGCCGTCACCGACGCCGATCGAATATTGCCGCCCGCCAACGTGAATGCCCGCGCGCAATGGTCCAGGTCGATATCCGGGGACGCCGGCACCGGAGGCTGCAGACACCGCTGCCACAAATCGAGGCGGGCGTCGCAATCCGGTTGCGGGAAATCGATCAGGGCGTCGAGTCGGCGGGTGAACGCATCATCGAGGTTCGACCGCAGGTTGGTCGTCAACACCGCGAGACCGTCAAACGACTCCATCCGCTGAAGCAGGTACGCGGTCTCGATGTTGGCGTACCGGTCCTGCGCGTCCCGAACCTCACTGCGCTTGCCGAACAATGCATCGGCCTCATCGAAAACCAGTACAGCGTTGACCGATTCGGCCTCGTCGAAGATCTTGTCGAGGTTCTTTTCCGTCTCGCCGATCCACTTCGACACCACGCTCGACAACCCGACCGTGTACATCTCGAGTCCCAGGTCGGCCGCGATCACCTCGGCGGCCAAGGTTTTCCCGGTTCCGGATTCGCCCGCGAACAGACCGATCACCCCGCGACCGCGGGCACCGCCTCGGCGCATGCCCCATTCGGTCAGGACGCGGTCGCGGTGCCGGGCCCGGGCGGCGAGGTCGTGGAGCGAGTCTTCCACCGGCGCAGGAACAATCAGATCTGTCCATCCGACGGCGGGTGTGATCCGGCGGGCCAGACGTTCGAGCCCGGCGGCGTTCTGGGCACGGGCCCCGGCCTGCAGGTGCGTTGCGGAGACAGCGTCGCCGGTGGCGCGGGCAGCGATCTGTGCCGATGTCACCGTTCGACGGACCTGGACCGGCGTCAACGCGAAATGACCGCCCACCTCCTCGGCGGGAACCGCGGAGGACGTGTCTCCGAGGGCAGCTGTCCACAGCGACAACCGATCCGACTCGGTCAGGCGGGGCGCATTCAGGACGAGTGGAACCTTGTCGCACCACAACGGATTCCATGGTGCCCGCCCCACGATGATGACAGGGATCGTGAACTGCGAGAGTTGTCCGACGACCGTTGCGATGTTGTCGCCCAGCGCATCGGCCGGCGCGAAGACGACAACCGCGCCACGGAGAAGGGCCTCCCGCCGGACCGCGAGAAGGATTTCGGCGAGGTCCTCGGACCCGAAACGTTCCGCGTCGATCCCGAGATCACTGCGGCCTGCCGAAACCACAGCGGTTGCGGCCACCGCGGCACCGGCGCCCCCGGTCTGGTCGCGGATGTAGATGAGAGAGCACCCGCCGGTGATGGCCGTGGCGATGGTATCGGCCATCGGGGTCGAGAAGTGGCCGTAGTCGCAGGCCACGTGTTGCAGGACCGGCTCGAAAGTGTTGTTGCCCAGGAGATGTGCGGTGACACGATCAGGAACCCGCAACGCACGGGTGAGGAACGGCCGGTCGATCTCTTCGACGTCGATCAGGCCGTGGTCGATCAACGGCGCACCGGGGGTCAGGCGCATCCGGGCCGACACCGATATTGCCGAGACCCCGGCCAAGGTGAGAGCCAGATCAACAGTCGCCCGCCGTCGTGACACGTCGTCATTGAGGTAACCGTACAAACGCTCGAATCGTGAATCGAGGTCGGGCAACAGGCAGATGACGAGCAGTTCGGTGTCGAGTTCGGACAGGCCTGCGGTCGCGGACAATTCACGTAGCCGGATCACCGCGCCGGACTTCTCGGCGGCCACCGCGGCCGCTTCGGCGGCGCTCCTGGTCCCGTCGTCGGCAATGCCGGGGTCCGGGTGGGGGCTCAGTAGTCGATCGACCGCGTCGTCACCGAGATAGAGGCCACGAAACGGATCGTCGGGTGTCGGGTCGTTACTGCGCCGATGGTGGACGACCTCCCGAATCCGGTTCTCCACCAGCCGCGCCCGGGCCAGCAGGTAACGGGCGCTTTCGGTGTTCACGGCGACCGGCGATGGGTCTCGCGGGCCGGCGAGCCACCGAGGCCTTCGGCGACCACAACGGTGGGGTGGAGCACCGGCGGTCCGACCGGGAACGGGCGCGGTACCGCCAGCGGTGCGGTGATCACCACATCGAGTGACGGTTTCAGCTCTCCACCGAGCGCGCTCCACACATCGGCGAACGACCGGTCCTCGGGTGGCGGCAGCGCCACCGACATCGGGACGGGGAGTCCGGTCTCGGCGAGCACACCTTCCACATGCCGGGTCGGAATCGATTGGTATTGAAGGAAACACGTCAGCAGCCGGGCCAGTAGGCCGTGTTCGTCCTCGGCGCGCTGAGTCCATGCCGCCACAAGGTAGGACAGTTTGAAGTAGCGGGGCGGCAGGTGGCGGGCGGTGACGTGATTGCCCGAATACTCGTTGACCATGCCGCTTTCCCGGCGCCGCAGATCCTCACGGATGTCGTAGAGGAAGACGTCGACGGTGGGTCCGGTGCGTTTGCCCGCCCATTCTTTGGTGGGGGCGTCGAAGGTGACCTCTACGCCGGCACCGTGCAGTGCATCGTCTTCGATGATGGCGCGCAGCGCCTGGTCGACATCGGCAATCACCGTTCAGATCAACCCCTCACGCATCGCATACGCGACCGCGTGCGAGCGATTCCGCAGTTGCAATCGCGTTGTCACATCGTGCAATACGTTCTTCACGGTCCGTTCGGAGAAGCACAATTGCCGGGCGATCGCGGTGGTGTCGAGACCCTCGGCGACCAGCTTGAGGACCTCGACCTCGCGTTCGGACAGGCCGGAGAACCGGAGGCCACGCGGGGCCAATACCTGGCGTTGCAACCGGCCGACCTGATCGAGCAGGCTGCCGAGCAGATCCGCCGGGACCACGCCGCCGCCGGCAGCGACCCGGCGGATCTGGGCGATCAGTGCGTCCGCGTTCGCGTCGGCGCGGCGTACCAGGCCGCTGACCCCGGATTCGGCGGCGGCCACGACGGTGGTGTCGTCGAGGACGCCGAGTACCAACATCGTTCGCGGAATACCGCCGCGTTGCAGCGCGCGAAGGTTGCGTTTGACGGCGTCGTCGAAGCAGTCCGCGACCACGATGGCGACCTCGGCGGAATCGACGTCGGATTCGTCGACCAATCGGATCTCTGGACGCATGTGGAGTTGGCTGGCGACTCCGGCCTGCAGGATGGTGTCGTTCGAGTACACGTAGGTGAGGATGCGATGTTGCATGTGTCGACTCCCGGCTGACGATAACGTTGATTGTGGTGGCTCGTGGGTGGTCATTGTTGGGACTTTCCGCAACGACCGCAGAAGGTCTGTCCTGGGCTGAGGTCGAATCCGCAATTGGTGCAGCGGATTCCGGAGCTCTGGGGAAGCGTCGCAGTGGATCCCGCACCGCCAGGTGCCGGTCCGGCCGGAGCGGCACCTGCCATCGGGGACGGAGGTGTGGGCGCCGCGCCGGCAGGCAGAGCGCCCCCGGGGATGTCGGCGTCGGGGCCACCGGTGCGGTGGGTGCGCAGGTAATAGATCAATCCGGCGGCGGCGAGTCCGGCCACGACAACACCGATGACCACCAGC
Organism: Williamsia sp. Y721; assembly: GCF_059683565.1. Classification (NCBI taxonomy): domain Bacteria; kingdom Bacillati; phylum Actinomycetota; class Actinomycetes; order Mycobacteriales; family Nocardiaceae; genus Williamsia; species Williamsia sp. Y721. Next base: position 285,120 of record NZ_JCASNH010000002.1, on the reverse strand, counting down.
ATCCAGGGTTGAAAGCCACGAGACGTCGTGTCGCCGGCCTGTTCTCGCTGCCGAACTGCATCGGTTCGCATGTCGAAGGCCTGGGGGTAAGTGGGTGCCAATTCGAGTGCGGAGTCGAAGTTTTCGACGGCACCGGCGTAGTCGCCTGCATAGTAGTTGTCGACCCCGGCGCGGTAACTGGCATCTGCCGGAGACAATTCGGGTTCCACTCCGGCGTCGGCGAGCATTTCCAACAGTCCGCTGACCGGGGCGATGTAATTGAAGGACTCTTCTTCACCGGCGGGGGAGAAGCTGTTGATCCCCAACACCCGCCCGTCCAGGTCGACGGTGGGACCACCGCTCATCCCTTTCGACATGGCAGCGCTCACCTCGTAGACAGGCGCCGTTTCAACGGTTTTGATCGCACTGATGGTGCCGCTCTTCGCAGTCGGTTCCAGGCTGAAATCAGTTACCTCATCTGTGCTCTGGGGATATCCGACCGCCAACACCGCGGTACCGACCGACGGGTCGCTTCCGTCTGTGAGCTCGGCGGACGGCAGGTTGTCGGCTTCGACCTTCAGTAGGGCGACATCACCTTTACCCAGCGGTCGTGCGTCGAGCACCGTGGCGGGAACGGGTTCGACGTTCTCGCCGGACTGGCCGGCGCCGAGTACCGAGACCGTGATGCCGCTCTGGTCGATCTCCCGGAGGACGGCGGACGAGTCGGTGCCGGAGGCGTTGGCGATGTCGTCGGCGTGGAACGTGGCGTCAACACAGTGACCGGCGGTGGCGATGTACCCGCCGGAGTTCACCACGAACCCGGTACAGCGGGACACCGCCTGATAGCCGCTGGCCGTCACCGCGGTCTCGAGGTAGACGATGGCGGGCCGGATCACCGCAGCAGCTTTGGTCTCCGGGGTGCTGGTGGGCTCTGCCGAAGCAGCACCACCCCCGAACATGCTCAGCGTGGCGGTGATCGCGGCGACTGCTGATACTGCGGTGATCCGGTCGGCGTGCAATGGTTTTCCTTTGTCCGGTCCGGGAAGTGTTCTCCGAAGAACGCAATTGCTATTCGGTGGCGGGTGGTTGTCCGGGTTCGACCTGGACATCGGTTTGTCCGTCGGTTCCGCCGGTGTCCGGGTACTGACCTTTTTGTCCGCCGGTACCGTCCCCCTCGTCGGTTCCGCCTCCGGTTCCGTTCTCGGTACCGTCGCCGGGAATCTCTTCGGGAGTCTCTTCGGCATCGGGTTCGACGGCGGGCGCGTCCTGTTCGGCACCCGGATCCACCTGATCGTCGGTACCTCCGGAGTCGTCCAAATCGACAGCGGCGTCCTCGGGTTCGGCGGGATCCGTGCCGGTCTCGACGTCCGTCGTCTGGCCTTCTGCGACCACGGCGCCGTCGACCACGGCAACTTCTTGGACGGTCATATTCGGCGCTGCGGACGGTGCCGGGGTCACCGTGATGGCCAGCGCGGGGTCGAACTTCGGCCAGGCCTGGCCGACGTAGGAGGCGGTCTCCCGATCGGATTCGGGCTCGGCCAGCGGATTGCCGCACTCGCATCGAACCTTGGGGGCACCATGACTGTCGACGAGGACTGCGGTCCCCGCCTGGAGAACCGATTGGAAAGGCTGTGCCTGGCCGTCGGAGTAGCCGTGATTGGTCACATTGGTGTCGGTGGTCAGGACCACGGGGGTCAGCGCATCGACATAGGCCGTGGCGTCGTCGGTCCCGACGACATCGGACCAGGCCTGCGCCTGCTCGGGATTGGACGCCAAGAAACTCTCGAGCTGTGCGCGATCGCAGACCGACAATTCGCTGGAACCGCCGTACAGGCCGGGCTCATCGCCGGACACCTGCGAGGTGTCTTCCCCGGAAAGTGGGGTAACGGTCGTCGAATCAAGTGTGTCGGCGGTGGCGGACAGATCCACCGGAGCGGTCACCGACTCGGTCCACGGCGAATCGCCACTGGACTGAGCTGCCTCGAGGACAACCTGATTCGCCTCGGACGGCACGTCTTTGGAGCAAGCCGCGACGATCATGACGATGCCGGCGACGAGCACTGCGAGAGTCACCGTCGACGACTTCAGGAGAACCAGAAGTGACGTTTGCGGGGTGCCGGTTTGTCGGGACATGCACTGATCGTGGTCCGGCGGCGTGTCCGATACGCGAGTAGCGCACTACCCGAATATGCGGGGGCCTTTCACCGCCGGACCGCGTATGACCGTGGCGACCCGGGTGGTCGCCCCGGCCGGTTCAGTGTGCGAAGTGTTTTTTCTGAGGAAGGTGGCCGCTGGCCTTGAGCTTGCGGAGGTCGGATATGACCTGGACGAGGTGTTGGTGCAGGACCCGGGCCATGTCGCGGGAGAAGCCCTCACGGACGACCACCCGCAGAACCGCCAGGTCGGAGACATTGTCGGGCATCGTGTAGGCAGGCACCTGCCAGCCATAGGCGCGCAAGGCGTGACTGATGTCAAAAGCGGTGAACTCGCAGGATTCGTGGAGTCTGAACGTCACGACAGGGATGGCCGAACCGTCTGTGATGATCTCGATTTCGTCTTCCTTGGCGATTTCCGCGGCGAACCATTGGCCGGTGTCGGACAGCGACTGCATGATGTCGGTGTAGCCCTGACGGCCCAGGCGCAAGAAGTTGTAGTACTGCCCGATGACCTGATTGCCCGGCCGGGAAAAGTTCAGGGTGAACGTCGGCATGTCGCCGCCGAGGTAGTTGACCCGGAAAACGAGGTCCTCGGGCAGCCAATCGCGGCTGCGCCAGACAACAAATCCGACGCCGGGGTAGGTCAGGCCGTATTTGTGTCCGGAGACGTTGATGGACACCACCCGGGGGACACGGAAGTCCCATTCCAGTTCGGGATGCAGGAAGGGGAGCACAAAGCCGCCGCTGGCACCGTCGACATGGATCGGCACGTCTACGCCACCGTCGGCGGCCAGCTTGTCGAGGGCGTCGGCGATCGCTTTGACGGGTTCGAGTTCGCCGGTATAGGTGGTACCGGCGATGACGACCACACCGATGGTGTTCTCGTCGACGGCGTCGACAACCTGCTCGGGGGTGATTACGTACCGCCCCTTCTCCATGGGGAGGTAGCGGGGTTCGACTTCGAAGTAGCGGCAGAACTTCTCCCACACAACCTGCACATTGCTGCCCATGATCAGGTTCGGCGTGCCGGATGTTGCGGTGCGCTTGGCTTTCCAGAGCCACTTGAGGGCCAGTCCGCCGAGCATGACCGCTTCGGAGGAGCCGATCGTGGAAGTGCCGGTGGCGCTGGATGCGTCGACCGGATCGAGGCCCGGCGCGTTGAACAGGTCGGCGACGATGGCGACACAGCGTTCTTCGATGGCCGCGGTCAGCGGGTATTCGTCTTTGTCGATCATGTTCTTGTCGAACGTCTCGGCCATCAACTTCTCGGCCTCGGGGTCCATCCACGTGGTGACAAACGTGGCGAGGTTGAGGCGAGAGTTTCCATCGAGCATGAGCTCGTCGTGGATGAATCGGTACGCGACTTCAGGATCCATCGATTCGGCGGGCATCTGAAGGGCCGGTATGCCCGAAACCGCAAAGCGGCCGGTATAGGCGGGAGTGATGACTCCGCGGTCGAGGTCTGACATCTCAGTGAACTCCATCGTTGGCAGATGAATGGGAAAGGCTGAGCGTCGAGCCACCCGATATTACCGCCGCCTCCGCCGGTCAGCAGGGGAATCAGGCAACCGCATTGCGATTTCAGGGCTTACTGTGTGAGCGTGATCGTGCGATCAGAGACCCATGCGCCCGGCCTCGACCGCGGCGTGGTTGCCGGGTATGCCGCAGGCAGTGTGGGAACAGGCGGGTTTGGTGTCCTGCCAGGACTGGTACTCGCGTACTACCTCACGGACACATTGGGTGTGGCCGCCGCGTTGGCCTCGCTGGTGGTGATCATCCCGAGGATCGCCGATGTGCTGCTCGACCCGTGGATCGGGGCGATCAGCGATCGGATGGTGGGTCGCGACGGTAACCGCGTGCGGCTCATGCTCATCGGTGCACTTGCCCTGCCATTGCTGTTCATCGCGATCTTTTCGGTGCCGACGTTGCTCGGACCGGCGGCGGGTGCGATGTGGGTGCTGGTGGCCTTTCTGCTCGCTGCGGTCGCATACAGCCTCTTCCAGGTTCCGTACATCGCGCTGCCTGCAGAACTCACCGCCGACTACCACGAACGCACGCGGCTCATCTCGGTGCGCATCGCGGTGTTGGCCTTGACGATTCTGTTGGTGGGCGCCGGTGGACCGGCGATCCGGGACGGTCTCGGCGGCAACGCCGCGGGCTACCTCGCGATGGCTGCCGTGGTCGCGGTGGTGATCTGCGCGGGCATGCTTGCCGCGACGCTCGGCGCAGCCCGAAAAGCATTGCCACCGGCGAAGTCCGGGCAGATGATCTCCACCTTCGTGGCCTACCGCGATGGTCTGGATGCGCTGCGCGACGTCCGGCGGTTCCGGGTGCTGGTGACGGTGTTCGTGATCCAGGCGCTGGCGACGGCCGTCATGCTGGCGGGTGCGCAGTATGTGGCGACCTATGTGCTCGACAACGAAGGCGCTCTGAGCATCCTGTTCGCAGCGCTGGTCGCGCCCGCACTGCTGGTGATGCCGCTCTGGTATCGCCTGGCCCATGCCCGCGGAAAGACGGCCGGATTGATCTGGGCCTCAGCGATATTCATGTGCGCCACCCTGCTGTTGACGTTGCTGGTCTGGGCGCCGGGCTGGTGGGTGTATCCGGTGGTCGGCCTCGCCGGGGTGGGATACGCCGGGATGCAGGCGTTTCCGCTGGCAATGCTGCCGGACGTCATCGACGAGGACGCGCAACGGAGTGGTCGCGAGCGGGGCGGCGCCCTGGCCGGTGTGTGGACCGCCACCGAGACCGCGGGCCTGGCACTGGGCCCGGCCGTGTTCCTCGGAGTGCTCGCGGTATCCGGATTCGTCTCGTCGGACGGGGACGATCCGGTCCCGCAACCCGACTCGGCCGTCACGGCGATGGCGCTGGCATTCTCGTTGCTACCCACCGTGTTGGTCGCCGGAAGTCTGTGGGTGCTCCGCGGCTATCGCGACGCCGCCGTGGAGGAGAGGAAATGATCACGCCGGAAATACCGATCGCGGACCGGGGCCGGTCAGTGCTACGACGGTTGGAAGACCTGCGGGCACACGACGCACCGACCCACGGCGGCCGGATCCTGTCCTATGTCTACGACAGCGGGCTGGCCGAACTGGACCGGATTGCCGCCGACGCCGCTCGTCAGGTGCAGCCGGTGAACGGCCTCGACCCCACGGTGTTCACCTCGGTCGCAGTGATGGAGCGCGAGTTGATCGCCTTCGGTCGCAACGTATTCCATGGTGATGACACCATGGTCGGCACGGTGACCAGCGGCGGTACCGAGAGTTGCCTGCTGGCGGTCAAGGCGGCCCGCGACAGCGTTGCCCGTCCGCGCGGCACCGGCTCGTTGGTGATCGCGAGCACGGCGCACGCGGCCTTTGTCAAAGCCGCAGCGCTGCTGTCCCTGGAGCTGATCCGGGTACCGGTCGACCCCGACACCACGCGTGCGAGCGCTGCCGCCGTCGCCGCAGCGATCCGCGAGGATACGGTCCTGGTGGTGGTCTCGGCGCCCAACTACCCGACAGGTGCCATCGACCCGGTCGCCGACATCGCGAAAGTCACCTCGCAGCAGGGCATTCCGCTGCATGTGGATGCCTGCCTCGGTGGATTCGCCCTGGCTTGGTGGGAGACCGATGACATCCCGGTGCCGCCCTGGGATTTTCGCGTACCCGGGGTCACAAGTATCTCTGCCGACCTCCACAAGTATGGCTACGCACCCAAAGGTGCTTCACTGCTGCTTCACCGTGATCGTGACCGACACCGGGCCCAGTACTTCGGAATCACCGACTGGCCCGGCTATCCGGTGGTCAATCCGACGCTCCTGGGCTCGAAGTCGGTGGCGGGGACGGCCGCGGCCTGGGCGATCACCCAGACACTCGGCGTCGAGGGTTATGCCGCGCTGGTGGCCGGGATCAGGCGTTGCACCGACGCACTGCTCGGGGCGATCGAGAGTATTGACGGACTGTGTGTGGTCGGAGAACCTATCGGTCCGGTGTTCGCGGTCGCGGCGGACACTGCCGCGGTTGCGCCGGTCGATCCGCACCGATGGTCAAATGCGGTGCGTGAACGTGGTTTCACCCTGCAGATGCAGCCGTCGTTCACCCAGACCGATGGCTCGGTGCTGCCGGCGACCACACACTTCACGGTGACCCCGGTGACCGAAGCCGTCCTCGAGGAGCTGGTCGCGGCTCTTGCCGCCGGAGCCGACGCCGTGCGGGGACAGTCCGCTGCCGGGCCGCCGGAGGCGTTGCGGGAACTTGCCGCCGCCATCGACCGTGGTGACCTGGCGGTTTCCGATATTCTGGCGCTGCCGAGCGCTGCTGTCGGTGAGGCGCTGGCCGCGGCCGGGCTCGACCCGCAGGGCGACGGCGAGCTCGACATGGCGACGGTGCTCGCTGCCGTCGAGGCATTGCCGCGTGAGGTCACCGCCAAGATGCTGGTGGAGTTCCTCGCAGGTCTGGTGGCCCCGAATTGATCACCGTGAACATTTCTCTTACGACGGGCTGTGTTCACCGGTAGCGTCCACCGGGTGTCGCAGCCCAGACGTTTCGGTGCCCTGTTCGCCCTGCTCACCATTGCAGCCGCCGGGGTGATCACCGCGGCACCGCCGGTTGTCGCTGCGCCGGGGGACTTCTACAACACGAGCTCGGTGACGCCCGGTGAACCGGGGACGGTTGTGCGGCGGGAGGCGCTGGTGCCGTTCGGTGGGCTGGGCGCGGGACATCGGGTGCTCTATTCGACCACCGACACCTTCGGCGCACCGATCCTCGTATCCGGTACCTCGCTCGAACCGGATGCGGTGTGGACCGGTCCGGGCCCAGTGCCATTGGTGGTGATCGGGCCCGGAACGCAGGGTCAGGGCGATCAGTGCGCACCGTCGAGGAACTTCGAAAAGGGATTCGGGACAACCGATATCGGCGGCACGACCAGTATTCAGGCCAACTATGAGGGATTCTTCGCCGCGAGCTTCCTCGCGCAGGGATTCCGGGTTTTCGTGACCGACTATGTGGGGCTGGGAACTCCCGGTGTACACACTTATGCAAACCGTGCGGAAGCCGCGCACGCGATGCTCGACGGGGCGCGCGCAGCGTCTCCCGGGACCGGTCCGGTTGTGCTGTGGGGACATTCGCAGGGCGGAGCTGCCACCGCGGCCGCGGCCGAACTGGCGCCGGAGTATGCGCCGGACCTGAATATCGCTGCCGGCTATGCGAGTTCGCCACCGGCAGATCTCCTTGCGGTGCAACGGCATATCGACGGTACCGGGCTGATGGCGGCTATCGGCTACACCATCAACGGATTTCTGGCGCGCTATCCGGAATTGCGCGGCCCTCTTGATGCACATTTGAACGACCACGGCCGCGCGGTGCTCGCCGATGTCGCCCAACAATGCCTGCTCGACTCCCGCAATGAGTACGGGAAACAGAGCACCGCCGGGTGGACCACCGACGGGCGCAGGCTCGACGAGGTGATCGCAGACCTGCCTGCGGCCAGGGCCGTGGCCGACGAGCAGCGGATCGGCCGCCGAACGCCCGCCGCGCCGATCATGGTCACCGGTGCGGAGAACGACGACTTCATTCCCTATGCGCAGACCGCCACGCTGGTTCGTGACTGGTGTGCCCGAGGTGCGAACGTCGTCCTGAACACCGATCGGATCCCCGCGGTCAATCCGGGTAGCGGCAACAACCACCTCGCCCCGGTGGTCGCCGATTACCCCACGGGCCTGCAGTTTGTACGCGACCGGCTGGCCGGACTGCCGGTCGAGGGTAACTGCGCCACCGTCTGATCCCGGTGGCGGAGTTGTCCCCGCGACGGCTGGGCAACGGCACAAACGTCAAGCGCCGGTAATGTCTGAACCCAGACCACCGACGTGAGGAGTGCACGCATGGGTCCCGGAAACGGAAACGATCCCGAGAATCCTGACCAGCCGACTTGGGGTGGTGGGCAGGACCCTGCGCAACCGCAGCAACCGTATTGGGGTGCGCCACCGGACCCGCAGGGCCAGGGGCCGAGCGGCACCACCCAGATGCCATCGCAGGATCCGCAGTACGGGCAGGATCCGCAGTACGGACAACCGCAGTACGGACAACCGCAATACGGGCAGGATCCGCAGTACGGACAACCGCAATACGGGCAACCGCAATACGGGCAACCCCAATACGGTGGCGATCAGTACGGCGACCCCCAACACGGTGGCGATCAATACGGTCGGCCGGTTGTCGGTGGCCAGCCCGCCTACAGCCAGCAACCCGACTACAGCCAGCAATACCCGAACGCACCGTACGGCGGAGGTGGCCCACCCTACGGTGAACCCCCGTATGGCGGCTACGGAAACGGTGGTCAGCCCCCGGGCAACGGCGGAAACAAGAAGGCCGTATTGATCATTGCGGCGGTTGTTGCCGTTCTGGTGCTCGTCCTTGGCGGCATATTCGCCGCGGTGGCGTTGTCCGGCGATGACGGTGACGATTCGACCGCCGGATCGTCGTCGGTCGCCACATCGACCACGACGTCGGCCGATGAGACCGAAACCGACACGACCACAACAGAAACCACAACCACCAGCGAAGAACAGTCGGGCGACGTCACGTATGAGGTCACCGGCAATGCCTTCGTGATCACCTACACGGATGCCGAAGGCGTCGAGCAGACGGACGACGACCCGACATTGCCGTGGACCAAGTCGTTCGAAGGCAATCCGGAAGAACCCCTTGTACTCGGTGCGATTGCAATCGATGGCAGCGATGTCACGTGCACGATCAAGGTCGGTTCGAAAACGGTTTCCGAGGAGACGGGCCCGCTGGCAGCTTGCGTGAGTCTGGACTGGTGAGGCAACCGAACTCGTGACGGATCCGGACAAGCGCGCGCAGATGTCGACCTCCTTCGGGGAACAGGCGCGTGCGTACAGTCAGGGACGACCCGACTACCCGACCGAGGCAGTCGCCGAACTGCTCGACCCGGGTGCGCGGGTCGTCGCTGACATCGGTGCCGGCACAGGCAAACTCACTGCATCCCTGATCGAATCGGGTCGCACGGTGTATGCGGTGGAGCCAGATGCGGGGATGCTCGATGAATTGACGGCGCGCCTGCCGACGGTGCACGCGCTGATCGGAACGGCCGAGCAGATCCCGTTGGCGGACAACATCGCTGACTCCCTCGTGTTCGGTCAGGCGTGGCATTGGGTCCGTCCAGACGAGGCGGTGGCCGAGGCCGAGCGGGTTCTGCGGCCCGGCGGCACAGTGGGGTTGATCTGGAACATCCGTGACGAATCCGTGCCGTGGGTGCGCGAGTTGACCGGGATCGTGGCGGCCAGCGAAGGCGAACTGTATGTGGCCGCCGGCGTCCCCGAACTGGGCGGCGGATTCGGGCCGTTGGTACACCGGATCTCCCGATGGGACCGCACGTTGACCGCCGGACAGTTGATGGCCATGGTGGCCTCCCGTAGCGCGGTCATCACCGCCACCGGCCCCGACCGGGCCCGGATACTGTCCGAGGTCGAAGTGCTGGCCGACCAGGTGGCCGATGAGTCCGGGACCATCGTCCTGCCCTACCTCACGCATACCTACCGTTCTGAATTGAATCCGCCGCAGGCATGAGCACCGCTCGAGCAGCGTTCGCCGGATTCATCCCCTGGTCTGGTACCCCGAGGGCACGCTGCCCTCGATGCCGCCGGCGCGGACGAGCGGGCAAAGTTTCGAGGGTCTGATCGGCACTTATCCCCGGTTGGGTCGATAACCGACAACCCGGTCGCCTACCGTGGAGTCGTGAGTTCCCCAGACGTGTCCCAAGTGCCCGCTGAGCCTGCGCCCACGGTGGCGGGCAATGGCGATTTCAAGACCATGATGACCTGGCGCGGCATCGGTGCCGAACGCCTGGAACAGGTCCGGGTGACGGTGACCGGCAAACGGATCAAGGCCTATGGCCGGATCATCGCCGCGGCCACCGCCGATCATGAGGCATTCAGTGCCTCCTACGACCTGATCACCACGGACGCCGGTCTCACCAAGCGACTGTCCCTTCACCTGGTGCGGGCCAGCGGCGACACGCAGATCTCCATCACCCGAGACGGGCAGGACGTGTGGCTGGTCCAGACCGCTCGCGGTATGCAGCGCAGCGACTTCGGCGGTGCCCAGGACGTCGATCTGGCGTTGAGCCCCTTCTTGAACGCGCTGCCGATCCGTCGCCTCGGCCTGCAGGAGGCGTCCACGGCGCCCACCACGGTGCCGGTGGCATACCTCTACATTCCGTCCGGCGAGTTCTCGGCGGAATCGTTGCAGTACACCCCGGGCGAGACCGGAATCGGCATCGTCTCGCCGATGGCCCAGGCCACCATCACCGTCGACGAGAACGGCTTCGTCCGTGACTACCCCGGCCTGGCCGAGCGCATCTAGTACCGGCCACGAGACTTCACCCTCTCGGCACTAGCCGGTCCAGATGGCCCCGTCGCGGGCCGCATTACGCAGCTCGGCCTCCCAGCCGGGCGCCCCGATGGACACCGACACCGGCGGTCCGTCGACTCCGTTGACCCTGTCGTAGTGTTTGCGGGCCCGATGCCCGTCGGCCACCAGCGTCTCGACGGTGCCCTCGTCGCGCAGTTGGTCGCGCGCATACGTCAGCCGATCGATGGTCTCGCTGAGTGCGATCAGCAGCTCTGTCGAATTCGCCTCGAGCATGGCCCGCTGCGCCGTCGGCGACGTCCCGGCCACGCGGGTGACGTCCCGGAACGATCCGGCTGCCAATCGCAGAGCCAACTCGCCCTCGCCCGCGCCGACCGCGGCGGTGACCGCTGCCGTCAGATGTGGCAGGTGCGAGATCCCGGCGACGGCCCGGTCGTGTTCGTCGGAGGCCGCCGCGACCACCCGTGATCCGACATCGAGAGCCAGGTGCGCGACGGTCTGCCAGACCTGCGGATCGGCGCCGTCATCGGTTCCGACCACCCACACCGCGCCGGTGAACAGCTCGGGGTCGGTGGCAGGCCATCCGGACTCGGAGGTACCGGCCATCGGGTGTCCACCCACGAACCGGTGGGCCAGGCCGTGAGTGCGCGCCGCGTCGGCAACAGGTTGTTTCACGCTGACGACGTCGGTCAGCGGACAGTCAGGGGCATGCTCGGCCACCTGCGCGACCAGTGCGTCGATCGTCGGGGCCGGGGTCGCCAGCACGATCAGAGCAGAACTGTCCGCGGCCCGCAGCAGCGTCGCGACGAGATCAGACGAGGCGTCGAAGCCGTCGGCGACGGCGGCGTCCACCGTCTCCTGGGACCGGTTGTATCCGAACGCGGTCCGACCGGCGGCCGCCGCGGCGCGGAGCAGGGAACCGCCGATCAGGCCGAGGCCGAGAACGCAGATTTGTGGCCGATGTGTCGGAGCGGTGTGTGTCACCTGTTCAGATTCGCATATCGCGGCTTCCGGCAATGCCGGGTGGCGCTGGTCAAGGGAGTTGGGTTTACCCGCGCCGCCCGCTACCGTGACCGCTATGGCTGGTGCGCGCGCGGATGAAGTAGATGGGTTTGCCATTGCGGTCGTCCGAGAGGACGGCAAGTGGACCCTCACCGCATTGGACAGCAATTCCCTCGGTGAACTGACGGAGACCGAGAATCTCCTGCGTGGCCTGCGCAGTGCGGGCGCGGTGTTCGGTCTGCTCGATGTCGACGACGAGTTCTTCATCGTCGTGCGTCCGTCGCCCTCGGGAACCAAACTGTTCATCTCCGACGCCACCGCGGCCATCGATTACGACATCGCCGCCGATGTGCTCGAGGTCCTCAACGTCGACATCCCGGACATCGATCCCGACGAACTCGCCGACGTCGAGCCGTGGGAAGAGGGCGATCTCGCGATCCTCTCGGACCTCGGACTACCCGACTCGGTGATGAGTGTGATCGTCGGCGACACCGACCTGTACGCCGATGAGCAGATCGGGATGATCGCAGCGCGGTTGGGCTTTGCCGACGAGCTCGCGAAAACCCTTGAGGGTCTGGGCCATTAGACCTCTGGGGCGAGCATGAACACCGATGAGCAGTTGATCGAGGCCGCGCTCGCCGCAGCCGCACACGCCGATCCGCGGGATGTCCCGGTGGGCGCGGTGATCTTTGATCCGCAGGGGCATGTGATCGCCTCCGCGGCGAATGCGCGCGAAGCCACCTCTGATCCGACGGCGCATGCCGAAGTCCTTGCCATCCGGGCGGCTGTCGCAGTGCTGGGCGATGGCTGGCGGCTGACCGGATGCACCATTGCAGTCACACTCGAGCCGTGCACGATGTGCGCGGGCGCGATTACCCTGGCTCGGCTGGAGCGGCTTGTGTTCGGCGCCTGGGAGCCCAAGACGGGCGCTGTGGGGTCGCTCTGGGACGTTGTCCGCGACCGTCGCAACACCCATCGGCCACAGGTGCGTGGCGGTGTTCTGGAGGACAGATGCGCTGACGTCCTGCGCGATTTCTTCGCCTCCCACAGACCTTCCTGACCTGGTTCCCGGAACGCGATCTTCCTGAAGCGGGCATCGAACCGGCGCGGTCGGCTGTCCAGATCACATCCGCGGCCTGTTGTGACGGCTGGGCGGTGGCCAGATGACCCCGAAAGTGGCACGTTGGAATTCGGTACCCAGGTGTTTACGGGTACCGGTCGGCTGGGTATGCGACTTGCATGCCGAAGAACACGGCCATCTGATCGAACCTGAAGGAGGATTGTCATGGGTGTTAGCGACGATGCAAAAAACAAGGCAGAAGATCTCAAGGGCCGCGGCAAAGAGGCCGCAGGAAGCCTGTCCGGCGACGATGAGCTGAAGGCCGAAGGCAAAGGCGACCAGGCCAGCGCGAGCGCCAAGCAGAAGGTCACCGACGCTGCCGACGCGGTCAAGCACAAGGCTGACGACCTCAAGAACAAGCTCACCGGCCACTAAAAGTCGAGCAGACTGCAAAAACCGGCCCTGACCAGCCGATTGCAGTCCTAGGCCGCCGCTGCGGTAATGTCTTCCGCGGTGGCGTGTCCGAGCGGCCGAAGGTGCAGCACTCGAAATGCTGTGTACGGTAACCCCGTACCGAGGGTTCAAATCCCTCCGCCACCGCCATGAGAATCCCCCCACCTCTCAGGTGGGGGGATTCTTGGTTTCGATGTGTTTGGGGTCGGGGATCAGCCGATGTCGTTTGCGCGGTAGAAGGTGACGGCGTCGCGTACCGAATCCTCGAATGGCGTGGTCTTCCAGCCGAGTTCACGTTCGGCCTTACTGTGGTCCAGTGCGCACATGTAGTCCCACATGTTGAACGCCCGTCTGACGAAGATGATGTCCCGCCGGATCAGTTTGCCGATCACCTGTAGAACTGACGCAGTTGCCAAGACCACAGGCAACGGCAATCCGAGCCACGGCGCTCGCTTCCCGCCGGCCGCAGTTGCCAGGGTGTGCAGTTCGCGCGAGGTCATGTATGTGTCAGAAATGATGTAGCGCTGCCCGTTACGGCCATGATGCATCGCCAGCACCATCGCTTCGGCGGCGTCGTCGATCGCGACGACCTCGTGCCGCAGACCGCGGAAGTAGAACGGTGCCTTGCCGGCCGAGATCCTCGCCAACATGCCGCCGTGCGGGGTCGGCTGCCAGTCGCGGGGCCCATAAGGGGTGGAGATGCAGAGTGCAACCGCCGGTAGTCCCTTGTTCGCGGCATAGCCCAACACCAAGTTCTCTGCGTCGACCCGGCACTGTGTGTACGCGCCGCCTTCGTCGTACCAGTTGAACGGATCGTCTTCGGTCACGGCTGTGCCGTCGGTGCGTACCGCAAGTGTCGCGATGGTGCTCATGAAGACGAACTTCTCGAGTTCGGCGTCGACCGCGACATCGAGAACGTTGCGCAATCCGTCGACGTTCGTGCGAAACAGCGGCGCCGGATCTCTCAGCCACGCCCGCGCGTCCACGACGCAATAGAAGACGACGTCGCACCCGGCCATCGCGGTGCGCAGGGCCTCGGCGTCCCAGACATCGCCGTAGCAGCGCTCGACGTCCAGATCCTCGATGCCCTTCACTGAACTGGTCTTGCGAAGCATCACTCGGACGTCCTCGCCGCGCTCGACCAGTTTCCTGGTCACGTTCGAGCCAACGAAGCCGCTGGCCCCGATCACCAATTTCTTTGCCATTGAATGCCTTTGCGTTGTTGATCGACCCGCGACTGGCGGGGGTCGGAGAGGGGAGGCAACACGATTTGATCGATTGATCAAATCGTGTTGCCTATGATGCGGGTCACATTGTGGCGTGTCAAGGGTGGCGGGTGGCGGTTCTGATCCGTCACCTGCCCGTATGCGAGGATGAGCGAATGGTCGAACGTTGGACACGCGAGCGACGTCTCGAACACACTCGCGGTCTTTTGTTGGATGCGGCCGAAGAGCTGTTTGCGCGCAAGGGTTTTGGCTCCACGCCGCTGGAGGACATCGCGGAAGCCGCGGGATACACCAGAAGTGCGATCTATTCACACTTCGGTACCAAGTCCGAGCTTTTCGTCGCCGTCATCCAGCGCAGTCGGGAGCGGTTCCTGGATGGCTTCACCGACCTGATCGCGTCCCTGCATCGGTTGGATGATCTCAATCTCGATGTCCTCGCGGACCGTTGGCGCGAGCTGAGCCTGAGTCAAGACGGCCCGGATCGGGCTGCGCTGGGGTACGAGTTCACCCTGTTCTTGCTGCGCAATCCCGATGCCCGCGAGCGCGTTGCGGCCCAGCGGCTCGAGGCGATCCGGTCCTTGGGTGAATACATCACAAGGGATGTCACCCGGATCGGCGCCACCCTGACCATTCCGGCGGAAACGTTGGCGCACGTGATCATCGCGACCAATGATGCCGTGACGCTCAACAGCAGCGTCGACGACGAAGACCTCTACCGTCCCTTTTTGCAGATGGTCGTCTCCAGCATCGTGCCGCCCAGCGGCGGGTAGATGCCCCGGCCGATCGGCCTCACTCGAAGTCCAGACCACCTGCGGTTCCAACGCAGGTGGCCTTTTTTTGATTCGAATACCCCTCTACCTGCGGAAATGTTCCCAAAAAGACGGTCTTGCACTTTATGTACATCTTTGTACAATAGTGCTGTGGATCACAGCTAGCCCATGATCCCGGCCATACACAGCAGCCAATGTTCCGATCGACATCTCGCCACGAAGGTTCACTCAGCGCGCACCGGTCAACGGGTGGCGCGCGATGACCGCACTCGCATATCGATGTCGCTCGGACCGCTCGGCTGTCACCACCGACGAAGAGAGCGTGAACCAATGGAAACAGCGAGGACCGGAGAATGGGTCGACGAGGCCCGCGGGCTTGCCGAGTACGAGTCCCATGGGTTTCCCACCGAGATTCCGAATTCCGAATACACCTCTCCTGAGTTCCAGGAGCAGGAGCGCGACAAGATCTGGATGAAGGTCTGGCAATTCGCCGGTCGCGTAAGCGAATTGCCCAATGTCGGCGACTGGAAAGAGTACAAGGTCCTCGACCAGACCTACATCATCGTGCGCGGCAAGGACGGCCAGATCCGCGGATTCGTAAATGCATGCCGGCATCGCGGGAATGTGTTGTGCCAGGGCGCCGGTAACGCCAAGCGCGGATTCCTCTGTCAGTACCACCTCTGGTCCTACGACCTGGAAGGCAAGCTACGCGGCATGCTCCGCGAGAATTCGCAGGGTGAGGTCGACAAGGATGACCTGTCACTGGTCTCGGTGCCGGTGGATACCTTCGGTGGCTACATCTTTCTCAATCCCGACCCCGACGCCGCGCCGCTGTCGGACTATCTCGGTGCCGAGGTTTCCAAGCTGCTGGAGCCGTACTCCCTCGAAGAGATGACCACGGTCATGAACGTGCGAGAGCGGATCAATTGCAACTGGAAAGTTGTCATGGACGCCTTCGAGGAGGGTTACCACATCTCGGGTATCCATCCCGAACTGCTGAATGTCATTGCGTTGGACCCGAAAACGAGCCGATACCGCTTCTTCGAGAATCACAGCGTGGCCTGCGCGCCGTTTGATGTGGCGAACTCGATCTCTGCGGATGACGAGATCATGGGAATCAAGGCACTTCCGGAGACCTTCCCGGGAACCGCGGCGGTGTTGCCGCGCTTCGATGAACTGGTCAGCGCCTATCAGGGTGCGGACGGGAAAGTCAGCTTCCCTGAAGGGGTGACCGGCCGGACGATCTTGCAGCAGGCCACCCGTGACACTTTCACCGGCATGGGTCTCGACGTCAGTGGGCTCACCGAAGCGCAGATGAGTGACAACCACGGATGGGTGCTGTTCCCGAACTTTTTCATGACAGTTCGGGCCGGCGAGGCGCATGTGGTCATGGCAGTCCCTGATCCCGACGGTGATCCCAACTGGTGCATCTGGCACGTGGCCAGTTTCATGTGGTTGCCCGAGGAGTTGCGGGATGTGTACAAGGCGGAGCTGATCGAGGTCGATGAACCCGGCAGTTACAAGTACTTCCTTGCGCTGCAACAGGACTACGAGCAGATGCCCAGGCAGCAGCGGGGATTGAAGAACAAGGGGCTCAAGTACATGTCCTTGGTGCGAGAGGAAATCGTCGTCTCCCACTTCCATTCTGTTCTGAACAAACACATCGCAGGCCTGTGAAGTTTGACATGCCTCGAATTGGAGAAGAAATGACAGTGTCTTTGAAGGACGTCAACGATGTTATCGACAATTACACCGGGCTATCGCGCAAGGCTTTGGAATATGGTCTCGTCACAAAGGAGATCGTGGCGGGAGCAGCCAAGGAGCCCGGGTTTTCGGTCGATAGTTGGGCTCCCCTGGCTGACCTGATCGCGGTTGACGTCTTCGAGCGTGTTGGCAACTTCAAAGAGGTCATGAACTGGACCGACTATGTGAACTTTCTGACCGCCTGGGCCGGCAATGCCGACTGGGACTGCTCATTCAAGCGGGTCACCGAGAGCGGAAGCACCGTATTCCTGGAGCTCGAGGAGCGCAGCACGATCGGGGAGTTCAAGAGCGTTGTCAACTCCGTGTCGGTCTACGAATTCGACGAATCGGGAAAGGTCACACATATCGACGTGTATCTGCAGATGGCGCTGCCGGAGGGTGACATGTTCGGTAGCTATGAGGGGGTGACGATTTCAGAGTGAGTGCACCCGAGAACCTCGATGAGGTCGACTTCTTCATCGACAACGAATTGCTGTCGGATCCGCACGACTATCTCGCGGCCGTCCGCAATGAATGTCCGGTACGGAGAGAGAGCCACCACGACGTGGTGATGATCACCGGCTACGAAGAGGCCCTGGAGATCTACAACGACCCCGCACGCTTCTCGTCGTGCATCTCGGTCGCCGGGCCCTTCCCCGGCTTCCCGGTACCCCTTGAAGGCGATGATATTTCGGAGCTGATCGAGAAGCATCGCCCCCAGCTGATCATGAATGATCAACTGCCCACGATGGATCCGCCCGTTCACACCGCCCACCGGGCACTGCTTTTGCGGATGATCACACCAAAGCGGTTGAAGGAGAACGAGGAGTTCATGTGGAGACTGGCGGATCGCCAGCTCGATGAGGTGCTCGTCGATGGCCGATGTGAGTTCAACGGCGGATTTGCCACACCGTTCGCGATGCTTGTCATTGCCGATCTCCTGGGTGTGCCGGAGGCCTCGCACGACGAGTTCCGCGACGCGCTGCTCAGTGGACCGACCATCGGGAGCAGCACCGGTGACGCGATGGAGCATTCCCCGCTGGGGTACCTCTACGAGAAGTTCACCGAGTACATCGAGGACCGTCGCAGTGCTCCGCGCGGCGACGTCCTCACCGGTGTCGCCTCGGCAACATTCCCGGACGGGAGTGTTCCAGAGGTGTCCGATGCAGTGGCCGTCGCAGCGAATCTCTTTGCTGCAGGCCAGGAAACGACGGTGCGTCTGCTCAGTTCAGCCGTGAAGATGATCGCCGAGGACGCCGAGCTCCAAGCCAGGTTGCGCGCCGACCGCAGCCTTCTCCCGGCATTCATCGAGGAGGCGCTGCGTTACGAGAGCCCGGTGCGTGGCGACTTTCGGTTGTCGAAGGTCCCGGTGAATGTCGGCGGAGTCGATGTGCCGGCCGGGACCACCCTGATGCTGATCAACGCGGCGTTGAACCGGGATCCCCGAAAGTTCCCCGAACCCGACGTATTCGACGTCGATCGGTCGAACGCGCGGAGCCACGTTGCGTTCGGCCGCGGTATCCACAGCTGCCCGGGCGCACCCTTGGCCCGGGCCGAGGCCGTGGTGAGTTTGGAGCGCCTTCTCGACCGGACTGCTGACATCTGGATCGACGAGGAGCATCACGGTCCCCCCGGGGATCGCCGGTACAGCTACCTTCCGACGTTTGTCCTGCGTGGATTGACCCACTTGCACATCGGGTTCAGCCCGGCTGGTGGCGGCTCGTGATCCTTCACGTCGACTCCGATCGGTGCGCCGGTCACGGGGCATGTGTTGCCACCTGCCCTGAGGTTTTCGCCTTCGCCGACGACGGCTTTGCGGAGGTGGTGATGGATCGGATTCCCGACGAGCTCGCCGAACTGGCGGGGCAGGCCCGGAGTCATTGCCCGGAACAGGCAATCCGGCCGGGATCGTCCACCGCTGCAGCGGAATAGAAAGTGTTCATCCGATTCAGTGTCTGAAAGGACTACAGATCATGCCCTTTGGGGGAACCACTGCGGTTGTGACCGGCGGTGCGTCGGGTCTCGGCCTGGCCATCGCCGAGGGTCTGATCGCCCGCGGAACTCAGGTCGCCATCTTCGACATCCAAGCCGAACAGCTCGAACTCGAGGTCAAGCGTCTGCGAGAAGCGGGAGCCACGGTCAACGGTTACGTGGTCGATGTCTCTGATCGCGGCCAGGTCCAATCCGCAATGGAACAAGTGCGATTCGACTTCGGACCGGTGCTCATCTTGATCAACAACGCCGGGATCGAACAGTTCGGGAAGTTCGACGAGATCTCAGACGAGTTCTGGGATCGAGTGATGGCGATCAATCTTCGCGGACCGTTCATCTGTACGCAGGAAGCGCTGCCCGACATGAAGGCGGCGCAGTGGGGACGGGTGGTCAACATCTCCTCGTCGAGTGCGCAGGGCGGACAGTCGCAGATGGCGGCCTACGTCAGCTCGAAGGCCGGGTTGATCGGTCTGACAAAGAGTTTGGCGCTGGAGCTGGGTAGGTTCGGCATCACCGTCAACACGGTTCCACCGGGAATGGTGGTGACGCCACTACTGGAGAAGGCAATCGCGGAAGGGCGTTTCACCGCCTCGCTGGAGCATTTCGCCAAGATCACCCCGGTCAAGCGCGCCGGTCGGCCCGAAGACATCGCCAACGCGACGGTCTTTCTCTGCCAGGACGAGTCGTCGTACATCACGGGCCAGGTCATCGGTGTCAATGGTGGTCGAAGGACATGAGCGCCGTGTACATGAAAGGAACAACGAACGTGAAAACCCATCGTATGTTGATCGCCCTGATGGCATCCGTGCTGCTGGTGGCCGGATGTAGCGACCGTGGCGGCGGCGGTGCCGAGGAGGCCGGGGGTGGAGGCGAAACGGCTGCTGCCGGTACAGTTTCCAGCAGCTTCGGCGACCTCGCCGACGTCTGTCAGGAAGGCGACGCGAAGGGCTCTCCGACTCAGGGGGTGACCGACGATCAGATTCAGGTCGGTGTCTTCTCGGACGTCGGTTTCACAAAGAACGAGGAATTTGTCGCCGCCGCACAGATTTTCAGCGATTGGTGCAATGACAACGGTGGTATCAATGGCCGCGAGATCGTTGCCAACATACGTGATACCAAGTTCATGGATGTCCGCAAGCAGATGGTCGAGGCCTGCGCCACCGACTTCGCGCTCGTCGGAGGCGGCGCCGGGCTCGACGGACTCGGCGTCAAGGAGCGGCTGAGCTGTGGGCTACCGACATTCACCGCTCAGGTTGCCCAGGTGGCGTCCGCAGGCGCCGATCTGGAGATCAGTGCCGATCCGAGCCTGACCCCGGGTTATGACCCGTATTACGGTTACCGATCCTGGCTGATCAACGACGCCTATCCGGGTTCGAAGAACCTGGTGGGCATCATCAACGGGGACTCCCCGGTGACCAAACTGATGGGCGAGCAGGCGGTTGAAGCCGTGGAGGCCGCCGGAGGGAGCTTCGTCTACAACGACCTGTATCCCGCGATGGGCGTCTCGGACTGGACGCCCTATGCGCAAACCATCAAGAGCAAGGGTGTGAAGGGGTTGATCTGGTACGGCGAGTTTCGGCAGTTGGCCAAACTCGAATCCGTGCTGACCTCGATGGACTACAAGCTCGACTGGATCGACACGAACAACAGTGCCTATGGCGAAGAGTTCATCGGACTGCTGGGCACGTCCGCCGAGGCGCAGAACAACTATCTGGATCTCGGTGGCAATGCACCGTTGAACAGTGATGCTCCGGCGATCAAGGAATTGCTGGCCCTGCAGGCTGAGTACGCCCCGGATTCCCTGTTGACGCTGCCTGCGATCAGGGCCATGTCCTCGTGGTTGCTCTTCGCGAAGGCGGCGGCATCCTGTGGCGACGATCTGACCCGGACCTGCGTCTATGAGGCGGCCAAGACCGAGACCGCGTGGACCGGGGGCGGTTTGCACGTGCCGCACAACCTGGCCGAGCCGATCCCACCGTCGCCCTGCTTCAACGTCGAGGTGGCACGGCCGCAGGGCTGGGAGGCCGCGGACTTCGGACCGGATGTCGATGGCCTCTACCGCTGCGATATCCCGCCGCTGAAGTACACGACCGACTTCGGTCAGCCGATGACACTGGCGGATGTCGGAAAGAGTATGGCCGACATCAAGTAGGTGCCGAACTGTTGCCGGGCAGGGGACCGTATCGCCGTGGTCTTGCGGTTGTCCGATTTCCCGTTACACTTGTGCTCTGAATCACAGCAGCAACGTCGGGTGCACTGAATCACAGCTTGATTCTCGTCCAGTGCAACCCCTGACTTGCTCGCCTGGTGATGACTGACCGCATAGGAGATGTTGCAGTGGCCGAACGCCTGTACTACTCGAATCCGCCGATGGGTCCCTCGACGCTTATCGGGGAGGGCGGGGCCAGGCTCCATGCCATCGTCATGTCACAGAAAAATCGGTGGCGTATCAAGCTGGCGAGTTCGGACTTTCGGTCGATAGTCGGGCTTCCCTGGGTGGTCTGAACGCCGAAAGCTTGCGATCAGTGGTTCGGCAGCACGCAGGCGGTGTCCAGGCCGAGAACGCGGTTGAGGCGACCGAAGGCCAGCCACGAACCCAGGCACATGCTCAGCTCAACGATTTCACGCTGCTCGTAGGCGGCGGTCATCCGTGACCAGAACTCGTCGTCAAGCCCGTGATGGTCTACCGCATACCGCTCGGCGTACTCGGCCGCCAGGCGGGTGCGGACGTCGAAGGCGTCAGTGGTGCGCCAATTCTCGACCGCATCGTCGAAGTTCGGCTCCACCTTCACGCCGTCCCGCTCGGTCCGCCAGTCCTGGCAGAACACGCAGCCGTTGATCTGAGCGATCCGGAGGCGGGCCGCTTCGAACTCCCGAAGACCCAGTGTGGAATCCGAATAGACCTTCATCGAGAAGTTGGCCGCCGCACCACCGATCGCGGGCACCATCTCACCCCAAACGTAGGAGATCGGGTCTTTGCCGTCGGGTACGTCGATTCTCATGTCGGTGTCTTTCTCTTCAGTTTGCCGA
This sequence comes from Williamsia sp. Y721, assembly GCF_059683565.1. Lineage (NCBI taxonomy): Bacteria > Bacillati > Actinomycetota > Actinomycetes > Mycobacteriales > Nocardiaceae > Williamsia > Williamsia sp. Y721. The sequence goes on along the minus strand of NZ_JCASNH010000002.1, from coordinate 263,340 downwards.
GAGCCGGCGTGAGTGGAACGTCGAGTGCGTCGTACAGGCCGGGGCCGGCCGCGCGGAGCCAATTGATCGAGTTCACCAATCTGCCCACCGCCGTGGCGTTTCCACCGGCGGCACGGTTGCCGCCCTCATCGGTCGCCTCGACACTGATCTCTATCCGCGGACGACCTTCGATGATCACCTTGTGCGCGCCGTCCCCACCGTCGGGCGGCATCGGCCAGTCCGGTGCGCAGGAGGGGTGGATCCGGGTGATGTGTTCGATGACGATCAGCGGTTCACCGTCGACGATGCCCTGGATCTCGAAACGCAGGGCTCCCTGGGTGCCCGCGACGAACGTCCCCATCTGCGCGGTCTCGATCGTGGTTTCCAGTGGCCGGCGAAGAAGGGTTTCCCGGATCTCATCCACCTCGACCCCGAGGGCGCGGGCGATGAGCCGAATCTGCCCACCCCACACCATCGTCGGGACACCTTGCGCCACCATCGGCGGGTCGTAGTCCATGGGTTGCCCCATCCCGATGAGATAACGCACCGAGTCGGGCTGGTCGTAGGTTGTGTAGTCGAAGATCTCCTGGCAGCGGACCTGATCCACGGTCGACGCCAAACCGCTCGCGAGGATCGGCAGGATGTCGTTACCCCACCCGGGATCGACTCCGGATACGAAGAGGGATCCACCGCCGTCGTCGATGGCGGCGAGTACGGGGTCGCGCAGCTGCGCGGGGGCAGAGGTGGGGTCGTAGAGCGCATAGAGCGACGGGCTGACCACCGTCGCGCCGACCCGGATCGCCCGGGTGATGTCGGAGAGAGCGTCGTCGGGTCTGACGTCGCCGGACGCCGCATAGACAACGGACTCGGCGCCGGCCAGGGCTTTCTCGACGTCGTCGGTGGCCATCACCCCAAGACTGCGGCCGACGTCGGCGATGTCGCCGGCGTCTCGCCCGACCTTGTCGGGGTTGTGCACGATGACCGCGGTGAGTTCGAGATCGGGATGGGCGTCAACCGCGCGAATCGCGGCCCGCCCGACATTTCCGGTTCCCCACACCACGGTCCGGACCGCGCTCGGACTACTCATCAGGCCAGAATATAGAACACGTTCCACTTTTTCCGGCGGTCCGAGATGTCAGCGATAGAACACCGCGGCATTGTCGGCGAGATCGAGTAGCGGTTGCGGGAAAATGCCGATCAACACGGTGGCGGCGGCGCTGATTCCGATGGTCACGGTGGCGGCGAGATTGGGTGCCACCACCGTCGGGGTATCGGAATCGGTATCGGGTTCGGTGAAGAACATCAACCCGATCACCCGGATGTAGAAGACCACGGCGATCGCACTGCTGAGTACACCGACGATCACCAGTGGTACGGCCCCGCTGGAGGCAGCAGCTTCGAATACCGCGAACTTGCTGACAAATCCACTGGTCAATGGGATTCCGGCGAAAGCCAGCAGGAACAGTGCGAACACTGCTGCCACCATCGGCGAACGCCGACCGAGTCCGGCCCAGCGCGACATGGCGGTCACCTCGCCCGCACTGTCCCTGACCAACGTCAGTACCGCAAAAGCTCCCACCGTGCTGAAGCCGTAGGCCACCAGGTAGAACATGGTCGACGACAGGCCATCTCGGCTGATTGCGATCACGCCGGTCAGGATGAATCCGGCGTGGGCCACCGAGGAATAGGCCAGCATCCTCTTCATGTCGGTCTGGGTGATCGCAACAACGGAACCGAGGACCATGGTCGCGATCGCCACCGCCCACATCACCGGACGCCAATCATCCTTGAGGTCCGGTAGCGCGACGTAGAAGACCCGCAGGACCGCACCGAACGCAGCGATCTTTGTGGCCGAGGCCATGAAGGCGGTGATCGGGGTGGGAGCGCCCTGGTAGACGTCGGGGATCCAGTAGTGGAACGGCACGGCGCCGATCTTGAAGAGCAGCCCCACCGACACCAGTCCGGCACCGATCAGCGCCAGAGTCCGATCGGCGGTGTCGGCGTCGACGGCTGCGGCGATCTCATCGAGCTGAACAGACCCGGCGTACCCGTAGAGGAACGCGGCGCCGAACAGGAAAAACGCCGACGAAAAGGCGCCGAGCAGGAAGTATTTGAGTGCTGCTTCCTGCGACAGCAACCGACGCCGGCGGGCCAGCGCGCACAGCAGGTACAACGGCAGCGACAGCACTTCCAGGGCGATGAACATCGTCAGCAGATCGTTCGATGCCGGGAACAGCAGCATCCCGCCGACCGCGAACATGACCAGTGGGAAGACCTCGGTCTGGATGATCCCGGCCCGCGTTGCGGTGTGCTCGTTCTCGCTGCCGGGTACGGTCGCGGCGGCAGAGGTGAACGCGTCCAGGACACTTCGTCCGCCCGATGCGGCGGTGCCCACCCCGGCGGCCGCTGCAACTCCGGCCGACGTCCGCTGCGCGATGAGCGGGATGGCCAATGCCGACACGACCAGGATGGTGCCCTGCATCAGCAGCGCCGGGCCGTCGACGGCAACCGCACCCACCGCTGCTGATGCATTGGTGCCGGCAAGTGCCACAACAGCTATGAACGCCGCGGCCAGGCCGCCGATGCTCAACACCAGCTGTCCGACATAGCGGTGACGGGCCGGTGCAAAGGCTTCGACCAGCACGCCGACCACTGCCACGCCGAACACGATCAGCATCGGTGAGAGCTGGGCGTATTCGATGGACGGTGCGGGCAACACGTCTGCAGCGGAGTTCATCGTGGTCCTCCGTCGGGTTCGGCGACAGCGGGCGCCGGATCTTGTTCGTCGATGACGGTCAGGGTGTGGCCGACAGCGGGATCGATCACGTCCAGGGCAGGTTTGGGATAGATGCCGAGCACCAGCAGCAGGGCGATGAGCGGTGCCACGACCATGAGCTCACGTCGCTTGAGGTCGCCTATCTGTTCGTTGCCCTTCGACACCGGACCGGTCATGATGCGCTGGAACATCCACAGCACGTAGAGGGCAGCCAGGACCAGGGCGATCGAGGCGCAGACCGCGGCCACCGGATAGCGCGTGAAAGTGCCGATCAGGACCAGGAATTCGCTGACAAAGGGTCCCAGGCCCGGTAGTGACAGGGTGGCAAGCCCCGCGACGAGGAACGTCCCGGCCATGACCGGAGCGACCTTCTGGACCCCGCCGTAGTCGGCGATGTTGCGGGTGCCTCGCCGGGTCACCAGGAAGCCTGCGATGAGCATGAGTGCGGCCGTGGCGATCCCGTGGTTCACCATGTACAGCGTCGACCCGGCTTGTCCCTGACTGGTCAGCGCGAAGATACCCAGGATGATGAAGCCGAAGTGGGAGATCGACGTGTACGCGATGAGTCGCATCATGTCGGTCTGCCCGATCGCGAGGATCGCGCCGTACACGATGCCGATCACGGCAAGTGTGATGATCAGCGGCGTGAAATACCTAGTGGCATCAGGAAACAGCTGGACACAGTAGCGCAACATCGCAAACGTGCCGACCTTGTCGACAACGGCCATCATGAGCACAGCACTGGCCGGTGTCGCCTGAACGGCCGCGTCGGGCAACCAGGTGTGCAGGGGCCAGAGCGGGGCCTTGACCGCAAAGGCGAACATGAATCCGAGGAATAGTGCCTTGGCCACGGTGGGATCGATGTCGAGTGCGCCCGACGAGATCGCGGCTACGATCTCGCGGAAATCGAAGGTGCCACCGCCGTGATCGGCGGTGACCACGTACAGCCCGATCACCGCCGCCAGCATGACCAGGCCGCCGACTAGGTTGTAGAGCAAGAACTTCACCGCCGCGCGCGTGCGTTCTCCGGCCTCGCGGGGACCACCGAATCCGGCGATGAGGAAGTACATCGGGATCAGCATGGCTTCGAAGAAGATGTAGAAGAGCAGGATGTCGAGTGCGGTGAACGAGATCATCACCATCGCCTCGACCAGGAGCATCAGTGCCACGTAGCGGTGTGTGGCCCGCCTGCGCTCCGGATCGGCGTCATGCCAGCCGGCAATCAGCAACAGCGGCAACAGAACCGCAGTCAGGATGACCAGGGCCAACGCGATCCCGTCGATTCCCAGCGAGTATGTGGCTCCGAAAGCCGGTATCCACGATCTGGATTCGACGAATTGGAACTGTGCACCCCCGGTGTCGAAGTCGATCGCGAGGCCGATGGAGATGGCGAGTACCACCGCCGAGGTGGCCAGGGCGATCCACTTCACGTGCTCGCGCATCCGTGGCGGCAAGCCGAGGATGATGACGGCGCCGACGGCGGGTACCGCCCACAACAGTGTCAGCCAGGGAACGTCGCTCACCACACCCTCACCACCATCATCATCGCGACCACCAGAGCGGCGCCGGCAAACACCGACAGCGCGTACGAACGGACGAAACCGGTCTGGAGGTGACGCGCGCCCGTCGAGACCGCCGACACCGCGGTTGCAACGCCGCGGACGATACCGTCAACACCTCTGGTGTCGACCACACCCAGTGTGGTGGTGAGCTTTTGGCCGGGACGCATGAACACTTCCTCGTTGAATGCATCGCCGTAGAGGTCCTGGCGGGCGGCCTCGGTCAACGGTGTCACGTCGTCAGGGGCGACTTCGGGAACGGTGCGCCCGGCATACTGGCGGTAGGCGATCCCCACCCCGACGAGCACCACGGCCAGGGTGCTGACGGTGATCACCCAGACCGGCACTCCGAGGTGTCCGTGGTGTTCCCCGACAACGGGTTCCAGCCAGTCTTGCAACGAGCTGCCGAGTACCAGGAGTCCGCCGGCCCCGACCGAGCCAAGTGCAAGCACGATCATCGGGGCGGTCATCAGCGTCGGCGACTCATGGGGGCGCGTGTCGGGTGCCCACCGCCGTTCCCCGAAGAAGGTCAACAGCATCACGCGCGTCATGTAGTACGCGGTGATCCCGGCGCCGAGCACCGCCACGGTACCGAGGATGATGCCCTTGGCACCACCTGCCGCCCAGGCGGTTTCGATGATCTTGTCTTTGGAGAAGAAGCCGGAGAACGGTGGGATGCCGATGATCGCGAGGTATCCGAGGCCGAAGGTGACAAACGTGATCGGCATCAGGGTCCGCAGTCCGCCGTACCGGCGCATGTCTGTCTCGTCGTTCATGCCGTGCATCACCGAACCGGCGCCGAGGAAGAGTCCGGCCTTGAAGAACCCGTGGGTGATCAGGTGCAGGATGGCGAACGCGTAGCCGGCCGGCCCCAGCCCGGCGGCGAGGACCATGTAGCCGATCTGGCTCATGGTCGATGCTGCCAGTGCCTTCTTGATGTCGTCCTTCGCGCAACCGATGATCGCGCCGAAGAGCAGGGTCACAGCGCCGACGATCACCACGGCCAGTTGGGCATTCGGGGCCAGGTTGAAGATCGGTCCCGAGCGCGTGATGAGGTAGACGCCTGCGGTGACCATGGTGGCCGCGTGGATCAGCGCGGAGACCGGTGTCGGGCCCTCCATGGCGTCACCGAGCCAGGATTGCAGTGGGACCTGGGCCGATTTTCCGCAGGCTGCGAGTAGCAGCATGAGTCCCAGCGCGGTCAGAGTTCCTTCGCCGGCCTCTCCGGCGCTACCGAACACCTCGGAGAAGCCGACCGAGCCGAACGTCGCGAACATGATCATCATGCCGATCGCCAGACCCATGTCGCCGACCCGGTTGACCACAAAGGCCTTCTTGGCGGCGGCTGCCGCAGCGGGCCGCTCGTGCCAGAAACCGATCAGCAGGTACGAGGCCAGGCCGACGCCCTCCCACCCCAGGTACAGGCCGAGGTAGTTGTCGGCGAGCACCAGCAACAGCATTGCCGCCAGGAAGAGGTTCAGATACGCGAAGAACCGGCGTTTTCCGGGATCGTCCGCCATGTAGCTGACGGAATAGATGTGGATCAGCGACCCGACGCCGGTGATGAGTAGGACAAAACACATGGAGAGCTGGTCGAGCTGTAATCCGAAGTCGACCTGCAGTTCTCCGACCGGGACCCACGTGAACAGGGTCTGACCCATCGACCGGTCGTCGGTGGACTTGCCGAGCATGTCGATGAATGCGGCGACGCCAAACGCAAATGACGCCAATGCCATCAGGCAGCCGAGTAGATGTCCCCACCGGTCGGTGCGCCGACCGCCCAGCAACAGAACCGCGGCCCCGGCGAGCGGCAGTGCCGGAAGAACCCAGATGAGTTTGTCCATGGCCGGCTCAGAGTTTCAGCAGATCGGCGGCGTCGACCGAGGTCGAACGACGGGTGCGGAATATCATCATGATGATCGCCAGGCCGACAACAACTTCCGCGGCGGCGACGACCATGGTGAAGAACGCGATCACCTGGCCGTCGAGATTGCCGTGCATACGGGCGAAGGTGACAAACGCGAGGTTGCAGGCATTGAGCATCAACTCGACACACATGAACACCACGACGGCGTTCCGGCGGACCAGAACACCCGCGGCCCCGATGGTGAACAGGAGCACAGAAACATAGAGGTAGTTCTCCGGATTCATGATCGGCGCTCCGTGTCGCGGATTCCGGGACCCGGACCGGTTGGGTCGCGGGGAACGAGGACGTCGCTGACCGACAGGTCGGAATAGGAACCATCGGGTAGGCGCGCAGGCATGTCGACCGCATTGTGGCGGGCGTAGACACCGGGATTGGGCAGGGGTGTGGCGCGTTCACCGTCACGGAACCGGTTGATGGACATCTCCCTCTGGGTTGCCTTGGGGCCGAGTCGTTCCCGATGGGCGAGCACCATCGCGCCGAGGGTGGCGGTGATCAGCAGCGCGCCGGTCAGTTCGAACGCCCACAGGTATCGGATGAAGATGATCTCGGCCAGACCTTCGACGTTGCCACCCGCGTTGGCCGCCTCGACTCCGGCAAACGTGGTGACCGAGGCGCTGCCGACACCGGCGATGAGGAGGATTCCGAATCCCAGTCCGGCCACGATTGCCCCGAGGCGTTGTCCCCGAATGGTTTCGACCAATGAATCCGTCGAGTCGACACCCACGAGCATGAGGACGAACAGAAAGAGCATCATCACCGCGCCGGTGTACACCACCACCTGCGCGACGCCGAGAAACATCGCACCCTGTGCAATGTAGAAGACGGCAAGGATGATCATGGTCATCGCCAGGAAGACCGCCGAGTACACCGCTTTGGCCGAACACACCACGCCGAGGGCGCCGAGGACGGCGATCGTGCCGAGGATCCAGAACTGCACTGCCTCAGCGGTTGACGTCTCGGTCAGCGGCTGCGTGACAAGTGTCGATGCGGACAACAGGCTGTTCATTGCGATTCTCCTTCGGGTGTCATCGGCGGGGTGTCACCGGGGCGTGCTCGGTGGCATCACCTCACCGATGACGTTGCCGCGGTAGTAGTCCTCGTCGGTGCTCCCGGGTGCCATCGCGTGCGGTGGTGGCGTCATACCGTCGGCAAGTGGGGCGAGGAGTTGGTCTTTGTCATAGATCAGGTCGGCCCGGTTGTCGTCGGCCATCTCGTAGAAGTTGGTCATCGTCAAAGCGCGTGTCGGACAGGCCTCCACGCACAGTCCGCAGCCGATGCACCGTAGGTAATTGATTTGGTAGACAACGCCATAACGCTCACCCGGTGAGTAGCGATCGTCGTCGGTGTTGTCGGCGCCCTCGACGTAGATCGCGTCGGCCGGGCAGGCCCAGGCGCACAATTCGCAGCCGATGCACTTCTCCAGTCCGTCGGCGTACCGGTTGAGTTGGTGGCGCCCGTGGTATCGCGCGGCAGTGGGTTTCTTGACCTCGGGATAGAGCTCGGTGGTGTTCTTCTTGAACATCGACAGGAAGGTCACACCGAAACCGGCCAGGGGCTCGAATGGGTTACGCATCGCTGCTCTCCTTGATCGGTGGGACCGGGAATCCGCCCGCCATGGCATCGAAGGGTTCTATGCGTTCGACGAGTTCGGGTTCAGCGCGACGGCGATCGCGCATGCCTCGGAACACTTTCCACAACACCGCGATCAGGGCCAGTGCCACGACCACCCCGACCACGCTGATGACGGCGGTGGCGCTGCTGTATCCCTCGTTGCGGAGCGCGCGGACGGTGGCGACGACCATCACCCAGGTCAGAGAGACCGGGATGAGGATCTTCCAGCCCAGCGCCATGAACTGGTCGTAGCGCAGCCGCGGCAGGGTGGCGCGCAGCCAGATGAAGAAGAACAGGAATCCCCAGACCTTGGCCACGAACCAGATCAGCGGGAACCATCCCGAGTTGGCGCCGTCCCAGAGCGAAATCGGCCACGGTGCATGCCATCCGCCGAAGAAGAGGGTGGCCGCCAGCGCCGAGACGGTGGCCATGTTGATGTATTCGGCGAGCATGAACATCGCAAACCGTAGCGACGAATACTCGGTGTGGAAACCACCGACGAGTTCACCCTCGGCCTCGGGGAGATCAAAGGGTGCGCGGTTGGTCTCGCCGACCATCGAGATCACGTAGACCACAAACGAGGGCAGCAGCAGGAATACGTACCAGGTGCCGTCCTGCGCCGCGACGATGCCCGAGGTCGACATGGTCCCGGCGTCCAGGAACACCGCGGCGAAGGTCAGGCCCATGGCGATCTCGTAGGAGATCACCTGCGCACTCGACCGCAGGCCGCCGAGGAGGGGATAGGTCGATCCGGACGACCAGCCAGCGAGCACGATCCCGTAGACCCCCACCGACGTGACCGCGAGGATGTAGAGGACGGCCACGGATAGATCGGTCAGTTGCAGCGGCGTCTGGTGCCCGAAGATCGACACCTGCGGACCGAACGGGATGACCGCGTACGCCATGATGGCCGGTACCACCGAGATGATCGGTGCGAGCAGATAGATCGGCTTGTCGACCCCGGCCGGGATGATCCCTTCCTTCAGTGCGAGTTTCACCCCGTCCGCAAGGCTTTGGAGCAAACCCATCGGACCGACCCGGTTCGGCCCGACGCGGGTCTGCATCCAGGCCATCACCCTGCGCTCGGCGAGTATGCCGACGAGGACGGTCAGCACCAGGAAGACGAAGATCGCCAGGGCCTTGATGATGATCAGCCACCACGCGTCGTGGCCGAAGGCGGACAGGTCGGTCATGAGCGTTCCACCCTGGCTGCCGGGGTGATCTGAACGGACTGTCCCACAGCCGGGCCCAGTGCCGAATAGACCGAGCTGCCCGGTGAGTTCAAGGGCAGCCACACCACACGATCGGGCAGGTCGGTGATCTCCAGTGGCAGCGTGATCGATCCGCGCTCGGTGCTCACCGTGACCAAGTCGTCGTCATGAACGCCGTTTTCGGCAGCGGTGGCTGCCGACAGCCGCGCCACCGGACGGCGTGCGGTGCCGGCCAGGTGCGGTTCACCATCCTGCAGGCGCCCGGAGTCCAGCAGCATTCGCCAGGCGGCCAGGACAGCCCGGCCCGGTGAGGTCTCGGCCACGTCGGCAGCTGCTGTTGCGGAGGTTGTTTCGAAGGCGCCGTCCCAGGCGCCGAGCCGACCGAGTTCGTCGCGTGAACTGGCCGCGTCGGGAAGGTCGATGTCGCGGCCCATCTGGCGCGAGATCGCGTCGAGGACCCGCTGATCGGGCATCGCACCGTCACTGGGCAGGGCGGCCTCGAACGAGCGTGGACGTCCCTCCCAATCCACGAACGTGCCACTTTTGCGAACCACGGGCGAGACCGGGAACACGACGTCCGCGTGGGCGGTGACGTCGCTTTCCCGCATCTCCAGGCTCACCACAAACGGCGCGGCGACAAGTGCCGCGAGCGCAGCGTCGGGATCGGGCAGGTCGGCGAGTTCCACACCACCGACCACCACTGCGTCGACATCGCCTGCTGCGGCGGCCGAGAGGATCTCACCGGTATCGAGCCCCGGCGTAGGCGGCAGCTCGGTACCCCAGACCTGACGCACCTGGGCGCGTGCGATGCCGTCGTGGACCGGTCGACCGCCGGGGAGGAGGTTTCCGAGCGCACCGACCTCGAGAGCTCCCCGTTCACCCGCCCGTCGCGGTACCCATCCGATCGACGCCCCGGTGGCGTCGGCGAGTGCGCCCACGGCGGTCAACGCTCCGGGAACCTGGGCCAACCGTTCGCCGACCAAGATGACCGCACCCGGCTTGCGAAGCAGATCGGAGCCCTGGAGTTGTTTCAGCGCAGCAGGTTCGCCGCCGGGCGCGACCTTGACCAGACCACCCGACATCTTCCTCAGGCCATTGCCGGCAAAGGGCGCGATCGAGATCACGGTCAGTCCGCGTTTACGAACCGCCTTGCGCAGCCGCAGGAATATGATCGGCGATTCTTCTTCCGGTTCGAATCCCGCGAGCAGTACGGTCGGCGCCTTCTCGAGGTCGGAATAGGTCAGGGCCATGGGGCGGCCGGCGATCCGGGAGGCCAGGAAAGACGCTTCTTCGGCCGAGTGTGCCCGGCTTCGGAAGTCGACGTTGTTGGTACCCAATGCCGTTCGGGCGAACTTCGCGTACGCGTAGGCGTCCTCCGCGGTGGCGCGGCCACCGACCAGTACCCCGGTTCGGGTACCTGCCGACTTCAGACCGGCCGCGGCAACGGCAACGGCCTGCGGCCAGGATGCGGCGACCAGGATGCCCTCGGCGTTGCGGATCATCGGCGTGGTGATCCGGTCCCGTGACGTCTCGTAGGTGAAGGCCCATCGGCCCTTGTCGCAGTTCCACTCTTCGTTGACCTCGGGGTCGTCTCCGGCCAGGCGTCGAAGCACCTTGCCGCGCCGATGATCGGTGCGTTGCGCGCAGCCATCGGCGCAGTGCTCGCACACACTGGGACTGGACACCAGATCAAAAGGGCGGGCCCGGAACCGGTATGCCGCCCCGGTCAGTGCGCCGACCGGGCAGATCTGCACCGTATTACCGGAGAAATACGATTCGAAGGGTTCGTCTTCGGCGATCCCGACCTGTTGCTGGGCGCCGCGTTCGAGGAAGTCGATGAACCGATCACCGGCAACCTGATCCGAGAACCGGGTGCAGCGCGCGCACAACACGCACCGTTCGCGGTCGAGAAGTACCTCCGATGACAGCGGAATCGGCTTGGGGAACGTTCGTTTGACGCCCTCGAACCGCGACTCGGCCGCCCCGCTGGACATGGCCTGGTTCTGCAGTGGGCATTCACCACCCTTGTCGCAGACCGGACAATCGAGGGGATGGTTGATCAGCAACAGCTCCATGACGCCGCGCTGGGCCTTCTCCGCAGCCGGCGATGTCAATTGCGTCCGGACCACCATCCCGTCCGAGACCGTGGTGGTGCACGAGGCCAGGGGTTTACGTTGACCCTCGACTTCGACAAGGCACTGTCGGCAGGCGCCCACCGGATCGAGGAGCGGGTGGTCGCAGAATCGGGGGATCTGCACACCGATCAGCTCCGCGGCACGAATGACCAACGTGCCCTTGGGAACCTTGAGTTCGGTGCCGTCGATGGTGATCGCCACAAGGTCGGTCACGGCTGAGTCGGGGGCCGAATTGTTGGTCAGCGTCATGATGCACCTACCTGGTCGAACAGCGCGGGGCCTGCCGGTTCGAACAGGGTTGACCTGGCCGGATCGAACCGGCATCCACCACCGTGGAGGTGTTCGATGTATTCATCACGGAAGTACTTGAGGGAAGACATGATCGGGCTGGCCGCACCGTCGCCGAGAGCACAGAACGACTTTCCGAGGATGTTGTCGGAGATGTCGAGGAGCTTCTGCAGATCAGCGCCGGTGCCGGTTCCGTTCTCCAACCCGCGCAGAATCTGAACCAGCCAATACGTGCCCTCGCGGCACGGCGTGCATTTACCGCAGGATTCGTGGGCGTAGAACTCGGTCCATCGCAGAACCGCTCGGACCACGCAGGTGGTGTCGTCGAAGATCTGTAATGCCTTGGTACCCAGCATCGAACCGGCCGCGCCGACGCCTTCGTAATCGAGGGCGACGTCGAGGTGCTCGGCGGTGAACAGGGGCGTCGAAGAACCGCCAGGCGTCCAGAACTTGAGTTGGTGGCCGGCTCGGACGCCGCCCGCGTAGTCGAGCAGTTCACGCAGGGTGATGCCGAGTGGGGCCTCGTACTGGCCGGGGGTGGTGACGTGCCCGGACAGTGAGTACAGCGTGAAACCGGGTGACTTCTCTGTGCCCATGCTCTGGAACCAGTCGTTGCCACGCAGGATGATCGGGGGCACGCTGGCGATCGACTCGACATTGTTGACCACCGTGGGGCTGGCGTAGAGACCGGCAACCGCCGGGAAAGGGGGACGCAGACGGGGTTGGCCGCGGCGGCCTTCGAGGGAGTCGAGCAGTGCGGTTTCTTCGCCGCAGATGTAGGCGCCGGCTCCGGCGTGGACCACCAGTTCCAGGTCGAATCCGGACCCGAGGATATCGCTGCCCAGGAGGCCGGCCCCGTATGCCTCGGCGACCGCGGTCTGTAGGCGACGCAGCACCGGAATCACTTCGCCACGAACGTAGATGAATGCGTGCGAGGCCCGAATCGCGTACGCCGCAATGATGATGCCCTCGATCAACACATGAGGTGTGGCCAGGAGCAGAGGTATGTCTTTGCAGGTTCCGGGTTCGGATTCGTCGGCATTGACAACGAGGTAGTGCGGTTTGCCGTCCCCCTGGGGGATGAAGGACCACTTCATCCCGGTGGGGAATCCGGCACCACCGCGTCCGCGCAGACCCGAGGCCTTCACCGTCGCGATGAGGTCGTCGGGGTCCATCGCCAGGGCCTTATCGAGCGCGTCGTAGCCCTCGTGGCTCCGGTAGGCGTCGAGGGTCCAGGATCGGGGTTCATCCCAGTGGCGGGACAGCACTGGTGTCAAAGGCATCTCAGCTCGCCTTTCCGGGAGGCACGTCGGCAGACGGTGCCGGGGCAGGCTTGTCGGCCTTCGACTCCGCGGCCGCCTGTTCGTCGTCGGGGCTTGCGACGTCGTCAGAAGCCGTGGCCTCCGGAGCCTGCATGTCGCGTTCTTTGGCGATGCGATGCCCGGCCAGCGTCGGAGCACCCGGTTCGGCCGCATCCGATGCCCCCTCGCGAGGGTCGCCGAATCCGGCCAGGATCCGGGCGGTTTCGCGGAACGTGCACAGTGGCGCACCGCGACTGGGTGTCACCGGATCACCCCGGCGCAGTGCGTCCACCAGGTCGCGACCGGATCCGGGTGTTTGGTTGTCGAAGAACTCCCAGTTGACCATCACCACCGGCGCGTAGTCGCAGGCCGCGTTGCATTCGATGTGTTCCAACGTGATCGAGCCGTCGGGAGTGGTCTGTCCGATCTCCACTCCGAGGTGTTCGTGCAGGTCGGCAAGGATCTGATCACCGCCCATCACGGCGCACAGCGTGTTGGTGCAGACCCCGACGAGGTAGTCACCGGTCTCTTCGCGCCGATACATCGAGTAGAAGGTGGATACCGCCGTGACCTCGGCGGGGGTGAGTCCGAGTTGGTCTGCGCAGAAACCGATTCCGGCAGGTGTGATGTATCCGTCCTCGCTCTGCACGAGATGGAGCAACGGAAGCAGGGCCGACCGCGCGCTGGGATACCGGGCGATGATCTGCATCGCGTCACCGGTCAGGCGAGCGGCCACATCGTCCGGGTATCGGTGGGATTCGGCGGCAACATCGCGCGGTGTACCGAAGTCGATGAAGACCGGTTCGGCGCTCATCGGTCCACACCCCCCATCACGGGGTCGATCCCGGCCACGGCGGCGATCACGTCGGAGATCATCCCGCCCTCGCACATCGCCGCCACCGCTTGGAGATTCGTGAACGACGGATCCCGGAAGTGAACCCGATAGGGGCGAGTGCCACCGTCGGAAACCATGTGGACACCGAGTTCGCCGCGGGGAGATTCGACCGGGATATAGACCTGTCCTGGCGGAATCCGCATCCCTTCGGTGACCAGTTTGAAGTGGTGGATCAAACCTTCCATGGACGAACCCATGATCTCGGAGATGTGTTTCGGGGAGTTTCCCAGACCGTCGTCGCCGACGGTGAGCTCGGCAGGCCACGCTATTTTCTTGTCTTCCACCATGATCGGGCCCGGACGAAGCCGGTCGAGACATTGCTCGACGATCTTGAGTGACTCCTTCATCTCCTTGACCCGGATCTGGTAGCGGCCGTACGAGTCGCAGGCGGTATCGGTGATGACGTCGAACTCGTACTTCTCGTAGCCGCAGTACGGAGAGGACCGACGCAGGTCATGGGCCAGTCCCGTGGCCCGCAAGATCGGTCCGGTGACACCCAGGGCCATGCATCCGGTGAGGTCGAGATAGCCGACGCCGCGGGTCCGGGCCTTCCAGATGTAGTTCTCGCTCAGCAGATCTTCCATGTCGCGCAGGCGCCCGGGTAGTACGCGGAGCACCTCGCGGACTTTCTCGACCGCCCCGTCGGGCAGGTCCTGGGCCAGCCCGCCGGGCCGGATGTAGGCGTGGTTCATCCGCAGACCGGTGATCATCTCGAAGACGTCGAGGATCAATTCCCGTTCGCGGAAACCGAAGAGCATTGCGGTCACCGCGCCGAGTTCCATGCCACCGGTCGCGAGCGCCACCAGATGGGACGAGACCCGGTTCAGTTCCATCAGCATCACCCGGATGACGTTGACCCGCTCGGGGATCGCGTCGGTGATATCGAGAAGTTTCTCAACCCCGAGGCAGTAGGCGGTCTCGTTGAAGAACGGGGACAGATAGTCCATCCGGGTGACAAACGTGACGCCCTGGGTCCAATTGCGGAATTCGAGGTTCTTCTCGATCCCCGTGTGCAGGTAGCCGATACCGCAGCGGGCTTCGATCACGGTCTCGCCTTCGAGCACGAGGATCAGACGCAGCACACCATGGGTCGATGGATGTTGCGGTCCCATGTTGACGACGATCCGCTCCTCGCCCGCGCCGGCAGCGGCGCTGACGATTTCGTCCCAATCCTGTCCGGTCGCGTTGTAGGTGGTCATCAGTTGTACGACCTCCGCTGGTCGGGCGGTGCGATGCGAGCACCCTTGAACTCGACCGGGATACCTCCGAGTGGGTAGTCCTTGCGTTGCGGATGACCCTCCCAGTCGTCGGGCATCTGGATCCTGGTCAACGCCGGATGGCCGTCGAAGACGATCCCGAAGAAGTCGTAGGTTTCCCGTTCGTGCCAATCGCAGGTCGGATAGATCGCGTACAGGGACGGGATGTGTGGATCGGCGTCCGGCACAGCAACTTCGATTCGAATCCGGCGGTTGTGGGTGATCGACAGCAGTGGATAGACGGCATGGAGTTCGCGGTCGGTCTCGTCGGGGTAATGCACACCGCTGACACCGAGGCACAGTTCAAACCTCAGGCCGGGTTCGTCGCGGAGCGCACCGGCAATCGCCGGTAGATGTTCGCGGCGCACGTGGATGGTCAGTTCGTCGCGGAACACCACGACCTTCTCGATGGCCACGTCGGCATCCGGTCCTCCCCGTGCGGTCAGAGTCCGACCGAGTTGGTCGACAACGTCGTCGAAGTAGCCGCCGTAGGGCCGGGATGTGCGCTCGGGCATGAAGATCGGGCTGACCAGGCGGCCGTACCCGGAGGTGTCACCACTGCCACTCGCACCGAACAGTCCGCGGCGGGTGCCGATCACCTCGCGTCCGGAGTCCTTCTCTGGTGTCGGGGGAGTCATCGCAGCAACCCCTTCATCTCGATGGTCGGGGTGGCCGACAGTGCGGCCTGTTCGGCTGCGCGGATCGCTTCGTCGCGATTGACACCGAGCGGCATCTCCTGGATCTTTTCGTGCAGCTTGAGGATTGCGTGCAGCAGCATCTCGGGCCGCGGCGGACACCCCGGTAGGTAGATGTCGACAGGGACGACATGGTCGACGCCCTGGACGATGGCGTAGTTGTTGAACATCCCACCCGATGATGCACAAACACCCATGGCCAGAACCCATTTCGGCTCCGCCATCTGGTCGTAGATCTGGCGGAGAACCGGCGCCATCTTCTGACTGACCCGGCCGGCGACGATCATCAGGTCTGCTTGGCGGGGCGAGGCGCGGAAGGCTTCCATCCCGAAGCGGGCGATGTCGAAACGTCCACCGCTGGTGGCCATCATCTCGATGGCGCAGCAGGCCAAACCGAATGTTGCCGGCCACAGTGAGCCTTTGCGCATGTACCCGGCCAGGCCCTCGACCGTGCTCAGCAGGAATCCGCTGGGGAGCTTTTCTTCAAGACCCATGATGGACACTCTCTTTCGGGCAGCGTGCTCGGTTCGAGCCGGTCAGTCCCAACTCAGTCCGCCGCGCCTCCATTCGTAGGCGTACGCCACCGAGACATTGAAGATGAACAGCGCCATCGCAATCAGGCCGAACACGCCGAGCGAGTCGAAGTAGACCGCCCACGGATACAGGAACACGATCTCGATGTCGAAGATGATGAACAGCATTGCGGTCAGGTAGTACTTCACCGGGATGCGCTGTCTGGTAACACTTCCCGAATCGATGTCGGTTCCCAAGCCGCCCAGTGGATTTGGGATAGGTTCGATGCCGCACTCGTACGCTTCTAGTTTGGCGCGATTGTATCGGCGGGGGCCGACGACGCCCGCGAGAACAGCTGACCCGACCGCGAATGCCACTGCGATCAGACCGAGTACAAATATCGGCACATACAGGTTCACGTGTGCGAGTTGCTCCTTCCCAGCGAGTGGTTGCGGAGTGGCGGCGACGCTCGGACAGGGCCGATTCAGGGGTCGATGTTCGTGCTCGGATCACCCAGGGGACCGTGTGTGATCTGAGACACACACTACCTTCGGCCGGGTCTGCGGCGACACCGTTACGGGCTGGGACGGCCGTGCTGATTTGTAATCGCAGTTATCTGGATCGCTCATAAAAGGACGGACGGCGTGAACTGTGGAAACGGGAACGATGAGAGGTCAAAAGATGGGTCTACGGGCGTGAACGCAGTACCGTAACCACGGCTTTCGTGAGCGCAAAGGGGTCGATCGGGCGGGAAACCACGGCCTCGGCCTGCGACCACGACGCCAGCCATCGATCTTCCACACGGCCGGTGAGCAAGATGATCGGCGGGCAGTCGACGATCTCGTCCTTCAGTTGCCGCGCGATGCCCATCCCGCCGGCCGGAGCCGCCTCACCGTCGAGGATCACCAGGTCGATGCTCCCGGCGTCCATCTCGCGGATCACTCCGGGGCCGGTGGCCACCTCCACGTAGAGGAAGGGGTCGAGGCCGTCAGGCGGGAAGTCGCCGAGGGCAGCGATGATCTGCCTGCGGGTGCTCGCGTCGTCGCTGTAGACGAGTACACGTTTGGCATCCAGGCGATTGTTGGTGCGTACCGGTGTTTCGGTCACGGGGCCGATGCTACTCGTCGGGGAGCCTGCGGATTTGGTCAATGAACAATAGGTTCTGGCGACTTCGGTCCGTCGCCTCCCGGGCCGGGTGCGTCTGCATCGGCGTCAGCCGCAGGCGGTTTGGATCGTTTCGTCGGCCACCAGAATGCGCTCCTCTGCAACACCGAGAGTCCGGGGACCAACATCGGCGCCATCACCAGTGAGGCCAGCAGTACACCGATTGCCACGCCGGTCCCGAGTTCCCGCAGATTGTCCAGCCCGGTGAGGATCAGCGAGGCGAAGGTCAACGCGAGGATGGTGCCTGCTGCGGCGGCCGTGGGTCCGCTGCCCGCGACGGCGATCCTGGCGGCCTCGGCAGGTCGATGGCCGTTCAGGAACTCTTCTCGGATGCGCTCGCTCAGCAGGATGTTGTAGTCGGTCCCGATGGCCACCACGAACAGATAGAGGACGATCGGCGTTGTGAAGTCGATCCCGTCGAGTCCTGCGGCGAACAGGAAGACGATGACAACCGCTCCGAGGGTGGCACCGAAGGTGAGACCCACGCAGACGAGCAGGTTGAGTGGTGCGAGCACGGATAGGAGCAGCAACCCGAGAATGAGGCCCACGATCACCACGGCCACCGGGAACACCCGTTTGCTATCCGAATCGAGTTGCGAGCGGACGTCCGCGAGTGTCGCCGACTCGCCCCCGACGAGTACTTCGGCATCGGGTATCGAGCTCTGGGCGGCCTTGTTGAGTGGACCTTTGGCGAGATCGAGTGCGCCGGATGTATATGGCCCGTCGGTCAGGATGACCTCCATCACCGCTGCTGTGCCGTCCGTACTGATCCTGGGTTCCGACACCGATGCCACACCGGGGACCTTGCTGAGATTGCTGCTGAGCGTTGCCAATTCGTCTTGTGGAACCGGCCCCTCGGTCTTGACGTACACCTGAGTGGGACTGAGTGCACCTTGGGGGAAAGATGCGGAAAGGGTGTTGTAGGCCTCGAGAGAGGGGGTGTCAGAAGGCATTTCGTTGAGCGTGTCGTATGTCGATTTGTATGACGGCGCGAAAACCGTCAACACGATCAGCCCGGCGGCGACGATCACCACCACAATTGCCGGGCGGTGTCCGACAAATCGACTGATGGGACCATAGGGCGACCGCTTCGACTCGGTGCCCGGACCCAGCGGCCAGAACAGGTACTTGCCCAGCACGGCGCAGAGTGCGGGTATCAATGTCAGGGCGGTCATCAGCATGAGCGCCACGGCGATGATCAGCCCGGGTGCAAGCGAATTCAACAAGCCGAGCCTGGCCAGGAACAGGGCGGCGAACGCGCCGATCACGGTGATGGCGGATGAAGCGACCACCCGTCCGATCACCCTGGTCGACTGGAGTAGCGCTTCGTGGTGGTTGGCGCCCTGTCGCAGATGTTCCCGATATCGGAAGAGCAGGAACACGATGTAGTCGGTACCAACTCCGAAGAGAACCACCAGCAATATGGCATCGAGGGTGTTGGGAACCTTGAAGTCGAACAGATCGGTGGCAAAGGCGGTCACGCCGCGAACCGCAAGGTAGACGATGCCGATCACGACGATGGGTACCACCGCGATGATCGGGCTGCGGAAGACCAGACCCAGGGTGAGCACGATGACGATGACGGTCGCGATGGTGATGATGTTCTCGGCATTGTCGTATGCCGAGTCGGTGTCGACCAGGATCGAGGCGTTGCCCGTCAGGCCGGCTCGAAGGCCGGTGCCCTCCAGCGCTTTGTCGGCGGCTTTGCGCACCTTTGGCACCGCGTCATCGACGTCGTCGGCGCCTGCCTGGCCGGCAAAGGACACCTGCAGGACGGCCACTTTTCCATCCGGCGAGAAGGACTCTTCGCTGCCGGTGACCGCGGTGACGCCCGGGATCTTCTCGTTCTGCAACGTGGTGGCGAGTCCGAGGGCGGTCTGCTGATCCGTGGTCGACAGTGGAGCACCATCGGTCCGTGAGATCACCAGCGTGCCGGTGGCGCCTGCAGAGGCGGGAAAGTATTCGTCGGCGAGTTTTTGCGCCTTCACCGACTCGAACGATTTGGGAAGAAAATCCTGATTGTTGCCGCTGGTGTGATCCCCGAGGCTGGGCGAGAACACGATGATGAGCAACGCGATCACGGCCCAACCCGCAATCACTCGCCACGGGTGACCGACAACGACGCGTGCGATGAATGCAAACATTCGAATCCTGTTCGCTGACAACGTGTCTGTCTTTTTCGGGTGGCCACTTGTTGCCGCCGGGTGAGGCGACCCGCCGCGCGGTGCGACGACGCATCAGAGCTGGCCAATTTTAACGTGATTCCAATTCGGCGAGTGTGCTTACTGAATATTCGGCTGCGCGCGGGTAGCCGACCATCGTCTGGTGGATAGGATCGCGTGATGACTGCCGCGAACGATGTTGTCCTTGCCCAGACCGAGGGTCACGTCACCACCTGGACGCTGAACCTGCCGGAGAGCCGCAACCCGATCTCCGGGGACGAGGTGGTGGATCGGCTGGTCGAGTTGGTTCAGCTCGCGAACACCGATCCGCAGACCCGCGTGGTGATCCTCACCGGTGCGGGCAGTGCGTTCTCGGCGGGCGGCAATGTCAAGGACATGGTCGATCGCAACGGCATGTTCGGCGGAAAGCCGCATCAGATCTTTCAGGGCTACCGGCGTGGGATCCAGCGTTTGGCACGTGCGGTGTACACCTGCGAAGTGCCGATCATCGCGGCCGTCAACGGCCCGGCGGTTGGCGCGGGTTGTGACCTGACGCTGATGTGCGACATGCGCGTCGCCTCCACGAAGGCGTTCTTCGCGGAGAGTTTCGTCAAGCTCGGGATCATCCCGGGTGACGGCGGCGCGTGGCTGTTGCCGCGGGCTGTCGGCGCCGCGCGGGCTGCCGAGATGGCGTTCACCGGCGATCGCGTCGATGCCGCGACCGCATTGGACTGGGGGCTGGTCTCGCGGGTCGTCGAACCCGAGGACCTGCTGACCACCGCCCGGGAACTCGCCGCGCGGGTCGCCGTGAACCCGCCGCATGCACTGCGCGCCACGAAGCGGCTACTGCGCGAATCGGGTCGGCAGGATTTCGACGGATTCCTGGAACTGTCGGCGGCCCTGCAGGCCCTGTCGCATCCGACCGAGGATCATCGAGAAGCGCTGGCAGCCTTCAACGATCGACGCGTGGGGGACTTCACCGGAGAATGATCCCCTTGGCGTGCAGGCTCTTCCGATCACTCACCGGCACTGTGCAACTCCGGTATGCGGACGAAAAGCCTGCACGGGCAAGGGATGCGGGACGACTCAGACCAGTTCGATGATGGTCGCGTTGGCCATGCCGCCGCCCTCGCACATCGACTGCAGACCGAACTGAATTCCGTTGCTGCGCATGCGGTGGATCATGGTCGTCATCAAGCGCGCGCCCGATCCGCCGAGCGGATGGCCCAGTGCCATCGCGCCACCTTCGGGATTGAGCAGTTTGTAGTCGGCACCCGTGGCACGCTGCCATCCGAGTGATACCGAGGCGAACGCCTCGTTGATCTCGAAGGTCCCGATGTCGTCGATCGACATCCCGGCGCGCGCCAAAACCTTTGCCGTGGCCGGGATCGGGCCCTTGAGCATGGTGATCGGATCAGCACCGACCACGGCCACCGAATGCACGCGTGCCAACGGTGTCCAACCATTGGCCGCCGCGATCTCGCTGGTGGTCACCAGCAGTGCCGCAGACCCATCGGAGATCTGCGAGGCATTGCCCGCCGAGACGACGCCGTCTTCCTTGAACGGGGTCTTGAGCGCACCGAGCTTTTCGAGTGTGCCGCCACGGCGCACGCCTTCGTCGGTGGTCACCACCGTGGTGGTCCCGTCTTCGCCCGTCACCGTGATCGGCGCGATCTGGTCGGTGAAACGACCTTCGTCGATGGCGGTGGCCGCACGCTCGTGCGAGTCGAGGGCGTGCTGGTCGAGATCGGTACGGCTGAGCCCGAATTCGTCGGCGATCATCTCCGCGCCGGTGCCCTGATTGAACGCGAAGTTGTCATACCGTGCCCGGACCATCGGGCCGTATGGCTCCCCGTGGAGTCCGCCCGCACGCGTCGCCCCCATGACAACCCGTGACATCGACTCGACGCCACCGGCGACGGCGATGTCGTAGTGGCCTGCGATGACACCGGCCGCCGCGAGGTGAACGGCCTGTTGCGACGAGCCGCACTGGCGGTCGACGGTGAAACCGGGAACCTCTTCGGGCCAGCCTGCGGCCAGCAGCGCGTATCGGCCGATACATGCGGCCTGTTCGCCGACCTGCGAGACACAACCCCAGATCACGTCGTCGACGGTGGCGGGGTCGAGGTTGTTGCGGGCGGCCAGGGCTTGGAGAACCTGGGCCGACAGGTCAACCGGATGGACTCCGGCCAGTCCGCCGTTCCTTTTGCCCACCGGGCTGCGGACGGCATCGACGATCACTGCATCACGCATCTGCGTATGTCTCCTGAGGTGAGAGGGCTATTGATTGATGAACGAAGTTGGCTAGATACCAAGGGATTTCGCGATGATGGTCTTCATGACCTCACTGGTTCCGCCGTAGATACGCGAGACACGGGTGTCGGCGTAGAGGCGGGCGATGGGGTACTCGGTGACGTATCCGTAGCCGCCGTGCAGCTGCAGGCACTTGTCGATGACCCGGCCGGCGCCCTCCGTGCAGAAGAGCTTGGCTTTCGCGGCGTCGGGAACGCTGAGTTGTCGCTGGTCGTGCAATTCGAGTGCGTGGTCGGCCATCAAGACGATGGCATCGACGTCGGTGGCGCACTCGGCCAGAACGAACTTGGAGTTCTGGAACGACGCCAACGGCTTACCGAAAATGGTGCGTTCCTTGACGTAGTTGATGCCGTGTTGCAGGGCTGCCTGGGCGGAGGCCGAAGCCTGTAGCGCGATGGTCAGACGCTCTTGGGCGAGATTGTGGGTGAGGTAGTTGAAACCTTCGCCCTCTTCACCGAGGCGATCGGTGACCGGCACCCGGACGTTGTCGAACGACAGCTCGGCGGTGTCCGAGGCCTTGAGCCCGATCTTCTCGAGCTTGCGACCCACCGAGAAACCCTCCGACGTGGTGTCGACGCACAGGATGGTCAGCCCCGCGCGCCGGTTCTCCGAGGTGCTGGATGCGGTCCGGCAGACCACCAGGATGAGGTCGGCGAGCGCGCCACCGGTGATGAACGTCTTGGAACCGCTGAGGGTGTAGTACTCGCCGTCCTCTGACAGTTTGGCAGTGGTGGCGATGTTGGCCAGGTCCGATCCGGTGCCCGGCTCGGTCATCGCGATGGCGGTCATGATCTCACCGGAGATGAATCCGGGGAGCCAACGCTTCTTCTGCTCCTCGGTCGCGTATTCGACCAGGTACGGCAGGATCAGGTTGGAGTGCACCGAATACGAGCCGAACGTGACGCCGGCGCGGGCGGCCTCCTCGGTGACGATCGCCGTGAACTTGAACGAGTCCGAACCGCCGCCACCGAACTCCTCGGGGGCTTCGATGCCGAGGATGCCCAACTCGCCGAGTCGGTTGTAGAACTCGCGGGGCGGATGCCCCTGCACCTCCCACTCGTGGTGCACCGGAACGACCTCGCGATTGATGAAATCGCGAATCACCTTGCGAAAAGCTTCATGTTCTTCGTTGAACACTGTCCGAAGCACTGTGCCTCCATCCCCAGATGCCCGTGCTCCGGGAGATCCGACAGCACACAGCGGCGAATTCGAACATAGAGCACCTGGGGATGGAGCGATAGGGCTAAGTGAACGGTCAGCCCAGCGGGATCTGCATGGTCCCGTCGTTGAAGCAGCCGGTCAGTGTCTGGAAGTCCCCCGCGAAGCCGGGGCCATCTGTGCAGGTGGCACGGTTGACTCCGTCCACGGTGACCTGGCCACCGGGGCCGGCGATACCGATCGCGAGACCCGGTTTCACGCCTTCCATGTTTACCTCTGCTCCGGGACCGATGGCGATGGCTGCGGGTCCGGCGAAGTTGTCTCCGATTGCATAGGCGGTGCCATCGTCAAGCGTGATGGCCAGGGTCAATCCGGTCGGCCCGGAAGCGGCCGAGCAGTCCTCGGCTGTGGCTGATTGCCCTGGTAGGGCCGGGCAGATGGACACCGGGGCGGCGGATGCCCCCGGTGCAGCGGCAAAGGCCAATGCCGCGCTACCTGCGACAGCGGCGAGAACACCTGTGGTCGTGCGCGCAATTCGATTCATGGAAATACTCCTCATCTGGTGCGTTCTGGCGGGCACAGGGGCTTCGTGACGACGCCAGATGTAGATGGGTTTCCTGAAATATCGGATTTCTAAACCGATTCGAACTGGACTTCGAGTGAAGGTCGAGTCTCCGTGGGTTACTCGATCGAAAACGAGATGGTGTCGGCGCCACTGGTGCAGTTGGAAAGCACTCCGCGGGTTTGTGAGGGGCCGCAGTCCCACCCCTGGACCTGCTGGGGTTTACCGGTCGCGATCATGGGTGCGTATTCGTCGGCGATCGGCATCGCCACGGCGCAGTCGATCGAGCTGCCTTCGAGGATGATGACGTGCAACGCCCCGTCCGGTCCGTTCACGGTGTCGCAACGGGTGCCATCGAGGTCGGGCAGCAGTTTCGATTCCGGGATCGATGTTGCCGGGGGCAACGACGGCCCCGGGACGGCAGGCGCGTTCGAATTCTGAACGGCCGTACTGCCGGTCGCAGGCGGGATCGCAGCCGAGGTGTCGGTGGTGACAACCTGTGCCGACGACGGTGGCGAATCATCCGATTGTGCGGAGTCGTCGTCGGAGCAGGCGGTCAGTGCCAGTGCCAGGCTTCCGGCAACAATCGTGGCCCCGAGGAGTTTGGAGATCGCTGCGCGCATGCGCCAACCGTAGCGAACCGTGGGTACTTGCTCGCCGAAAGCCGGAACGGGGTCCGGCGCAGATCGTGCGCTGCTAGGAATCAATAGGTAGGTCCGAAGCGGAAGACGCAGGGAGACAACACGCGATGAGTGGTTCGTCGACGATCGATGGTGCACCGGTTCTGGTCGAGCACCTTGACGCGGTCCGGTTGATCACTCTCAACCGCCCACACGTCCGCAACGCCATCGACCTCCCGTTGCGAATCGCACTGGCCGAGGCCATCGAATCGGCCATGGACGATTCCGGTGTCCGGGTAGTGGTGATCACCGGTGCCGGAGGCTTCTTTTGTTCGGGCGGGGACATCTCCACGATGGGTCCGTTGTCCCCTGACCAGGCCCGAAGCCGTGGTCAGGCGGCCGCGCGAGTGGTCCGGGCGATCTGGAACGGCTCGAAACCCGTTGTGGCAGCGGTTGAGGGACCGGCGTTCGGCGCCGGGGCAGCGCTGGCGCTTGCCTGCGATCGGGTGGTGGCTGCACGTGACAGTTCATTCGGGACGACCTTCACCGCTGTCGGCCTCGCCGGTGACATGGGCATCTTCGTCAGCTTGCCTGCCCGGATCGGCATGCCTGCAGCGAAACAGTTGCTGATGTTGCCGCGTCGCATCGGTGGTGAAGAGTCCGGCCGCCTGGGGCTGGTCGACTCGGTGGTCGATCCCGGAACGTCGCTGGAATCTGCTCTGGCAGATGCGAATCGCCTTGCGCAGGGGCCGCCGCTGGCGCTGGCGGCCATCAAGTCGCAGATGGGGAAGTCTGCGCGCGATCGGTCGGATGTTCTCGACGATGAGGTCGAGAATCACGTTGCTCTGTGGCAGAGCGACGATTTCACCGAGGGTGTGACGGCATTCCGGGAGAAGAGACCGGCCCACTTCCGCGGTCGGTGACGCGGGTCACCAACGCACCTGGCGTGTGACTGATCCGTCAATATTGCACCCGTCAGAAAATTTTCAGAACACTGCAATTTCCGTACGGTGGGTTGCATGGAGCAAATGGGACTTCGTGAATCCAAGAAGGCCGCCACGCGGCTCGCCTTGGCGACCGCGGTGCTCCGTCACGCCGCTGATGGTGGTTTGGAATCGGTTTCGGTCGACACCGTGGCGGCTGAGGTCGGCGTCTCGGCGCGGACCTTCCACAACTACTTCACCGGTAAAGAGGATGCGCTCATCTACTTTGTCGGTGTTGTCCTCGGGCGGATGGCCGACCACATCGAATCCCGACCGGCTGATGAATCCCTGTGGGATGCAGTCGAATACGGATTGACCGAGATTGCCTGTGATACGGACGCGGTACCGGGCCAGTTCGCCACCCTGATCCGGCTGCTCGAGACCGAGCCGACATTGGTCGCGCACAAGGAGCACAGCGACATGACCGATGTGCAGAAGGCCCGGTTCACCGAGGTCGTCACCGCACGCGGCCCGACAACTGCTCTCGGGCTTGTCGAACGGCTCGTCTTCACCAACGCACTCTGCACTCTGCGCGTGGCTCTGGAGATGTGGACCGAGGGAGCCGCTCCGCACGACGATCTGCGGCGATTCCTCGGTGAGGCGTTCGCGGTGACGAAGGCCGGTTTTACCGGACCGGCGCCGGGTCCCGCCAAACCCTGACCCCAAAAACCTCCTGAAACGAAAATCCCGATGGAAGGAAGCCCCGCACGTGGCTACATATCTTTACCGGATAGGCAGATGGGCCTATCTGAACAAATTCAAGATGGTGGCGATCTGGCTGCTTGTGCTCGTCGGGATGGGCGTGGCCGCCGCAACGCTCTCGAAGCCGACGTCAGAGAGTTTCACCATTCCCGGTGTCCCGTCGGTCACGGCCCAGAACGAGATGGTCGAGGCCTTCCCGGAGAAGCCGAAGTTCTCCGAGAACATCTCGATCAGCTACGTGGTGCAGGCGCCTGCCGGTAGCACGCTGACCGAGCCGCAGTACCAGTCTGCGATCAACACCATGGTTGATCAGATGAAGCAGTTCGACGGCGTGAAGGCGCCCGAGTCGATCGCGAACCCGTTTGACACCTATGGGACGCAGCAGAACCCCGGACCCGGGCGTGACGCGGTGGTGCAGTTCAACGAGCAGACCTTTGGTACCCCGGCGCAGGAGGCGCAGACCGACGCGCAGGTGACCTCGCCGATCAATGCCGACGCGACCATGGTCCAGTTGGGTGCCGCGTTTGATGCCGAGGCCGCAGCCGACGTCAGCGAAACCGCCCACACCCAGATGGATGAGATCGCCGATCAGGCCCGTGCCAGTGGTCTGACCGTCGAGATGTCGGGCACCGCACTGCCCCAGTCGGCAATGGGTATGACGTCCGAGCTGATCGGTGTCGCCGTAGGTGCCATCGTGATGATCCTGACCTTCGCATCGCTGGTTGCGTGGGGCATGCCTCTGATCACCGCGATCATCGGTGTGGGCATCGGCATGATGGGCGTCACCGCAGCAACGTTCTTCTTCGATCTGAGCTCCGAGACCCCGATCTTGGCCACGATGATCGGCCTGGCGGTGGGTATCGATTACGCACTGTTCATTTTGTCGCGGTACCGGCATGAGGTTCATCGGTCCAAGACCCGCGCCGAGGCTGCCGGCAAAGCTGTCGGCACGGCCGGATCGGCAGTGGTGTTCGCCGGTGCCACCGTGTTCATCGCCCTGGCGGCGCTGTTCATCGTCAACATCCCGTTCCTGACGGCGATGGGTCTGGCCGCGGCAGGCACCGTCCTGGTTGCCGTTCTCGTCGCGTTGACCCTGCTTCCCGCCATCCTCGGCATCTTCGGCGAGAAGGTGTTCGGCGGACGCATCAAGTCGCTCAACCCGCCGGATGTGACACCGCACGACCCGGCTCGCCGCCACAACGGTCAGCGCTGGATCAATCAGGTCGTCCGGCGCCCGGCGGTCTTCGCCATCGGTGGCATTGTGCTGCTGGCGCTGATCACGATCCCGATGACCGGACTCAAACTGGGGTTGCCGAACGATGGCAACGGTGATCCGAGCACCACACAGCGCCAGGCCTACGACATGGTCTCCGAAGGCTTCGGGCCGGGCGTGAACAATCCGTTTGTGGTGGTCGTCGACGGCAGCGGTATCGAGGGTGAATCGCAGCGGATCGAGGCTTTCGACGGTCTGGTCGACCAGATCCGCGGCGTAGACGATGTCTCCGCTGCCGTGATCAGCCCCGGAGACATCAGCAGCAACACCGAAACCGCCATCATCTCGGTGATCCCGGACAGTGCTGCCGGAGACGACGCAACCACGGACCTGGTCAAGGACCTGCGCGGGATGGAGTCCGACGTCGCCGAGAGCACCGGGCTGACCTATGGCGTCACCGGCCAGACCGCCATCGAGATCGATGTCTCCGACAAGCTCTCGTCGGCGCTCGTCCCATATCTGATCGTGGTCGTGGGATTGGCGTTCATCTTGCTGATGATCGTCTTCCGGTCGATCCTGGTGCCGTTGACCGCCGCGTTGGGCTTCCTTCTCAGCATCGGCGCGACCTTCGGTGCCACGGTGGCGATCTTCACGGACGGTGACCTGGGGCTGGTGGGCAATCCGCAACCGCTGGTCAGCTTCTTGCCGATCATCCTGATCGGCATCGTGTTCGGCCTGGCGATGGACTATCAGGTGTTCCTGGTCAGTCGTATGCGGGAGGCGTACGTGCACGGGAAGTCTGCCAAGGACTCCATCGTTGACGGCTTCAGTCACAGCGCCCGGGTGGTGGCTGCGGCAGCCGCGATCATGATCTCGGTGTTTGCCGCATTCATGCTGCAGGACATGGTCTTCATCAAGGCGATGGGCTTCGCGCTGGCCGCAGCGGTCTTCTTCGACGCCTTTGTCATCCGCATGACCGTGATCCCGGCAGTGCTCGCACTACTCGGTGACAAGGCCTGGTCGCTGCCGAAGTGGCTGGACAAGATCCTGCCCGACGTCGACATCGAAGGCGAAAAGCTGAACAAGACGCTGGCTGCCGAGGAGGCCGCCCGCGAGGCGGATGCCGAGGTGAAGATCTGACCCGCGTCAGATCCCGGCGCAGGAGTCTGTTTTGCCGGGCAGGGTCACCGGCTGCGAGGATGCAGCGGTGAGCAATATCGACGAAGGCCCCGACCGTACTTTCACGGTCGGGGCCACCCTGCCCGGCACCCTCGGCCGTACCGGTGTGATCAGCACCCCACACGGGGAGATCAAGACGCCGGCGTTTGTCCCGGTTGGTACCAAGGCGACCGTCAAAACCGTTGTGCCGGAAGCCGTCCGCGACCTCGGTGCGCAGGCGGTGCTCGCCAACGCCTACCACCTGTACCTGCAGCCGGGCCCGGACATCATCGACGAGGCCGGTGGTCTCGGAAAGTTCATGAACTGGCCCGGACCGACATTCACCGACAGTGGTGGCTTCCAGGTCATGTCACTGGGTGCCGGGTTCAAGAAGGTCATCGCGATGGACCTGACCGGGATGCAGAACGACGACGTCATCGCCGAGGGCAAAGAACGACTGGCCCGCGTCGACGATGACGGTGTGACGTTCAAGTCACATCTGGACGGATCGACCCATCGGTTCACGCCGGAGGTCTCGATGCAGATCCAGCATCAGCTCGGTGCCGACATCATCTTCGGGTTCGACGAACTGACCACGTTGATGAATACCCGCGCCTACCAAGAGACTTCGCTGGAGCGGACCCGACTGTGGGCGATTCGCTGTCTGGCCGAACACAATCGGCTCACCTCCGAGCGCAGCCACCGCCCGTTGCAGTCGCTGTGGGGTGTCATCCAGGGTGCGCAGTACGAGGACCTGCGCCGTAAAGCGGCCCGCGACCTGGTGACGATGAGCGAAAAAGATGTCGCCGAAGGCGGCCGCGGATTTGGTGGCTACGGCATCGGCGGTGCGCTCGAGAAGCAGAATCTCGGCACCATCGTCCGGTGGGTCAACGAGGAATTGCCGGTCGACAAGGCCAGGCACCTGCTCGGTATCAGCGAACCCGACGACATCTTCACCGCGATCGAAAGCGGTATCGACACGTTCGACTGCGTCTCACCGTCCCGCGTGGCACGCAACGGTGCGATCTATTCACTCGATGGTCGCTACAACGTGACCAACAGCCGGTTCCGCCGCGACTTCACGCCGCTGGACCCTGAGATGCAGAACTACACAACGCAATACACGCGTGCGTACATTCATCACCTGTTCAAGGCCAAAGAAGGCCTGGCGGCCACACTCTGCACCATTCACAATGAGCACTTCATCGTGACGCTGGTGGAGCGGGCGCGCCAGGCCATCATCGACGGCAACTATTTCGAGTTCCGGGACGAGTTCCTCGGCCGGTACTACGCGGGCGCCGCGGCCAAGTGATCAGGCGGTCTTGACGACCGAGGTGCCGCCTGCGAACTTGTCGTGCCACCCCTGGTTGCGGGGGTCGCTGTTGATCGTGACGGCGATGGAGACGGCCAGACCGATCCAGATGAAGCCGAGGAACAGCGGCAGGAAGAATATCGGCAACCAGGCCAGGACGCCGACGAGCATCCAGCCGTTCCGTTTGGCAGATTCGTCGATGGTCGGAATGCCGCCTTGTGCACCAACCACTTTGAGCTTCAGCAGCTTCTTGGCGACAGTGGCGCCTTCTTGCTGGGTCTCGAAGTAGACGAAATACGCGTACGCCGCGAAGGACAGTACGAAACCGACGATCAGTGCGATGAACCACGGGGCCACCCAGAAGAGCGCCGTGTAGATGATGTTCATCGGAATCGCGACGATGAGCCAGTCGATGACCCTGGCGGCCAGGCGGATTCCCACATCGGCAGGCGCACCGGGACCGGGTTGCGGCCCGGGCTGACCGTACTGGGGACCGGGCTGACCGTACTGGGGATCTGGCCCGCCGTAGGGGGCCGCGGGTTGTCCGTAGGGAGATCCACCGTTCGATGGCGGCGGGTAGGAGCCCGGCTTTTGCAGCGGGGGAGGGTTGGCGTCCGGGCCGGGGCCGGGATACGGCTCGGATCCGGGGTACTGGGGACCACTCATGGGAACGTCCTCTCGCGGGGGGTATGCCCCGTCGGTTGTCGATTTGATGAGTGACCTTAAGCCGGGAGTGTCGGCTGAAACGAGAGCCGAACCGATAGATATCCCGATTGAATGACCGTCGACCAGCCCGCGTGTATCAGTGGCGCAAGAGGTCTGCAGGGTCGAGAATCCACGGTTCGGATGGCAGGCTCGCCGGAACGAACCGGGCGAGCATCAGGTCGGCGGAGACCGACTCGCCGGGATCCGCGAGATTCAACGAGTTCGCGATCAGCGACAGGACACGCTGTGTGTCCACGCCGCCTGCCTCCAGATCGGCCAGGGTGACGGCGCCGTCGCGTTTGGCAAGCCGTTTGCGCTCGGTGTTCAGGACCATCGGGACGTGTGCGTACGAGGGAGGTGTCAGCCCGAGCATTGTTGCGAGATAACTCTGCCGGGGCGCCGAACTCAGCAGGTCGTCGCCGCGGACAACCTGATCGACGGCTTGGGCGTTGTCGTCGATGACCACCGCCAGGTTGTAGGCCGGGATCCCGTCGCCGCGACGTAACACGAAATCGTCGACCGGCCCGGTGAACCGACCCTTGAGCACATCGGACACGGTGAACTCGGTGACGTCGGCGCGCAGTCGGATCGCCGGTCGTCGTCCGGCGTCGATGTGGGCCTGCTCCGCAGCGGTTGTCAGATTCCGGCAGGTTCCCGGGTACGCACCCGCGAGACCGTGTGGCGCCGATGGCGCTTCCGAGATCTCGCGTCGGGTGCAGTAGCAGTTGTAGGTCAGGCCGCGATCATGCAGCTCAGCGATCGTGTTGTTGTAATTGGCGAGCCGCTGCGACTGCCACATGATCGGCGGATCCCAGTCGATACCGAGTTCGGCCAGGTCAGCGAGTTGTCGCTCGGCGGATCCGGCGGCCACCCGATCGAGGTCTTCCATCCGCATCCGGAATGTGCGGCCGGTGGTTCGAGCAAACATCCAGGCCAACAGGGCGGTACGAAGATTACCGACATGCAGGTCTCCTGACGGCGACGGCGCGTACCGTCCACCCCCGCGATAGTCCACCCCACGAGCCTACAAGTGGAAGTATTGACGGTCATGGACCTCCCTGTGATGCCGCCGGTGGTGCCGATGTTGGCCAAGGCCGCGGTAAAGATCCCTGATGAGCCCGGCGTCGAGGTGTGGTCGCATGAGCCCAAGTGGGACGGATTTCGCGCCATCATCTTCCGCGACGGCGACGAGGTGGTCATCGGGTCGCGCGGCG
Organism: Williamsia sp. Y721; assembly: GCF_059683565.1. Classification (NCBI taxonomy): domain Bacteria; kingdom Bacillati; phylum Actinomycetota; class Actinomycetes; order Mycobacteriales; family Nocardiaceae; genus Williamsia; species Williamsia sp. Y721. Next base: position 231,928 of record NZ_JCASNH010000002.1, on the reverse strand, counting down.
GCAAAGACCTGGGCCGCTACTTTCCGGAGCTGATCGAGGCGGCCCGAGATGAGTTGCCCGACAAGGTTGTTGTCGACGGTGAGATCGGCGTCCAGGCAGATCTGGGCGGCGTCCGACGCCTCAGCTGGGATGCGTTGTCGATCCGGATCCACCCCGCCAAGTCCCGCGTGACGATGCTTGCCGAGCAGACCCCGGCAATGTTCATCGGCTTCGATGCGCTGGCGATGGGGGACCGGGACCTGACAAGTGAGGCGTTCGCGGTCCGTCGGGCGGCGCTGCTCGAAGCGATACCCGGCGCCGGTCGCTGCCGGGTCAGCCGGGTGACCACCGATGCCGAGTTGGCGCACCAATGGTTCTCCGAGTTCGAGGGTGCCGGCCTCGACGGTGTGGTCAGCAAACGCCTTGATGGCCGCTATCTTCCGGGCAAGCGCGAGATGGTCAAGGTCAAGCACAAGCGCAGCGCCGACTGCGTGGTGATCGGGTATCGCGTCCACAAGAGTGGAACCGGACTCGGTTCGATGCTGCTCGGCCTGTACGACGAGGGGGAATTGCGGATGGTCGGTGGGGCCGGAGCGTTCTCCGACGCCAAACGGATCGAGCTGCAGCAACTGCTCGAACCGATGCGGCTGGACCCGGACAACGTCGCCGAAGGTGAACCCAGCCGGTGGAAGGAAAAGGGTTCGGCACAATGGATTCCGATCCGTCCGGAGCTCGTGGTCGAGGTCGGCTATGACCAGATGGAAGGGCAACGGTTTCGCCACACGGTTCAGTTCGTGCGCTGGCGCCCGGATCGCGAACCGGAGAGCTGCGGCTACGACCAACTCGAGGTGCCATTGACCTACGACCTGTTCGACGTACTGGAGGGGCAGAACTGATGGCCAGATCACCGGCGGAGGAACTCGATGTCGACGGAACGCCTGTGCGACTGTCGAATCCGGACAAGATCTACTTTCCGGAACTCGGTGAGAACGGTGGCCGCAAACGCGATCTCGTCGGGTACTACCGCACCGTTGCGCTGCAGGGTGCGCTGTTGACCGCACTACGTGATCGCCCGACGTTCCTGCAGCGCTTCCCCGATGGGATCGAAGGCGAAGAGATCTACCAGAAGCGGGTCGCGGCCAAGCGTCCCGAGCACGTGGAGTCGACGTCGATCACGTTCCCGTCGGGGCGTAAGGCCGATGCAATCCGAACAAAAAGCGCACCCGATATCGTCTGGGCCGCCAACCTGGGAACGATCACGTTCCATCCGTGGCCCACCATCGCACCGGACAACGATCACCCCGACCAGCTCCGCATCGACCTGGACCCGCAACCAGGTACCGATTTCTCGGACGCGCGCCGGGTGGCGATCGACGTCCTGCATCCGCTACTCGACGAGCTGGGGCTGCACGGCTATCCGAAGACCTCGGGCGGCCGCGGACTACACGTGTTCGTGCCGATCGAACCGAAGTGGGACTTCATCTCGACCCGGCGGGCCGTCATCGCACTGGCCCGAGAGCTCGAACGCCGCGACAGTTCGGCGATCACCACGTCGTGGTGGAAGGAAGAGCGCGGGGAACGGATCTTCATCGACTTCAACCAGAACGCGCGTGACCGGACGATGGCCGCCGGCTACTCGGCCCGTCGCACCCCGACGGCAACGGTCTCGACACCGGTCACCTGGGAAGAGCTCTCTGACGTCGATCCGTTGGATTGCACCATCGCCACCGTCCCGGACTTGTTGGCCAGGCGTGGTGATCCCATGTCCGACATCGACTCTCATCGCAGCGGTCTCGAACCGCTCCTCGAAATGGTGGCGCGAGATGAACGGGATGGATTGGGGGACATGCCGTATCCGCCGAGCTATCCGAAGATGCCGGGTGAACCCAAACGGGTGCAGCCATCACGCGCCAGAGACGACACCTGACCCGTTTGCGGGGAGCTGAAAAACGAAATCGCCCCGTATGGAAATACGGGGCGATCTCGATATTTCGTCCTTCTGGCGGAGGATAGGGGATTCGAACCCCTGAGGGCTATTAACCCAACCCGCGTTCCAGGCGAGCGCCATAGGCCACTAGGCGAATCCTCCGTCCGGCAGCTTACCGGCTCCAGGCGCACTCGCCAAAAACGGGCTGCTCAGAGGGTAAGTTTTCGCTCTCTGCGGTCGGCCCGCTACACTCGTTTCTGGATCCCGCGCGGCGAGCATCCTGTGAACTCCCCCAGGGCCGGAAGGCAGCAAGGGTCAGCGGGCTCTGCCGGGTGCGCGGGGTCCCCTACTTTGTTTCCGAGCAGATCCGCTGTTCTGCGCGTACCTCCGCGCAACCACAGTTCCGGGGCGGGGTCGTTCCGGGAAAGGCCGTAGTGAATTTCCACTCGATGAGTGCTGACCAGCTGACCGCCACCCAATCCGAGCTGCGTGCGAAGTACCAAGCGCTCGTCGATGCCGGCCTCAAGTTGGACCTCACCCGAGGCAAGCCTGCCCCAGCGCAACTCGATCTGTCGGCCGAACTGCTGTCACTGCCCGGTGCCGACGACTACCGCGACGGCAACGGAACCGACACCCGCAACTACGGCGGCGTCACCGGTCTGCCCGAGCTGCGCGCGATCTTCGGTGAACTGCTCGGTATCCCCACCGACAATCTCCTGGCAGGCGGCAATGCCAGCCTGGAGATCATGCACGACCTCGTCGTGTTCGCCCTTCTGCACGGCACTCCCGATTCCGCCGAGCCGTGGGGGCGCGGCCCGATCAAGTTCCTGTGCCCGTCGCCCGGCTACGACCGTCATTTCGCGATCAGCGAGTCCTACGGGATCGAGATGATCACCGTGCCGATGAACGACGACGGTCCCGACGTCGCCTTCTGCGCGGACCTGGTCGCATCGGATCCCCAGATCAAGGGCATGTGGTGCGTCCCGACGTACTCGAACCCGACCGGCGCGACCTACAGTCCCGAGGTCGCCCGCGGTCTGATGTCGATGAAGAGCGCAGCTCCCGACTTCCGCATCATCTGGGACAACGCGTACGTCGTGCACACCCTCGTCGACGAGCCCCCGGCCCCGATCGATGTCCTCGGGCTCGCCGCGGCTGCGGGTAACCCGAACCGGCCGTTGGTCCTTGCCTCGACATCCAAGATCACCTTTGCCGGGGCCGGTGTCTCGTTCTTCGGATCGTCGGCGGAGAACCTGGCCTGGTACCAGCGCCACGTCTCGATCAAGACCATCGGTCCGGACAAACTGAATCAGCTGCGTCACCTTCGTTTCTTCAAGGACGCCGACGGCGTCCGGGCCCACATGGCCAAGCATCGCGAGTTGCTGGTGCCGAAGTTCGCGATGGTGTTGCAGATCCTCGAAGAACGGCTCGGCGGCGCCAAGGTCGCGTCCTGGACCGAACCCGAGGGCGGCTACTTCATCAGCCTCGACGTCATCGACGGCACCGCGGCCCGCGTCATCACGCTGGCCAAGGAAGCCGGGATCTCGCTGACGGGTGCCGGCTCGGCGTTCCCGTACGAAAAAGACCCGAACAACCGCAACATCCGGTTGGCCCCGACGTTCCCCGGCCTCGAGGAGCTTCGTGTGGCCATGGACGGTGTGGCGACCTGTGTCCTGCTCGCGTCGGCGGAGCAGTTGCTCGAACAGCAGGGCTGACATGCACGCGTGTGGTGACCGGACAGGTCGTTGAGCGAGCACAATCCGATGGACTCCGAGTCCGTCACCGCAGAGTCGCACGCAGAGAAAACCGCAGGAAAATCCCATCCTGGACGGACCGTGCCGTGGCCTGCCGCCGTCGTGGTGGTCTCTGTCGTGCTCGGACTGCTGGCGATCTGGCTTCAGCATCTGGCGGTCCCGCTGGACGAGCCCTATTGGGGCCTGTTCGGCAACCAGCTCGACCTCGAGGTCTACCGGCAGGGTGCCCAGGCCGTCATCGACGGGCACCGGCTGTACGAGGCCAAGCTCGTCGGAGTCATGGACTACACGTACGCCCCGGCGTCGGTGTTCGTGTTCGTCCCGTTTGCGTTGATGACCGTGGAGATGGCCCGGGTCGTGTGGATGGCGGGCATCTTCATCGCGCTGTACTTCGTGATGACGCTCAGCTTCAAGAATCTCGGCTATCGGATCACCTGGCCGGTGCGGACGATGGCGATGTCGCTGGTGTTGATCTCCACATTGATGGAGCCGGTACGCACCACGATGTGGTACGGCCAGATCAACGTGTTCCTGATGCTGTTGATCCTGTGGGACCTGCTGCGCGAAAAGGACAGTCGGCTGCGCGGTCTGGGTGTCGGGATCGCGGCAGGCATCAAACTGACGCCGCTGATCTTCGTGTTCTATCTGGCGATCAACCGGAACTGGCGGTCGGTGGTCGTCGCCTGCGCGGGACTCGTCGGCACCGTGGTCATCGGCTTTCTCGTGATGCCGCGTGACTCGTGGAAGTACTGGAGTGGGACGTTCATCGACTCCGAGCGGGTGGGCGCGCCCAATACCGTTGGCAATCAGTCCATCCGCGGCGCCCTGGCGAACCTGGGGCAGACGGACAGCCCGAACATCCTCGTGTGGGGCACGCTGGCGCTGGCGGCGCTGGTACTCGGCATGGTCGCGGCCTCCCTTGCCCATCGCGCCGGTCACGAGCTGCTGGCGATCACACTGGTCGGGATGACGGGCACGGTGGTGTCGCCGATGTCGTGGGGTCATCACTGGGTGTGGGTGGTTCCGATGCTGGTGATCGTGGTGCACCTGGTGCTGTCTGCACGGACGCCTGCGCTCCGGATCCTCGCCGCGGTGGGTGCGCTGGCGATGCTGCTCACCACCTTCGTCTGGCGCACCTACCTGGACCATCCGGTGCTTCAGATCGAGCGGGTTCTACCCAATGGCTACTTCACCGGACTGTTCCACAAGTTCGGGATCACCTGGCTCCGGTGGTTCACCTACGACCCCTACAACTGGATGTTCCTGGTGGTCGCTGTGGTCAGCATCATCTGCCTCACGGCAAGCCGCAGGGCCGAACGGGTGTCAGCGGGCTAACATTCCTGGCGGAGTCACTGCTGGGGGAAGGCGGAAAAGTGCCCACTGACGACGCCACGCCTTCGTCGACGCGACTGCGTTTCCCGACCAGTCTCTGGCTGCTCGCCGGGTTCGTGGTCGCCGCCGTGCTCGCGGTCTACGTCCAGGTCACCTTCATACCGCTGGACGCCAACGTCTTCGGCCTCTTCGAAAACCAGGTCGACCTGCATGTCTACCGTCAAGGTGCGCTGCACCTGCTGCACGGGCAACCGCTGTACGAAGCCCCGATGCTGCCGAACGGGTTGCTCTACACCTACACCCCGTTCTCCACGATCGTCTTCCAGCCGTTTGCCTGGCTCGCGGTCGGCTCGGCCGATGTGGTGTGGACCGTACTGATCTTCGCGGCGCTGTTCTATGTGATCGTGGCGTCGTTTCGGAGCTTGGGCTACCGCGTCGACTGGCGGTTGCTGGTGGTTTCCGCGGCGCTGGTGTGCTGCTCGACGTTGCTCGAACCGGTTCGGACCACCATTTGGTACGGACAGATCAATGTCTTCCTGATGGCGATCGTGCTGTGGGATCTGCTGCGGCCGGATGGCAGTCGGCTCAAGGGGATCGGTGTCGGCCTCGCAGCGGGTATCAAACTCACCCCGGGCTTCTTCGTCCTCTACCTCGCGGTCACCCGACGCTGGCGCGCAATTGTGGTTGCCGCCGTGACCATCGTGTGCACGATTGCTCTCGGGTTCCTGGTGACACCTGGGCAATCGTGGAAGTACTGGACCGATCGGGTGATCAACTCCGAACGCGTCGGGCCGATCGATGCACCCAGCAATCAGTCGATCAAGGGTGCGCTCGCCACAACGTTCAAAACCGTCGATCCCAATCAGCTGGTGTGGGCGGTGCTGGTGGTCGTCGCGGTCGTGATCGGGATGGGCGCGGCCTTTCTCGCGCATCGGCATGGGCAGGAACTCCTGGCGCTGTGCCTGACCGGCATGACGGCGACCGCGGTCTCCCCGTTCAGCTGGGGACACCACTGGGTCTGGTTCGTGCCCCTGCTCGTCTACCTGGTCCACCTGCCCATCGCGGCGTGGCGCTCCGGGCGGACCTGGGTGTTGCCGGTGACGCTGTTGCTCCCGGCCGCGCTGTTCACCACGGCCTTCACCTGGCGCAACCACCTGCCGGGCGGTGCAATGGGATTCACGCCGTTCTACGGGACAGGCATGTTCATGACACCGTTCCCGGACTGGCTGCGGTGGTTCTCAGCCGAGCCGTATCTGTGGGTCTTCGGGGTCACGGCGGTGGCGACGCTGGTCCTGTGGGGGCCGGCAGAGTTCCGGAGGCTGCGGACTCCGAAGCCTGCTCCTGAACCGGTCGAACTCGCGGTCCGCGATAGTTTGCGTGACTAGCGACGGCTTCTGATCTGTACACCGGTGGTCGGTGTGAGCATTCAGCACACGATTGTCCGGCAGGCAACACTGGCCGACCCCGCGGCCGTCGTACCTCGCCGGTAGTCTCGCACCGTGGCTCTTTACCGGACTTATCGCCCCGCGACCTTCGCCGAAGTTGTCGGGCAGGAGCATGTCACCGAGCCCTTGGGTGTGGCCCTGAACTCCGGCCGGATCAACCATGCCTACCTGTTCTCGGGTCCGCGTGGTTGTGGCAAGACGTCGTCGGCTCGCATCCTTGCCCGTTCGCTGAACTGCGTGGAAGGGCCCACCTCGACACCCTGTGGCGTCTGCTCGTCATGCATCGCCCTGGGTCCGGGTGGCCCGGGCAACATGGACGTGATCGAACTCGACGCCGCCAGCCACGGTGGTGTCGACGACACCCGCGAACTGCGTGATCAAGCGTTCTATGCGCCTGCCGAGTCTCGCTACCGGGTGTTCATCATCGACGAGGCCCACATGGTCAGCAACGCGGGTTTCAACGCGCTGCTCAAGATCGTGGAAGAGCCACCAGAGCATCTGATCTTCATCTTCGCGACCACCGAGCCCGAGAAGGTCTTGCCCACCATCCGGTCGCGCACCCATCACTACCCGTTCCGGTTGCTGGCCCCGGCAACCATGCGCGGATTGCTCGAACGCATCTGCACGAGCGAGCACGTCACCGTCGAACCGACGGTGTTCCCGTTGGTGATCCGGGCGGGCGGCGGTTCTCCGCGTGACTCGCTCAGTGTCCTGGACCAGCTGCTCGCCGGTGCAGGCCCGGAAGGTGTCACTTATCAACGGGCGCTGGCTCTGCTGGGTGTCACCGATGTGGCGTTGATCGACGACGCCATCAACGCACTGGCCGACCACGACGGCGCCGCGCTGTTCGGGACGGTCGAGGCCGTGGTGGACGCCGGACACGATCCCCGCCGGTTCGCGGTCGACCTGCTCGAACGTCTGCGGGACCTGATCCTGATGAACGCCGTCCCCGATGCCGCGCAACGAGGACTCGTCGAAGCCCCTGACGATCAGGTCGAGCAGATGGTTGCCCAGGTCGCCCGGCTCGAAGCGGGCACACTGACCCGTTTCGCCGAGACCGTCCACGACGCACTGGGGGAGATGCGCGGGACCACGTCCCCGAGGCTGCTCCTGGAAGTGATGTGCGCCCGGATGTTGCTGCCGGCCTCGTCGGATTCGGAGTCCGGTGTGCTGCAACGGATCGAGCGCATCGAGTCCCAGCTCGCCAGTGGCGTGATCGCCACTCCGGGTGATGGTGCGTCTGCGGTGTCCGGGTCTCCGTCGGTATCGTCGGCGGCTCCGGCGGCGCCCCCGATCGACGCGGCACCCTCGAAGTTTGTCCGACCGTCGCAGCGTAAACAGCAGGACGACGTCGCCGAATCGGAGCCGGAGGCCGCGCAGACGCCTGTACCGACTCCGGTCCCCACCCCAGAACCCGTGCCGGCCCCCACCCCGGAACCGGAACCGACTCCCGCGCCGCAGCCGAAACCTGAACCCGCGCCAGTCGCGGAACCTGCACCGGTTGTGGAACCTGCAGCGGTTCCGGAGTCTGAACCCGGGCCCGACCTTGCACTGGTGCCCGAGCCGGCCCCTGAGCCCGAGCTTGCGCTGGTGCCCGAGCCGACCCCCGAGCCCGAGGCGACCCCCGAGCCTGTGCCCGAGCCCGAGCCAGCACTCGAACTCGAGCCCGCGCTCATCCCTGCGCCGCAGCCGGTTTCGGTCGAGCCAGAGCCAGAGCCAGAGGTGGCGCCGGAACCGCAGCCCGCGCCGGAACCAGCGACCGCGGAACCAGCGGCAATGTTTGAAGTGTCGACACCGCCCGAGCCAGAAAAGGAATCGGAGCCCGCTCAGGAGCTCGAGTCGGCTTCGCCGTTCGATGATGTCCCGCCGCCGCCCGAACCTGATTTCGAGCCGGAGCCCGATCATCACGCTGAGCCCGCACCACAGGTCGAGCCGGAGCCCAAGGTCGCAGCCGCCGGGCTCGATCTGGCTGCGGTACAGGCGAAGTGGCAAGAGGTCCGGACCGCGGTTCGAGCCGCCAACAAGGTTACCGAGGTGATGCTCTCCGGTGCCTCGGTCCGTGGAATCGACGGCAGCACCCTGATCCTGAGCCACGACTCACAGCCACTCGTTCAGCGGTTGAGTTCGCAGCACGCGGTGGACGTGATCAATGCCGCTATGACGCACGTTTTCGGCGGCGACTGGCAGGTGCAGGTGCATGCGGCGTCCGCGATGCCGGCAATGCCGAAAACCCAGACCGCGCAAACCGATACCCGCAAGCCCGAGGCGAAACAGGCCACCTACACCCGGCCGAGCCGCGGTGCTCCAGCCACCCCGAGCGCAGGCGACGAAGAGTCACCCGAACCGGAGCCTGAACCGGAACCGGCTCCCGAGCCCGTCAAAGACGAAGACCTCACCGATGACGAGCGCAACGAAATGGTTGCCACCGCACGCAATTCGACCCCGGACCCGCGTCAGGACCCCGAGCAGATCGCGATCGCGCTGCTGACGAGTGAGCTCGGCGCCACGCCGATCAACTAGGCAAGCGACAGATACACCAGTTCCAGTCAAAACCACACGTTCCAACGTGTGGTTTTGACTGGAACTGGTGTATCTGCGGAGGTTAGGCCTGCCACCACGGGCGCAGCGGGAGTCCGCCGTTGCCGCCGTCGTTGTCGAGCTTGACGGCCAGCACCTGGTGGAGCTGAATGATGTTGCGGTCGAAACCGAGTCGGCAGCCGGCCATGTAGAGGCCCCAGAGCCGGGCGGTACCTTCGCCGACTTCCTCGACGGCGGCATCCCAGTTGTCGACGAGGTTCTTGTTCCAGTCGCGCAGTGTCATCGCGTAGTGCTCGCGCAGGTTCTCCTCGTGGAGAACCTCCATCGAACCGACGTCCTGGATCGCGGAGATGATCGTGCCCGAACCGGTGAGTTCCCCGTCGGGGAACACGTAGCGGTCGATGAATGCGCCCGCCTTGCCCTTGGATCTGTTGTCAGGGCGGGTGATGCAGTGGTTCAACAGGATTCCGCCATCGCGCAACTTGGCCCGGATGAACTTGAAGTACGACGGATAGTTCGCGATCCCGATGTGCTCGGTCAGACCGATCGACGACACGGCGTCGAAATCTTCTTCGGTGATGTCGCGATAGTCGCTGTGCCGGACCTCGGCGAACTCGCTGAGGCCTTCGTCGACGATGGCCTGCTGTGCGTACTGCGCCTGCTCGGCTGACAGGGTCACACCGATGACGTGGACCCCCTGGCGTGCGGCGTACCGGACCATCGAGCCCCAGCCGCAACCGATGTCGAGCAGTCGGTCACCGGCCTTGAGCTTCAACTTCTCGAACACCAGGCGGTATTTGTTTTCCTGGGCCTCTTCCAGGCTTGCGTCCCGCTCGGGGTAGCAGGCACAGGTGTAGGTCATCGACGGTCCGAGGACCAGCTCGTAGAAGGCGTTGGAGACGTCGTAGTGGTAGTGGATGGCCTCGGCATCGCGGGTCCGGCTGTGCCGCAAACCCTCAGCGATCCGGCGCCACCGTGGCAGCTGTTCCTGTGGTGGCGGTGCAATCAGTTTGAAGTGTTCCAGACCGATCGAGCGGGTGATCTGTGCCATCACGCGGGCCGAGGGGCGCTCGAAGTGGATGTCTTCGGCGAGGGCACGCAGGGCGTCGTAGGGGTCGCCACCGGGCGCACCGTGCAGCTTGAGGTCGCCTGCGATGTAGGCGCGGGCCAGTCCGAGGTCTCCGGGAGCTGTTGCCAGATACGTGGTTCCACGGGGCGTCACCAACTCCACGCCGTACTCGGCGTCCTCGGGACCAGCCGAGCTGCCGTCGTACGCGGTCACCCGTACGTTCAGATCTCCACCCGCAAACGCTTCGACGACCTCGGCCAAGCTGAGCTTGGGACCTACCACCGATCCGGAAGTGAGGTCATTTTCTTTGAATGTCGTCACTGACGTTGCACCGCCTTTGCGTAGAGGTCGAGGAGCCGCGACCCTGGGTCATAGTGTTTCTTCAACAGGCGGTAGGGCTCCCCGCCGTACAGTTCATCGAACTCTTCTTTGCCGTAAAAAGACTCGGAATACAGCGACTTGTGACCACCGAGTTCGGACACCTTGATCTCGATCAGGCGATTTGCGTAGCCCTCGGGTTGGTCATCGCGCTTGGGTACCGCGGACCAGAAACCCACGTTGACGTAGGTCCGGGCAGGTTCGAGTGGGTACAGCGGCCACGGCCGTTGGGTGTCGGCACCGGGCAGCGCCGGTTCGCGAAGTCGTAGTGGGCAGAGCCAGATCGGTTCGATGGGGATGTTCTCGAGAAACCATGCGATGAACTCGGCGGTCCGCTCGATCGGCACCTCGATGTCCTGCACCACCCGCTCATTCGGGGGCTCACCTTTGCGGGCATTGAGCTTGTCGCCGACGTTGAATCGATGATCGAGACCGATCAGTTTCCAGTAGAAGCTGCTGCGCAACAGCTTCTTGGGCCACAGCCGTCGGATGCGAGGGTTCTGCGCACCGAATGCGCGAGAACACCAGAACCAGTCGGTATCCCAGCGCCAGAGGTAGTCCGAGATGGTGAGGCGGTCGCGGATGGGTGTGGAGTCCGCGGAGTGCTGGATGGACCGGTAGAAGATCTGATCGCCGGTGTAGTCGCTCACCGGGCCGCCCGCGGTGGTCTGCCGGCCGAGGGTCAGGTAGCTCTCGGCGGCCGAGAAGACCACGCCGTCGAGATAATCCACGCGTTCACCGTCGAACTCGCCGGCGTCGACGATCTGTACCATCGCGGATTGGAGTGCCTCGACCGTGGTGAACCGGACATGGCGCAGTTCCACAAATGGTGCGACCTCTTCGAGCTCGATCCGCAGTCGTGTCGAATAGCCAAGAGTGCCGTAGGAATTGGGAAATCCGAAGAACAGATCCGAATTCTCGCTGGTTGGCGAGGTGGTGACGATCTCGCCCGCACCGGTGAGGATGTCGATCTCGAGGACCGACTCGTGCGGCAAACCGTTGCGAAACGACGTCGACTCGATACCGAGGCCGGTCACCGCGCCGCCGAGGGTGATCGTCTTGAGCTGTGGAACGACCTTCGGGGCAAGTCCGTACTTGAGCGTGGTGGCGACGAGTTCCTCGTAGGTGCACATGCCGGCGACATCCGCGGTGCGCGCGGCCACGTCGACGGAGATCACCCGGCCGAGTCCGGAGACGTCGAGGCCGGGGTACGGATTTTTGGCTCGTTTACGGAAGAGGTTGGATGTCTTTTTGGCCAGACGGACCCTGCCGGAAGCCGGAATTGCCCGGTAACTCGCCAGCAGCGTCGCGACTCCTTCATCGAAGGCGGCGCGACCGGACACGGAACCCATAACCCTCGGCACGCATAAGAGCCTAGGACTACCGTCCAGCGCATGCCACTTCGGAGGGTCCGCATGTGGTTCTGGCAGGCTCAGGGGTCTGAAGCATCATAAAACCGGAAGGTGATTATTTCGTGGCACAGGTAACCGCATCACAGTCGATTGAGATCAATGCCGCGCCCGAGCAGGTTCTGGCGGCACTGTCCGACTACCAGACCGTTCGACCGGCCATCCTTCCCGCGCAGTATCGCGACTACGCCGTGGTCGCCGGTGGGGTCGGTGCCGGGACCGTCGCCAAGTGGACTCTGCAGGCGACGTCGAAGCGCTCGCGCAATGTGCAGGCCTCTGTGGACCAGGTGGGTTCGACGATCACCGAGACCGACGCGAACTCGTCGATGATCACCACCTACCAGGTACAGCCGCTGGGCACGGGCTCGAAGGTCACCACCGTCACCACCTGGCAGGGTGCAGGCGGTATCGGCGGCTTCTTCGAGAAGACCTTCGCGCCGAAGGGTCTGGGCCGCATCCAGGCCGAGGTGCTCGGAAACCTGAAGTCGCACGTCGAACGCGGCTGATCGGTCAGATTCGGGCCCGCTGAAGAATCCCTGTTGAGGAACCGTAGACCGTCGCCACTGCCCTTGCGGGACGGTGTCGACCCGACCCGAGTGGTGCTGCGGCGCTCAGATGTCACCGTCGCCGAGGCCATGCTGGCGGCACCGGCCTGCGCCGGCCTCTCGGTGGTCGACCTGTCGGTGCGGGCCGCGCAGGGTGAGGTGCTCGACATCGCAGGCGATCGAGTCGATCTGACCGCGCCTGCCCAGGTGGGACGCCCGATCTATTTCTATCGCGACCTGCCGGACGAAACGCAGATCCCGTTCGAGATGCCGATCATCCACATCGACGACAACCTCGTGGTGGTCGACAAGCCGCACTTCTTGGCGACCATGCCGCGCGGCGCGCACGTGGTGCAGACCGCCCTGGTGCGGTTGCGCAGAGAGCTCGACAATCCGCAGATCAGCCCGGTGCACCGGCTGGATCGGCTCACCGCGGGTGTCCTGATGTTCAGTCTGCGACCGCAGGCCCGGGCGCCGTACCAGTTGTTGTTCGCCGATCGCCGGGTCGACAAGGAGTACCGCGCCCGGGCGCCTCTGGCCGACGGCCTCGAGCTGCCCGCGACCGTTCGGAACCGCATCTTGAAAGACTCCGGTGACCTGCGGGCCCGGGTGGTTCCCGGTGAGGTGAACGCGATCTCGCGCATCGAACTGACCGACACCGCCGGTGACCACGGTGTCTACCGTTTGCTCCCGCAGACCGGCCGCACCCATCAGTTACGGCTGCACATGTCCGGCCTCGGAATCCCGATCGACGGTGATCCGCTGTATCCCGAGGTCCGGCCGGATGTGGCGGCCGCACCCGATCACGGTGACTTCTCCAGCCCGTTGCAACTGCTGGCCTACGCTGTGGAGTTCGACGACCCACTGACCGGGCGGCGCCGTCGCTTCGAGAGCGTCCGCAACCTGCACTGAAGGGAGGGCCCATGGCCATTGTCGTTTCCTATGACCGCTACGAGGACCTCGCCTGTGAGGTTGTCGTCTTTCTCGACGACGAGTCCGGCGACTGCTTTCAGGTGCAGCGTGACCTGCCGCAGACACCGTCGAGTACCCCGGAATCTGCGATTTACCAGATCAGCACGGGTACCGGGCCTGCGGTGGAGCGGGGGATCGTGGCCTGGCAACGCGACGGTGACGAGTTCGAGTTCGCCCTCTCCCCGTTGGCGTCGCGGATGTTCGGGGGCAACGCGCGACTGCGATTCGAGGCGCAGCCCGCCGACGGCGATACCATCGATGACATCGCCGCTGCGCTGGAACGCATGACGCGCGGGTGAGTGCCCGTGGGCGCTGACGCAGCAGGTTCGACAACAGACGATCCAACGCAAGGACAAGATCAAGTGCAACCAGACAACCCGATGGCCGGACTCCTCCAACAGGCTCAGGAGATGCAGCAGCAACTGCTGGCCGCTCAGGCCGAGATCTCGGCGGCCGAGGTGACCGGCACCGCTGGTGGTGGCCTGGTGACCATCACCGGTAGCGGCACCGGTGAGGTGACCTCGGTGACGATCGATCCCAAGGTGGTCGACGCCGATGATGTGGAGACCCTGCAGGACCTGATCGTGGGAGCTCTCGCCGACCTTGCCGACAAGCGTGATGCGCTGACGCAGCAGAAGATGGGTCCGCTGGCCGGAGGCCTCGGCGGTCTCGGCGGCGGTTTCCCCGGCCTGGGCGGGTAACCACCGGTGTATGAAGGCCCGATCCAGGACTTGATCGACGAGCTGGCCAAGTTGCCGGGACTCGGTCCGAAGGGTGCTCAACGCATCGCCTTTCACCTGATGGCTGTTCCGGCAGGCGACATCGATCGGCTGACCGCGTCGCTGGTCCATGTCCGTGACGATGTGGTGTTCTGCGAGGTCTGCGGCAACGTGTCCGCGCAGGCGCGCTGCCGCATCTGCCGTGACGCGCGCCGCGATGCGAGCAAGATCTGCGTGGTCGAAGAACCCAAAGATGTGCAGGCGATCGAGCGGACGAAAGAATTCTCCGGTCGCTACCACGTACTCGGCGGCGCTCTCGATCCGCTGGGCGGTATCGGTCCAGATCAACTCAGGATTCGGGAATTGCTGCGCCGCTTGGGAAATCAGGAAGACGGCGTCGACGTCAGCGAGGTGATCGTGGCCACCGATCCGAATACGGAGGGCGAGGCCACCGCCACCTACTTGCAACGCATGCTCCGAGATTTCCCCGGGCTGTCGGTGACCAGGCTGGCCTCGGGCCTCCCGATGGGCGGCGACCTGGAGTTTGCCGACGAACTGACACTGGGCCGGGCACTGTCCGGTCGTCGTGTGCTGACCTAGGCGCCTGCATGGTCGACCAATCCTGGACGGATAGCCTTGCCCGGCAGCTGAAATCGGGCATCGTTGCGATCGACGGACCGTCGGGTGCCGGGAAATCCACGTTCGCCGACGCGCTGGTGGCCAGGCTCGAAGAGCTGCGCACCCGGGTCGTGCTGATCCGTACAGATGACTTCGCCACCTGGGACGACCCGGTGGGATGGTGGCCGGAGCTGGAAGAAGAAGTGCTGCGGTCGTATTGGCGCGGGCACGATTTTCGTTTTCACCCTCGGGTGTGGCGTGACGGCAAACCCGAGCTCGGTCCGCGGGTCTGGCTGCGGTGGGAGCCGTTGCTGATCATCGAGGGCGTGTCGAGTGCTCGGGTGCCGGTTCGCAGCCATCTCAAACGTGCGCTCTGGCTCGACGGTGGCACGGAAGAGCAGCGACTGGAACGTGGGGTCGCGCGTGACGGCGAGGCGCAGCGTGAAAACCTACGCCGCTGGCAGGATTTCGAGCGCGGCTGGTTTGCCGTCGACCGCACCCGCGACTATTGCGAGGTCGTTCCCGAGTGCGTGCTGGGGTCTGCGACGAGCTGAGCGGGGCTCAGGCGGCTGTCACGGCCGACGACCGGGAGCGGCCTGATCATCAGCTCGCCGGGGCTCCGGTGTTGTCCTCGGCCAGGCACACTGATCGAAGTACGTTGTGGTACACGATGAGTCCGTAGGTGTTCGGTGCGTTGATCAGACTGCCCGGGTTCGGTATCAGCTGCGTCAACTGCTCCGTGGTCAGCGTGGGAAGCAGTAGCTGCAACACCGAGGCCGTGGCCGGCTTGCTCTGGGTGTAGGCCAGGCTGAAGACGTGGGTGCTCAGCGCGTAGGCGTAATAGCCCGCGGTCATGGATTTGGTGACGGTGAGGTCCGATAGCGGGACGGTCTCGGACATATCTGCACCGCCGAGGTAGTTGCCCACCAGGCCGGTGATGGCCTGGGTCGGCGCACCGCCCACATAGGGGACGAGACCGAGTCCGAAGTCCATCAGTGTCTCGATGGTTCCGAAGTCCGCAGGATCTTCCGGGATGAGGTTGTGCGGCACCTGCGCCCGGCTCATGAAGTCCCGCAGCCGCGCGGTCTGGTCGGTAACCTGCGCTCCGGTCTTTGCATCGGTGGTGGCCTGCAGATAATGGGAGGTGCGGTCGACGATCCGGGACAGCGGCAGCGATCCCACCGAGGGGCAGGTCTTGTCTTCGGCGATCAGTACCTGTCCGGCGATGTCGGTGAGTATCTGTGGCACTCGATTCGGGAAGCGGAGGTCTTTCACGGGCTGACCGGCCCGGTCCTTCTGGTCCTGGGTGACCGAGACGATGCAGGCATCGAGGAGCGCGGCGCTCAACGCTTCTTTGACCACGTTGATCGCCATCGAACCAAGGCTCAGCGGCAGAGAGATCAACAGTCCGAGGCTGACGGGGCCGATAGGCATGATCGGCGGAATGGTCCCTGCCACCAGCGTCATCGGGATGATGACGGTGATGTAGAGGTAGAGGTACACGGTCTCGACGGCCTGCGACAAGGTCATGTTCTCGAGGGTGATCGCTTCGTACTCGGTGCCGTTCCGGATGTTCATCAGCTGCGTCAGGATGTACTGCGACAGCGGGTCCCGGTATTGGAGACTCGGGGAATCCTCGGACGCACCGAGCCCGACCGGGTGGTTCGAGATCGCCAGCGACGACACGCGCAGGCCGTCCATGTCACGGTGGGCGTCGGCCTTGATCGAGGCGGCGTCCCGCTTCACCTGCTCGGGCATCTGGGGTAGTAGCGAGTCGAAGACGGCATCGTAGATGCCGCCGAGGGTCGCAAAATTCGAGCCGACACACTCTGTCGGGGCGGCGCTCGGAGGGGACGTCGACGGTTGCACCGGCGCGGCGGCCGCCGAACCCACCTGGCCGATCACACCGCTGCTGCCGAAGGTCACGAGCGTCAAACTCAGGACCAACGTCGCGACGCCGGCGTGGAGAAGACGTCGCAACGGCTTGTGTGGCCGAGCTGACAAGACGGTCCCCGATCTGTTGACGCCCGCACAAGCGCGCACGCGGCATAAGCGTTGAATTCATCACTGGATGCAAAGCCAGCATAAGAATCGCACAGCCTGGCGAAAGTGTGGAGTGGCGCACCGAAATTCACGATGCGCAACCATGATTCGGTGAACTCTAGATTTGTGTTCGACATCCATACCCCGCATCGACGCCCGGTTCCGGGTTGTAGCGGGTCTGTCAGGCAGTTGGACGGGCCAACAGCTTGCATACGGTGGCGTCGGAGACCTGCTCGAAACGTTGGTACCACTGGCCAACGGCCCGGAAATCGGCGGGCGTGCTCACGCAGACGAGGTCGTCGACCAGCGGTGTGATCTCGGAGATGGCCGACTGCGGTGCGACACCCACAGCGACGATCACTCGTGCGGGCTCCAGCAACCGGGCGGCCTCGATCGCGGCCCGCATGCTTGCTCCGGTGGCGAGTCCGTCGTCGACCAGGATGGCGATCCGGCCGGCCATGGCGATCGGAGGCCGGCCGGCGCGGTACTTCTGCTCACGTCTGGCGAGCTCGTGGGTCTCGGCATCGACGATGTCGCGAAGTTGCTGGTCGGTGACGCCGAAATCGGAGACCACGCGTCGGCTGATGGCCGGAGTACCGCCGAAGGCCACCGCGCCCAACGCCAACTCCGGATTGCTGGGGACACCGAGCTTGCGGATGATGCAGGCGTCGAGGGATGCGTGCAGTGCAGCGGCGACCTCCCACGCGACCGGCACCCCACCGCGGGCGAGGCCGAAGACGGTGACCGCGGGATTGTCGACAAGACCGGCATCGCGGGCGATCAGCGCTGTGGCCAGCATCTGACCGGCCTCGCTGCGATCTCGCAACGTATGACCCCGGTCGCTCCATGGTTGTCGCGTGACCGGTCACCTCCGCCGGCTATTACAGGAACTGTGCCTTCGTGATGCAAGTCTTTCCATTCTGCACGATCACCTCGTACACGATGCGGGATTGGTTCACGGCGTCACCGGATTGCCAGGACGCTGCGACCAGAACCTGCGCCGACGGCGAGCTCGGGATGTGAGGTGTTACAGCGAGTGCTTCGAATGTGACTGTGCTGGTGCGGTTCTGGTTCTTCAGCTCGTCGGTGAACGAGATCAGATTGGGTAGCGCCGAATCTGCGAACTCGCCGCAGGTGTTGTCCTTGAACGTTGCGATTTGGGTGTCACTGGTCGCCGGGCTGATCTCGAACATGCTGCGGGTGACCGTCTCGGCGATGTCGCGGGCCTGCTGATCGTCGATCACCGGGACGGGTGGGGCGGGCGGTGCGGCATCGGAGTCGTCGTTCGGCGCGGTCAGGGTGGCCAGCGCAATGGTCAGGGCCACGACGGCAACGACGACCACCGCCAGGATGATCGCGGTGCGGATGTGATGGCCGGAACGCTCGGGGCGCTGGGGTGTGGGCGATTCGGTCATCACAGCACCTCCATCGCGCTGATACATGCCGGGACGGCAGTGCGGTCCACGGTGAACTCGATGGCCGTGGTGGCAAGCGCGGCCGGGGTGTTGTTCTCGGTGGTGTCGAGGATGAAGAAGGCGAGCACCGTGGCGGAGTTCTCATCCTGCTCGACGATCCCGTAATGGGCATTGGAGGTCACCACACTGCGATTGGTGTCGGCGACGATGCGGGGCAACGTCTTTGCGGTCTCGTTCCACTGCTCGAGGGCATCTCCGCAGAGTGATGCCTGTGCTGATTTCACCGTCGCGTTGATGGTGTCCGGTGTGAAGTTGTAGAGCGATTCGGTGGTTGCCCGGACGGTGCCGACTGCTGAGGTCTGGGGCGCGGCCTCGGTCGTGGTGGGCGGCGCCGAGGCGGCATCGTCATTGCCGGTCACCGACCAGGTGATCGCCCAGGTGGCGGTCACGACCACGGCGAGAACGACAAGTCCCAGCGCGAACACCAGCGGGGCCTTTGTGGGGACACGGTTCTGAGGTGTCGTGCCACCCCGTTGTGGCGCAGTCGATTTCGGCATCGGTGTCAGCCTCGGCGGCCGGCGGCCAGACGCTCACGGCGCAGACGCTCGACCTCGGGTAGGTCCAGGGGCGCGAGCTTGTCCACGCCGAGCGCCCGGGACAGCAGCAGGTCGGCGAGTTCCGGATTGCGGGCCAACGCCGGACCGTGCAGATAGGTACTGATCACCGAACCCTGTACGGCGCCTTCGATTCTTTCGCCGCCGCCGTTGCCGACGCCGTGCTTGACGCGGGCCAGCGGTCGGGCGTCGGGGCCGAGGGTGGTGCCGCCGCGGTGGTTCTCGAACCCGGTCAGAGGGGCGGTCAAGCCGGACTCCGGGAGCGGATCGGTGATGAGTTCGCCGATGCTGCGGGTCTTTTGCGGTGTGGTGGTCAGGTCGAGCATCGAGATACCGTCCACCCGTTCACCGGCCGACGTCTCGTACCAGTGTCCCAGCACCTGGATGGCCGCACAGATCGCCAGTACCGGCCGTCCGGCTTCGGCGGCTCGTTGCAGCCCTGGGTATTTCGTCAGATGTCGGGTCGCCAGGCGCTGTGCGTAGTCCTCGGCACCGCCGAGGGTGTAGACGTCGAGGGACTCGGGCACCGGGTCGGCGAGCGTGATCTGGATGACCTCGGCGTCGATGCCGCGCATCCGGGCGCGCTGCCGCAGGATCAGGGCGTTGCCGCCGTCGCCGTAGGTGCCCATCACGTCGGGCAATACCAGGCCG
Organism: Williamsia sp. Y721; assembly: GCF_059683565.1. Classification (NCBI taxonomy): domain Bacteria; kingdom Bacillati; phylum Actinomycetota; class Actinomycetes; order Mycobacteriales; family Nocardiaceae; genus Williamsia; species Williamsia sp. Y721. The sequence continues at coordinate 212,520 of NZ_JCASNH010000002.1, read as the reverse complement.
ATACGCAAGGTCGATTCGCTCATGTCAGCGGATACCCTTCTCCGCGCGGTCCATTGCGATACCGAGGTCGCGGAATGCGGTGTAGTTGGCGAGCACTTCCACACGTCCCGGTGGGCAGGACGCGATCGCCGCCATCGGGTCGGCGATCGTGGTGTGTTCGGCGCCCGCGTAGAGAAGTCGCACACCGAGATCGGTGGCCCGTTCCCCGGCGGCAACCACCGCGATGTTCTCGAACTCCTCGAAACGCACATCCCAGAGCCAGCTCAGGTCCTCACCGTCGGGCACCTGGCCGTTGACCGCGATGACCAGTCCCTCGGCGTCGCGGTCGATCATCGACATGGCCTCCTGCCAGCCGGCGGGGTTCTTGGCCAGCAGCACGCGCACGCGATGCGGTCCGATCTGGTGCACGCCATACCGGCCTGCCACCTCGCCGACCGTGCCCGCCGCTGCGGTCGCCGCTGCGGGGTCGGCGCCCATCGCCGTGGCCGCGGCGATCGCCTGTGTGGCGTTTCCGCGGTTCGCCTTGCCGGGCACGGCGAGTTCCATCGGGTGAGAGAAGCCGTTGGGTCCGTACACGTGGGTCTCGTCGAACCACCAATCAGGTTGGGGCCGTGCGAAATCGATGCCGGGGGAGTACCAGTGGTCGCCTTCGCGGACGATCGGCTCTCCGGAGCGCGGGCAGCTGACCGAGTCATTGGCCCAGCCCGCACCCGCGGCGACCCACACCACATTCGGGGCGTCGTAGGCGGCGGACGAGACGAGCACGTCGTCGCAGTTGGCGATGACGGTGGCCTGCGGATGCCGGGCGATGCCCTCGCGCAGACGGCGTTCGATCATGTTGATCTCGCCGACGCGGTCGAGCTGATCCCGGGAGAGGTTCAGCAGGACGATCGCCTCGGGTTCGACGGCGTCGCTGACGTGGGGGACGTGCAGTTCGTCGACCTCGAGGGCGGCGAGCTTCGCATTCGGGTGCAGCGAGAGCGCTGCCACGATGCCGGCGTCCATGTTGGCGCCGTCGGCCTGCGATGCGACCTCCCCGAGTGACGCGAGCGCTGCGGCGGTCATCCGGGTGGTTGTGGACTTGCCGTTGGTCCCGGTGATGATCACGGTGCGCTTGCCGCGACCCAACTCGCCGAGCAGGTCCGGATCGATCTTGAGGGCCACCAGGCCACCGATCATGGAGCCTTTGCCGCGGCCGGTCTTCTGCGAGGCCCAGCGGGCGGCTGCCGCGGCGCGCAGGGCCAGCTTGGCGCGTGGGCGGAGCCGGGTGGAAGGGCGTGGGCGGTCGTCGTCGAGCATGGCAGCGAGTTTGTCACAGGTCCCGGTGTGACCCGTGTCGAGAGTGGTCACGGCCGGGTGGGGCACCCCGAAGAGATCAGGATCGAACCAGCCGGGCGATGGCGGCGGATGCTTCGGCGAGTTTGCGTTCGGCTTCCTCTCCGCCGGTCTTGGCGGCATCGACCACACAGTGCCGCAGGTGGTCATCGAGCAAACCAAGGGCGACGCTTTCGACCGCCTTGGTCAAGGCGGAGATCTGGGTGAGGATGTCGATGCAGTACTGCTCTTCGTCGACCATGCGGTGGATACCCCGGGCCTGACCCTCGATGCGCTTGAGACGGGCGAGGTACTTCTTCTTGTCGTTGATGTAACCGTGTGGGGCCGAGTGGTCGGCGTCGGTGGTCGGGATGGCAGTCATGGTGAGGATCCTAGGGTTCGCGGGCGTTGGGAGTGCGGGTGCGCAAGGCCGGTGGATCAGGCCAGTGCGCTGCCGGCAACCCATTGATCCCACGGCACGCTCCAGTCGCCGTTCTGCCACAGCTCCAGCGGTGGCCCGCCGGTGTTGCGCACCTCGACGATGTCACCGGGTACCGAGAAGTCGTAGAACCATTTGGCGTTGTCGGGGTTGAGGTTGAGGCAACCGGACGACACGTTGGTGTTGCCCTGCTGCGCGATGGTGTCGGCGAGCTCGTGCAGGTAGATGCCGTCGTTGCTGATCCGCGTGGCGTTGTAGATGGTTTCGCGGTAGCCGAGGCGGGAGTTGACCGGCAGGCCGTAGGTCGACGAGTCCATGATGACCGGGCTGGCCTTGTCCAGCACCGTATAGGTGCCCGATTGGGTCCAGAAGTGGATGGTCTGGCCGTTGACCGTTTCGGTACCGCCGCGGCCCATCGAGGTCGGCATGGTGCGTACCAGCTCACCGTTGTTGTAGACGCTGACCTGCTTGGTGGTGTCGTCGGCGATCGATACGTGAGCGTCCCCGATGGTGAACGAGGTGCTCACGTCTTCCTGACCGAACAGGTTGTCCCCGAGCTGGATTCCGTAGACATCCGCGCTGACGGTGACGGTGGTCCCCGGGGTGTAGTACTCCTGTGGTCGCCAGTGTGCGTTCTGGTCGTCGACCCAGTTCCAGGAGCCGGTGACCGGCGGGTCGGTGCGCACTGACAGCGTGCGCTGCGCGGCAGCGAGGTCGGTGATGGGTTCGTCGAAATGCGCGACGATCACCGTGCCCACGCCGTAGGTGGCGCCGTCGGCGAGCAGATTGCCGCCGGTGGTCACGAACGTCGGTTTGGTCTGGTTGCCCGGCGTGATCGTCGCGAACGAGGCGGTCTCTTCGGTGCGCTGACCGTCGTTGATCGCGCTGGCCACGATGGTGTAGTCGCGGCTGTATCCCAGTGACTCAGCGGGTTTCCAGGCAACCCGGTCGGGAGTGAAGATGCCGTCGATGACGGTCCCGTCCTCGTTGGTCATGACCACCGACTCCAAGGTGCCAAGTGAGGACTCCACCGTGACGGGGTCGGTGGGGTTGAACGAGACTTCGCCGTCACCGGGAGTGAAGGTGATGACGGGAGCGGCGGCTGCCGCTTCGGAAGACGGCCCGCCGGTTGATTCAGAGGGCGAGGTGGATGAGGAGCAGGCCGCGAGCATCACAACGATGAGCGGCAGCAACAACACCCGCAGTAGGGAGCGGATATGCATGAGACCTCCAGATAACAGGAAGGGCGGCACGCCAGAGTTCACGGAACGCGGCGTGGGGGGATGGAAGTGCTGTTTGTTCAGGGCTGTGTCTGCATCGCCTTCATGGTGTCGATCTCGGCTCGCTGGGTTGCCACGATGGTGTTCGCCATCTGGTCGACCTCTGGGCTGAGTCCGTCGGCGATCACGGTGTCGGCCATTTCGATCGCACCGATGTGGTGCTCGATCATCATCGACAGCCAGGTCTGTTCGAAATCGGCACCGTTTTTGGCGGCCAGGTCGGTCATGTCCTGATCGGTCATCAGTCCACTCATCCCGCCGGCGCCGTGGTCCATGTCGGTGCTGGGGGCCGGCTGACCCCACTGCGCCAGCCATTGCTGTAGCTGCGTCATTTCCGGTCCCTGCGCATTCTCGATGGCCGTGGCCAGCTCGATCAGCTGCGTGTTGGTGCTGCGGCCGTCGACGAGCCCGGCCATCTCCACAGCCTGCGCGTGATGCGGATACATCATCTGCGCGAACATGACGTCCGCTTGGTTGAACTGGGCCGTGTTCGCTGTTGACCCGGCGCTACCCGGAGCGTTGGACATCGACGATTGCGACATCGAATCCATGTCATGGTGATCGTCGTTGTTGTCGCCGCAGCCGGCCAGCACGAGTGCGGCAACACCGAGACCGGAAACGGCGAGTTTGATACGGGTGGAATGGTTTTTGGGCGGGATGGAATGGGTCAAAGACATCGGGGATCTCCTCAGGAAAATTGTTCACGAAATCGGATGGACTGATGCGTACCTGACGGCACGCCGAAGGACGGTCACCGCAGCAGGGCGGTGAGATGCCTATCAGATCCGCAGAATCGACAATTTCTCCAAAGTGGTTGTTGCCCAGGATGGTGCCCGGGAAGCATGCCTGCCGAACAGGCCGATGCCTGACTGGCGGGCACGTGCTCCGAAACGGTGTTTCAACAGTCGTCGAATGAGAAGCAACCCCGAGGCGATGGTGATGACAGCCATGCACATCGCCATCCCGGTATGTCCGGAGCAATTGGCGGTGCAGCTCTCCACAATCTGCGATATGCCCGACGCGGTCGGCGTCGAATGCTCGGTCATCGATCCGGCCGTCACCAGGTGTCCACCGGGGGGATGCACCATCGGTACCGAGTGCATCAGCAGCACACCGACGAGCACGGCGAACGCCGCACCGGCCATCATCAAGCCGCGGCTGTGATCGCGCCACCGGAAAGGTGCGGCGACGAGAGGTCGCGAGTCCGCGTCCACGGCCGTCGACATGCGCACCTCCCATTCTGCCGTACTTCCACGACCATTTTACCCCCCACGGGTATACCTCAATCGTGGATGAATTCCCACCATGAGCGTGATTTGTGACCCAGTCCATGCTGGTTCTGCTTGTGGCTCAGTTCATTGCATGAGTCATTCATGCAGAGCGGACCGATCCCTGCAGAGCCCCGGGAAGGGCGACTAATGCAGGGTTCCGGTCACCAGGGGTGCGATCGTGCGGCGTGCGATGTCGCGCGCGACGGCTTTGTCGTTGAGGTCGAAGCGACCGTCCGGTACCACGAGATACCCGAGGGTCAGCCGGACGATGGCGTCGGCCTGGATGGCGGGATCAGAGGGCGGGAGCAGGCAGTCTGCCTGCGCCATCGCGATGCGCGCGGCGATGAACTGTCGGCCCAACTCGATGGGCGAGGGGTCGCCGCTGGACAGGATCGCCAGGACCTCGCCACCGTGTCCCGGTTTCGGGTTGTCGCCGAGGAACCGCTTGCGCATCTGTAGGCAGGCCACGAAGGCCTCCACGATGCGCTCGGTGGGATCGGTGACCCGCAGGAAGGTGGCGGTGATCTCGGTGAGGAAAGTGCGGAGCAGCTGTGCGATCGCTGCCTCGAACACCGCGTCCTTGCTTCCGAAACGCCGGAACAGGGTCGCGCGGCTGACGCCGGACCGCGCCGCCACGTCGTCCATCGTCGCCGCCTGTGTCCCGAGCTCGGCGAGAACGCTCAAGGCGGCGTCGAACACGTCGCCATCAGCGGAATCGGCGGGTTTGTCGGATATGGCCGCGATGGCGGCTCGTTCGAACAATCGGGGCAGGGGTGCGCCGGGACGTGGCATCGGAGCAGTATCGCACTTGAGACTTATCTGTTAGTAATAGACTCATGTCCGAGCCGGCGAGTGAGATACAGGTACCCGAACAGGCAATCGATGGGTCCGCTCCGCTGGGGTCCGATTCGGTCGCCTGGACCGTATTCGGGGACCTGACATTCGTCTTCGGCGCGCCCCGCCGTCTGTTGATCGACGTGGCACATCCGGTTGTCGCCGCGGGGGTGCGCGAGTTCTCTGTATTCGAATCAGATCCGTACGGCCGTGCCGAGCGCACTCTCGACATGATCATGGGCGTTGTCTACGGGCGCGAGGAGTCGTTGGCGACGGCTCGCCGGCTGCGCGATCTACATCAGAACTTCAAGGGCACAAACTCGGACGGGTCGCGGTGGAGTGCGCTGAACCCGGAGGCCTTCCACTGGGTGCACGCCAGTCTGGTCCACGGTGTCTACACCCAGCAGAAAGTGCTCGGGCGAGGCTGGTGGCCTGGTGAGGTCGAGCAGTTCTATCTCGAAATGCGACAGGTCGGGCGTCTCTACGGCATACGCGATCAGGACATGCCGGAGGATTGGGCGGGGTTCTGTCGCTGGTTTGACCAGATGACCGCAACGCGACTCCCTCGGCTGGTCCGACTCGTTCCGCAGGCCCGCCAGGCGATCCGGCAGGCCGAGCGCGATCTCGCCCGGAATTCCTGAGGCGTGAGCGTGGAGGTTCTTGATGTCCGTAGCGCCGACGGCACCCGGCTGCACACCGAGATCTACGGCCCGTCGGATGCGCCGATCATCGTGCTGACACATGGGATCGCGTGCGCAATAGGATTCTGGCGCAACCAGATAGAGGAACTCAGTTCCGACTTCCGGGTAGTCGCGTTCGACCATCGCGGTCACGGGAAGAGTGAGGCGCCGCGTTCGGGCAGCTACAGCCTCGATCATCTCGCCGACGATCTGCACGCCGTGCTCACCGCGACCGTTCCGGTCGGTCGCCGAGCGGTGATTGCTGGGCATTCGATGGGTGGAATCGCGGTGATGGCGTGGGCCGAAAGGTACCCCGACGACGTTCCGGCCCGAGCTCAGGCTGTTGCGCTGGTGAACACGACCTCGGGTGAGATCTTGGACAACGTGCGGTTCCTGCGGGGCCCGGCGCGGCTGATCAAGATTCGTCGACAGCTCGCGGCCGCGGTCGTACCCCTGGCCCGGCTGCCCATGCCGCGGCGAATACCGTTGCGGCGCAAGTTGTTGGCGCATGTGTCGGTCGGGATCGGTGCCGATGTGGCGATCGGTGTCGAAGTTGATGGGATGTTCGGATCCACCTCGGCTCGCGGGCGTGGTGGATACGGTGCGCTGTTGGTGGGCATGGTCGACCATGTTGATGCCGGTGCCGTGAACGTGCCGACGCTGGTCATCGCCAGCCGCGGCGACAAGATCGCGCCCATCGAACGGTCGCGTCTGATCGCCTCCCGGCTTCCGCAACTGATCGAACTCGTCGAACTCGCCGGCGGCCACTGCGGACCGCTCGAATACCCGGACGCGGTCACCGAAGCGCTGCGCGGATTGGCCCTGAGGGCGTCGCGTCCCCGGGCTGGGTGAGAACTGACGGTTGACGAACCTCAACCTACGGTCACGTAACTTACGGTACCGTAGGTTCGGTGAACATCGATATCGCAGAGGCCGACCAGGTGTATGCCCACTATCTGGACCATCAGCAGGATCGCCGCAACGCGTTGATGAAATACGGCTTCCTTGCGCTGAAGTACCGTCCACGGGTTCGCTTCGATGAAGCCGGTGCGAAGGCAACGCTGACCGGGCTGATCGAGTCCGGCGTGCGGTTGGTGATCTCCGTCAATCACATCAGCGAGCTTGATCCGTACACGGTTGCGGCAGCGGCATTTCGGTCTCCGTTGCGTTCGCTGATCGGCCGCACGCGCATCCTGGCCAAGGATGAGTTGTTCGTCGACGAGGAACTCCGTCGGAAGATCGATTCCATGGGAGGCATTCCGGTGTTCCGGGCGAAGAACCATGGAACCCGGGTCGCAGCCGAGGCGGGCCTGAAGATGATCGACACCTGCGTCGAGCGGATGTCCCGTGGGGACAGCATTGCGGTGTTTCCGGAGGGCACGTGCAATCTCGACGACCCCGCCACGGTGGCGCCGATCGGTAGCGGAGTCGCCCACATCGCGGTACGGGCAAGAAATGCCGGTTGCCGAGTCGCCCTGGTCAACATGGGACTGTCCTATCAGGGGGCAGGAAACCGAAAGCCTCTGGTGGTCATGGGAACTCCCACGGAGTTGGAACCGAAAGCGCGTCCCGCCGCCGTCGCGCGGCAGATCCGACTCGATCTGCAACGCGTCGTCAACCTCGCAAACGCCTGACTCACTGCGCAGGCGTCTACTTCCTACGGCGCCCGAATGTCTGGAAGCGGTAGAGGTAGGGGGCGATGCGGTAGAGGGGGACCGCGCGTGGCCACTCGTTGGTCCGGAAGTATGCGTCGGTGCCGCCATCGACGAATATGACGCTGCCGCACAGGAAGTCGGCGGCGTCCGACAGCATGAAGATCACCCAGTCGGCGAGCTTGCCGGGATCGCCGAATCCGCCGACGGGGACAGGGAACTTCTTGACCGCCTTGGATTCCGTGGGCGAGGCGAGCTGCGCTTCGAGTAGGGGTGTCATGATCGCGCCCGGCGCCAGCGCGTTGAGTCGGATGCCCGCGCCTGCCCATTGTGGTGAGACCGCCTGTTGTCGCACCCAGCGGCTCACCGCGATCTTCGATGCGGCATAGGCCATCACCGAGGCGGCCTTGCCGAACATCCGAACCGATCGCACGGCCTTGTCGCTGTCACCGGCCAGGAACGCTCTGATGGCGCGACGCGGTACCGCCGGCACCGTAGTTGTGGAATTGCTCGAGAAGACAACCACTTTCGCGGCGTCAGTGGTCGCCAGTGCCTCTCGCCAGCCCTGCAATAAGTCCACAACACCGAAGTAGTTGACCTCGGCGATCAAGCGCGGGCGGTCTTTGCCCGGGCCGGGGCCGAGCCCGGCGGCGAGCACCGCACCGTTGAGTTCGCCCTCCGACCTCGCGAGAACCTCCTTGACGGCGCTCTGGCGACCAGCGGCCGTCGACAGATCGGCGATCACGTCGGCGTCCTTGAGGTCGACCCCGATGACGGTGTGGCCGGCTTCGGCAAGCTTGGTGGCCACTTCGCGGCCCATTCCCGATGCGGCTCCGGTTACGGCATACACGCCCATGGCATTACTTCCTCGACGGTCGGGGGTTGGGATTCTCGCATTAGTGGTCCAGCGGAACAGTAATGTACGCGGTGTACGCCGTCGGGGAGGCTGTTCGGCGTGAAAGGAGTGGTTACATGCTGGTCGCTGTCACCGGGGGAACCGGCTACCTCGGGGCCCACCTGGTTCGTGCGGTCCTGGAAGCCGGGCATCAGGTCCGTCTGCTGGTCACGCCCGACGAGAAGATCGATGAGTTGCTCGCGGTCCTGACTGCAGCCGGGTCCGTCGAAACCCTGGTCGGTGACGTTCGTAGCGCCGATACGGTGGACGCGCTGTTGTCCGGGACGGACGCCGTCATCCATGCCGCCGGGGTGGTCGGGACGGATGACCGGCGCGCCGAGCTGATGTGGGAGGTCAACGCGTATGCCGCAGAGGCGGTGATGCGGTCGGCCGTCGAGCGGGGGCTCGATCCGGTGGTGCTGGTGAGCAGCTACGCGGTGCTGACCCCGACCACTGATCCGATCGTCACCCTCGACACCCCGACAGCGCAGGCGCGCAGTGCCTACGGCAAGAGCAAGGGATATGCCGAACGTGCGGCCCGGGTACTGCAGGAAAGCGGTGCTCCGGTGGTGGTCACCTATCCGAGCAGTGTGGTCGGGCCTGCGCTGCACACCGCTCCGGGTGTCACCGAGCAGGGCTGGGGCACCATCGTGCGTTCCCGCTGGGCACCGCGGGTGCGTGGCGGCATGCAGATGATCGATGTCCGAGATGTCGCCGATGTGCACGCAGGCATCATCGATGCCGGACCCGGACAGGGGCCGCGCCGCTACCTCTGTGGCGGCCAGATGCTGACGTTTGACGGCATGGTTGATGCGGTCGAGGTGGGGATGGGCCGTAAGGTCCGACGGATCCCGCTGCAGCCGAACATATTTCGCCGACTGGGCAAGATGGTCGATGCCATCGGTCGATGGATTCCGGTCAGCGGCGGCTTCAGTGGTGAAGCGGCCGAGTTCCTGACCGCTGCGGTCCCCACCGACGACACCGTCACGTTGAACGATCTCGGAATGAAGTGGCGTTCCCCGGCGGATGCGATTGTCGCCACCTTCCGTCCGTAACCCCGATGATGTGCGGTTCTGGCGAACAAACGCCCAGGTAACGCCCGCCAAAACAGCACATCATCGGGGTTTGAGGTCGGCGGCCAGGGTCAGCAGTCCGGTGATCCGCGTACGCAGCGCTGCGGTGTCATCTTGGGCGGCAATGGTTGTCGAGAAGAGTGCGGCACCGGCGGCCATGATCAATATGGCCCGGGCATCATCGCGGGCGGTTCGATCACCTTCGGTGAACAGGTCGATCGCCGGATCACTGAAATGGCGCCAGAGTGACGCCCGCAGGTCGGGGTCACTCTGCAATGCCACGAGCAACCCCGGCAAGGCCGCCTGCACCTCGTCCCGTGCGAACAACAGGTGGCTGCCTTCCACCACCCACGCGATCCAGCCGCTCTGATCGGTGCCGGTGAAGGGCGCGAGGTCGGGTGCCTGGCCGAGGATCGCATGCAACACCAACTCGGCCTTGGATGACCACCGCAGTTGGACGCTGGTGCGGCTCACCCCCGCTCGAGCGGCGACCTGGCGCAGACTCATTCGGTCCCAGCCGGACTCGAGGAGGAGTTCGAGACAGGCGGCAAAGACCCGATCGTCGATCGAGTCATCGCGTGGGCGGCCGACATGCTGTCCATCGTGTTCCGCCGACCCGGTCATGTCCCAGATTCAACCAGGCCGACCGGGATTCTTCGGTGAGCTTCGCGCTATGCGGGGATCGGGGTCTCGGCCGCCGGCCGGGTCTCGGTTGTCGACTCCGGTGCGCGTCGCGCGCTCAACCCCGCGAAGCAGCCGATGATTACGACGGCGGCACCGATGATTTCCCAGGGCCTCGGTGTTTCGTCGAGGAAGATCCAGGCGGCGGTGATGCCGACCACCGGGACCAGCAATGAAAACGGCGCAACTCGTGACGCCGGGTACCGCGACATCAGGTAGGTCCACAGACCCGAACCGACCGCGGTTCCGAGCACCACCACGTAGGCGAGACCAGCGACGGCGACGAGTCCGGTGTGCGAACCCACCGTGGTGATCGCGTCGAAACCGGCCTGCGGTCCCTCGACCGCCAGGCTGAGCGCGTACAGCGGAATCGGTGGGATGACGCACATCCACAGGGTCAGGTGCAGCGCGTTGTCCGGGCGGGCCAGGCGTGACCCGATGTTGCCGAACGCCCAGCCGAGGCCCCCCACCAGGGTCAGGAGTACGGGCAGCAGGGCTGCGCTGGCGCCGTGGGTGGTCCGGTCGACGCCGATGATCACCATGCCTGCGACCGCAACGCTGATGCCCAGCACCTGGCGCCGGCTCATTCGTTCGCCGAGCAGCAGTACGCAGAGCAACACGGTGAACGGTGCCGACGCCTGCAGGACCAGAGAGGCGAGTCCGGTGGGCATGCCCTGGTCCATCGCGAGGAACAGGAACGCGAACTGGACTGTGCCGAAACCGATTCCGTAGAGCAGCAGCCACCGCAACGGCACGTTGGGCCGCGGGACGAACAGGATCACCGGCACCGCCATCACACCAAAGCGCAGGGCCGCGAAGAACAGCGGTGGGAAGTGTTCGAGGCCGACGTGGATCGCGAGAAAGTTCAGTCCCCACAGCAGCACAACAGTCAGGCCCAGCATGCGGTCGCGAGTAGTCACCCGTCCATGTTTAGTGGGCGGAACAGTTCAGTTCAATCTAATTATTGTGGACTAATAATGTAGAAGGACTTCACTGTTCAGGCGATTCGCACTGCCCGGAGCACCGTGTCGTTGATATGGCCGGCCCCAGCCGACGACGGGTCGACGTGACGCGGTTGGGTTCGGTCGACAAGGATCTTCCAGTTGTCATCGAGGAATGCCGCGAACTCGTGGGAGGTGTAGTAGTCGAGCGGATTGAAATCCGCTTCGCCCGAATGTGCTTCCACGTGCTTCCTGGCGTGGTCCTCGGAGAAATCGTGGCTGACCACGAACAGTGTTCCGCCGGGGGCGACCGCGTCGACGAATCGGCGGGCGGCGTCATCGCCGGGCGTGCGAAGCAGTGGGAAGTAGTGCAACGACACCAGATCGAACGCGGATGATTCTGGCGGATTGCGCACCGGATCGGCATGGGTCCAGGTGATGGACGGGTGATCGTTCAGTTCTTTTGCCCGCGCGAGTGCGGCGGATGAGATGTCGACGGCGGTCACCGTCCAGCCGTGTTCGGCCAGCCACCGCGCGTCGGCGCCCTCTCCGCATCCGACGTCAAGTGCCGTGCCTGGTGTGAGGTCGGCGAGCTCGCCTTCGAGTGCGTGGTTCGGGTTGTTGCTCCAGACGCGATCGGTGGTGGTGTACCGGGCGTCCCAATAGGCTTCATCCATGGTTCCCAGTGTTCCTGATGGTGCAGATCGTGGCAAAGTATCTTGCCATTTCGGCAAATCCCGACCTCCCGACAAAACTGCTACGAGGTAGGCTCAGGAATGCTCGAGATGAAGAGTCAGTGTGAACTGTGTTCAGCAGCACTGGGTTTGGATGCAGCGGCGTGGATTTGCTCATTCGAATGCACGTACTGCGCGGACTGTCGCTCCCGCCTCGACGCCTGCCCCAACTGTGCCGGGGAGCTCTCCCCGCGTCCTCGGCGCGCCACCGGCTGACGCGGACTGCGGGTTGTCGGTTTGTCAGTTGGCCGGTCCCAACAGCGCAAAGCAGGCTCGCAATGCGGTGTCTTCGATGGTGGCGACGGGGCGGCCGTTCTCGACGGCGTTGGCAGTCAGCTCGTGGAGCCCGCCGAGCAGCATGATGGCCATCTCCGGGGTCACCGGATCGACTCCGGCGGCGCGCATCTGCGGGGTGTCGGTGAGCGCGATGATGGTGCGGACGAAGTCATTGATGGCTTGCTGCTGGATCGGCCGTGCGTCTTCTCCCAGTGCAGGCAACTCCCGGATCCAGCACAGGGTCATCGCCGGATGCGAATCCATCGACCGGATGTAGGCGCCGATGGCTTGCCGGATCTGATCGGTCCAATCGGCATCGGGATCGACCGAGGCCACGATGGCATCGATGTTCTGACTGTTGGTCACGTGCAGGAGCTCGACGAAGCAGCTCTCCTTCGACGTGAACTCCTGGTAGAAGGTGCGCCGCGACGTTTTTGCGTGGCGCACGATGTCGGCGACCGTGGTCGCGCGGTAACCGCGTTCGGTGATGGACTCGCCGAGGCCCTCGAGCAATCGGAGTCGGAACTCGCTGTTGCCTGCGGGGCTCGTCGGGGCCGGGGTTGCGGCGGGGTTCGGCACATCGCCACGATACGGCGCTCCGGACCCTTGCGACCTCTGGTACGTCGGCGTACCGTCTTTGTGAAACGTGACTCAGAACACTGGCGGGGAGTGGTTCGGCATGAGTGCAGTTCGACACGAGGCGACCATCGACCAAGATCGTGCCGGAGTCGCACATCTCCCGCCCGGGCTTCGGTTACCGCGGGCACTGCAGGCGCTGCCGTTCGTGATTTCCAGACGTCAGTCGATGGCATTGGCGGCCAAGCGATTTGGTCCGGTGTTCACCATCGACATACCGGTGTTCGGCAAATCGGTGGTGGTCGCCGATCCGCAGTTGGCGAAGCAGGTGTTCACCACGCCCTCGGACGTCCTGTGCAACGTCCAGCCGAACCTCAGCCGGATCCTGGGCGAGGGTTCGATGTTCGCCCTGGAAGGTGAGGAGCATCGCAACCGGCGCAAACTGCTCACGCCACCGCTACACGGCAAGGCGATCAAGGTTTATGAGCAGATCGTGGCCGAGGAGCTGGCGAAGGAGACCGCCACCTGGCCCGAGGGTGAGGAGTTCGCAACAGTCGACCCGATGATGAGGGTCACGTTGAATACGATCCTGCGAGCCGTCTTCGGTGCCCAGGGAGAGTATTTCGACTCGCTGCGCGAGGTCATTCCGCCGATGGTGGAAACCGGGTCGCGGTGTGCGACCATTCCCGACTCCGTGCAGAAGGGTCGCATCGGGCCCTGGGCTCGGTTCCGGAAATTGCGGCTTGAGTACGACTCGATCATCACGGAGATGGTCGCCACGGCGCGGCGGGACCCGGATCTCGAAAACCGCACGGACATCATGGCTTTGATGATGCGCAGTTCGTACGACGACGGGTCGGCGATGACCACCAAAGAGATGGCCGACGAATTGGCCACACTCCTGGCCGCCGGACACGAGACCACCGCCAACACCCTCGCCTGGGCGTTTGAACGGCTGACCCGGCACCCGGAATTGGTGGCGCGCCTGACCGCCGAGGTCGCGGAGGGTGGATCCGAGCTGCGGCAGGCCACCATCCTGGAAGTACAACGCAGCCGTCCGGTGATCGACTTCGCCGGCCGGCACGTCCTGGCTGCGGAATATGAACTGGGGCAATGGCAAATCCCTAAGGGCACCACCATTCTCGTGGCGATCTCGCTGATGCACGACGACAGCGACCAGTTCCGGAACCCGAAGATCTTCGATCCGCAACGATTCGTCGGCAATCGGCCATCGGCTGCGTGGATACCGTTCGGTGGCGGTACCCGGCGCTGCATCGGAGCGGCATTCGCGAACATGGAGATGGACGTGGTGCTGCGCGATGTCCTGCGTGACTTCGAGATCGTCGGCACCGATGCCCGTTCAGAACGCTGGCACGGACGCGGAGTGGCCTACGCACCGCGGCGCGGCGGGCGCATGGCGGTCCGCCGGCGTTAGTACCGGTACCGCGGCTAGCGTTGCGGGTATGGACCTGCAGCGCTTACGGATACTGCGAGAGTTTGCCGACCGCGGCACGGTCGGCGCCGTCGCGCATGCGTTGAACATGACACCGTCGGCGGTCTCGCAGCAGCTCAAGGTCCTCGGCCGGGAGGCAGGCATCGCGTTGCTCGAGCAGGATGGCCGGCGAGTGAGACTGACCGAGGCCGGTCGGGCCCTGGTCCTGCGGGCGGACGAGGTCGTCCTGGCTGTCGATCGTGCGGCCGAAGAGATGGCGTCGTATCGCGACGATGCGGTCGGTTCCGTGCGGATCTCGATGTTCCCGTCGGGTGCCGCCTTGCTCCTGCCCGGACTCATGGAGCGGATGGGTGAGGCCGGTATCGCGTTGATCGCCCGCGATGAGGATGTGCGATACCAGGAGGCACCGGCGTTGCTGTCCGATTCGGATGTGGTTCTCACACATCGTGACGAGCGGGCGCCGCAGGTGGTCTCGGCCCGCGTTGCGACCACGTTTGTGATGCGTGAACCCATCGACCTGGTGGTCGGTCCCGCCCATCGTCATGCCGGACGCACCGAGGTCACGCTCGGTGAACTCGCCGACGAGGACTGGATCAGTGTCCGTGATGGGTTCCCCGTCGACGACGTGCTGCTGTCGCTGGCCGCGATCACCGGAGTTCAACCCCGGGTGATGCACCGGATCAACGACTTTCGGGCGATCGAGGCGCTGGTGGCGCGAGGGCACGGGATTGCCCTGATGCCGCGGTATTCCGTCTTCGACCCCAACGTTGTCCGTCTGGTGCTCACCGGCGTCCGGGCGGCGCGGGTGTACGAGGCGCTCAGTCGTCCGGGGGCACAGGACCGCGGCGCCGTGCGTCAACTCGTCAGCGCCCTGGTCGCCGAGGCGCACGAACTCGATTAGAGGCCCACCACCTGAATTTGCGCCGTCCAGCAGTGATCACTGCTGGACGGCGCAAAAAATTGCTACTGGGTGTTTGGTCCGCGGTTACGGGGCCCAGGTCCGAGGTGCCTGCTCGCTGTCCTCGGCGACCTCTGCACCACCGGCAGCGCGCACCGAGCGGTTCACGGCGGAGACAACGGCCCGCAGCGATGCGGTGGTGATCGACGGCGCGATGCCGCAGCCCCACACGGTCTCACCGTTGATCTCGACCTCGACGTAGGCGGCGGCGTTCGAATCGTCACCCGAGGTGAGCGCATGCTCCGAGTAATCCAGGACCTGGATCTGATAGCCGACGGTCGACAGCGCATCGACAAAGGCAGCCAGCGGACCGTTGCCGGCTCCGGAGATCTCCTTCTCTTTGCCGTCGATCTTGACCGTGGCGGTGATCTGATCTTCGCCGCCGTCGATCTCGGCTGCATCGACACGCTGCTTGATGCGCTCGAGCGGGCGGACCGGCTGCAGGTACTCCTCGGCGAAGACGTCCCACATCTCCTTGGGCGACACCTCGCCACCCTCGCCGTCGGTGATCTTCTGGATCTCGCGACTGAACTCGATCTGCAGACGTCGGGGCAGCTGCAGGCCGTGGTCGGCCTTCATGATGTAGGCGACGCCGCCCTTGCCCGACTGGCTGTTGACCCGGATGACCGCTTCGTAGTTGCGGCCGACATCCTTCGGGTCGATCGGCAGGTAGGGGACTGCCCACGTGATGTCGTCGATGTCGGAATCTGCTGCGTCCGCATCGAATTTCATCTGGTCCAGGCCCTTGTTGATGGCGTCCTGATGGCTTCCGGAGAAGGCCGTGTAGACCAGATCGCCACCGTACGGGTGCCGCTCGTGCACACCGAGCTGGTTGCAGTATTCGACGGTCCGGCGGATCTCGTCGATGTCGGAGAAGTTGATCTGCGGGTCCACGCCCCGGCTGAACATGTTCATGCCCAGCGTCACCAGACATACGTTGCCGGTGCGCTCACCGTTGCCGAACAGGCACCCCTCGATCCGGTCGGCACCGGCCTGGTAGCCCAATTCTGCTGCGGCGACGCCGGTTCCGCGGTCGTTGTGCGGGTGCAGACTCAGGATCACCGAATCGCGACGGGCCAGGTTGCGGTGCATCCACTCGATCGAGTCGGCGTACACGTTGGGTGTTGCCATCTCGACGGTGGCAGGCAGGTTGAGGATGATCGGCTTCTGCGGTGTGGGGTCGATGACCTCGGTGACCGCGTCGCAGACCTCTTTGGCGAACGAGAGCTCGGTGCCGGTGTACGACTCCGGTGAATACTCGTAGCGCCAGTTGGTGTCCGGGTACTTGAGCTCTTCGGTCTTGGCCTTGTGCGCGGCGTCGGTTGCGATCTTCTTGATCGCGTCCTTGTCGGCACGGAAGACCACGCGGCGCTGCAGGATGGACGTCGAATTGTAGAAGTGCACAATCACATTCGCGGCACCACGGCAGGCGTCGAAGGTGCGCTCGATGAGTTCACCGCGGCTCTGCGTCAGCACCTGGATCGTGACGTCGTCCGGGATGGCGCCGTCCTCGATGATCTCGCGGACGAAGTCGTAGTCGGTCTGGCTGGCCGAGGGGAAACCGACCTCGATCTCCTTGTAGCCCATCCGCACCAGCAGGTCGAACATGCGGCGCTTGCGGGCCGGGCTCATCGGGTCGATCAGGGCCTGGTTGCCGTCGCGCAGATCCACGGCACACCACATGGGTGCGCGGTCGATGACCTTGTCGGGCCAGGTGCGGTCGGGGAGGGTTACCGGCTCGACCTCGTCGGCGAACGGACGGTATCGGTGCGCGGGCATCGCTGAGTTGCGCTGGGGATTCCATGCGGGCTGATCAGCGGGAATGGGTCCGGCCGGTTCTACGATTCGGCTGGCATTGGAAGTGAAAGCATCTGCGGCAGGCATTGGGTCAATCTCCGAAGGTGGTGGGTGGCAAGACCGGCGCGTCACAAATCCCGCGACGGGAAGCCGGTCTGGATCAGACCCCGCCGCGGCAAAGGAGAAGGAGCACGCGCTGCATGTTTGGCACTCTACTCCCGTCGTTGTCGAACTCCAAAGAGGGTCCCTCACTGCTCGGGACGATACGAATTGCCCCAGGAGTCGCTGAAGGCGACATCACTCATCGGCAACCTCGTGCGCTCGCGCCGGTCACGTTCTGCGACATCGGGGGCCACTGTGTGCGGGGCGGCGAGCTTGCCGATGGCCACCATCAGCAGTGGTCGATGGCCCGGCGGTATCGCAAACCTCTCGATCATCGCCTCGGCGCGGAACCCGCCCATCGGATGAGCATTCCATTCGCCTGCCTGCGCTTGCGTGATCATCTGCGACGCTGCCAGACCGACGTCCATGGTTGCGTAGTCCTGCATCTTCGGCTCGTCCGGAATGTCCGTAGTGCACAACAGGATCAACGCGGCCGCGGCCGGAGCCCAGGACTGGTTGCCGCGCTTGAGTCCGTCGACAAGACCCGCGAAGGTGTTGTCACCGCGCACCCCGACCAGGAAACGAACCGGCTGGTTGCCGCCGCCGGTGGGTGCCCATCGACCGGCCTCGAGGATTTCTTCGAGCTGCTTTTCGGAGATCACCGCGGCATTGTCGTAGCCGCGGGCGCTCCACCGTCCGGCCAGGATCGGATGTAGGGGCACGGTTGTAACTCCTTGTGATGGAGCCGCTTTGGCTCCTACTCGACCGGTTGCGCGGCCGGTGTGCGGGTGCGCAGCAAGACCGCGACGATGACGGCCATCGCAGCCAAGAGTGCCACGTTGACCACCGCTGTGACGTGAAGGCCGTCGACAAATGCGCTGCGTGCGGTATCTGCGAGCGTGGTCTGGGCGGACGGGTCGAGGTCGTGCGCATGATCGAGGGTTTCCGACAAGGTGTCCTTGGCCCCGGTGTTCTCGGTGTTGCGACGGAACACCATGGTGGCGACCGAACCCAGGATGGCCAGGCCGAACGCGGTCCCGAGCTCGAAGCTGGTCTCGGAGATGCCGACGGCCGCACCACTGCGTTCGGTCGGAACCGACGACACTGCGACGTTGGAGACCAGCGAGAAGATCATGCCGTAACCGATACCGGCGATCGCCGAGCTGGCCAGGTACACCCCGACACCTTCGGAGACACCGAGCCAGATCATCCCGGCGTTGCCGATGGCGGCGAACGCGATGCCGATCACAAAGGCCCAGCGGACCGTGACAAGCGCCGCGATCCGGGAGGCGCTCATCGAGAAGACCGCGACGGCGATGGCCATCGGAAGCCCGAGGAGGGCCGCGGTGATCACGTCTCGTCCAAGCACCGACTGCAGGTAGATGCCGGTGAGGTAGCTCAGTGCGCCGAGCGTCATCATGCCCGTCAGTGCACTGCCGATCGCTGCCGAGAACCGCGCGTTGCGGAACAGTTTCAGCTCAAGCAGTGGGAACGGGGTGCGACGTTCATGACGGATGAACAGCCACATGCCGACGATTCCGATCGCCGCAAAGACCAGCGTGGTGTTGTCGAGGCCTTCTGCCGCACCATGTTTGATCGCGTACACGAGCGGCAGGATGCCGAGCATCGACAGCGCGATGCCGAGCACGTCGAACGGGTCGGTACTGCCCGAGCGGTACTCGGGGACCAGGCGTGGAGCGAGTGCGAGGAGGATCAGCAGGACCGGCACGTTGATGAGGAACACCGAGCCCCACCAGAAGTGGTGCAGCAGAACGCCGCCGATGACCGGACCCAGTGCGGATCCGCCGGCAAAGGCCGCGGTCCAGACACCGATCGCCTTGGCGCGAGTCACGGCATTCGGGAACATATTGCCGATCAGCGACAGGCTCGACGGGAGCAGCGTTGCGCCGCCGATACCCATGATGGCGCGGGCGGCGATCAACGATGAGGCGTCCGGCGCGAAGGCGGCGACTGCGGACGCGACGCCGAAGAGTGTCGCGCCGACCAGGAGTAGTCGCCGTCGACCGAAACGGTCACCGAGGTTGCCCATCGTGATGAGCAGACCCGCGATCAGGAAGCCGTAGATGTCGACGATCCAGAGTTGCTGTGCCGCCGAGGGCGCCAGTTCGGCGCTCAGGGTGGGGATGGCGAGGTATAGGACCGAGAAGTCCATCGAGACCAGGAACACGGGCAGCGTGAGGACGGCGAGCCCGAACCACGCGCGGCGGTCGGGGCGATGATCTTTCGCCTCGGCTCCGCTGTTGGCCGGGCGGTCCGTGATGCTCACTGCACTACTCCTGGTCGATAGGGTTGGGTACAACGTACGCATATGGGTACGTTGTACGCAAAGCATTTATTCCCTGGTTCCGGAACCATCGGGAGAATGGTCAAGCGAAGGAGGTCTGCCCGATGAGTGTTGCTGATCCCGAACAGGGCTCCGAAGGGGTCAAACTGACCCGTGCCGCAGTGGTCAATGCTGCGATCGAACTCGCGGATGCCGACGGCTTCGGCGCGGTCACGATGCGCAAGATCGCGGACCGGCTCGGCGTCGGGACGATGTCGCTCTACCGGCATGTGTCCGACAAGGATGCCCTGCTCATGGCCATGTCCGACGAGATCGGTGTCCGCTTTCCCTATCCGCCTCCCGGTGACGCGAACTGGCGGCAGCGGGCATTGATCGCTGCCGACGTCGACTGGAACCTCTACCAACGCCATCCCTGGGTCCTGCTGGCGTTTGCCTCACCGCGCAGCAGCATGGGGCCGCAGAGTCTGAACTGTCTGGACTGGCTGGTGGACGCCTTCCTGGAGTTGGAGATCACCACCGCGGAGGCGACCGAGATGGCGTTGTCGCTCTGGAATCTCATCGCAGGCACGGTCCTCAGTACTGTCGCGGAGCGTCTCCTGCACGACCGGGCCGACGAGAACGGCGGACAAAGCGGATTCATGCGATTGCTGGCCGGCAGACCCGACGGCACACCGCCGCCGCATCTGGCAGAACTCGTGGGAACCGGCAACCCGCAACTGACCGATCCGCGGTATCTCCTCGATCAAGGCATCGAGGCACTGTGCGACGGCTTCGAAGCCAGGGCCCAGCGCACCCGCTGATCCCGTCGACCTCACAAATTCGCGCCACCTACTGACGTTCGCGCCGGTTGCAACCGGCGCGAACGTCAGTAGGTGGCGCGAACTTGTGGGATCTGGATGGCCGGTCACATGGCGTGCGGATAGACCGTCAGCATGTGGGCGCCGAACCAGGAACTGAAGGTGATCACGATGATGGCGACGATCACCTGAGTCGATGTCCGGCGTTTGGCCAGACCGATGGCGAACGGGATCAGCAGAACAAAGGCGGGAAGCAGGAGTCGGGGCCGACTCATCATCAGTCCGCTAGAGGCCACGATCGAGACGACAACGAGTGCGCCGTACACCGACACCGGCCAGGGCACCCGATCCACAAAGCTGTAGACAGCCAACGCGATGGTGATGACGATGATCCACGCGGTCGCCACCGGCGCGATTTCGGGGGAGTTCACCAGCGCGAAATTCACGAAGTCGAAAGCGGCTTTGCCGTAATCGATCTCGGTGTTCCACCCCTGCGTCTGGATGCGGAACCAGCCCAGCGGCTCACCGGTCTTGTGCCACACCACCGCCAGATAGCCCAGATAACCCAGTGGGCTGATCGCGATCGCGACCCAGGCGCGCCAGCCGTCGCGATGCCGCAGTGCCGCGGCCAGGATGACAACACCGATCAGGACCACCGCGGTCGGACGACTGAGCCCGGCCAGCATCGCGCAGGTACCGGCCAGCAGCCAACGCTGCTGCAGGACACCCACCAGCGTCCATGCGGCCAGCGCGCAGAAGAGTGCCTCGGTGTAGGCCATCGACAACACGATGCCCATCGGGGCCGCGGCAAAAAACACCGAGAGCAGCAGGCCCGCCCGTGCCGGATCGGCCTTGGAGAGGCGGGATTCACCGGACTCGTCGCGCGCCTCGGTGAACCAACTGGTGATCCGGGCCGGGATCCACCGTGGTGGGTTCGGCCGATTCTGCATCTGCTCGCAACAGATGGTGCCGATCCGTGCCACACCCACCGCGGCAAGTGCCCCGAGGAACACATTGACGGTGAGCGCAGCACCGAGCGTGCTGAAACAGGGGATCTTGTCGACCGCACCGGCGAGCATCGGGTACCCGGGAAAGAAGGCGTAGGGCGTATCGGAGTCGCGCATTCCCTGCGCGTCGGTCTGGGTGAGAGGAACGCCACCATAGCCGTGCTCTGCGATGGCCAACATCCATTTGCCGTCCCAGGCCGACAACACCGACCCGAGGCCGCCGCCGCTGCGGAGCTGATCGAACCGCTGCAAGGTCAGCAGTCCGATAAGGCGAATCACCAGGAAGGCCGCTATCGGTTCGATCCAGCTGCGGTGCTTGTACAGCCGGTCGCTGACGGTTTCGATTGTCGCTCGGCTCAGCACCTCACGGATCCTAGTGTGGACCGGCCGCAGGCATCGACCGAGTGGCCGCGTCCGATGCGTCGGCGCACGTGAAGATGCAGGTGGCTATCCTTGCACGGGGCAGTAGCGGTCCTGTGTTCTTCCCGCTGTCTGATTTTGGCAGCTCGATGCAAGCGAGAGAAAGGAAACTGCGTGGCTCTGGTCGTGCAGAAGTACGGTGGCTCGTCAGTGGGCGACGCCGAACGCATTCGTCGCGTGGCGGAGCGCATTGTCGCGACGCGCAAAGCCGGCAATGACGTTGTGGTTGTCGTGTCCGCGATGGGTGACACCACCGATGAACTCCTCGACCTGGCGGAGCAGGTTTGCCCATCACCCCCACCGCGGGAAATGGACATGCTGCTCACCTCCGGTGAGCGGATCTCCAATGCCCTGGTGGCGATGGCGATCAGTTCCCTGGGCGCCGAGGCGCAGTCGTTCACCGGGTCTCAAGCAGGCGTGATCACCACCAGCAGCCACGGCAAGGCGAAGATCATCGACGTCACGCCCGGCCGCGTTCGGTCGGCGCTCGACGAAGGCAAGATCGTCCTGGTCGCCGGTTTCCAGGGTGTCTCGCAAGACACCAAGGACATCACCACGCTCGGACGCGGTGGTTCGGACACCACCGCGGTTGCTCTCGCGGCCGCCCTCAAGGCCGATGTCTGCGAGATCTACACCGACGTCGACGGCATCTACACCGCCGATCCGCGGATCGTTCCGAACGCCAAGCATCTGGCCACCGTCTCCTTCGAGGAGATGCTCGAGATGGCGGCCTGTGGCGCAAAGGTCCTGATGCTGCGCTGTGTGGAATACGCCCGCCGCTACAACGTTCCCGTTCACGTGCGCTCGTCGTACTCAAACAAGCCCGGCACCATGGTGTCCGGATCGATGGAGGACATTCCCGTGGAAGAAGCCATCCTCACCGGCGTTGCCCACGACCGCAGCGAGGCCAAGGTGACCATCGTCGGGCTCGACGACAAGCCCGGCTATGCCGCCAAGGTGTTCCGCGCAGTCGCCGACGCCGAGATCAACATCGACATGGTTCTGCAGAACGTGTCCGAGGTTGCGACCGGAAAGACGGACATCACCTTTACGTGTCCGAAGGAAGTCGGACCGCTGGCCGTCGAGAAGTTGACGAAGCTCAAGGACGAAATCGGCTTCAGCTCCATCCTCTACGACGATCTCATCGGCAAGGTGTCGCTGGTCGGTGCCGGCATGAAGTCGCACCCGGGCGTCACCGCGACGTTCTGTGAAGCGTTGTCGGAGGCCGGGATCAACATCGAACTCATCTCGACGTCGGAGATCCGCATCTCGGTGCTGTGCCGCGACACCGAACTCGACGAGGCTGTTCGCGTGCTGCACGCCGCCTTCGATCTCGGTGGCGAAGAAGAAGCCACTGTCTACGGCGGAACGGGGCGATAACGATGGGTGTACGTGTAGGCGTTGTGGGTGCCACCGGTCAGGTTGGCGCCGTCATGCGAAAGCTGCTGGAAGAGCGTAATTTTCCCGCAGACGAGATCCGGTTCTTCGCATCGCCGCGGTCGGCGGGCAAGAAGCTCCCGTGGCGTGGTGGCGAGATCGTGGTGGAAGATGCCGCAACGGCAGATCCCACCGGGCTCGACATCGCGCTGTTCTCGGCCGGTGCCACCATGTCCCGCGAGCAGGCACCGCGTTTTGCCGCCGCCGGTGTCACGGTGATCGACAACTCGTCGGCGTGGCGCAAGGATCCCGATGTGCCGCTGGTGGTTTCAGAGGTCAACGGTGAGGAGGCGCGTAATCCCAAGAAGGGCATCATCGCCAACCCGAACTGCACCACGATGGCCGCGATGCCAGTCCTCAAGCCTCTGCACGAGGCAGCCGGTCTGCAGCGTCTGATCATCTCCTCGTACCAGGCGGTGTCGGGCAGCGGACTTGCCGGCGTCGAAGAGCTGGTCTCGCAGTTGCGTGCCGGCATCGACGATGCCGAGAAGCTGGTCCACGACGGATCCGCGGTCTCGTTGCCTGCTCCGGTGAAATACGTTGCGCCCATTGCCTTCAACGTGTTGCCGTTGGCCGGCGAGCTGGTCGACGACGGCTCCGGTGAGACGGACGAGGATCAGAAGCTGCGCAACGAATCGCGCAAGATCCTCGGACTTCCTGATTTGCTGGTCAGCGGAACCTGCGTACGGGTTCCGGTGTTCACCGGGCACTCTCTGTCGATCAATGCCGAGTTCGAACGGCCGCTGTCCGTCGAGGAAGCCACCAAGCTCCTTGAGGGCGCGCCCGGCGTCACCGTGACCGAGGTTCCGACCCCGCTCGATGCTGCCGGTAAAGACAACTCCCTGGTCGGACGTATTCGTCAGGATCCGGGTGCGCCGGAAGGCCGTGGGTTGGCACTGTTCGTCTCGGGCGACAACCTTCGTAAAGGCGCGGCACTCAACACCATTCAGATCGCCGAACTCCTGGTCTAGTCGGGTCTGACACCCTGAAAACTGTCAAATAGCAGGACTCCGAGGGCAAATAGCCCTCGGAGTTCCTCTATTTGGCAGACTTCAGGGCCGTGGGGGCGTGCGGTGGCGATCGGGCCGGGTGATCGCCCGGATGTCGGCGAGCACCCCGTCCCAGCCGTAGAGCACGTCGTCGTAGGTGATGCGCATGGTCAGCCAGCCATCGACCAACGCGCGACGGTCGCGACGACGATCATTGCGGTAGTTGTCCAAGCTGGTGTGATGCCGAACGCTGTCGCACTCGAGAAGTAGCCGCCCGACCCCTAGGTCCACCCGGCCGACGCCCGGGATCTGAGGCTGAACGACAACCGCGAACCCAACCGCCCGCAGTCGTACGCGGACGATCGATTCGGTGCCCGACTGGGATGCCGGATCGCATTTGTCCAGGAGCCCGGCGACCCGCCGGGACGACGTGCCCATCTCCGACGCCATTTGAGCCACTGTCAGCTCGGCTGTGTTCAGTGCGGAATCGCAGGTGGCGATCCAGTGCTCGGTGCTCATGCATCGTGCCGCAGCGAGCAGTGCGGTGGGGATTGGGTCAACAGCGGTCCGGGCAGGGGGAGGCCGCCCGAATCCTCTGCACGTCCGGTTGCTGGTCAGTTCGCCGTGCCGGGTCGGTCGGGTGTGGACCCGCCGGTATCCGGGCGGCACCCACAGCCCCTGTTTGCTCAGTGCCGACACGCAGCCGAGCACACCGCCGGCCCGGACCGCTTCGACCACGTCCGGATCAGCTGTCGGCGTCGCATACCAACCCTGCCGCAGTCCGATCAGTCCACCGGCGTCGGTCTCGCGCCTGATCTGCCAGGCGCTCAGCCCGTGCCGGTGCAGCTCTTTGGTCGAATAGACACCGAAATCCATGGTGATCAGACGGATTCGGGTGAGTTCAGGTTCGATCACCCTGAAAACTGTGAAATACCAGTGCGCCGAGGGCATATAGCCCTCGGCATCCCGATATTTGCCAGTTTTCGGGGCGAGTAGGCCGCGCCATGTTTGGATATGCGGGTGACGCGCTCTGGGAGTCGGTTGGTGTTGTTTCTCGCGGTGGTCCTGTCGTTGGTGATGACAGCGCCGGTCGCGCAGGCTGATCCGGGTGTCCCTGACGTCGGCCCGGCCGGAACCGCACTCATCCACGGAGATCTGGCGTCGACCGATTCGACGCCCAACGCCGGACCCGGAGCCGGTGGAAAGCTGCTCGCGTCATCACTGCCCGGCGGTGCCTGCGCGGCGACCTTCATCGGGAGCGATGGTCTGCCGGTCGCGCTCTGTACCGGCTACATCGGTGTGAATCCGCCAGGATTCGCCGTCCCGACCGTGGTGCTCTTCGACCCGGCGACCGCTGCGCCGATCGCGTCATTGCAACTAACCAAAGGTGGACTGCTCGGCGGGGTGTACGGCTATCTCGACAGCCGCGACCGCGTCGTGATGGCGGACGGTTCGGGCGCGATCCTCAAGATCGCCCACCGCAAGAACCCGGACGGGCGGTGGCAACTGTTCGTCGACGAGCGCCTGGATGTCGGTGAACAGATCCCATCCGGCGACGCGATCACCGGACTCGCGCCGGACTTCGACGGGCGTATCTGGTTTGCGACCACGGGCGGTGTCATCGGCACCGTCGATGACGGTGGTCATGTCGGGTCCACACAATTGCCGGCAGGCGAGAAGCTCACCAACGGTCTGACCATCCGCCGCGGCGGGGCGTCGATCCTGACCAGCCGGGCGTTGTACGAGATGCGGGCTGATCAGCAGGGGGTACCGCTGATCATCTGGCGGGCCACGTACGAGACCGGCGGCGTTCGACGACCAGGCCAGCTGGCACCGGGATCGGGCACCACGCCAACCTATTTCGGGCCGAACGGCGACGAGTGGGTGGCAATCGTCGACGATGCTCCGCGGCCCAAGTTGCTGGTCTACCGTTCCGCCGACGGTTCGCCGGTGTGCAGCACCGATGCGTTCGGAACATCCGGTCAGGGAACCGAGAACTCGCCGATGGCGTGGGGCAACTCGATCGTCATCCCGAGTACCTATGGTTTCGGATATCCCCCGTTTGCCACCTCCGGACCGAGTGACCCACCGGCAGCGGCATTTACCGGTGGGATGACGCGTATCGATGTGTCCGACAACGGATGCCATCGGGTATGGGAAAGCGATGACCGCATGGCCACCCTGCCCAAGCTCTCCCGCGCCGACGGCCTGATCTATGCGCTGAGCTACGGGCCGCTCGCACCTGGTGGGGGAGTGCAGCAGGTCGGCCCGGTCTACTACACCGCCGTCGACTTCCACACCGGGCATTCTCGGGCGCGTACCCAGGTGGGGATCGCGCCCGTCGACGAACCCATGCAGCTCACCGGGACCATCAGCGCCGACGGCGCGCTGTGGCAGGCAACGATCGGCCGGATGCTGAAGATCGGCTGATCGCCGCCTGGCCTCGTTGTTTCCCGTGAAACCAAATTCGCTTCATTTTGTGGACATGGCCTGCGGAGGGGCAGGACTTCGCGAGTGCAACAATCGACAGTGTGACGCAGGACCCAGGCGATCAGCCGACCGAACCGAAGCGCGACCGCCCGAACCTCGAGAAATCAGAGGCCGGGCCGGACGACTCGGTGATCGTGCCGCCTGATCTGGAAGGGATGCCGTCGCTGGCGGAACTCGACGCGGCCGACATGGCCAGGATCGCGCAGGGCCGGACATCCAAGGACAAGGACCACGCCGACCTCGAAGACGACACCCCACCACCGGCGTCGTTGTACCACGCCTGGTTGTTGTGGCTAGGTGCCGCAGCAGCGGCGTTGATCGGTGTGATCTACGGGTTCGCGAATCTGGGTTCGACCACCGATCTGTTGAAAGACCGTCTTCACGAGGGTGTCCGGGACGACCCCAGCAACGCCGCACCGGCTGACCAGATCGATTCGATTGCCGGGTTCTTTCCGCCTGCGATGCTGATCACCACCCTCGTCCTGCTGGCCGTCCAGTACCCGCTGCTGGTCGCGGTCGGTCGTCGCCGCAGTCGCGGTGCGCGCAACATCTACGTGACGATGGCTCTGGTGATGCTCCTGTGCATCCCGATGGGCATTGACCTGCTCTTCGACTACCCGTCGGTGCCTGCGGCGATTCGGATCATCGGATGGCTGCAATTCGTGCTGCTGCTGTTCTCTGCGCTGTTCGCGTTGCGCCGGGGTGTCAATGAGTGGTTGCCGTCGTCGCAGCGGATGAAGCCGTCGCAGATCTTCCGGCCCGGGAACCGTTACTGAGCGCTGTCCGGGTCGGAAACGGCGGCCGCGGCCTCGACGATGATCTCGCGCATGGCCCGTTCCGCGTCTGCCGGATCCCGGAGCCGAACAGCCCGCGCCACCTGATCGTGGAGGTCGATCGCGGCGGGGTTGGGGCGCGTGGGCATCATGCCGTGATGGGTCCGTCCCGTGAGGACCTCATTGACCACATCGCTGAGCGCCCGGAACATCTCATTGCCGCTTGCCTCGAGCAGGGTGCGATGAAAGATCATGTCCGCGAGTAGATATTGGTCGAGGTCGCCGGAGCGTCCGTGCACCACCATGTCCGACACCGCGGCCGCCAAGATGCGGCACTGATGCTCGTCGGCGCGCTCGGCGGCGAGCGCCGCGGCGATCGGTTCGAACCCGCGGCGCAATTCTGAGAGCGTCAGCAGGAACTCTGTTCGCTCGCCGGCGTCGAGGCGCCAGCGGATCAGTTGTGGGTCGAAGACGTTCCACATCTCTTTGGGCTGAACGGTGATCCCCACCCTGCGGCGGGAGGCCACCATGCCCATGGATTCCAGCACTCGGATGGCCTCGCGTGCGACCGTCCGCGACACCCCGTAGTGCTTGCCGACGCCGTCGAGTGTCAGCACATCTCCGGCGGAGTGGTCGTCGGACACGATCCGAATTCCGAGATCGGTCACAACACTGCTGTGCAATTCACCCGCGGTTGTGTCAGATGCCACGCAATTATCTTCTCATTCGCTTGCTCGTGTACCAAAGAAATGGTTTTATGACGGACACGCTTGCAAAAGTATGACTATTGAAGTGATCTGCGGTAGGTCAGCAGTACGTGGCGAGGAGAAGGCATGCGATCAGCTCTGGTTGTGATGGGGGTGTCGGGTTCGGGCAAGTCGACGGTCGGCGCCGCACTCGCGCAACGGCTCCGCGTCCCGTTTGCCGACGCCGACGACTTTCACCCGGCTGCCAACATCGCGAAGATGTCGGCAGGCCACCCGCTCGACGACGCCGACAGGTATCCCTGGCTCGAGACGATCGGTGGATGGCTCGCCGAGCACGGCAATGGGGGCGTGATGAGCTGTTCGGCTCTCAAGCACAAATACCGCGACCAACTCCGTGCGCACTGCCCGACGGTGCGATTCGTGCACTTGTCCGGCACGCCCGAGGTGATCGGACGACGGCAGGCCAGCCGGCCCGGACATTTCATGCCGCCGTCCCTGCTCGCCTCACAGTTCGAGACCCTCGAGCCCCTCGGGGCCGATGAGCACGGTTACGAGATCAATATCGACCAGACCATCGACGAGATCGTCGAGGCCTATGTCGCCGCCGCAGGCGCCGACCCGAGCATCACGGAGGAGAACTGATGAACGCCGCATCTGTGGCTGTGCTGGCAGCCGATACGGAGTTGCCTGAACCCGTAGCGCCCGGATGGCAACTGATCCTGGCGGCGCTGGCCGGTATCGCGGTGATCGTCGTCCTCATCACCGTCGCGAAGTTCCATCCCTTCCTCGCACTGGTCGGCGGTGGCCTCACCGTGGGAATTGTTGCCGGTGAAGCGATTCCGGACGTGCTCGACTCATTCACCAAAGGATTCGGATCCACGGCCGCCGGCGTCGGCATCCTGATCGCACTCGGCGCGATGTTCGCCAAGCTGCTCGCCGATTCCGGTGGCGCGGACGAGATCGTGGACACGATCGTCGGACATGCCTCACCGCGCATGCTGCCGTGGGCGATGGCGCTGGTCGGCGCGATCATCGGCCTGCCGATGTTCTTCGAGATCGGCCTGGTCCTGCTGATGCCGGTCATCTACCTCGTCGCGCGACGTTCCGGACTGTCGCTGGTCACCGTCGGCATCCCGGCATTGGCCGGTCTGTCGGCGATGCACGGTTTTGTTCCGCCGCATCCGGGTCCGCTGGTCGCCATCGATGTCATCGGTGCCGACCTGGGCACCACGCTCGCCCTGGGTGTTGCGGTCGCTGTCCCGACGATCATCGTCGCCGGACCGCTCTTCGGAAAACTGGCAGGCCGCTGGGTTGTGCTGCCGGTCCCGACCACGTTCGACGCCGACCCGTCCGATGGTGAAACCACCAAACGGCCGTCCTTCGGCATCACCATCTTCAGCGTGCTGCTCCCGGTTGTCCTGATGCTGGGCAAGGCGATTGCCGAGATCTTCATCGAGAACGACGACCAGATCGTTCGGCAGGTACTCGACGTGATGGGCACGCCGGTCATCGCGTTGCTGATCGCCGTGGTGGTTGCGATGTTCACCCTCGGCCGGGGTTCCGGCATGGATCGCGACACCATCGCGAAGTGCACGGGCGCAGCGCTTCCGGCCATCGCCGGCATCCTGCTGATCGTCTCTGCGGGTGGCGGATTCAAACAGGTGCTCGTCGACAGTGGCATCGGCACACTCCTGGCCGACTGGGCCAAAGAGGCCAACATCTCGGTCATCCTGCTGGCCTGGGTCCTTGCCGCACTGATCAGGTTGGCGACCGGTTCGGCGACCATCGCGACCATCACCGCGTCGTCGCTGATCCTTGGACTCCTCGACGGACTCAGCGGTGGCGAACTCTCCCTGGTGGTGCTGGCCATCGGCGCCGGTTCGGTGTTCTTCTCGCACGTCAACGACGCCGGCTTCTGGCTGGTCAAGGAATACTTCGGGATGTCCGTCGGCCAGACCATCAAGACCTGGTCGATCATGGAAACCGTTCTCTCGGTCTCCGGTTTGATCGTGGTCCTGCTGCTCGGTCTGGTGGTCTAGTGCGCGACGATCAGGGCCGTCGCGGACGGCGTGGCCCTGATCGTCACGGCTGGTTCGTCGTCTCCACTGCCGCCACCGGCGTGCCCGCCGGTGTTCGCGGGATCCGGCCGGTCGCGAAGAGTGCGGCGACGGCGAGTAGGGCGGCCAGTGCAAACGCCGCCCGCAACGCCGCGAGACGGGCATCGGAGTTCACGTCGATCACCGCAGAGGCCGTGTCTGCGGGCACGCCTGCCTTCGCCAACGATTCCTGGAGTTGGGTGTTGGACACGAACGGCACTCCGGACGCGAGTTCGGTTGACGCCTGTTGCGCGACGGACGCGGGGACGTCGGGGTTGTCCTCGAGGCCCGAAATGGCGGACGTGGTGAGCGTGGCGATGAGGATCGAGCCGATCAGTGCGGTACCGAGCGATGCGCCGAGATTGGTTGCGGTGTTCTGAAGGCCGCCGACCTCGGCGCTCTGCGAATCGGGAACCGCGGATACCGTCACCGCGCCCAACTGCGAGGACAGTGAGCCCAGCCCGAATCCCATGAAGAGCATCGGGATCATGACGACGGCGGCATTGGCCCCGGGATCCATTCCGGCAACGAGGATTCCGATGCCGATGATCATCGACGTCAATCCGATCCGGATGACCCGGCGTGGGTTCGCCTTCGGCCAGATCTTCGGTATCCCGATGGCGGCGATTATCAAAGCGATCGACAGCGGCAAGATGCGGACGCCGGTCTGCAGAGCACTCAATTCGAGAACCACCGACAGGAACAGTGGGACCGCGAAGAACACGCCGGCCTGGACGAGGAACTGCGCGAAGAACATCGACAACCCGCCGGTGAGTTGCCGATTGCGGAGCATAGCCGGATCGATCAGTGGTTCGCCATCGGTCTCGGCGAGATGGGTCTCCCAGCGCAGGAAGCCGTAGAGGACGAGCAGGCCGCCCAGGAGCAGCCAGATCACCGGCGACAGTCCGGCGAGTTCGGTGCCGCCCGGCTTGGCCTGCACCCAACCCCATTCGCTCGAGCGCAGGACGCCGTAGACGAACATGCCCAGGCCCGCGACGGACAGCACGGACCCGACGACGTCGAGCCGGATGCTGACCGGTGGTACGTCGTTGATCTTGCGCAATACCAACAGGATTGCGACAACGATCACGACCTCGCCGACGAAGACGTAACGCCATGAGGCGAATGTCGTGACCGCGCCGCCGAGCAGCGGTCCCACCGCGACGGCCATTGCGCCGGCCGCCGCCACCAACCCGTATGCGCCTGCGCGACCGTCGGGCGGGAAGTTGGCGGCCACCAAGGCGACGATTGCAGGCATGATGAGCGCCGCGCCGATGCCCTCGAGCAGAGACCACCCGATGAGCAGCACCGGCAGGTTCGGGGCCAGGGCGGTGATCGTCGATCCGACGCCGTAGATGATCAGCCCGATCGCGAAAGCGCGGCGCCGTCCGAGCATGGTCCCGATCTTGCTGCCGGTGATCATCAGACTCGCCATCACAAGCGTGTACATCGTGATCGCTGTCTGGATTCCGGTGATCGTGGTACCGATGTCGTCCGCCACCGTTGCCATCGAGACGTTCATGACCGAACTGTCGAGTGTCATCAGGAACTGCCCTGATGCCAATACCGCGAGGACCAACCCAGAGCCTGTTTTTGCCGCCACCGCAGAGCCCCTTCTCGACTGGTTGAGGTCACCCTATATCCGTCAGACCTGCAAACTCCCACGCTTTCGGATGTTCACGCGAGACCTTTCACCGTCGTCGCACGGTTGGCAGCACGGTGTCGTCGACGTGATCGGAGCCCGCGGGGCGGGCGCCGGCTCCCGGCAGCACCACGTACCGCACGTACCAGAACAGCATGAGTCCGGTGCTCAACGTGTGGAACAGGTGCAGCACCAGAACCGGTCCGAGTGGGAGGTGCAGGACGTAGACGAGATAGATCAGATTGCCGATGTTGGCCAGGGCGATGTTGCCGGGACTGTAGGAGTTCACGTCCTTGGTGCGCCATGCCTTGGTCAACATCGGCAGTGTGCTGAAGGCGAACACCGCGGTGGCGACGGCGCCTGCGACAACCGGGATGTCCATGTCGGCCTCTCTGGGTGGGTGGGGTCTCGGTGATGGAACGGGTCAGGGACGGATTTCGTAGACGTTGTTGAATGCGGTCTGCGCGGCCAACCGGAACCTGGTGAATCCGGCCTCGCCCACGATCTGACGTAGTGCCGATTCGGGAGCCTGCGCGCCGAGTGCGTAACCACCCGTTTGGGACAGGGCGTTGGGGACGCAGAGGAACGTCGATCCGCTGTAGTAAAGGCGCCCAACCGGATTGAATGTGTCCTCGACCTTCTCGGCCGTGATCGGTTCGACCAGGAGCCACGTGCCGTCGGCTGCGATGGCCTTGCGAACCTGCCGGGCCGCACCCAGTGGATCGCCCATGTCGTGTAGGCAGTCGAACATCGTGATCAGATCGTAGTCGCGACCCGAAAAGTCCTGTGCTGTGCCGACTTCAAACGTGGCACGATCTCCAACCCCGGCATCGGCGGCGTGCTTGCGCGCGAGATCGATGGACTCGTCGTGGTAGTCCACACCGACGAATGTGCTGTGCGGAAACGACTGCGCCATCAAGACCGATGACGAACCGAGACCGCAACCGATATCGGCGATCGATGCTCCCGCAGTGAGTTTCGCTTCCACCCCGTCGAGGGCGGGAATCCAATTCGGGATCAGCTCGGCGGCATAGCCGGGACGATAGAAGGCGTCGATACCGGTGAACACGCTGTGATCGTGCTCGTGCCAACCGACACCCGCACCGGTGCGAAATGCTTCGGTGATGGCAGGTTCGGCTCGCAAGTAGCCGAGAACGCCCACAAATGCCGCTGATACGTTCGGTCCGTTCGGGTCGGCGAGGCAGAATGCCTGCTCGTCGGTCATCGAGAACTCGCCGGTGGACGGCTCGTACCCCACGTATCCGCCGGCGGCCTGACCGCGCAACCACTCCGTGAGGTACCGCTCGTCGTAGCCGGTCCGCTGTGCGAATGCTTCTGCAGTGGCCGGGCCCTGTGCGAGGGCACGGTAGAGACCGAGGCGGTTGCCAACGGTGATCGAACCGGCGGCGCCGGCAGCGCCCATGTCGGTGACGACCCGGCCGAGAAACTCCATGATCTTGTTTTCATCCATCTCAACTGCTCCTTCAAGTGAGTAACTGATGCGGTGGACCGGTTCAACCGGTCACACTGAACA
This sequence comes from Williamsia sp. Y721, assembly GCF_059683565.1. Lineage (NCBI taxonomy): Bacteria > Bacillati > Actinomycetota > Actinomycetes > Mycobacteriales > Nocardiaceae > Williamsia > Williamsia sp. Y721. The sequence continues at coordinate 179,367 of NZ_JCASNH010000002.1, read as the reverse complement.
GCGTCGATGCGGTGGCAGACACGCCGCTGACAGCGGCAGGCACGGCACTGACAGGAGGTGGGCGATGGTCGGCGATGCGATGTCGCCACCGGTCCGGGTGGAGGTTCTCGGGCCGCTCCGACTCGTTGTCGATGGCGCGGCCGTGGATGTGAAAGGTCCGAAACGCCGGGCGGTTCTCGCGATGCTCGCGTTTGCAGCGGGCAGGACGGTGCCGGTCGGTCAGTTGGTGGACGCGCTGTGGTCATCGGAGGCGCCGGCGTCGGGACGATCGGCGCTTCAGGCGCACATTTCGCGACTGCGGGGACATCTCGGTCCGGCGTCGGCGCGGCTACAGGCTATCGCCGCCGGCTATCGCCTCGATCTGTCATCGGAGGAGCTGGATGTTTCGCACGCGCGACAGCTGTTGTCGCAGGCCAGAAGTCGAATGGATCGCGACCCGGCCGGGGCCCTGGATCTGTTGCGGAAGGCAGACGACCTCTGGCGTGGACCACTGCTCACCGATCTGACCGACATCACGGATATCGCAGTCGCGGTCGAGGAATGCAGTCAGTTGCACCGCGAGGTGACCGACACCCTGATCCACTGTGCGATCGAAGCCGGAGCCGCAGGGCAGACCGTGGGACTGGCCACCTCCTGGCTGGCCACCGATCCGCTGCGGGAGCCTGCGGTGTTGCTGGCGATGCGTGCCCTGGCGGCCACCGGCGAGTCGTCGGAGGCACTTTCGGTCGGACGACGATTCCGTGCCCGGTTGGCCGACGAGATGGGCCTGGATCCGTCGCCGGCGTTGTCGACGCTCGAACGTGAGATCGCCGGAGGCGCCGCGGGACCGTCCACGGTGATGTCGACGAGCCCCCGATTGCCGCGGACGCGACTGATCGGCCGTGATCAGCAGGTCGCCGAGTTGCGGGAACTGCTCAAAAAGGAACGGCTTGTCACACTGGTCGGTCCCGGGGGTGTGGGGAAGACGAGTATTGCGCTGGAGATCGCTCGCAGTGCGCCGGAGGTGACGGTCCTGCTGCTTGCGCCGCTGACCGACCCTGCAGCCGTCCCGCACGCGCTGGCGGCGGCGTTGAACGTCAACGTGATTCGAGGAGATGTGGTCAGTGCATGTGCCGCGGTGCTCGGCGATCGCGAGCAGATGGTGCTGGTGGACAACTGTGAACACCTGCTCGACGCGGCCCGCGATGTGGTCGTAAGCCTCCTCGATGCCTGCCCTCGCCTGACCATCTTCGCGACGTCCCGTGAATCACTGGGACTTCCGATAGAACTCGCGTGGCGCCTGTGGCCCCTACCCCTGCCCACCGGTGATCACGACGGTTCCACGGCTCCGTCGGTGGAGTTGTTCGTCGAACGCGGTCGCCGTGTCCACCCGGATCTTGAACCGACGGCCCGTCAATTGGACACTGTCGGCGAGATCGTCAGCCGACTCGACGGGATACCGCTGGCCATCGAGTTGGCCGCGGGACGGTTGTCGACCTTCACGCTGACGGACCTGCGTGACCGGCTGGACCGCTCGCTGGACCTGCTCGGTGGCGGACGCCCGACCGGAGACCTGCGGCATCGCACCCTGCGTTCGACGATCGAGTGGTCGTATGACCTGCTCGATCCCGATGAACAACGACTGTTCCGGCACCTGACGGTCTTTGCCGACGGCATCGACCTGGCGGCAGCGGAACGACTCTCGGCAGACCTGGACATACCTGGCGACCCTGGCGCGATTCTGGCTCGGCTTGTCGATGCCTCGATGATCATCGTCGACGTCTCCGGAGGCACCGCCCGATACCGGATCCTGGAGACGATTCGTACCTTCGGCGGCGATCGGCTGGTCGCTGCGAACGAAAGAGTGTCGGCGGAGAACTTGTTGCTGGACTGGGCAATCGAACGCTCTCGAGACATCGGCGCGGCCATGATGACCGATCGCGAACCGGAGGCGGATGCGGATCTGCGCCGTGAGCTGGGCAATGTGCGAGCCGCATGGCGACTGGCCCGGAGTCATGGGTCGATGGACGCGGCGGTATCGATGATCAACTCACTCTTCGACGCGATCTCGTATCGCGACCTCATCGAGTTGCGCGGGTGGGCCCAGGAATTGGCCGCCGATCCGGGCCTGCTCACGCACCCCGGGGCGACGTTCACCTTCGGTGTGGCCGCTGAGGCGGCGTACCACAGCGGGGATCACGCACGCGCCGAGGAGCTTTCACGCATCGGGCTGAGCTGTGCCACACATTCATCCGAGACCTGGACGTGCCTGGCCACCCTGTCGGTGACGGCGCTGGCGCGTGGCGACTACCCGGAGGTTCTCGAATACTGCCTGGCCGCAGAAAAAGTGACACCGCGGCCTGCTGAGCCGCTGGGAATCGCGGCGCTCGCGGCGGTCTATTCGGGAGACATCGAGGCGGCCCGGACTTTGAACAGTCGAGGCCGCGCCGGCGCGAACTTCCCCTCGATGATTGCCTGGAACGAGTACGTGGACGGCGAGATCGAGAACTTCGCAGGCAACGGCCTGATCGCCGAAGGGCACTACCTCCGCACGATCGAACTGGCCCGGGCCACCGGTGCCACGTTCCTGATCGGCGTGGCCACCGTCGGATTGCTGACCGTGCGGTCCCGTAGCGGTCGCATTCGAGAAGCACTTGGTGGATACCGCGAGGTGATCGACTACTTTGCGGGCACCGGCAATTGGACGCACCTCTGGGCCGCATTGCGCAATCTCGCCGATCTGCTCGACGAACTCGGCGACCACGAGTGCTCGATGTTGCTGCACGCCGCCGCTGACCAGGCACCCGATGCACCCGTCATCGATCGCCGACCGGCCCCGGATGTGGACGTGCCGGATCGAACCGCCCTGCTGGAATCAGCCCGAGCCGCCATCGATCAACAACTCCGTTGACCGTGCCCCGGCACGATCACGGCGCAATCGGGGTGGTCCGGAGTTACGGCGCTGCGGTGCTCGCGTTGGGATCGAAGGCGCCGGGGATCTCGTAGATGTTGCCGTCGAAGCCGGCCCTGAAGAGCCGTCCGTTCGAAAACCCGGAGTCGCCACGGCCGTAGGAGACCACGCTCGACGCCGGTAGTCCGGATGCCAGGGCGCAGAACCTGTTCGGTCCGTCGACCCGCAAGATCTCGCCACTGATGTCGGTGGGCACGATCGGCCGGTTCTGGGAGTCCAGCGTCAGACCATCTGCCGCCACGATCACATCGGCGCCGCCGAAGGTGACCAAAGACTGTGGTGCGCCGGGGTTGTTGACCGGGATCCGGCTGACACCCGGATTGACGAATGTGCGTGAGACGTAGAGGTATCCGTCATCGTTGCCGAGTACCGCACCGTTGGCGCTCGGCAGGCTGGCCCAATCCGGCTGCACGGCTCCGTTGGGGAACACCCGCCCGATCAGTGCGCCGAAATCGTTGGTGGCGTAGATGGTCCCGTTGCCCGCCACGGCCAAACCGTTCGCCGCGCTCAGCCCGGTGACAAACGGCGTCAATTGTCCGGTGGAGGGCGAGAACTTCGCGATGGAGGCTGCGCGCAACACATCGCCGACAAGAACCCGTACGTCGGCGCCATAGCCGACCAGAAGCGTGCCGTCCGGGGTCCAGGCCAGGGCTCCACCGCCGCCGTTGGGGACGGTCGCCACCGGTACGGCACCGGCTCCCGGGCGATCTATGCGGAACAGGCGGCCGCTGATCAGATCTGTGGTGTAGAGGCGACCGGCGGGATCGACGGTGAGTCCCTCGAGTGCGGCACCGGGGACCTGGGCGACCAGTACCGGCGCTTGCCCGGCGCCTGGACAGGTCGCCGCGGCCTGTGCCGCCGGGGCTCCCACCACGGATATCGTTGCCGTGATCAGTGCGGCGCTCGCAATCAGACGTACTGCAGCACGCAGTGAGAAGTTCGACATCATGGCCTCCCAGCCCAGTCGGATGTTTCCAGCTTAGGTGCTCACCGACGCCGCTGGTGGCGATGTCCGACTTGAGGTCAATATCCGGATCAACGACCGGCATCCCGCCACCGGGGATGCCGGCAGCGGGTGACGGGCACCGAGACCGTCAGGTCGCCGGGCTGGGTTCGGCAGCGTCGAGACGTGTGGCTTTCACATTCATGAGTCGCACACCGAGGTACGCCGCGAGCGGACCGAGCGCGCTCATCGCGGCGGAGCTGACGGCAGCGGCACCCAGATTTCCGGGGTCGAAGCCGAAACCGCCGAGGTAGGTTGCGGTCACCGACGCGAATCCGAAAAACATGCCCGGAATCAGGCTGAAGAGCGGAAGGCGTCCGAGCGTGAGCAGCGACGCGTTCACCACGAAGATGATGATGGCGAGCGCAAGTGTCTTACCGAATGTTCCGCCGCCGATATGTGGGCTGATGGTGTTGTTCACGTAGAGGGCGACAACGCCGAAGGCGGTGCCCGCGGTGGTGGCGATGACCATCCTCGTCGCGTTCTCACGCGACGGACCGCCGAGCAAGAAGATCCCGGCCCACGTGATGAAGATGGCCCAGGTGGGCATGAATAGCGGACTCATAGTGAGAAAGACCGTTGCAAAAGCGACTATCGATGCGCTGATCTCATGGGGGAGTGTGAACTTCATGGAGGTCCTGACATAAAGGTGGACTGGGTATGACCGGGACAGTCGGGTGGGTTCGGGAAAACCCACCCGACCGATGGATGAAAGTCAGCTCAGGCCACCCGGTTTGGCGAGCAACTCAAGGAGTGCGGCATCGATGAAGTCGATGTCTTCGGGATTTTTGCCACCACCGGCAAAGTGACCCCAGATCCCGGGCATGATGCGGAGTTCCGCGTTTCTCATGTGACTCACGGCCCAGGCCTCGTCCTCCGGCGGGAAGTAGAGATCCTTTTCGGCGGGGATCACGATGGACGTCGCCCGGATGGACCCCAACGCCGCCTCGGTGTCACCGTTGAATCCGGGTGTGAGACCGACATCTCCGTTGCGCCAAGTCCAGATCATCGTCAACAGGTTGTTCGGGTCACGTCCATCGAGGAAGAAGCCCTCCCAGAAGCCGACCACGAAGTCTTCCAGTGACGTGTAGCCGAGTTTCTCGTACTCTTTGTGCCAATAGAACGCCTGCGAGAAACCCCACCCCGCATAGACTCTCGCGAACGCACGGAGTCCGACGATCGGAAGGTCGTCGCCGTACCATCCGTTCGCAAACTTGGCGTCCGCCTTCAGTGCGGCGGCGATACTGTCGAGGAATACCTGGTTATGGGGGGCCGTCCGCGGGGATCCACAGAACGGTGCGATGCGTTCGACCATCTCGGGATAACTCACGCCCCACTGGTAGGTCTGCCCCGCACCCATCGACCACCCGGTGACCAGCGCGAGTTTCTCGATACCGAACTGCTCGGTGACGAGCGCGTGTTGAGCACGGACCTGATCGTAGAAGGTGATGTCGGGGAACCGTGGTCCGGCATAGGCTCCCTCGGTGTTGCTCGGGGACGTCGAGAGGCCGTTGCCGATCATGTTCGGGATGATGATGAAGTAGTTCGCAGGGTCGAGCGCTCGGCCTGGGCCGAGCAACCACTCGTTGTCCCAGTGTCGGCCGGAGTACCACGTCGGGTAGACGATGGCATTCGACTTGTCGGCGTTGAGCTCACCGTAGGTGGTGTACGCCAGTTGTGCGCCACGCAGGGTGGCGCCGTGCTGGGTGGTGAAATCTCCGAGTTCGAAGATGTGCACTTCGGTTTCGCTCATCATTGGTTCTCTCTGCTTGGAAGGTTGGATGGGTTGTTGAAAATGATTACAGGGCAGAGGAACTCGTCGCGCATTGACCTCTGTCCACACTCACTGGCCCGGCCGGCGAAGGCCTGATTTCGAAATCGAAGATGGCGGTCGGCAGGTAGAGCGTGCAGCACGAGTTAGGGGTGTCGACGACGCCGCTCAGACGCCCCTCGATCGGTGCAGAACCGAGGAGCAGATATGCCTGCTCACCCGTGTATCCGAACTTCTTGAGGTACTCGATGGCGTTGAGGCACGCATTGCGATATGCCAAGGTGCTGTCGAGGTAATAGTTGGTGTCGGTTTCATGGTCAACCGAGATTCCGACAAAGGAGAGGAACTCGCTGTAACGCGGTTCGACGTTGCCGGGCAGGAAGATCGGGTTGGTGGTCACCCCATAGGTCTCCATGCCACCCTTGATCAGATCCACCCGTACATCGACGAACCCACCCATCTCCACGGCGCCACAGAATGTGATCTCACCGTCCCCCTGGCTGAAGTGGAGGTCGCCGCCCGAGAACAAAGCACCCTGTACGTGAACCGGATAGAACACCCTTGAGCCGCGGCTGAAGTTCTTGATGTCCTGGTTGCCGCCGTTCTCGCGTGGGGGAACGGTCCGCGCGCCCTCCTCGGCAATTCGGGTGGCAACCTCTCCGGTGGCCAGTCCGGTGACCGCGTTCTTCGCCAGGGGTGGGAGCGCCAGCGCCGGCACACGGTGGGGGTCGGTGTCGATCAAGGCCTGCTCACGGATATTCCAGCGAGATAGCATCTTTGCCGACGGTGCGGTGCCGAACAGTCCGGGATGGGTTATACCCGTGTATTCGACGCCAGGTATGTGTCGGGACGTCGCCTTCTGGCCGTGAAAATCCCACACCGCCTTGAGTGCATCCGGATAGTGGTCGGTCAGAAAACCGCCGCCGTTCTTCTTCGCGAAGACGCCTGTGTAACCCCATCCTTCACCCGATCCGGGACCCGCAGCCTGTGCCACCGGTCCGATGTCGAGGATGTCCACCACGAGGAGGTCGCCCGGCTCGGCGCCTTCGACCGCGATCGGACCGCTGAGCATGTGGACCTTGCTCAGGTCGACATCGCGGACATCGTCGGCCGAATCGTTGTTGCCGATCTGGTTGTCGGTCCAGTCGCGGCATTCAAGGCGGAACTCTGCACCGGGACGGACGGTCGCGACCGCCGGGATATCGGGGTGCCAGCGGTTATGGCCAGGCACCATTTGATCTTTCATGAGTTTGGCCTGGTCAACATCGAAGAGGACTTCGGGCACGTGATTCTCCTGATTCGTGGGATGTTGCTCGGTACGACCGGGGTTGGTCAGGGCCGTGGAAGGAGCGCGTGGCGGGGGTTTGTGGTCCCTGCCGGCCGGGCGCGCGCGGCTTCCGGGACGTGACGGGTGATGGTGGGTTCAGAGGAGCTGGCTTCGCTGAGTTCGCGAACCAGGCGCAGCGGTGACGCACTCCCGTGGAGTGCCGGCCCGGAGTAGACGCGCGTGGACGTCTGGCAGCACGTGAGGCACTCGGTGGTTCGGTTCGCAGAGCCTATTGGGAGTGCTAGATCGAACTCCCCGCACTCGGGGCAGCGGTAGGTGTAGGTCGCCAACGGATTCACTTTCTCTTGAAATATTTTCTATAGAAACTATTTCAAAGTGAACGTGACAATAGTGGGTCTTTGTGTAAATGATCGGTTAACTCGTTGGGCGAGGTGACGAACGGGACTCCCGGGACGTCAGGATTACAACTCGTGCAAGACATCCCATTGGAGTCCGTCGGCGGCAGCCAGGAACACGGAATGGGTCAGATGTCCGTCACGGATCTCCACCTTGCCACGGGGACTTTCGTAGGTCAGTCCCTCCGCGATTGCGCGCATCGGGTTCACCTGGGTCGATCCGGACCGTCTCATGAGTTCGACGATCAATCGGATGCCTTCGTAACAGGATTCGCCGAGACTGTTGAGCACCGGTGCGCCGGACCCGAAGCGATGGAAGTACTGGGCAGAGAAGTCCAGGCTCGAAGCGGTGGACAGATCGTCGAAAAATCCTGCGGCGGTCATCAGTCCGCGGGAGTTCTCGGGACCGGAAGCGAGTAGGACATTCTCGTCTATCAGCGAGCTGAAGCGGATCAGGTCTCGGTCGAATCCCGCGGCCGCGAACTGCCGGTTGAACGCAACCGCGTCGTCGCCGATCAACAGCATCAGGACCCCTTCGCACCCGCTGCTCTCGAGTCGACGGAGTACCGACCCGAATTCGGTGGTTCCCAGCGGAACAAACATCTCGTCGCAGACGATGCCACCCTCGGCCCGTAGGAACTTGGTGGCCGATCGTGATGACATTCGGGGCCAGATGTAGTCGTTGCCCACGATGGCCCAACGTCGGATGCCGGCGTTGCGGTCGAACCATCGCAAGGAAGGCCAGAGTTGGCGATCCGGCGTTTCCCCGGTCAGGAATACGCCGGGTCGGTGCTCGCCGCCTTCATAGAGTGCGGTGTAAACATAGGGGATACGTGCCCCGATCCGCGGCGCGAGCACCTCCCTGACGGCAGAGATGTGCCACCCGGTGACGGCGTCGATGGCCGAAGCGTTGATCAACGCGCCGACCTCATCGGCGACACGGCGCGGTGCCTGGCCGCCGTCGACAGCGATCAGTCGAACTTCACGGCCCATCACCCCGTCGGTGGCGTTGGCCTCCTCCACCGCGAGTTGGGCGCACGCCTCACAGGATGGGCCGAACAGCCCCGCCGGTCCCTGTAACGGGATCACCAATGCAATGTTGAGCACACCATCGCGACGCGCGATCAGATGGAGCCGCTCCTCCTGGATAGGGGTGGGGTGGCTCGCATCGCCAATGTTCACGAGTGCACTGTAAGCGCTGATTGCTACATCGGCGTTTCGAATGATCTGGTCTAGAGTCTCTATGCATGGCGGAGTCATCCCTGGGCGGAACCGGTGGAACCCTGGGGTTCTTCCGCTTGCTGACGCTCGCCGAACGTGAGTTGGCCCGACGGCTCGAAGTTGCCCTTGCGCAGTGCGGTTCGACAGTGGACCAATGGCGGATCCTGAACTTTGTTGCCGATACCGCCGGTTCGCCGATGACTGCCATCGCCGATCACGTGGGTATGCCTGCTCCGACGTTGACCAAGATCATCGACAAGCTCGTGTCGTCCAACCTGGTATTGCGTCGCGCGGACGCGAACGACCGACGGAAGGTTTTGATCCTCGTGTCGGCTCGGGGCACCGCTGCCCTCGCCGACTGGAACAGCTTGACCGAACCCACAATCAAGGAGTTCTCGGACTCCGTCGGTGACAGAGATGTCGCCAAGTTGACGCGAATGCTCGAGAAACTCGTCGTTGCGTCTGTCCAGTCCGATTCGGGCGAAGCACTTCTGCGCTGATTTCAGGTGGGTGGTCGTTCGCCCGACCGTTCCCGCAACACCCCTGCGCTCTGGGCGTACGAGAGGTGCCCACCCAGCGCACCCGAGACACCGGAGACGGCAAGTCCCGCCATCGACCAGATCGATCCGCGTACTGCGTTGCCGCGCCGACGCTTTCGCCAGGATCGGGCGAAGCAGGCCAGGCCGATCGTGTTCGTCGCCATGTGGAATACCGCGACACGGCGTTGAGGTGTGTCGAGCGTGGTGTATTCGACGAGGCCGGTGACGCCTGCGGGAACAGCGGCCATGAGCCCGAATGCGACCAGGCGCTGGGCGGCGGCGCGTTGGCCGGTCGCATCGAGCAGCGGCACGGCCATCCAGGCACCGATGGGGACGGTCACGAGGATGGGGTGAAGCGGATGCCCCAGCCACTGCCCGCGCAGGAATGTCAGGGCTGCCGGAGGAAATTTGGCGTGAAGGAGTCCGGCGAGCGCGTTCGCCGGTCCATCGACGGCTTTTACATTCTCGACTGCCAGCAGTGCGCGTGCGATCGGACGCGCCCCGTCTGGTCGGACGGCATCGGTCAGCGAGATGGTGCTGTCCGGTTGCCCGCGGTCTTCGGTCTCGCTGGGTGAGTTTTCGGTGGGGTCGTTCGATGAGGTGGTCACCACGGAGTTGTTCCCCGTTTACCGGTCTTCCAATCAGGCTCATAGACACGTTCTGGGCCCGCTAGCTGCCGATTCGAGATTTCCGGAGAGATTTCGGAGATTATCTGGACTCATTCCAGAAAAGGCGGTATGGTCAGTGTCATGAGTTTCCAGCAGCCCCCCAGCGATCCGCAGCAACAGCTGCGTGCGGTGGGTCTTCGGGTGACAGCGCCACGCGTGGCTGTGCTCGGGCTGTTGGAGACCCATCCGCATTCCACGGCCGACTTCGTTGCTGCCCGCGTCCGTGAGCAACTCGGGGGCGTGTCCACGCAGACCGTGTACGACGTGCTGCGGGTCTGTTCCGAACGGGGACTGCTGCGCCGCATCGAACCGGCCGGTTCTTCCGTTCGGTACGAGAGCCGGACCGGCGACAACCATCATCATCTCGTGTGTCGGAGTTGCGGCGATGTCCGCGACGTCGATTGTGTGGTGGGGATGGCGCCGTGCCTGCAGCCAAATGTCGACAACGGTTTCATGATCGACGAGGCCGAAGTGACGTTCTGGGGCCTGTGCTCGCAATGCCAGGCAAGGCCTGAGTCGGAGTAAATTCTCGAACCCCCTGTCGCCGGGCATTGGGGTCGGCGCCGACATCTTCATATCTTCTTGAATTGCAACACCTTTCAATACGCATTGAGCAGCCCTCGGCGCGAACTCAACAGGAGGTAAATAAATGACCCCACGGACCACCACCAATGCTGGGATCCCGGTGTCGAGCGACAATGAGTCGCTGACCGCAGGAACTCAGGGACCGATCCTGCTCCATGACCACTACCTGATCGAGAAGCTCGCCCAGTTCAACCGCGAGCGGGTCCCGGAGCGTGTTGTACATGCCAAGGGCGGCGGTGCATTTGGTGAATTGACGATCACCGGAGACGTGTCGAAGTACACCAAGGCCAAGTTCCTGCAGCCGGGCAAGAAGACAGAATCGCTGGTCCGCTTCTCGACGGTCGCCGGAGAGCAGGGCAGTCCTGACACCTGGCGCGACCCGCGCGGCTTCGCGATGAAGTTCTACACCGAGGACGGCAACTACGACCTCGTCGGCAACAACACGCCGATCTTCTTCATCAAGGACCCCATCAAGTTCCCCGACTTCATCCGCAGTCAAAAGCGCTTGCCCGGTTCGGGTTTGCGTGACCACAACATGCAGTGGGATTTCTGGACATTGCGTCCGGAGACTGCGCATCAGGTGACCTGGTTGATGGGTGACCGGGGCATCCCGAAGAGCTGGCGGAACATGGACGGCTTCGGTTCGCACACCTACCAGTGGGTGAACGCCACAGGTGAGCGCTTCTGGGTGAAGTACCACTTCAAGACCGATCAGGGGATCGAGTTCCTGACCCAGGCCGAAGCCGACACACTTGCCGGTACCGATCCCGACTACCACCGCCAGGATCTCTATGAGGCCATCGAGCGTGGCGAGTTCCCGACGTGGACCATGAAGGTCCAGGTCATGCCGGTCGCAGAGGCAGAGGCATACCGGTTCAATCCGTTTGACCTGACCAAGGTCTGGTCGCAGAAGGACTACCCGCTGATCGAGGTCGGCAAGTGGACGCTGAACCGGAATCCGGAGAACTTCTTCTCCGAGATCGAGCTGGCGTCGTTCGGGCCGTCGAATGTGGTTCCGGGAATCGGCTTTTCGCCCGACAAGATGCTGCTCGGCCGGGTCTTCAGCTACGCCGACGCTCATCGGCACCGCATCGGGACCAACTTTGCGCAACTGCCGGTGAACGCGGCGAAGGCCGCCACGGTCAACACGTACTCGAAGGAAGGCGCGATGGCCTACACCTTCAGTGACCCGAACACCCCTGTGTATGCACCGAATTCATTCGGCGGACCGCATGCTGATCCAGAAGCGGCCGGCGACGAAGGACTGTGGGAGTTCGACGGACGGGCAATTCGTGCCGGCTACATCGAACATGCCGAAGACGGTGACTTCACGCAGGCGGGAATCCTGTATCGCGAGGTGCTCGACGATGAGGCCCGGGAACGACTGGTGGGCAACATCGTTGGACACGTGCTCGGTGGCGTTCGGGAGCCGGTTCTCTCGCGCGTGTTCGAGTACTGGAAGAACGTGGATGCAGACCTGGGCAAGCGGGTCGAAGAGGGCGTCCGAAACGGGGAATAGGCGCCTGTCGGCCAGGGTTGAACCCAACAGACTCAATCGCATTTTTGCGCGCACAGGAGGTAGCGGAATGACCAATCCCATCACCAGCACACTGAGCAAAGACCAGCAGGCTGTGGCAGGTAAGGCGCTGCAGGAGACCGTTGTCGACATGATCGACCTGTCGCTGATCGCCAAGCAGGCGCACTGGAACGTCGTCGGCCAGCAGTTCCGTTCGGTTCACCTCGAACTGGATGAACTGGTCACGGCTGCGCGTGACTTCACCGACGCCGCGGCAGAGCGTGCCACCGCAATCGGTGTCAGCCCGGACGGTCGGGCCGAGACCGTGGCAAAGACTGCCGGTACCAAGGGTTTCGGCGATGGCTGGACCAAGGACGTCGATGTGGTGAAGGCGATCGTCGCCAACATCAAGACCGTTGTCGACGGACTGCGGTCCCGTATCGAGGCCACCGAAAAGGCCGATCCGGTCACCCAGGATCTGCTGATCGGTTTTGCCGCACGACTCGAGCAACTGCACTGGATGTGGCAGGCGCAGGTCGCCTGACCCGAGACCGCAGGTGATGCGCAGCCCGCATCGCCTGGCGTAAAGCCCCTCACGGCCATCCCCCCGGCCGTGGGGGGCTTTTGCGTGTGAAATCGCCTGTACCGCTTGCGGGCGGTAGATTCGTACAGATGTCCGACCGCCCGTTGCATCTGCGCCGCAGTGCGCTGGTCCCGATCTTCGTCGGCGGCCTGTTGGGTACCGGAGCCCGCTACCTGCTCGAGAAGGCGTACCCCTTTGACCCATCCGGATGGCCTTGGACCACGTTTCTGATCAACCTGGCCGGAGCATTCGTATTGGGTGTGGTGTTGGAGGCGCTGGTTCGCATGGGCTCCGATATCGGGTGGCGTCAGCGCACGCGGTTGTTCCTGGGGACCGGTTTCTGTGGCACCTTCACGACCTACAGCGCGTTTTCCCTGGAGTCGACGCGGCTCTTTCGTGAAGGCAATCTCGGTACGGCAGTGGGATATATGGCGACGACGGTTGTCGTGGGAGGTCTGGTGGCCTGGGCCGGGATATCCGCGGCCGCAGCGGTTCACCGCAGTACCGTGCGGCACCGATGATCTTTTGGGTGGCGCTGGCAGGGGCGCTGGGTGCCGTCCTCCGGTTTGTGGTCGATTCGGAGGCCAAGCGCAGGATCTCGGTGACGTTCCCGTGGGGCACCGGGGTCATCAACGTGACCGGCTCCCTGATCATCGGTGTGGTCTCCGGGTTGGTGATGTTCCACGCGGGAGCCACGGAGCTGCAGTCGATCGTCGGCACCGGATTCTGCGGTGGTTTCACCACATTCAGCACCGCGAGTGTCGAGACCGTTCAACTGCTCCAACAAGAGCGACGTGGTGCGGCAATGGTCTACGCTGCCGGTTCGTTGGTTCTCTCTGTGGCCGCATGTGCGGCCGGGCTCGCGCTGGTCTACCTGCTGTGAACCCGGCCGTTCATCGGATGTACCCGAATATTGCTCGGGCTCAGTAACTTTGTTGTTGCTGAGCCATCTGTGACTGGATCTTCTGGTTCAGCCGGGTGAGGCCCACCGACGACAGGCCCGGGATCTGACTTTCCAGGCTTCGCACCAGATTGTGATCGTTGATGACCTTCTCGCTGGACTGGATCAGGACCGTGCCGGATCCGGTGAAGTCGAACTGCTGCTCTTCTCCACTGGCCGCACCCATCATGGCCGCGCCCGCGGCCATGAACCCAGTGACCCAGCTCTGGTCGTAATGATGGCTGGGGGAGGGGCAGTCGGCCCATCCGACAAGTGCTTCGGGGTCGACGCGAAGCGGTGGTTCGGCGAACATGACCGGTCCGTTCGACGATGCCAGGAACTTACCGCTGCCGATGAGCGTGAGGTATCCGGGGACGATCGACTGGTTGAGCTGCAGTCCCGGCTCGAACGCGAGGAGATTCGCGGCCCGCACCGTGAGGTTGCCGTCTTCGAGGTCGTAGGAGTTGATGTCATATCCGCGGTCGCCGATGATGAGCGTGCCCTGTCCCTGGGCAATGATGAAGTCGCCCATGTACAGCGGGGCGCTGATGGTGCCGGCGAGTTGCTGCATCATCGTGGTCTGCATGCCCTGGATGAGGGCCTGGAACTGCATCTGCCCGTAGTAGGCGATCATCGCACCCTTGGACATGATCCAGGGCTTGGTCATCTGCATGTAGTACGCGTAGCTGTTGCCGGGAATGTTGTCATCGCCCTGCAGCATTGACGGATTGAGTATGTCGCTCATCGTTTTTCCCCTACAGCTTCTCTTCGGACGCTTGTACGAACACAGTTCCTTGCCCCTGGCACAGCAACTGCATCGCCTCGCCGGCTCCACGTCCGACGGCATCGCGCCAGCCCGCGGTCGACTTCAGCTGGGTCTGAACATTTCCGAACGTGCCGACAAACGCCTGCGGATCGACGATGACCGGGTACTGGCCACCGACCTGGATCTCCAGCACCTCACCGTGGGCCAGCAAGACCACCGAACCCATCCCTTGAAGCTGAGTGGTGAACATGCCGTCGCCGGTCAGTGCGCCGGTCGCAGCTCCGCGGAGCGCTCCCATCAGCCCTCCGCCGCGTCCACCGCCGCTGCCGTTGCCCTGGGACGTCATCGATACGATGGAGGCCTGCAGACCCGCGGTATAGCCCAGTGTTCTGGACGCATCGGCGGTGACGGTGCCGCCCTGGGGCATGTCGATGACATGCACTGCCAGCCCGCCGAATCCATAGTGGATCTGGCCGTGACCCTGCGCCATCATGGTGGCCTCGTGTTCACCGCGCATCATCCGGCCTGCCATACCGGCGACGGCACCCATACCGCCAAGGCCGGGCATCCCGCCTGCCCCGGGGATCTGGTGCGGAGAGAAATGGATCTGGCCGGTGTAGAAGAGCATGGCGCCTTTTCGGGCGACCACACCACCGGCCTGGCCGACGTCGACCTTGACAACCTTCGAGTTGATCTTCTCAAAAACCATGTCGCTCACCGCTCCGCAGGTTGGATGGACACGACACCCTGACCCTGCCAACGCAGCGAAAAGGCCTCCCCGCCGTCTTGGCCGATCATTGAACGCCAGCTGACGTCGGTCACAAAGGACTGTTGTAGTTGGCCTTTGGCAGAGACGAATGCGTCTGGATCGACCACCAACGGGAGGTTGGGGTTGACCTCGAGATGGATCAGCGGTCCGCCTGCCGACAACAGCGCGACCTGGCCGCTGCCGGTCACGGTGGTGGTGAAAAGTCCTTGACCGCTGGACATCCCACCAATTCCGGCAAATTGGACATTGGTCTGCAAATTGCCCGCCATGGCCAGAAGTTGCCGTGACTCGACCTGGATGGTCTCGTTGTTGAGTTGCAGAACGGTCGTGTACTGCGCGTTGATCGCCAGATGCACGATGCCGTTTCCGGTGCACTCCATCAACTTCAGCGACTCGCCGGTCGCCTTTTGTTTGAGCCCGGCGAGAACGCCTGATCCGCCACCGAATCCGGCCGATTTGAACTCGACCTGTCCCTGGTACGAGATCATCGATCCGCTCACTGCCTTGACTGACGTGTTGTTCAGTCGTGCTTCGACAACGCGCTTGGTCAATCCGATCAACTCGGCCATCTGACCCATTTTCCTATGAGTTCGAAACTTGCACTTTTGATACCGCGTTATCGTAGGCATCGGCGGACCCGGTGAACAGACCCATACACAGTTCAAATGATCACCGGTGTCGTCCGCGGCCTTCGGCGCACTGGCGTGATAGGACGCTTTCTGTAACGTGTGTCAGGTGAATGACACATCGTGGGCGGCAGTGGGTGTAGGGATTTTCGTTCTGGCGGTGGTCATCGGGGTGGGCCTGTACGTCTTTTATCGGCAGACCGAGGCGCAGCGCCTCGACAGGGACGTCGATCTGGCGGTGAAGTTGCGGACGGTCGCCGGGGACGATCCGGTGCGGGCGGCCGCTGTCGACGAGTTCGAGACCGCCATCTACGAGCGGTTGTTCTTTGTATCGACCGTGGGTCCGCGGGCCAGAGGAGCCGCCTGGGCGTTACTGGGTACCGTGCTCTCGGCGTTTGCCTCCTTGTGGGTGTCGGGCGAGGGCATCATCGAGCAAGCCGTCCATTACGGATTTGCGGTTGTGGCAGCCGGTTTCGCGCTCACCTTCGTGGTTTTCCTGGCGCTGACGGTATACGCGGCGACCACGCTGCCGCGGATCTCATTCGCCGATTCCTATGAGCCGGAGCCGTCTGACGCCTGAGAGAGTTCCGGCAGGTGCTCACACTGCGGTGGCGGCTCTTGTTGCGAGCTGGTCTCGTCGATGACGGGACAGCGCACGCCGACGGCCGGTGAGCGTCAGAATCCGGGATATCCGCCGTAACCGACTGGTGCAGCAGGTTCCGGGTTGATCGTTTTGCGACCCAGAACGATTCCCGCGATGCTCGTCCCGATCATGACCACCAACGTCACGGTTGCCAGGATGGCGCCGGGCCCTGTCGAGAAGTTGTTCAGCCCTTCGAACAGGATCGAATCCTCTTCGTTGTCGAAGATGATGCACGTGCTGGGCACGGCAAGAAATGCCAGTGCCGCGAACAGGTGCAGGGCCGACAGGACGAGGATCGCGATCGAGTTGCCGAAACGGCCGATGTTGCACATGACGAGCAGCGCCAAAATGACCACCGGAAGTACCAAGAACGGGATGAAGACTGCCGCGAAGGGTGTCCCGGTTGTTCCCGGATCCATGATGAGCTGCGAACCATCCTGGAACACCTGGCCCCAGCCGTTGACGGAACCCTTTGCTGCATCGGTGTATTTCGGCTCGAACGAAGCCCAGGTCAACCAGCCGTATGCGATGAACAGCAATGCGCCCACCATTGCCACGGCCCCGAGGGCGCGAGTTGCTGCGACCGCGGCGGGTTGGAGCCGTACCGCCGGAGGGCCACCCATCGCAGACCCGGGCTCGGGATACTGCGGTGCCGGGTATTGCTGCGCCGGGTTGAGATGCGTCGGGTATTGGGGTGTCGGGTACTGCTGTGGCTGCGGCGGATATTGCTGGGAGGGGTATTGCGTCTGAAGTGGATCCCCGTACTGCGGCGGGGTATACGGCGCGAACTGATCGGACGGCGATGGCGGGTACGTCGGTTGCTCAGGGTAGGGATTGACCGGGGGCGTAAACGATTGCGTCGCTTCGGTGTTGTCCGGATGCTTGTTCAGATCTGGACGGTTGTCACCTGAATCGCCTGAGTTGCTGGTCATCGTCTTCGCTGCTTCCGGTCGGGGGTCGGACCCATCGTAGAGGCACGCCGGAGTCAGCCGACGCAGCCGAAACGGGTCCGGAACGCGGTGGGTGTGATGCCCACAGCAGTCGAGAAGTGGTGACGCAGCAGTGTTGCCGAACCGAATCCCACCTGCCGTGCGATCTCCTCGATGCCGTGATCACTCGACTCCAGCAATCCCTGCGCGGCCAGCACCCGTTGTTCCGTGAGCCATCGAAGCGGACTGGTGCCCACCTCGTCGCGGAATCTGCGGGCAAATGTGCGCGGCGACATATGTGCTTTTGCGGCCATGTCGGCGATGGCTATGTCGGTGTCGAGATTGGTCAGCATCCAACCGAGGACCTGCCCGAATCCATCGTTGTCACATTCGGGGACAGGCTCTTTCACGAATTGACGTTGCCCGCCATCGCGGTGCGGAGGTACCACCATCCGCCGGGCGATCTTGTTTGCCGCGACCGGACCGTGTTCGGTCCGGATCAGATGCAGGCTGGCATCGATACCGGCGGCCGTGCCTGCACTGGTGATGATGTTGTCCTCTTGGACGTAGAGGACATCGGTGTTGATGTGGACCTCGGGGAACAGTTCGGCCATCTGCGTGCCGTACCGCCAGTGGGTGGTGGCTGACTTTCCGTTGAGTAGTCCGGCGGCGGCGAGCACAAAAGCTCCGGTGCACACCGACAGGATGTAGGCGCCCCGCTTGTCGGCCGCGCGGAGGACATCGAGTACCTCTTCGGGGTAGTCGGCGCTGAGCCGGCCGGCCGGGATCGCCACGAGATCGGCGTCGGCGCAGGCGTCGAGTCCGTAGGTCGGGACGATCTGGGCGCCGGTGGTGAAGTTCAGTGGTTTGCCCGGTTCTATCCCGCACACCCGAAGATCCATCCGAGGTACGCCCTCGTCAGTTCGATCGACACCGAAGACCTCGCACACGACGCCGTACTCGAACGCTGCCACCGGTTCTTGCAGGATGATCGCGACTGATTTCAACACGAAACAATTATGGCAGAAAATTTGCGATAGCCGTCAAATTGGCCACTGTTGGCTTGATCTTTTCGGGCGCATAGTTTCGGACATGGAAATCGAAGCCGTGATAATCGCAGCCCTACTCGGCGTGGCACTGGTCGCGGCCTTTGTCGCGATCTACCGGAACGCAATGAAAACCGCCCACCTGCCACGGGCTCCCTTCGGTGCCGATACCGAGATCGGGTTGGGGAGGCCGCAGAGGTGGGCGGAATCTGAAAGTTCGTGACCGCCAGAGGTCAGACGACCCGGAAGTCCGTGACGCCGCGCTGGCGCATGTCGTCGAGGATCGGCTTGATGTTGGTGCCGGTCTCCGGGCCGATGCAGCCAAAGAAGTAGTAAGCGTTGACCATGCCGACCAGGCGGTCGCCGACGACCACGGGGCTACCGGAATCGCCCTCGACAACGCAGATCTGACTGAAGTGCGCAAAACCGTCCGAGAACCAGGTGACGCCGCAGGTATTGCCGGTGGTGCGGCCTTCCTTGCACATGAGTTCGAGGAATTGCGGCTCCTGCGTGCGGAGTCCGCGAATCGTCACGCCGCCGACTCGCTGGACGGGATTGACCTTGGCGGCATCGAACCGGATGATCGCGTAGTCGAGGACGTCGTTCGTGTAGGTGATCTGGCCGATGTGCCCTGCGGATCTGGCTGATTCTGCGAGAACCGGCGTGCCGGCATCGCCGCAATGTCCGGCGGTCAGGCCGACCAGGGCATTGTTCTGATCGTGTCCGATGGCGGTCAGTGTGCAGGCGCTGAATCCGCCCCGAGCTTCCGGGAACAGGAGACCGGACCCACCACCGAGGTCGACCTTCGCCGGGGCCGCCGTTGCGGTCGACACCCCCAGGCTGGTGAGTGCGAGTAGTGCGCACAGGGCTGCGATGACCGTGCCGACCTTCTTGAACATCAATTCCTCACGTGAACCATGGCCAAGACACGAGGACCCGGTATCAGGCCCTCGTGTCATAGCCTTTGGAGCCGAGGGTAGTCGCAGAGCATGGGTGCGTCGAAGTCGCCTCGGCGACCTACATGCGACCGCCCCGGATCACTTCGGAGGGCGTGCCACGCACTGCGCGAGATAGAGTGCCTCGCCGAGCGTGTCCATCAACTCCAGTTGGGTGTCGAGATAGTCGAGATGTGTTTCCTCGTCGGCCAGAATCCCTTCCAGCAGAATTGCACTGGTGGTGTCGTGTTTTTCACGGCACATCGCGATTCCCGGCTTCAGTCGGTTGATGACGTCGACCTCGATGGCCCGGTCGCTGACGAATTGCTCGCGCAGTGTCTGGCCTACTTTCAGCGAGAACAACCGCTGGTAGTTGGGCAGTCCGTCGAGCAGCAGGATCCGGTTGGTGAGCGCTTCGGCATGGTTCATCTCGTCGAAGGACTCGGCGCGGGTGGTTGCGGCTATTTCGGTGAATCCCCAGTGTTCCTGCATTTTCGAATGCAGAAAGTACTGGTTGATGGCCGTCAGTTCACTGGTCAACTGTTCGTTGAGCAGTTTGAGAACCTCGGGATCTCCTTGCATGGTTTCTCCTCACGTCAAAAGAAGCGGGTGTTTTCAGACACCGGGAGGGCTGGTCCTGGTGGGGCTGTATGAACCCACGCGCTGAATTCAATTTACCCGGTAGCATGGCGATTCGACCGGCAATGACAGACCTCAGACACCAGGGACGGGCTCAAATGACCCAGCATTCGCGAATTCTGGCCGCGGACTTTTCCGTGTCCGACGAAGCCGGGATCCTGGAACGCCTTGCGGTGAACAATGATTCGCTGGCTCGTCTCGGTGCCCACCACCTTGTTGTCTACCGGGCGCTTCATGATCCCAAACGCGTGTTCGCCACGCTGGGACTGCGTGATCGGGGATCGATCGACAAACTCTTGCGCAGCCCCGCGGTGATGGATTGGTACGACGCGGCCGGGGTCGAAGAAATTCCACCGATGTTCGCAGGCGATGTCGTCGAAAAAATCGAACTCGAATCGCCTGCGTCAGGGGATTCGGGGGTGATCGTCGCAGCCATCGCGCCGGTGGACGACGTGACGACTCTGCTGGACAGGGTGCGCGTCAGTTTGCGGCGTTTCATTGCCGCCGGGGTGCGCAGGGTCTGGATCTACCAGGCCTTCGACGATCGCCAAGAAGTGATGATCCTGGTGGAACTGGACACCGAAGAAAATGCCATCGCCTGGGTCGAGCGGCCTGACGCGGCCGCGGAATGGATGCAAGGCGCCGGTGTCGGCGTGTACCCGCCGCTGTTCGTCGGAAAGCTGGAGCGGGTCATGGAACTACAGATGATCGGTTAGTCGCAGGTACCCGCGATGTATGTCTGTCTGTGCCAAGGGGTTACGAGTCACGTCGTCGAGCAGGCCGTGATCGATGGGGCGCGCACGTCCAAAGAGGTCGCGAACGCCTGTGGTGCCGGCCGCGACTGTGGTCGCTGCCGGCACACCGTCCGGGCAATCATCGAGGCGCACTTCGCCCAGTCGCCCACCGCCCCCCGATAGTGTGGGGTTCTGGCGGCGTCCACCTGGGAAAACGTGCGCCAAAAGGGCTCATTATCGGGTTTGGGAAGTGGTCCACTTCGCGATCTCGGTCTGATCGGCTCCGGGACCGAGATCTTTGTCGGCGGTAGCCCAGACCTCGACAGCTCGTTCGCCGAGCGGGGTGGGGACACCGATCGCCGATGCGAGTCCGGTGGCGATCCGCATGTCCTTCAGCATCAGTTCCATCCGGAAGCCCGAGTTGTAGGTCTCGGGAATGACGAACCGGGGGAACTTCACATCCGTGGCCGCATTCTGGCCGCTCGATGAGTTCAGCATCGAGACCATCAGCTCTTGGTCGAGACCGAAGCGCCGTCCGATGGCCACGCCTTCGGAGGTGACGAGGAGCCCAACCGCAGCCATCAGGTTGTTGATCGATTTGAGGGCGTGACCTGCGCCGGTGTCGCCGACGCGGGTCATTGTTCCCATCGGCGCCATCACATCGGAGATCGCGGCGACGGATTCTGCGGTGCCGCCGGCCATGATCGTCAGCTTCCCGCCCTGCGCACCGGCAACTCCGCCGGAGACCGGCGCGTCGACCAGGACTGCTCCGGTCTTCTCGACCGCCTTGGCGAGTTCGACCGTCGACAGTGGCTCCGATGAGCTCATGTCGATGACGGTGGTGCCGGGAGTCAGTGCGGCCAGTACCGCCTCGTCACCGAGTACGGCCTCGACGACACGTGAACTCGGCAGCATGAGGATGACGTATTCGGCACCGTCGACGGCTTCGGCCGCGGTGGTGGCGGACTTGCCGCCCGCGGTGACGAGGGCTTCGCGAGCTGCTTCGGTCGGGTCGAATCCGATGACGTCGTAACCGGCGTCGAGCAGCCGGATCGACATCTGGGCGCCCATGTTGCCCAGGCCGACGAACGCGACCTTGTTCTTTTCACTGGTGCTCATGCGAGGTGCTCCGCAACGATTTCGTTTGCCACTCGGAAGGATTCGAGCGCAGCCGGGACTCCGACATAGATCGCGGTCTGCAACAGGACCTCCTGGATTTCTTCCGGCGTCACCCCGTTGGTGAGCGCGCCGCGGACGTGGGCGGCGAGTTCGGTCGGCTTGCCGAGTGCGGTGAGCATCGCCAGGTTGATCATCGAGCGCTCGCGGCGCCCGAGTCCGGGGCGGGTCCACACCGCGCCCCAGCAATACTCGGTCACCAGCTCTTGCATCGGTCGGGTGAAGTCGGTGGTGGCGGCGACCGCGCGTGCGACGTACTCGGCCCCGACCACCTCCTCGCGAACCTTCATACCTGCGTCATAGGTCTCGCGGCGGGTGGCGTCGGTGGTCATCTGGTGTGCGGTCCTCTCTCCGATTTGTCCGTGCCACTGCGTTGAGCAGCAGCTCAAGGACCATTCACGATAAATGGTATTGGCATTCTCATTTTTTGCAAGTACGGTATTCAACAATGAACGAGAACGTGGAAACCTCCTCTGGCATCCCTCTTGACTCGGTGTACGGACCGAATCCTGATGGGGCGTCCCCGCCTGCTCCCGGCGAATTTCCCTTCACCCGCGGCAACTTTCCGTCGGGATATCGCGGACGGCTCTGGACCTTCCGGCAGTACTCCGGTTTCGGAACCGCCGAAGAGTCCAATGAGCGGTACAAGTACCTGCTCGGACAGGGCGGCACCGGACTTTCGGTGGCGCTCGATCTTCCGACCCAGTGCGGTTACGACTCCGACGATCCCGAGTTCACCGACGAGGTCGGCCGGGTGGGTTGTGCGGTCGACACCCTCGCGGACGCAGAGATCTTGTTCGCCGACATCCCGCTGGACAAGATCAGTACCAGCTTCACGATCAACGGCACGGCCGCGATTCTGCTGGCCCTCTATGTCGCTGCCGCCGAGAAGAAGGGTGTGCCCCGCGAAAAACTCACGGGCACAATCCAGAATGACGTGCTCAAGGAGTACGCCTCGCGTGGCACCTGGATCTGGCCGCCGGAGCCGTCGCTGCGACTGATCGCCGACACCATCGAGTTCTGTGCCGCCGAGGTCCCGCGTTTCAACGCAATCTCCGTCGCCGGCGCGCATTTCCGTGACGCGGGCGCAAATGCCGTGCAGGAGATGGCCTTCACGCTCGCCGACGGTGTCACCTATTGCGACACGGTTGTCGAGCGCGGTCGGATGACCATCGATCAGTTCGCGCCGCAGATCTCCTTCTTCTTCTACACACATGGCGACTTCTTCGAGGAGATCGCCAAGTACCGGGCCGGTCGCCGCCGCTGGGCGACGATCGTGCGGGAACGGTACGGCGCCAAGACGGAGAAGGCCGCGATGTTCCGCTTCGGCTGCGTTGCAGGCGGCGCCTCGCTGTACGCACCGCAGGCCCAGAACAACCTGGTCCGCGTGGCCTATGAGGCGATGGCCTCGGTTCTCGGTGGTGTGCAGTCGATGTTCACCGCTGCCTGGGATGAGCCCTTCGCGCTTCCGAGCGAGGAGTCGGCGACGATGGCGCTGCGCACCCAGCAGATCCTGGCTCTGGAAACCGGCGTCACCCGCGTCGCCGATCCCCTCGGTGGCTCGTACTTCGTGGAGGCTCTCACCGACGCCACGGAGAAGAAGATCATCGAGATCATGAGCGACCTGGAGAACCACGGTGGCATGGTCGCCGCGATCGAGGACGGCTACCTGCAGGGTCTGATCGCCGACGAGGCATACAAGATCCATCAGGACATCGAGCAGGGAGTACGCCCCGTCGTGGGTGTCAACCGCTTTGCATCCGAAGAAGCAGCACCGGACATCGCGACCTACGAACTCGACGCCGAAGGGCGCGAGTTGCAGCTCAAGCGTTTGGCGAAGGTCAAGGCCGAGCGTGATGACGAGGCCGTGAAGAACACGCTGGCGCAGCTGTCGCGAGCCGCGGAAGGAACGGAAAACCTCATGCAACCCTTGATCGATTGTGCGAACGCATATTGCACCGTCGGAGAGATGACCACCGCGCTCAAAGACGTGTGGGGCGAGTTCTCGCAGCCGGTGGTGTTCTGATGACCGCCCGTATTCTCGTCGCCAAGCCCGGTCTCGACGGCCACGACAAAGGCGCCAAGATCGTTGCCCGCACCCTGCGTGATGCGGGATTCGAGGTGATCTACACCGGTATCCGGCAACGGATCGAGGACATCGTCTCGATCGCACTGCAGGAGGACTGCACCGTGGTGGGTCTGAGCATTCTCTCGGGCGCCCATGTCGGTCTGACCAAGCGCGTGGTCGACGCCCTGCGCGAGGCCGGCGCCGGAGACATCAAAGTGATTGTCGGCGGGACGATTCCGCAGTCCGATGTGCAGAAGTTGCTCGACATCGGTGCGGCGGCCGTGTTCCCCACGGCAACCCCGCTCGACAAGCTCGTCAGCGGTATGCGGGAACTGACGGGTACCACGGCACCGAGCTAGGCCGCCCGAGGAGAACCAGGACCAAACTGCCACATGAGTCAGCAAGCCATGTGGGAGAACTAATTTCGTAAACTTGGAGGTATCGTGCGCGTTGGGGTGATGATCGGTCCGGAGCGGGGTGACGCGGCCAAGAAGGTCGACCGGATGATGGCCGACATCGTCTGGGCCGAAGAAGCCGGGATGGACACGGCCTGGGTGCCGCAGATCCCCACCGACTTCGACGCGCTGATCACCGTTGCGTTGATGGGTACCAAGACCTCTCGCATCGAAATCGGTACGGCTGTGGTGCCGCTACAGGCGCAGCATCCGATTGCCCTTGCCCGACAGGCATTGTCGGCACATGCGGCAACCGGGGGTCGGCTGGCGCTCGGCGTCGGACCGTCGCACCACTGGATCATCGAGGACATGCTCGGCCTCCCGTACGAGAAGCCGGCCAGGCTCACGCGTGACTATCTCGAGGTTCTCAACGCCGCGCAAAAAGCGCCGGGTGATGTGAACGTCGTCAACTCGACGTACAACGTGCACAACCCACTCGATCTCGGACCGGTGGCCCCGCTGCCGATCTTGATCGCGGCCCTCGGGCCGGTCATGCTCGACATCGCCGGCCAGCACGCCGACGGCACCATCCTGTGGATGGCCGACGAGCGCGCGGTGGCCGATCACGTGGTTCCGAAGATCACCGCTGCCGCCGAAAAGGCCGGGCGTGGTGCCCCGCGCATCGTGGCCGGTATTCCGGTCTGTCTGTGTGCGCCCTCGCAGGTCGAGGTGGCCAAGGAAAGGGCCAACCGTATCCTGGCCGAAGCCGAGGTCTCTCCGAACTATCAGCGACTGCTCGACCAGGGCAATGCGAAAGACGTCGGCGACCTGTGTGCGGTTGGCGACGAAGAGGCGATCATGAAGCGCTTCAAGCAGTTCGAGGACGCAGGCGTGACGGACCTGTCGATGCGCCTGCTGCCCATCGGTGACACCCGGGACGAGTTGATCGCTTCCAAGTACCGCACCCGGGACGTGATTGCCGGGCTCGTTGCGGATCTGCGATGAGTTCTGGACCCCTGGCGGGGATCCGCATCCTCGAGGTCGGGCACATTCTGGCCGGCCCCTACGCGACCATGATGCTCGCCGATCTCGGCGCCGAGGTCACCAAGATCGAACCGACCACCGGCGATCTGTCCAGGCAGGTGAGCGACGCCTATTTCGCGAGCCTCAACCGCGGCAAGCGCAGCATCTGTCTCGATCTCACGACTGATGCGGGTCAAGCCCGACTCGGCGAACTCGCCGCTCAATCGCAGGCGCTGATCGTCAATCTGAAGCCGTCGGCGATCCGGAAGTTCGGATTGACCTATGAGGCACTGCGGAAGTGGAACGACAAGATTGTCTGCGTCGCACTGACCGGTTACGGCCTCGATCAGGGAGACGACCCGGCGTTCGACTACGTCATCCAGGCGGTCACCGGCGTTGCATCGCTGACCGGTGATCCCGATGGACCGCCGACCCTGCCCGGATACTCTGCCGCCGACAATTCGACGGGACTGACTGCAGCACTTGGCTTGCTGGCCCAGATCATCTCCGGCCGAGGCGGACAGGTGGACGTGTCGCTGCGCGACGTGATGCTCTCGCAGCTCAACTATCGGGCATCGGCATATCTGAACGAGGGCACCGAACCGCGCCGGATGCCCAATGGCGCGCACTCGTACTACGTTCCGGCGCAGCTCTTTCCGACCGCTGACGGATACCTGGCACTGTTCATCACGCACGACGGATTCTGGCGGACCTTCTCCACCGAAGCCGGGATCGAGGGCTTCGCCACGATGGCCGAGCGGGCCGCGAACCGCGATGAGGTTCTCGCCGTCGTATCTGCGGCCCTTGCCACCGACACCGCGAAGTCCTGGGAGGCGCGGCTTCGTCCGTTGCAGGTTCCGGCCGCGGCGATCCGCACCCTGCCCGAAGCATTGGCAGAAAATCCCGGAATGGTGGTGAAAGCCGGGCAATTCAGTTTGGTCGGCAGTCCGATCCGGATCACCGGGTATGAACCCGAATACGGCGCGCCACCTGCATTGGGAGAGCACGGCTAGTTTCCTTATCGCGTTGCTGGGTGACGTTGAGCGGTATTGCCAGTAGCGAATTTCTTTGAAAACGCACAATTCTCATGTTGTGAGTATTAGATTCTGCTCCATGGTGAAACTACGTTCTACGTCATGCAGGCGATATGCATTCGTCGCTGCCGCGGTGTTGGGTTCCCGTAGCGAATCGTTCGATATTGCGTCGGTGTGCGCCTCATGATCCCGGTGCCCGACACCCTTGACGTAGCCCTGTCCCCGGAGTGGCTCACGTCTGCGCTCGCCCCCCGATTCCCTGGAATCGAAGTGACCGGCGTGACCCCGGGGCCGGTCGTGGACCGGATCTCCACCAACGCTCGATTCACCATCGAATGCGCCGGAGGCGTCCCGGATGGCCTCCCTGCGGCGCTCTGCGTCAAGGGGTATTTCAACGAGGAGGGTCGGGACCGGCGATTCGTCGGCGAACCCGAGGCTTGTTTCTATCGTGACGTCGCCGGCGAGGTCGATATCCGGACGCTGCGAAGTGTCTATGCCGATCTCGACCCGGTGACGCGCCACGGCGTGGTGATCACCGAGGACATCGTCGAGCAGGGCGCAGTATTTCTCGATGCGGCAGCCGAGTTCACCCCTGACCAGACTGCGCAGAGCCTGGCCCAGTTTGCCCGGCTTCATGCTGCGACCTGGGGGAAGTCGCAGTGGGCCGACGTTCCGTGGCTGGCACCACGATTGAAGGGTGCGATGCGCGCGTGGGGGGTTGACGGGGTGACCGCCAACATCGAAAAGAACTTCGCCGGGCCGAATGGTGTTGGTGTTCCCGAAACAGTGCGCGATGCCGAGGCGTTGGTCGCGGCATACATAGGCCTCGCCG
This sequence comes from Williamsia sp. Y721, assembly GCF_059683565.1. NCBI lineage: Bacteria > Bacillati > Actinomycetota > Actinomycetes > Mycobacteriales > Nocardiaceae > Williamsia > Williamsia sp. Y721. Next base: position 152,293 of record NZ_JCASNH010000002.1, on the reverse strand, counting down.
ACGCTCTGGACGCTGAGCACGCGTCGTCGGACTGGTGCGTGATCCATGGCGATGCCCACGTCGGGAACCTGTTCTTGGACGCCGAGGGTGCGCCGAGTCTGTTGGACTGGCAACTGGTGCAACGGGGGATGTGGTACATGGACGTCGGTACCCATATCGCGACCGCGTTATCCGTCGACGACCGGCGGAACAATGAGCGAGAACTCCTGGCGCACTACCTCGATTGCCTTCGCGGTCAAGGCGTGGAGCCGCCCACATTCGATGTGGCGTGGCGCGCGGTCAGGCGGGGCATCGTCCGTGGTTTCTATTTGTGGGGCATCACGACCAAGGTCGAACCGCGGTTGATCGAGATACTTCTGAGACGGCTCGGTACCGCCGCCGCCGACCACGACGCGTTGACACCGGACCTGTTCGTGGCACCGGTATGAGGATGCAAAATACCCGCTACTGCAATCGATTTCGATCGGAACGGAGCAACCGTGCCACACGCGAAGCCTGATGAACTGCCCAATGCCGGAGGCGGCCGCTGGCCGGCGGCCAAAGATCATTTCTACTCAGTTCAATGGGGAGATCTCGAGGTCGGCTACACCGCCACCGAGGGCGCACGCGACTGCACAGACCTGTATCGCGTGGCGGGCCTGCCCGGCGGTGTGTGCATGTGCCCCCACTACGGATTTGTGCTCGAAGGTGCGGTCACCGCGACCTACCCGAACACCGACTGGCCCGACGAGACAGCTGGACCGGGAGAGGTCTACTTCTTCCCCGCCGGACACATTCTGAAGTATTCCGAGGCGACCAAGCACCTCGAGTTCAACCCCGCATACGCCTTGCAGCAGCTCATGGACGCGATCCAGCGCATTTCGGCCGTTGACCTCAGAGTTGCCCCGGCCGAGACGGAGGGTGGCCGATGACAGTCGGTGAAGGCGCCGGGAACGGTGCGTTCGAGGGGATACGGGTCGTGGAACTGGCGCAATGGGTGTTCGTTCCCGTCGCCGGTGCATTGCTGGCCGACGGTGGCGCCGAGGTGGTCCGGGTGGAGCGACTGGACGGCGACCCCTATCGGGGCCTGGCCACACAGGGGATCGGGAGTGAACGCGGCGGTGTGAATCTATCGATGGCACTTGCCAATCGAGGTAAGCGATCGGTTGCGCTCGATCTGCATCGCGAAGAGGGACTGAAGGTTCTGCACGAACTGCTCGCGACGGCTGACGTCTTTCTGACCAGTCTTCGACCGGGCGCTCTGGCGCGTCTCGGGCTCGATGCGGACACACTGCGCAGTCGCTATCCCGGGTTGGTCTACGCGCGCGGACACGGTTTCGGGGTGCGTGGACCAGATGCAGATCAGCCCGGCTATGACAGTTCGGCATTCTGGGCCCGCGGCGGGGTCGGGCACACCCTCACACCCACCGAACGCGACTATCCCATCAGTCAGCGAGGTGCGATGGGGGACCGAAACGGGGCCATGGCATTGGCTTTCGGCATCGCATCGGCCCTTGTGGAGCGCAACCGGACCGGAACCGGTTCGGTGGTCGACGTCTCGTTGCTCGCGACCGCGATGTGGATGTTGTCGTCTGACCTGCTGGCAGCACTCAACGGCGGTGATGTCCAAGCCGTGAGTGGGCGTGGGCCACAGGTCAACCCGTTGACCGGGACCTACCGGACCAAGGACATGCGCCACATCCAGCTGATGTTCCTGCAGGGCGATCGCTATTGGCCGGGTTTTGCCCGGCTCATCGGCCGGGGCGACCTGGTCGATGACCCGCGGTTTGCCGACATGGCGGCGCGGCGTGCCAACAGTGCCGCCTGCATCGCCGAGCTGGACGAGGTGTTCGCCACGCACACTCTCGAGATATGGAAAGGCATTCTGGCGGACCTGGACGCGCCATGGGCGCCCGTGCAATCAGTGCACGATGTGATCGATGATCCGCAGGTCATCGCCAATGACTATGTCGGAGAAGTGAAACTCGATGACGGGCAGGTCTATCGCCTGCCTGCCGTCCCCATCCAGTTCAACGAACGGGCTCCGCAATTGCGGCGAGCACCCGAGCACGGCGAACACACCGAGATGGTGTTGCTCGAACTCGGATATGACTGGAGCCAGATCGGCGGTCTGAGCGGCGCAGGCGTCATACCGTGAAAACCGGGCGCCCGCTACCGATCCCGGATGCATCGTCAGCGCCGTATTGGGCGGCGGCGGCCGAGCACCGTCTTGTCATGGCCAGGTGCCGAGCATGTCAGATGTTCGCGCTCCCGCCGGACAGTGTCTGTCCGCATTGCGGATCGACAGAACCGCACTTCGAGTTCACCGAGGTCAGTGGCGCCGGGACCATCCGATCGTGGACGGTGGCTCGGCAGTCCTTCCTGCCAGGGTTTGCCGATCTGCTTCCGATGGTGCTCGTCGACGTCGAACTCGTCGAACAATCCGAGTTGCGGATGGTCGGTCGGCTGCGTGATGGTGTCGCCGATCAGCTCCGGGTCGGCACGGCTGTCGTCGTTGCCTTCGAGGACCTGGCGCCCGGTATCGCCGTTCCGGAATTCGAGCTCGCCGATGATTGATGAGCAGTTGGCGCGCAACAAGATTGCGATCGCAGGCTTCGCGCACAGCCCTATTGTGCGACATGCGGATCGGCCGCTCGGAGCGATCGCCGTCGACACGGTGCGGGCCGCGATCGCCGATGCCGGTCTGCGGGTCGACCAGGTCGACGGTTACGTCAGCGCCAGTCTGCTGCCGAGTTCGGGTGGGCGCGGGCCGGAAGATGGTGTCAGCGTTGTCTCGTCGGCATGGCTGGCGCAACGCCTCGGCGTCGAACCGCACTACGTCGCAGGCTTCGACGGGATCGGTCAGCTGACCGGATCGATGGCCATCGCGGTCAATGCGCTGATCAGCGGCGCCGCCGAGTACGTGGTCGTCCACCGTGCGCTGCACAATCCCGCGGGTGTCTATCACGGCAACCCGATGCAGGAGGTTCGCGGCATCCAGCAGTGGACGGCACCGCAGGGATTCTTCGGGCCGCTTGCCATGATCGCGTTGCCGTACAACGAATATCTGCAGCGGTACGGTGCCGATGCGAAGTCGATGGCGGCCGTGGTCACCGAGGCGCGGAAGAACGGCGCGAGAATTCCCTGGTCCCACTGGTATGACCGGCCGCTGAGCAAGGACGAATATCTCTCGGCGCCAGAGCTGTTCGACCCGGTACGTCGCTTCGACTGCGACATCCCGGTCGACGGTGTCGCCGCGTTCGTGCTGACCTCCGCCGACCGGGCGCGCGATCTTCCCAATCGGCCGGTCTACATCACCGGCTGGTCCGGTGGAACTCCGCGCAGGCGGCGTCTCCCGTCGCACTGGCCCCTAGATGACATCCTCGACGGCGGCGCTGCGATGGTCGGTCGACTGCGCGAGAAGATCGGTATCCCGATTGCCGAAATCGATCTGCCGCAGGTCTACGACGGGTTTTCGCCATTCGTGTGGTTCTGGCTCGAAGTTCTCGGATTGTGTCCACCCGGAGAAGCCCATCGATTTGTCGAGTCCGGGGGAATCGACAGCGACGATCCCGGAGCGGTACCGGCGTTGTCAGGTGGTGGCGCGTTGGGAAACGGTCGGATGCACGGTATTCCGCAGATGCTCGAGTGTTACCTGCAACTTGCCGGCCGAGCCGGCGACCGGCAGCGCGGCGGGGTCACAACAGCTCTCGCCTGCCATTCCTCACCGCATTTCGGTGGGGCGGTTGCATATTCGAATCACCAATTCTGACGGTATCCAGGGATTTGAGAATTAACCTCTCGCCCGCACGGGAACTATGTTCTACTGCTACCAGCGAATAAGGAGTCACATTGAGCATTATTTCTGAACAGCGGACCTATATCGCCGGCCACTGGGTTGTGGGGGATGAGGCGCTCGCCGTGCAGAATCCGGCAGACGAGAGCCACGTCGCCGACGTCACCATCACACCCATCGGGCAAGTGGAACGTGCGATCGACGAGGCGCGACGCGCTTTCGACGAGGGGACGTGGGCGCACCGCACATCTGACGACAGGGCCGACGTCCTGCACTCCTTCATCGATCACATCGAGGCGAGCAGAGAAGCGCTCGTCGACACCCTGGTTGCCGAGGCCGGACAACCCACCCGCTTCGCGGATGAAACCCAATGTCGCGCCGGGGTTGCCATGGCACGGCAGACCATCGACCTCTATCGGTCGATGTCGCATGAAGAGGCGAGTCCGGTCCCGGTGGACGACCTCGTCCGTGGCCGGGTCGCTCTCAGCGTTCGGCGGCACGAGCCGGTCGGCGTGGTCGCCGCCATCACGCCCTACAACGCGGCACTCATCATGGGCCTGCAGAAGCTGATCCCAGCACTGATGGCAGGCAATTCGGTGATTGTCCGGCCGAGCCCGCTGACGCCGATCTCATCGCTCATCTTCGGCCTGGCCGCAGATGCCGCGGAGTTGCCGCCCGGTGTCTTGAGCGTGGTAGTGGAAGAGGGGACCGCCGGCGCGCAATTGATGACCAGTCACCCTGCGGTCGACATGGTTTCGTTCACCGGGTCGACGGTGGCCGGCCGCAACATCATCGCGCAGGCTGCGCCGACGGTGAAGCGCCTTTCTCTCGAACTCGGAGGCAAATCGGCTCAGATCTACCTGCCCGACGCGATCGGTCGCACGGCTATCGGCGCGATGGCGGTGGTCGCACGCACTGCCGGCCAGGCGTGTGTGGCGGCGACGAGGATGCTGGTTCCGGCCGAACACAAGGAGGAGGTTCTCGAAAAGGTCTCGGCTGCATATGGATCCATCGCGGTCGGCGATCCAACTGATCCGAGTGTGCTGATGGGGCCGGTCATCAGTGCGGCGCAGCGGGAAAAGTGCGAGCGATTTGTCGCACTGGCCGAAGAGCAGGGGGCCAAGGTGCGGTTCGGCGGCCGCAGGCCGGCGGGTCTCGACGCCGGTTACTACTTCGAACCGACCGTGCTCGACCTGCCGAACAACGCCAATCCTGCTGCCCAGGAAGAGATTTTCGGACCTGTCATCGGCATCCTCGGCTACCGCGACATCGATGAGGCCGTGCAGATGGCGAACGACAGCGTGTACGGACTCTCCGCACAGGTATATGGCGGTGACACCAGTGCTGCTGTGGGTATCGCACGAAGGCTGCGCGCAGGCGCCGTGAACGTCAACACCACAGTCTTCAGTGCCTACGCGCCCAGCGGCGGCTACAAGCAGAGTGGTCTGGGCCGAGAACGCGGTCCAGACGGGATCAGAGAGTTTCAGGAAGTCAAACACATGTCGATTGGGGAGCTGGCCAAATGAACACAACCAACGGAACCGGTGGTAGCTACAATCTGGATTGGCTTGTCTCGGTGGATGATCACATCCTCGAGCCACCGAACCTCTGGCTGGACCGGGTCGCGAAGAAGGACCGTGACCGAGCGCCTCGCCTGATCAAGGACGACAACGGAATCGACGTCTGGCTGTATGACGGCAAGCGGATGCCGAGTAGCGGCCTCAGCGCCGTGGCAGGCAAGACCAAAGAAGAGTTCAGTCCCGAACCCCTCAACTATGACGAGATGCGGCCGGGCTGCTACGACCCCCTCGCCCGCGTCGAGGACATGAACCGCGCAGGCATCCTGGCATCGCTGTCGTTCCCGACCGTCACCCGATTCTGTGGCCAACTCTTCTATGAGGCCGGTGACCGGGAGTTCGGATTCACCTGTCTGCAGGCCTACAACGACTGGCACCTCGAAGAGTGGGCAGGCGCGGCACCGGGACGCTTCATTCCGCTGATCCTGATCCCATTGTGGGATCCTGCGCTCGCCGCCAAGGAGATGGAGCGTTGCGCCGCGAAGGGTGCGACCTCGTTCGCATTCTCCGAGAACCCCGAACCTCTTGGGCTGCCGACGATTCACGACAAGGATCGTTACTGGGAGCCGGTCATGGCCGCCGCCAACGATCTGGAGATGGTGGTGTCGATGCACGTCGGTTCGTCGTCGACGGTGCCGCAGATCTCGAAGGATTCGCCGTTCATGGCCAACCTGGCCTGGGGTGCCACCCGGACCTCCGGCGCCATGCTCACCTGGCTCTTCAGTAGCTTCCTGCAGCGCTACCCGAATCTCAAGATCTCGCTGTCCGAGGGCGAGATCGGGTGGATGCCGTACTTCCTCGAGCGTGCGGAGCAGGTGCTGGACAAGCAGCGTTACTGGGTTCAGCGTGGTGCGAGGTGGGGCGGCCATGCGGGCACCGACGTCGACCTCGATCAGCTCGACATCCGAGAGACGTTCCGCAAGCACATCTTCGGCTGCTTCATCGACGATGTTCACGGACTGGCGAGCCTCGACGAGATCGGGGAGGACAACGTCATGTGCGAGACCGACTACCCGCATTCTGACTCGACGTGGCCGAACTGCATCACTGTGGTGAAGGATCGGATTTCGCATTTCACCCCTGAATTGCAGTACAAGATCCTGCGGGGTAATGCCGAGCGGCTGTACCGTTTCACCCCGGCAGAGCCTCCGGTGCTGACCAATGTCTGACTTTCGCGGCAAGGCCGCAATAGTCACCGGCGCCGGATCCGGTGTGGGACGGGCCATCGCGCTGCGCCTGGCCGAAGAAGGCGCGAAAGTGGTTGCGGCAGATATCGGTCTCGATCAGGCCAAAGAGACCGTGCGGATGATCGAGGCCGCCGACGGCACCGCAATCGCAGTCGATGTCGATGTCTCGGTGGAGCAGCAGGTGGAGGCCATGGTTGCCGCCGCTGTTGAGCACTTCGGGAGCCTCGACATCCTGATCAACAATGCCGGGATCCCGACCCCCAGACTCGGGGCACTTCTCGAAGATCACACCGTCGAGGATTTCGGCCGACTTGTCGGTGTGAACCTCGGCGGCGTGTTCTTCGGGTGCAAGCACGCGGTGCTGCAATTCAAGAAGCAGGGCGACGGTGGAGTCATCGTCAACACCGGTTCGGTGGCCGGCCTGGTCGCCTGCGGCGGCTCGGTATATGGCGCGACCAAGGCGGGGGTGCTCTCGCTGACCCGCTCGGTGGCGATCGAGGGTGCACCCCACGGGATCCGGGCGAACGCGATATGTCCGTCGGCGATGCCCTTGACCGGGTTCATGGCCGCCGGAGGGCTGGACCCGGCCGCCACGGCCACGCCCGAAATGGCCGAACGGTTTGGTGCGCAACATCCTCTGGGTCGCTTCATCACCGCGCAGGACTGTGCCGAGGCGGCCGTGTACCTGGCTTCGGACCGGGCCCGGAACATCACCGGCGTGGCGTTGCCCATCGACGGAGGATTGGTTGCCCGATGACCACCGCGATCCCGGACCGGGAGAAATTGCGAGAACTCTTCGACCTGCGTAGCTCGTACAACGCGCTGACCGGCGGGTTGTACGACGGCGATCCGTACCCGGCCTGGCATCGCCTGCGAGAGGAAGGCCCGGTCCATCTCGGGACCGTCCACGAACTCACCGGACATTCCGAGGCCCTGTACTTCCAGGGGCTTCCGTTTCCGGATCGCCCGCACTACTCGGCATTCGGTTACGACGCGTGTTTCGAGGCCTTTCGGGATCCGGAGTTGTTCGCCTCGTCGCCTGAGCCGGTGGATACGCGCTCAGGCGGCTTCGGGACGAGCACCAGCATGATTTCGATGGGTGGTGCACAGCACAAGCGTTACCGGGGCCTGGTTCAGCCGTCCTTCTTGCCCAACAACGTCAGGTGGTGGATCGAGAACTGGATCGAAGAATGCGTCGGGGATCTGATCGACGGATTCATCGGGCAGGGACATGCCGAACTGAACGTCGACTTCTGCGCCGCGATCCCCGTGCTGACGATCACCGGCAGCTTCGGCGTCCCGGTGGAGCAGGCCCTGGAGATCCGCGCCTGCCTGAACACGAATCAGCAACGCGTGGTGGACATCCTCGAACCCATCGTCGCTGCGCGGCGTGAGAATCCGGCCGATGATCTGATCAGTGTGCTGGCCGCGGCCGAGCTCACCGACGAAAACGGCGTGACCCAACGTCTTTCCGACAACGAGATCTACTCGTTCTCGTTGCTCTTGCTGACCGCGGGATCGGGTACGACGTGGAAGCAGATGGGTTTGACCCTCACCGCGCTCCTGGAGCGCCCCGAAGTTCTCGAACAGGTGCGAGGCGACCGGAAACTGCTGAAAACCGCCATCGACGAGACGTTGCGGTGGATCCCCACCGATCCGATGTTCTCTCGTTTTGTCACCGAGGATGTCGAGTTCTTCGGTGTCGACATCCCGAAAGGTGCTGTCTTGCACCTATGTGTGGGTGCCGCGAACCGCGACCCGGCTCGGTGGGATGACCCGGACACCTACGACATCACCCGGCCGACACGTCCGACGTTGGCATTCGGTCAGGGGTCGCACATGTGCCTGGGTATGCATGTGGCGCGCGCCGAGATGACGGTCGGCATCAATGCGCTGCTCGACCGGCTCCCGAATCTGAGGCTTGACCCGAACGCCGAGCAACCCAGATACATCGGGATGTACGAGCGCGGCGCGACGGCGATACCTGTCCTGTTCGACGCACAGTGAGGTGAACATGTCCACATCAGAATCTGGCTACTCGGCACCTGACCTGAGCCTTCGGGGCGAAGAACACGTTCGTGTGTATCGAGAAACCGGTGGGGACGCCGGCTATCTGTGGAATGGGGTTCCGACACTTCTGCTCACCGTCACCGGCCGGAAGTCCGGGCGCGATCTGACGTCGGCTCTCATCTTCGGCCGGGATGGTGATGACCTGCTGGTCGTGGCATCGAAGGGAGGGGCGCCGCATGACCCCCAGTGGTACCTGAATCTGAGCGCCAACCCACAGGTTCAGCTCCAGGTCAAAGCGACCACGATCACGGCAATTGCTCGCACCGCGACCGAGGCCGAGAAGCCTCGGCTGTGGAAGATCTTGACTGATGTGTGGCCGAACTACGACGTCTACCAATCCCGAACCGACAGAAGTATTCCAGTCGTGGTGCTGACACCCGGGTGACGCCCACTAGTATTCCGGATATGTCATGGGCTGAGGAGCGCGCCGTCGAACGTTCTGCGGCGGTTCAACGGTCACGGACGCGTATCGCAGAACAGGTGCGCCTGATGCTCGATGCCGCGGGCCGACTCATCGAGGTCAAGGGTGACGCCTTCACCACCCAGGAGTTGGTCAAGGAAGCCGGGGTCGCGCTTCAGACCTTCTATCGCTACTTCTCGAGCAAAGACGAGCTGCTTCTCGCAGTGATCAGTGACGCGATGACCGAGGCGTGCTCTCGGTGGGAACGCGGTGCGAGCGGGATTCCCGACCCTCTCGATCGGGTGCGCTACTTCATCACATCGATCCTGGGTGGCGCCGATCAGGAGCCACGGCGTGATGCGCTCGCCCAGTTCATGGTCGCGACACACTGGCGACTACACCGGGTCTTCCCTGACGAACTGGCAGCTGCCGAGAAGCCCTTGGTCGATCTGCTCTGCAAGGAGATCCAGACCGCTGTTGACACGGGACAGCTGACGTCTGAAACACCCGAAGTCGACGCCTGGTTCGTGGCGGAATTGGTGCGGTCGGTTTTCCACCACTACGCATTCGCATCAGATGACGCGGGCGACGTGAAGGACCGGCTGTGGATCTTCTGCCTGAGAGCCCTCGGGGGCAGCACCAGCGCTTGACCCATCGTCTCGGTGCGATGGTGAAAAGAACTGCACGCCAAACATTCTCTGGACCCCGGGTCCATTTCTGAAAAGTTCTTCCGATTCTTTCGATTCTGCCAACACGCGGCGAAATGCAAACTAGGTTCTAATGAAACAAAGAACGTAGTTCTATCCAATCCGGATCGTCATTCTGTCTCTGAAGGCCCATCCGGGTACTCCCTGTATCTCATCTGAGAGGCCGACGATGTTTCGACGAAAACGCTCTTATGCCGCAGCGGTCGCTGCGCTGAGTTCGCTCATGCTGGTCCTGACCGCTTGCGGGACAACCTCCGATAACGGCGGCACGGCAACCGATTTCGGTGATCCGGTGGCCGGTGGCGCCGGCCGGGTCATCCAGGTCACCGAACCGCGAACTCTCGATCCGGCCGGTCTCGGCAACGTGTGGGCCACGCAGCCGCTGCTGGGAAACGCCCTGTACGGCACGTTGATGATCAACAAGCCGGACTCGCTCGAGATTGAATACACGATGGCGCAGGACTTCTCGTCTGCCGACGGCGGCAGCACTCTGACTCTCAAACTTCGCCCAGGACTGCAGTTCTCAGACGGCACGCCGCTTGATGCAGAGGCGGTCAAGTTCAACTGGGAGCGGATGCGCGACCCTGCCCTCGGTTCCGGTGCGAGCAAGTTCGCTCCACAGATAGCCTCGACCGCGGTCGTCGACCCCACGACGTTGAATGTCACATTGGTCGAACCCAACCAGCACTTCGGCCAGGCCGTGATCAGCAGTGCATTGAACTGGATTGCATCTCCCGCCGCGCTGAGCAAGGGGCGCGAGGCCTTCGACGCGGCCCCGATCGGTGCCGGCCCCTTCACTCTCACCGAGTGGACGCGACAGGATGAGATTGTCCTGCAGAAGAATCCGAAGTATTGGGATGCGCCAAAGCCTTACCTGGAGACGTTGACGATCAAGTCGGTCCCCGACACTGCTCAGCGGTACAACTCTGTCACCACCGGTGGCACCGACATCGCCTCGGAGTCCAACTCGGAAAGTCTGGGCAGGGCTGATGCGGCCGGTTTCCCGACCGAACTCGATGAGGTCGGCGGAGGCCAGTACCTTGCGATGAACTTCAGGCGCGCACCCTTCGATGATGTACGGGCTCGTCAGGCTGTTTCGTTGGCCTTGGATCTGGAAGCCCTGAACACGGTTGTCTACAACGGGTCCGGTCAGATACCGGACACCCTGTTCCCGGAATCGTCGCCCTTCTACAGTGACATCGCGCTCAGGGAGGCGAACAAGGTACAGGCGCAGGCGCTCTTCGACGAACTCGAGTCCGAGGGTAAGCCGGTCTCCTTCACGTTCACCGCATACTCGACCACGGAGAGTAAGAAGGCTGCCGAGGGCGTGCAAGCTCAGTTGAGTGCGTACGACAACGTCGATGTCGAAGTCAGGCAGGTGGACTCGACATCGATCCCGATCGTTGTCGGCACCCGCGACTTCGAGATGGTGGTCACATCGGCGAATGTCCTCGACCCTGATACCGAGCTATGGAGCAGCTTTCACTCGAGATCAGCCGGCAACATGACCGGTGTCAGTGATCCTGCGCTCGATGCCGCGCTCGACGCCGGACGGGTCGAAGTGGAAGTGGCCGAGCGCAAGAAGGCCTACGATATCGTCCAAGAGAGATTGGCCGAGCTCAGTCCCGGAGTCTTCTACGTGCGATCGTCACCGTCGGTGATTCTCGCCAAGAATCTGGCAGGGGTACGGATGTACGGTCTGGGATCGCCTTTGCCAGAGGAGATGTGGCTGGCGAAGTAGTAGATTCAGATCGGTTCCACAAGAAAGGGCCCCGCTTTCGCGGGGCCCTTTCTCATGCGGGCGTCTTTGTCGCGGCCTCGGAAGGAGGTCGGCTCTTGTCCAGCACCGTCAGTGGGAAGTGGCAGGCCGTGAACTGGCCGGGCCGAACCTCGCGCATCACGGGTTCTTCTGTCACACAGCGATCTTCGACCTTGGGGCAACGGGTGCGGAACCGGCAGCCCGTCGGTGGCGACAGGGGTGAGGGAACGTCACCTTCGAGTGCCGGCCCGGCAAAAGCCCGGTCCGGATCGGTCAAAGGTACCGAGTCGAGCAGTGCCCTGGTGTACGGGTGGGTGGGGTTGTCGTACACCTCCGCCGAATCCCCGAACTCGCAGACCTTGCCGAGATACATGACCATCACGTTGTCGCTGACGGTGCGTACCACTCCGAGGTCGTGGGCGATGAAGACAACCGTGAGATCGAACTCGGCCTTGAGTTCCTCGATGAGGTTGAGGATCTGGGCCTGCACGGACACATCGAGCGCGGAGACCGGTTCGTCACAGATCAGCAGTCGAGGGTTCAGTGCCAGCGCTCTGGCAATGGCGACACGCTGGGCTTGACCACCCGACAGGGCACGTGGCAGGACGTCGGAAAAGCGTTCCGGTGGTAGGCCAACCGATTCGAGGACCTTGGTCGATGTCGCAGCACGTTCGGCCTTTGGGACACCTGCCACCGCCATGCCTTCGACAACGATGTCCTTGACCGCACGCCGGGGGTTGAGTGAACTGACCGGATCCTGGAAAATCATCTGCATGTCGCGCCGCAGGCCGCGCATCTGTTTCTCGTCGGCCTTCTCGATCCAGTCGGTGCCGAACCTGATCTGGCCGTCGGTGACCCGGTCGAGGCGCAGGACTGCTCGCCCGGTGGTCGACTTGCCGCAACCGGATTCGCCGACGATTCCGAGCGTTTCGCCGGGCAGGACGTCGAAACTGATCTTCGAGACGGCCTGAACCGTTCCACTCTGGGTGGGGTATTCGACAACGAGGTCTTGAACACTGAGCAGTGCTTCCTCGCCGCGTAGGTGTGCGTTTCCGCTGCCTGCCATGTGATTACCTTCCGGAGGACGTGAGTGTCTTGGACGATTCGCGGGTGACCGGGTGTAGACACGCAACGTCGTGATCGTCGCCAACGGAGGTCAGTTCGGGGCCCGGAGTGACGCAATTGGCCTGGACCGCGCTGCAGCGCGGTGCAAATCGGCAACCCTCCGGCGGTGACGTCGGGTCGGGCAGGGATCCGGTGATCACGTTGAGTGGTGCATGGCGAGGGTGGTCGATGGATGGGGTCGCGCCGAGGAGGGCATGGGTATACCGGTGCCGCGGTGCGTCGAATACCTCGCGCGTGGAACCTGTTTCGGCCAGTCGTCCGGCATACATCACCGACACGCGGTCGGTGCGGCCTGCGACAACGGCGAGATCGTGGCTGATCAGCATCATGCCCATGTCCCGTTCGACCTGGACGCGACGCAGCAGGTCGAGGATCTGTCGCTGGATGGTGACGTCGAGTGCGGTGGTCGGTTCGTCGGCGATGAGAAGATCTGGTTCGCAGGCAAGAGCGATCGCGATCATCACACGCTGACGCATGCCACCGGACATTTCGTGCGGGTAGTTCTTGAGCCGCCGCTCAGGATCGGGCACCCCTACTTCTTGGAGAAGTTTCAGTGCCCGATCGTGAGCTTCGCTGCGGCTGACACCGAGGTGCTTTCGCATACCTTCGGTGAGTTGGCGTTCGACCCGGACGACCGGATTCAGTGATCGTCCCGGGTCTTGGAACACCATGGCGATCTGTTTTCCCCAGATGTCCTTGGTCTCCTTTGTGTTCAGGGCCAACAGATCTCGACCCTGAAAGGAGACCTCACCTGATCGTGCGGAACGAGCGGGCATCAGGCCCATGATGGCGCGGGCCATCACGGACTTACCCGAGCCGGACTCGCCGACGATCCCCAGAGCCTGCCCGGTGTCCAGGGTCAGGGAGACGTCGTCCACGGCGCGGACTGTGCCGCGTGCGGTTCCGATGTATGCCCGAAGATTGGTGACCTCGAGGAGAGGTGCCTTCTTCAGAAGCGTCGTTCCACTGCTCTGGGGATCGTCGTGAGTGTTCATGCTCGGTATGCCCTTTCGCTTCGCTCGGTCAGCTGATCCAGAAGTTCTCGGGCATCGGCGAACCGAGGGTGTAGAGCTCGACGCCCTTGATCTTGGTGCTGTAGACAACCGCCGGAACAGCCTTCGTGTACCAGATGCCCGGAACAATCTCGACAAGACGTTCCTGCACGGTCTTGTAGGCCGCTTTCCGGTCCGCGTCGCTGGTGGCGAGTCGTCCGGCATCAAGCGCAGCGTCGAGTTGGGCGTCGTTGGTGCCGACGAAGTTGCCGGTCGACTTGGAGTGGAACGCGGTCCAGAGCGGGTAGTCCGGATCCTGGATGACTGCGGACGAGATCAACATCTGGAAATCACGCTGTCCGGCCCGTGCCGTGAGGGCGGCGAAGTCGAGGACCTCGACCTTGACGTCCAGGTTCTTGAAGGTGCTGAGCTGCGTCTGCAGGCCCTCGGCAAGTACCTTGCTCTCGGTGGTGGGGTAAGAGAGGAACGTGAACGAGACCGGCTTGCCTTCGGCGGCAAGCTCATCGAGAAGCTTCTGGGCTTCTTCTTTGTTGGTCTCCTGCAGCGAGATGTTCTCGTGGAACGGTGAGCCCTCGGGGAACAGCGTCTCCGGGATCTCGTTCTCGCCGTTGTAGACAACGGTGTTCAGTGCATCCACATCGGTGGCCAGCGCGATCGCACGGCGAGCACGGATGTCGTCGAAGGGCGCCTGGCGCTCGTTCATGGCCATGTACTGACCGCCGCCGGTCGGTACGATCTCGCTGTTCATGCCTGCCGCGTTGATCTTGTTGATGCTTTCGAGGTTGGTCTCCGAAGCGATATCTGCGGCGCCGGTGCTGATGGCGTTGAAACGCTGATTGCTGTCGGCAACCGTCTTGATCGTCAGCTTGTCGAGGTAAGGCTTGGGCGCGTCGTAGAAATCGGGGTTCTTGGTCAGTTCCACGGAATCCTGCCGGGTCCAGTTGACCAATGTGAACGGGCCTGCACCGATCGGCGCTTCGTCGAATGCCTGTGTGCCCTTTTGCAATGCGGTCGGAGAGGCGATCCAGTTCAGCGCACCGGACAGCAGTGACTGCGCGAAGTGGGGGTTGGGCGCGGCCATCGTGACCTTGAGCGTGGTCGGGTCGACAACCTCGGTGTCTGCGATCTGAACGGCCTGGCGGATCGAGGTCGAGGCCAGGGTGGGATCCTTGAGGCGATCCCAGTTGAACTTGACCGCCGCGGCGTCATACGGGGTGCCGTCGGTGAACTTCAGGCCCGGACGCAGCACCAGGTTGAAGGTGGCGCCGTTGTCGGTGGTGGAGAAGTCAGTGGCCATCTTGTACTCGACTTCAAAGGTGTTGATGTTGTTGATCATCAACGATCCGTAGAGAGCGTTGCCGAGCGTGGGCTGGTGGGCCCAGGTATTCGACAGTGCGGCCGGATCAAGCGAGCGGGGCTCGCCACTCTGCAGCACAACTGCAGATCCACCGGCTACCGGATCGCCTTCGTCCTGGGCCGAGTTGCTTCCACCGGAGCTGTTGCTACTGCCTCCGCCACAGGCGGCGACAAAAGCAAGTGCGAACAGCGATAGAAGTGCCGCCAGAAGCTTCGGTAAGCGTCTGTGTTGGAACATGATTGACCTCTCGTGATGGTGGACCGGGTGGGAATTCCGGGCCGGATTATCCGACGTGCCTCAGTGCTGCAGGGTCTTGTCGAACTTGGTGCGAAGGTGGTCGCCGAGCTGGTTGAGGGCAAACACGGTGAAGAAGATCGCCAGGGCCGGTACGAAGACGAGGTGCGGCGAGGTGGACAGGGCGTCCTTGCCTTCGCTGATCATGCCGCCCCAGCTGGGGGTCGGTGGGGGGATGCCGAGTCCGAGGAAGCTCAGCGATCCCTCGGCGACGATGAGGGCAGCCATGACGATGGGGAGGTAGGACGCCAGCGGGGCCAGCACGTTGGGGAGGATTTCTTTGAACAGGATTCTCGGGTGGGTGGCGCCCATATTGCGTGCCGCGCGGACGAATTCGCGTGACGACCACGCCATCGTGTTCGCTCGGGAGAGGCGGATGAACGCCGGGATCACCACAAGTGACAGTCCGAGTAGCAACGTCTGGGCACTCGGTTTGAAGATCGAGGCCAGAGCCAGGAGCAGGATCAGAGGCGGGAAGGCGAGCATCGCGTCGGTGAGCAATGAGACGCCTGTGTCGAGTTTGCGTCCGAAGTATCCGCCGACCAGACCGATCAGGGACCCGATCGTGAATCCGATGATCCCGGCGACGGTTCCGACCACCAGTGAGACCCGCGCACCGTAGATGATCCGAGACAGTTCGGATCGTCCGTAGTTGTCGGTGCCGAGCCACAGGTCCACAGACTCGAATGAGGGTCCGAGTCGCGGTGCGCCGACCGGTATTTCATAGGACGCGATGGGAAGCAGGCCGGCAAATATTGCGGCCAGGACCAAGGCGGCGAGCCAAAAGATCGACAGGTAGACCAGTATCGATCGGGGCTTTCGGACCGTCGGGACGTCCGGCAGTGTCTGCGCGATGGGCACTTCCGGGGAGACCGGGGTCTCGTCATGTGCGGTTTTCGAGATGATGCCGGTCATGCTGTTGCCGTCACCTTTCTGACCCGAGGATCGATGAGCCCGTAGCTGAGGTCGACCAATGTGTTGATTGCGACGTAGACAACGGCGATGAACACGACGATGCCCTGGACCATGATCAGGTCGCGGTTGGTGATCGACACCGCGATGAGCTGTCCGAGTCCCGGTAGGCCGAACAGGGTTTCGACGATCACGGTGCCACCGATCAGTCGACCGAGATTCATGCCGGCCAGCGTGATCAGAGAGAAGGATGACGGCCGGAATGCATGACGGAACATGACGTACGTGCGACCCATGCCCTTCGCCCGGGCAGCGGCGATGTAGTCCTCGTTGAGTGTGGAGATGAGGTCGGTGCGCAGCAACCGGTGGAAGGACGCGATTTCGGTGAGCGCGATGGCGATCACCGGAAGCATCGCGTAACGAAGGTTTTCGATGAGCCCGTCGCTGATGTCGGACCAGCCCAGAACCGGGAAGACCTGCATCTGGATGGCAAAGAAGTAGATGAGGATCGGTCCGGCGATGAAGGCAGGCACCGACAGGAACACCGCCGAGAGGGCATTGATCCCGCGGTCGAGTGCCGAACCCGGACGGGAGGCCGACACGACGCCCATGATGATGGCGATCGCCAGTGCGAGGATCAAACCCAGCGCGGCGAGCTCGAGGGTCACCGGGAGCCGTTCGATGATCGCGTCTGTCACCGATTGGTTTGTGATGGGCGAGGTTCCGAGATCTCCGGTGACGGCGTTGCCGAGCCAGTCGACATACTGGCGCCATGCGGGCTGGTCGAGGCCGAGCTTCTCGTCGAGTTCGGCCACGGCCTCTGGCGTTGCGTTCTCGCCGAGTATGACCTGAGAGGCCGATCCGGGTGCGAGGCTCAGCAGGCTCACCACGGCGATGGTCACCAGCAGTACCACCGCGATGCTGCGCGCGAGACGCAAAGCGATCGTTTGGAGCATGAGTGTCAACTTTCGTCCAGCACAGGGCGGAAGGCGGAGTCGAGATGCCATGGTTATGTGGTTCGCGACTGCCGCGGAACGGGCTGTGCCCGCGGCCGGCGATGCGTCGTCGCCGTCAGCTCGCGCTGTGATTCGTGCCGCATTGACTAGCGGCTGTGATGTACATCCTAGTGAAATACGGACCTAAATGGCAAGTTATGGCCGTACATTTGCCGAACCAAAAGGCACTTGGCGATCAACCGTATGTGGCGCCTGGTGGGAGCGGCAGTGAAAGCCGGACAGTTGCGACGTCGTAGGTCGGGGCTCGTTTGTTCGGACCTTCCGAAAAGTTGGTTGCAGCAACCATTTTGGGTTCAGGTCGACTGGTGAAACCACAACGCCCGGTGGGCCGACACGGATGTGTCGGCCCACCGGGCGTCGGCTTATGGAGCGTGGGGGTGGCTAGTCCTCGTACCGCACTTTGATCGTCGGGGTATCCGGCACGGCCTGGCATGTCAGTACAAATCCGTCGGCGACCTCGTCGTCGTCGAGTGCGTTGTTGGCCCGCATGGTGGCGCTACCTTCGAGGACCTCGCCGATGCAGGTGGCGCAGTTGCCCGACTCGCACGAAAACGGCGGGGACAGGCCGGCACGGCGGGCGCTTTCGAGGATGGTCTCGCCGGCCTTGCGCTCGATCTCGACCTTTTTGCGGCCGAGCTGGATGAACGCGGTGCCGAGTTCGACGGGGGCTGTGGTGGTCTCGACTTCGAGTTCTGCTTCGGGGATGGTCTGGGCCGACGCGCCGAACTCCTCGGCGATGACCCGGCCGGGCCCGGGCAATGCGGATTTGATGACCGCCATGAAGGGGTCGGGGCCGCACAGGTAGCTGTCGGCATCGGCGTCGTCACCGACGAACTCGAGAACCTTTGCCGCGTCGAGAAATCCGTGCTCGACATCGAAGCTGCGGACCACAGACAGGCGATCGGGGTACTGGGCGGCCAGTTCGTCGATGGCGGTGTGGAAGATCGCCGACCCGGGGTCCCGGTCGGCGCACAGGAGTCGGATGCGGCGGTCGGTGGTCGCCAGGGCGCTCTTGGTCAGCGACAGAATCGGTGTGATGCCGCTACCGCCTGCGAAGCCGAGTAGGGGAACAGTGGTGTCGCTCAGGCAGAACAGGCCCGCAGCTCGGGTGATCTCGACCTCGTCGCCCTCGCTGATGTTGTCGTGCATCCAATTCGAGGCCTTGCCGCCGGGGACCCGCTTGACGGTGGTCATCAGCTCGGAATCGGTCTCCGGTGCGCTGGACATCGAATATGAACGGAACAGCTCTTCACCCTCGACGTGGAGCTTGAAAGTGATGAACTGCCCGGCGCGGTACGGGATCGGCGCCTCGTGTGGTGCAAGTACGTATGTGCGGGCGTCAGCGGTCTCCTTGACGATCCTCGTCACGGTTGCGCGCTGAAATAACGGGGGCCTCGCCATGAGCCACCTCCTTCGTGTCGTGTCGATCCTACCGAGATTGATACGTAGATTCTACTAGATGAGAATAGTATTCTCGCCAGTGAGCTAGGATCCTCTCAAGTTGATTCAGTAGAAGGTGGATCGGTGGGTACCTGCCGATCGACGCCGGTTAGGACAAGGACATGAACGGGCCCGCCGCCCTGGCATTCGAGGGGCGCAGCTATACGTTGCCGCAGCTCGATGCGCTGACGGCTGGTCTGGCAACCACGCTTGCCGACCGCGGCGTTGCCCCGGGCGAGCGTGTCGCCCTGATGTCGTCGAACCGGCCGGAGTTCGTGGTCGCGGTGCGCGCGATCTGGCAGGTCGGAGCCGCTGTGGCGCTGATCAGTCCTGCGTACAAGCGCGCCGAGGTCGAGCACGCGCTGGCGGTCACCGGCGTCGCGCATGCGGTCGGCGACAACGCGGTGCTGGCCGGCCTGATGCCGATGCTGCACCTCGACGAGCGGATCGAACCCGTCGAGTCCGGCGTCGGCGAGGTCACCTCGCCGGACAAAGACCCCGACGCCGATGCGGTGCTGGTATTCAGCTCGGGCACCACCGGGATGCCCAAGGCCGTCCGTCATACGCACCGGTCGTTCGGTGTGGCCGTCCGGCAGTGGCGTGATGCGCTTGAGCTGACCGCCGCTGACCGCCTGCAGATCCTCACCCCGCCGTCACACATTCTGGGCATCCTCAACGTCATCACCGCACTCGATTCCGGTGCCTGGGTTCGGTTGCACCGTCGCTTCGACCTGGGGCTGATGCTGCGTCACATCGAATCCGATCGGATCACCATCGAGATGGCGGTCGCTCCGATCGCATTGGCGCTTGCCTCGGACCCGGATCTCGAGAAGCACGATCTGTCGTCGCTGCGCTACATCATGTGGGGCGCCACCCCGGTGACCCCGAGCATCGCCGAGATCGTGACGAGCCGAACCGGCGTGCGGTGGGTGCCTGCCTACGGGGCCAGTGAACTGCCGGTCATCACCTGCAACCCGATCGAGGGTGCGCGTCTGGACAGCGTGGGACGCGCCGCCGCCGGCGTGACGCTCCAGGTGGTGTCCACCGAGACCGGAAAGATCCTCGGCCCCGGTGAGGCCGGCGAGATTCAGGCCCGGTCCGAGTCGGTGATGGCCGGATACCTTCCTGACGAGGCCAACTCGGACGCCTTCTGTGATGGCTGGTACCGGACCGGCGACATCGGAACCGTCGACGCCGACGGGTGGGTCCGGCTGACCGATCGTTCGAAAGAGATGATCAAGGTCAAGGGCTTTCAGGTTGCACCGGCCGAGGTCGAGGCGGTGTTGCACGCCCACCGGGCGGTCGCCGATTGTGCGGTGTTCGGAGTCCCCGACGCAGTCTCCGGTGAGGCGATCGTCGTGGCGGTGGCCCTGGTGAATGGTGCCGAACCTGTCGAGGCCGCAGAACTCATCGAATTGGTTGGTGAGCGGCTGGCGAAGTACAAGCGACCCAGCGAGGTCATTTTCGTGTCTGATATTCCGCGCCTGCCATCCGGCAAGGTGCTGCGCAGAGTGCTGAAGGAGCGCTATGGACGTTCGTCTGACGAGTGAGCAGCGGCAATTGCGTGATGCTGCTTCGAAATTGGCCGATGATCTGGGACCGTCCGCGGTCTCCGATCTCGATGACGAGAGCCGCATTGCGCGGTTGGAGAAAGTGGTCGACAGCACCGGGTGGCGTGATCTGCGTTCCGACGGAGCCTCGGCGGTGGAGGTCGCCATCGTCGCCGAGGAGTTCGGGCGCGGTTTGGTCGACGTTCCCTTCCTGGGTCCGGTGCTCGCCGATGACGCCCTGCGTCACCTCGTCGAAGGGCCACATCGGTTCACCGCTGTGGTCGGCGGTGAGGCGATCGACGCCCGTGGCTTCGATCGGGGTGTGGTGCGCGGCGAGAACAAGGTCAGCACAGTCGATCTCGGGCCGACCCGCGATGGTGTCGACCTGACCAGGCTCCGCGCCGATGTCACGGGCGAACCGGCCGCGGTCGGCGAGCTGACATCGGAGCAGGCGCAGCGGAACCTGGCCTTGGCGCTGGTCGCCACCACCGCGGACCTGGTCGGCTGCTCACGTGGGGCACACGCCACCGCGGTCGACTACGCCAAACTGCGCGAGCAGTACGGCGCGACAATCGGTTCGTACCAGGCGGTTGGGCATCTGCTGGCCGAAGGTCTGGCGCTGATCGAGGGCTCGATCAGCGTGCTCAGGCACGCGGCCTGGGCCGTCGACGAACTACCGACCGACGAAGCGTTGCAGGCTGCGCGAATCGCAAAGCTCTACTGTGCGCGCACCGCCCGGACGGTCTGTGAGACCTCGATACAGGTGCATGGCGGCATCGGCAATACGTGGGAATGCGTGGTGCACCTCTACCTTCGCCGCGCACTGACATCCACCGAACTGTTCCCAGTGAGTCTGGAGGAGATCCAAATTGGACTTTCGTGACACCACCGAAGAGGCCGCGTTCCGCGAGCGGATGCGCGCGTGGCTGGAGGAGCGCAAGGGGACGTTCGCGACCTCGGGTGACGAATACTTTTCGCGTATGGGCGAATGGCACCGGGCGCTGTACGAGGCCGGTTTCTTCGGCCTGAGCTGGCCGGAAGAGTATGGCGGACAAGGGCTGCCAGCGGTCTACGACGTCATCCTCGACGAGGAACTGGCGCGCGCGGCCTTCCCCGCACGGCCGAGCCTGGGATACCTGGTCTTCGGCCTGGGTCACCACGGCAGCGAAGAGATCCGAAAGCGCTTCGTACCCGGGATGATCAACGGCACCGAACGCTGGTGCCAGGGGTTCTCGGAACCCGGTGCCGGTTCGGACCTCGCCTCGCTCACCACCACGGCCACCCTCGACGGTGACGAGTACGTCCTCCACGGCCACAAGATCTGGACCAGCTACTCCGACAACGCCGACTGGTGTCTGCTGCTGGCCCGGACCGACAAGAATGTGCCACGGCACAAGGGCATCTCGGGTTTCATCGTGCCGATGAACCAACCGGGTGTCGAGCAGCGACCCCTGAAGATGATCAGCGGTGTCACCACCGAATTCGGGCAGGTGCTCTTCGACGGTGCCCGGGTTCCGGCAGAGAACATGGTCGGCGCTCCCGGAGACGGCTGGAAGCTGGCGATGACTGTCGTCGGGCATGAGCGGGAACCGTCGACACTTGGCTTCGCCGCGCGGTACAGCAAGCTGGTCAACCAGATCGCCAAGAAGTCGGAAGGCAAGCATTCCGCTGACTTGACCTGGGCTGCAATCGAAACCGAGATGTTGAGACTGCATGTGCGACGCCGACTCTCGGAACAGCTCGATGGCGTCCAGCACAGCTCGGAAGGTTCGCTCGACAAGCTGTTGATGACGTGGGTCGAACAGGCGGTGGGACATGCCGCGCTGGATGTGGTCGGTACCACCGATCCCGAACTACTCGGCGCCTACCTCTACAGCCGGGCGCAGAGCGTCATGGGCGGCACGTCGCAGATTCAGAAAAACATCATCGCATCGCGAATTCTAGGATTGGGAGTTTGACCATGTACGACATGCCCGACGAGATCGACGTCCAGGCCGACGGGTCTCTGCGCATCATCACGCTGAACCGCCCGGATGCGCTCAACGCGGTGAATCATGAGCTGCACGTGGGACTTGCGCGGTTGTGGCCGCAGCTGAGCGCCGACCGCGGTGCGCGCGCCGCGGTTTTGACCGGAGCGGGCAAGGCCTTTTCGGCAGGCGGCGATTTCGCGTACCTCGCGGAACTGGCCAAGGACGACGAACTACGCGCGCAGACCATTGCCGACGGCCGGGAGATCGTGCTCGGAATGGCGAGGTGCCGGGTGCCGGTCGTCGCGGCGGTCAACGGCCCCGCGGTCGGCCTGGGCTGCAGCCTCGTCTCGCTCAGCGACATGGCCTACATCGGCGAGAATGCCTACCTCGCCGACCCGCATGTCCAGGTGGGGCTGGTTGCCGCAGACGGCGGGCCGGTCACCTGGCCGTTGCACACCAGCCTCATGCTGGCCAAGGAATACGCGATCACCGGAGCGCGGATCA
This sequence comes from Williamsia sp. Y721, assembly GCF_059683565.1. Classification (NCBI taxonomy): domain Bacteria; kingdom Bacillati; phylum Actinomycetota; class Actinomycetes; order Mycobacteriales; family Nocardiaceae; genus Williamsia; species Williamsia sp. Y721. The sequence continues at coordinate 129,637 of NZ_JCASNH010000002.1, read as the reverse complement.
CCGCAGAGCGTGCCCGCGAGATGGGACTGGTGAACCACATCGTCGCCGATCCGCTCACGGAGGCACTGGCGTGTGCGAAGCGGATCTCTGAGCAACCGCAGCAGGCCGTGGAAGCGACCAAGCGACTACTCAACCTGCACCTCGAGCGCGCGGTGCTGGCGACCCTCGACTTCGCGATGAGCGCCGAGCATCAGTCGTTCACCACCGACGACTTCCAAGCGAACATCGCACGATTGACCGCCAAGAAGAACTGAGGACATTGCTGGGCCTGCGGCCCGCGGAGGACCCGAGCGATCGGTTCTCCGCGGGCCGCAGGCGTTTCACAGATAGGAATGTGTGATCAATTCCAGATAGTGACCGGCGGGGTCGAGTAGATAGACACCGCGGCCGCCGTGTCCGTGGTTGATCTCGCCGGGCCGGGTCTGCTGGGGATCTGCCCAGTGATCTCGACCGCGGTCGGTGATCTTCGCGTAGGCCCGATCGAAGTGTGCGTCGTCGACCAGGTACGCGTAGTGCTGTGGCGAAAAATCCGTCGGCGCAGTGGCGAACTGTAGTAGTACGCCGTCTGCGATCTGCACGTTGGTGAACGGACCCCATGAAGGGGCTTTGTCGGCTTCGAGCAGATCGCGATAGAACCCGGCCATCTCGGCCGGATCTGTCGAGGCAATGATCGTGTGATTGAAACGTGCTGTCATGAGTCTCCTTTGAGTCGCGAGTGATGGAACTGAGGTCACTCGGACTCAAGGGAGGAGCACGGATCAGGCCACGACCAGATTGCCGTCCCGGGAGCGGCCAACGGAGGCCTGACTGGTCATCATCGCGACCACCCTATCGCAGCCGACGTTGATCTGAAATGCCCTCGCCGACTACGAGAGTTTGGATACGTACTTCTCGGCGAACGCTTCGAGTGGAGCGCGGTACTGCTCGGCGGGTGCGCGGAGATCGTCGTGGTCCCCGGAATGCGTACGCTCCCAATTGGCCCAGGGATTCACCATGATCGCGCCGATCCCGAGATCTTCGGCTTGCTTGTAGATGTCGAGTGACGGGGCATCGCGCAGCCCGATGATGATCTCGAACGGCTCGTTCTCGCGACCGTATTCGCGACGCAGACCGTTGATCCGGTCGATCCACGGCTTGGCGTCCTCCAGCGTGTACGCGGTGCCCACCCACCCGTCGCAGTGCTGCGCGGCGCGGCGCAGGGCCGGGCCGGACTCGCCGCCACACAGAATGGGAACGGGCTCCGGCGGATGAGGTTCGATCATCATTTCAGGGATGTCGTAGTACTCACCCTTCCAGGAGACCCAACCGCCTTTCCACAGCACTCGCAACGCCTCGATCATCTCGTTGAGCCGAGGCCCGCGATTGTCGAAATCCTGTCCGAGAAGCTCGAATTCCTGACGATTCCAGCCCGCGGAGAGTCCGATCGAGACGCGTCCGCCTGCGATTGCGGCGGCGGTGCCGACGACCTTGGCCACATCGATGATGGGACGCGCGGGTGCGATGTACACGTTGTTGCCGAAATGGAGATTGGTGGTGACCGCTGCCATCGCGCCGGTGAGAACCCACGGATCGGGCCACTCTGTCTCCGGGTGCCAGAACGGTTTTCCGTCAGGGGTGGCCGGATAGGGGGTCTTGGGCTCTCGTGGATAGACCAGATGGTCGGAGACGAGCATGCCGTGGTAGCCAGCTTCGTCCATCATCTTTGCCACAGAGGGCATTTCGATTGTGTTCATGAATGCAGTGCCGCACCAGAATTTCATGCTCACAGGTTATGCGAGGATGATTCCCAATGTCGCACAATCCAATTCTCAATTGTGTTAAATCCGATAGTCTGCACTCATGACTGATGATTTGGGAGCCGGCGGCCTGAAGTTCGAACGCGAAGGACCGATCGGATGGTGCACGATCGATCGTCCCGCGGCGCGCAACGCCTTCACCCCCGCGATGTACTACGGATTGAAACGAGCTGTGCGTCTGGTGAATTCGGATCCCGACCTGGCCGCGCTCATCATCACCGGTACCGGTGACGTGTTCGCACCAGGCGGTGATCTCGGCGGTCGGGCCGAACCGGGTGACAATCTCCCGGACGGCATCGGCCATGATGTGCTGCCATTCTTGACGATTCGGGACAGCCGGGCGCCGGTCATCTCGGCGGTCAACGGCATCTGTCAGGCCGGTGGACTGCTGGTGGCCATGATGTCCGACATCGCCGTGGCGAGCGACCGGGCGACGTTCCGGGTCCCCGAACTGCTACGCGGAATCCCCGATGCCACCTATGCCGCAGCACTTCCCGCCCATGTGGGCCTGGCGGCGGCACGCGATCTTCTCTTGTCCGCCCGTAAGTTCGACGCGGCGGAGGCCTTACGCCTCGGCGTGATCTCCCGGGTCGTGCCTCACGAGGACCTCCGGTCGGCGGCGCTGACCGCGGCCCGTGAGATCTTGCAGACCGCTCCCGAGGCGCGGGCTCAGGTCAAGCGCATGCTCAACGAGCGTTACGGGCTCATCGACTACCAGACGATGTTCGGGGCACTCGAGACCTCGCCCGAACCCCGAGAAGGCATGCGCGCCTTCATGGAGAAGCGTGATCCGAGCTGGATTCCGTCCAATATCCCTAACTGACAGCAAAATTCGCGCCACCTACCGCCATTCGCGCCCGTTGCAACAGGTGCGAATCGCGGCAGGTGGCGCGAATTTCTGTGTGTCAGGACCGGGGGATCAGTGTTTCGGAACGCTGGATCGTCCCGGTGATCCCGGTCGAATCCTGCTGTGCGAGCAACAATGCTGCCCGACCCATGGTCTCCGGAGGTTCGATGGCCTCCGGCGGGATCTTCTGTCCGCCACCGGCGGCGGCCCACCCTTCGGTGAGCACCACCCGGGACGGGCTCAGGCAGTTGACCGCGATGTTGTCCGTCTTCAGGTCGGATGCGAGCCCGAGATAGAGCCGCTCCACCGCCGCCTTGGAAACCCAGTAGGCATTCGAGCCGCGATCGATCATGTCGACACCGGTGGTGGTGACGGCGATCAGTGATCCGCCGCCCCGCGCCCGCAGATGCGGGATGACGGCCTGGGTCATCAGGAAGACGCCGGTCAGGTTGACGTCGAGGCACAGCTGCCACCGCTTGAGTGGAGTCTTCTCGATCGGTCCGAGCCAGAGCACGCCGGCGTTGGCGATCAGGATGTCGATGCCGCCGAACTCCGAGACGGTCTGATCGACTGCGGCACCGACCGATTCTTCGGAGGTGACGTCACAGGGCACCGGGATCGCCCGGCCACCGGCAGAAGTGATCTTCTCCGCCACCGATCCGATCGTGCCCGGTACCCGGCCTTCTGTCTCGGACCGCGCCGCAACGGCCACGGAGGCGCCCGCGTCTGCGAGCGCCACCGCGATGGCCGCACCGATGCCCCGGCTCGCGCCGGCCACAAATGCGACCTTTCCGTCGAGCGGCTTGCTGTCGGTCACTTCGGCGGGAACCGCAGAGCACCGTCGAGGCGGATGACATCACCGTTGAGGTAGTCGTTTTCGACGATGGCAGCGACCAGGGCGGCGTACTCGGTGGAACGGCCCATGCGCTTGGGGTGCGGAACCTGCGGGCCCCAGTAGGCCTCCAGCTGATCAGCGGCCTTGCCATAAGCCGGGGTGTTGATCGTGCCGGGGGCGATGGCCATCACGCGGATGCCGAGGGGCGAGAGGTCGCGAGCGGCGACCAGCGTCATGCCGATCACGCCACCCTTGGCCGCAGCGTAGGGGAGCTGGCCGATCTGGCCCTCGTAGCCGGCGATCGAGGCGGTGTTGATGATGACGCCACGGGTGCCCTCGTCGAGCGGCTCCTGCCGGGCGATCGCGGCCGCGGCGAGGCGGGTCACGTTGAAAGTCCAGGTCAGGTACGAGGCAATGGTCTTCGTGAAGGCCTCGAGCTCCATCGGGCTGCCGTCTTTGCCGACCAGCCGGCCGCCACCGGCCGGGCCGCCATGGCAGTCCACCGATACGCGTAGTGGTCCCAGGGATTCGGCTTCGGCGATGGCCGCGTTGACCGAGGCCTCATCGCTGGCGTCCGTGTGGACGTAGCGGATGCCCAGTTCGCTCTCGAGTGCTTTGCCCTTTTCGTCGGCCACGTCGGCCACGACAACTTTCGCGCCTGCGGCATGCAGGCGGCGAACGGTTGCCTCACCGAGCCCACCGGTGCCTCCGACGACGATGGCGGAACTGCCACTGATTTCCATGGGGTTTCCCTTCTTGCAATTGACGATCTCAGTCTGAGAGAATCATGTTCTCATGAATATCACGATGATCTTGGAAATGGCAGCGTCGGCGGACGATCGAGCCGTCGTGACAGCCGGTGGTCGAACGAGTACCGCCGGGCAGATGTTGGACCTCGCACGCCGGGCGGCGACGGGATTCACCGAGTACCCGGCGGTCTTGTACTCCGGGATCAACCACTTGGCGTATCCGGTTGCCCTGTTCGGCGCCGCGATGGCCGGTGTCCCGTTCGTGCCGCTCAACTACCGGCTCGGACAGGCTCAGTTGACAGCGCTCCACGAGCGACATCCCGGTGCGTTGGTGCTCGGCCAGGAAGATCTCGATTCCTGGATCGACTCCCTCGAGGGCAACGTCCCCATGGACGACGCCGACCGGCCCGCTGCGCACTACGACGGAGACGCCGTCGCGGTGATCATCTACACCAGCGGCACCACCGCGGCGCCCAAGGCCGCGATCCTGCGCCACCGGCACCTGCTGGCCTACGTGCTCAACACGATCGAGTTCTCCTCTGCCGCACCGCAGGACGCGACCGTGGTCGCCGTGCCGCCGTACCACATCGCGGGTCTGACGAATCTGCTGTCGAATCTCTACAGCGGACGGCGGATCGTCTACATCGACGCCTTCGAGCCGCGGTCCTGGATCGACACGGTCCGGCGCGAAAAGGTCACCCATGCGATGGTCGTGCCGACGATGCTGGCGCGGATCGTGGACGCCACGACGGAAGCTGATGCCGGCCAACCGTTCCTGAAGAGTCTGGCCTACGGGGGCGCGCGTACTCCGCGGCCGGTTCTGGAACGGGCGCTCGCGCTGTTCCCCGACACCAACTTCGTCAACGCCTACGGCTTGACCGAGACCGCCTCGTCGATTGCGGTCCTCGGGCCCGACGACCATCGGACCGCTTTTGCCTCTACCGATCCCGAGGTCAGGGATCGGCTCGGTTCGGTCGGTCAGCCGTTGCCCGGTATCGAGATCGCGATCCGCGACGAAGAGGGCAACCCGACGGCCGATGGCCAGACCGGCCTGGTATTCGTTCGCGGCGAACAGATCTCGGGCGAGTACGGCGGCCAGAGTGTGCTGGACGACGAGGGCTGGTTCGCAACCCGAGATCTCGGTCATCTCGATTCGGGTGGCTATCTGTTCATCGAGGGACGTTCGGACGACACGATCATCCGCGGTGGTGAGAACATCGCACCCGCCGAGATCGAGGACGTCCTGCATGATCATCCCGGCATCAGCGAGGCCGCGGTCATCGGTGTGCCTGACCCCGAATGGGGACAACGCCTTGTTGCCGTTGTGGTCGGTACCGGTGACGCAGACGAGATCAAGCAGTTCGTCAGGGACCGGCTCCGTTCGTCCAAGACCCCGGACGTGATCGTGTTCCAGAACGAACTCCCACGTACCGAGACCGGAAAGCTATTGCGCCGCAACCTTGTGGCAGAACTGGAGAACAACAATGCCTGAAGCCGTCATCGTATCGGCGTTGCGCACCCCGATCGGCACTGCTGTCAAGGGAAGTCTGCGCGACACCGATGCCTACGATCTGGCCCACCATGTGGTCGACGCAGCGGTCAGCACCCTGGATCCGGAGCTGATCGACGATGTGGTCCTCGCCGAGGGTCTCTACGGCGGTGGCGTGATCGCCCGCCACGCGGCGATCACCGCAGGCCTGACCGGGGTGCCCGGACTCGCTGTCAACCGGCATTGCGCGGCCAGCCTGTCGGCTGTGACCACGGCTGCCGGAAGCATCAAGTCCGGCATGGACCAGCTGGTCCTGGCCGGTGGCGTGAACTCCGCCTCGACCTCACCGAAGTCGCGGTTTCGCGTGGGGGAGGACTGGATCGACCCGTGGATGTCGCCGTCGCACCCCGACCGTCCGGATGCCCCGAACAAGGACATGTCGATCACTGTGGGCTGGAACGCGGCGCAGAAGGCCGGCGTCACCCGCGAAGAGATGGATGCCTGGGCATACCGTTCGCACATGAACGCGATCGCCGCCATCGACGAGGGCCGGTTCGACGACGAGATCGTGCCGATCAAGACGGTCCACGGACTCTTTTCGGTCGACGAGCACCCGCGTCGCGGTTCGACCATGGAAAAGCTTGCCTCCCTGAAGGTTCTGCACCCCGAGATCGAGGGATTCTCGATCACCGCGGGCAACTCCAGCGGCGGCAACGATGCGGCTGCGATCCTCACGGTCGCCAGCAGCGACCTCGGATTGCCTGCGCTGGCGACCGTACGTTCCTGGGCCTCGGTCGGTATCGACCCGGCATTCACGGGTCTGGCCCCGGTCGAAGCGATCCCCAAAGCACTTGCGCGAGCGGGCCTGAAGATCGAAGACGTCGATCTGTTCGAGATCAACGAGGCATTCGCCGCGATGTGTGTCGCGACCATCAAGTTGCTCGACCTCAACCCCGACCTGGTCAACACCAGCGGTAGCGGTTGCTCGTTGGGTCACCCGGTGGCTGCCAGTGGTGCCCGCATGCTGACCACCATCATCCACGAACTGCGGCGCCGTGGTGGCGGCATCGGTGTGGCGGCCATGTGTGCAGGCGGCGGCATGGGTTCTGCCGTGGTCGTCGAGGTCCACGCGTGAGTTGGTGGAATCACAATCACTGCCTCGCATGACAATTGATGAGCTGATCATCGCGGCGCGGGCCGGATCGGAGCGGGCGACGGGCAAGTTGCTCACTCTGGTCGAGGGCCCGCGTCGCGATGAGGTGCTGGCGGTGATCGGGTCGGCGAGGCCGCGTGTTGTCGGCCTGACCGGCCCGCCCGGCGCCGGGAAGTCCACCACCGTCGCAGCCCTGGTCACCGCCTATCGCCGGCGTGGTCTGAAGGTTGCGGTGCTGGCGGTGGACCCGTCGTCGCCCTATTCCGGTGGTGCGTTGCTCGGTGACCGCATCCGGATGGCCGCTCATATCAACGACACCGGAGTGCTGATCCGTTCGATGGCCACCCGTGGCCATCTGGGTGGCCTGTCGGCCGCGGTTCCGGCGGCGATCCGGCTCCTGGGTGCGATCTCTTACGATCTGATCGTCCTGGAGACTGTCGGGGTCGGACAGTCCGAGGTCGAGGTGGCGGCGATCGCCGACCCGACCGTCGTTGTTCTCAATCCCGGTGCCGGAGATGCCATTCAGGCCGCCAAGGCCGGTCTGCTGGAAGTCGCCGACGTGCTGGTGGTGAACAAGGCCGACCGCGACGGTGCCGATCAGACCGTCCGTGATCTGCGGGCCGAATCGGGTGTGCCGATCCTCAAACTCGTCGCGGTGCGCGGCGAGGGGATCGATGAGCTGGTGGATGTCATAGATGCACACCACCGCGACGACAACGCCGGCCGGAAATCAGCACGGGCCCGGGTGCAGATCCTGTCGCTGGCCCAGACGCTGCTGCAGATGCATCCGGATCTGGGACGTTTGGCCGACGCGGTGGCCGCGGGCGAGATCGACCCCTACGGCGCGGCGGAGCAATTGATCGCCGCGCCCGCAGAGGTCAGCCCAATCTAGCGATGATCTGAGGTAGTTCCGGCGTTGTCCGGATTCCGGCGGCTGCCGCGCACACGTAGGGGATCGCGTTCACGGCGCGATTGGCCGTGTATCCGGGCGTGGTTGCCGCCATCTCGTCGAGCGAGATCGGCATCTTGACCTCCACCTCGAGTGGCGCGTCGCCCTCGACCGTGACCCGCCAGCCGGTGGCCAGCAGATCCCACTCGGCGTCGAAGTCGGTGGTGCAGAACCAGTTTGCCCGGAACTGGATCACCGCTTCGCCATCGCGCATGCAGGTCGCGCTGATCCGTTGGGCGGCAACAGTTCCCGCCTTCAGGACGCCGGCGGCGATGACGGTGTCGTGGGGGGTCACGGCGATCTCGCCGGCCGCCTCGATGGAGTCGATGCGGATGCCGAGTGCGTCGGCCAGCTGCGCCAGCGACGGGCCGAAGCTGGTTCGGGCGTGCTCCAGGCGCAGGTCACTGAACTCGACGGGTGCCTGGCCGAAACCCATGATCCCGAACAGCAGATCTGGTGAATCACGCTGGGACAGATCGGCGTACTCGTCGATCGTGATCTTGTCCAGGCGTCGTTGGATCGACGACAACACCAGCGGGACCGCCTCGGTGATGAACCCGGGACTGCTGCCGGTGCTGTGGATCGAGCTGTTCCCGGTCCGGCAGGCCTCCTCCACGGCGGCGCGCACTTCCGGTTCCATGCGGGCCGGATGATGGAACTCGCCGCGGGTGGTGACGATGTTGATGCCCGCGGAGAGCAGTTGGCAGACCTCGTCGACGTCGAGCGCGGCCGGCATGTACAGCACGCAATCGGGATCAAGGGCGATCACATCGTCGATGCTGTTGGTCGCGATGACGCCCACCGGTGCCAGACCGCAGAGTTCACCGGCGTCGGTCCCCGCCTTTTTGTCGCTGTGGACGTAGACCCCGGCCAGGGTCAGTGTCGGATGTTCGATGATCCCGCGTAGTGCTTTGGTGCCGATGTTGCCGGTTGCCCATTGGACAACGCGGTTCGGTGCCGCATTGATCGCCATGTGTGCCCTCAGATCTGTTGTGCTTCTGCGTTTTTGGACCAGACGTGGTCAGGACTTGATGCGAACCATGGCTTCTTGTGCAAATGAGGCAACAAGCTGCCCGCTCTCGGTGAGGATGTCACCGCGGCCGAAGGTTCGGGCGTGTGCCACCAGTGGGCTGTGCTGACGCAGCAGCAGCCACTCGTCGGTACGGAACGGCCGGTGGAACCAGATGGTGTGCGAGGTGACCGCGGAATGGAACGCGGTGCCGTTGCCGATCTGACTGTAACCCTCCAGTGGGAGCAGGGCGGTGCCGATCAGCGTCAGATCGGTGGCGTACGCCGCCAGTGCGGGTGCGAGAGCGGGATCCACTGTGGGTGTGCGCATCCAGAACTCGAACTCGGGAGCCGAGACCGCGGTGGAGTTCAGGTCGCCCGCGGTCCGGGTCTCCCACGGGATGAGGTTGAAGTCGATGTCGTGGTCGGCCGAGAGCAGTGGCGACGGTGCGCCGATTTCCTGGAGTTCAGGTCCGTCCTCGGAGACGTGCATCGAGACCGCCGCCGACGCGATCACGCCGCGTGATTGGTGTGCGGTGATCAGCAGGCTGGCGAACGTACGTCCCTCTTGCTGACGCACCACGTCGTAGGTGACGGGCTCGTCCGCGTGGCCTTCTTTGCTGAAGACGGAGTGTATCGATTTGATCGTTTTGCCTGGTGACGTCGCCAGCGCGGCCGAGATGAACTGGCCGAGGAGTTGACCGCCGAAGAGGCGGTGGTATTCGAGATTCTGGTTCTGCCCTTCGAAGACCGCAGCGGTGTTTCCGGGGCCCTGTGCAGGGGTTTCGGAACTGTTGGCTGGGGTCAGCGGGCGTAGTTCGAGACAACTGAGAAGGTCACTCCACATATCGGCCATTTACCGATTGTAAGCAGAATTCTTGAACGGGAGAACAGCATTCTCACTTTTCGGAAGCTGAGAATCCCTTGGCGCAGAACTGCCAGACCTCGTCGGACGTGATCGGTTGCACCGTGGTGTCGTCGGTGGCAGCGCTCGATTGCGCGATGAACATGACGGTTTGCATCGTCATTGCGGCGGTTCGCTTGGGGTGGGCGTCGGGACGCAACTCGCCGGCCTCGTGTGCGAGTTCCATCAATTCGGTGAACAACGCGAGCAGTGGTGCGTGCGCGATCTTGACCTCGGCGGGATGCGTCAGCAGCAGCTGGGGCGCGAAGTCATTGAACAGTGGGCGCTTGGCATTGGGGTCGGGGCGGCAGAGCTCGAAGAGCAGCTGAACAGCAACTTGCAAGCGTGCCAAGGGATCGGTCTGCCCGGCGGCGGCGGCCCGGATCTGATCGGCGGACCGACCGAGTGCGTCTTCGAACAGGGCGAGTAGGAGTTCGTGCTTGCCGTCGAACTGTAGGTAGAAGCTCCGCAGCGACTGGCGCGATCGGTCGACAACTTCCTGAACCGTGAACTCCGTTGTGCCCTTCTCGGTGATGATCGCTTGTGCGGCGTCGAGAAACTTCTGGACGCGCTGCTCGGCGCGCAGCTTCGCGGTCTTGATCGAGCGTTCGACCGCGCGCTGCTTCCATGCCGGCTCTTCGCTGGGACTGGTCACTAGCTGATCGCTCCTGGGCCTTTGTCGGACGCTGGTCCGCGGCGAATTGTGGAGAACATGGCTGGCACTCTACCGGACCTGGGCTCGGAAAAGTCCGTTCGGGACGCAAGTCACCAACACTTCCGAGATCGATACTAACCGTATGTGAGAATGATATTCTCATAATGTCGTGGAAACACGACGAAGAAGGAGGCCTGTCGGCATGCTGTTGGAGTTCGACTCGGACCAACGTCTATGGCGCGACACCATCCGCGACGTGGTCGCGAAAGAGTGTTCACCCGCTTTCATTCGAAGTGTCGTCGACGGCGGGGTTGATCCCGCGCCGCTGTGGAAGCTCTACAACAAACTCGGGTGGACGGAACTTTCCGACCGCGCCGATGCCGTCGAACTGGCGATCGTCCTCGAGGAGCTGGGCCGGGCGACCGACCCCACCCCGTACCTGGCCACGATGACGCAGTTCGCCCCACTTGCTCCCGGCCACGCGCTCGACGGCGGAGCCGGCACAGCAGTCTTCGGTGGTGTCAACGCCCGCCGTGACGGAGCCGGATGGGTGCTAGACGGCACCGCCAAGCACATCCTCGACGGCGATCGAGCCGACCGGATCGCGGTGGTGACCCCGGCCGGGACGTTTGTTGTCCGGGGCGATCAGGTGGTGGCCACCCGTAGTGAGGTCTTCGATCCCGCGCTGCACATCGCCGAGGTCTCGTTCACCGGAGTTCGGGCGCAGGCTGGTGATCGTGCCGATGTCGATGTGTCCTTGGCGATGCCGGTGGCGTTGACCGGGCTTGCGCTGACGACAGTTGGTGCCTGCCAACGTGTTCTGGACATGGTGCTCGAGCACGTGAAATCGCGGCAGCAGTTCGGTGTTCCGATCGGTTCGTTCCAGGCGGTCAAACACAAGGCCGCGGACATGCACGTGGCCATCGAACGTGCGCGCGCCCTGGCCTATTTTGCGGCTCAGACCATCGCGTCCGGCGACGACCGCACCGCTTCGGTGGCGGCGTCGATGGCAAAGGCCTCGGCAGGCGAATGCCAATCCCTGGTCTTTCGGCATGGCCTGCAGTTGTTCGGCGCGATGGGTTTCACGTGGGAGAACGACCTGCAGTTCGCGCTGAAACGGGCGAAGTCCGGCGAACTGTTACTCGGTGGTGCCGCGCATCACCGTGCCCGCATCTTCGAGGAGCGACATGCAGTTGACATTTGATCCCGAGCTGGAGGCTTTCCGGCAGGAGTTCGTCGCCTTCCTCGACGAGCACGTGCCGGCAGAGGCAGAGACCACCGAGCGGTCACATTCGAGTGCGGACATGCCGCAGTGGGCTCGGCGCTGGCAGCGCGTGCAGTTCGATCACGGATGGCTGTTGCCCGGAAACCCGCCGGAGTTCGGTGGTCGGAACGCAACGATCCTGCAGCAGTACGTCCATCTGCGCGAGCTGTCGCGCCGACGGATCTACCACAGCTTCAATCCCCAGGGTCTCGGCATCATCGCGGCATCGATCCTGTCGTTCGGTACCGATGAGCAGAAGAACCATTGGGCGGCAAGGATTCTGCGGGCCGAGATCACCGCTGCACTCGGAATGAGTGAACCGGGCGCGGGGTCTGATCTGGCGTCGCTGCGCACCCGCGCCGTGCGCGACGGAGACCACTTCGTCGTCAACGGGCAGAAGATCTGGACGTCCGGCGCCCACCACGCGGATGTACTGCTGACGTTCGTTCGGACCGATCCAGATGTGCCAAAGCACAAGGGGATCAGCGTTCTGCTGATACCGACCGACCTGCCTGGCGTCACGCGACGTCCGTTCGCCTCGGTCTGCCGGGCGGACGACACCGACTTCAACGAAGTCTTCTTCGATGACGTGCGGGTGCCTGCCGAGAATCTCATCGGTCCGCTCAACGGTGGTTGGGGCGTGGCGTCCGGATCGTTGGGTCACGAGCGCAATCTGCTGTGGATGGGTTTTGCCGACCGCCTGCAAGATCTCATCGGCGACTTCGTGCCCACCACGCCACTGGACCGCGACCGCTACGCCACCCTGCTCATGGACGCCAAGGCCCTGAGCCTGCTCGGCTCGGCGGCGTTGGCCCGCACGGCGCGCGGTGAAGAGGACGTTGCCGCATTGTCGGTGCTGAAAGTGCTTGGATCCGAGGCGGTTCAGACGGCATCCGAGGTGGCGCTGAACGCGGCCGGGGTCGACGGTCTCATCCATCCCGCAGTCAGCTCACCCCACATGCCCTTGAACAATGACGATTTCAGCGGGAGCTGGTTCGACCGGTACGCGCGGAGCTTCGCAGGCACCATCGCCGGCGGTACATCTGAGGTGCAACGCAACATCATTGCCGAGCGTGTGCTCGGACTACCGAGGGGATGAGACCAATGACGTACATCGACTACGAGGTTGCTGACAAGATCGCGACCATCACGCTCAATCGTCCGGAGGCGGCCAACGCGCAGAACGCCGCGTTGCTCGACGAACTGGACGCGGCGTGGATGCGTGCGGCCAACGACCCCGAGGTCGTTGTCATCGTCCTGCGTGCCGAGGGCAAGCACTTCTCGGCCGGTCACGATCTCAAGGGCGGCGGTCCGGTCCCGGACAAGATCACCCTGGAGTTGATCTATCAGAACGAAAGCCGCCGTTACCTGGAGTACTCACTACGGTGGCGCAACATCCCCAAGCCGTCGATCGCGGCGGTTCAGGGTCGTTGCATCTCCGGTGGTCTGCTGCTGTGCTGGCCGTGCGATCTGATCGTCGCCGCCGATGACGCGCAGTTCTCGGACCCGGTGGTGCTGATGGGTATCGGCGGGGTCGAATACCACGGTCACACATGGGAACTCGGCCCGCGTAAGGCCAAGGAGATCCTCTTCACGGGCCGTCCGGTCACCGCAGTGGAGGCGGAGCAGGTCGGCATGGTCAACAAGGTGGTGGCACGTGCCGACCTCGACGACGAGACGATGAAACTGGCACGGCACATCGCGTCCATGCCCCCATTCGGTCTGCGTCAGGCCAAGCGGGCGGTCAACCAGACATTGGACGTACAGGGCTTCTACGCGGCGATCCAGTCGGTGTTCGACATACATCAGACCGGGCACGGAAATGCGCTGAGTGTCAACGGATATCCGGTTCTCGCCCGCCTCGACGAAATGAAGGCGAAGATCACTTAAGAGCGTAACGATCATTGCAGGTGAGGCCGGTCAAATCTCCTCGACGGTACTGGCCCGTGGATTTCTTCGAATCCCTTCAGGGGCCTCCGAGAATGTCGTACGATCCATCCGAGAATGCAATTATCAGTCTCAGTCGTCGTAGCGGGTGAGTGGGCGCACATGCGAAATCGCAAGTGCCCATTGATCGGCCGGAGACTTCAGCTTTGATTTCAGTGGCCGGAACCTCTGTCCACGAGAAAGGACTCACGCCATGCGTAATTCGATCGTCCGTAGGGCTCTCACGGCGGGCGCCTGCGCTGCTGTTCTGGTCGGCCTCGTTGCCGGCTGTAGCGATGACAGCGACGACAGCTCGTCATCGTCCACCGCCGCGTCCTCGGCCGCCGCCACCTCGAGTGCCGCCGCAGCCACCGCCGACCCGGCAACCACCGAGGCGATCACCGTCGCGTACGAGACCTTCTTCAACGGCCAGGCGCCGATCGAGGAGCGGACCAAGTACGTCGAGAACTCCGCGGTCTTCGGACCGGTGCTGCAGGGCATGGTCGCAAACCCCCAGGCCGCCAACACCGGAGCTGTCGTCCAGGACGTCACCCTCGACGGCGAAGACAAGGCACTCGTCACCTGGGATCTGACCATGGACGGCAACCCCGTGTTGCCCGGCCAGAGTGGCGAGGCCGTGCTGGTCGACGGCACCTGGGTCGTTGCAGGCGTCACCTTCTGCACCGTCCTGGCCGTGCAGGGCTCCGGAGAAGCCATCCCGGGCTGCTGATCGGACGAACTGAAACAAGAAGGGCCGGTATCTCTTACGAGATACCGGCCCTTCTTGTTTGGCGTGTTGCCTCTACAGGTCGACGAGGCGGGGTGCGTGACCCTGTGCGCGAATGATGGCGCCGGCCTCACGGGTCAGCTCCCGGGCGCTGCCGAACAGACCGTCGAGAACCAGTGCGCGTTTGATGTGGCGCTGCAGGTCGTGTTCCTCGGTGAACCCGATGCCGCCGAGGATCTGCTGGCAGTGCTTGCTCGCGGTCAGCGCCGCCTGCCCGGCTGCAGCTTTCGCCAGAATGGACCCCAGTTCGTCGGTATTCGATGGTCGAGCTCCGCTCCGCTGCGTCTCCGTGGCCACAGTCAGGGCCGCCTCGGCGCCCTCGATGGCGACGTAGGTTTCGGCGAGCTTGTGGCGGATCGACTGGAATCCGGCAACAGGCTTTCCGAACTGGGTGCGACTGAGTGCATGTTCGCGGGCCAGCGACAGCATCGTCCGGCTGGTCCCGACGAGCCACCATCCGATCGCGCGTTGGGCGGCGGCCAGCGTGGCGACGGGCAGTGGTGTCCCGCTGCATGATCCGACAACCTCCAGTGGCAACTCCGGATCGAGCGTGCTCGAGGTGGCACTGCTCTTGCGGTGCCAGACCACCCAGGAACCGCCCGCAAACGGCAGTGGGATGTACTCGCCGATCACGTCGTTGATCACCGATGCGTGCGCACCGGTCTCGCCGAGGAGCCGAAACACCATCGGCACCGCGACTTCCGGGATCTCGGCGAGCATCTCGTTCCAGCCGAGTGCGACCAGTGCGGCATCCAGCTCAGGGCCTGATGCACCGGTCATCGCCTTGCGGAAAGTCTCTGTGAGCAAAAGGAGTTCGTCGTCGTCCATCTTCACTCCTTGCCGAGATCGAGTAGTCGTCGCGCGATGATGTTGCGCTGGATCTCCGCGGTGCCGCCGTAGATCGTCGCGGCACGCGAATAGAGGTATTCGATCCGCCATTCCGACTCCGAGAGCTCGATGGCCCCTGGCAGGAGGTCACGTGCGGTGTTGAACAGTTGCTGTTCGGCGGTGGCCAGCAGCACCTTGTCGACAGATGTCTCGGGCCCGAGTTGGGCTCCGTCGGCCAGTCGTTGCTGGGTCATCCGCGAACGGCAGCGAATCGTGTGCAATGCCAGGTAGGCGGAGCCGAGTTCGGCGTCGTCCGCGGCCGTGGTGATGGGCGCGGACTGGGTGAGCAAGCGGTCCAGCCGGGTGAACAGATAGGCAATGCGGTGCCAGAAGCACGTTGACCGTTCATGGGGGAGGAGATCCATCGCCACACCCCAGCCGTCGCCGGGCTTGCCGAGCATCCGGTTGGCCGGGACGACGACATTGTCGAAATAGACCTCGGCGAACTCGTCGACCCCATGCATCGTGCGCAGCGGCCGAACGGTGATACCGGGTGTGTCCATGTCGACGAAGAACGCGGTGATCCCGTTGTGGCCGGGACCTGTTCGGGTCAATAGAACGCAACGGGAGGCGTACTGGGCCAGGCTGGTCCAGACCTTTTGCCCGGAGATGACCCAGTTATCGCCCTGTTGTACGGCTTTGGTCGTCAGTGATGCGAGGTCGCTGCCCGAACCGGGCTCGGAGAATCCTTGGCACCACTGCTCGGCGCCGCTGAGCATCAGCGGAACCATCTCTGCTGCCAGTTCCGGTGTCGCATAGGACATCATCGTCGGCACGAGGACTTCGATCATGGAATACAGGCCCGGCTCGGCGAGGTCGCGGATCGCGACCTCTTCGCCGAGGACCGCACGCAGTTCTGCGGGTCCACCGAGACCACCGACCTCGGCGGGCCACCCGTAGCGCATCCACCCCGCATCGAAAAGGGCCCGACGCACCCGATTCAACTGCTCGACCTGACCATCCAGAGAATGGTCGGGACCGGGAGTCAGATCATTGGCGTCGAGCCATTCTCGAACTGCCGAGCGGAATTGCCCGGTGTCCATGTGTCCGGTGTCCATGTGACCGCTGCTCATGCACCCGGACGTTCGAACGCGTGCGGGATACCCGAATCATGTTCGCCGCTGCGGCGGATGAACGTCATCTTGCGGGTCCTGATACGCCAGCCGGCCTCGGTGCGGACGTAGGTGTCGTTGTAGTAGCCGATTCGCATGTCGTGAGTTGCGTCGTGGACGAAACACAATGGCTGCGTACCGGTTCCGGTATCACCGTCGATCTCGATCAACGGCATACCGGTCATGAACAGGCCCTTGGGCGCTGCGGCGACCAGGTCGGGGAATTGATCGAGGGGAAAGGCGTCACCAAAAGCGCTGTAGGTGCCGTCGGGGGTGAAGACACTCACGACGCCTTCGACGTCGTTCTGGGTCATCCGCACCGCGTACCGGGCCAGCAGTTGCTGAAGCTCCAGCAGATCATCATTTGTTGACATAGATCTTGCCGCCTTTCATCACGAACTTCACGTTCTGAGTAACGGTGATGTCGTCCAAGGGGTTTCCGGGCAGACCGACGATGTCGGCGAGCAGACCCTCGGCCAACCGGCCGCGGTCGGTGACGTTGATCAGGTCGGCGGCCACGGTGGTGGCGGCACGCAACACGGCCAGGGGGCTCATGCCGCGGTCGACCAGGGCGACCAGTTCGTCGGCGTTCTTGCCGTGGGGGATTGCGGGAGCATCGGTTCCGACGGCGATCTTCACGCCGGCGTCGTAGGCCTTCTTCACGGAGATGCGGGCCTGCGGGAACATGATGGCCGCTTTGTCTTTGAGTTCATCGGGGGCATGGGAGATGTCCATGCCGTCGATCAACCGGGTCGTGGGGACCAGGAACGTCCCGTTGTCCACCATCATCTGAATCGCTTCGTCATCGACGAGGAATCCGTGCTCGATGCAGTCGATTCCGGCCTTGATGGCCTGTTTGACCGCTTCGGCGCCGTGGGTGTGCGAGGCGACCCGTAGCCCGCGGCGATGGGCCTCGTCGACGATCGCGCAGAGTTCGTCGAACGAATAGTGCTGAGCGCCCGCAGTTCCGGTGTGCGACATGACGCCGCCGGAGACACAGACCTTGATCAGTTGCGCACCGTGCTTGATCTGGTACCGAACGGCCTTCTGGACCTCGGCGACACCGTTGGCGATGCCCTCTTCGATGGTCAGATCGAGGACGCCGGGCATGAATGCCGCGAACATCGTCGGGTCGAGGTGACCGCCGGTGGGGGTGATCGCATGCCCGGCGGGAATGATCCGGGGTCCGTCGACCCAGCCGGCGTCAATGGCCTTGCCGAGTGCGACGTCGAGGAGATACCCGCCGGTCTTCACGAACAGACCGAGGTTGCGGACGGTGGTGAAACCGGCCCGCAGCGTGCGGCGGGAGTTACCCACCGCACGCAACATTCGTAGCGGCGGATCATCCTGGACCATGGATGCGACGGGCTTTTCGCCACGTCCTCCCATGAGCAGGTTGACTTCCATGTCCATGAAGCCAGGGACCAGGATCAGGTCACCGAGATCGGTGATTTCGCCTTCTGGAGTACCTCCTATTCCAACTATCCGTTCACCGTCTATCCGGATGACTCCGGGTCGGACGATTTCGCCGGAATCGATGTCGAGAAGGCCCGCCGCTACGAGTGTTTGCATGTCAGAACACCGGCTGCTTCACGGTCTCGACCCAGGCCGCACCGCTGTCGAGCACGCGGGGCTGCTTCCAGACCTCGATCGGGAACGACACCATGATCAGCGACGACAACAGGTGCATGAGGGCGCGGACGTCCTCGGGCAGGTCGTCGAGCTGGAACTTGTCGCAGTAATCAAGCGCGGCTTCGATGCGGTCCATGCCGGCGTCGTAGAACACCTGCATCTCGTCCATCGTGGAGTCGAGACGCTTGGCGTAACGCTCCTGCTCGGTGGCCAGAATCCAGTCTGAGAACTTCTCTAGATCAGCGAAGTCACTTGGTAGCTGTGGCATTTTTGTGCTCCCTTACTTCATCTTTGACCACCTTGTGCAGGTGGCGGAGGAGGATTTCCTGATCGCAGAGCGGGAAGTCGCTGACCGTCTTGGTGGCGAGCATCGTCTGCGTTGCTTCGAGGGTGTTGGCGTCCTGGAACGCGTACTCCTTGAAGGTGACCGCGGCGAGTTCCTGAGCCAGGCGCTCCCGTGGGGTCTTCGCGGGTACGAAGTAGAGATTGGCCTCGAAGACGTGCTGGTTCACCGCGGTGGGCCAGTAGTGGTACGTGAGGTACCAGCCCGGAGCCCAGAACAGCAGCGACATGTTCGGGAAGAACTCGAACTCGTCGATGCCCCAGGGCTTTGCCTTGCCGGGGTTGATGCCCGGGGGCAGCGGATCGAGGCCCTCGATGTCGGGACGATCCCACGGTCCGAACAGGCCACTTCGCAGAGCGCGCTCGATCGGCTTGACCATGTTCAGGTCCTTGGGCGGCGACATGCCTCCCCAGGTGGAGATCATCGAGTGCGGGGTGTCGATGTCGTAGTGCAGAGCCTCGAAGCCGTGGTGCAGCAACTTCTCGGCTTCTTCTTTGGTTGCCTGCTTCTGATGCAGCACCGGCGCGTGGTAGAACTCCGCGAACGCGTCGATGAACAGCTTCCAGTTGGCGTTGATCGTCGACTTGTAGCTGTAGACCTCGGTCATCTCGTGGTACGGGTAGCCCTCGACACCTTCGGCGAGCCGGCCGAGGTATTCCTTCAGCGGCTGGGCGTTGTCATCCATGTTGACCCAGATGAAACCTTCCCAGACGTCGCAGTTGACCGAGACCAGGCCGTAGTCGTTCTTGTCCAGGTCGAAGAACTCGCCCTCCTGCTGGACGAAGGTCAGGTCGCCTTCGAGGCTGTAGCGCCAGGCGTGGTACTTGCAGGTGAACTGGCGGCAGGTACCCGAGGTCTCTTCGTTCGGGAAGTCGTTCCAGACCAGCTTGTTGCCGCGGTGACGACAGACGTTGTGGAAGGCGCGGACCTTGCCCTCGGTATCGCGCACGATGATGAGCGAGGTTCCGAGAGCGGCGATCTCGCGGGTGAAGTAGTTGCCCTTGCGGGGAATGCGCTCCACGCGACCGATGTTGACCCACTTCTTCTTGAAGATGGCGTCAATTTCCCCCTGGTAGAACTCGGGGTCGGTCGAATCCGAGTAATCAACCGGTGCGGTGCCGAGTTCCGGCCAGTTCTCGGTCCAGCTGCCTGCAGCTGGTTTTTCAAAGTGGGCCATGATTTACCTTTCCTGTTCGAGCTGTACGTCAAAAGTGTTGATGGCCATTGCGAGCATCCGATAGGACCCGACTGTGAAGACGAGATCCATCCGCTGCTTTTCGTCGAGGTGGTCGGACAATTCCGTCCAGGTCTCGTCGGAGATTCGAGAGTGCTGATTTAGTTCATCGACTGAGCGCAGGGCCACGCTGTCGAAGTCATTGAGTCCCTCGCCGCGGGCTGCTGCGGAGATCTCCTCCTCGGACAACCCTGCCTGTTTGCCGAGTTCAATATGGTGGTGCGCTTCGTAGTCGCAGTTCGCGACGTGTGCAATCCGCAGGACCATCAGTTCGCGAAGACGCGCCGGCAGGGTCGAGTTGAACAAGATATAAACATTGAAGCCGAGGTACGCCTGTGTCAGAGCTGGATGACGGACCAGTGTGGCGAGGATTGTTCCGGCGTTCTCCGGATTCCTACGCCACCTCGGCAGCATGCCTTTCAGGGCAGTGTCGACGGTCTCATCCCATTGGTCCGCGGGTAGCGGGGGCAGACGCATCCACCACCTCCTCTCGTTCGGTCGGAGAATCACGTTCTCACTTTCGAATACCTAGATTTCCATGAACCGCTCGGTTAGTCAATCCTGCTGGAAAATTCCTCGACTTTGATGCCGTGGGCGACTGTGGCGCGTAGTTCGGTCTCATCCTGGGTCCTTGACTTGGCCTCTCCGATGAGGGTCGCGGTCATCGGGCCGCTCACCTGGATAAACGAGCGGGCCGGCGCTGCGCCGTGCATGTATGTTGTCCGGTTTGCCGATGGTCACTTTTTCAGTAAGGTGTGATCTGCATCCTACAAAATCTTGATTCTTCAAATGGGAGAAGCTAGTTTCCTACTAGCGGAAGCGCCACAGCCCACAGCGTGCAATCCATCCGCAGTGGGCAGGGTCCACAACCCGTCTCGGATCTCCCCATCCGCAGACGGACGGACGTAGTCGAAAGGAACAATGTGAAACCACAACGCATGCTGATCGCCTTGATGGCGATCACGGTGCTCGTTGCCGGCTGTAGCGGCCGAGACAGCGGTGACACCGGGACCGAAGAAGGCGGTGGAGGCGGCACCACCGCGGCGGCCAGTGCGTCGAGCGATTTCGGCGACCTGTCCGACGTCTGCTCGTCGGGGCCGTCGAAGGGGTCCACCGCGCAGGGGGTCACGGACTCGGAGATCCAGGTCGGGGTCTTCTCCGATGTGGGCTTCACGAAGAACTCGGAGTTCGTCGACACGGCCAAGGTGTTCACCTCCTGGTGCAACGACCTCGGTGGTATCAACGGGCGCAAGATCGTTGCCAACACCCGTGACAGCAAGCTCATGGAGGTGCGCCAGCAGATGATTGCCGCGTGCCGTGATGACTTCGCCCTCGTCGGCGGCGGTAGTGCGCTCGACGGACTCGGTGTGAAAGAACGCCTGGGTTGCACACTTCCGAGCTTCCCGGCTCAGGTTGCCCAGACTCAGTCGGCAGGCGCTGACCTCGAGATCTCCGCCGATCCGAGCATGACAGCGGGCTATGACCCGTACTACGGCTTCCGGAAATGGCTCATCAATGAGGCGTATCCCGATTCCAAGGGCGCGGTCGGCATCATCAACGGCGACTCGCCTGTGACAAAGATACTCGGCGCGCAGGCGGTCGAATCCACCACCGCAGCCGGTGCCACATTCGTCTACGACGATCTGTACCCGGCCATGGGTGTGTCGGACTGGACGCCTTACGCACAGTCCATGAAGAGCAAGGGCGTCAAAGGGCTCATCTACTACGGCGATTTCAAGCAACTCGCCAAGCTCGAGAGTGTGCTGACGAGCATCGACTACAAGCTCGACTGGATCGACACCAACAACAACGCATACGGCGATCAGTTCGTCGAACTGGCAGGCACCTCGGCCACCGAGCAGAACAATTACCTCGATCTCGGGGGCAACGCACCCTTCGGAAGCGATGTCCCGGCGATGCAGCAGTTCGAAGAGCTGTGGGCCAAGTACTCCCCGGACACCGAGATGACTCTGCCTGCGGTTCGTGCCATGTCGTCCTGGTTGCTGTTCGCCAAGTCTGCTGCGGCCTGTGGTGACGATCTGACCCGTGCCTGCCTGGTGGAGAACGCGAAGAGCGAAACCGCTTGGACGGGTGGAGGATTGCATGCTCCGACGAACCTTTCGGCACCCGTTCCCCCGAACGGCTGCTTCAACGTCGAGAAGACAACCGCTGATGGCTGGGAATCCGTGGACATCGGTAGCGCCGACGGTGAGTTCTACAGCTGCAGCGAGCCTTACAAGTACACCAAGGATTACGGAGCCCCGATGACCCTGGCCGATGTGGGTAAGAGCATGAGTGATGTGAAGTAATGGACCAATTCCTCACCTTCGGAATCGTTGGACTGACGACCGCTGCGATCTATGCAGTGATCGGCAGTGGTCTGGTACTCACGTACACGACCACCGGCGTCTTCAACTTCGCGCATGGCGCGGCAGGCATGTTTGCCGCGTTCACGTTCTGGCAGATCTCCATCGGATGGGGTTTGCCGGTATGGCTCTCGCTGGTAATTATCCTCGGTGTCCTGGCACCGGGGTTTGCGATCCTTGTCGAACTGGCGATGCGCCCGGTCCAACGATTGGGTGAGGCAGAGAAAATGGTGATGACGATCGCTCTGTTGAGCGGTCTGATCGCCCTGGCACGGTGGATCTGGAATCCGAACGACGCCAAGTCGATTCCCCGGTTCTTTGCCGACCAGTCTCCGATACACATCGGTTCGGCCACCATCACCTGGCATCAGATGGTGACGATGCTGGTGGCGATTGCAGTGGCAATCGGCCTGCGGCTGTTGATGTTCAACACCCGTATCGGCACCGAGATGCGGGCAACCGTGGACGACAGGGGACTGGTCGGCCTCACCGGAGCAAATCCGGTGCGTGCCAACCGCGTGGCGTGGATCCTGGGCACCGAACTGGCCGCGATCGGCGGCATCTTGATCGCCTCGATGGTGGCCCTCGATGCGATGCAGCTGTCATTGCTCATCATCAGTGCCTATGCCGCAGCAATTTTCGGGCGGCTCAAGAGTTTGCCGATGACCTTTGTCGGCGCGATCGTGGTCGGTTGCATGGAGGCGTACCTCGCCGGCTACCTGCCACAGAACGAGTACCTTCCGGGTCTGCGTCTCGCGGCGCCTGCGCTCCTGCTGCTGTTGGCCCTGCTGTTGTTCCCGCATGGCCGTCTGCGTGGTCGCGACCGGCGTCTGACCAAGGTTCCGTTGCCGACAGTGCGTGGCACCGTGATCTTCGGTGTGGCAATCGTCGTGTTCGCGGTGGTGCTGACGACCGTCCTCAGCGAGGGTGATCTGATCAGCTTCGGATTGATCTTCCCGATGAGTATCATCGCGCTCTCGTTTGTCCCGCTTGCGGGCTTTGCCGGTCAGATCTCGCTGTGCCAGTTGACGATGGCCGGTATCGGCGCGGCTGCGTGCGCCTACTTCGGAGGTAGCGGGCAGTGGTGGGCACTGATCGCCACGGTGTTGGTGTCGGCGATCGCTGGTGCGATCGTCGCCATCCCGGCGCTACGGCTCTCGGGGGTGTATCTGGCACTGGGAACCGCCGCGTTCGCGGTCATCATGGATCGCTGGATCTTCACCCTCCCGGCGTTCAACGTCTTCGGTGCAGAGATCACGATCTTCGATCAGGGATCGGTCGAGTTGGTGGGGCCCAACCTGTTCGGGTTCCATTTCGACACCACGGCCAGGATCACGATCCTCTCGGCGATATTCCTCGCCCTGGCAACACTCGTCGTGGCACTGGTTCGCCGAAGCAAGTACGGGCGCAGGCTCATCGCGCAACGTGACAGCGAGGCGGCCTACGCCACGCTCGGCGGCAATCTGCTGACGGCGAAGGTTGCGGTCTTCGCGCTCGGGGCCGGTATCGCCGGCCTCGGTGGTGCCCTGTACGGAATGCAACTGCAGTCGGTCACCGCCGATCAGTTCAATTTTGTTGCCGGACTGCCGTTGTTCCTGATCGCGACCATCGCGGGTCTGGGCTCGGTGGGTGCCGGGTTCTTCACCGGATTCATGCTGGCCGGTCCGTTTGTCGCAGTGGTGATGATCTGGCCCGATTCCGCCGATCTCGTCCAGGTGATCCCGGGTCTGGCGGGTATCGCCTTCGCAGGCGGAGTCCTGAGTTCGGGTGCGATCCCGCAGATGCGCAAGCAGTGGGATCCGATCTTCGCCGATCGCATTGCGGTGTCGGCATTCCTGAGCTGGTTCGTGTTGCTCTGGGCACTGCGCCTCGGCGACGTGTTCGATGGCTGGATCTTCTTCTTCGGCATCGTCGCCGGAGTGGTTGCCCTGCAGGTCTGGGCGGCGCTCAAGCCCGCCCCGATCATCGATCCGGACGATCCGGATTTCCCGAACTCGGACACTTTGGGCTCCGATGGGTCGATTGTTGATGAGGACATCCCGGTCGAGTGGTGGGGGCTCAAGCGCCCGTGGCGCGCCGAGGACGAGGAGGTGTTGGACCATGCCATTGCAACTCGAGGTTAGTGGTGTGACGGTGGCCTTTGGTGGCCACCGGGCACTCGAAGACGTTGCACTGTCCGCGGAGGCAGGCAAGATCACCGGCCTGATCGGGCCCAACGGCGCAGGCAAGAGCACGCTGTTCGACGTAGTCACCGGATTGCGCAAGCCGGTGACGGGCACCGTGGTGATGGATGGCCATGACGTGACGCGAGAAGGTCCCTCCAAGAGGGCCCGGCGTGGTCTGGCCCGGACATTTCAGCGACTGGAACTGTTCGGCCGCTTGAGTGTTCGCGACAACCTACTGGTTGCCGCGGAACTCGGTCCGCATCGTCGCAACGCGGCAGAGGTCGTCGACGAGATCATCGAGCGACTCGGTCTCAGTGACATCGCCGACGTGAGTTCGGACGAGTTGCCAACGGGCATGGGACGTTTGGTGGAGGTGGCGCGAGCCCTGGCCGTCAAACCCAGCCTGTTGCTGCTGGACGAACCGGCGGCCGGTCAGGATCCCGAGGAAACGGAACGCTTTGCGCTCCTGCTCCGCACGATCGCCGACCGTGGCGCTGCGATCCTGCTGGTCGAACACGACATGGAACTGGTGATGGAAGTCTGTGACCAGGTGTTCGTGCTCGACCTCGGCAAGATCATCGCATCGGGTCCGCCCGATGTGATCCGTAAAGACGAGAAAGTTCTGGCGGCATACCTGGGGACGGAAGCATGACTCCAATGTTGGAACTGAGAGACGTCCGTGCGGCTTACGACGCCATCTCGGTGCTACACGGCATCAATCTGAGCGTCTCCGCCGGACAGGTCGTCGCGCTGCTCGGGCCGAACGGTGCAGGCAAGACCACGGCGCTGAACGTGGCGGCAGGCAATCACCCGGTCAAATCGGGGCAGCTGGTGCTCGGTGGGCGAGACGCCACCGGAATGGCGCTCGGCGATGTGGCCCGTGCGGGTGTCTGCCTGATTCCCGAAGGCCGCGGCGTCTTCCCGAACCTGACGGTCCGGGAGAACCTGCAGATGATGACCTTCACCGGGCGTTCGCGCGCGGAGATCGAAGAGATCGCGTTCAGTCGCTTCCCGATTCTGGGTAAGCGGGCAACGCAGACCGCCGGCACGATGTCCGGTGGTGAGCAGCAGATGCTGGCCCTGTCCCGGGGTCTGGCAACCGATCCCGCGGTGCTGCTGCTCGACGAGTTGTCGATGGGGCTGGCGCCCCTGATCGTCGCCGAGCTCTATGAGCAGGTGGCGGAGATCGCCCGGCAGGGTGTCGCCGTACTGGTTGTCGAGCAGTTCGCGGCGGCCGTTCTCGACTATGCAGACCATGCCGCGGTGCTAGTCCGCGGACGGGTCGAACACCAGGGTCGTCCCGACGACGAATTCCGAAAAGAACTGGCAGCCCTCTACCTAGGAAGTTCCTCATGACCTCATCCGAATCCCGCGCCGATCGCTTCACCCGCGAGTTGTCCGAGCTGAAGATCGCCGATCCGGCGACCGGGCGGTCGCAGCTCTGGCTGCGCATCGGCCTCGCTTTGATGGTGATCGGCCCGGTGCTGGCAATCATCGCGTACTTCATGTCGCATGGCACCGCGAATCCCCTCGAGCAGCGCGACGCAATCGTCATCGCACTCATCGGTATCTCGCTGGCCGTCGTGGGGTCTGCGGTGTTCCTGCGCTACTCGCTCACCGAGTTCCTGCGATTCTGGTTGGCGCGGCAGGCATTTGACTTCAGCAACCTCTCCGAGCAGCTGTCTCCCAACGATAAGATTCTCGTCGAAAAGGATGTTCACGATGACACAGCAAAGCACGCCGTTGCGCCCCGGTGATCAGCTGGCAAGTACCAGCTGCGCCACTCGCGTAGTGGTGGTGAAGGCGCCGGCAGGCGACGTCGTGGTTGCCTGCGGCGGCGCACCGATGGTTCCGGCCGCCACCGCGGCCAAGATCGCCGGTGACGGTGGCTCTCCGGTAACACTTCTCGGAAAACGCTATGTTGACGCAGGCGACACGATCGAACTGCTCTGCACGTCCGCAGGCACCGGATCGTTGAGCGTCGATGGTGCCGAGCTGAGTATCAAGAGCCCAAAGCCGCTGCCCGCCTCTGACTGATCGGGTATTCGAGCGCTGAAGGTCGTCGTCGCGGGGGGTCGGAATCCGGCCTCCCGCAGCGGCGAATTCTTCTGCTTTCACGTCGCAGACGTGGTGACTCGACATGGAAATCGGCTCGACACGGAAGAATCGGAAGGAATGCGTTGTGTCCACCGGAATGAACTTTGATTTGACCGAGGATCAGGAGCTGATCCGCAAGTCGGTATCCGAGCTGGCAAGTCGTTTTGATGACCAGTATTGGATGGAAAAGGATCTCGCGCACGAGTTTCCGAAAGAATTCTACAAAGCGATCGCCGATGGTGGCTGGCTGGGAATGACCATGCCGGAGGAGTACGGCGGTCATGGCCTCGGCATCACCGAGGCGACGCTGTTACTGGAGGCGGTCTCGCGTTCCGGCGGTGCGATGAATGCCGCGAGTTCGATCCACCTGTCGATCTTCGGTATGCATCCGGTGGTCGTACACGGATCCGACGAGTTGAAGGCGCGCACGCTACCCCGAATCGTCAACGGCGACCTGCACGTCTGCTTCGGTGTGACCGAACCCGGTGCCGGCCTTGATACTTCGCGGATCACCACGTTCGCCAAGCGCGACGGCGACAGCTATGTCGTCAACGGTCGCAAGGTGTGGATCTCCAAGGCGATGGAGTCGGAGAAGATCCTGCTGCTGACCCGAACGACGAAGTACGAAGACGTCGAGAAGAAGACCGACGGCATGACGCTGTTCCTCACCGATCTCGACCGCAGCAAGGTGACGATCCGGCCGATCCCCAAGATGGGACGAAACGCGGTGACCTCCAACGAGTTGTTCATCGACGACCTCCGGATCCCGATCGAGGATCGGGTCGGAGAAGAGGGCCAGGGCTTCAAGTACCTGCTCGACGGCCTCAATCCCGAACGGATGCTGATCGCCTCGGAGGCCCTCGGTATCGGCCGCGTGGCCCTCGACAAGGCCGTCAAGTACGGCGGCGAGCGGGTCGTGTTCAATCGGCCGATCGGCATGAACCAGGGTATCCAGTTCCCGCTGGCCGACGCGCTGGCCCACCTGGATGCCGCAGAACTGGTGCTGCGCAAGGCAACCTGGCTCTACGACAACAAAAAGCCCTGTGGCCGTGAGGCGAACACCGCAAAGTATCTTTGTGCTGAAGCCGGTTTCAATGCGGCCGACCGGGCCCTGCAGACGCACGGCGGTATGGGCTACTCGGAGGAGTATCACGTCGCGCGGTACTTCCGCGAGGCCCGGCTGATGAAGATCGCCCCGATCAGCCAGGAAATGATTCTGAACTATCTGGGTTCACATACTTTGGGAATGCCGAGGAGCTACTGATGAGTGTCAAGAGTGGGATGTTTGATCTGACCGGACGGTCGGCCCTGGTCACCGGCGCCGCCGGTGGCATCGGTTCGGCTGTGGCAGAGGCGTTTGCCGCTGCCGGTGCCGCTGTTCTGGTCACCGACATCAATGGCGAGGCGGCCACGTTGGTTGCCAAGCGCATCGTCGAATCCGGTGGCAAGGCAGAGGGTTTCGAGCTCGATGTCAGTGATCGCGAAGGTGCCGATGCGGCTGCGTCGGCTGCGGCCGCGCTCGCCGACGGTGTCCTGCACATCGTTGTCAACAATGCCGGGGTCACCGCGCCTGCGATGTTCAAGGACACCACCGGAGAGTCGTTCCAGCGCATGCTCGACATCCACCTCAAGGGCGCGTTCAACTGCTCCCAGGCGGCGCTGCGGTTCCTCCCGACCGACGGCACCGGCCGAATCATCAACGTGACATCGTCCGCCGGGATCACCGGGACGCTGGGACAGGTCAACTACTCGGCGGCAAAGGCCGGGATCATCGGTCTGACAAAGTCACTCGCGCGTGAGCTGGCCCGCAAGCAGATCCTCGTCAACGCGCTGGCGCCGCTGGCGGCGACGCCGATGACCAAGACGATCCGCACCAACGAGAAGTTCGCCGAGACCATGCTCAACCGGATCCCGCTGCGGCGCTGGGCGGAACCGGAAGAGATCGCAGGCGCATTCCTGTTCCTCGCCTCTGATGCCTCATCGTTTGTCACCGGCCAGGTCTTGCCGGTTGATGGCGGCATGGTGATGTGATGACAAACGCTGACCTTTCGGCGACACCTGACCAATCGGGGGCAGCTGACCAACCGGGCGCCGGTGAGTCGGTTGGCCCGCTCGCCGGTGTCACGGTGGTGACCCTCGAGCAGGCGATCTCGGCCCCGATGTGCACCAGGACCCTCGCAGATTTCGGGGCCCGGGTGATCAAGGTCGAGAACCCGAAGGGCGGTGACTTCGCCCGTCATTACGACGACGTGGTGAAAGGGCAGGCAGCCCACTTTGTCTGGGCCAATCGCGGTAAGGAATCGGTAACCCTCGACCTGAAGTCGGAGGCCGGGATCGATCTACTGCATCGGCTACTCGACCAAGCCGATGCGCTGGTGTCGAATCTGGCACCCGGGGCCACTGCACGGCTCGGGTTGTCGGGGGACGAGCTGGCGCAGCGCCATCCGAATCTGGTTGCGGTCGAGATCGATGGGTACGGCAGCGGTGGTCCGTTGTCGCACAAGCGGGCCTACGACCTGCTGGTGCAGGCGGAGGCAGGCGTCTGCGCCGTGACCGGTTTTCCGGGACAACCGGCGAAACCCGGTCCGCCGGTGGCGGATGTCTCGACCGGCCTCTATGCCGCGCTGTCGATCATCGCGCTGCTGTACTCGCGGGACCGGCGCATTGCGCAGGGCAAGGGTTCCGCCGAGGTCAAGGTGAGTCTCTTCGACACCGCGGCCGAGGTCATGGGCTATCAGCTGAACTACACCCGCCATTCGGGGATCGACCAGCAGCCGTTGGGCATGAGTTCGCCCGCGGTGTCGCCGTATGGTTCGTACGCCACCGCCGACGGGCAGACCGTGGTCCTGGGCACCACCAATGACAGTGAGTGGCAGCGTCTGGCGCGGGAGATCATCGGGCGCGACGATCTTGCGGACGACCCCCGTTTCGCCAACAACAGTGGCCGGGTGGCGAACCGGGAAATTCTCCAGGAGGCCGTCAGGGCGTGGTGCGGGAAGCACGATCTGGCCGAGATCCAGCAGATCGCGGACAAGGCCGGGATCGGTAACGCGCGGTATAACACGCCCAGTGAGGTGATCGCGCACCCGCAACTCTCCGAGCGCGACCGGTGGCGCGACATCGATACGCCGAACGGACCGATCGCGGCGTTGCTGCCACCGCCGATCATCTCCGGTTTCGATCCGCCGATGGGCGCGGTACCGGGCCTCGGTGAGCACACCGAGAAGATCCTGGCCGATGTGGGCGTCGGCGAGGCCGACCTGGTCGGATTACGAGCACAGGGTGCGGTTGGTCCGGCGTATGAACGCTGAGCCAGAACTGCTGTGCGCTGACCGCGACGGTGTCCGCACCCTCACCCTGAATCGACCGCATCGCAAGAATGCGATCAGCCGAGAACTCTGGATTGCGTTGCGTGAAGCGCTGATCGCCGCGGGTGATGATCGCAGCGTCCGGGCCCTGGTGATCACCGGTGCAGGCGGGGCGTTCTGCTCGGGCGCCGATATCGCCACCCCGGACCCGACGCATCCCACGTACAAACTGCGGAACCTCACCGCAGTTGCCGAGTTGTTGCACAACCTCCCGATGCCGACGATCGCCAAGGTCGACGGGGTGGCCGTGGGTGCGGGCTGGAATCTGGCGCTCGGCTGCGATTTCGTGGTCGCCACACCCGGATCGACGTTTTCGCAGATCTTCGTCAAACGCGGACTGTCGATGGATCTCGGCGGTTCCTGGCTGCTGCCCAAACTCGTCGGCCTGCAACAGGCCAAACGACTGACGATGCTTGCCGACACGATCGATGCAGAAGAGGCCCGCGCACTGAACCTCGTCACCTGGGTTGTCGCCGCATCCGAGCTCGACGGATTTGTCGACGATCTCACCGGCCGACTCGCCTCCGGCCCGCCGATTGCACTGGCACAGACCAAGGCTTTGCTCAACGAGGGCGCCGATCGCACATTGCACGACGCGTTGGCCAACGAGGCCCGGGCGCAGGCGGCCAACTTTGCCACCCGCGATGCCCAAGAGGCGTTTGCTGCCTTCAGTGCGCGGAGAACACCGGAATTCACCGGCCAGTGGGCTGTGCCCAGGCCGTCATCGTCAGAACACCGAAGTGGAGAAAAGTAAATGCGCGAAGTTGTCATCGTCGAGGCGGTTCGTACCGCTGTCGGAAAGCGGAACGGTGGGCTGGCCGGCGTCCACCCCGTGGATCTTTCGGCTCATGTACTCATTGCGCTGGCCGAGCGCAGCGGGGTGAACCCGGAGATCATCGATGATGTTGTCTGGGGCTGCGTTTCGCAGGTCGGCGACCAGTCCAGCAACGTCGGCCGGTACTCGGTTCTCGCGGCGGGATGGCCGGAATCGATCCCCGGCGTCACGATCAACCGGGCGTGCGGATCGAGCCAGCAGGCCCTCGACTTCGCGGTGCAGGCTGTGATGTCGGGCCAGCAGGACGTGGTCGTGGCAGGCGGAGTCGAGGTGATGAGCCGGGTGCCGCTGGGCGCGGCTCGATCCACCGGCGCACCGTACGGCCCCAAAGCCCTTGGCCGCTATGAGGGTTTTGCCTTCAATCAGGGGATCTCGGCAGAAAAGATCGCCCAGAAGTGGGGCTTCGACCGAACCTCGGTCGACGAGTTCTCGGTGCTCTCGCATGAGCGGGCCGCAGTGGCGCAGGATGCCGGTGCATTCGAAAGTCAGATCGTCGCGACCCCGACCGACGACGGTGTCGTCACCGTCGACGAAGGAATTCGCCGGGGGAGCACGGTCGAAAAGCTCGCGAACTTGAAGCCCGCGTTCTCCGAAGACGGAGTGATCCACGCCGGCAACTCTTCCCAGATCTCCGACGGCGCAGCCGCATTGCTGGTGATGACCCCGGAGAAGGCGCGCGAACTCGGCCTGAAGCCGTTGGTGCGGTACACCGCGGGCGCCGTTGTCGGCGACGATCCGGTGCTCATGCTCACCGGCCCGATCCCGGCCACCGCGAAGGTCCTCGCCAAGGCAGGCGTGAAGCTCTCCGAGGTCGGTGTGTTCGAGGTGAACGAGGCATTTGCCCCGGTCCCGATGGCCTGGCTCGCGGAGACCGGAGCCGATCCGGCCCTGCTCAACCCGCTGGGTGGCGCGATCGCTCTTGGCCACCCGCTCGGTGGCTCGGGCGCGATCCTGATGACCCGCATGATCAACCACATGCGCGACAACGGGATTCGGTACGGACTGCAGACCATGTGTGAGGGCGGCGGCACTGCCAACGCCACCCTCGTCGAATTGGTTTCGTGAGAGAGGAAGCGAAATGAGACGCGGAGTATTCACCGAGGACCACGAGGAGTTCCGGGCGCTGGCGCGCGACTTCATCGGCAAGCGCATCGTTCCGGAGTACGCGGCCTGGGAGAAGGTCGGTCAGATGCCGCGCGAGATCTTCGCCGAGCTCGGATCGCTGGGCCTGCTGGGTATCGCGATCCCCGAGGAGTTCGGGGGCGCAGGCCTTCGCGACTACCGTTACAACGTCATCCTCCAAGAGGAGGCGGCACGAGCGCTCGTCACCCTGAGCACCGTCCGGACCCAACTCGACGTGATCCTCCCGTACTTCCTCGAGTACGCCAACGAGGACCAGCGAGCTCGCTGGTTCCCTGGACTCGCCAAGGGCACCCTGTTGTCGGCGATCGCGATGACCGAACCGGGCACCGGCTCCGACCTCGCAGGCGTCAGCACCAATGCCGTCCTCGAGGGCGACGAGTACGTGCTGAACGGGGCGAAGACATTCATCACCGGGGGTTTGCTCGCCGACCTGGTGATCGTCCTGGCCCGGACATCGACCGATCCGGACAACCGTCGCGGTGGATTGTCACTGTTGGTCGTGGAGGACGGCATGCCCGGATTCGAGCGCGGCCGGGTGCTCGACAAGATGGGCTGCAAAGTCCAGGACACCGTCGAACTGTCGTTCGACAACGTCCGGGTGCCGGTGGCGAACCTGCTCGGTGAGGAAGGCAAGGCGTTCGGATATCTCGGCCGGAATCTGCCACAGGAGCGCATCACGGTGGCCGTCGGATCGATTGCCCAAGCGCGGGCGGCCGTGGCGACCACCATCGAGTACGTGAAGGAACGCAAGGCCTTCGGTACGCCGGTTGCGTCGTTCCAGAACACCAAGTTCGAACTCGCGGCCATGTCGGCCGAGATCGAGGCCGGACAGGCGATGGTCGACCGGGCTGTCCTCGATCTCGTGGACGACGAACTGTCCGGTTCAGACGCCGCACGGGTGAAACTTTTCTGTACCGAAGTTCAGGCACGGGTCGTCGATCGTTGCCTGCAGCTCTTCGGTGGCTACGGATACATGACCGAATATCCGATCGCACGGCTCTACCTCGACGCCCGGGTCGCACGCATTTATGCAGGTACCAGCGAGGTCATGAAGGTGATAATCGCCAAGTCGCTCGGTCTGTGATCTGCAACCCAGATCAAATTTGATGAGACCCTTGTCACAAGGCGGAATCCAACCTACTATCTGTTCAGTTGGTTGGCTGTAGCGAAGGAGATCAGTGGCGCGCGATCGGCCGTATGAGGCACTTCTCGTCAAAGGCGAGGAGCGCAAGCGACAGATTCTCGAGGTCGCTCAGCGGTTGCTTGCCCGCAATGGGTGGCGAAACACGACTCTGTCGCAGATCGCCACCGAAGCCGGCGTCAGCTCCGCCGGTTTGCTCCACCATTTCGAGTCCAAAGCGCAGCTCTTGCATGCGGTACTCGAGATGCGTGATGCCGACGACGACCAACATGCTGATCGCGCAGGCGATCTGCTGGATGGGATCGTGAGGGTCGCCGAGCGATTCGAACGATCCCCGGAATTGATAGGAACGTTTGCGGTTCTCCAGATGGAGAACCTCGAACCTGATGCGCCGCTGCATGATCGCCTGCTCGCCAGGTATCACGCCGCAATTGACACCGTTGCCGCTGGTATCCGGCGCGGGCAGGTCGATGGTCGATACCGGACGGACTTCGATGCAGATTTGAAGGCCGTCGAAATAGTCGCCTTTCTCAACGGGATGGAAACATCATGGCTGCTGGATCAATCAATTCCACTGACGCAAGTGTTCAGGGAGTACGCACGATCGCTGGCGAAGGACTTCGAGCGGGTGACGAGTTCGTGAAGTACCGCCTGGTGGTCGTTGCGCCCACGGCGAACGAGGTCATCAAGTACGCGGGCGGTCTGGTGTTCGACCGCGGTATGGCCGGCTGGGACGTCACGGTGCTGGTGCAGGACGATCCGACCGCACGGGCCCTGCAGATCCTCGGCGCGCAGACGGTCGACTTCGAGGCGGCCTTCGAATGGCGTGGACTCGGCTTCCATCCGCAGGCCGTGGTCACCGCGGGTTCGCTCTACGAGCGCGATGATCGGGTGCGCCAGGGTGTGCAGCAGATCCTCGAAGACGGTGAGACCGAGGTGACCCTGTGGGGAGATAGCCTGCCATCGGAACTCGACAGCCGGATCGGAACGGTGCGGCACCGCCTCAGCGTCGCCGCCAGGGCCTTCAAGGCGCAGGCGCTCGCAGCAGCGTCTCTGCCTGCCGACGCCGTTGGACTCTCCGAGGTGTTCCGCTGCGGAAAGACCCATTCGTGGGAGGGTCTGTCGGATCTCGTTCCGGCCTGACAACCCCGAACTCTGACCTGGGCCCTGACACGTATGTGTTGGGGCCCAGGTTTTTTCGCGGTTTCAGTGCACTTTGTTCAGGCCAGATGTAGCGCCGGTGGCGCCTTGGTGCGTAACTTGTTGCCCAAGAAGGATTCTGAGTGCGCGACATCTGTTGCGGAGGCTGCCGTGGCAGAGAGCGCATGCCGCTTGAAAGCGCGGGCCGCGTTGCTGAGTTGATGTTCGACCGCAGTGACGTCGTCGCGGTCCACCGCGGGCCGAGCCGGACCCCACAACATGGTGTTGGTGTCACCCTCGTCGAAGGATTGACGAACGGCCTCGCGGAGCCGGGTGTTGCGGACGCACAGGTCGCCGGCGATCACGACCTTCTGGGGCCAAGGCGTGTGGCGACGTGACGCAAGTGCCGGCTCGAGATCCATCGCAAGGGCTGTGTCCACGTCGAGGATCCGGGTGCCGAGTATCTGCAGCGGTCGCGGATCGGCCTCCGGCGGAACCAGGACCGTGACAACCCAGCCCGCCATGATGTGGTCGAACAGCAGGCCGCCGGCATGCTCGACGAGATCGGCAGTGGTGGTGCCCAGGACGGCCAGCCGGTACGGCAGGTCGCGGCTTCGAGCTCGCAGGCGCTCCTGCTTCACCAGCCGGACAGCGTCGACGAGCTGATCGTTGGTGGCGAAGGCGGGCACCACCGTCATCGTTGCCCGTACGGGTGTCGACGACGGCGTGGGCCGCCCGGCTGCTCCGCTCACGAGAACATTGTGGCCACCGAACCGATTCGATGGTTGTGGTTTCGCCGATTCGATGTCCGATCCGCGTGAGGTGCCACCGCCATTACTTTCCGGCCTTCCGGAAGTCCCAGCTGACGATCTTCTCCGGGACAACTCGAAGCCAGGCATGCCGTCCGTCGTAACCGAACCTGCCGCCGGCGTACTTCGCGCCGAATGCTGCTTCTGGGGCGATGAGCTCTTCGACCGGCTCACCGGTCCTCGGCACTTCGCCGACCGGGGTTGCGTTGCCGATGATCTCCACGCCACACAGATCGGAGAAGTCGTCGCCCGAGTCCACGAGCACCGAGACCCTCCGGTCGCGAGCGATGTCGGTCCAGCGCTGACTTTTCACAAGAGAATTGAGCCACAGCACCTGGCCGTCCCAGACGTACCAGAGTGCTGAGATGTGCGGGGCGCCGTTCATGCCGCTCGTTGCCACCCGGCAGGTGCGGTTCTCGTTCAGGAACACCTCGCGTTCCTCCGGTGTCATGGCGATGCGTCGCCCGCGTTTCTGCTCCCGCAACTGGTCGCTCAAGGTTCGCCCTCTCGTGGATGTTCTTGTGGTGCAGCCGGTTCAAGGAAAGATGACAACCACTTTGTCGGCGGCACCCGGGGTGGATGCGGTGGACAGGGCCTGCTCGACATCGGTGAAGTCGAACTGGTCGCTGACGATCACCGCAAACTTTTCCCAGTGGTCGGCGATCTCCGCTGCGACCTGGAAAATCTCATCGGGGTAACCCATCGCGGTCACGATGTTGATCTCAGCGCCGAGGAGGAAACCGAAGTCGACCTCGACAGGCGCTTTGTGCACGGCGACGATGCCAACGGTGGCGTTCTGTTTGGCCGACTGCATCGCGATGTGCAGCACCTCGGGAACTCCGGCGGCATCGAGGTAGATGTCGGTGCCTGCGCGGGGTTTGCCGGTTGCGGTGGTGCCCGGACCATGTAGTTCGAGTAGTCGAGTTCCGACGTCTTCGGTGGCGGAGTTGATCACCGCATCGGCGCCAACCGCGAGCGCCTTCTCCAGGCGCGACGGGAGAATGTCCGCCACCACAACGTGTTTCGCGCCGCTGAGTTTGTATCCGATCACCGCGCCGAGTCCGATGGGCCCGGCACCGAAGATCAGGACGGTGTCGCCGGGTTTGACGCCGGTGCGGTTCACGGCATGGCGGGCGACCGCCATCGGCTCATTGAGCGCGGCAACGTGGAACGGGACCTCGGGTGGCACGACCGCGAGATTGCCTCCGACTTCGGCCCGCTCGACCAGGACGTATTCCGACAGGGCGCCGACCGGTCCACCACCACCCATCATGCCGGTGCCGTCGGCCATCGGGTTGATCACGACATGGTCGCCGACCGTCAGACCGACCACCAGTTCTCCGACCTCGACGATCTCTCCGGCCGGTTCGTGCCCGAGCGGGGTTTTGCCCTGCATCGGTGGGATACCGCCGATCTCGATGTAGAAGCCGTCCGAACCGCAGATTCCGCACGCCCGCATCTTGATCAGGACATCTTCGGGTCCTGGACTGGGGATGGGTATGTCGATGATCGCGGTGGTACCGACGCCGGAAACGATGACCGACTTCACCGGGTGACCTTGACGAGTACTTTGCCGATCGCCTGACCGTCGGCGACCAGACGCAATGCCGAGGCTGCCTCGTCAAGGGGGTAGGTCGCGCCGATGTGGGGGACCGCAGTGCCCTTGACCAGGAGTTCGGCGAGCTCGTCCTCATTGCGGCGGTACTCGTCCGGCGGCAGATCCTGGAACTGGAATCCCAGCACGTGCACCCCTTTGACGAGGATGAGGTTGAGCGGGATCCGCGGAATGGTGCCGGAGGCATAGCCGATCGTGACAAAACGTCCGCCTCGGCCCAGCGCCCGCAATGCGGGTTCGGACTGGTCGCCACCGACAGGGTCGATGACCGCGTCGGCGCCGCCGGGGACCAGTTCGCGGAGCGCGGTCCGCAGGTCGGCGTTTCGGTGGTTGATCACGGTGGTGGCGCCGTAATCCTTGGCAACGGCGAGCTTTTCGTCCGAGGACGCGACAGCGGTGACGGTGGCGCCGATCGCGACGGCGAGTTGCACCGCCGCCAGTCCGACGCCGCCCCCGGCACCGAGGACGATCACGTGGTCACCCGACTTCACGCGGGCCACCGAGCGCAACGTGTGGTACGCCGTGCGGTGTGCGACACCGAAGGCGGCCGCCACCTCGTCGGAGATCGACTCCGGGATCTTCTTCAGTCCGGCGGCTTTTGCACACACCTCTTCGGCGAACGCACCCACGATGCCTGTCCCGGTCACCCGGTCGCCGACGGCCACCGATGTGACATCATCGGCGACCTCGGTGACCTCACCGGCGAATTCGCTGCCCGGTACAAACGGCGTGGGGACCTTGACCTGGTATTCCCCGGCGATCACGAGTACGTCCGGGAAGTTCGCCGCGGCGCAGGCAACTGCGACTCGGGCCTGGCCGGCTTGCAATGTCGGCGCGGGAATATCCTGCACCTCAACGATTTCCGGAGGACCAAGTTCCCGGCACACGGCGGCGCGCATCTGGTTCTACCGTCCCTGCCAGTTCGGTTCGCGCTTTTCGATGAACGCCATGGCGCCTTCTTTGGCGTCGTTGCTGCTGAAGACGATCTCCTGGTGCCGTGCCAGACGGACCTTTGCGGCCGCGGCGTCCGATACCGAGAGCCGGACCAGTTCCTTGCAGGCCGTCAGGCTCAGCGGAGCGTTGGCCGCGACACGCTCGGCATATCCGATCGCTACGTCGAGCACGTCTTCCTGCGGTGCAACAGCATTGACCAAACCGATCTCGTAAGCACGCTGCGCCGT
Organism: Williamsia sp. Y721; assembly: GCF_059683565.1. Lineage (NCBI taxonomy): Bacteria > Bacillati > Actinomycetota > Actinomycetes > Mycobacteriales > Nocardiaceae > Williamsia > Williamsia sp. Y721. Next base: position 92,206 of record NZ_JCASNH010000002.1, on the reverse strand, counting down.
GATCAGATCACCGGTCAGAGTCATCTCCAATGCGATGCCCATCGGGATGCGGGTTCCGATCGTGGTGCCACCGCCACCGGGGAAGAGGCCGCGCTTGACCTCGGGTAGCCCGAACTTCGCTGCCGTCGACGAGACGATGATGTCGCAACCCAGCAGCAGTTCGAGGCCACCACCGATCGCGGTGCCGTTGGCGGCGCCGATCACCGGGATGGCGAGGTCGCCGGAGGCGAGGCGGCTGAAGCCTTCGGATGTGAAGTCGCCACCTTCGGCGAATGCACGCAGGTCCATACCGGCGCAGAAGGCGCGATCGCCGGTGCCGGTCAGGACGATGGCGCGGATCTCCGGATCGGCCTCGGCTTCCAGCGCCGCCGTACCGATGCCGCGAAGTAGACTGCCGGTGAGTGCATTTCGGGCTTCGGGGCGGTTGAGCCGCAGGATCAGGACGGCGCCGCGCCGCTCTGAGATGAGCTCGTCGGTTGTTGTGCTCATGATTTGTAGTCGCTCGATTCTGCGAACTCGGCGGCCGAACGCATCAGGGTTTCGATGACCGGACCGTAGGCCTGCAGCTTGATGTCGTCACCGGCACGTTGGAAACCCTGCTCGAGGACGATGGCGAGCTTCCACTTCGCCAGCACCAGGTAGTAGTCGAGGTCGTCGACCTGGCGGCCCGACACCTTGGAGTAGTGGTTGATCATCTCATCGCGCGACGGCATCCCGGACAGGTCGACATAGCTGGCCGTGGCGGCCTCAGGTGCGTTGGTGTCCTCGGGCCAGCCCTGGACCATCCAGGCCAGATCCAGCTTCGGGTCGCCGACGGTTCCCATTTCCCAGTCGACGATCGCGGCGAGCTGTGCCGGAGCGCCCTCTTTGTACATCACATTCGCAAACTGGTAGTCGCCGTGCATGATTCCGGGGATGAAGTCGAGCGGCTTGTGGGCCTTGAGCCAGGCGGTGGCCTCGCTCATACCCTCGAGTTCACGGGTTTTGATCCGGTCGAAGAACCGGGTCCAGCGCGATACCTGGCGCTCATGGAAGCCGTCGGGCCGGCCCAGATCGCCGAGGCCCTGGGCCTTCCAATCGACCTTCGACAGCAGCGCGATACCCTCGGCCAGCTGATATGCCAGGCCTTTTCGCAATTCGAGGTCGGAGGTGAACGGTTCCTTCCACTGCTTGTTGTCCATCGGTGACCAGCCGTCGACGTAGCCCATCAGGTAGAACGAGCGCCCCAGGACCGAGGTGTCGGAGCAGGCAGCGATCGCCTTGGTGTGCGGAACCTCGGTGCCGTCAAGGGCTTCGATGATGCGCCATTCCCGCATGATGCCCTCATCGCGGTTGGCAGGCGCGGCGGGCGGCGGCATCCGGATCACCGAAACATTGTCACCGCGAGTGAGTTTGTAGATTTCGTTCTGCGTTCCGCCGGACAGGAACTTGGCCTCCAGTGGTTCGCCCTTGCCGGGCAGTCCGGCCTGGTCCATCCAGTCCGCGAGTTTGATCAGGTCCATCAGAGGTTCCCCACTTCGAGTTCGAGAAATTCGGCGTATTTGGCTTTGGCTGCAGCTTGTTTGCGAGGGATCCACTCGGTGGGCCACAGGTCGTCGGTGGCCTTGTAGTCGCGCAATACCTGCTTGGCGACGGTCATCTTGTGGACCTCGGTGGGGCCGTCGGCCAGGCCCATCACAGCGGCGCCGTGCACCATGGTCAGGAAGGGCATCTCGTTGGTGACACCGAGGGCGCCGTGTACTTGCATTGCCCGCCAAGCGATGTCGTGCAGGACCGTGGGCATGACCACCTTGGCGGTGGCGATGTCTTTGCGGACCTTCTTGTAGTCGTTGTACTTGTCGATCTTCCAGGCCGTGTTGAGGACGAACAGCCGGAACTGTGCCAACTGTGCGTACGAGTCGGCGATGTAGCCCTGGATGAACTGCTTGTCGGCCAGAAGGCTGCCCGCGGTTTCGCGGCTGAGGACGCGTTCGCACATCATGTCGATTGCCTTCTGCGCCAACCCGATCGTGCGCATGGCGTGATGGATCCGGCCACCGCCGAGGCGGGTTTGCGCCACCGCGAACGCCTGACCTTCACCGCCGAGCAGCGCGCTGTCGGGGACGCGGACGTTGTCGTAGTGGATCAGGGCGTGGGTGCCTTCATCCATCGGCTCGCCGAACAGTCCGACGTTGCGTTCGATGATCACGCCCGGGGTGTCGGTGGGGACCAGAAACATCGACATGCCCTTGTACGCGCTCACGTCGGGGTTGGTGACAACCATGACGATGAGGAACGACGCGGTCTTGGCGTTGGACGAAAAGTACTTGTAGCCGTTGATGATCCAGTGATCGCCGTCGCGGACCGCGCTGGTCTTGAACTGCGTCGGATCGGCGCCGGCCTGCGGCTCGGTCATCGAGTAGCTCGAGAAACATTCGCCGTCGAGCAACGGCTGCAGGTACTGCTTCTTCTGGTCCGGCGTGCCGTAGTGGGCGATGATCTCGGCGTTGCCCGTGTCGGGGGCCTGGCAGCCGAAGACGATCGGAGCCCACGAGGAGCGGCCGAGGATCTCGTTGAGCAGGGCCAGCTGGAGCTGGCCGTAGCCCTGACCGCCGAGGTCTGGGCCGAGGTGGGTGGCCCACAAACCCTGATCGCGAACCTGCTGCTTGAGAGGGTCGATCGCCTTGCGACGTCCCCCGTCGAGCGGGACGAATTGCATATGTGGCCACGCGTGATCGAGTGGTTCGACTTCTTCGCGGACAAATTCATCGGCCCAGTCCAGTTTCGCCTGGTACTGCGGGTCGGTCTCAAAATCCCATGCCATGGAGGCCTCCTCGTTCCGTGTGAGAATATCATTCTGGCGAGACGGAACACAATTCTTATTAGTGTGAAGATCGTTCCGAATAGGGTGTCCAAACGGAAGGCGGTTACCACCAATGAAGGCTGAAGACCTGTTTCACGTCGGAATCGTGACGCACGATCTGGAGGCGACCCAGGCGCAGTTGTCGTCGCTCCTCGGCTATGAGTGGGGCCCGGAGATCGGGGCTCCCATCGAGGTCACGCTGCCCACCGGGGACGTGACGGTGGACGTCAGATGCGCCTACTCGATCACCACCCCGAGGCTGGAGGTGGTGCGCAGCATCCCGGGCACCTTCTGGGAACCGGCCGAAGGCGCAGGCATCCACCACGCCGGTTACTGGTCCGATGATGTGGACGCCGACGTCGCCGAACTGGTGGGACACGGCTACGTCACCGAGGTGACCCGCAAAGGCCCGGACGGTTCGACCTTCTTCGCATTCCTGCGCAGTGACACCGGTTTTCGGATGGAACTCGTGACCCGCCTGGCGGAGCCGTCGTTGCAGCAGTGCTGGGCGGTGCGCTGATGGGCACTGTTGGTGTGGTGACCGGTGCCGGACGGGGCATGGGCCTGGACTGTGCGCGCCGGTTGACCGGCGTGGTCGACACGCTGGTGCTCGTCGATCTCGATGAGGCAACGGTGAAGGCCGCGGCGCAGGAACTGTCATCGGCCCAGGGGGCTGTCGTCGAACCGCATGTCCTCGACATCACCGATGCCGACGGTGTGCAACGGCTTGCCGATCGCGTTGCCCAACTCGGGACCCTGCGGGCGGTGGCCCACGTCGCGGGCATTTCCCCGACGATGGCGGACTGGCGCCGGATCTTCACGGTCGATCTGGTTGCGACCGCAAGGCTTGCCGACGTGTTTCGGCCGCTGACCACGGCGGGGACGGCATGGGTCTACTTTGCGTCGATGGCCCCTGCCATCGGCGGGGTCGAGATCGATGCCGCCACCGCGGAGATCCTCGACCACCCGCTCGAGCACGACTTCCTGGATCGGATCCGGGAGAGCTTCGGGCCGACGATCGAGCATCCGGGCGCGGCGTACGCCGTGGCCAAACTAGGGGTGAAACGGTTTGCGCAACAGGAAGCGGTGCGTTTGGGGCCACTCGGCGGTCGCGTGAACTCGGTGTCCCCGGGGCTCATCGACACCCCGCAGGGCCGTCAGGAAGCGGCCGACAATCCCCGGATCACCGAGTGGATCGGGACGACGCCGGTGGGTCGACTCGGGCAGGCGGCCGAGCTCGCGTCGGTGGTCGCGTTCGCGCTGTCGGACGAGGCGAGCTTTCTCAGTGGTACCGACCTGCTTGTCGACGGCGGACTGTGTGCCGCCGTGCGCGGTCCCGGTTCGCGCTGACCGTCGCAGTCGAAAACAATTGAAGGGTAACAAGTTATGGCAAAGGGTATCTACTACGTCGAATCCCGGCCGGCATCGCAGGCGGTCGACGCCGAGTTCAACCATTGGTACGACGAGGTCCATCTGCCCGAGATGATCGCGATCGACGGAATCATCTCGGCCCGACGATTTGCGCCGGTCACCGATGACGGACCCTACGTTGCGATCTATGAGCTGGAAGGCGATGACCTGCCGACGATTCTCGAGGCGATGATGGCCGCGGCGCGGGCGGGTGCGCTCACGTTGTCGGACCTTTCGCAGAAAGACCCGACACCGACGAGGCGACTGCTCGAGGTCACCACCGAGTACCCACCGACGGATGGGCATTAATCTTGATGCTGTGGACAAACAGATGAGCGGGGACGCGGCCGACGATCTGGCGAGCCGGATCGCCGAGCGCAGCCTGGCCAAGCGGGGTGCCAACTATGCGGCCGAGGTGCGCCGGTTGCTCGATGCCGCGCTCAGCGTCATCCAGGAGCGGGGTACCGAGTCCCGGCCACGGGTTGCCGACATCGTCTCTGCCGCCGGTCTGTCGAATGAGGCCTTCTATCGGCACTTCTCGTCGAAGGATGCGCTCGTGGCGGCGTTGCTGGAGGACGGTACCGCACGCTTGCGCCGGTACGTCGCTCATCAGATGAGCAAGGAGCCGAGCCCCGAGGGCAAGGTCCATCGTTGGGTCGAAGGTGTGCTCGCGCAGGCGATCGGGGATACCGCCGATTCCACCCGCGCGGTCTCCTGGAATGCCAGTGGTCTGGCCGGTGACAGCATGGGGGGCGCGGTGTCGGCCAACGGCCCGATGGCGTCGTTGCTGACCGAACCGTTTGCCGAACTCGGCAGTACCGACCCCGATTTCGATGCGTTGCTCGCCGCCCATGCCACACTCGGCATGCTTGCCGACTACCTGTGGCGACGTGTCGAACCCACGCAGGCAGACATCGCCCGCATCTACGAGTTCTGTCTGAGGGCGGTCACCCCTGCGGCGTAGGTCGCAGGCTGCGCAGGAATAGTTCGACCGCGGCACGGATGTGCCGGTCCTGCTCGGTGGTGTCCCGGACGATGCCGAACGACGCCAGTCGCGACTGGCCGCCGACCATGCCGAGGAAGAGTTCGGCGAGCACACCCGGGTCGTCCGCTTCGATCGAACCGGTTGCGGTGTGCCGAACGAGTAGGTCGACAACGAACTGCTTGCGCGGCCAGAAGCCGCTTCCGTATGTGCGACGGGCGATTTCGGGATAGCGCGAGGCGTGGGCGATGGCTATCTGCTCCAGCTTGATCATCGACGGATTCGTCGCACGGCGGATGGCTGCACGGGCAACGGCCGTCAGTGCCGCTTCGAGGTCGTCCGGATCGGGCGCCGGAGGCTCGGGCTCCGGCCAATCGCGTTGCTGCAGTGCCCACCCGAGTACCGACCGGAAGACATCCTCCTTGGTGGGAAACCGGGCGTAGAGCGAGGGCTTGGTGGTTCCGGCCGCGGCGGCGATCGCGTTCATCGACGTGCCCTCGTAGCCGTGCTGCAGGAACTCCTCGAGTGCGCACTCGCGAATTTTGCGATCGAGTGCGCCTGCCTGGGCTTTTGTCGGACGGCCGCCGCGGCTGCGGGTTGGGCCGCCGGGTGGTGTGTCGGAGTTGGTCGACGTCACCAGGGAAAGTCTGCCACCTCTGGCCCTGGACAGAAAACTTTACCCGCAGGTATGGTTAATGAAACGGGTTCCCACACCCCCTCACTTTTCACATTCCACGGAGGCAGCAATGTCAGTGACCACGAGTCCGCGAGATGTCGTCGAGCAACTCGATGCCCGTTTCCAGGAGCGCCGCGAGCAGGTTCCGGTTCTGAGGCAGCGTGCTGACGCCGAAGGCATCACGCAGATCCGGGCCCGAGAAGACCTCATCCCGCTGCTGTTCCCGCACACGACGTACAAGAGCTACCCGGAATCGCTCATCGCGAAAGGTAAATGGTCGCAGATGAATCGGTGGCTCGACTCGCTGTCGACGCACCGGGTTGCAGATGTCGATGTCGACGGGGTCGAAGACGTCGATGGCTGGATCGGCCGCCTCGAAGCCGCCGGACACATGGTGTCGAGTTCCAGTGGCACCAGCGGCAAGGGTTCCTTCCTCAACAAGACCAAGACAGACCTCGACACGAACGCGACCAACATGCTCGACTGCCTGACCGATCTCGGGCTACCCCCGCAACAGATCTGGAACTTCATCCCGGTTGGTCCGGAGACCAGCCTCACCGCACACGTTGCGCTCAAGGACATGCTGGCCGCGGCCTACGGCAGGCCGGATGGTATCGCGATGCCGCCGAGCACCGCCCCGGCCGGACACCACAAGTACATGGCGCTGCTGCAGGCGATGCGCCGGGCCATGGCCGACGGCACCGCCGCGCCGGATGAGATCGCCGCATTCGAGGCGAAAGCCGCACAGCGCCAGCAGAAGAACGAAGACCGGTTGCACTACCTCGCCGAGCAGATTCTCGCCCGTCGCTCCGAACGCTTCTTCTTCAGCGCGCAGTTCCCGAATCTGTTCCGGCTGACCGAGATCCTGAAGGAGATCGGCGGCAAAGACGGTGACATCACCGGTGAGAATGCGCTGACCACCGGTGGTGGCCTCAAAGGGATGTCGCTGCCGGATGACTACCGCGAGCAGATATACCGGATGCTCAACATCGATCCGAGCCGCTTCCTGCACTACTACTCCATGCAAGAACTCAATCAGCGTCTGCCGAAGTGCCTGTCCGGGCGATACCACGTGCCCGCCGAGGTGGTCCTGTTCGTGCTCGACAAGAACGGTGAGACCTTCGCGCCTGCCTCGGACGGGCAGGTCGAAGGGCGTGCGGCGTTCTTCGACACCACCGTCGACGGGCGCTGGGGCGGAACGATTTCTGGGGACAAGATCATCGCCGAACTCGATGGCTGTCCCTGTGGACGCGCCGGCACCACGGTCCTGGACCAGATCGCCCGCTACTCCGATCTCAAAGACGACGACAAGATCACCTGCGCCGGCACCATGGATGCCTACGTGCGCGGATTCATCGAGGACTGAGGACCGATCACGTGACCACCACATTGAGCCCGACCAAATCCAAGATCCGGGTACCGCACTTTGTTCGGGGCAAGCTGATCTGGGGTGAGGACAACGAGTATCTCTCCAGGGATTTCGGCGTTCCCTTTGTCACCCCGAAGATCGAGTTCAACGAACTGTTCGTGCCACGTACCGAGCAGGGACCGGCCTTTGACATGCCGGTGTCGGAGATCATCGACTTCCTGGTCGAGACGGCCTCCCACCTCTCGCTGGAGAAGAACGAGTACCTGCAGGAATCGCTGGAGATGACCCTGCAGGTCAGTGCTCTGCCCCGGCGCATCATCGAGAACACTTTTGCCAGGCCGGGACAGTTCCTCACCAGGGAGGCGATGGAATACCGGCTGAAGAAGACCTTCGGAAGCCTCGAGGTGCTCGACGGCTGGGTGGAGAACACCGATCCGAACGGAAGCGTCAGCCGGATAAGGGCTTTCCCGCCACGTCTGGTGCACATGTTGGCGGGCAACTCGCCGAGTGCGGCAATGACGTCGATCGCTGACGCCGCACTGACCAAGGCCGTCAACGTGTTCAAGATGCCGTCGGCCGATCCGTTCACCACCGTCGCGGTGTTGCGCACCATGGCCGACATCGCCCCCGATCATCCGGTGCTCCAATCGATGTCGGCGGTGTACTGGAGGGGCGGTGACGAGAAGGTCGAAAGTGTTCTCTACCGGTCGCAGTACTTCGACAAGCTGGTCGCCTGGGGTGGCGGCGCCGCGATCGAGAACGCGGCGAAATATGTGGGTCCCGGTTTCGGGCTCATCTCTTTTGATCCCAAGGTGTCGATGTCCGTCATCGGCCGGGAGGCGTTCGAATCCGAGGAGACCCTGCTCGAGGTCGCGGAGCTGGCCGCCAAGGACGTCACGATCTTCAATCAGGATGCCTGCCTCGCCGCCCGGCACATCTGCGTCGAAGGGGACATCGAGCAGGTGGATCGCTTCTGCGAGCTGCTCCATGAACGTCTCGGTGTTGACCGCGATTTCGCGTCGGCCGTCGGACCGAAGCCGGCCTCCGATATCCGGGAGGCCGTGGAGGGGATGCGCTTCCTCGAGCCCGAATATCGGGTCTGGGGTGAATTCGACGGCCGCGGACTGGTTGTCCGATCGCCGGAGATGGTCGACTTCCATCCCACCAACAAGACTGTGAACGTCATCCCGGTGGACAGCATGCGCGACGCTGCGGCGTTGGCCACAGTGGCCACGCAGACCGTTGGCGTGTACCCGACGCATCGAAAGGCCGAGATCCGTGATGATCTGGCCACTGCTGGCGTGCAACGTCTGGTGAAGCTCGGAAGTGCCATGAAGGGCAGTATGGGTGGCCCCCATGACGGTATGTACCCGTTGCATCGATTCGTGAACTGGGTGGTGGACGACGATGCCTAGCGGGGTCGAGGGTTCCGGCGCTGCGATGCCCGTGCGGATCCTGGGCAGATCGGGCCTGCGGGTCAGTGAGCTGTGTCTGGGGGCAATGACATTCGGAACCGACTGGGGCTTCGGCTCCGAGGAGCAGGCCTGCGCCGAGATCTACAACGTTTTCCGGGAGGCAGGCGGCAACTTCGTCGACACCGCCAACGTCTACACCAACGGGGCCAGCGAAGAGATCCTCGGACGTCTGGTTGCCTCCGAACGAGACAACGTGGTGCTCAGCACCAAATACACGCTGCCGACGGACAAAGACGACCCGAACTCGGGTGGCAGCCATCGAAAGAGCCTGCGTCGCAGTGTCGAGACAAGTCTGCGACGCCTCGACACCGACTACATCGACCTGTTGTGGGTGCATGCCTGGGACCAGTGCACCCCGGTCGAGGAGACCCTGCGCGGGCTCGATGACCTGGTGCGGTCCGGCAAGGTCCTTTCCATCGGCGTGACCAACACCCCGGCCTGGGTGGTCGCTCGCTCGGCGGCGATCAGTGAACTGCGCGGGTGGACATCGTTCTGCGCCATGCAGGTCGAGTATTCGCTGGTTGCGCGGACTCCCGACCGGGAACTGCTGCCCATGGCGCGTGAGCTGGACATCGCGGTCTGTGCGTGGAGTCCGCTGGCGCGTGGGTTGTTGGCGGGCAAATCCTCGGACGACGGTCCGGCGAAGTTGTCGCCGTCAGGTCAACGGGCCGTGTCGGTGGCGAAAGAGATCGCTGCCGAACTCGACACCACACCCGCACGGGTGGCGCTGGCGTGGGTGATGCGCCAGGGACTGATGCCGTCGATCGGGGCGAGAACCGTTGCGCAGCTGAGAGATAATCTGGGCGCCCTGGCGGTACGGTTGGAACAGACCCACCTCGATCGGCTGGAGACGGCCACCCGGGTGCGGCTCGGATATCCGCACGATTTTCTCAACAAACGGCGTGCGGTCTTCACCCCGACCAGTTAGAAGGACCTGACAGACGTGCAAAAACTCGACCACTGGATCGGCGGCGCCAACGCGGCGCCGTCGGCAGGCGAATACCTTGGTGTCACAGATCCGGCGAGCGGCAATGAGGTTCGCCGGATCGCAGCCGGGAACGCCGCAGACATCTCCCTCGCGGTCACCGCGGCCGAATCGGCTGCCGAGGCCTGGCGTCAGGTCCCGGGGCTGGCCCGCGCCCGGTTGTTCTCCGACCTCGCACGTGCGATGCGCGACAACGCAAAGGAGCTCGCGCAGCTGGAGATCAGCGAGACCGGCAAACCCGAGGCGGTGGCACTGGGCGAGGTCGAGGGCTCGGCCACCTACTTCGATTTCTATGGGGGCCTGATCGGGATGCCGGTCGGTGAGACGCTGGACGTGGCACCGGATCAGCATGTCTACACCCGGCGTGAGCCCTTCGGCGTGGTCGGTGTGATCACGCCGTGGAATGTGCCGCTCAACCAGGCGGCGCGAGCCTGCGCTCCTGCGCTGGCTGCCGGAAACACGGTGGTGGTCAAGCCGTCCGAGTACACATCGTCGACCACTGTGCGGCTGGCGCAGTTGGCGTCCGAAGTGGGTTTTGCGCCGGGAGTGTTCAATGTGGTGCTCGGCAACGGGCGTGATGCCGGTGCCGCGGTGGTAGAGCACCCGTCGGTGGCGAAAGTCGCTTTCACCGGGTCGGTTCCGACCGGCCGGGCGATCGGCAAGATCGCGGCCGAACGCATCATTCCGCTGACCCTCGAACTGGGTGGGAAGTCGGCCAACATCATCTTCTCCGATGCGGATCTCGATGCGGCCGTTGCCGGTTCGCTACAGGCCTTCACCGCCAACGCCGGCCAGGTCTGTTCGGCCGGCACCCGATTGCTTGTCCACCGCTCGGTCCATGACGAGGTGGTGCGCAGACTGGTCGACCGCGCTGCGAACGTGCGAGTGGGCCGCGATATCGGCCCGCTGATCACCCGAGATCAGTTCTCGCGGGTGCAGGAGTATTTCAAGGTCGCCGAAGCCGATGGGGCCCACACCGCATCCGGCGGCACGGTATCGACCGTTGCCGGCGAGACCGGCGGGTTCTACATCGACCCGACGATCTACACCGGTGTCGACAACTCGGCACGGATCGCCCGCGAAGAGATCTTCGGTCCCGTCGTCGTGGTGATTCCATTCGACGACGACGCCGAAGCCGTTGCGCTGGCCAATGATTCCGACTACGGACTGGTTGCCGGGGTGTGGACCACGGACGTCTCCCGCGCATTGACGGTGAGCGACCGTCTCCGGGTTGGTCAGGTGTTCGTGAACACCTGGTCTACGGCGTCGGTCCAGACTCCGTTCGGTGGCTGGAAAAACAGTGGCTACGGGCGCGAAAAAGGTGTTGAGGCGCTGCATCATTACAGTCAGGTCAAGTGTGTGACCATCAAACTCTGACCCCCTGCGCGCGTGCCGGTGATCATCGGCACGCGCGGCCCGAGGGGGTGGTGGCGAGAGGATCAGCGGAGAACGGTGCCGCCGTCGACGTTGACGACCTGGCCATTGATCCAGGAGCCGTCGTCGGACATCAGATAGGCCACCATGCTCGAGACGTCGCGAGCTTCACCCAACCGGGTGCTGCGGTTGCCACGCAGCATGCCCTCCAGCATCTTTGGGTCGGCCCCATGCTTGATCTCGTCGGTCAGGATCAGGCCAGGGGTGATGGCGTTTGCCCGGATCCCCTCCTTGCCCCAACCCGAGGCGACGTGGCGGGCAAGGGCATTGATCCCGGCTTTGGTTGCGGAGTAGGCCGGTCTGCGCGCATCGCCGGTGAACGCGGCGATCGAGGACGTGTAGACAATCGAACCGCCACCGCGTTTGAGAAGTTCCGGGATGCTGTGCCGACTGACCAACATGTGGCCACGGAGGTTCACGGAGATCGTCCGGTCCCAGACATCGAGATCGATGTCGACGACGTTGGAATCCTTGGTCACCGATGCCATGTCGCCGGCATTGATGTGTACGGCGTCGAGTCCGCCGAAGGTTGCCACCGCAAACGCGATGAGCTCCTTGACCGAAACGTCGTCGGCGATGTCGAACTGCGCGGCAACCGCCTGGCCGCCCGCGGCGTCGATCGCGGCGGCGGTCTTCTCGGCGCCGTCTGAGTTGAGGTCACCGACAACTACTTTCGCGCCTTCTCGGGCCAATCGCTGTGCCGAGTCGGCCCCGAGTCCGGTGGCGGCCCCGGCCACCACGACAACTTTGTCCTGCAGTCCCTGCATCAACTGGCTCCCTTGTGAACATGCGCATGAGAATAACGATCTAAGTAATCAGAATGCTATTCTCATGGCATGAATGCAACCCCGGAACCCGCTGCCGATCTCGCTGAATTGTTCTCGTTGAAGGGCAAAGTAGCCCTCGTGACAGGTGGCAGTCGCGGTCTCGGCCGAGAAATGGTGCTGGCCTTTGCCAGGGCCGGGGCCGACGTCGTCATCGCCAGTCGCAAGCTTCCTGCATGTGAGGAGACGGCTCGCGAAGTGGAGGCGCTCGGCCGAAAGGCGTTGCCGGTGAGTGCTCACGTGGGCAAGTGGGAAGACGTCGACGCACTGGTGGAGACAGCGTATGCGCACTTCGGCAAGATCGACATCCTGGTCAACAATGCTGGTTTGTCGCCGGTGGCCCCGTCTTCGGAGGAGACGAGCGAGGAGCTCTTCGACAAGGTAGTTGCCGTGAACTTCAAGGGGCCGTTCCGACTTGGTTCATTGGTCGGTCGTCGGATGGCTGACGGTGACGGTGGATCGATCATCAACATCTCGTCGTCAGGTGCACTCTTTCCGGCACCGAAATTCGGTCCTTACGCCGGGGCGAAAGCGGCGCTCAACACATTGGCGGGCGTCTTCGGTCGCGAATACGGCCCGAATGTACGGGTCAACACGATCTCGGCCGGACCGTTCCTGACCGATATCTCGAAAGGGTGGGGCGACGATGCGCGTACCGGTTTGCGCAGTGCGGCTGGGCGTCCGGGCGAGACGTCGGAAATCGTGACCACTGCCCTCTACCTGGCCAGCGCAGCGTCGACCTTCACCACGTCGTCGTTGATCCGGGTCGATGGCGGGTTGTACTGACCTTTACGTGCTGTCCGATCATTGGCCAAAAGACGCAGGTCAGCCAGGCTGTTCGACCATTCCTGGTTAACCTTATAAGGATAAAGTTTCAAACTGCTCCGCTCCGGTACTCGTCGGGGATAGGCTCCGCGCTACCGGGGGGCCACGATCGAGGAGGAACAGTTGAAACCGCATCGCATGCTCGTGGCCGTGTCGGCCGCCGCACTGCTTGTTGTTGCCGGATGTAGTAGCGACCGTGGAAGCGGCGATGGTGACGAGGGTGGAGGTGGTGGTGGTGGAACCGCGTCTTCGGAGACCGCGTCGAGCGACTTCGGCACCCTGTCCGACGTCTGTCAGGACGGCTCGGCCACCGGATCGCCGACGCAGGGTGTCACCGACAGTGAGATCAAGGTCGGGGTGTTCTCCGATGTGGGCTTCACCAAGAATCCTGAGTTCGTCGAGGCGGCAAAGGTGTTCACGTCCTGGTGCAACGACCTCGGTGGCATCAACGGTCGCACTCTGGTGGCGAACACCCGTGACTCGAAGCTGATGGAAACCCGCCAGCAGATGATCGCCGCCTGCCGCGAGGACTTCGCGCTCGTCGGTGGTGGCAGTGCACTGGACGGGCTCGGGGTCAAAGAACGGCTGACCTGTGGGCTGCCCAGTTTCCCGGGCCAGACCGTGCAGCCAACGGTGACCGGTTCGGAGCTGCAGGTCAGTGCTTCGCCCAGCCAGACCGTGGGCTACGACCCCTACTTCCAGTTCCGGACCTGGCTGATCAAGGATGCCTACCCGGATTCGGCCAATGCAATCGGAATCATCAACGGTGACTCGCCGTTGACCAAAGACATTGGCGCCCAGGCCATCGAATCCACAGAGGCTGCCGGTGGCACCTACGTCTACAACGACCTGTACCCCGCGATGGGTGTCTCGGACTGGACCCCGTACGCACAGTCGATCAAGAGCAAGAATGTCAAGGGACTCCAGTTCTATGGCGATTTCAAGCAGCTGGCCAAGCTCGAGAGTGTGTTGACCTCACTCGACTACAAGCTGGACTGGATCGATACGAACAACAACGCCTATGGCCCGCAGTTCATCGAGCTGGCAGCCGATTCCCTCGACTTCCAGAACAACTACCTCGACATGGGTGGCGTGGCACCGCTCGACAGTGACGAGCCGGCCATCACCGAGCTCAAGGCGCTGTATGAGAAGTACGCCCCGGATGCCGAGATCACGTTGCCCGCCATTCGGGCGATGTCGGCATGGTTGCTCTTTGCCAAGTCCGCCGCGAGCTGTGGCGACGACCTGACCCGCACCTGTGTCTACGACGCCGCGAAGGCTGAAACAGCTTGGACCGGCGGTGGATTGACCGCGCCACAGAACCTGGCGCAGCCTGCTCCGCCGTCGCCCTGCTTCAACGTCGAGCAGGCCACACCCGATGGTTGGGAGGCCGCAGATTTCAAGCCGGACAACGGTCTCTACCGCTGCGACGTCCCCGCCTACAAGTACACGACCGACTACGGCACACCCATGACGCTGGCTGACGTCGGAATGACCATGGCCGACATCAAATAGTACGAAGAACAATCAGCTGGTGCGAACTCGGACTGATCACCGAACAGGTGATCAGTCCGAGTTCTACTGGTCTATAACCGAAGCCGGGGCGTAGTTCGCCCATCCGTGGTCGGGCCAGTTGAACCATCCCGACGAGGCGAGCGTGCCGCCGTCGGGATGCAGTGTCGTTCCGGTGATGTACTCCGACAGACCGGACGCGAGAAAGACCACGCAGTTCGAGACATCGGTGACATGGCCGACCCGGCCCATCGGGATGGCGATCCGGGCGCCGATCGGGGTGGCCATCGCTGGTGTCCCGCCACCGCCGAGTTTGTCCAGGCTGGGTGTCGGCACAAAATCGGGCGCGATGTTGTTGACCCGGATCCGATCCGGGGCAACCTCCACCGACAAGGTGCGGGCGAACTGTTCGACCGCTGCCTTTGCCGCCGAATACACCGCGAACCCGGGTGCCGCACGGTGCGCCTCGATGGTGGTGATGTTGATGATGCTGCCGCCGCGACCGCCGGCCTGCATCCGTGGGATCGCCAGCGAGCAGGCGTGGAACACATGGTGAAGGTTGGTGCGCAGGAGTGCGTCCCAGCCTTTCGGTTTGCTTTCGGTGAACGGTGTCCGGAAGGTTCCGCCCACGATGTTCACCAGGGTGTCCAGTTGTCCCCAGCGTTCATCCACAGCTGTGAACAAAGCTGCCAGCGTGTCGGGGTCACGGGCATCACCGTGGTGCACGATGGCCTCGTGGTCGCCGTCGGCGAGAGTCTCACGCAACGCCTCGACGGCGCGGGGATCGATGTCGATGACGGCGATCCGAACACCGTTGGCGACGAGGTCGGCGGCGATACTCTCCCCGAGACCTCCGGCGCCGCCGGTGATCACCGCGACGCTTCCTGCGAGGCGGGCGCGTTCTTCGAACCAGGTCATGACAGGTATGTCGATCCGAAAGCGTCGAGGAACTCGGTTGTCTCGCTGTAGGACCCGGCCGGCGGGTGGGAGACGACGATCCAGGTGACGCCGGCCTTCTCGAGCTCGGCAAAATTCTCGCGGTGACGGTCGGCATCGACGGCGGGAGTTGTCAGTCCATCGGCCTGGTAGGAGTAGAGAACGTCGATCGCTTCGGTGCGCCCGGCGGCCGCGGCAGCGTCCCGCACCTCCGAGATCTTGTCGCCCAGTTCGGAACTGGACCCCAGCGCGGGGGTGCGGGCCGTGGTGCTGAGTTCTGCCCCACCGGACATCGGCATCCAGCCCTGTGCCCGCTCTGCAACGCGGCGGCGGCTCAGTTTGGAGTTGCCGCCGACCCAGATCGGGATCGGATCAGAGACCGGACGGGGCAGGGATCTCACATCACGCGCGTTGAAGTGCTTGCCCTGGTAACTGAATGGCTCGCCACTCCAGTGCAGTGGGAGTACGTCCAGGGCCTCGTCGAACAACTCATTGCGTTCGTTGATGTCGACGCCGAGTGCAAAGAACTCGCTCTTCTGGTACCCGGTGCCCAGGCCCAAGATCAATCGTCCGCCGGACAGCGTGTCCAGTGTCGACGCGGACTTGGCCAGCAACAGTGGATTCCGGTAGGGCGCGACCGCAAGATAGGTCAGGACCTTGATCCGCGTGGTGGCGGCGGCGACAAAGCTCAGCGCAACAAAGGGATCCACCGTCTGATGTCCGCCGGTGGCGAGCCACTTCGCTCCGGGGATCGGATGTTCACTCACCGAGAAACCGTCGAATCCGGCCCGCTCTACCGCAACCGCGACGTCGGTCATCGGTCCGGCGGCGAAGAGGTCGGCGTCGGGGCCGCTGGGTTCTGGATAGTGGAAGATGTAGCGCATCGGTCACCTCATGAACTTCTGTTGTGGACTAGCTCGGGTCGTCGGTCAAAGGATGAGGCTGTTGTGCCCGTCCCAGTAACTTTCGCGGAGTCGGCGCTTGTACAACTTGCCGTTCGGGTCACGCGGCAGTTCGGCGACAAAATCGACACTGCGCGGGCACTTGTAGGTGGCGAGTTCTCGTTGACAGTGGGCGATCAGCTCGGCTGCCAACTCGTCGCAGGCGGCATCTGGATCAACCAATTGCACAACGGCCTTGACCGATTCGCCCATCTCGTCATCGGGTACCCCGATGACGGCGACATCGGCGATCGCCGGATGAGATGCCAGGATGTTCTCGGTTTCCTGCGGATAGATGTTCACTCCACCGGAGATGATCATGTGGGCCTTGCGGTCGGTGAGGTACAGATACCCGTCTTCGTCGAGATATCCCATGTCGCCGATGGTCCGCCAGCCGTGGGCGTCCACCGCGGACGCGGTCTTCTCCGGGTCGTTGTGGTACTCGAACGGGCGCCCGCCTTCGAAGTACACATCGCCGGCCTCACCGGCAGGCAGTTCGTTGCCGTGCTCGTCGAGGATGTGGCAGGGCTGCATCGGCCGACCCACCGAACCCGGATGCGCAAGCCACTCGGCGGCCGTGATGGCGGTGGCCCCGATATCTTCGGTACCCGAGTAGTACTCACTGATGATCGGCCCCCACCAGTCGAGCATCTGCCGTTTCACCGCGACCGGACATGGTGCGGCCGAATGCATCACACCACGCAGACTCGACACGTCATACCGCTCCCGATCTGCGTCGGGAAGCCGGAGCATCCGGACGAACATGGTGGGTACGAATTGCGCGTCGGTGACGCGGTAGCGCTCGATCAGTTCCAGGCATCGTCGTGAGTCGAAGCTCTCCATCACCACCACGGTTGCTCCGCCACGATGCCATGACATCGAAAAGACCAGGGGCGAGGCGTGATAGAGCGGCGCGGGGGACAGGTACACGACGTTGTCGCCGGAACTGCGATCGATCACGCCCTTGGCGATGAGCACCGGGGCCGACGATGGGTCACCGAATGACTTGCCGTCGACCGGCTTCCGAACCCCTTTGGGACGACCGGTGGTGCCCGATGAGTACAGCATCTCCCGGCCCTCGAGCTCCTTGTCGAGGGGTGCCCCGGAGGTGGCGGCCAGGACGTCCTCGTATGACTCGAAGCCGTCGATCTGCCCGGCGCCGCTGACCTTCGCGCGTAGCCGGGACAGGTCGAGAGCGACGACGACATCGGCGACGGCCTCACTGGCGATCAGTGCCTGCGCGCCGCTGTCGTCGAGGACGTACTGCACCTCGTCGGTACGCAGATGTCGATTGACGGCGGTGTAATAAAGACCAGAACGCTGTGCCGCCCAGGCGATCTCGAGGAACGAGCGAGTGTTCTCCATCAGGATCGCGATGTGGTCACCCGGCTGCAGGCCCCGTTCACGCAGTGCCCGGGCGAATCGGATCGACCGGTCCTCGAGCTGGGCGTACGTGACAACCTCGCCGCTGCGGCCCATCACGATGGCCGGCGCACCCGGTGTCAGTTCGGCGTGATGGCTTGGCGTCATCTGCATACGAAACAGTCCTTACGCGGTCGGATCAGGGTTTGACGGCTCCGAATTGGTCGCCGATCACTTCGTCGATCAGTCCGAGCTGTCCACCGAGTTCAAGGGCGACGGCTCGGACAACGGTTACGTCTTTGCTGACGAACGCGCCCACCGCTTCACTGAACGCGGAAACCGATCCGCGGGCCGAAACCCCGTCCAGCGCACGGCTGCTGGAGCTGCCGTGGGGGAGCGAACTGAGCAGGGTGGATTCGTCGACGCCGAGTTCGGCTGCGAGGCGAACTCCTTCACGAAGCAATCCGATCTGCGCCGCGAACAATGCGTTGTTGACCAACTTGACCCGCTGGCCGTTGCCGATGGCCCCGACATGCAGGGCCGGTTCGGCATAGGTCTGCAGGGCCGGACGGATGCGGTCGATGGCCTCGGAGTCGCCACCGAGGAAGACCGTGAGGCCACCGGCCGCGATGTTGTGTGGACCGCCACTGACCGGGGCGTCGACGACGTGCACGCCAAAGGGTGTGGCGCGCTCCGTGATCAGCTCTGCAGTGACCGGGCTGCCAGTGGTGTGCAGAACCAGCACCGAGCCCGGCGGCATCGCGGCGATCAACGGACCCTGGAGGCAGATCTCACGCACCTGGTCGTCGGTGAAGACGCAGACGATGACGATCTCGGCATCGAAGCCGACTTCGCTGATGTCGGAGACTGCCTCGGCACCCGCTTCGGTGACGTCATCACGTGCCTGGTCATTGCGGACCAGGGCACGCACCTGATGCTCGCCGCCGACAAGACGCCGGACCATGGGCAGTCCCATCCGGCCGGTGCCGACAAATCCGATACGCATCATGACTCCTGTCGTGGGTGGTTCATCTGGGCCAGCGTGGCGTCGGCCGCGGTCAGGACGGAACCCACGGTCGCGCCTGCGGCCTCGGCGATGTCGGCGACGAGCGTGACGTCCTTGCGGAGCAGTTCTCCGGCGTGCATGGCGATCCGGTCCAGTGACCCCGCGGTGTCGGTGATCCGGTTCAACGCGAAGCTGTTCGACGATCCGCGCGCGAGGACCTCGGCGAGCCGGGTGGGGTCGACGCCGAGGGCTTCCCCGAGGGCCAGGGTGCTCGACGCCGTCGACAGGTTCGCGCTGAACAGCAGATTGTTGAGAAGCTTGGTGACCTCGCCGGCTCCGATACCGCCGAGGTGGACAACGGGATCGGCATAGGTCTCGAAGACCGGCCGGACGCGGGCGACGACCTCGTCGTCACCGCCGACCATCACCAGGAGTGTGCCTGCGGCGGCGCCCATGCCACCACCACTGACCGGTGCGTCGACGAACGCGATACCTTGCTGCGCAGCCTTGTCCGCCAGTTCGCGGCAGGTGTCCGGGTGCACCGTCGAGTGCACTGCGATGACGCCACCGGCGCTCATCCCGCGCAGGATGCCCTGCGGCCCGTCGACGACCTCGCGGACGTCGGCGTCGGCGACAACGCAGACGCAGGCCAGATCGCTGGCGGCACCCAATTCGGCGGGGGTACCCGCGGTCTTCGCCGCGGTGTCGCCGTACGGCTCGAGCGATTCCGGCCGCCGTGCCCACAATGTGGTCTCGTAACCGGCCTCCACGATCCGGCGGGCCATCGGCCCGCCCTGGCTGCCGAGGCCGATGAATCCGACTCGCATCGATACTCCTTTTGTTCGAAAGTGACTAGTGTCCGGGACGTTTCGCATCGTCGATGCACTCTTCGACAAACGACAGGATGTTCAGGTGGTAGGCCCTCGCGGTGTACCCCAGACTCAGGTTGTGGCCGCCGTCGAATTGTTGTTCAACCACCACCCGGGGGGAGTTGCTGAACAGCGCGCCGATGTCGTGCAACGCGTCGGGATCCTGGCGCCACACGTTCTCGAACTCACCGGAGGTGAAGTGCACCGGAACCCGGACCTGTGCGGCCCTGTCCGGGAACGTGATCGTCGGCCAATCCCGGACCACCTCGTACTCGTACTTGGGGCCTGCTGCCGAAATCGCGGCGCCACCGGATAGTTCTGCCGGATAGAGACGTGCGGGGTTCCAGAGCAGTTCGCGTACTCCGGCACCATCGGGCTTTTTGTCACCGTTGCGTCGGGGCACCAGCACCTTGGCGGCCTGGGGCTGATGCTCGAGACCGGTTCCGGAGACCTCGAGACCCAGGAGGTCTCCTCGTGGGTTGGCGGCAGCCATGCGGACACCCAGCTCGGATCCCACCGAATGGGCCAAGATGAAGGTGCCGGCTCCGCACGGGCGGGTACCGAGATGCGCCTCTATCGCCGCGTAAGCCCAGTCGACACGTTGCTCCGCGGTGGTGAACCGGCCGCCGAATTTGTACGACGCCTCGTAACCCGGACGATCCAGTGCCAGAACGGTATAGCCGTTCGCGGCCCCGGCCCGAAGTAGTGAATGCCGCGGAAACCCGGGGCAGTCGTAATAGGCCGCCTTGGACGCGCCACCGTGCAGCGCGATGATGACACCACGCGGATCAGGCGCAGCCAGAAGCAAACCGGACGAGGGGATGCCGTCGACGTCGACGATCTGTGTGACCGGCACGTCGCCGCATGCGATGGTCGTCGTCTCTGTGATGGTCATTGGGCCGACCTCAAGAGCATCACGCCGCCGGGTGTCAGGCCACCACTGCTGGCGATCGCGGTCTTGGCACCCGGCACCTGGCGGGCACCACCTTCACCGCGTAGCTGGGTGATCGCCTCGGCGATCAGACCCATACCGTGCGTACGTCCATGTGAGAGCTGACCACCATGCGTATTGACGGCGACCTCGCCGCCGATGGCGATGTTCTTGCCGCCGTCGAGGAAGTCTTTCGCCTCGCCGATCTCGCAGAAACCCAGCGCTTCCAGCCATGACAGGCAGTTGAAGCTGAAGCCGTCGTACAGCTGAGCGGTATCGATATCGCTGGGCCGCAACGAGGTTCGTGACCACATGTGGGCCGACGGGCCCAGGACCTGTGGTTCGTGCGTCAACGTGCTCTGGTCCCACTCGATCCGCTCGAGGATCTGGGTGCCCACCGCCTCGACGTACACCGGGGGCTTCGCCAGGTCGGCCGCGGCGTCTTTGGCCGAAACGATGACGGCGATCGACGCATCACAGGGCACGTCACAGTCGTAGAGGCCGAACGGCGTTGTGATGGTGCGGGCCGACAGGTAGTCGTCCATGGTCATCGGGTCGCGGTAGATGGCAGTGGGATTGAGTGCGGCGTTCTTTCGCTGGTTGAGGGCGATCCAGCCGAGCGTCTCGCGGGTTGTGCCGTACCGGTGCATGTGGCGCTGGGCGTTCATCGCCAGCGTGTGCGAGGCGGACATCGCGCCGAACGGCATGATGTAGCCGTTCACCCGACCTCCACCGGCGTGGGAAAGCTTGCCCTGCTTCATCAATTCGCTGTGGGTGGACTCCCACAGGGTCCGGTAACACAGCACGTGGGTGGCAAGTCCGCTGGCCACGGCCATCATCGCGGCGATGACCGATCCGCCGGGACCAAAGGTCTCGATACCGCCGTTGTACCAGGTCGGATGGATACCGAGGGCGGCCTCGACGGACATCACGCCGCCACCTTCACCGAATCCGCCGACATTGCCTGAGCCCGGGTAGCTCGCGATGCCGTCGATGTCGGCCATCGTCAGACCGGCATCTGCGACTGCGCGTTCGCAGGCGGTGATGGTCAGGGCCAGCGGTGAAATCATCAGGCGCCTGCCGATCTCGGACATCCCGACGCCGGTGAGGGCGACCTTGTCCTCGAACTTCTCGGTGGTGGCCATCGGACGGACGTGCTTGTGGAAGTCTTCGGGTTCGATCTCGTCGCGTGGGGCCGCGGCGGGCTGGGCGGCCTGCTCGGCGGCGGGCCGGAACAGCGGGAACCAGACGTCCTCGCGGTTCTCGAAGACGACCTCCATGCGCATGCCGAGTTCGAGGTCGGCAGGGTCGCATTCAACGGTGTTGGTGGTCAGTCGAATACGGGAGTCTTCTTCGAGAGCGACCTGGGCGATCACAAATGGGGTCGGCATGCCCGGCAGCGGGAATCGTTCGTTGACGGTGAACCCGATGAGAGTGGCGTAGCCCGAGACAACCCGGGGTGCGAGCTCCCGCCCGCGGCAATAGCGGCAGACCGGCTGTGGCGGATGGATCAGCGACGAGCAGCTCTGACATTCCTGAATACGTAATGTGCCATCGGAACCCGAAGTCCAGAAGGACTCGTTCTCGCTGGTGAGTGACGGCAGGGGACGTCCTGTCGATTCGGCCACTGTGCCTCCTAGTTGGAACTACGACAGTGACCGCCACGCCTGCATCAGCGTGGCGGCCCCTGTTCGGTTCTTTGTTCTGCGCTGTCAGATCGTCTGTCCGGCTGGACTATCCGGCTGACTGGGCACGTGTTTTCGCGATAACTGCAGGCTCTGCCAAGCGGGTGTCGTCGATCAGCTTCTGCAACCTGACCAGGGTGGCGTCGAAGCCGTCGCCGATCGGCTTGCCCGGGGTGAAGTCCGCAGGCAGATGTCGCATGCCCTGGATGACACCGATGGTGTCGTAGTGCACGGTCGCTTCCGGATCGCACTTGTAGTCCGGCATCCGGTCGAGAACGGCCAGCAGCATCCGCTTGAAGACGGTCCGGGCGACATTGGAGCCGGCGCAGCGATGCAATCCGAGTCCAAAGCTGTAGTGCCGGTTGGCGCCGCGGTCGAGGATGACCTCGTTGGGATCGTCGAACACCTCGGGATCGCGGTTGGCCATCGCCCAGGACAACCACAACCGGTCGCCCTCCTTGAATTCCTTACCCTCGATCTCGATGTCCGCGGCGACGGTACGTCCGTCGCCGGGGGCCGGGGTGTAGTAACGCAGGAATTCCTCGGTGGCGGAGTCGAGCAGTTCATCCCGATTCTCGCTGAGCGTCGTACGCGCTTCGGGATTCTCCGACAGCCATTCGAGCGCATGCGCGGTCAGAGCGGTCGTGGTGTCGAAACCGCCGCCGATGAGCAGACCCAGGTTGCCGAAGATCTCCATGTCCGGCAACGGCTCACCGTCGATGCGCGCCTCGGCCAGTGCATTGATCAGTCCTGGACGTGGATTCGCCTTGATCTCGGCAAGGTTGGTGAACAGGTCGATGCCCATGGTCTTGTGCATCTCGTTGACCCGCGCGATATCCGGGGAGTCCGGCGGGGTGTAGACGGCGGCATGCACCGGCTCGTTGTACAGCGTCCACTTCTCCAGTGGGATGCCCATCATGCCAAGGGTCAGGACGGCGGGCACGATGTTGGCGAGCTCGTCGACGAAGTCGATCCGCCCCGACTCGATCTTCTCGTCGAGGCAGGCGTGTACGACATCGTCGATGAACGGGATCCATGCCTTCACCGCAGCCGGTGACAGGTACGGGTTCAGGACGGCGCGGTAGTTCTTGTGATCGGGGTCGTCCATCTCGAGGATGCCGCCGCGAAGACCGTTGGCACGGTCCGGGGTCGGGATCGAGATGCCCTTGTAGCCGGACCCGGTGCCGTTGACGTCGTGGTCTGTTGACACCACCGGGCAGCGGGCCAGCTCGAAGACCTCTTTGTTACCCGCGGCAACCCAGTGGCCGCCATACGTGTCGCTCCATGCGATCGGACACTCCGATTGCATTTTCTGGGTGACGGTTTCGAACTCGTCCCGGTAGTGGGGCGCGTGTCTCTCGAACTGGAAACGTGGTGTTTTTCGAGCGTCTTGGGTGACGTCCTCAACGGTCATGGGCGTCGTCCTTTCAGGTGCGGGGCAGTCGAATACCAGGGAAGGGGGTACTACTCGGTGATGGTGATTGCTCGTTCCGGGCACGATGCGAATGCCTCGCGGACACTCTTTTCGTGCTCCGCCGGTACATCCTCGGTGATCGCCGACGCGTGTCCGTCGATGTCGTTCAATTCGAACGATTCGGGAGCGATCATCGCGCAAAGCGTGTGTCCCTGGCACTTGTCTGAATCGACCTGCACCTTCACGTGTGTCTCCTCGAGAGTTGTTGTATAGCGGGCTGGGGCTGGGGGTTTCGGATCAGAAGTGAACGCCGTACCACTTCAGGTAACCGCCGCCGTCGACACGCTGCTGGGTGCCGGTGACATAGCGGGATTCATCTGAAGCGAGGAACAGGACCATGTTGCTGATGTCGAGGGGCTCGACGAACGGGATCTTCATGGCCTGCTGCACGCCGAACGCCGGCTCTGCGTCCTCGCGCTTGGGGTGCTCGAGGTCCGGACGGAAGGAACGGTACATCGGTTCGCTCTGGAGCATGTCCGTATTGCAGTTCGTCGGATGAACCACGTTGGCGCGGATGCCTTCCGGGGCGATGTGCAGCGCGAGATTGTGGATGAACTCGGTCAGTGCGCGCTTGGAGTAGACGTATGCGACTCCGCCCGGATCCTTGCCGGGGACGTCGACCTTGCTGGTGTCCATCAGTGCCGCGGTGGAACCGGTGGCGATGATCGAGGCACCCTCTTTGAGGTGGGGCAGGGCTGCGGTCACCGCGTTGATGGTGCCGACCAGGTTGGTGTTGATGACGTCGGTGAACGACTGCCACCGTGGCTCACCCTTCATGCCGGCGATACCCGCCTGCGCGACAACGATGTCCAGCCGGCCGAGCTCGGCGACACCCTGATCGACCGCAGCTTTCATCTGGGCCGCATCACGGACGTCGGCCTGTACCGTGACGATTCGGCGGTCGTGCTTCTCGACGAGTCTTGCTGTCTCTGCGAGGTCTTCCGGAGTGGCCATCGGGTACCCGATGGTCTCGAAGTCGGTGCAGATGTCGACGGCGATGATGTCGGCGCCCTCTTCGGCGAGACGGACAGCGTGACTGCGCCCCTGCCCTCGTGCTGCTCCCGTGATGAACGCGACTTTGCCCTCTACACGACCCATGATGACTGCCCTTTCGATTTACTTCTGCTGCTGGAACCATCGACAACGGCGGGTGACGCCGGTGCGTACTACCTATGTGTTGCGTCCGCCGTTCACGCCCAGGATCTGGCCGGTGATGTAGCTGGCGTCCTCGGAGATCAGGAATGCACAGGCGGCGGCGATGTCTTCGGGCCGTCCGACCCGGCGTACCGGAGTCCGCAGGATGTGATCTTCGACGGTGCCGCCGAGACGCTTCTGACCTTCGGCGCTCCGCAGGAGCGGGGTGTCGACGAAGCCAGGCGGTACCGCGTTCACGGTGATGCCGACCTGGCCGAGTTCGAGTGCCAGCGACTTGGTCAGTCCGTTGACGGCCGACTTCGACGAGACATACGCGGCCATGTACGGCTGGCCCGAATGTGCGCTCGACGAGGAGATGTTGACGATGCGGCCCCACTTGGCCTTCAGCATGTCCGGCAACGCGGCCTGGATGCAGTGGTAGGTGCCGTGCAGGTTGACTTCGTGGATCTTCTTCCACTCGTCGAAGTCGAGGTCGACGAAGCGGCCGAAGCTGTCGATACCTGCGGCGTTGACCAGTACGGTGACCGGACCAAAGGTGTCGCGCACCTCCGCGAGCGCGGCGTCGATCTGCTCACGGCTGGTGATGTCGACGGTGTACGTGTTCTTTTCTTCGCTCGGCGTCCGATCGAAAGAGGCGACGTTGTAGCCGTCGGCGACCAGGCGCTCGACCACGGCGTGGCCGATCCCGGAGCTACCGCCGGTGACCACTGCAGTTTTCACGCCCATGCTTCAGATCCGCCCATCGTTGTCCGGTGCATCTCCCGCTCGGAGCTGGGGTCGTAAGGCAGCGCACGGTGCAGCATTCCGGTGTTGTCCCAAATGACGACGTCACCGACCTGCCACTCGTGGCTGTAGCTGAAGCGGTCCTGGGTGGTCCAGGTCAACAGCTCGTCGAGCAGTTCGCGGCTTTCGACAGGATCCATTCCGACGATGTACTCGGCGGTGGCACCGATGACCAGCGACTTGCGGCCGTCCTTGCGATCCCAGACCAGTGACGTGTCGTGTGTCTTCTGAGTCCGCCAGCCGGCGAGCACTTCGGGGCTGGGGTCCGGATCGACGAGCCGCTGGGCGGCTTCGAAGCTGTGGTGCACGCGCAGACCTTCGAGACGCTTCTTCTCTGCCTCGGGGAGTGCCTCGTATGCGGCATATGTATTGGAGAAGGCGGTACCGCCGCCGACCATCGCCACATGCTTGCAGGTGAGCATCGTGGCCTTGGACGGGATGTCGTTGCAGGTGTCGTCGATGTGCCAGAAGAGAGTGCCCTTGAGGTACTCGGCCGAGCGGGACTTCTCAGGGTTGAGTGAGACGACAAAGACCTCCTTGCCTGCCGGCGCCTGCACCGGTCCGAGCTTGCGGCTGAACGTGACCTGGTCCTCGTCGCTCAGGTCCAGTCCGCGGATCAGGAGGACACCTCGCCACTTGAGCGCCTCGAGGCACTGGGCGGTCACGATGGGGTCATTCAAGTCTTCTACGCCGTGGACCTGAACGCCGAGGGCGGGGCCGAGGGCTGTTGTCTCAATCACAAGAATCTCCCTTTCTATTTGTGAGAACGATACTCTCGAAATGTAGCAGTCGGCAAGAGTTTGATGCGTTTGGGCTGCGGCTATTGTCCGTTTGCCCGGTCCTGGATGGGGCTGCCTCGGGGTAGGCGTTGCCAGGAAATGTTGCTACAGTCCGTTTAAGGCGAATGTGGCGTTGGTCATATTTGAGAATGAAGTTTTCACAGATTTTGAGGAGGCGCAATGCCAGCCCAGGAAACAGTGGCGACCGATGGAGGACTCGACGTGAAAGGTGGCGGAGTCCGCAAACGTCTGCTCATCGGTGGAGAGTTGGTGGCGATGGACAAAGAATTCCCATCGCTGAACCCGGCCACTGAAGAGGTGTACGGCTATGCCCCGGATGCCGGTGTCGACGAGGCGAATGCGGCCATCGCTGCCGCCCGCCAGGCGTTCGACCACACGGACTGGTCCACCAACACCGAGTTCCGCATCAAGTGCCTCGATCAGCTGCACCAGGCGATGCTCGACAACCTCGAGGACCTTCGCGAGCTGACCATGGCCGAGGTCGGTGCCACCCGGATCCTGACCCACGGCAACCAGCTCGAAGCGCCGATCGGCATCGTCAAGTACTACGCGGACCTGCTCCGTACCTACCCGCTCACCGAAGACCTCGGCGAGGTCGAGCTGAACGGCAAGCGTCACCGTCGTTGGGTGGAGAAGGAAGCGGCCGGTGTGGTCTCGGCCATCGCCGCCTACAACTACCCGACCCAGCTTGCACTGGCGAAGCTGGCTCCGTCGCTGGCCGCCGGTTGCACTGTAATCCTGAAGGGTGCCCCCGACACCCCGCTGCTCACGCTGGCGCTCGGCGAACTGATCGCCAATCACACCGACATCCCGGCCGGCGTGGTCAATGTGCTCTCGTCGACGGATATCGCCGTCGGTCAGGTCATGACAACGCACCCCGACGTCGACGTCGTCACGTTCACCGGCTCGACTCCGGTCGGCCGCCAGATCATGTCCGCCGCCGGCGACACCCTCAAGAAGGTGTTCCTGGAGCTCGGTGGCAAGTCGGCCCTGATCGTTCTCGAGGACGCCGACCTGCAGACCGCTGCCCAGTTCGCGGCGTTCAGCATCTGTTCGCATGCCGGTCAGGGCTGTGCGCTGACCACCCGTCTGCTGGTGCCGCGTCACAAGCAGGATGAGATCGTCGCGGCGGTCGCGGCGATGATGGCGCACATCTCCTACGGCGACCCGACCAACCCGAAGATCTACATGGGTCCGCTGATCAGCGAACGTCAGCGCGACAAGGTCGACGGCATGGTGAAGCGGGCCGTCGAAGCCGGCGCGACACTGGCCTTCGGTGGCGAGCCCGTGAGCCCGGGCTACTTCTACAAGCCCACCCTGCTGGCCAACGTCGACCCGTCCAGCGAGATCGCCCAGGACGAGGTCTTCGGACCCGTGCTCGCCGTGATCCCGTTCGATGACGAAGAAGATGCGGTGCGGATCGCCAACGACTCGCAGTTCGGTCTGTCCGGTGGAGTCCTGAGTGCCGATGAGGATCGGGCCATCGCGATCGGTCGCCGGATCCGGACCGGCACCTTCAGCATCAACGGCGGCAACTACTTCACCCCGGACGTCCCGTTCGGTGGTTACAAGCAGTCGGGACTCGGCCGTGAGATGAGTGCTGCCGGCTTCGAAGAGTTCTTGGAGATCAAGGCGTTCGCGGCTCCGGTGGTGAGTGCATGAAGCCACTAGAGGGCATTCGCGTCCTCGAGGTCGCGATGTACGGGTTCGTCCCGTCCGCCGGTGCGGTTCTCTCGGACTGGGGCGCCGAGGTGATCAAGATCGAGCACGCGGTGACGGGCGATCCGCAACGCGGACTGCGCCAGACCGGCACGATGGTCGTCGTGGGCGACCCCAACCCGAACATCGAGCATGCCAACCGTGGCAAGCGGAGTCTGGGCCTGGACATGTCCAAGCCCGAGGGCAAGGAAGTCCTGACCGAGCTGGTCAAGAAGGCAGATGTCTTCCTGACCAGTTTCCTGCCCGACCACCGTGCCAAGTTCGGGATCGACGTCGATGACATCCGGGCGATCAACCCGAAGATCATCTACGCCCGTGGCAGTGCGTTGGGTCCGCGCGGGCAGGAGTCCGATCGGGGCGGCTACGACATGACCGCCTTCTGGTGCCGTGCCGGTACGGCCGCAACCATCACGCCTCCGGGGACCGAGGGCATGATCGCTCCTCCGGGACCGGCCTACGGCGACACGATCTCCGGGACCAACCTGGCCGGTGGCGTCGCTGCCGCGTTGCTCAAACGTGAGCGGACCGGTGAAACGTCGGTGGTGGATGTGTCGCTCTTGGGCAGTGGCCTGTGGGCGATGGGCCATGGCGTCGCATTGTCGGCTCATCTGAAGGAGCCGATGGTCGCACCGGTTCCGGGTGTGCACGGTTCGCCGGTGAATCCGCTGACCGGTGTGTACGAGACGGCCGATGGCCGGTACATCTCGTTCATCATGATGCAGCCGTCGAAGTTCTGGGCGGATGTCTGCCGGCATATCGACCGGCCGGAACTCATCGACGATCCGCGATTCGGCACGGGCAAGGACATCTCCGCCAATACCGAGGCCGCGGTGGCGATCCTGCGTGAGGCGATCAAGGGTCGCACGCTCGAAGAGTGGACCGTCCGCTTCGGAACGCTCGCCGGTCCGTGGGCTCCGGTGCAGGATTCGCTGCAGGTGTCGTCCGACGCGCAGGTCCGGGCCAATGACTACCTCGTCCAGGCCGGTGAGATCGAATTGGTCTCCACTCCGGTGCAATTCGACGTGGAAGCCACGCAAACCACTGCGGCCCCGGAGTTCGCCGCTCACACCGATGAGATCCTCCAGGAAATCGGACTCGACTGGGATCGCATCATCGAACTGAAGACCGCCGGCGCGGTCACCTAGGTAAATCGGGAGATCAACATGCCTTACATCGCCTCTATCGGAACGTACCTGCCGCCGTGGGGTACCTCGGAACATCGCATCGCCGGTGACGATGAGGATGCCATCACGATGGCGGTGGAGGCGGGGCGGGCAGCACTGTCCAAAGGGGGTGCGGTCGACTCGGTTGTCCTTGTCACCCGTGACCTACCTTTGCTCGAAAGCAGTAATGCTGCAGTGCTTCTCGCCGGGCTTGATCTCGATCCCGAGCTCGAGGTGACCGAGCGTCTCGGTGGCGCGCCGGCAACGCTTGATGCGTTGAGTTCGGCGCGCCAGCGGACGCTGGTCATCGGTGTGGATCTCGATCCGGCCGGAGCGGCTGCCGCGCTGACCTCCGATTGTGGTCTGCACGTACGTACGTCGGCCCGGGTGGCGCGCAGCCTCCCGGTCCGCACGCGCAATTCCACCGGCGTGATCCATGACTACGGTGATCCGCGATTGCTGCACGATCGCGGGCTGGTTGCCTCGCTGGCCGCGGCATGGCTGGATCATCCGACAGCCGTTGCCGGCGTTGACCACAAGCACGCAACCGAACTGAGCCCCGGATTCTCGGCACACCTGCCGACGGTGGGTGCCAGTTCAGGTCTGTTCGCCCTCGCGGCGATGGCCGAGTCGGAGACGACCGGTCCTTTGGCGGCCGTTGAACAGGCGAGCCTTTCCGGCATCACAGTTGCGGCCGGGTCGGTGGCACTTCACCGCCGTGAGCCAACTGCCCGGCCCAAGATCGAGACAACGTACATCCCAGGGAACGAGATCCCGATCTCGCTGGCGGCGTATGAACGGGCCTTCGAGGCGAAAGTCCGTTGGGAGGCAGGCAGACACGCTGGTTCCGACCAGCTCGACTTCCCGCCTCGCTACCAGGTCTCTGACGATTCTGCCTTGCAGACCGACTACGAACACGTACCGCTGCCGCGGACCGGAACCGTCTACACAGGTGTCACGGTGTAT
Source organism: Williamsia sp. Y721 (assembly GCF_059683565.1). Classification (NCBI taxonomy): domain Bacteria; kingdom Bacillati; phylum Actinomycetota; class Actinomycetes; order Mycobacteriales; family Nocardiaceae; genus Williamsia; species Williamsia sp. Y721. Next base: position 62,082 of record NZ_JCASNH010000002.1, on the reverse strand, counting down.
GTGCCGGTGCCAGGTCTGAAGACGCCGTATTCACTGGTGATCGTCGAGCTCGAAGACGTGAATGTGCGTGCACTGGTGAAGGTGACAGGCGCGGATCCCGGTTCTGTGGGGATCGGTGATCGCGGACGATTGGCTCTGCGCCGGGTGGCCATGCGGTCGGGAGTTCCCGACTACGGCTACGCATTTGAACCAGAACTTGTTGTGGAAGGAGCAGCGGTATGAGGAAGGTTGCAGTTGTCGGCGCGGGTATGACCCCGTTCGCCGAACACTTCGCTCACGGAATCAAGGACCTGCTGCCGATGGCCTACGCCGAGGCGGCGGCCAGTGTTGACAAGGGCATCAACAAGAACGACCTGCAGGCCGCCTGGTTCGGTGCGATGGGTACCACCGACGGCTTCCCGTCCGGCATCCTTGCCGATTCCCTCGGCCTGCCCGACATCCCGGTCACGCGTATCGAGAACTCCTGTGCCACCGGCAATGACGCGGTCCGTAATGCGTTGTACGGCATCGCCTCCGGCGCGTTCGACGTCGCACTGGTGATGGGTGCCGACAAGCTCCGCGAGACGGCCTCCAAGGACATGCTCTGGGAGTGGGAGGCGACGTCGCGGGACATGGCGTGGGACTACCCGCTCGGTCTGGTTGCTCCCGCGGGATTCGCCCTGCACGTGAGCCGCTACCTCCACGAGTCGCCCGCGACCCGCGAACACATGGCGATGGTCGCGGTGAAGAACCACCGCCAGGGTGTGAACAATCCCAAGGCGCGCTTGCGATTCGAGATCACCATGGAGCAGGCACTCGAGGCCCCAACGGTGGTGACTCCGTTTGGTCTCTACGACTGCGCGCCTCAGAGTGACGGCGCTGCCGCGTTGATCCTGGTCTCCGAAGACGTCGTCGACCGTTACACCGACCGGCCCGTGTGGGTCCGCGGTGTCGGTCTCGGGCTGGATTCGGTGATGCACCAGCACAAGACAGATATGACCACGTTCCCGGCCACGGTTCGTGCGGCCAAGCAGGCGTTCTCCATGGCCGGGATGACACCGGCCGACGTCGATGTCGCCGAGCTGCATGACTTCTTCACCGGCGTCGAGATCATGAGCTACGAGGATCTGGGCTTCGCTGACCGGTTCGAGGGCTACAAGCTGCTCGAGGCCGGCGACACCTCCGTCGGTGGTTCGATGCCGGTGAATCCCAGTGGAGGCCTGAAGTCGAAAGGTCATCCGCCGGGCGCCACCGGTGTGGCGCAGTGTGTCGAGTTGTTCGACCAGTTGCGCGGCAACGCCATCAATCAGGTGGACGGCGCCAAGGTCGGCCTGGCACACAACCTCGGTGGACCCACCGCCGTTGCCGCCGTGACGATCCTCGAGGGACCAGACTCGTCCCGTTAGGTGTCGGCCACCACGCTGTGAAGTTGTCAAAGAGCTTGCAGTGCAGAGCCATCTGCGCTGCTTGGGGTACTTGGAATATGCCGTCATGAGGTCTGGCGGTCCGGGCTTGGTCGTGCTTATGCGGCGATGGGCTCGGAGGTCAGGGTGCGGCGGGCATGCGATCTCAGCGGTGTCTTGCTCGCATCGTCGGGTGACACAAACCAGGGGTGTCCGTCGCGGCCGACGAAGACTGTCCACCTGCGGTGGTGGATGTATCGGTGGTGGCGTCGGCACAGCAGGACCATGTTGGTCAGGCTGGTGGTTCCGCCGTTGCGCCAGAAGTCGATGTGGTGGGCATCGGTGTAGCCGGCAGGGCACCCGCAGCCTGGGAATGCGCAGCCGAGGTCTCGGGCGATCAGTGCTTTGCGGATGGCCGGGGTGACGGTGCGTTGGTCACGTCCGACATCGAGCGGTACGGAATTGTTGTCGAGCAGGATTTTGGTGATGACTGAATCACAGGCGACCATCTGCGCGGTGGGTGCTGAGGCCGGTCCGGTCCATTCGAATGCAGGCGCAATTGCCGTTGGTTGGGCTTTGCCGAGTCCGCGCAGCTGTAGCGCTTGGAGGTATTCGGCTGTCACTGTCACCGTCACGTGGGGTTTCACACCGCCGCTGCTGGGCCGGTTTTCCTGTCCGAGATAGGAATCCAACAGTCGTTCCAGGGCATCGGCCCGGATTTGGGCGTTGTTACGTGGGTCTGGTGACCCATCTGGTTCGGGTACCGGTGTCGATAGTGGTCTCAACGCGACGGCAAGTTTCTCGCCCACGAGGTTGTCCAGGTCGAACACTCCGTGGGTACGGCCGTCGTCGCCAGTCGTGAACGAGAACTCATTGAGATCTTGATTTTCGGCGTCGGGGACTTCTTTGTCCGGTGGTGACAACACGATCGCCATATGCCGTGCCCGTGCTGACACCGCGGCCGGTGTCGTTGTCAAGGCTTCAGTCAGGAGCCCGCGCACACAATCGGCGCGGTCACCGTCCGCCAGCTCCGGATTTCGTTGATCAATATGGTTCAGGCCCTTGACGATCGAATCGATATGCTCACCCGACAGCGTCCCGTCCACGCCGTAGGACGCCACCGATGGAATGTCGTTCAGTGCCTTACCTACTCGCACGTATCTGTGCGCGACCGCCGGCGCCATCCCGGCCTGTTGTAACAGTCTCGCGGTGGAACCATCACCCGATTTCTGCGCTATCTCACGCCGGTCGAGTTCACCGATGAGTCGGAAAAGTATCTGTTCCACAACATGATTGAGTCGTATAGCCGCCACCGTTCGTGATGACACTTGTGCATCATCCCCGGCGACCAAAGCCACATCCCCTGCCAGATCAGACAACCTGGCGAACATTCCCCCGAAGTCCATGAGTCAATCATACGGAGCAAATCCTGTTCGCACAAGCTTTCGAACGAACTAATTTGTTTGGGCTGCAGTCTATTTCGACAAATCTCATTGCCGAAACCGATGAGTCTATCAAGAGTGTCTGACATTGATGATAGTTAGTTCGGTACAGTTACGGGATGGGGGCTGACCCGTGTGGCAGGCGCAATTGGAGTCAGACGGGTTGCGGTGACGCCGCCGACCTCGACCGTGCTGCACGTAGCGCGCGCTGGCCGATAAACTGGCCTCCACGCCGAAGGCTACGCGACCTCCGAGACCCGCATGTTGCTGGTGGTCCGCCGTTCCGAGTTTGAAACCCGTTCCGCTGCAATTGATCGATCAAGGACTACTGGTGTCAGCGCCCAGTAGTATTCGTGAAAAGACCAGGGCTGAAAGACAATCGATCCAGCTGTCTCAATCACTTTGGCGTCTGGCAGACGGTGATCTCACGCATCAAACGTGGCCTTCTTAGGTGAGTCGGTCGAACTGGCCGTCCCGTACCACACGTGGCTCGCTGTGACTTGGCAACGGTAGGGGCATCACGCCGGGTGGCGTACTTGGTCCCTGGCCGGGCTGCTTTCTGGGCGCGAGTCGATGTGGGGACGGGCAACGAACCTGTACTGCTGGTTGTCAGGGGATTATCTTGCGAGTTCGGAGGTCGGTGAAGATCTCGAGGAACATTGCTTCGGTGTCGACGTAGCGGTGGAACCCGAACCGTCGTGCTTTCGTTCCATCGGCGAAAAAGTCGTAGTCCCAACTGAATACGAAGTCGCCGAACTCCCATGATGAGACGTCGGAGTACGGGGTTTGAGCCAGATTGTGTTCCCTGACGAGCTCGTCCCATACCGGCTCCTTGTCTGCCATTGCCACAGCCATCGACATCGGGAGTGGGGGCGCGACATCCATGTCGAAGAACGCGGCGATCTTGGGCCACATCTCCTGCCAGCGAAAGAGATCGCCGTTGTTGATGTTGAACGCTTGATTGGCGCAGCCGGGGCTGGTGGCGGCCCAGACCGTTGCTTCGGCGAGTAGCCCGGCGTCGGTCATCTCGATCAAGCTGGTGTACGCACCGGGCTTTCCGGGGAAGCGCAGCGGGACGCCCAACTTCTTCGAGATGGTCGCGTAGACGGCGATGACCAGTGCGAGGTTCATCGGGTTGCCCAGTGCGAATCCGGATACCACGGATGGTCTGATCGCTGACCAGGTCCAGCTCTTACCTGCTTGTCGGTGTTCGAGGAACTGCTGCTGGTCGACGTTGAACTCCGGCGGCATGTGCGGCGGATCGCTCTCGCGGGCAGGTGTTTTGAACGGTCCGAGATGGGCCCCATAGACCTTGTATCCCTGCATCAGGCTGACGTGCTCGAGTCCACGCGCGATCGGTTCGATGGCGTCGAGAGTGTTGACCAGCATCGCCAGGTTGGGCGCTACCAGCTCGGCCCAGGTCGGGCGGTCCTGATAGGCGGCGTAGAAGACGTGCGTGACCGAGTCGAGTCCGCTCAGTGCGGCCGTGGTCTGGGATGGATCGAGCAGGTCGACTGCGATGTGTTTCACCGGTCCGGAGTCCGTGCCGCCTCGCCGAGAAAGTCCGATGATGTCCCATTCGCCGGTTGCTGCGAGGTGGTCGATCAGGTTTCCACCGATCACACCTCGGGCTCCGACCACGAGCGCCACTTTGTTGTTCTGCGTCATCCCGACCTCCATTGGTATATCGCGATGTTGCGATATGGCTAGTCAACCACATGTATCGGGATATTGCGATCTAACGGTAGGCTGTTCCATGTGGATGAAGCATCGACGGGTACGGCATGGGATTCAGCGTTCAAGGCGCTGTCGAATCCCGCGCGTGTGCAGATCCTGCAGTGGCTGAAGGACCCGGGTAGCTTTCCCCCTCAGCTCGCGCCTGCCGAGGAGATCGGCGTGTGCCTCAAGCACATTCAGGCGAGAGCGAAGGTATCGCAGTCCACGGCGTCGCAGTACATGGCCGCACTCCATGCGGCTGATCTGGTGACCACTACACGGATCGGCCAATGGACGCACTACAAGCGTAACGAGCAACAGATCGCGAGGCTTGCCGCGTTCATCGAGCAGGGGTTGTGAGTACTTCCGCGCGGTCAACAGTCCGATTGCACGCTCGACGGGAGTCCGGCAAGTGTTACTCGATGCCGCTTCGGATCTGTCTGAGCATGCGTTTGACGATCAGTCCGTGTGCTCCGGAGCTGATGACGAACCGTCGATAGCCCCAGCCGAGCACTCCAGGAAATGTCGCATAGGAGCGGGCGCTGACCACTGAGCCATCCGCGTCGCCGCTCACCGTGAAGCGCAATAGATAGCGGGAGAAGCGGTGGCGACCGGCCAGCGTGATGTGGTCGCCCGGTACGGATTCGGTCACCGCGAATCCGGGGATCGTGGCGCCGACATCGGGGATCGTGCCCGAAGCACGCCGCGGATCGGTACCCACCAGATGCGCGAACCGGGTGTTGGTGCCGAGTTGTGTGCGGGCAATCCAGGCAGTCAGTGCTTCCCAGGCTGTCGACACGGGTGCGTCAATGGGCAACCGGTGTTCGTCGATCAAAGGCAGATCTGTGTCCATCGGGCGGTCCTTGCGATGGGGGCGTGTCAGGTCAGAGTAGCGACCCGGACGTCATCGCAGAAGGTCCTTCACAACCTTGCCGGTTGCGTTGGTGGGTAGCTCGGTCAGGAACTCGATCGACCGCGGGACCTTGAAGCCTGCCATGCGCTCGCGACTCCACGAGATCAGATCGGCCTCGGACACAGCCTCTTTGGCAACGACGAACGCCTTACAGACCTCGCCGAGCCGGTCATCGGCCACACCGATGACCGCGACCTGTGCGACCGCCGGATGTTCGAGGAGGAAGCCTTCGATCTCGGCGGGATAGGCGTTGAAGCCTCCGACGATGAACATGTCCTTCTTACGGCCGATGATGCGCAGTCGGCCGCCATCGTCGAGGCTTCCGAGATCTCCGGTGTGAAGCCATCCGTCGGAATCGATGGCTTCGGCGGTCGCCGCCGGATCGTCGAGGTAACCCTGCATCACGTTGTACCCGCGGATCAGGACTTCACTGTCGTCGGCGATGCGCAATTCGATTCCATCGCAGGGTGTTCCGACGGTGGTGGCGATCTGTTCGAAGGTGTCGCCCGCCCGTGATGCGGTCGCTGTGCCGCCCTCGCTCAGCCCGTAGCCGGTCATGATGGTCTCGAAGGGGAGGTCATTCTTGATCCGGCGGATCAGTTCGACGGGGATGTCGGCCGATCCGGTGACAGCGGCCCGCAGTGAGGACAGGTCGCGGCTACCGTCGTTGGCCGCAAGCAGCGACTGGTAAAGCGTCGGGGGACCGGGAAGCATCGTGATCTTCTCGCGCTCAACGAGATCCAATACCGCATCGACGTCGAGAACCGGCACGGGAAAGATGGTGGCGCCACGGATCATCGACGCGATCATGCCTGCCTTGTAGCCGAACATGTGGAAGAAGGGGTTGACGACGAGGTAGCGGTCACCTTCGCGCAGGTCGGCGAGGTCGCACCACTCGGAGAACAGCCGCAGTGTCTGCCGGTGGTTCATCATGACGCCCTTGGGGCGTCCGGTGGTACCCGAGGTGTACATGATGTCGGCGATGTCGTCGCCGCTCACCTCACGCTCGAAAGGCTCACCGCTGGAGAGGAAATCGGACTTGAGGTCGATGACCGGAACGCCTTCGGGCCCGCCGTACTGCACCCCGAGGAAGCCCTGCTGCACCAGCAGCAGCTTGGCGCCGCTGCGTCGGACGATGTCGTCCGCCTCATCGGCCTTGTAGCGGGTGTTGACCGGCACCAGTACGCCGCCGGCGGTCAGCAGTCCGAAAACGGCGATGACCCACTCCGCCGAGTTGGGTGCCCAGATGGCGACCCGGTCGCCTTTGTCGATGCCCGCTGATGCAAAAGCTCCGGCTGCCTTCCGAACCCGTTGTGTGAGTTGACGGAAAGTCAGCCGGAGCGGTCCGTCGACGATCGCTTCGTTGTCACCGAAGCGATCGCCGACGGAGAGGACCATCTGCGGGATGGTCTCCCATGTCATACCTTGAGCAACCTCGCCATGTTTCCGCCCATGACCAGCTTCTGATCCTCGAGGGGCAGGTGCTGGATGTGGTTGATGTACGTGGTCGGTTCGGCCAGGCCCTCGGGATGCGGGTAGTCGGACCCGAACAGCACGCGCTCGGCGCCGATGAGGGCGGTGAGCTTGCTGAAGTCTTCTTCCCAGAAGGGGCTGACGTGGATGCTCTTCTTGATCGCAGCCACCGGATCCTGCATGCCGAAGCCCTCAGGAGCCTTCTTGTACACGTCCGCAAGGGTCTGCAGCACGTGCGGCAACCAGCTGGCACCGTTCTCGATGACCGCGATGCGCAGCTCCGGGAACCGGAACAGGGCGCCGTGGCAAACCCACGAGGCAACGGTGTCCTGGATCGGGCGCCATTCGCTGACCATGCGGAAGGCGTTGGTCACGAACGGGAGCATCTCGTCCGAGGTGCCTTCCCAATCCTGGTTGTAGCGGGCGTAGCCGCTGTCCGACGAATGCTGGGTGACCAGCACGTCGAGCTCGACAACACGCTTCCAGAAGGGGTCGAACTCGGGAAGGGCGAACGACCGCGGGCCCTTGTATCCGGGGACCGGAGCGGGACGGACCAGAATGGCCTTGGCGCCGCGCTCGACACACCACTCGAGCTCTTCGATGGCCTTGTCGACGATCGGCAGGCTGATCACCGGGACGGTGAAGATGCGGTCCTGGTAGTTGAAACCCCAGGTCTCGTACAGCCACTGGTTGAGCGAGTGGACCACGGCGTGAATCAGTTCCGGGTTGTCACGCATGCGCTCTTCGATGAGGCTGGCGAGCGTCGGGAACATGAGCGTGCGGTCGATCTGCAGCTCGTCCATCAGCTCCAGACGTGCGGCCGGCTCGCGGAACGCGGCAGGCGACTTGATCGGCTTGCCGAAGATCTCGCGCTTGCTCTTGCCTTCGGGGTTGCCGTTCTTGAAGTAGTCCTCCATGGCACCCGGACGTGCGACGACGTCGAACGTCGGGTTGGGGATGTATTCACTGATCTGTCCACGGATGGCGATCTTTGTCCGGCCGTTGACCTGGACGTACTGGATCGCATTTTTGTACTTCTCCGGAAGGAACTTGGTCAGCGCCTCCTGGGTCTCGTACAGGTGGTTGTCCGCGTCGAACAGCGGATACGGCAATGCTTCGGGCATGAGATCCTCCATTTCCTCTTGTGAGAACCATATTCTCTTTATCTGGATGTCGCAATATCCGTGCGCACCTGAAACTTTTGAACTTTTCCGCTGGCGGTGCGAGGAAAATCGTCGGCCTGATGCAACTCCTCGGGCCACTTCTGCTTGGCCAGGCCGATCTGATCGCAGTGTGCGCGGACTTCGTCCATCGTTGGCATGGAATGGCCCGATTTGAGTCGAAGGACCCCGGCGGCGTGCTCGCCGAGCCGGGCATCGGGGGCGGCGACCACCACCGCCTCGGCAACTGCAGGCATACCCATCAGCACTTCCTCGACCTCCAGGGCGCTGATGTTCTCCCCGCCGCGAATGATGAAGTCGGCCTTGCGATCTGTGATCGTCAGGTAGCCGTCTTCGTCGATCACCCCGACGTCACCGGTGCGGTACCAACCGTTTTCGTCGAAACTGCGTTCGGTCAGGTCCGGATCGGTGTAGCCGATGCAGAGATCGGGTCCGCGACTGAAGATCTCCCCGTCGTCGCCGAGCCGGATCTCGGCGCCAGGCAAGACATTTCCGTCGGTGAACAGGCGCTTGTCGATGGGGGCGTTGTACATCGAGCCGACAATGGACGGGTGCTCGGTGCTCCCGTATGAGCGGAAGACGGTGATGCCGAGGTCCTCGAGTCGCGTGGTGACCGCCGCCGGTACCGACGACCCGCCCAATCCGGCGTATTTCATGAAGGGCAGGTACTCGTCGGTGAAGTCGGGGTGGTCGATCAGGCTGGTCACGAAGTAGGTGGCGCCGCCGCCGACGGTCAGGCCTTCTGTCTTCATCAGGTCCATCGCCTGCACGGGGTCCCACGCGTCGGTGAGGTTGATCGGACTGCCGTCGAGGACCGGGATTAGGAAGGCGTTGACCATCCCGATGAAGTGGCCGACCGGCGCGGCGGTGAGCTGGCTGCCGCGATCGGGCGGATACCACGCACCGAGCTGCCGGGTCTCGAAACCAAGGGTGCGATGGCTGTGGATCACGCCCTTGGGTGAGCTGGTGGTGCCTGATGTGAAGGCGATCAGTGCAGGTAGCGCGGCGTCTGTCTCGATGATCCCGCGCATCGGGTCCTCGGCAAGGAGGTCGTCGAAGTCCCGGCCAACCACCCCGACGATCGGCACGTCGGCACTGAGCTCGGGGGAGAACTCGAGACGACCGAACTTCTCTGCGGCGATGAACACCTTGGGCTTGATCGCGCCGAGGATGTAGCCGACCTCTTTGCGCCCATAAAAGTGGACAATCGGAACCACCGTGGCGCCGAGGAACGACGATGCCCAGAATGTTGCCGCGGCTTCCATCCAGTTGGGGAGTTGGAATGCGACGACGTCACCCGGTCCCACGCCACGGTCCCGCAAACCGGCGGCAAGTCGTCGGGCAACCAGCTCGACATCGGCGAAGGTCCCCGTCCACGGTCGGATCGCCGAATGGATCCGGAACTCGACATCGGGTGCGGAAGCGAGCCCCGCTGCGAGCAGTTCTCCGATTGTCTCGTCGGTCCACCACCCCTGCTGCTCGTATCTGGCCACCAGGTCGGCGGGGATGGTTCGCATGTCGACAACTCCAATACAGCTCTGATCCGAGTCCGGGTACCGAACGACGGCCGGGGGCGCGGTCGGCCGGGTGAGGCGATCAACGGCCGACGTTGGTGATGATATTCTCACAACTGAAGAATGCCAATCTCATTGATGGAGAATCTCCCATGGTTGAACTTGAACTCAACGAAGGTCTGGCGGTCATCACGATCGATCGCCCGCAGGCCCGCAACGCGATTGCGCCAGAAACCATGGATCAGCTCGAGACGGCTCTCGATGAGGCGAAAGGGGCTCAGGCCCTGGTCATCAAGGGTGGTGGCGACAAAGCGTTCGTCTCCGGCGGAGACCTGAAACAACTGAGCGCCCTGCGGACCATCGAAGAGGCCGAGGCGATGGCCTGGCGGATGCGCGGGATCTGCGATCAGATCGCCGCGTTCCCGGCACCGGTTGTCGCGGCGCTGAACGGGCACGCACTCGGCGGTGGAGCCGAGGTTGCCGTTGCCGCCGATATCCGTATCGCTGCCGACGACATCAGGATCGGCTTCAACCAGGTGACGCTGGCGATCATGCCGGCCTGGGGTGGCGCAGAGCGACTCGCGCAGCTGGTCGGTAAGAGTCGGGCCCTGCTGCTCGCCGGGGGTGGAGCACTTCTCGGTGCCGCCGAGGCCGAGCGGATCGGACTGGTCGACCGGGTGCTGCCAAGGGCGTCGTTCGATGAGGGCTGGAAGACCGTGGCCAGGTCGTTGGCCAACAATTCGTCGGGTGACATCAAGCGCGTCATCGGCGGCGCAACCCCCGATGAGGCGGTTGCGGCGTTCGCACGCCTGTGGGTTGCCGACGAGCACTGGGCAGCCGCCGATCGGGTCATGAACCGCAAGCGCTGACACGTCTGTTCGAAATGGCCGTCCGGTTGTCCGGGCGGCCATTTCGCGTTTCTGTACCGACCGGTGCTAGGCATTTGCACAGCATCCGTCGATATTGTGGACAACGGCGCGCTAACATGTCGTGAGCCAAATGGCTGCTGTCAATGATGCGGAGGTCGAACCCGATGGCATCGCCCCGCAGACTGGGCGCCCCGGACGCAAAGAATCGTGCGGTGCTGCTTGCTGCCGCAGAGCGTCTGATGTTGGAGAACGGCTACGCCGCAGTGAGTTCGCGGCGGGTGGCCGACGAAGCGGGCCTCAAACCTCAGTTGGTGCACTACTACTTCCGCACCATGGACGAGCTGTTCCTGGAACTGTTCCGGCGTCGGGCCGAGCAGGGCCTCGAGGTACAGGCTTTAGCGCTCAAATCCGAGCAGCCGTTGTGGGCGCTATGGGTGTTCAGTACCGATCCGGCCGGTGCGACATTCACGATGGAATTCATCGCATTGTCGAACCATCGCAAAGAACTTCGAGCCGAGATCGTACGGATCTCTGAACAGTTCCGCAGCGAGGCAAGCGCCGGTATCGAGGAAGTGCTGCGCAGATATGGGGTCGATCTCGACCAGATGCCGGCAGTGGCGGCAGTCGTGTTGATGACCAGTATCTCGCGGGTTGTGGTCATGGAAGACACTCTCGGCGTCCGCGAAGGGCACGCGGAGATGATCGAGGTTGTCGAGAATTATCTCCGCCAACTCGAGGGTGAACCGAGTCCTGAGCTGCAGGAGGTCCTGCAGCGCCGTCGTTGACGGCGCTGCGTTCTACGCGAGTGCCTCGAGGCTGTCGTCGTCGACGAACACAAGACTTCCGTCGTTCAACAACACAGCGAAGCGCTTCGGGCTGACCTTGAGTCCGTCACCGAGATCGACCGTGGCCTCGGGGAGAATGCCGAAGTCCTCGACGATGGTGCCTTCGCGAGTGTTGTCGTCTGTGGTGACGTTGACCTGCGCTCCAACGCTGAGTGCCTTGGACACTTCGGGAGCATCCTTATCAGCAGCAGTCGATTGTCTATTTCGCATGCATACATTAGATCAGTAGATTCCCGCTGTTGGTACATCGGAGTTGCTGAACTGCTCATTCGGCATTGCGATATCTGAATACACGAGTTGTATTAACGGCTTCGATTACGCCCGAATCCCCCCGCGCAAAGATCGCGTAAAGATCGTGAATGCGGGCGTATGAAGGTCGTCAACGGTGGGTTCGATGGCCCTTTGGTCGGCGCATGCTCAGGACACACGCCGGGCTCGATGGAGTAGCCCGGCATCTCTCCAGGAGTGGTCGTGTCAGATCTCTGTTTCCTGCTGGCGATCGGCGGCGGGTTTCTCATATGCGCGCTGGTTCTACGCACCGTCGCTGCGAGAACACGCCGGTGACCGCCGACGGAGCAACCAATGTCGTGTTGCTGATCCTCGCCGTGATCGTCGTGCTGTACCTCTTTGCCGCCCTCATCTTTCCCGAAAGGTTCTAAGGCGTGAACTCCTCTTTGGCCGCCGCGTTCCAGGTCGGGGTGGTGGTCTTCGTACTCGCGGCGGCATATGTGCCCCTCGGCGACTACATGGCCCGGGTGTTCTCCGGCGCCCGCGATTGGGCGCCTGAACGATTCATCTACAAGATCGCCAGGATCGATCCCAAGCGTTCCCAGACGTGGACCGGCTACGCCACCGCGTTGATCGCGTTTTCTTTCGTCGGCATCGTGTTCCTCTACCTGCTGCAACGACTGCAAGGTGTCCTGCCCTGGAGCGACGGCCGTGATTCCGTCTCACCCGCGATGGCTTTCAACACCGCGATCTCCTTCGTCGCCAATACCAACTGGCAGTCCTTCTCACCCGAAGTGGTGATGAGCAATCTGACCCAGATGGTCGGGCTGGCAGTACAGAACTTCCTGTCTGCAGCTGTCGGGCTGGCGGTTGCCGTTGCACTCATCCGCGGCATCATCGCAAAGAAGGGTGACGGCCAGCTCGGCAACTTCTGGGTCGACATGACCCGTGCGGCGCTCCGAATCCTGTTGCCGCTGAGCATCATCGTCGCGACCATTCTGCTCACCCAGGGTGCCATCCAGTCGTTCAAGAGCGGCTTCGACTTCATCGGTCTCGACGGGTCGAGTGGTTCGAGTGTGGTCGGTCCGTTCGCGTCGCAGGAAGCCATCAAGGAACTCGGCACCAACGGAGGTGGCACGCTGTCGGCCAACTCCGCTCATCCGTTCTCGAACCCGACGCCGCTGAGCAACATCGTCGAAGTCCTTGCACTGCTGATCATTCCGGTCTGTTTGACGCGTACCTACGGCACCCTCGTCGGTGACCGTCGCCAAGGTCTGACGATTCTCGGAGTGATGGCGGTGATCTGGACCGGCATGTTGGCCATCGTGTGGGCCTTCGAATCGCGTACCAACGGTATTGCGGCGCAGGCGGCCGGCGCCATGATGGAAGGCAAAGAGCAGCGATTCGGAGTGGCGGGGTCGGCATTGTTTGCGGTCTCGACCACCGGAACATCCACGGGCGCGGTGAACTCCGCGCACGATTCGTACTCCGCTGCCGGTGGCGGCGCGCTGATCTGGAACATGCTCCTCGGTGAGGTCGCACCAGGTGGTGTCGGTACCGGGCTGTACGGAATGCTGGTACTTGCGATCATCGCGGTGTTCGTTGGTGGCCTGCTGGTCGGGCGGACCCCACAGTTCCTCGGGAAGAAGATCGGTCAGCACGAGATCACCATGGCGGCTTTGTCGATCCTCGTGATGCCTGCGCTGGTACTGACCGGAACCGCGATCACGGTCATCTTGTCGTCAACCACCGGATTTCAGGGCAATAGCGGCGATCCGGGTTCGCCCGAGTCGATCCACGGTTTCTCTGAAGTGTTGTACGCCTACGCTTCTGCCGCCAACAACAACGGCAGCGCCTTCGGTGGCCTCACCGTGACCAGTGACTGGTTCCAGACATCGCTGGGCTTCGCGATGCTCCTCGGCCGATTCCTGCCGATCATCTTCGTTCTTGCGCTCGCAGGTCTGCTGGCATCGCAAAAGCCCCGGCCATCCAGTAGCGCAACACTTCCCACACATGGCCTCCTCTACGGCGGCCTGGTCACCGGCACCGTACTCCTTGTTGCCGGGCTCACCTTCTTCCCCGCGATGGCGCTGGGACCAATAGCAGAGGCATTGTCATGACCGCATCGGTGGCGGAGCGTTCCACACCCGTCGACATCGCAGACGATGATCTGGCAGGCAGCGGAGCATTTGATCCGCGGCAGCTGATCACCTCGGTGCCACAGGCACTGCGCAAACTCAATCCCCGCGATCAGGCGCGCAACCCGGTGATGTTCGTGGTCTACATCGGCGCGATCGTCACCACCTTTCTTGCGCTGTGGCAGCCGTCGTGGTTTTCCTTCGCGGTGGTGTTTTGGCTCTGGTTCACGGTCCTGTTCGCCAACCTGGCCGAAGCGGTTGCCGAAGGCCGTGGCCGGGCGCAGGCGGCAAGCCTGCGCAAGGTCAAGCAGGACACCATGGCCCGCAGGCTCGAGGCGGACGGGAGCATCACCGAGATCTCCGGTAGCGCACTGGTCATCGGCGATCGGATCGTGGTCGAGGCAGGCGAGGTGATCGCGGGCGACGGCGATGTGGTCGAAGGTATTGCCACAGTGGATGAGTCCGCGATCACCGGCGAATCTGCCCCGGTCATCCGGGAATCGGGTGGCGATCGATGTGCGGTGACCGGTGGCACGGTTGTGCTGTCGGACAAGATCATCGTCAAGATCACCACCTCGCCCGGCGAGTCGTTTGTGGACCGGATGATCGCGCTGGTCGAGGGGGCATCGCGCAAGAAGACACCCAACGAGATCGCCCTCGACATCTTGTTGTCCAGCCTGACCATCATCTTCCTGTTGGCGGTGGTTGCAGTCGGCCCGATGCAGGAGTACGCGGGCCAGACCCCGGATGCGGTCAAGCTCATCGCGTTGTTGATCTGCCTGATCCCGACGACCATCGGTGCCCTGCTCTCGTCGATCGGTATCGCCGGTATGGACCGGTTGGTGCAACGCAACGTGCTCGCGATGTCGGGCCGCGCGGTGGAGGCCGCAGGCGACATCGACACGCTGCTGATGGACAAGACCGGAACGATCACCTTTGGCAATCGTCGTGCCACCTCGCTTGTCGCCGCGCCGGGGGTGACCACGAAGGAACTCTCGTTGGCCGCATGCCAATCGAGTCTCTCTGACGACACGCCAGAGGGGCGCAGCATCGTCGACCTCTGCCGAGACGAGTTCGGCCTCGATCCGGCGTCGATCGATATCGAAAGCAGAGGTTCTCGAGAGGTCATCGCCTTCACCGCCCAGACCCGGATGAGCGGGATGGATCTGCGAACCGGCGAAGGTGTGCGTCAGATCCGCAAGGGGGCAACTGATTCGGTACTTCGGTGGGTGGCCGACAACGGCGGTGTACCGCCGAGCGAGGTGTCCGATGAAGTCGACCGCATTGCCGGTGCCGGTGGAACCCCGTTGGTCGTCGGAGTGCGGGCCGGGGATACAAAAGCGCGTGTCCTGGGTGTCATCGCCCTGTCCGACGTTGTGAAACCCGGTATGGCGCAGCGCTTCGCGCAGCTGCGGGCGATGGGCATCCGGACCGTGATGGTCACGGGTGACAACCCGCTCACCGCCAAGGCCATCGCCGCAGAGGCCGGGGTCGACGACTTCGTGGCCGAGGCGACTCCCGAGGACAAACTGGCACTGATCCGTAAGGAACAGGCCGGCGGGCGACTGGTCGCGATGACCGGTGACGGCACCAACGACGCACCCGCACTGGCACAGGCCGATGTCGGTCTGGCGATGAACACCGGTACGTCGGCAGCAAAAGAGGCGGGCAACATGGTGGATCTGGATTCGGATCCGACCAAATTGATCGACGTGGTGGCCATCGGCAAGCAGCTGTTGATCACCAGAGGGGCGCTCACGACGTTCTCGCTTGCCAACGATCTGGCGAAGTACTTCGCCATCCTGCCCGCCCTGTTCACCGGCATCTATCCGCAGCTCGACAAGCTCAACATCATGGGCTTGCATTCGGCGCAGTCGGCCATCACCTCGGCGGTGATCTTCAATGCGCTGATCATCGTGGCGTTGATCCCGTTGTCGTTGCGGGGTGTTCGTTACCGGCCCAGCTCGGCGTCGAAGTTGCTGGGCCGCAACCTGTTGATCTACGGACTCGGTGGTGTGGTCACGCCGTTCATCGGAATTTGGCTGATCGACCTGGTGGTCCGCTTTCTCCCGGGAATGGGGTAGTTGAACATGAACTCTGTGTCGACATGGATACGGCAGTGTGTGGTTGCCGTCGCGGTGCTCGCGGCGATGACGGTGATCCTCGGCGTCGCCTATCCCACCGTGGTGTGGGGGATTTCAAGAGTCACCTCGACCTCCGCGGAGGGCTCAAAAGTGGAGGACAGCAACGGTTGTGTGGTGGGGTCGAGTCTGATCGGAATCGACCCGCAGGTCGAGGAGGGCCAACCCGACAAGTTCCTACATGCCCGCGTGCTGGGATCTGCTGACGACCCGATGGCACCCGGCGACCCGGCCGCCTCGGCTGCCAGTAACCAGGGACCTGGCAGCGCCAAGCTCGCGGGATGGATCGACGAGCGCAGGCAGATCATCGCCGCCAGGGAGAACGTCGGACCGGCGCAGGTGCCTGTCGACGCCGTCACCGGATCGGGATCGAGTCTGGATCCGCACATCAGTGAGGCCTACGCACAGCTCCAGATACCGCGGGTGGCCCGTGAGAACGGGAAGTCTGTGGATGAGGTCGAGCGGGTGGTCGCCGATAACACCAACGATCGCCAGCTGGGATTCCTTGGCGAGCCGACCGTCAACGTTCTCGGTGTCAACATCGACCTGGGGCTGACCGCTCCGGCCTGCGACTAAGATCGCTGCAGTGACTGCCGGCAAAGAGACCAGGGGACGACTCGAGGTATTCCTCGGATGCGCACCTGGTGTGGGCAAGACGTACGAGATGTTGGCGCAAGCCCACGCGCTGGTCGGCGAAGGTGTGGATGTGGTGGTCGCGGTGGTCGAGTCGCATGGGCGCTCGGTCACCGCGGCCATGACCGACGGCCTCGAGATCATCCCCCGTCAGAAGGTCGAGTATCGCGGCACGGTCCTGGAAGAAATGGACCTCGACGCCGTGTTGGAGCGCCGTCCACAGGTGGCGCTGGTCGACGAGTTCGCCCACACCAACGTTCCCGGTTCGCGAAATACCAAGCGGTGGCAGGACATCGACAAGCTGCGTGACGCCGGGATCGACGTGCTGTCCACGATCAACATCCAGCATCTGGAGAGTCTCAACGACGTTGTCCATGAGATCACGGGCATCGTGCAGCGCGAGACGGTTCCCGATGATGTCGTCCGCAAAGCCGATGAGATCGAACTCGTCGACATCGCTCCGCAGGCGCTGCGACAACGACTGGCTGCGGGCAAGGTCTATCCCGGCGACCGGGTCGGCGGCGCGCTCGCCAACTACTTCCGGCAGGGAAACCTCACCGCACTCCGTGAGCTGGCGCTGCTCTGGTTGGCCGACCAGGTCGACGACAACCTGGCGGCATACCGTGCCGCACACGACATCACCGCGACGTGGGAGGCGCGCGAGCGAGTGGTGGTGGCGCTGACCGGTGGCCCCGAATCGGCGACGTTGTTGCGTCGGGCGAGCCGGATCGCTTCGAGATCAAGTGCTGAACTGGTTGTCGTACACATCGTGCGGGCCGACGGACTGGCCGACCCGACGGCTGTCGACATCATCAAACTGACCGAGATCGCCAAAGGGTTTGGTGCACAGATCCACACGATCGTCGGGGACGACGTTCCGGTCGCGTTGCTCGAGTTCGCCCGCGGCATCAACGCCACGCAGCTCGTGCTGGGAACGTCGCGGCGCCCGCGGTGGAAGCGGATCTTCGACGAGGGTGTCGGTGCCACGGTGGTCCGGAACTCAGGGAAGATCGACGTGCACATGGTCACTCACGAAGAGGCCACGGCACGGAACCCGCTGGACATCAGGCAGACCAGATTTCATCGCCCACTGAGCTGGCTCGCCGCAGCGGTGGTTCCCTGCGTGGCCGCGGCTTTCCTTGCGCTGCTGGACGAATGGTTGGGGATCGCCGGCGAATCGGCGCTGTTCTTCGTGGTGATATTGGCGGTCTCGATGCTCGGTGGCATCGGGCCGGCGGTACTGTCGGCGCTCCTGTCCGGGTTGCTGCTCAACTACTTCTTCACCACCCCCCGGCACACGTTCACCATCAACGAGCCAGAGAATCTCATCACCATCATCGTGATGTTGATGATTGCCATCGCTGTTGCGGCCCTGGTCGATTCGGCGACGGTGCGGCGGACGCAGGCACAACGTGCCAGCCGCGATGCCGAACTCCTGGCAACATTCGCCGGAGCCGTCCTCAGTGGCGAGGGCCTCGAGGGGCTGCTGCAACGCGTCCGGGAGACATACGACCAGGAGGCGGTGTCGGTGGTGCGTCGGGGTGGTCGTGACCCGAACACCGTCGAGGGGGCGGTCGGTGATGACCCGCCGACGGAGTCGTCCGAGGCCGACACCGTGTGTTCGGTTCCGGGCGGTGAGTTCGAGATGCTGCTGAAGGGACCGAAACTCGGAGGACGAGAACGCAAGGTGCTGTCGGCGGTCGCCACGCAGGCGGCGGGGATCGTGGAGCGCCGTGAACTGGCTGCCGAGGCGTCCGAAGCACGCGCACTCGCGGAAACCGATCAATTGCGCAGGGCGCTGTTGTCGGCGGTGAGCCACGATTTGCGTACCCCGCTGGCCGCGGTCAAGGCGGCGGCGTCGAGTCTGCGGGGTACCGACGTCACATTCTCCCCCGAGGACACCGCAGAATTGCTCGCCACGATCGAGGAGTCGACCGATCATCTGACCGCGCTGGTGGGCAATCTGCTCGACTCGTCGCGGTTGGCGGCGGGTGTCGTCCGCCCCGACCTACAGATGGTCTACCTGACCGAGGTGGTGAGCGGGGCGACGGTCGGGATATCGCGGCTTGACCCGGCAGGCGCGAATCGCATCGAACTCGATGTCGAACACATCCTCGTCTACGCGGATCCGGGCCTGTTGGAGCGGGTTCTCGCCAACCTCATCGACAACGCCCTGCGTCACAGCGGCCAGTCGAGTCCGGTTCAGGTTCGAGCCCGGCTCACTGCCGATGACCCGCCTCGGTGCACCATTTCGGTATGCGACCACGGACCGGGTGTTCCCGCTGATGATCGGGACAAGATTTTCACCGCATTTCAGCGACTCGGGGATCACGACAACGGTGTGGGCGTCGGGCTCGGGCTGTCGGTTGCCCAGGGGTTCGTTGCGGCCATGGACAGCAAGATCGTCCCCGGCGTCACCCCCGGTGGGGGTTTGACGATGTCATTCCAACTTCCCGTCGGCCCTCCATCGGAGCGCGACGATGAGTGAGCGGGTGCGGGTCCTGGTCGTCGATGACGAACCGCAGATTCTGCGTGCGCTCCGAATCAACCTGAACGCGCGTGGATTCGACGTCACCACCGCCTCCAGCGGCGCCGGCGCGCTGACTGCCGCCGGGCAGACGAATCCACAGGTCATCGTGCTCGACCTCGGTCTGCCTGATATCGACGGGTTCACCGTGCTGGCCGGACTGCGAGGCTGGACCAATGTGCCGGTGATCGTGCTGTCCGCGCGCGTCGATTCGGCAGACAAGGTGCAGGCCCTCGACGCAGGGGCCGACGATTACGTGACGAAACCGTTCGGGATGGAAGAATTCCTGGCCAGGCTACGAGCAGCGGTACGTCGCGGGAGTGTAAGCACAGATGACGGCGCTCCGGTGGTCGAGACCGACGCCTTCACTGTCGACCTGCGAGCCAAACAGGTGACGCGCGCCGGCGAGCCCGTGCACCTGACTCCCACGGAGTGGGGTGTGCTCGAAATGCTTGTGCGGCACGAGGGAAAGCTCGTCAGCCAGCGCGACATACTCAGCCACGTCTGGGGCCCGTCCTATGGCACCCAGACAAACTATTTGCGTGTTTATCTGGCCAGTCTGCGGCGCAAGCTCGAACCCGATCCCACCCGGCCGCGGCACCTTCTGACAGAAGCGGGCATGGGATATCGCTTCGTGCGATAGCGCGTTGTGTCGTCCAATATTTGTTGATTGCAATGAAATTATCATTGGTCCACTTGCCTGAAAGGGTAGGTGGACTTCGTTGCTAATTCTCGATCGCTTTTTTGAACCCTGTGGATCACAAACTTTGCGAGTGCTCGCTTTCGATACGATCCGCGTTAGTTGTTTGTGAACTTAGAAAACAGAATCCGATGAAGTAGGTGTGCCCGAAAGTTCGCATGTTTGTACTACAGCGCAGGTCAGTGGTGGTGTCACAATACTTCTTGACCCGCTCGAGGCCGCCGGTTTGCCAAAGATATTTCCCTTGTGGGAGTTTTACTTGGAATGACCGGTTTGGCAATTCAGTTGTGTAGTTCCGTGCCGGATTTCAGTTGTTGCCGGGCGAAGCCGTCCATTATGTGTTTAGGATCGAAGTGCTCTAGTGGAAGGGTGGACAATGGTGGTGGCCGGTCGGCTTGGTGATACTCAACTGTTTATCGAACCCGAGGGCATTTTGTTACAGAGAGCGGGCGAGCGCTGTGCAGCAATCAGGACCTGAGACAACAACGCTCCTTGCCACTCTTCGGCGCTGGCAGGACGTCGAATGTGCCGACGGCGTGTACTGGTGTGCAGCGTGGCTGTACTCGTGTGGAGATACGCTCGCCAATGACCTCCTCGAAGACCTCGTCCGCGACGAGGGTCTGGAAGACGCATACATCGACGAGGCCCTTCGTATGTTGGCGCGCTCCCGGTTCCAAGACCTCGTCGAGTGGTGCCTGCAGACGGCGACCCGCCTCGACGGATCGCTGACCACTGATCCCGGCCGCTGGTTGCCGGAACTCGTCCGGAGTCTCGACGACGGCGTTCTGACCCTGAGTGTGGCGCTGCACCGACTTGTATTGGCCGACATGTGGCTGATGACCTGTTCCGACTCCGTGCTGATCCAGAACGCGCCTGCCATCCGCGCGTACCAGGCCAAACGCCAGGCGATTCTGGCAACGGCGGCGCAACGCAACTGATTTCATCGAGAGGCCTTGCCCAACGCCGGTCGCCGGGTACTTCAGATGACATGACCGGACGCTGCCGATCTTGTTCGGCACCAGAGATTCAGTACGCGCGAAGACGGGGGCATGATGCCCCCGTCTTCGTCCGGATCGTAGCTGTCGCAGAGACCTAGTTGGCTTGTGGCCCTGCGGTATCCGCGTCGACGCCTAGGACCTCTGCCCCGGGAGTTGCAGGGGCCAGTACTTCGTCGTCAGTTCCGGTTGAACCACCGGATGCGTCGGATGGGGCGTCCGGAGAGCCCAGTGTCTCTGCTCCGGGTGTCGCGGGCGCCAACACCTCGTTTGCGGCATCTTCCGAAGAGACCTCCGTCGTGCGGAGTTCCTGTGGGTCCTGGGCTGCCATGGTCGACCTCTCATGATGCTGATCGTGCAGTCGAGACTGCTTGTCAGTCCACAAAGAAATGTGGGGTGCACTTCTTCTTTACCCAGATCGGACATCACGAAACTTCTGCAACCGCGAACCGATGGGAACAGCGGGCGAGGGGACCGCAGATACGAGGAAACCCCGGCTCACATTTCTGCGAACCGGGGTCTCACTGCTTGTGTCTCAACCAACACATCTTGCAAGACCGATCGAAATCGGTCTTTCAGTCGGGGTGGCGGGATTCGAACCCACGACCTCTTCGTCCCGAACGAAGCACGCTACCAAGCTGCGCCACACCCCGTGACAATCAACCTGCGATAGCTTACCGCAGTCCGCCCGAGGCATTAAATCGCCTGGTCAAGGGCCTCAATTGGCCTCGGCGCTGATCGGCGGAAGCGAGCCTTCCTGGTCAAAATCGGAGTCGTGATCGGAGACCGGTGTGAGCGTCAACAACGACGCCTCCGGACGGCAGCAGAAACGGGCCGGTGCGTACGGGGAGGTGCCCAGGCCCGCACTCACGTGCAGGCGCATCGAGGCGCCCCATGCGGACGGTCCCTTGACCCGCGACCGGTCGAGGTGGCAGTTGGTCACCAGCGCGCCGTACAGCGGCAGGCAGAGCTGTCCACCGTGGGTGTGGCCGGCCATGACGAGGTCGTAGCCGTCGTCGGCGAACCGGTCCAGGACGCGCGGCTCGGGCGAGTGGGTCAGGCCCAGGCGCAGGTGCGCGAGCGGGTTGGGCCGTCCCTCGATGGTCTCGTAGCGGTCGCGCCCGATGTGTGGATCGTCGACGCCGGCGGCGGCCACGCGGACCCCGGCGACCTCGAGTTCACGGACCGAGTGGGTGGCATCGAGCCAGCCACGCTCGGTGAACGCCGCCCGCAGGTCCTGCCAGGGCAAAGGCTCCCCATGGGACCGCTTGTGGTTCTTCTTGAAGTACTTCAGCGGGTTCTTGGCGGTCGGACCGAAGTAGTCATTGGAGCCGAAAACAAACAACCCGGGCACCGACAGCAGTCCACCGAGGGCCTGCACCACCGCGGGCACCGCCTGGGGGTGGGCAAGGTTGTCGCCGGTGTTGATCACCAGGTCGGGCTTGAGGCCGGCGAGTTCCTGGACCCAGGCCTGCTTGAGGCGCTGGCCAGGCATCATGTGCAGGTCGCTGATATGCAGAACCCGCAGTGGTGTGGCGCCGGGCTCGAGCACCGGAAGTGTCTGATGGCGCAGCGCAAAGGCATTGCGCTCCACCAGAGTTGCGTAGGCGAGGCCGGTTGCGCCTGCGGCGACGGCGCTGAGCGCGATCTGCTGCAGCGTCGGGCGTGAGAGTTGATTCCCGCGCCGAGGAGCGCCTTGTAGTCCCTGAATCATGGTCCCAGAATACGCGCCGGTCCCGAACCCGCAGGTTGCTCGCCCTATGCCCTGAGAGAAAACAGGTTGGGAACGCGGTACCTCGTCGGCGTAGCTTTGACCTCATGTCGACCATCAAGGAACAGATCCGCGCCGATCTGACCACTGCCATGAAGGCCAAGGAAACCCTCGTCACCGGGACGTTGCGGATGGTTCTGGCCGCGATCGGTGCCGAAGAGGTCTCCGGCAAGGCGGCACGTGAGTTGACCGACGACGACGTGCTCAAAGTGCTTGCCCGCGAAAACAAGAAGCGGGCCGAGGCGGCCTCGATCTTCGCCGAGAACGACCGTGAGGAACTCGCCGCCAAGGAGCGCGCCGAAGCTGAGATCATCGCCCGCTACCTGCCGAGCCAGCTCGACGACACCGAGCTTGAGGCAGTGGTGAACCAGGCCTATGCGGCCGTCGCGGAACAGACGGGCGCCGAGCCGACGATGAAGCAGATGGGCCAGATCATGGGACAGGCCACAGCCCTGGCAGCCGGCCGGGCCGACGGCAAACGACTGTCGGCTGCGGTCCGCGCGCGACTGCAGTAACCGCAGCACCCCGAATTCGCGCCACTTACCTGCGTTCGCACCGGTTGCAACCGGCGCAAACGTAAGCAAGTGGCGCGAATTTTGGTTATGGGGGTGGCGGGATCTCGATCGGACCGATCCCCGGCACGGTGATCGTCGTCGGCAGAGCGGGTGCACGTGACGTCGCCGGTGGCGGTGGCTGCGTTCGCCCGGTGCTGACGTAGATCGTGATGGTGCTGCCGCCGATCGCGGTGTCCGCAGGGCTCGTCGACAGGACGGTCCCCGCGGTCGCAGTACCGTCTGTCTGGACCGAAGCGACCCGGAATCCGGCGTCCTCGAGGCGTTTGGTGGCCGCACTTGCGCTCATGCCCGCCACATTCGGGACGGATGCGCCGCCGACTCCGGCGACATAGCGCGGATCGTTGGGCGGCAGCGTGGTTGGCCCGAAGTTGTTGGCGATCGGCATGATCGCGGTGAACCAGGTCCGTGCCGGTTCACTACCGCCATACAGGGTTCCGCTGCCGCACTGCCGAAGTGGGCCCGAGCAGAGTTCGGACGGCGTCGGGGAATCGTTGTAGGTGTAGGTGGCCGCAGCCAGATTGTTGGTGAAACCGACAAAAGCCGACGAGCGGTGCGCTTCGGTGGTGCCGGTCTTGCTGGCCAACGGCAGACTCCAACCGGTGGAACTGGCGGCACCGGCGGCGGTACCCGCGCCGCGATCGTCGGCGCTCAAGGCGTTGGCGAGGGTGTCCGCGAGCCCGGGTTCGACGGCTTTCTCACACTTGGGTCGCTCGAAGGCGACTTCCTGGACCGCGGGGGCGCCGTTGGCGTCGACCACCTCGTTGCCGTAGCGGTCCCGCTTGGGCTGCGTGATCGATGCGATCGGATTGGGTGGGCACCAGACGCCGTGCGAGGCGAGCGTTGCGCCGACGTTCGACAACTCCAGCGCGTTGACCGCGGTCGGTCCCAAGGTGAACGAACCGAGGTTGCTCTGCTTGAAGTAGTCCGCCAGAGACTGCTCGCCGTTACCGGAGCTTCCGGGGCTGGCATAGGACCTCATGCCCAACCGAACCGCGATATCGACAGCCGGTCCCACACCGACGTCCTGCAGTAGCTTCACAAACGCGGTGTTGGGCGACTGCGCGAGAGCGTCGGTCACCGACATCCGGGCCGGATACCTGCCGTCGTTCTTGACGCAGTAGCTGGCCGGGGGACAGCCGTTGGCGCCATCGCTGCTCCCCATGCCCTGGGCTTGGAACGATGGCGGGACCACCAGCGACGATCCGGCGCCGAGCCCGTTCTCCATGGCTGCGGCGACGGTGAAGATCTTGAAGATCGATCCGGCGCCGTCTCCGACCATCGAGAACGGCTGCGGCTGGACGGTCTGGTTCGCGTTCTGATCGAGCCCGTACGCACGACTCGAGGCCATCGACATGATGTCGTGCGATTCGGTGCCGGGCTTGATCACGCTCATCACCGTCGCAACGCCATCGAGGTTGGGGTCGGTGATCTTCTGAACGCCGGCATCCGTCGATCGTTGGACGGCCGGATCAAGCGTGGTGCGGATCGTGTAGCCGCCACGGTTGATGGCTTCGCGGTTCATGCCGTTGGCGGCCAGGAACTGCAGTGCGTAGTCGCAGAAGAATCCGGCGTCGGCGGCGGAGAGGCAGCCATTGGGCAGGGTGATCGGGGAGGGGGCAACGCCCAGCGGGGCGCTCATCGCGGCGCGGTATTCGGCGGCGCGGTTCGGGAAGTTCGAGACCATCGTCTCGAGCACGACGTTGCGGCGTTCGATCACACCCTCGGGGTTGGCGTACGGGTCCAGGGCCGAGCTCGACTGGACCATGCCTGCGAGCATGGCTGATTCGGGCACCGTCAGATCTTTGGCCGGCTTGCCGAAGTAGGTCTGGGCGGCGGCTTCGATGCCGTAGGCCCCGTTACCGAACGGCACCACGTTCAGATAACGGGTGACGATCTCCTTCTTCGCCTCCTGCTTGGCCTCTGCGTCGCTGAGGTTCCGGTCGCTCTTGATCTGCTCGGTGAGCGTGTTCTCGAGGGTCAACGCCATGCGGACCTCTTTGAGCTTGCGGGCCGGAGTCGTCTCGGTGGCCGCGCGGCGCTCGGCATCGTTTTGCGCGAGTACCAGTAGTTGGTAGTTCTTCACGTACTGCTGGTCAATGGTCGATGCGCCCTGCTGGACCTCGCCGGACGACTGGTTCTTGAGGAACGCGCGGATGGTCCCCTTCCAGTCGACGCCGTCGTGATCGAGGAATCGGCGGTCCTCGACGGAGATGATCGCTCGGATCATTTCCGGCGAGATGTCGTTGTATCCGACCTGGGTGCGACGTTGGTCGTAGACATACGCAAACGGCTTGCCGTTGACGTCTGTCATGGTCGTGACCTCGGGGACCTGCCCCTCGATGAGCTCCGACGACACGTTCTGCATGGTGTCCGCCGCCCGATTCGACACCAGGCCAAGGCCGCCGGCGATCGGAAACAGCAGGCCGGCGACCAGAACTCCGGCCAGGACACAGGATCCAACGAGCAGAGTTAAAGACTTCGACTTCGACACGCCCGCCACGATACGTGTCACCCCGCGGTGCCTCGAGGGGGTTCGACGGTCTTGAGATCGACCCGATACCTCATCTGTTTGGACGTCAGTGCCACTTTTTTCAACCCAGCTCTTGACTGGCCATGACTGTGATCCATAGATTAGTTCTACTTGAATGTGACTCACATAACATTCAGTCGTAAATGCAAGTCCAGGCGTACTTCATATGCTTTAGACAGGGGATGCACATGGCGAAAGCGGCAGCTGCGACCGTAGAAAACGAAGCCAGACTGGCCTGGGTGGCCAGGGCACGGTGCCGTGAGGTGGATCCTGACCAGCTGTTTGTCCGCGGCGCTGCCCAGCGCAAGGCGGCAACCATCTGTCGGCATTGCCCGGTGCAACTCGAATGTGGAGCTGATGCACTCGACAACCACGTCGAATTCGGTGTGTGGGGCGGGATGACGGAGCGTCAGCGTCGAGCACTTCTGCGGCAGCATCCCGAGGTCACCTCGTGGAGCACATTCTTCGAAACTCAGCGCAGGCGTCAAATCGTCGGCGTTGGTTGAGTAGTCAAAAATAAATCACCAGAGGAGGCGGCCGGGGAGACCGCCTCCTTCCATGTTTTCAGCCTTTGTTTGTGAGCTGTTCGGCCACGGCACGTAACGCGGTCATATCCGCGACCTCGAACGGCAATGCCGGAACGCCCACGATCGGAACCGTGGGATGTGAGGTTGTGAAGCTGTGCAGCAGGTGCAGCTCGCGTTTACCGATGGTGGCCCGCTCCGCGTGAATGGTCAGAATCGCCTTGGTCAGTGGATCATCGATCTGCGCGGCGGTGGCCTCGGCGGTCGATCCGCTGATGCTGGTCAGATTCGGATGGGTCCGATTGAGGATCAGCCCGGCCAGCGGCATCTTCTCTTCCGACAGTCGATCGACGAAAAATGCGGCTTCACGCAGTGCGTCCGGCTCGGCCGTGGCAACCACCGCGAACTTGGTCCCCGGCTGTTTGAGTAGCGTGTAAGTCTTGTTGGCCCGCTCGCGGAAGCTGCCGAACATCGTGTCGAGTGACTGTACGAACACGGACACGTCGCGCAGGGTCTCGCCGCCGATGATCGTCGAGACGCCCTTCATCGCCAGGCCCACGGCGCCGGTGACCACGCGCCCGACACCGCGTCCACCGCCGACGAGCACCTTCATCAGGCGACCTTCGAGGAACGAACCGAGTCGCTGCGGTGCATCGAGGAAATCCAAGGCATTGCGCGACGGTGGGGTATCGACCACCACGAGGTCCCAATCATCCTGTGCCAGAAGCTGTCCCAGCTTCTCCATCGCCATGTATTCCTGTGTCCCGGAGAACGAGCTGGCAACCGTCTGATAGAAGGAGTTGTTCATGATCGCCTCGGCCCGATCGGGCGGCGAGTATTGCGTGACCATCTCGTCGAAGGTCCTGCGCATGTCGAGCATCATCGCGTCGAGCGTTCCCTCACCGTCGATCTTCACCGGCTGCGGGCTGTTGGTCAGCTCGTCCATGCCCAGCGACTGGGCAAGGCGTTTGGCCGGATCGATCGTCAGCACAACAACTTTGCGACCACGCTCGGCAGCCCAGACCGCCATCGCCGCCGCAGTGGTGGTCTTGCCGACTCCACCTGCGCCGCAACAGATCACAACCTTGGTGCCCGGATCGACGAGGATCGCACCCATTTTCAGATCGATGGGCATCAGGCACCCGCTTTCTGCAGGATCTCGGACAGGTCGTAGAGACCGCCGAGGTCGATACCTTCGTCAAAGGCCGGGAGTTGCAGCTTGTCCTGGTGCAACGATTCCAGTTCGGCCCCGGCCTCGAGTTGTGCCTGCACCCGGCTGGCATGCTCGATGGTCTCGGTCAACAGGCCCTCGAAGTCGGCTTCGGTGACGGTCAGGCCTGCGGCGTCGAGCTGAGCCCTCAGCCGGCCGGCGTCGATCACGCCATCGGCGATGTCGGTGACCGAAGCGGCAGGCAGATGCTGCGGCGACACCCTGTTGATGATCAGCGACCCGATCGTCAGGTCTTTGCCCTCGAGCTCGTTCACCGCATCGATGGTCTCCTGAATCGGCATCGCCTCGAGCAGGGTCACCAGATGCACCACGGTCTCGCCCGAGTGCAGTAGCTTCACGACACCGTCGCTCTGATTGCGGAGCGGACCGGTCTTTGTCAGATCGGCCATCGCCTTGGTGACATCGAGGAAGTTACCGATCCGGCCCGTCGGCGGTGAATCCACAACCACCGCGTCGTAGATCCGGTTGCCCTTCTTGTCCGTCCGGACCACGCACTCTTTGATCTTTCCGGTCACCAGAACATCGCGAAGCCCCGGCGCGACGGTGGTGACAAAATCGATCGCCCCGATCCGGCGCATGGCGCGGCCGGCGAATCCGAGGTTGTAGAACATGTCGAGATATTCGAGCAATGCGTGCTCGATGTCGATGGCCAGCGCCGAGACCTGGCCGCCGCCCTCTGCGGTCGCGACTTTGGTCTCGGTCGGTGCCAACGGCGGGACATCGAATATCTGCGCGATGCCCTGCCGCCCCTCGCATTCCACGAGCAACACCTTCTTGCCCTCGGCCGCAAGCGCCAACGCGAGCGCAGCCGCGACGGTCGTCTTCCCGGTCCCACCCTTACCTGACACGAAATGAAGCCGTGCTTTCCTGGCTGCTTCCGGCCAGTGATAACCCTGAGGTTGTTCTGACGTCACCGGCTCACCTTATCCATCAAGGGCGGTGACCAACATGGCGCAGCGGACTTCGGGCCCAAGTTTTGTCGCTCGCCCCGACTGTGGTTCCGACAGTTGACCGCGGCTGCCCCTGGCTTGCGCGTATGCAGCCGTTAGGCTGGGCACATGAGTGAGCCAACTGCCTGGGAATACGTGACCGTTCCGCTTCTGACCCATGCCACCAAACAGATTCTCGACCAGTGGGGTGCCGACGGTTGGGAGCTGGTCAGCGTCCTGCCCGGACCCACCGGCGAGCAGCACGTCGCCTACCTCAAGCGCGCGAAAGGCTGATCTGCACATGACCTGGTCGGAGCGACTGACTGAACTGAACATCGTGCTCCCCAAAGTGGTGGCGCCCCTTGCCGCATACGTGCCTGCCGTCCAGACCGGCAACCTCGTATACACCTCGGGTCAGCTGCCGATGCTCGGTGGAGAGCTCACAGCGCACGGCAAGGTGTCCGAGGGCGCCGAAGGTGTGGTCCGGCCCGACGCCGCCGCAGAGGCCGCACGGGTCTGCGCGCTGAACGCGCTGGCCGCCATCGACGCGCTGGTGGGTATCGACTCGATCAAGCGGATCGTCAAGGTCGTCGGATTCGTGGCCTCGGCACCCGGGTTCACCGGACAGCCCGTCGTCATCAACGGCGCCTCGCACCTGCTCGGTGAGATCTTCGGTGAAGCCGGAGCCCACGCCCGATCAGCAGTCGGTGTAACCGAACTGCCTCTCGGTGCACCGGTCGAGGTCGAACTCATCGTCGAGGTCTGACCACAGCGGTATCGATCCAGCTGTAACACTGCTCCAAACCTTCACCGGTCCGCGCGCTCACTCCGAATCACGTGGGCGCGCGGATTCGTCTGGTCCAGACGACATTTCCCGCCGAAACCGTTGGCGGTGTTGATGAGTGAGACCTGGGCACCCTTGTCTTGAAGCCTTGTGGCATCGAGATCCCGGCGAACTCATCGTCGTGACGATGGAATCGACCCCCCTACCGCCTATGACAGGCGGGTGTGAGCTGGGTAATAGGCTGGTGCGAAATGCGGGGGACCAGAAGGAGCATCGGTGACCGATCCGGCGAGGCGCTGGGCCAGTAGCGGGATGGCTCATCTGACCGGTGACCCCGGCGGCCCACCTGATTTCAGCCGGGCCGGCATCCTGGCGCTGGCCGACGAGGCCGCAGCGCCCTTTGATGTCTCGGTCGACGATCTCCTCGCAGGCCGATCCGCGCTGATGGGGACCCGGCGACAGGGGCGGATATCGGTGGGCGGTGCCACCCGGTTGATCCGGTGCAGCGACACCTGGGCGGCGTTCTCCCTGGCCCGCAGCACTGACATCGAATCGCTGGGCGCATTGCTCAGTACCGATGAACCCATCGAGGACGTGTGGTCGACGCTGGAAGTCGCGGCCCGGGCCTGGGTGGCGGACGAACTCGTCGAGCGCGCACAGATGCTCGAGATCCCCGCATCGGTGCTGGGATCGGCGACCGCACCACCGTCGGTGATCACGCGAGGTTGGGCCCGGTCGCAGCCGCGGGCAGTCGACAGCGAGTTGCTGGTGGTCGACCTGTCCGCGATGTGGGCCGGACCGCTGTGTGGACAACTTCTCGGGCGCCTGGGAGCCACGGTGATCAAGGTGGAGAGTCCCGGCCGGCCGGACGGCGCTCGCGCCGGGAACCCCGACTTCTTCCGGTGGATGAACGGTGGGAAGCATCTCTTTCCAGCCGAGATCACCAGCCGGAACATCGAATTGGCGAATCTGCTCGACGTCGCCGACGTGGTGATCGAGGCATCGCGACCACGGGCGCTGGAGTCCGCGGGGCTGGACGCCGCGACACGTGCACCCCGCGCGGGTCGGGTCTGGGTTCGGATCACCGGATACGGCACGGCCCCTGACATGCGCAACCGGGTGGCGTTCGGTGACGACGCGGCGGTCGCCGGTGGACTTGTCGGACAGGGGAGTGCCGGTCCGGTGTTCTGTGGCGACGCGATTGCCGACCCGTTGACGGGGCTCGAAGCCGCAGGCGCGGTGGTCGCATCGCTCGGTCGCGGCGGAGGGGAGATCATCGACCTGGTGATGTCGGGGGTTGCGGCAAAATACGCTGCAGTGCAGACGATCCCGAGTCACAACGATCACGCCGACACTGTCGCCCGGGTGCCCGTCATCGCGGAGGCCACCGGCGCGGCGGTGGACGCGCAGTGGGTGGCAGGTCTGATCGAGAGTCGGGCGGCATGCTGATCGTCAATGCGCGACGACTCACCGGGGAGCCCATCGCGGTGCGCACGGTGGGTGACCGCATCGGTGAGGTCGGTTCTGAACTGGTTGCGGTACAACGAGAAACAGTTCTCGATGGACGAGGAGGCACCCTGATCCCAGGCCTCTGCGACCACCACATCCATCTTCGGGCCACCGCGGCCGCGGCCGAGTCGACAAGGGTCGGTCCCCCGCAGGTCCGGACCCCACAGGAGTTCAGGGCTGCGCTGATCACGGCGACCCCGCAACCGGATGGGTGGATCCGTGCGGTCGGCTACCACCACAGCGTCGCCGGAGAGCTCGACCGGCATACTCTCGACACGCTGGTTCCGCACGTGCCCTTGCGGATTCAGCATCGTAGCGGTGCGATGTGGTTCGTGAACTCGGCCGGTCTGGCTGCTCTCGGGCAGGGCGATCATCCCACCGGACAGCTCTTTCGGCAGGACGCCCAGGTGGCTGCGACAACCACCGGCAATCCCACTGATTTCGGTCCGCTCAGCCGCCGTTTGAGTGCGTACGGCGTCACCGCCGTCACGGAGGCGACCCCGGATCTGACCGCGTCCGACCTGGATTCGCTCGACGCCGCCGTCGGCGGCGGTCAGATCCGTCAGCGGGTCCTGGTGATGTCTGCCGATTCGGGACGCGACCATCCGCACCTGTCGTTCGGGCCGGTCAAACGTATTCTCGACGACACCACCCTCGACCTCGATGCCCTCGCCGAATGGATTGCGGCGGTGCATCTCCGGGGCGCTACGGTGGCCTTGCACTGCGTCACCACCGTGCAGTTGGTGGTGGCCACCACCGCGCTGCGGTCCGCCGGAGTGCACGCCGGCGACCGCATCGAACACGCTGCAGTGGTACCCGAGGCGATGATCGATGACCTTGCGGAACTCGGCATCACCGTGGTGACGCAACCGGGCTTCGTGGCCGAACGCGGCGACGAGTACCTACAGGATGTGCCGACCGCCGAGCACGAAGAACTCTGGAGGCTGCGAAGTCTGCAATGCGCTGGAATACCGGTGGCAGGCAGCACGGACGCCCCGTTCGGGGATCTTGATCCCTGGGCGGCGATGCGCGCGGCGCGCGATCGCACAACGGTGAGCGGATCGGAACTGTCCATCTCGGAGCGTATTTCGGCCAGGTCTGCCGTAGAACTGTTCCTGGGCGAGCCCGGCGATCCGGGAACGCCACGTGAGCTGACCGCCGGTTCGGTGGCCGATCTGTGCCTGCTCTCCGAACCGCCAGAGGTGGTACTCGCCGAGCTCGACGCAGAACTTGTGGCCGCCACGGTGATCGGTGGACGGTTGATAGGCCGATGAGGAGTGAAGAGATGACAGATCTGCCGCAGTTCGGGATCTTCGTTCCCCAGTTGGGGATGGAGGCCGATGCCGTGATCGCCGCCGCGCGGGGCGCCGAGCAGGCCGGATTTGATTCGTTCTGGGTGATGGACCACCTCTTTGCGCCCGGCGCGCCGTCCCTCGATGCGCTGGAGAGCTGGACATTGCTGTCGGCGATCGCCGGGGCGACCTCGGACATCCGGCTCGGACATCTGGTGGTGTGCAACCCACTTCGGCACCCGGCGGTTCTGGCGAAGATGGCGGCCACAGTCGACCGGATCTCTGGAGGCAGGCTCGATCTGGGCTTGGGCTGGGGATCGATCGAAGCCGAGTTCGAGATGTTCGGCATCGAACACGGGTCACGGAGGGAACGTGCGCAGCAGTTGGGGGAGACGGTCGAGATCCTCCGCCTGATGTTCTCCGGAGAGCCGTTCGAGTACCAGGGCAAGCACTTTGCGCTGTCCGGTGCCTACGGCAGGCCGACGCCGGTCCAGAGTTCGATCCCCATCCACATCGGCGGAGCAGGCAAACAACTGACGATGCCGCTGGTCGCCGAATACGCAGACTGGTGGAACTGCGTTGGTGGCGCGCGTGATCAGCTCGACGAACTGCGTCCGTTGAGCGGTGGTGCGCGCCTGTCGGTGCAGTATGCCGTGGGTGTTGTAACCGACGAGTCGCTGCGCGCCAAGGTGATCGAGAGAACCGCTCGCCGGCTGCCTGAATCCGGTTGGGGCAAAGCCCTCGTCGGTACACCCGGCGAACTGGTCGACATGTTCAAGGCCGAGATTGATCGCGGGGTCGAACTGTGTATCGTCCGCCTCCACGATCTCGCCGACCCGGAGACCATCGAGATTTTCGGGCGCGAGGTGATCGCGGGGGTACTGGATGGTTAAGTCGTCAGGGCGGTGAACTTCCAATCGAGCACGGGTGTTGTAGTGCCATCGGCGGCAACAACATCGGCCAATGACCGCAGTTTCAACAGGGTTCCACCGGCATCGAGCGATTCAGCCGACTCCACCTCGAGTCGGCTGGTGATGGTGTCGCCCTCGTGTACCGGACCGACATGGTCGCAGGACTGCCAGCCCAATACCGTCACCAAATTGGGCAGTGCGCGATTGGCCTGAGACAGTGCGATGCCGATGGTGTGACCGCCATACACCAGGCGCTCGCCACCGATCCGCGCATCATGATGGGTGGCCGCGATATTGAGTGAGAGTCGCGCCAACTCAGGGGCACTCGACACCACATCGGCACTGGATACGTAGACCGTACCGGGTGCCGGAATCGACTGGGACTTCGGCAATGCCGACAGATCCCAGCCGGCGGGGATCTGAAAGGCAGGTTCGTCGGCGGGGCCGATCGCGGAGAGATCGTCGGTCGCCTCGGGACGGCCTGAGGCCGGAGAGCCGGACAGCGGGATCATCGCGCACCGGTAGAAATCGAGGATCTTGTTCCCGTCGGCGTCGGTGGTCTCCATCCGCAAGGCCGCAAGTCCGGTGGGCCGCCGTCCGGGTTTGACCGAGTTCGCGCGTAATCCAACAACTTCGGTGCAGGTGTAGAGCGTGTCGCCGATGTGGGGAAAGCGGTGGAAGCGGAGACCGCGGTAGAAGAGGTTGGCTTTCACATGATGTGTCGCCAGCGTCGACTGGCCGATCGCCACATCGCAGACCAGTCCGGGATGGGCCAGTGGCGTCGGCCTCCCGGTGACCGCCTGTGACAGGTGTGCGTCAAGTGAGAGGCGCAACCTGTCGCCGAGTATCGACTGGTGCACTGCGGCAGCACCTTCGGTCAGGGTCATCGACGGGGCGGAGTCGAAGACCTGTCCGATCACGAGTTCGTCGAAGTATGGTCCACCGACGGCGATCGGGTCAGTCATCAATGCTCTCCTCTACCTTGGCCAATGTGCGTCGTGCAGACAATGCAACCGCCTCGTCGAGCATCTGCCCGTCGAGTTGAGCGGCCCCGGCGCCGCGCAGAGCGGCTTCCTCGAGTGCGGCCAGAACGCGTTGTGCGTGTTCGACAACATTGGCCGATGGAGTGAATTCGTTGGTCACGTAATCGATTTGGCGTGGATGGATCACCCATTTGCCGTCGAACCCCAGTTCGCGTACCCAGCGCGTCGCAAACCGGAAATCGTCGTCGTCGCCGGTACCGAGATGTGGTCCGTCGATCGCGGCGATACCAGCGGTCCGCGCGGCGATCAGGACCCGGTCCTGAATGGCTGCCCACCGGTGCGGCGGCAGGCCCGGTTCTCGACCGAGTTCGGCCCCGAGGTCGGCGTATCCGATGATCAGGCCGTCCAATTCGTCGACGGCACTACAGATGTCGTCGAGAAATGTCAGGCCGATGGGGGTTTCGATGAGCGCTTGCAGGGTGGCGCCATGGCCGGAGAGGCCGGCGGCGGCTGTCTCGAGATCGGCGGCGCCCTGAACCTTGGGGACCACCACGCTGGAGAGTTGGGGTCCGGCCTGCGCCAGCGCCGCGAGGTCGTCGGCCGCCCATGGTGAATCGATGCTGTTGATGCGCACGGCGATGGTGGTACCGGACGCCGGTGTGATCGTGTTGATGGCCTCGACCACCAGGGCGCGGGCGTCACCCTTGTTCGTGGGTGTGACGGCGTCCTCGAGATCCAGGACTACCTCGTCGGCTCCGGCCTGCAGTGCCTTGGTCAACTTGCGGCGGTCAGAACCCGGGGCCACGAGCACAGATCGTCGGCGGCTCATCGCATCCTTTCGGTGACTGGTGCATAGCGTATGTACGGCCAAATCATGGTCGTCGAGGTTCGGCGGTGTCAAGCAGTGTGTGGTCGAGCCGGGCAATGTGTGGTTGACAATGGGCTGCTATGCGCCGAATATGGCCGTACAAAGTTTCACTGTCGCGGAGGGTGTCATGAGCTACAACTTGAACGACGAAGAATCGATGCTGGTGCAGACGGTGCGCGATTTCGTCGACCGCGAGGTGAAGCCCTCCGTACGTGAGGTCGAGAAAGCCAACGAGTATCCCGACAAGTGGATCGATCAGATGAAACAGATCGGTATCTACGGGCTTGCGGTCGATGAAGAATACGGCGGCTCACCGGTGTCGATGCCCTGCTACGTGGCGGTCACCGAAGAACTCTCCCGCGGCTGGATGAGCTTGGCAGGCGCCATGGGCGGACACACCGTTGTCGCCAAACTGATCACCAAGTTCGGGACCGACGAACAAAAGCAGAAGTACCTCCCGGCGATGGCGACCGGTGAGATGCGGGCCACGATGGCACTGACCGAACCGGCTGGTGGTTCGGACTTGCAGGCGCTGACGACCGTGGCCAAGACCGATGGCGACGACCTGGTCATCAACGGCGCCAAGACCTGGATCAGCAACGCGCGGCGATCCGGCGTGATCGCACTGCTCTGCAAGACAGATCCGGCTGCCACGCCACGCCACGCCGGTATCTCCATTGTTCTGGTGGAACATGGCCCGGGACTGACGATCTCACGTGACCTACCCAAGCTGGGCTACAAGGGCGTCGAGTCATGCGAGCTCTCCTTCGACAACTACCGCATCGGGCAGTCGGCGATCCTCGGTGGTACACCGGGCAAGGGGTTCCCCCAGATGATGAAGGGCCTCGAGACCGGGCGCATCCAGGTTGCCTCGCGGGCGCTCGGTGTCGCGGCGGCGGCACTCGAAGACGCGTTGGCCTATGCCCAGCAGCGGGAGAGTTTCGGCAAGCCGATCTGGAAGCACCAGTCGATCGGAAACTACCTGGCCGACATGGCAACCAAGCTGACCGCCGCCCGGCAACTCACCCGTTTTGCCGCCGAGAAGTTCGACTCGGGGGAGCGTTGCGACATGGAAGCCGGTATGGCCAAGCTCTTCGCCTCCGAAGTCGCGATGGAGATCGCCCTCAATGCGGTCCGGATCCACGGTGGCTACGGATACTCCACCGAATACGACGTCGAACGCTACTTCCGGGACGCCCCGCTGATGATCGTCGGGGAGGGCACCAACGAGATCCAGCGCAATGTCATTGCCGGACAATTGGTGTCCCGCGGCGGGCTATAGGCCTGCCCGCGTAGCATCGTGGCGATCATGCCTGGGAAAAGGAGCGAGGCGGCGCCCGCCTACCAATTGTTGGCCAACCAGCTGCGGCAGGACATCGCCGCCGGCCGGTACGACAACGGGGTGCGCCTGCCGACGGAATCCGAATTGTCGGAGCTCTATGAGGTCAGCAGGCAGACCGTGCGCCGGGCATTCGTGGACCTGGTGGCAGCCGGCATCGTCTATCGGGTGCCGGGCCGCGGAACATTCGTCAATGAATCCGGTGGGCGGTACGTGCGGCAGCAGGGTTCGATCGAGGACCTGATGAACCTGTCGCACGACACCACGATGGAGGTGGTCGATCAGCTTCGCAGGCGGATCGATGTGGAGGCCGCCAGTCGGCTGCGGCTGGACAGCGACGTCGTCTACACCGTGGTGTTCCGGCGGGTTCACGAAGGGATCCCATTCGTGCTGACAACGGTCCATCTGCCCGAGGACGTCGCCCGACTGGTCATCGACGCCCCGGAAATGGCGCAGGGCGCGGTCAGTACCTACACGGTGATCGGGCTCCTGGAACGGCATCTTGCCGCGCCCATCGCCGAGGCGGCGCAATCCATAACGGTCGGGCAGGCCGATGACCTCGACGCCGCACATCTCGATTGCGAAGCGGGTCAGCCTGTTCTACGGATCGATCGGCTGTACACCGACAGCAACGGGGTGGTCAGTGAACTGTCGGTCAGTCACTTCCTGCCCGAGCACTACACCTACCGCGTCACGCTGTATCGCGATCGCGGGTGAGCTGGGTCATGCCGGGGACGTTAGCCTGAGTCGCATGAGTGAATTGCAGCATCCTGCATACCGTGAAGTTCGCCCGGTCACCGACTTCGCGTCGGTGTTGCTGTGTCGCAACCCCGGGATGATGACTCTGGATGGCACGAACTCCTGGATCTTGCGGGCACCCGGACATCCGGATTGTGTTGTGGTCGACCCCGGCCCCAAAGGCAAGAAAAAGCACGTGAAAGCCATTGCTGCGCAAGGAAACGTGGTGCTCGGGCTGATCACCCACCGGCACTACGACCACACCGGTGCGATCAAGTACTTCCGCGCGCAGACCGGCGCCCCGATCAGGGCCCGCAGCGCCGAATACACCCGCGGCGCCTCGACCCTGGCCGACCGCGAGGTCATCGAGGCCGCGGGATTGAAGATCACGGCGCTCTACACACCCGGTCACACCGGGGATTCGGTCAGCTTCCTCGTCGAGCACGAGGGACAGCGAGCCATGTTGACCGGCGACACCATCCTCGGCGGGGGCACCACGGTTCTCGATCCGTCGGACGGATCATTGCGCGACTACATGAACTCACTCAATCGGCTCATCGTCGAGGGCGACGAATGTGTGATGCTGCCGGGCCACGGACCCGATCATGCCGAGCTGATCCCGGTGGCCCGCTATTACAAGGCGCACCGCGAGCAGCGGATCGAACAGGTGCGGACAGCGCTGGCCGAACTCGGGGTGAGTGCAAAAGATGCCAAGCCCGGCAAGGTCGTGAAAAAGGTATATGCCGACGTCGACAAGAAACTCTGGCCTGCCGCCAAGATGTCGGTCAAGACGCAGCTCGCCTATCTCGCAGAGGATTAGATTTAATGACATGGATCTTATCGGCGAGATTGAGGACAATTCGTTAGCGTTGAAAAGTACCGTCCGACAACGGGTTTGGCTTCGTCATTAATCTTTGATCGTGGCGATATTGGCCTCTGATCGCGACGATCAAAATGATCGTATTCAGAGCAGCTCAAGCATCTGATCGTTTATTCCTAAGCGAGTCAGGGCAATCTCAAAACTATCGTCACGCAACGCGTTGGTATAAGTTGCTCCCACAGAAGATGCCCAAGCTTTCGTTATGCGTCACATCAAGCCAAGGCGTCTTTGCCGGGGAACATCCGTTGCCCTTGCCTCCAGCCCACCCGGGCGAATCGAAGTGGGATTCGAGTCGTGGTCGAAATCGGAACTGAGTCATCGAAGCGTAGAGGTGTGCCGCGTATCTGGTCCCTTTCCGGCTGGCCGGTCAGCGTCAAGGTCGCGGCCGTTGTTGCGCTCCCGCTTGCGCTGGCCATCTTTTTTGGTGCGTTGCGTATCCAGTCCGTGGTTGCCGACGCATCGGACCTGTCGGCGAATGTCGAGAAGTCGAGTGCGTCCTCGATGCTGTTCGTCATCGACAACCTGGTGGGTGACCTCGCCACCACCGGTGATCCGGGGCAGGAGGATCAGCTCGGCAAAGTGCTGTCGTCACTCGCCGTCGGTGACCGACTGAAAGATTCGCCGCTGCAGGCCAACGTCGCCGGCGAGTTCCAGGCTGCCTTGGCAGCTGCGAGTGAGCTGCGAAAACGCCTACAGTCCGGGCCGGTACCGGTCGCAGATCGTATCGCCGTCGCAGAGGGCATGACAGCGGCGGCTACGGAACTCTGGCTCGCCTCTGTGACCAATCTCACCAACGGGTTGGCCGACGACAAAACGGATTTGAGAACGCTCGGCAACGGCATCATCGATGCGCTCTCCGGTAACCGGGCGGCGCAAACCCAGCAGATCCTGCTGTCCGAGCCGAACAAGGCCACGCTCGGCCTGGCCAACCAAGCCGCGGGCCGCGAGAGCGCTTATCTCGCGGCGTTGGCCGTGCTGCTCGGTGACGACTCTCCGGAAGTCCAGGAGCTTCGTTCTCAACTCGACAGCCGCCTCGCCATCTACGCCACCGGATCGAACGCCGGCCTGGCCGAAGCGGCTGCTTCGGCGGAGAGGTCGGGACAGGTGTACAGCACCATCACCGAGCGTCTTCTCGCAGAGTCGATCGATTCGCTGACCGCGCAGGCGGACGATCGGCGCAGGGCCGCGTGGATCGAGTCGGCGATCGTCCTGGCCGCTGTGTTGATCGCGTCTCTGGTCGCCCTATTGGTGGCGCGGTCGCTGATCCGGCCGATTCGGCGACTACGACAAGGCGCGCTCGATGTTGCGCACCGGGCTCTTCCCGACGAGATCGAAGAGATCCGCATGGGTGGCGACCCGCCCAAGGTCGTCCCCATCCCGGTGCACACCAAAGAGGAGATCGGTCAGCTGGCCCGAGCTGTGGACGACATCCACGAAGAAGCCCTGGCACTCGCCGGCGAGCAAGCGCGACTGCGACTCCAGGTCGGCAACATGTTCGAGACGCTTTCGCGGCGGAGTCAATCGCTCGTGGACCATCAGCTCGCCCTCATCGAGGAACTCGAGCGCGACGAGGACGACCCGCGCAGGCTGGAGAGCCTGTTCCGCCTCGATCACCTCGCGACGAGGATGCGGCGTAACGGGGCCAACCTGATGGTGCTTGCCGGCACCGCGCCGCGCCGGAACCAGAACGACCAACCGGTGGCTGTGGACACCGTCCTGAGTGCCGCTGTGTCCGAGGTCGAGGACTATCGCCGCGTGTCGATGCAAGAGGTACCCGACGCGATGGTGGTGGCCACGGCGGCGTCCGACATCGTGCATCTCCTCGCCGAGTTGATCGACAACGCGCTGCGGTACTCGCCTCCCGACACCCTTGTCTCCGTCGCGGCCGCGCGTGCCGTCGATGGCGGAATCCTCATGGAGGTCGCCGACCGTGGCCTCGGGATGTCCGCATCGGAGATCGACGAGACGAATGTCCGGTTGTCCGTCGGCGGCGAGGTGACACCCGAGACGGCGCGCCGGATGGGCCTGTACGTGGTGGGGAGCCTTGCGCAACGCCACAACGTGACGGTTCGCCTTCGTATGACGCAGGCGCAGGGGAGTACGTCTGGAGTCACCGCCAGCGTGCACATCCCCGTGAACCTGGTCGTCACCTCCTTCCCGTCGCATAGTCGGAACGGGCGGCCTGCCCGGCGGGACTCGGCATCATCGTCTCGGACGGCGGCGAACCGTCTGTTCGACGGGGCCGGTTCAGACAGGGGTGCCCCGAGCACAGGTGCACCTACAGCGGTCGCCTCACCAGCAGCACCCGCAGCGAAGTCCGGTTCCTCGACCGCGTACACCGAGCTCACCGCGGCCAGGCTGCCACGACGTCGGCCCGGAGCGAGCGGAGTCGACAAAGCCCCGGCGCCGGTCTTCCCTCCCACCGACTCCGTCTCGTCGACTGTTGACTGGAACGTGAACGGTTCGCCCTCCGATACCTCTGCGTTCTTCAGTGCCCGGCCCGCGGCTCGCGCCGACAGAGCGGCGGCCGACGCCACCGGGAACGGTCCGACGACCAACGGCCACAATCGTCCGCCGCCGAAGGACCAGACCCCCGCCTTTGAATCGATGGACTGGGCCGAACCTCCGCCGTCGGCACAGGAGGCCATGTCTCCTGAGACTGTGTTGCCTGAGGGCGGCCCACCGGTGTCCATCTATGAACGCATGGTCTCGGAGTGGTTGCTCGATCCCGCAGAGGCTCAGCGCCCGAGCGGTTCCTGGTTCACCGCTGCCGACGCCGGATGGGCAGCGGCGGCGAGCGCAGCCGAGTCTCCGATCACGACACGGACGGAAAGCGGTCTGCCCGCCCGTACGCCCGGCGCCCGCCTGATCCCAGGAGGTGTCAACCCGTCGCGGACGTCCCCCCTCCCGCACCGCCCCGATCCGGCGAGCGGACCGACGAGGAATCCGGAGGACGTGCGGCGAAAGTTCACGAACCATTTCGACGGCGTCCGCGCCGGCCGTTCCGAAGACGCCTCCCACCGACACAGAACGGATGAGAACGAA
Organism: Williamsia sp. Y721; assembly: GCF_059683565.1. Lineage (NCBI taxonomy): Bacteria > Bacillati > Actinomycetota > Actinomycetes > Mycobacteriales > Nocardiaceae > Williamsia > Williamsia sp. Y721. Next base: position 21,476 of record NZ_JCASNH010000002.1, on the reverse strand, counting down.
TGAATTACTCCGTGGCCCCAACACCGGACCGGTCGCTCGACTGGCTCGTGTCGAACTTCGCGAGAGACATAGTCGGTGTCGTACACGCCGTCCTGGTTTCGGCCGATGGCCTGCTCATGGCAACAAGCGAAGACCTGCCTCAGGAACGGGCCGAGCAGCTGGCGGCCGTGACATCTGGTCTGGCGAGCTTGTCCTCAGGTGCGGCGCGATTGTTCGACGGCGGCCCGGTGTTGCAGTCGGTCGTCGAGATGGAGAACGGCTACCTCCTGCTGATGAGCGTCGGTGACGGATCGCACCTGGCGACACTGACCGCCGCGTCGTGCGACATCGGCCAGGTCGGGTACGAGATGGCCGTGCTCGTCTCGCGCGTCGGCAACATGGTGGAACCGTCGGCCCGAATGCGAGAGCGGTGACGCACTCATGCCCCCACCCGATCCGCCGCAGGACGATTTCTCTGAGATCGATGCGCCGTCGCCCAATCTGGTGAGGCCGTACACGCTCACGGCGGGGCGTACCAACACTGACATCTACCTCCCGCTCGAAGCTCCGGTGCACACCACCCCGGACACCATCCCGAACTTCTGGCCTGCCAGCGACGTCCGCACGAAAATCATTGCGCTGTGCAGGAACGGACCGTCCGTGGCCGAGATATCGGCACGTCTGAACCTGCCCCTCGGCGTTGCGCGTGTGCTGGTCGGGGATCTCGTCGAAACCGGAAGCCTGCGCCTTTCGGAGACCCTCAGCGACGACGCGACTGCGGCGGAGCGCCGCGAACTCATCGGAAGGACACTTCGTGGACTACAGGCACTCTGATACGAGAGGCCGAGCCGCATCGACAAAGATTGTGGTGGCGGGCGGTTTCGGCGTGGGCAAAACCACGTTGGTCGGCACGATTTCGGAAATCGTGCCCCTTCGCACCGAGGCGATGATCACCGACCAGTCCGAAGGCGTTGACGAACTCGACACGGCGGGCACGAAATCGACGACGACGGTCGCCATGGACTTCGGCCGCATCACGCTGTCCGACGATCTCGTCCTCTACCTCTTCGGCACCCCGGGTCAGCGTCGCTTCTGGTTCATGTGGGACGACCTCGTGCGCGGGGCGATCGGTGCCATCGTGCTCATCGACACCAGGCGCCTCGACGATTCGTTCGCGGCAATCGACTACTTCGAAGCCTGCGGTCTGCCGTTTGTCGTTGCGATCAACCAGTTCGACGACGCACCACGTTTCGCGATCGACGACATTCGAGAAGCGTTGGCGATCTCGGGTTCCGTGCCCATCCTCGAAGTCGACGCCCGGCGGGCACAGTCGGTACGCACAGCGTTGATCACCCTCACCGAGTACGCACTCACCAGCGTGAGGTCAGCCAGCTAGGTTCCTCGGTCAAACCAAAACCGCCCGTTCCAACGCGCCACATGGGGCGCCGGAACTGGCGGTTTAGGAAAAGGAAATCAGCGAGCGCGACGTGCCAGGCGCTCGGAGTCGGCGATCAGGACACTCTTGCCCTCGAGACGGAGCCAGCCGCGCTGCGCGAAGTCGGCCAGGGCCTTGTTCACGGTTTCGCGGGAGGCGCCCACCAGCTGGGCGATCTCTTCCTGGGTGAGGTCGTGGGTCACACGCAGAGCCCCGGCTTCCTGCGTTCCGAAGCGCTGGGCCAGCTGCAGGAGCTGCTTGGCCACGCGTCCGGGAACGTCGGTGAAGATGAGGTCGGCGAGGTTGTTGTTGGTGCGTCGCAGACGGCGGGCCAGAACCCGGAGCAGCTGCTCCGCGATCTCCGGCCGGTCAGCGATCCATGAGCGCAGAGCGTCACGGTCCATCGAGACCGCACGGACCTCGGTCACGGTGGTGGCCGAGGAGGTACGCGGACCCGGATCGAAGATGGACAGCTCGCCGAACATGTCGGACGGCCCCATGATCGTCAGCAGATTTTCACGGCCGTCGACCGACTTGCGGCCGACCTTCACCTTGCCGGACAAGATGATGTACAGCCGGTCTCCGGGCTCACCTTCGTTGAAGATGACATGTCCACGGGGAAAATCAACAGGCTGGAGCTGATTGGCCAGTGCTGCGACGGCGGTGGGCTCCACACCTTGAAAAATGCCCGCCCGCGCCAGTACTTCCTCCACTTACGCCCCTTTCTAAGGGTCCAGCCAGACCACGTTCAAACCTGAGAATGCTCACACAAATCATGCTGTTGTGTTCGTCACCCGTTATGCAGTCTACGGGTAACCGGAAGAAAAGCTGGCCGTTACCCCCACTAACGCCGATGGCCTGTCGCGAGAGGGTCCACAATCGCTAACTGACACGAATCGAATCGTCCGATTCGGAGTTCGCCGGCATTCGGCGATCGCGGAACTCGTCGAGCGCGGCTGGAAAACCGTGCGTGGCCAGCGTGTCGAGCTGTTCGGGTTTTGCCGACTCCAAGAATTCCTCGACGTGTTCACCGCGGACGGTGAGACGTTCGAGCCGGCTCTCGAGCCGCTCCATCGACAGAGCGAAGAGCATGAGTGCGGCTGGGAAGAGAAGTACTGCGAGTCCGTGCATGGGGTGTAGTTAACACAACCCAGGTCTCAGAAGTGAAACAATCGCCATAGGAACGGTTGTTGGGCGCGTATCCGGGGGCGGAGCTCGACCGGTCGAGAGCGCACTCTGACGGGCGCCCCGTACTCTGAGTTGGTGAGTTCGAAGGCAGGGGTCAAACGCGCCAAGACCGCGGCGCAGCGCGGGACCGAGACCCACACAGGTCTGGTGCGGCGTGCGCGACGGATGGATCGCACCCTGCAGGTCGCGTTTCCGCACGTCTATTGCGAACTGGACTTCACCAATCCGCTGGAGCTATCGGTCGCCACCATCCTGTCGGCGCAGTGCACTGACGTGCGGGTGAACCTGACAACGCCTGCTCTCTTCAAGCGCTACCGCAGCGCCGAGGACTACGCAGGCGCCGATCGGACCGAACTCGAAGAGATGATCAGATCGACCGGTTTCTACCGGAACAAGGCGAACTCGATCATCGGCCTGGGCCAGGCACTCGTGGAGCGATTCGACGGTGAGGTGCCGTCGAATCTGCGTGATCTGGTGTCGCTGCCCGGGTTCGGCCGCAAGACCGCCAACGTCGTACTCGGCAACGCCTTCGGTGTACCCGGAATCACAGTGGACACCCACTTCGGACGGTTGGTGCAGCGCTGGAAATGGACCGCGGAGACCGACCCGGTCAAGATCGAGCACGCTGTCGGTGAGCTCATCGAGCGCAAGAACTGGACCGACATGTCGCACCGCGTGATCTTTCACGGTCGACGGGTCTGCCATTCGCGCAAGCCCGCCTGCGGCGTCTGCGTGCTTGCCGCCGACTGCCCGTCCTACGGTCTGGGACCCACGGAGAAATCCGAGGCCGCCGCTTTGGTGAAGGGGCCCGAGACCGACCATCTACTTGCACTGGCAGGTCTCTAGTCGATGTCGGATTCACCTGAACCGGGCCAGGCCCGGCCCACTGAGCGCTCGCGTTTTGCGTTGTCGACCTCGGCCCGCTGGACACTGGCTGTCCTGATTGTCGTGATCGCGCTGATCGTTGCCATCTGGCCGCGGTCCTCTCCCGATCCCTCGCCTGCGCCGTCCGCGGTGTCGACGGATGGAACCGGAAAGCTCCCCGGACTGCAGGCGGCAGTCTCTGACGAGGACATGGTGAAGGCCAGGGAAAAGGCCGGATTGCAGCCTTGCCCGGCCGCGCCCGGTCCGGCGCCGGAGAACTCCGCACTCAAGGGTGTTCTGGTGCCTTGCCTGGCCGACGGCTCGACCGTCGATCTCGGGGTTGCGACGGCCGGTACCCCGATGCTGGTCAATGTCTGGGCTCACTGGTGTGGTCCGTGCCGGGCCGAACTCCCGGTGATCGCCGACTATGCCGAGCAGGCAGGCGACAAGATCCGGGTGCTGACCGTGCAGGGCAAAGAAGGGTCGGAGAACGTCTTCCTATCACTCAATCTGCTGGCCGAAATCGGTGTGAACCTGCCGACCGTTGTCGATCCGGATGCGAAGATCGCTGCTGCCCTTGGCATTCCGCGCGTCTATCCGGCGACCGTTCTGGTTCGGGCCGACGGTACGGTCGCCGCGGTGCTGCCGACGGTCTTCGACACCGTCGACGAGGTGTCGGCGGCCGTCGACAAATACCTGGGTGTCGCCGCGTGACCGAGATCTTGGTGCCGACGGCGTCGGTGCCCCCATGGATGCGCGCGCTCACCGCGAATCTTGCCGGCGTCACGCAATCGGTCGAGGAGCGCGGAGGGATGACCGCCCGGCTCATGCGTTCGCAGATGCCGATCACTCGGCCCGCTGCCGTGCTGATTCTGATCGGTGGCGACTGGGACGGCGATCCGACCCATCACGGTGGTGTCCCCGCCGATGCCACGGTGCTCCTGACCCAGCGCGCCAGCACCCTGCGTAACCACGGCGGGCAGATCGCCTTCCCCGGTGGCGCCCGCGATCCGGGCGACGACTTCCCGGTGGGCACCGCAATGCGTGAGGCGGAGGAGGAGACCGGGCTCGATCCCTCCGGTGTCAGCCAACTGGCGGTCCTGGACATGTTCCCGGTTCCGCCTTCCGGCTTCGAGGTGTCGCCCGTGCTGGCCTACTGGACCGAACTGTCCGACGTCGGTGTCGTCGACGTCGGTGAGACCTCTCGGGTGCTCCGGGTGTCGCTGCGCGACCTGATCGATCCGCACAACAGGATTCAGGTCGAACGGATGATCGCAGGCACCCGCGCCTACCGGGCACCGGCTTTCTGCGTCGAAGGCATGCTCGTTTGGGGCTTCACCGGCGGGCTGCTGGCCGCGGTCATCGAGGCCGCCGGCTGGGAGATTCCCTGGGACAAGTCGGATATCCGTGACCTCGATGAGGAGCTCGCCAAGGTGGGTCAGTGATGAGCGGATCCGCATGGGTCGACGTGATCGTCATCGGCATCGCACTGCTCGCCGCCGCGTCGGGATATCGCCAGGGCGCGATGTCGTCGGCGCTGGCGTTCATCGGGGTCCTGCTCGGCGCGGCAGCCGGTGTACTGCTGGCGCCGCATCTGATCCGCAACATCGAAGACCAGCGTTGGCGGCTGATCGCCGGCGTTCTACTGCTGGTCGCGTTGGTGATCGTCGGCGAGATCTCGGGCATGGTGCTGGGCCGGGCGGCTCGGAGCGGTATCCGGACCCTGTCATTGCGACGGGTGGATTCGGTGATCGGTTCGCTGCTGCAAGCGGTCGCGGTCCTGTTGGCCGCCTGGATCCTGGCCACACCGATCAGCACATCGGCGCAACCGCAGATCGCTGCGGCGGTCCGAGATTCCAAGGTGATCGAGGAGATCAACCAGATCGCGCCGGCGTGGCTCCAGCGGGCCCCGCGCGAATTCTGGGACATGTTCGACAACTCGGGGCTCAAAGAGGCCATCGGGCCGTTCGGCCGGACCCCGATCACCAGCGTCGACCCACCCGACGAAATGCTCCTCGATCAGCCCATCGTCGAACAGGTCCGGGGCAGTGTCGTCAAGATCGAAGGCATCGCGCAGAGCTGTCGGCAGGCACTGGAGGGCAGTGGCTTCGTGGTCTCGCCCGAACGGGTGATGACCAACGCGCACGTGGTGGCAGGCACCAACCTGCTGCAGGTGTCGGCCTCCGACGACACCTTCGACGCGACCGTTGTCTACTTCGATCCGCTCACCGACATCGCGGTTCTCGATGTCCCCGGCCTACAGGCCCGGGCGATGCGATTCGCGGACGAGCTCGCGAAAACGGGTACCGATGCGATTGCGCTCGGCTTTCCCGAAGGCGGGCCGTTCAACGCCAGCGCCGAACGGATCCGTGAGGTCATCCAGTTGCGGGGCCCGGGCATCTATCCCGACACAGCGGTCACCCGCGAGGTCTACACCGTGCGGGGCTCGATTCGACAGGGCAATTCCGGCGGGCCGCTGATCAATTCAGATGGGGAGGTGCTCGGTGTGGTGTTCGGTGCTGCCGAGGATCCGTCCACCGAGACGGGGTTTGTGCTGACCGCGGCTCAGGTTCAACCGGGACTGGCCGAATCCGAACGCCTGAGCGCGCCGGTCGACACCCAGTCCTGTGTCCACTCGTCCTGAAGGCGCGGCCGGGTGATCGGTGGGGGACAGGTCAGTTCTGCAGGAACTCGATCAACTGGCGATTGACCTCGTCGGGCTGCTCTTGATGTGCGTAATGACCGGCATCGGCGACCTCGGTCAGTTCCAGCTTCGACGACCAGTGCGCGCTCGCGGTGAGCGTCGATCGCTGGATGTAGTTGTCGAGTTCACCCCGGATCGCGAGAACCGGGATGTGCAGCCGTTTGTCCATGAGCTCCAGGAAGCGGTTCCCGTCGGGCCGGAACTGCGACCGGAAGGCCCAGCGCTGGTATTCCAGACTGCAATGGGCCACGCCCGGTATCTGGATCGCGGAACGGTTCCGATGCGCGGTGTCGGTGAAGTCCTCGGTGTCGATCCAGGCGGGACCGGAATGTCTGCGCAGGAGTATCTCGGCCATCACGCCGTCATCCTCGGTGAGTGTGCGCTCCGCCGTCCGGGGGATCTGGGACTTCAGGAACCCGCCGAGGAATGCCTTGCGCTGGCTCGGTTCGCGCAGCGTGGCCGTCTTGAGGGCCTGCGGGTGCGGAGAGGAGAGCACCACCATCGACTTGACCGAACGGGGATGCAGGACGGCGGTGGCCCAGCAGACCAGGCCACCGTCGGCGTGACCCACGAGGGTCGCGTCGGTATGACCCAAGGCCCGGATCAGGCCGTCGGTGTCACCGGCCAGTGTCCAGCCGTCGTAGCCGCGGGGAGGTTTGTCGCTGTCGCCGTAGCCACGCAGGTCGACGGCGACCGCCCGGTAGCCGGCCTCGGTGAGCGCTGTGAGCTGGTGGCGCCAACTCCACCAGAACTCACCGAAACCGTGCATGAACAGGACCAGCGGACGATCGTTCCGCGGGGTCGCGGCCTCAACCGCATGTAGTCGGACGCCGTTGGCGCGGACATCGCTGTGGTGCCATCCCGTGAACCGGACGGTCGACGGATCCGGGGCAGGCAAATGTCAGCCCTTGGCGGGCTGGCTGGGCTTGCGCAGGTCGGCGCCGGGGCGAACCTGTGCGTCGTGGCTACCAGGGCCTGCAGGCAACACGTCCGAGAGGTGCTGGACGGACGCGATGGTCTTCTTGGGCCCGGTCATCCGTTTGAACACGATGTACCCGACAAGTCCGGTGATGATCGCCAACACGAGAAGGATCAGGAAGACGATGCCGAATGCGGCCCACCGCGGCAGCCATTCCGAGAGCAGCTCTCCGAGGAACCAGAAGAAGAACAGGCTGGCGTAGAGCGCGACAGTGAGGGCCACGACGATCAGGCCCGTGCCGATGGCAGCCTTCTTGGCCTCCCCGGTCAGTTCGGCCTTGGCCAACGCCACTTCAGCGCGGAACAGTGTCGACAGATGTGCGGTGGCTTCTTTCACCAGCGCGCCAACACTCGGGTCACCACCGGGGCGCAAATTGGGGTCGGACAACGGGATCGATGAGACGTTCGGAACATCTCCCGAGGTGCGGTCGTCCAGAGTCACTGCTACTCCTCCATCCTCGGACAAGTATCCGAGACCACCCGGACGCTTGGCTTTCTTGTCGCCGGGGTTTGTAGCCTCTTATGTTGCCATGCCAGGATTGATCGCAGGCTCATCGGACCGTTCTCGCGCGATTGGTCGAATCCTGTAATCGCCTCACCGCCCGCCGGGAACGAACGCCTCACGAAAGGCAATCATGCCCGCGTACCCGCTCGAACCGTTTGGTCTCGACTTCTTCGAGACCGCCCCGCTCACCCACCGGTTCTCGGTCAACCTGCCGGTCAGCCCCGCCACGGCGTGGGCCGAACTGACAAGGCAGAACACCCTCGACTGGTGCCGGATCATCAAATCGATCACCTTCACCTCGCCGCCACCTTACGGCGTCGGCACCACGCGGTCGGCCGAATTGGCCCCCGGCTACGTGAAGTTGTCGGAGAAATTCTTCTGTTGGGACGAGGACCCAGAGGCGGGGCGATACCGCAACGCCTTCTACGTCGAGCAGGCCAACGTCCCGAGCCTCAAGGCGTTCGGTGAACTCACCGAGGTCGAGCCCGCACCGATCGGCTGTCGATTCACGTGGTCGTTCGCCATCGAACTCGCGGGGGTGATGGCCAAGACCACCAAGTTCGCGACGCCGATCTCCGCGAAGACCTTCGCAACCATCGAGACCGACACGGTCAAACACTTCGCGAGGCTGTAGCGCTGCGAAGGAGTGCTCAGCGGGCGCGGGGACTGACCACTCCGTGGTCGAACGCGTAGACCACCGCTGCAGCCCGATCGCGCACACCGAGCTTGTGGAAGACGTTGCCGACATGGCTCTTGACGGTGACCACCGAGATCACCAGTTCTGCGGCGATCTCGTCGTTCGACAACCCGCGTCCGATCAGGCCCAGGACCGCCGATTCGCGTGAGGTCAGGCGATCGAGTGAGGCGCCGGCGGCAGTCGGGCCCGGCGCAGCCCGATAGGTGTCGAGTACCCGCGCGGTGATCGCCGGATCGAGGACTGCCTCACCTTCGGCGACGATGCGCACGGCCCGGATCAGCTCTTCGGCGGGTGAATCCTTCAACACGAACCCGGCCGCACCGGCCCGCAGCGCGTCCGACAACAACTCTTCGTCCCGGAACGTGGTGAGCACCAAGACCGGTGGTGGATCGACTGTCGACGCCAGCCTCCGGGTTGCGGCCATCCCACTGACCCGCTTCATCCGCAGATCCATCACGACCACATCGGGCCGGTGGTCTGCCACGGCGCCGACCACCTCGTCACCGTCGGAACATTCGCCGATCACGTCGAAACCGTCTTTGCGGCGCAGGATTCGACGCAGTCCGGATCGGACCAGGTCCTGATCGTCGACCAGGAGTACGCGGATCCGCGGCATCTCAGTGGACACCGGGTACCGCCGTGCCGCGCAGGTCATTGCCGGTCCGGTGGTCGGTGGCAAACGGCAACACCGCGTTGACCTCCCAGGCGTCGTCGGTCGGCGCCGCATGGAACCGGCCGCCCAGATGCTCGATTCGTGAACGCATCCCGCTGAGGCCGGACCCACCCGGTCGGCGACGGTTGTCGGGCGTGACCTTGTTGCGCACGGTGATGTGCAGACTTCCGGCCGCATCGGGCCGCACCTTCAGATCAACGGTGGCGCCGGGAGCGTGTTTCGATGCGTTGGTCAGGGATTCCTGGACGATGCGGAACGTCGCGAGTTCGGTTGCACTCGTGGCGGGCGCACCGGGATCGTCGTAGTCGAACCGAATGTCCTGTCCGGCCCGCCGGAACGTCGAGACGAGTTCGTGCAGATCGCTCAGACCCGGTGTCGGGGAGTCGGGTTCGGCGTCGGCGCGGAGCAATTCGATGGTCTGGCGGATGTCGGCCATCGCCGCGCGGCCCTGTTGTTCGGCATCGAGGAGGGCGGCGACGGCCTCGGTGGTGTCGTTGTCCTCCTGCAGCGCCCGCCGGGCGCCGGTGACGTTGAGCAGAACGATGCTGAGGGAGTGTGCGATCACATCGTGTACTTCGCTGGCGAGGGTGACGCGGTCGAGCTGCAGTCGCGCGGCCCTGGCCTGACGCTCCCGCAACAACAACGCCAACTGTGCCTGCATCAGATGGCCCACTGCGACACCGAAACACAGCATCGCGGCGATCAACCATCCCTGCTCAACCGCTCCGGTCGCGATTCCGATCGCCAGGGCACCGGCGCTCAGGATCATGTTGACGACCGACTGTTTCCACGTGCTGATCGCCCCGCCGGTGGTGACACCCAGAACCAGCAGCAGTGGCGCGGCATCGGCGTACACCGGGATCATCCAGAAGAAGGCCACCGAGATGACCGTTCCCACAACGAGTAACGGGGTGAACACGATCCGCTTCTTGAGGAACAGGCAGGCGATGTGCGGAGCTGTTGCGAAGAACACCGCAAGTGAGAGGTACAACCATTCCAAGCCGTGCGGATGATCAGCGATCCGTTGTATGGTCGCGGCGCTCACGGCGGCCAGTATCGCGACGTCGGTGATCAGCATGTAGTACCAGGGGTACTGGTACCCCATCAGCGCGAAGGTGCGCGCATACCGTGCAGTCAACCACCGCATCTCGTTGATCTTATCGGGTGAGGTCCGTTAAAACCTCCGTCCTGGGGAGGATTCTCCGGACCTGCGGTGGTAGGAGTGAAAGATCGTCCCCGAGGTGGCTGACCTGCGGATTTGTTCTGATTAGCGTTCTTGGTACCCGATCGGTGTCCCACCTGATGCCGACAGAAACCAAGGAGAGCGACGATGTTCTGGATCCTGGTGTGTGTGGGTGTTGTGGTGATCTCGACGTGGCCGTTCGGTGGCGGCGACGGCCTGGACTATCGGGCGCGTGAAGTGCGTGCTGCGATGGCACGGCGCGACGCAGCGGATAGTGCGCAGATGCGGAAAATCCGACGGACTCGTCGCCGCCACGACCTGCGTGAATCGCTGCGGTGGGCCCGGACGACACCTGAGGTCGCCCGGGCCTGACACAACTGGTGCGCTCAGCTGTTGTTGCCGCGGCGGATGTTGTCGAAGACCGTCGGGTCCACCAGTGTTGAGGTGTCGCCGAGTTCCCGGCCCTCGGCGACGTCCTTCAACAGACGGCGCATGATCTTGCCGGACCTCGTCTTCGGCAGTTCGGGCACAACATGGATCTCGCGCGGCTTGGCGATGGGCGAAATATCTTTGGCGACCTGATCTTTGAGCTCTTTGACGAGCTGATCGCCGGTGTCTTCCTGGCCCTGACGCAGGATGACAAACGCGACAATGCCCTGACCTGTGGTCGCGTCGGCGGCGCCGATCACCGCGGCCTCGGCGATGCTGTGGTGGCCGACAAGCGCGGATTCGACTTCGGCCGTGGAGATTCGGTGTCCCGAGATGTTCATGACATCGTCGATGCGACCCAGGACCCAGAGATCGTGATCGTCGTCGTAACGGGCACCGTCACCGGCGAAATACCAGCCCTGGTCCGCGAACCGCGACCAGTAGGTGTCCCGGAAACGCTCGTCGTCGCGCCAGATTCCGCGGAGCATCGCCGGCCACGGCTTGTCGAGGACCAGGAATCCCTGTTCGCCGGCGCCCACTGATTTACCTTCTTCGTCAACGATGTTCGCGCTGATCCCAGGCAGCGGGGCCATCGCGGAACCGGGTTTGGTGGCGGTGATCCCGGGAAGTGGCGAGATCATGATGGCCCCGGTTTCGGTCTGCCACCAGGTGTCGACGATCGGGCAGCGCTCGCCGCCGATGACCTCGTGGTACCAGCGCCAGGCCTCGGGGTTGATCGGCTCGCCGACGCTGCCGAGCAGCCGCAGCGAGGTCAGGTCGTGGGCGTCGGGGATCTCCCGGCCCCACTTCATGAAGGTCCGGATCAGAGTCGGTGCGATGTAGTAGGTGCTGACCTTGTACTTCTCGATGATCTCGAAATGGCGATGTTCGTTGGGGGAGTTGGGAGTTCCCTCGTAGACGACCTCGGTGGCACCGTTCGACAACGGGCCGTAGACGAGGTAGCTGTGTCCGGTGACCCAGCCGATGTCGGCGCCGCACCAGAACACGTCCTGGCCGGGCTTGTGGTCGAAGACGTTGTGAAAGGTATAGCTGACCTGGGTCAGATAGCCGCCCGAGGTGTGGACGATGCCCTTGGGCTTACCGGTGGTTCCCGAGGTGTAGAGAAGGAACAGGGGATGTTCGGCGTCGTGAGCTTCCGGGGTGTGCGAGGTATCGGCCTTGGCGACCGTCTCGTGCCACCACTGATCGCGACCGTCGGTCCAGTTGATGTCGGAGTCGGTGCGGTTCACCACGAGCACATGCTCAACCGACTTCGCGGCGTCGTCACCGCTGCCGAGAGCTTCGTCGACGGCGGCCTTGAGCGGTGCAGGCTTGCCGCGTCGGTACTGGCCGTCGGTGGTGACCACCAGTTTCGCTTCGGCATCGTCGACCCGCGAGCGCAGTGCACCGGCAGAGAATCCGGCGAAGACCACAGAGTGGGTCAGTCCAAGGCGGGCGCAGGCCAGCATCGTGACGATCGCTTCGGGAACCATCGGCATGTAGATGGCGACACGATCACCGGAGACCAGTCCGATCTCGGTGAAGTAGTTGGCAGCTTGCGAGACCTCGGCGAGCAACTGGTCGTAGGTGACGTCGCGGGAGTCGCCCGGTTCACCGACCCAGTGGATCGCGACACGACTGCCGTTGCCTGCTTCCACATGGCGGTCGACGCAGTTGTAGGCCACGTTGAGCTTGCCGCCGACAAACCACTTCGCGAACGGGGCGTCGGACCAGTCGAGGACGTCGGTGAAGTCCGTGTCCCAATGGAGGCGGCGCGCCTGCTCGGCCCAGAAGGCCAGGCGGTCGGCCTCGGCGGCCTTCTCGAGTTCGGGCCCCGCATTTGCTTGCGCGACGAACTCCGGTGGTGGGGGATATACCGCTTGTGCAGTGCCTTCGCTCATTGTCTCCCTTTCGCTTGCCGCCGGTCCGCGTGCCGTCATCAGCTGTGATGTGGGCGGGTTCGGCTGCCGCTGTGTTGTGTACCACATCATGTCTGCGGCATCATCAACTGAAATAGCCCCGAAAGTGGATAGTGCATGAGTGGTGACAACGCGGTCCTCCGTCCCAGCGATCGTGAGCTGGTGCGGGCTACGAGCGCGCGCTTTCGTCGGATGACCGGAACACCGGTGGTTTTCGCGGGCCTGCGTGATCAGGACACCATCGCGGTCACGACATCGGTCGGTCACAAGACCTCTGCACTGCGCACCATTCGGGTGACCCCGCAGCGCGGCCTCGGCGGACTCATCTGGCTCAACAAACGCGCGATCCTGCTCCGCGACTACGGCTCGGCCGACGAGATCACCCACGATTTCGACGACCAGATCCTCGGTGAGGGCATCACGGATCTCGCGGCGGCACCGATAGTTGTCGACGGTTCGGTGCGCGGGCTCTTGTATGCCGGCTGGCGTGGCCAGGGACCCATGGGCGACGACGTGATCAACGCATTGACCGTCGAAGCGGCTCGGGTTGCCACCGAACTGAGCACACGCGATGAGGTCGATCGCCGCGTTGCCGCTCTGGCCGCCCGCACCCAGGCCGAGCAGGCGCAGGCGTCTGCGCTCGATTGGTGCAATGAGCTGCGCGATATCGCCACGGTGTCGACCGATGAAGAGTCTCGCAGGCGGATCCTCGAACTCGTCGACCAGATCGGTGGCGGGGGACGATCGGCCGCTCAACCGTCAGTACCGCTCACACCGCGCCAACTCGAGGTGTTGTCGCTGGTGGCGATGGGTTTTGGCAATCGGGTGGTGGCCGACCGGCTGGGGTTGACGGTGGACACGGTGAAGACCTATCTGCGCGCCGCGATGGTCCGCCTGGGCGCGCACACCCGGCACGAGGCCGTGGTGAAGGCGCGGAGTGCGGGCCATGCTCTTGCGTTGCCCTGACCACAGGGAGATGCACTGATCCTGGCGGGAGTGTGGGCCGCGTACGCTGATCTGTCGTGACCGATCCGCTGGCTCCACTGTTCGAGATGCCGGGCGTCGCGACGGCCGCCGACCGTGCGCGCGATGCGCTGGCCGCCGCACACCGACACCCCGCCAACCTGCGCGGCTGGGACAAAACAGCCACCGAGGCGTCGTGGCGGGCCGGCCGTTCGTCGGCCGCAATTGACGGCGGCAGTGTCGAACTCGTCCGCGATGGAGATTTCGACGATCCGGTACTCGCAGGCGCGATGAGGGTCGCCCAGGCGCTCGACGGTGATTCCCTGCCGCAGATGGTTGCGGTCTGGATGCGTGCGCCGTTGCAGACTCTCGCGCGACTACATGTGCTCGCCGCCGCCGACATCACCGACGACCAGCAGTTGCTGGGTCGGCCGCGCGCCGATGCCGAACTCGGGCAGAGGCTGGACTTGCTCGCCCAACTGGTTACCGGCGCAACCAAGGCGCCGGCACCGGTGCTCGCAGCTGTGGTGCATGCCGAGCTGCTGGCGCTCGCACCCTTTCAGCACGCCAATGGTGTGGTGGCCCGGGCCGCGTCCCGGCTGGTCTGTGCCGGCACCGGACTGGACCCGCACAATCTCGGAGTCCCCGAGGTTACGTGGTTCAAGCGGGTTTCCGAGTACCGCGACCTGTCGAAGGGATTCGGTACGGGTGATTCCGAGGCAATCAGGTTGTGGTTGCTGCTCAGCTGTGAAGCGCTGGAAGCCGGTGCTGCCGAAGCGATGTCGATCGCAGAAGCGGCGCGTCCGAGAAAGTAAAAGCGGCAGACAACGCGCTGCGGACGGCTCTCTGGCCCGACGTTTTAGAACGTGGGGTCAGATCGCCGCCCGCTAGCACGGATCCGAGTTACACATGCGTGCGTTTTGTGGTTGTGTGGGATGACCTCGGCAAGTGTTCCGGCGTCTTGTCCAAATGCGCTCCCACCCAAAGGAACTCAGTTGAACTCGGTGCGGATCTTGCAGGTCCACTACCTGTAGCCTCCCGCGGCGTGCTTCGCGTGGGTGCTCGCTATCCGTGCTGGGAGTGCGCGGTCAGGAGTCCGTACCTTCTCTTCCGGCCCGCACTTGGCGTTCCGCGCTTTCCGTAACTACTTTGTACACCGTGACCACAGTCACATCAAGTGTTCCCCGGCACGAATTCGAGGATTCATTCATCCGTTGCGGCTGAACATATTTGCAACCGCCGTCCCGGACTCAGTGCCGTTTGCGCTGCAGGATCGTATAGGTCAGTGCGCCGGCCGCCAATGCGCTCAAACCGACTGCAGCAGAAGCAGTCACCTTTGGTGAAGGGGTTGACGGGAGCCGATCGCGGAGTGAGATCGGTTTGGTGAACGACAGCATCGGCCACCCGCGTTCGGCGGCCTCACGCCGCAGGCCCCGATCAGGATTGATGACTGTCGGATGGCCGACCGCGCTGAGCATCGGCAGGTCGGTGATCGAATCGGAGTACGCGAAGCACTGCGAGAGGTCGTAGCCGACGGCCCTGGAGATGTCGTTCATCGCCACCGCCTTTTCCTCGCCGTAGCAGTAGAAGTCCATCACGCCTGCGTACTTGCCGTCGACGACCTTCATTCGGCTGGCCATCGAATAGTCGGCGCCGAGCATCTCTCCGATGGGCTCGACGATCTCGGCGCCCGAAGCCGACACGATCACCACGTCATGGCCGCGCGCCTTGTGACCGGCGATGAGATCGGCGGCCTCGGCGAAGACGAGCGGGTCCACGATGTCGTGCAGTGTTTCGCGGACAATCGAGGAGACCTGCTCGACGTCCCAGCCGGTACACATCTCGGTGACGTGTTTGCGCATCCGCTCGACCTGATCATGGTCTGCCGCCGACAGCAGGAACATGAACTGCGCATACGACGATTTGAGGACCGACCGCCGATTGATCAGACCCTGATCGAAGAACGGGCGGGAGAATGCCAGCGAGCTGGACTTGGCGATGATCGTCTTGTCGAGGTCGAAAAAGGCGGCGATCGGGGCGCTGGCCGAGTGCTGCGAGCCCTCTTCGGTCGGCCGGAATGCTGTCACTCGTCGAGGGTACGTCCGGGCCGCGCACGAGGCGAAGATTCAATTGTTCGGGTTACTCCATTGGAAGTCCGTGCGCCGCGGGATGAACGAAGTAAGGCGATTGGTTGAAGTTGCAATCAATCATGGATTCTTGTGTATAGTCGTACTTACCCGGACGAGATCCGGGGCTTTCAGCCCGACCCCCCGGGGCTGAACGCGACGACCCTGGCCTCCTCCCCCCCTGGCCGGGGTCGTCCCCATATCTGGGGGTTTTCGGTCGTCTGACCCACACGCTCACCACTTGCTCTACCAGCGGTTTTGTCGTCTTTTGGGCAATTGTCCACAGTGCGGAGATCTATTCACAACCACCGCTCGAACCGGTGGTTTCGGGCGATGTCACGGTGCAACCAGCGCCACAGTGAGGCATGACCGAAGCTCCCCGGGTACTGGCGATGGTGTCGCCCGAAATGGCCGACGATATCGAGCGTGTCGCGGCCGCATCCGGCTATCACGTGATTCGTGCACGTCCCGATCGTTGCCGACGCGAATGGGCTGAGGCGACAGCCATTTTTGTCGACGCGTCGACCGTTGAGGAGACCCTCGCGGCCGGTTTGCCCCGCCGCAACGGGCTGATGGTCGTCGGTGTCACCGGAGACGGCCCGAACATGTGGCGGAGCGCGCTGGCGCTCGGGGCCGGCCACGGATTCGTGCTTCCGGATGACGAGCACGCGGTGGTTCAGGCGTTGTCGAGGATCCGGCGACCCACCGGCCCGGCGGGCGTCGCCATCGCAGTGATCGCCGGCCACGGTGGGGCCGGTGCGTCCACACTTGCCGCCGGTATCGGGTTGATCGCGTGTGAACGCGGCCACGGCGCTCTGCTGCTCGACCTCGATGAACTCGGCGGAGGTCAGGACCTGCTGCTCGGCGTCGAGGATCATCCCGGGTTGCGGTGGCAGGAACTCACACTGGAGAGCGGGCAGGTTGTTGCCGAATCACTGCACACCGCATTGCCCCATGCCCGCGGAGGTCTGGCCATCCTGGCCGGTCGGCGGGGTACGCCTGCGCCGGTCCGGCCAGAGGCGGCGCTTGCCGCGATCGACGCTGCCCGAGCAAACGGTGACGTCGTGGTCGTGGACGTACCGCGGCGTGCCGACGAGGTGGTCTCGGCCGTCGTGGAGGCGGCCGATCTGGTTGTCCTGGTCTGTGGCGCCTCGATCCGGGCATGTGCCGCCGGACGTGAGATGGCGGCCAGGCTTCGGGCGCGGGCAGGTCGGATCGAGGTGGTGGTGCGCGGGCCGTCTCCGGGTGGACTTCGTGCCGGTCAGGTGGCGCAGGTGGTGGGATTGCCGCTGCTCACCGCCACCCGCGCGGATTCCCGGCTTGCCCGCGACCTCGAGTCCGGCGGACTGCTGTTGGCGCGGCGCTCGCCGTTGCGGCGCTGTGCGGCGACGGTCCTCGAGCGCGCCGAGACGCTGCGGGGGGCTGTGCGATGAGTGAACCGAGCCCGGTGACGGCGTCCAACCGCAGCCAACTCCTGACGAGGGTCCGCGAACGGTTGGCCGCCACCGCCCAGGACCCGACGCCCGAGGTGATGGCCGCGGTGGTCCGGGCCGAGGCCGGTGGTGTGCTCGGTGACACCGATCTTCTCGACGCGCTGCGCTTTCTGCAGACCGAATTGGTGGGTGCAGGCCGACTGGAGGATCTCCTGGCCGGTCCTGGCGTCAACGACATTCTCGTTGTGGGTCCGCGGGCCGTCTGGGTTGATCAGGGGCGCGGACTTCGCTTGTCGGACATCGAATTCGAAGACGACGATGCGGTCCGGCGACTGGCCATGCGGCTGGCCCTGGCCGCAGGCAAACGACTCGATGATGCGCAGCCCTGGGTTGATGGTCAGCTGTCCGGACTCGGTCGACGTGGGTACAGCGTTCGCCTGCACGCGGTGATCCCGCCGATTGCCGTGGACGGAACCTGCCTGTCGTTGCGAGTCCTGCGGCCGGCAACCCAGAACCTGGACGCACTGGTGTCATCCGGTGCCATCGCAGAGGAAGCCGCGACTCTGCTGGAAGCGATCATCGATGCTCGGCTCGCGTTCCTGGTTGTCGGCGGGACCGGCGCCGGAAAGACCACCCTGCTGTCGGCACTGCTCGGTCGCGTCGATCCGGCCGAACGCATTCTCTGCGTCGAAGATGCCGTGGAGCTGGCCCCGCAACATCCACACGTGGTGCGACTGGTCGCCCGAACCCCCAATGTCGAAGGGGCGGGCGAGGTTCCGGTCCGTGCGCTGGTGCGCCAAGCGCTGCGGATGCGTCCGGATCGGATCGTGGTCGGTGAAGTGCGTGGCGCTGAAGTGGTTGATCTGCTGACCGCGATGAACACCGGCCATGACGGCGGCGCCGGAACGCTGCACGCCAACTCCACTGCCGAGGTCCCGGCCCGGATGGAAGCGCTCGCCGCGCTCGGTGGCATGGACCGGCCTGCGCTCCACAGCCAGCTCGCGGCAGCCATCTCGGTCGTGATCGGTGTGTTCCGCGACGCGAACGGTGCCCGCGGGGTCGGGGAGATCGGGATGCTGCGCCGCGGTGCCGACGGTTTGGTGCACGTCGAAGCGGTGTGGCGTCGCCGTGGTGGTTTCACCGCTGCCGCCGCCGACCTGGCCGCGCTCCTCGACAGCAGGCTCGTTCGATGAGCGCGGTGCTCGCAGCGGTGGCGCTGACGCTGCTGCTCTGGCCGCGGACTCGAGCGCAGGTCCGGACACTCTCTTTGGACGGTGCCCGGGGCGTTCGGCGCCGCAGGTCCACTGAAGACGTTGTCGCCGTTGCGGCCTTCGGGGTCCCGGTCGCAGTTCTTCTGGTTGTCGGGATATCTGCCGGTATTGCCACTTCCATGGCGTCGGGCATGGCCTACCTGCTGTTTCGGGCCAGGAGACGCGAGGCGGAGGTGGTCGACGAGTTGGCCGCACTGCTCGCTGCGCTCGAGGTGATGATCGCCGAGTTACATGTCGGCGCCCATCCTGCGCACGCTTGCCGACAGGCAGCCGAAGACGCCGGAGGTGGACCGCGGTCGGCCGTTGCCGAGACGTTGTCGACGATGGCCGGACGGTCCATGCTGGGCGGCGACGTCGCAGGTGGGATCGAGCAGGCACACGTCCGTGACCCGCAGGCCTGGTCTCGGGTGGCGGTGGCATGGCGAACAGCCGAACGGTACGGTCTGCCGATTGCCGAACTGTTGACCTCCGTGCGATCAGACTTGCTCGCACGCAGCAGATTTCGGGATCGGACGCGGGCCTCCCTCGCCGGGGCCAAAGCGACCGCCATGGTGCTGGCCCTGCTGCCGGTGCTGGGTATCGGTCTCGGGCAGGCGATTGGTGCCTCGCCGTTGTCGGTCCTGCTCGGGTCCGGCCTCGGAGGGATCCTCCTGGTTGTCGGCGTCGGTCTTGTCTGCGCGGGTTTGTTGTGGTCGAGGCGCATTGTCGGAAAGGTCGCGGGGTCATGACCGGGTGGGTGGTGGCAGCTCTGGTCTGCGCGGTGGCGATTGTCGTGTGGCCCAGACCGGAGTGGATCACCTACCGGGTTGTCGGTCCGCCGGCCCGGCGTGAACGCAACCGGGAGCCGCGTTGGCTGGGCGCCAAGACCCCTGCCGACGATCCGTTTGCTGCAGCCGCAGGTTACGACCTGTTTGCGGTGTGCCTGCGCTCTGGACTGCCGGTCGGTATGGCGGCGAGGGTGGTGTCGCAATCGGCACCTCCTGCACTTGCACGCGCACTCGCCCAGGCTGCGGATCTGCTCGCACTGGGTGCTGACCCGATGCAGGCATGGGCGGTTCCCGACAATGCAGACCCAGCAGTACAGGCACTGGCTTCAATGGCTCGGCGATCCGCGCGGGCCGGCTCATCTCCGGTCCGTGGGCTGGCCGAGCTGGCGGAGAGCAGACGAGCCGACGCCCAGGATCGGGCGGCAGCTGGAGCCGAACGTGCGGGTGTGGCGATCAGCGGACCACTGGGTTTGTGTTTTCTGCCGGCGTTCGTGTGCCTGGGAATCGTGCCGGTGGTCATCGGGCTTGCCGGACCGGTCTTCGGCGGCGGGCTGATGTGAGACCTGCCGCGGATACTCCGCGGCACGGATAGGGGAGGGAAATGACCATGTTCAACAGGATGATTCGAGAGGCCCAGGTCAGGGCGGCACTTCTGATGACCGACGACAGCGGAATGAGCACCGCTGAATATGCGATCGGCACGATCGCTGCCGCGGCCTTCGGCGCGATCCTCTACACAGTGGTCACCGGTGACAACATCGTCGCTGCGCTGACGGGGATCATCGACAAGGCGCTGCAGACCGCGGTCGGCTGATCCATGCGGCGGCGGGGGTTGCCGGCAGACGACCGGGGGATGGTGACGGTCGAAGCGGCGTTCGCCATCGCTTCGATTGTCGCGGTTGTGGTGATCTCCGTGGTCGGGGTGGCGGCAATGGCAACCCATATTCGATGTATCGATGCGGCCCGAGAGGTTGCACGCGTTGCCGCACAGGGAGATTCGGCCAAGGCGAGGGATGTAGGGAGGCAGGTGGCTCCCAGGGGTGCCTCGGTGTCCCTTCGCACTGAGGGGGAGGTGGTGGAGGCACGGGTCCGGGTGTCGGTCCCCTTGTTGACGATGGTCGACGTGGGCGCCACCGCGGTGGCCGCAATAGAGCCGATCGGAGCGGATCCGTGAACCTCGTGCGCGACGAGCGCGGCTCGGCGACGGTGATCGGGGCGATGGTCATCGCGGCGCTGGTCGCTGTGGTCGTGCTGATTGTGTATGTGGGAGCGGCGATTTCGGCCCGACATCAGTCACAGTCGGCCGCCGACCTTGCGGCATTGGCCGCGGCGCAACGGTTGGTGATGGGGGAGCCCGATCCGTGCGGGGCCGCGCGAGACATTGCTTCTCGGATGTCTGCATCGCTCCAAAAGTGCCGCGTGCTGGGCGGTGACGTCGTGGTCACCGCCCAGGTCGCAGTGCAGATAGGTGCTTTCGGACTTCGAGATGCTCGGTCGAGCGCCCGGGCGGGACCGGTGGAGGTTGGATGAGGGCAGATGTCGCAACCAGAATCGCGCCTGAGGCCCAGTGGCCACGGTCACAGAAGGTTCGGGGCCGACCGTCACGAGCACCTGCGTGCCTCTGGTCTGCGGCGATTCATCCAAACACCGCTCGGACCAGGCGATTTGACGGTAGGTGTCCGGTTCCCGTAACTTTCTTCAAGTCAGCGAGTGAGGCGCCGGAGAGCAGGAAGCCGGGGGCCGAGAACACCGACAGGGAAGTCTTTTCCTGAAGGAACAACGTTGACCGCCCATAGTTTGAATGTGCTCCGCTTTTCGGTGGAGGGTTCAAACGCGGGTGGTGGCGGACTGCGAGAGCAGCGAGTTGCGGACCGGATGCGAGTCGGGTAAGCTTGAAAAGTTGCCTCCGAGACGGAGACGGCCTGTTAGATACAACAAAATATCCCTTCCAGGATGGCGCCACAGTGTGTGTGTCGAAGTTGGTTGTGGGTGTGTTCTTTGAGAACTCGATAGTGTGTCGATGGATTGTTAGTGCCAATTTAGGTGCTGTATGTCTGTCACGGTGACGAAATCCCATTCCGGGGTTTGGTCTGGTGGGCAGGATATGGTGCCGGCATTTAAAGTTAGTTTTTTGATCCCATCGCAGGTTTTGAGTCCTGTGGTGGTGTCAGTTTTTGTTTGGTTGGGATTTGAAAATCTCTTCAGAACAGATTTTTTTGAAACTCGCTCCTTCGGGGGTGGTTTTAGAGGATTTTCATGGAGAGTTTGATCCTGGCTCAGGACGAACGCTGGCGGCGTGCTTAACACATGCAAGTCGAACGATGAAGCCAGCTTGCTGGTGGATTAGTGGCGAACGGGTGAG